>NZ_QPII01000020.1 GCF_003336675.1 Billgrantia montanilacus | reverse complement strand
GCTGACAACATTGCCAACGTGGCAGCCTCCGCCGAGGCGCCTGACGCCGCCAGTCGCGACGCGGAGTCGGAACGCCGAACCGAGCGCTCCAACAGCGTTTTTTCTAATGTTGGAGCAGCTTCAGCTCGCGACTGGAGGCCGAGCCGAGCGCTCCAACAAGGTAGGTGGCTCCTGCAGAACAGAACCACCAAAGACGCACCGCCCGCGAAGCACTACCCTGCTTCGAAGACGAACAGCAAGGATCTTTCCATGAGCATCCTGAACACCCAGATCAATCCACGCAGCGATGTCTTCCAGGCCAACGAGGCGTCGATGCGCCACGAGGTCATGAAACTGCGCGAGCTGACCGCGGCGATCAGCCAGGGCGGCGGCGAGAAGGCCCGCACCCGTCACGAGTCCCGCGGCAAGCTGTTCGTGCGCGACCGCATCGACCATCTGCTCGACGAGGGTTCGCCCTTCCTCGAGTTCTCGGCGCTGGCGGCCCACGACACCTATGACAGCCCAATTCCCGCCGCCGGCGTGGTCACTGGCATCGGCCGCGTCTCTGGCGTGGAGTGCGTGATCGTCGCCAACGATGCCACGGTCAAGGGCGGCACCTACTTCCCGATGACGGTGAAGAAGCACATCCGCGCCCAGGAGATCGCCCGCAAGCACCGCCTGCCGTGCATCTACCTGGTCGACTCCGGCGGCGCCCACCTGCCGAGCCAGGACGAGGTGTTCCCCGACCGCGACCACTTCGGCCGCATCTTCTACAACCAGGCCACCCTCTCCGCGGAAGGCATCCCGCAGATCGCCGTGGTGATGGGCTCCTGCACCGCCGGCGGCGCCTACGTGCCGGCCATGGCCGACGAGTCGATCATCGTCAAGCAGCAGGGCACCATTTTCCTGGGTGGCCCGCCGCTGGTGAAGGCCGCCACCGGCGAGAGCATCAGCGCCGAGGACCTGGGCGGCGCCGACGTGCACTGCAAGGTGAGCGGCGTGGCCGACCACTACGCCGAGAACGACGCCCACGCCCTGCAGCTGGCGCGCGGCTGCATCTCGCGGCTCAACTGGCAGAAGCGTGGCCAGCTCGCCATGCAGGCACCCAAGCCGCCGCGGCTCGACCCGGCCGAGATCTACGGCATCGTCGGCACCGACCTCAAGAAGCCCTACGACGTGCGTGAAGTCATCGCCCGCATCGTCGACGACTCCGACTTCGACGAGTTCAAGCGCTACTACGGCGACACCCTGGTCACTGGCTTCGCCCATATCCACGGCTACCCGGTGGGCATCGTCGCCAACAACGGTGTGCTGTTCTCCGAATCCGCGGTCAAGGGCGCGCACTTCATCGAGCTCTGCGCCCAGCGCAAGATCCCGCTGATCTTCCTGCAGAATATCACCGGCTTCATGGTCGGCTCCAAGTACGAGCACGAAGGCATCGCCAAGCACGGCGCCAAGCTGGTCACCGCGGTGGCCTGCGCCAAGGTGCCCAAGTTCACCGTACTGATCGGCGGCAGCTTCGGCGCCGGCAACTACGGCATGTGCGGCCGCGCCTACGATCCCAACCTGCTGTTCATGTGGCCCAACGCCCGCATCTCAGTGATGGGCGGCGAACAGGCCGCCGGCGTGCTGGCCCAGGTCAAGCGCGACCAGCACGAGCGCGAGGGCCGTGAGTGGTCGGCCGAAGAGGAGGAAGCCTTCAAGGCCCCCACCCGCGACCAGTACGAGCACCAGGGCCACCCCTACTACGCCAGCGCGCGGCTGTGGGACGACGGCGTGATCGACCCGCTGCAGACCCGCGATGTGCTGGGGCTGTCGCTCGCCGCCGCCATGAATGCCGAGGTGCAGGAAACGCGCTTCGGCGTATTCCGGATGTAGGTTTTCTGTAGGAGCAGCTTTAGCTCGCGACGGCGGGGTCGAATCGAAGGCAGGACAATCGCCGTCCCACAGCAGAGCCGGAATACCGAACCGTCCCCTGCAGAGACGAATCAAGGGTACTGATATGTCATCAAACGACACATTTTCCCAGCTGAACATCGACGATCGCGGCGTCGCCTGGCTGACGCTGAACCGTCCCGAGGTGCACAACGCCTTCGACGACAGCCTGATCGCCGAGCTCAACGCGCATCTCGACACTCTCCACGACGACGCCCACCACGGCCACGTGCGTGTGGTGGTGCTGGGCTCCGAGGGCAAAAGCTTCTCCGCCGGGGCCGACCTGAACTGGATGAAGCGCATGGTCGAGTACGACTTCGAGGGCAACCTGGCCGATTCGCGCAAGCTCTCGCAGCTGATGCACCGCCTGGACACCCTACCCTGCCCCACGATCTGCCGCGTGCAGGGCGCGGCCTTCGGCGGCGCCGTGGGCCTGGCCGCCTGCTGCGACATCGTCATCGCCTCCGACAAGGCCAGGTTCTGCCTCTCCGAGGTCAAGATCGGCCTGTCGCCCGCGGTGATCAGCCCCTACGTGCAGCGTGCCCTGGGCGCGCGCCAGATGCGCCGCTTCGCGCTCACCGCCGAGGTGATCGATGCCGATCAGGCGCTGGAACTGGGGCTGGCCCACCAGATCGTCGGCCTCGACGTGATCGATGACGCGGTCAACGCCATGCTCGAGACCCTGCTCGGCGGCTCGCCCCAGGCCCAGCGCGCCACCAAGGCGCTGCTCTTCGAGGTCGCCCGGGAGCCCGACAGCAAGGCCACCCGCGAGCACACCTGCGGCGTGATCAGCGAGCTGCGCGTCAGTGCCGAGGGTCAGGAAGGCCTATCCAGTTTCTTCGAGAAGCGCCGCCCCGCCTGGGTCGACGACACCGCCGCTTCAACCAAGACGTCAGCCGACACGGAGCGACGCTCATGAGCCAGACACCGCACACCCGTACCCGCCAGTTCGACACCCTGCTGGTGGCCAACCGCGGCGAGATCGCCTGCCGCGTCATGCGCACCGCCCGCGCCATGGGCTTGCGCACCGTGGCCGTCTATTCCGACGCCGACGCCAGCGCCCGCCACGTGCGCGAGGCCGACGAGGCCGTGCGCCTGGGCCCCGCCGCCGCCCGCGACAGCTACCTCAAGGTCGAGGCCGTGGTCGAGGCCGCCAAGCGCACCGGCGCCGGCGCCATCCACCCCGGCTACGGCTTCCTCTCCGAGAATGGCGGCTTCGTCGAAGCGCTGGACGCCGCCGGCATCGTCTTCGTCGGCCCGCCCGCCTCGGCGATCGCCGCCATGGGCGACAAGTCCGCCGCCAAGGCGCGCATGTTTGATGCCGGCGTACCGCTGGTGCCGGGCTACCACGGTAGCGACCAGGACGACGCCCTGCTCAAGGCCGAGGCCGACAAGATCGGCTACCCGGTGCTGCTCAAGGCCAGCGCCGGCGGTGGCGGCAAGGGCATGCGCGTGGTCGAGTCCGGCGCTGACTTCCAGGCCGCGCTGGACGGCTGCCGCCGCGAGTCCCAGGCCGCCTTCGGCGACACCCGCATGCTGATCGAGAAGTACCTGACCCAGCCGCGCCACGTCGAAGTCCAGGTGTTCTGCGACAGCCACGGCAACGGCGTCTACCTGTTCGAGCGCGACTGCTCCGTGCAGCGCCGCCACCAGAAGGTGCTCGAGGAAGCTCCCGCCCCCGGCATGACCGCCGAACTGCGCCGCGAGATGGGCGACGCCGCCGTGCGCGCCGCCAAGGAGATCGGCTACGTGGGCGCAGGCACCGTCGAGTTCCTCCTCGATGCGGACGGCTCCTTCTTCTTCATGGAGATGAACACCCGTCTGCAGGTGGAGCACCCCGTCACCGAGATGATCACCGGCCAGGACCTCGTCGAGTGGCAGCTGCGCGTGGCCATGGGCGAAGCCCTGCCCTGCACCCAGGACGAGCTGACCATCACCGGCCACAGCTTCGAGGCGCGGCTCTATGCCGAAGACCCGGACCAGGACTTCCTGCCTGCCACCGGCCTGCTGACCCAGTTCGCCATGGACCTGGAAGGCGCCGGCCTGGATCCGGCGCGCGTGCGCCTGGACAGCGGCGTGGAGACCGGCGACGCCGTGTCCATGCACTACGACCCGATGCTGGCCAAGCTGATCGTCCACGGCGACGACCGCGACCAGGCACTCGCCACCCTCAACCGTGCGCTGGCCGCGCTGGACGTACAGGGCGTGGTGACCAACCGCGCCTTCCTGCAGCGCCTGGCGACCCACCCGGCGTTCAAGGCCTGCGACCTCGACACCCGCTTCATCGAGCGCAATGAAGCCACCCTCTTCGCCCCCAAGCAGTACAGCATCGAAGAGTACGCCGGTGCCGCCCTGGTGGGCCTCAACCAGCTCGCCCGCGAGTGCGAAAGCGACTCCCCCTGGGACCGCCACGACGGCTTCCGCCTCAACGCCCCGCACAGCATCCGCATCGCCCTGTGCGACCCGGCGCACGTGCAGGACAGCGAAGACGCCGACACCGTGGTGGTGGTCGACGGCACCCGCCACAGCGGCGAGGCACTCTGGACCCTGACCATCCGCGGCGAGACCCTCACCGCCAGCCTGCAACCGCTGGCCGGCGATGCCGTCGCCGTGACCCTCAACGGCCACCGCCGCCGCCTGCAGGCACGCCGCGACGGCAACGTCGTCGTGATGGTCGACCCGCGCGGCGAAACCCGGCTGTTCTGGCGCCGCATCGACGCCATCGACCACGGCCACCACGAAGCGGAATCGACCCTCACCGCGCCCATGCACGGCACCGTGGTGGCACTGCTGGTCGAACCCGGCCAGCGCGTCGAGAAAGGCATGCCGCTGATGGTCATGGAAGCCATGAAGATGGAACACACCATGACCGCCCCCGCCGACGGCCACGTGGAAACCTTCCACTTCCAGGGCGGCGACACCGTCGGCCAAGGCGACGTACTGCTAGAATTCGCCGCCGACGAATAAAAAAGGGAGGCCACAGGCCTCCCGAACCTGCTGCAACAGAAGAAAAGAAAGCTGTAGGAGCCCTGCTTCGCATCGCGACTGGAGGCCGCAGGCCTCCCGGCGGTGTTGCCCGGCGTCGGTGATAAGCGCCAACGCCGTCAGCCTCCGCCAAGGCGCCTAACGGCGCCAGTCGCGAGCTGAAGCTGCTCCGACAGGGTGACAATCGCCTAATATGGCAGAAAAACAGCTGTAGGAGCGCTGCTCCGTATCGCGACTGGAGGCCGAAGGCCTCCCGAACCAACCGCAACAGAAGAAACGGAAGCTGTAGGAGCGCTGCTCCGCATCGCGACAGGCGCCGATAGGCGCCCGGCGGAGTTGGCAAAGGCTTATGTTACCGACACAAAATGCAGACCGTGCCACTGCTGGAGACACCGCCATGACATTCCCCAAATCCGTGCGCCTGGTCGAGGTCGGCCCCCGCGATGGACTGCAGAACGAACCCAATCCCATCGACACGGCCACCAAGCTCGAACTCATCGACCGCCTGGGCACCGCCGGCATTGCCTACATAGAGGCCGCCAGCTTCGTCTCCCCCAAGTGGGTGCCGCAGATGGCCGACCATCGCGAGGTGATGACCGGCCTCACGCGTCGCCAAGGCGTGACCTACGCCGCCCTCACCCCCAATCTCAAGGGGCTGGAAGCGGCGCTGGAATGTGGCGTGGAAGAAGTAGCGGTATTCGGCGCGGCCAGCGAGGCCTTCTCGCAGAAGAACATCAACTGCTCCGTGGCCGAATCTCTGGAGCGCTTCGCCCCGGTGCTGGAACGGGCCAAACAGGCCAACGTGCGGGTGCGGGGCTATGTCTCCTGCGTGCTCGGCTGCCCCTATGAAGGCGAGATCGCACCCGCCAAGGTGGCCGAAGTCTCCAAGGCGCTGTATGAAATGGGCTGCTACGAAGTCTCGCTGGGCGACACCATCGGCACCGGCACCCCGCTTGCCGCCAAGCGCATGATCGAAGCCGTGAGCCGCGACATCCCCATGGAGAAGCTCGCCGCCCACTTCCACGACACCTATGGCCAGGCACTCGCCAACCTCTACGCCGTGCTGGAAGAAGGCATCAGCGTGGTGGACAGCTCCGTCGCCGGCCTCGGCGGCTGCCCCTACGCCAAGGGTGCCTCTGGCAACGTGGCAAGCGAAGACGTCGTCTACCTGCTCAACGGCCTCAGCATCGAGACCGGCATCGATCTGAACAAACTCGCCGACACCGGCACCTGGATCACCCAGACCATCGGCCGGCCGAATCGGTCGAAGGTGGGGGTGGCGCTAGCGGCGAAGTAATCACGGGGTAGAAACGGAAAGCCCCTGAGTCAGGTGATTGACTCAGGGGCTTTGCAATTGTCATGAGTAAAACAGCTTTAATTGAGGACTAGGTTTTCATAACAAGCACGGCCTCTCCATTCGCTACCGTCACAACAATTCCGCCTGCTCTGAAATCAACCCTCTAAGCCATTCCTGGGCAGGATGCGAATCACTGCGGCGATGCCAGATGAGATCGAATACGACTTCAGGCAACGTGACCGGGGGCGGAAACAGCGCTAAGCGGTGGCTTGCTGGCGAATTCAGGGCGACCCGCTTCAAAACCGTGGCCGCCATATTGGTTCGCGCGACGATATCGGGTACGGCAAACATCTGCGGAAGTGTCAGCGCCAGCTTGCGCTTATTGCGCTGCTGCGCAAGCGCCTGGTCCACGACTCCATACATTTCGCCCTCTGGAGAGATGAGGACGTGGCGCAACTCCAGGTAAGTTTTCATGGTCATCCCACGCCTGGTTGCGGGGTGGTCCGTGGCAACGATCGTGACGAATTCATCCCGAAGCACAGGGCGCGTCAGTATCCGGCCGTCGGTATGGGTGGGTGGAACGCCAATGGCTGCGTCGATTGCACCAGCATCCAACAGATCGACGGCGTGGTCCCGATCATTGAATGCATACACGTTCAGCGACACGCCTGGTGCCTCCTTTTCAAGCGCTTGCAGTAGTGAAGGCAACAGCACAAAGGCCGGGTAGTCCGATACACCAAGCTTGAACGTCAGCGATGTCTCTCCAGGCACGAACTCAGGCTTCTTCACGAGCGCCGATTCGATCTGCCTCAGGGCTTGCGAGACGGGTTCCGCCAAATCCCTCGCGCGCGGTGTGGGTATCAAACCGTCCGCGCTACGCAAGAACAGCGGGTCACCGCAGAGTTTGCGCAACCTGGACAGCGCCGCACTCATGGCGGGTTGGCTGACGCCAACCTGAGTCGCCGCGCGGGTCACATTCCGCTCGCTCATCAGGGCGTCGAAGGCCGCGAGAAGGTTCAAGTCGATGCCATGAAAATCCATACAACGAATAAACACCTATACAGGCTATTTGTTAGACGGATTTTATAATTTCCCACAGACTCTCGCCATACCCATCAAACGGAACGAGAGCAACCCCATGAGCACACCAAGCATTGCACTGGCTGATCGGCTTCGCACTGAACGCCAGGCCGTAGAGACGTTCTACCGAGCATTCAGCGACAAGAACCCCGACCTTGTCGATGAGGTCCTTGCTCCCACCTGGGACGACATTCCGCTGGCACCCGGTCAAGGTGCCGGGCCGGATGGCATCAAGCCCATCATTCGCAGCGTGATACAGGCCTTCCCCGACGTTCAGATCACCATTCACGGCATGATCCAGGAACCCGGCAAGATCGGCGTTCGCGCCGAGATCAGCGGCACTCATCGGGGCGACCTTTTCGGCATCGCCCCTACCGGAAAAAGGGTGAGTTTCCGTCTCCACGAGTTCCACTCGCTGAATGGCAAGCAAATCACCACGACGTGGCACATGGAGGATTGGTTCGGACTCTTCATCCAGCTTGGCCAGTTCCCGCAGCAGGCTTGACCAACCCATATCATTGGAGGCACTCATGAAAGCAGCCCTTCTCAACGCCTTTGGCGGCGCAGAGGTCATCACAATCGGCGAAGCCATCCTGCGCGATTTACAGCCAAACGAAGCCGTTGTCTGCGTCGAAGTGTCGGGCGCCAACCCACTGGACCTGAAGATCACCGCCGGGTATATGCAGCAGGTTTTTCCCGTCGATTTCCCGTATGTGCCGGGCACCGACTTCAGCGGCGTAGTCGATGCAGTCGGGGCGGAGGTGAAGAACCTGAAGCCGGGCGAACGCGTATTCGGGCGTACTGAGCCGAGTTCAGGGGGCGCGTTCGGTAGAAATGTGGTGATCGCCGCAGCGAACCTCTGCGTGATCCCCTCGGAAATGAGCTTCGAGCAGGCTGCCGCCCTGCCGACCACCTTCGGCACGGCAAGAAAGGCTCTCTTCGAGGTTGGTCATCTTCAGCGCGGGCAACGGGTCCTGATTCATGCGGCGGCAGGAGGCGTCGGCAGCATGGCCATCCAGCAGGCCCACCATGCGGGTGCCCATGTCATCGCCACGGCGTCGGCCAGGAACATCGAGCTAGTAAAGAGCTTGGGCGCGGACGAGGTCATCGACTACCGCACCGAGGATTTCACTCGACTGCGCGGCATCGACTTGGTGCTCGACACCATCGGCGGCGAGACCCTGGAGAAGTCGTGGTCCGTGCTTCGTCCCGGGGGGCGCATCGCAAGCCTCGTGGAATTCGGCATCAAGTCCAGAAGCGGGCAAACCGGAGAGTTCGTTTTTTTCGCGAGCGCGACGTCCTTCCTGCCAGAGGCAATCCGACAGTTCCAGGCTGGACACCTGCAGATCATCACCGACTCGATCTTCCCGCTGGAGGAGACGCGTTCGGCGCTGGAGAAGCTGGCCACCGGACATGCACGCGGCAAGGTCCTCGTACGCATAAGCAACTAATTCTCGTAACGCCGTGAGGAAGGAAACCGCGGCAGTCGCAGCCCCAATAGGGCTCACTGATACAGCTCAGGAATCGAAACCATGAATATCGCTGAACATAAGGTTGCCGTCGTGACCGGCGCATCGCGCGGCATCGGCAAGGAAATCGCACTGCGCTTGGCGGCTGATGGCTTTGCCGTTGTCGTCGGCTATGCGGGACAGCAGGCCCAGGCGGAAGACACGGTCGCGGCAATCCAGGCCCAAGGTGGCCTCGCCGTCGCAGTCCAGGGCGACGTTGCCGATGCCGACGATGTCGCCAAGCTGTTCAAGGTTACTCAGCAGACCTACGGGCGTGTGGATGCGGTGATCTGCAACGCAGGGACCATGGAGCTTGCGCCGATCAAGATGGATAGCGCGGAGGCGCTGGACCGGATAATGTCGACGAACGTCCGGGGCACCTTCCTCGTTCTGGCCAAGGCCGCGGAAGTCCTGGGCGATAGTGGGCGCATCGTAGCCCTCTCCAGCAGCGCTATCGCCAAGGCGATGCCAGGCTATGGACCGTACGTTGCTTCCAAGGCTGCCGTCGAAGGTTTGGTTCACGTACTCGCAAACGAGCTGCGTGGCCGCAACATCACGGTGAATGCGGTTTCCCCGGGGCCGGTCGCCACCGAGTTGTTCCTCAACGGCAAAACCGAGGAGCAGATCGCAACACTTGCGAACATGGCGCCTTTGGAGCGCCTGGGCCAGACGGTGGATATCGCCAGCGCGGTTTCCTTCCTGGTGGGCAAGGATGGGGGTTGGGTCAATGCGCAGGCCTTCCGAGTGAATGGCGGTTTTGCTTAACCCTCGTAACGCTACGTCAAGATGATCGGAAGTCTTTGGATTGACGTGGCAAATGGTTTGCCCGAAGCCATCATGCGATACACGCTGGCGTTTCAGACTCCAGCGCTCCCGGCTCGGGCATATTGCCGCCCATCTTATGTTAAATACTGCAGGCTCCCCTCATGCTACCGCGGCCAGCTGTTGCTCACGGTAAGTAGCCATCTCCACCTTCCCAAGCTGCGGGGTGAGCTGGCAGCGCTGGCGGGACCAAGGATAGTCAATCTGCGCCTTGAGCTGGGCGGCACCCTCGCCCTTCTTCCATGCGTCCAGATCCAGATCGCGCCAGTAGCGCGGGTGCCGACCGGTTTGGCGATCATGCTCTGCGGTGGTGGGGTCAAGATGGCGGAAGGGCTCCAGACGCGGCACATCCGGCATGGGCTGGCTCACGTCCATATAACGCTGCAGCATGTCCCACAGGGCATGCACCTCATGCTTGTGGTCGACGATGGTGCTGAGCGAGGTCTGGCTGAACTGCTTGCCAGTGTAGCGATGCACGAACATCAGCCGATAGAAGACACCGCCACGCTGCACCACCCGCTCCACATAGCCATCGAACTCGACGAAAGGCGCCTTTAGCGGCGGCTTCTTCTTGCCCTGGGCGAAGCTCACCATTCCGGTTTGACGATTAAACTCACTGCATCGGTTTTCCATGTAGCGATTGGCGCGTCTTTCAATTCGCTTGTAAAATGGCTTTAGCAGAAAAACCATCGCCTTTGCAATCCCATTAAAAACGGGCTGTGTCGTATATGCCGCCATCACGATTGCGAATACCAGCCCCCCCCTATCATTGCGTAAAAAGCAAGAACAGGAATGACCGAATTATATCCTTCGTTCTGAGCATAAGAAAGAAACACGAAAGAAAGATAAGAAGGAATTGCCACCAAAATGCAAAAATATAAAAAAGGAAATGCCATCAGCATGAGCAAAAAGCCTACTTGACTTTTCAGAAAACGAATGCGCTGATGGTCCCACCACCAATCATCCGTTTCGTAGAAAGCCTTATCCTGGCGATCCTGCTGCTGAACGAACTCAGCATCCTCACAGAGTTGCTGGTAGGGATCGATGCCGGCGTAGTTGCCAAAGGGCAGCAGATCTTCGCCGAATCGCTCGCGCTTCTTAGGCGATGTCGGCATGGAAGGAATGGCACCGACACGGTAAGCACCGGGGCCATAGTGGGAGGATCTGGCTTCCCTCATGCCACCGCAGCTTCCTGTCGCTCACGGTAGATAGTCATCTCCACCTTCCCAAGCTGCGGGGTGAGCTGGCAGCGCTGGCGGGACCAGGGATAGTCAATCTGCGCCTTGAGCTGGGCAGCACCCTCGCCCGCCTTCCAAGTTTCCAGATCCAGATCGCGCCAGTAGCGCGGGTTGCGGCCCGTTTGCCGGTCGTGCTCGGCGGTAGTGGGATCAAGATGGCGGAACGGCTCCAGGCGCGGTACATCCGGCATGGGCTGGCTCACGTCCATATAACGCTGCAACATGTCCCACGTGGCGTGCACCTCGTGCTTGTGATCGACGATGGCGCTGAGTGTGGTCTGGCTGAACTGCTTGCCGGTATATCGATGCACGAACATCAGCCGATAGAAGATACCGCCACGCTGCACAACCCTTTCCACGTAGCCATCGAACTCGACGAAAGGTGCCTTCAGCGGTGGCTTCTTCTTGCCTTGAGCGAAGCTTGCCGTCCCGGTTTGACGATTAAACTCACTGCATCGGTTTTCCATGTAGCCCCTAGCCTTACTGGAAATATATTTGTGAAGTGGTGTTGCCAGCCAAACGACACCACTCATAGCGAACCGACTAATATGTGGCATCGCAATAAAAACAAAAATCATCCCTATAACAAAAAAAACCATCCCCACAAATATTGACAGCCCCCCAATCAAAGGGTCTAAAAAAAAAGTTAACTCAATACCCATATAAACCACAAGAACAAGAAGTGCGACAGCCAACATATAAGGAACCAGCAAAAGGAGCGCTGTGATCCCCATCTTACTCTCTAGAAAACGAATCCTCTGATGATCCCACCACCAGTCATTCGTTTCGTAGAACGCCTTATCCTGACGATCCTGATGCTGAACGAACTCCGCATCCTCACAGAGCTGCTGGTAAGGATCAATGCCTGCGTAATCGCCAAAGGGCAGCAGCTCCTCACCAATACGCTCGCGCTTCTTGGGCGGTGCCGGCATGGAAGGAATGGCACCGACACGGTAAGCACCGGGGCCATAGTGGGAGGAAACTGCCTCTTTCATACCTGGAATTCCTGGATGTACCAGTAACGGGAATCCTGTGAACGCCCCGTAAAGGATCTGATCAAATTGGCGATCGGGTTATCCACCGTACGATGCGACCGGGCCGGCAATGCATCGTGCTCGCCTTCCACGTAGGGCTCATACACTTTGAGCATCGGGGTGGGCAATACCATCTCTCCCAGCTCCCATTCTATTCTCGCCTGCAGGGCAACACGTAGGCGAGCCGTGGAGGTCACGCTGGTGCCACCCATCTGGAAGCTCTCCTCAGCCACCTTGCGCTTGACCAGAAAGCGTACTGCGCTTTGCTGCGGCAGTAACTGCCGCTTGCCGATTTCGAACGGTTCCGGTGTACGTGTGATATACGAGAGCTGTTCATAGGTGCCAAGCGGGCTGATAGTCCCGGTATCGGTCTGCTCCAGCTCCTGTACGGCCAGGTTCAATGTCTCACCAATCTTGTAGCGGCTGATCAGCGGCGTACTGATCGTCACCACATAGTCGCGGCTGCTGGGGGTATCCGTCGTGGATTCCCATACGCTTTCCAGCAATGCCCGTCGCTCTTCGGCAGCTAGGCTTCCATAGCGAATTACCTCAATCTGGGCCGGGCTCAGCTGTGTCAACAGCTGGGGGTAGTAAACGGTATCGTCGGCCGTTGTCATCGTACTGGCGGGATGGGTACCCAAGGGGCCTTGCCTGAGCAGCTGCTCGAAGGGAGTATCCTGGTTCATGGCGGCATAGCTAGTACCACCGATGGCCAACCCCAGACCCAGCAGCGCCCAGCCCCAGCCAGGAATCATCACAAGCCCTGCCATCAGGGGGGCGGCAAGAAACAGTGCCCCACCGACAATCGCTACACTATGGCCGAGGACCGCATCACGATCACCTTGTTGCAAACTACTCCGTAATTCCCAACTGCTGATTCCTACGACCATTACACCAGCCAGAAAATTTGCCAGCCCCAACGTTCGAACCAGACCACTTCCTCCCTGACGAGCAAGCTGATTTGCTATCCAAGGACCAACTTTGGGAAAGTTTTTCAAATCGAACAAAGGCCTTTGAATAAAATTTCCCACGGTAGAAATTGGTTCTGGGTATAGCACTGCATGCAACTTCATTGACGCAGCCCCCAAATCCAGCAGACCACTAAACGCCTTAGTAAGTTGAAGCCCTGTTAGCTCACCATCGTTACGTGCTTTGACAGCAATAGCTGTTTCTCGACCAAGGTTATATATCGCAAACCCCACCAACAGTCTCGACACCGCCGGGCCATCTATCATCACTTTAACCTGACCGGCTAGCTTGGTCAGACGCAGTTGCGCTACCTTCGCGGCTTCGGGGTGGCCTGCGGGGAGTACGTACACCAGGACATGGCCGGCGACCTGACGGATGGCATCGTCTACCTCCGACGACATGCGTTTCGGGCTGGTCGAGGTACTTACGTTCCCCCTGGGGTCCACCTGCTCGGCGTATAGGTAGTCTCGCTGGGTCTGGAACACGCCACTGGTGCGGTCGCGCTCGGTTAGTCCCCATTCGATGCCATCCCCATGCACGCCGATGATGACGTAGCGGCTCAGGTCGACATCGCCACGATGCATAACTTGTAGCTCGCCCTTCAGGCTGCCATCGACCAGGTTGGCATGGGTGCCAACGGAGGTGAACACACGCCGCATGTGCACCACGTCCACGTCGTCGCCGACCCGTTCCGATACCCGCAGCACGGCCTGGCTCCACTGCCCCACTACCGTGTTGACCAAGCCGCTCACCTTGCCGGCATTGGCCAGGCTGAGCACTTCGTTCTGTTGCGCTTGTTCTTGGTCGGCCGACGCTTGCTCGGTCAGATTCCGCGCGATCAGCCCTAGGGTCTCCAGCCCCAGGCTTTCGGCCAGGGCCTCGTCGATATCGCGGTCGTCATTGGCGAGCCGTCGCAGGAAGGCAGGCCGGAAGTTTCCACTGCCATCGTTTGTTGCGTCCTCAGCCGATTCACCGGTGGCCTCGTTCTCGTCTGCACTCCAAAGCGCTTGCAGCTCCCGGTCGGTCAGCAGCGTTTTGAGGAGCTGCCGGGTACGGGCCTCTTGCCGGGTGTCGCCCTGGTCCTGAAGCACACCAGGAAGCTGTTGCAGCACGCCGTAGAGATCACCACACAGGCCGTAGCCTTCACATATGCCGAGCTGATGATGGCTGGTGAAATCGCGCAGCACGGCGGTTAGCTGGCCCTGGCTGGCCAGTTGCTCGAGGGCGTCGAGCTGTTTGCGCACTACCGCAAGCGCGGCGTTGCGTTCGGCCTGCTCGAGGGTGTCATCGAGCTTTGTCGGGTCGATGGCGCCCCGAAACTCGGCAAGTGGATTCGCCTCGCCACTGCTCGGCGCGGTGAAGAGAGCCTGACGAATCAACTTGGCCGAATGTCCCAAGGGATTGTCGGCCAGCCGGCTGTCGAGGCCATCCAGGTAATGCTGGGCAAGATGGATCTGGGCCAGGGCATGGCGCAGCGTGAACAGGGGGTCCGTCAGTGCCACGGCAACGATGCCGGCGTTGTCCCGTATACCAGCCAAGAGGTCTTCGCCTGCATCGCATTCCAGCACCAGTGAGGCGGCACGGTCGGCTTCCCCAGCCTGCTCCCACAAGTCCTTGAGCTTTGAGCACAATTCATCGCCTGCCGGCGCGGAAAAGTCGGGGGTGAAGGCTTCGGGTGCTTCGAGCATGAGTTCGATGCCGAGATCGCGCTCACGCAGTGCCGGCTGTTCAGCCACGCGCCCGGCGGGAAAACCCGTCTGCATGGTGAGCCAGCTAGTCGTATCGAGGATAACGGCATGGGCATGCCCCACGGCACTGGTGCGAGCATCGAGCCGGTTGGGATTCGCCTCCAACCATGAGATGTAGGGCCAGCTCCAGGCGATCTCGCTGTAGGCGAGGCGCACCTTGTAGAGGGTGGCCTGCCCCTGCAGCATTGCCGGCAGCAGGATGTCATCGAGCCACTCGCCTTCGCTGTCACGCTCGTCGGGCGTCTCACCCTGCTCGGCCAGCTCACGATAGCGCTCCAGGTCCACGTCGCTGAGCTTGCCATCGGTACCAACCTCGAGCTCACGCCACAGGCGGTTGTCATAGAAGACGTACAGATAGCCCGGGCGCAGCATGGCGGTGGCGATACCGGTGTAAGTCGTCACCCCACTTCGTTGAACGGGGCGGTTGCGTCCCACCTCCGCCAGGGGGCGAACGGCCAGAAGGGTATTGTCCTGCAGGCTGCCATCGTTGCGCTCGAAAACGGTTCGGGCATGCTCCACCAGCGGTATCTCGATCTCGCCGCCGCCTTCACGCTTGGCAATGACCAGCGCCAAGGTGCCGTCTTCGTCATCGTCGTACTCGACACGACGCCGCACACCCAGGTCGACGTCCTCGTCTTGCAGTTCCTTGAGATCGCCTTCGCTCATCCGTTCTGCCCCCCATTCGCCCGGGACCGCCCCTTGCGCAGACGAACCTGCTGACCATCCTGACCGCCGCTAGTGACGTCGACGAGAAACTCCCGTTCGCCCAGGCCTTCTGCCTCGACCAACTGCGCCTGCTGGCTGGGTCCATGGCCTGTGAAGGCGGTTTGAGTATGTTCCTCTCGCTCAGCACGCTGGGGCAGTTCCGGCGCCTGAGCTCCCTGCCCGCTCCCAACGCCAGGACTGCCGCCGGAGTTGATCTTGACCTGGGCGCCGACGATGGTGATGCCGCTGGGGTCGAGCTTGATGAAGCTGCCGCCGGCCTTGAGGGTGATCTCGGCACCGGCGTCGACGACCGTCTTGCTGCCGGCCTTGTGGTGGATCTCTTGCCCGGCTTCGGTGAGATGGGCGCGGGCGGTCTTTTCGTGGCGGGTGGCGCCGACGATCAGGTGGTCGTCGCCGTCGACCTGGACGTGGCGCTGGCCATGCACGGTCAGGTGGTCGTCGGCGTGGATCTCGCTGATGCGGTTGCGGTGTACCGTGAGGTGGCTGTCGTTGCCGATCTCTTCGGTGCGATTGTGATTCGTCAGCAGCTCCAGATCCTTCTGGGCGTGGAGCCAGATCTGCTCGCCCTCGGCTTCGTCCTCGAAGCGCAGTTCATTGAAGCCTTCGCCCTGGTGGCTCTGGGTGCGGATCACGGTGCGGGTCTTGTGAGCCGGAAGTTCATGGGGCGGCGTGTTGACGGCGTGATAGGTGCGCCCGGTGATCAGCGGCTGGTCGGGGTCGCCCTCGAGGTAGCTGACGATAATTTCATGCCCGATCCGCGGAATGGCGATGCTGCCGTAGCCGCCGCCGGCCCAGTCCTGGCTGACCCTGAGCCAAGCGCTGGCCGTTTCATTCGGTTCGGCGTAGCGATCCCAGGGGAACTGCACCTTGACCCGGCCGTGCTCGTCGCAGTGGATCTCCTCGCCCTCGGGGCCGACAACGAAGGCGACTTGCGGGCCGTCGACCCGGGGCTTGGCATTGGGCGTGGGCCGCCAGGTCAGGTTGGCGGGCATCAGCACCAGTTCGTTGTGGTACTTGGTCATGGCTTCCGAGCCTGCCCGCCCCTGCAGGCCACCATTCCCCTGCCCATCGCTCTGGCCAGTGCTCTGAATGAATCCGTCCTCTTCCAGGGCCTGGGGTTGCGTACCGTGGTGGACCACGCCGAGCACTTGCCAGTCCTGGTTGAGCTCGTCGAGGTCGTGGTCGGTCAGGGTGAAACGGGTGCCGGGGGCGAGTTCGGGCAGGTCGCTCTCGGCATCGGCGGTGCTGGCGTTCTGGCGCAGCGCTTCCAGGCGAATACGGGTGAAGGCCTCGCCGGAGGCATCGGCCTTGTAGCGGCCGGGATAGTCGTAGTGTTCGTACCCTTTATCAACGACGGCACTTTGCGCATGTGCTTCCAGCCCGTCGGCCATAGGGTCGTGTAGCTGGGCCTGATGTAACTGTGAATAGCCAGGGTTCTTAAAGGAGTAGTCCTTGAGTGTGACCGAGGCCGGGGCGACCCGGGCGACCTGCTGCAGCTTGCGCACATGGCGCTGGGGCGGCGTGCCACCACTACGGCTGTGGTAGCTGCGGCTGCCCAGGTGGGACAGCACCTGGGGGGCGTCGGCGAAGACCAGGCGATGGGCGGCACCCGGGGCATCGCCACCGGTTTCGAAGAACTCGTGGAAGTAGAACAAGCCTTCTTCGGCGGCGAGGCGCTGGACGAAGGTGAGATCAGTCTCGCGGTACTGGGTCAGGTACTCCCGGGACTCGGGTTCGCGGGTGGCGGCGAAGGCCACGTTGCTCAGGCCGTGCTCGTCGCACAGGGTGTTGAGCACGGTAAGCGGCGAGACGTTCTGGAAGATACGCGAGTTCTGGCGCAGCCCAAGGCGCCACAGCGCAGGGCAAATCACCACGTGGTAGAAGGTACGGCGGTGGCCGCTATCGCCGCAGCCGAACTCGCTCACCACGCCGTGAATACGACGCAGCACCTCGCCATCCTGCCAGATCGTCAGCGTGGCCTCGCGGTCGAGGATAGCCTCGGCACCCAGGTCGGGGTCGCTGCTGGCGAAGCGTACCGTCAGCTCGAAGGGCGCGGAGAGCTGCTCGCGGTGGGTGAACTCGATGACCGCCACGTCCTCGGCCCTGGATAGGGTCAAGGTGAATTGCAATCCGCTTGCGCTGGCCATTACGCCTCCCTGCGTCTGGAGATACCGCTGCTATTCGTTTATTAGTCAATCGTACCGAACGCGGAGAGCATACCAGTGACAATAGCCGTTATCTGTGGGGCTTCGCCGACAGCGGTGTAGGAAATGGCTTACATGATCGAACGCAGGTAGGCGTGGTATACCGAAACGTCATTGACGTGTGCCAGTGTTCCTCACCGACCATCTGTTTTGTGGATCTAGCCGCAAGCAACTAGGTTACAACACAGAAGTCGTACGCTTGGGAGAGTGAATATGCGAACAAGAAAGAGAAACGGTTTAGCTTCCGTCCCCCTGGTACTGCTGGCGCTCTGGGCAGTCGAGGCCAATTCGATGATGGGTGCCGACGGTCCGCCGCCCTGTGAATCGCAGGCATGCTTCATTGAGGCGGTATCGGCCTGTAAGGCGGAAACCAGCTTCATGACAACCACAGCCGCAAACGCCCAGGCGCAGTATCTGGTCGAAGGCAGCACCGATGACGGACGTTGCAAAGTCGGCATGATCTACATGCAGCATCCCCGCTCCGAGTGGACTTATACTCCACTGCACTTCGTCTTAGACCGAGACGGAGACATCGGTAACGAACTCAAGCGAACCGTCGAGGATTGCCTCTCGGGGGATGCCGATCGTGATCGGCAGTGCAGTGGACCTCTGCTGGAGCAATTGAGCCTACCTCAATAGTAGCGGCGGAAGCAGTCACGGCGGAACAGACAATCGCCAGACGGCTCCGATACTCAAGTCGACTGCTTTCCTCGTGCCGTTTCCTGATGACTCCACTACAGTCTGCACAGCGTTGGATGAGCCCCTTCAGGCTGCGTGGCGCTAGCGGCAAACGCAATTTGGTGCCAGCAACGAAGAACCCCCGAGTCAGACGCCTGGCTCGGGGGGGTTTTACAGCTCGTCGCTTGTGCAGGGATATCCGGCACGTTTCAGGGCGGTGCCAGGCGAAAGAGATACAAAGTCATTTGACCTCAATCAACACGGAGCCCACGGGTTGTCTGTATGGTCTGCGGCCGTGATCCCTGTGCTACCAGACCAGGGCAACCTTTGCCTTTCGAAGCATGGATGCTGCGAACATTTTTCCAATAAGGTATTTTATGGATACTGGCGGAGGCGAGAGATTGCCTCACGAACATACTAAAAAGAACGCAGCCGGTCATGAGCCCGCCTGGGAATAGCATGTGCTAAAATCCAAGCTCTTTCTCAAGACGTATGCTGGCATTATCGCCTGTGTGATGGTGTTCGCCGCAGTCAGCTACTTGTCGTCTGTACCCTGGCTTCGAGATCTCCTCGAACACCAGGAGGAGCGCACCGGCAGGGTAGTCCTCGACAACGTTTACGAACTTGCCTCCAGCGCGCAACAAGAAATCCTGGCGTGGCAGGAATCAGCCTTGCGCATGCGCCGCCACGACCTACGCAATCTTCTCCAACTCGTAGAGACGGGCACCGGTCGCCTGGAAGCGCAAAACGGTGCCCAACACGTTAATGCCGAGACGGCAACGGCAATACTGCTAGAGAGCATTCGCCTTGCTGTAGACGAGCAGGGTAACAGTGGGATCGACTACATAGAGGAGGAGGTTGCTGCGCGCAAGGTCATCTTGACCGAGCGCCTGCGCCGCCACTTGCACGAAACCCGCATCGCCGATTCAGGCTACCTGTTCGTATTCGATGGCGGACATGAGATGGTCATCCACCCCAACCCGAACATCGAGGGTGTCAACGTCCGTGAATTGCTGAACCCGATCAGCAATCGCTCGCTCTCGAGCGAACTGATGGCGGCAGCGGATACGCCGGGCGATCGGGTCGTCTACAAGTGGGACAAGCCGAGCGATCCGGGAAATTATATCTACGACAAGGTGTCCTGGGTCCGCTATCTCCCCGCATTCGACTGGTACATCGCCTCCTCGGTCTACCGCGATGAGCTACAGCGTACCGGCGACCAACTGACCGCGAGAATACTGGCCATCCACGGCCTGATTCTGATCGTTACGTTGATCGGTGCCTACTTCTTTCTGCGCCGAATCATCACGCCGATCTGCCGGCTCGCCGAAACCGCAACCCGAGTCGGCGACGGCGACCTCTCAGCCAGTACGACCATCGATCGCAACGACGAAATCGGCATCCTCGCCAAGGCCTTCAATGCAATGGTCGCCCGTCTCCGTGACCAGTTTCACAATATGGAGCACCGCGTAGCGGAGCGTACCACCGAGCTGGCCCAAACGGTCCGGAACCTGGAGGACCGCAGCCGAGAGAACGCCGAACTCACCAGCATGAGCGAACGTCTCCTGTCCTGCTCCACCGAAAAGCAGGTATTCGCTGCCGTGACCCAAACATGCAAGGCCCTTTTTCCGCATGATGCGGGGCGGGCCTATCTGGTGGACTCGGACGACCAGCTGCAGCTGGCAGCCCAGTGGGGCAACAACGCTCACCTCGTCCCAGAAGGACCCGCCCCGTCGTGCACGGCGACTCGATTCGGCAAGGTTCAACGCCATGTGCCTGCTACCGAAGCTTCCCGATGCCATCAATATCACGACGAAGGGGTGGCGAGCTTATGCATACCACTGCAGACGGAAGACGCCATGATCGGAATCATCGAATTGATCCCGACCATCGAGCGCGGGGAAGACGTAAGCCAGGTGCTCGACAACCGTCAGCCGCTGATGACGACGGTCGTCGAGCATGCCGCCCTCACCGTCAGCAACCTGCGGCTCCGCGAGCGACTCCGTCAACAGTCCATCAAGGACTCGCTGACCGGCTTGTTCAATCGCAGGCGGCTGGAGGAGGCACTCGCCAGCGAGATTTCCCGAGTCAAACGGTATGGCGGCCAAGTCGGCATTGTCATGCTGGACGTTGACCACTTCAAACGTATCAACGACTGCTACGGCCACGATATCGGCGATAAAGTTCTAAGCAACGTGGGCGATCTTCTCGGACGTACTGTTCGCCGCGAGGACATCGCCTGCCGCTACGGCGGCGAGGAATTCACGCTGATAATCCCCGAAGCCGACACTAAAGGCCTGCGCGCCCTGGCCGAGCTGGTACGCAGCCGCATCGAGGCGATGGACCTGCCCGAACTGGCCGAGAAAGTCACCGTTTCCGCCGGCACCGCTCTATACCCCACACACGGCCAGGACGTGCATAGCTTGCTCAAAGTAGCCGACATCGCACTTTATGAAGCCAAGCAAACGGGCCGAAATCGGATCATCGATGCTGATGAAGTGCTGCCGGAGCTGTCGCCAAAAGAATCGAGCTGATAGGCAGGAACCAGCTGAAAGGCAGGGTGCAGGCCAGGCTCTTATCGGTCGCAGAGTGAGGTCATGCTGACGCGCGGCCACATCGAACCTGGTTTCACCTTGGATAGGCTTATCCCCTGCTGGTACCACGCGTTCCAGCTGCAGGGCGCGTCGAAGCGAGTGACAGTACGCAACGGATCACTTCGGTATCAGCTGATGTTACCCCCTTGGTCGCGACGCGCGCTTGGTTGATCCTTGAGGCAATCGTCACCTCAGGGAGCACCATCATGGACCATGCACCGCTACGGATCGCCATCATCGGCGGCGGCGTCTCCGGCCTCTCGCTGGCCTATTATCTGCAAAGTTTCGGCGGGCAAAAGTTTGGCAGCGAGGCCGCCCAACAGCTCGAGGTCACCATCTTCGAGCGCAAGGCCACCCTGGGCGGCAACGCCGAGACGGTGTGGGTCGACCTGGGCTGTCGGCGCCATCCGGGAAAGCCCGACTCGCCCTACCGCCGCTGGGCCGACCTGGGGGTCAATGACGTCAACCTGGCCACCTACCACCGCCTGCGCACGATCCTCGGCGAGATCGGCGAGCTGGAGCGCATGAAGCCCCTGGAGAATACCGAGAGTTATTTCAGCCGTGACGGGAGCATCGCCCTGACCGACGACAGGGACCTGTTCCGTGGCGTCAGCGACCCGGCCCATGAGTTGAGCAAGGTCGATGGAGGCCGGCTGGCGTTGCTGATCCCTGTGGTACACCAAAGCGCCATCGCCCTGGTGGAAGAACGCCGCGTTACGCCGCGCTATACGTTGGATGACTTCTTCGATGCCTGTATCGCCGCCCCCGCCGAGATGCTGGCAGCGGCAGCGGAGAGGTTGAGAGTTCCCATCGACTGGCAGGACCCTGAGCTGCCGGCCCGGCTGGAGCGTATCCGCCAGACCATCTACTACCCCCGCATCTCGGCCATGTACTTCGCCGACGATCGCGGCCCGGGCGGTATGCCGCTCCAGGCCCCCTTCGAGTATTACCGCATTCAGGAGGGTGGCTCGCCCCCGGACCGCCGCTACTTCGAGCACGGCGCCCAGCACTGGCTGGAGGCCCTGGCCGCGCATATCACCAACCCGAATACGCCGGGCCCCCGCGTCCAGATCCTGCGCGGCATCGAAGTGGAAGCCAGCCTCTCGACCCAGGGCGTGACACTGACGGAGCGTGATCCCGGCGAACGCCGCTGGGAGGCCGACCTGCTGTTCATGGCCACCCATGCCGAAGACGCCCTGCCGCTGCTGACGTTCGGCGACGGCCTGAGCAATACCCAGCGGGAGCTGCAGCATATCCTCGGCAAGGTTCGCTACACCCGCAGCTACAGCGTCTGTCACACCTCCGCCGCCCGCCTACCGCCCGATCGCAACCTGTGGCGCACCTACAATAGCGAGGTGCGCAACCCCGAGGACACCCTCTTCCCCTACCGTATCGACTACGTGGCGAACCGCCACCAGAACGATGCCGAGAACCCCGCCTACAATCAGGCAGGGCTCCCGCAGTACTTCGTCTCCCTGGTGGATGACCTCAACCGGATTCCCCGCAGCGAGATGCTCGAGCGGCAGTCCTCCCCCCTGGACGCGCCCGCAGCGCTGGCTGCCACCGCGCCCGGCGAGGCAGGCTACCGCGACCGGCTGCCGCCGATGGACGCCGCCCTGGAAGCCAAGGCCTGGACCCTGTTCAAGCACAATGTGCTGGATGCCAACTGCCTGGAGGCGCAAGCGGAGATCGAGCGCTACAACCAGACCACGGCCCGACGGCACTTCGAGGGCCACCAGGACAGTTGCTCGCTGCTGTTCGCCGGCGGCTGGACTCGCGGTGCCGGGCTGCAGGAGCAGTGCCTGGAGCAGTCAGCGCATCTCGTCACGCTGTTGCTGACGGCACCGGAGCGTAGGGTCAATCCCCTGCGGCTAGCGCCGACTGGCAGCCAGACGAGGCAGCGTCATCGCCAGGCCAGCGGCTTCGCCACGGTGCCAGCACGCTCGTAAGGCTTCCAGGGTGCTCTCGTCGTCGCTCTCCTTTTCCTGCACGTGGCCGTTCTCCAGCCAGTCGGCGTGAGCCTCGATCAGGGCCCGGTGGTGCTCGCCCCAGGCACAGGGCTCCGCCCCCATCAGTTGGGTCAGTCGCTGGGCATAGTGGCGCGCCGCATCGGGGCGCTGGTCGAGCAGGCTGACCTCCGCCGCGGTGACCAGGAAGCGATAGCCGTTGTGGCCCACGCAGCCGGCATCCAATATCGCTTCGCCCTGCTGCAACGTCGCCAAGCGTGTCTCAAGATCGTCTTCCAGCAGCGCCCGGGTGCCCAGCACCCAAGGGCCGATAAAGGCCTTCAGCGCATGCTGTTCCACCAACTGCCAGGCGCGCTCGATGCTGGCTCGCGCCTCGTCCAGCCGCCCGGTGATCAGCTCGACCCGGGCCCGGCTCTCCAGCAGGAAGGCCTCGAAGCGACCCGAGCCCAGGCCGCGAGCTACCGCAAGCGCCTGCTCGATCTGCTCGTCCGCCGCCTGGGGGTCACCCTGGGAGATCAGAATCCATCCCGCCGTGAGCCGCGCCACCACCTCGGCACGTCGATTGCCGACCCGCTTGCCCAGCTCGGCGGCATCGAAACAGTCGGCGAGCGCCGCCTCGGTCTCGTTGGCATAGATACGCGCCGTACCCAGCATGAACAGGTTGGACGCCTCCAGGTCGGCGTGGCCATGGGTTCGGCAGAGCGTCACGCAGTGGTCGAACAGCTCGAGGGTGCTGCGCATCTGCCCCTCGGCATAGTGCGCATCGCCAAGCCCGCTCAGGGCCTGGATCTCGGTGCGCACGTCGCCGCCACGGCGGGCCTGCTCCAGGGCGCGGGTGTGATAGGCCCGGCTGGTGGCGAAATCACCGCGGGGGAAATAGAGATTGCCCTTGAGATAGAGCGCCTCGGCCAGGGGCAAGGGGTCCTCCAGCGCCTCGGCCAGGGGCAGCAGGCCATCGAGTATCGCTTCCTCCGCCTCCAGCGCATCGAGCATGTTCAGCACCCGGGCCAGCCACAGGTCTGCGCTGATGCGCTGCCCCTCCTCCTGGGCGAACGCTCGGGCCGCCTCGAAGTGCTCCCGCGCCGCCTGGATCTGCCCGGTGGCCATCGCCACCTGGCCCTGCAGCAGCATCAGCCGGTACTCATCCTTCGGCGCATAATCGATGGAGCGACACTGCTTCAGCAGCGCCAGGGCTTCCTCGTGCCGGTAGCGGGCCATTTCCGCCGCCACCGCCTGCAGGAACGCACTCGGCGCCTCCAGCGAGCGCGCCCGGTGAAGGTGGCGCGCCCGCAGCCCCGGTTCCGCCTCGCCGTAGAGTTCGGCCAGGCGCAGGTGCAGGCGGTCGCGCTGTATCTTGGGAATGCCTTCGTAGATGCCTTGCAGGATCAGGTCGTGCACGAAGCGGTAACTGCCCTCTTCCAGCGGGCGAACCAGGCTGTAGCGCTGGGGCAGTTCGGGCTGGTAATCGGCCTGACCCAGCACCTCCTGCAGCGAGGCCAGGGAGAAGCGCTGCCCCATCACGGCGGCGATGCACATGGCCCGACGATCCAGGTCGGTGAGCTGGTCCAGCTTGGTCTGTACTAGATTAGCGAGGCTGGCCGGCAAGCTGCGGTGAGGGTGGAACAGCAGCAGTTGGGTCAGGAACAGCGGGTTGCCCTGGGCCTGGGTCACGCAGCGAGCGGCGTGTTCGGCGGGCACCGTGCCGAAGCTGGCCACCAGGGCCTCGGCCTCCTGGGCGCGCAGCGGCGGCAGCTCGATCAGCGTGAGCGGCAGCTCGGGCAGCTGTGGCCGCAGGCGGGTCTCCAGCGGGTCCTGCTCCAGGCGCGAGGTGAACAGCCAGATCACCGGCGCATCCTGGGTCTCCTGCAGCAGCCCGGTGAGGGTGGCCAGCAGCGCCTCGTCGGCCCAGTGCAGGTCCTCCACCACCAGCAGTTGGGGGCGATGGATGCAGCGCGCCAGGAGCACGTCGCGCAGCGCCTGTACCAAGCGCTGGCTGCGGGTCGCGGGGGTCATGGCCGCATAGAGCGACTGCGCCTCCTCCGGCTGGGCCAACCCCAGCAGCGGACGCAGCAGCATGGCATGATCCGTCGGCAGGCGTAGCGCTGACAGGCGGGCGAGCAGTTGCGCCTCGGCTAGAACCTCCCCCTGCCCCTCTCCCTTCATCTCGCCTTTCGCATCTCCCTTCATCTCACCCTGCGCCTCGCCGGCCGTTTGCAGCAGCGAGCGCGTGAGCTGCATCAGCGGGCCTTCATCGGCGCGGGTACCGAAGTCCAGCACCTCGGCCTGGTGATGATCGGCGTGGGCCGCGGCCATTTCGGCAAACTCGGCGCTGAGGCGCGTCTTGCCGATGCCGGCCACGCCGCGGATATAGACCAGATGGCCGGCCTGGTAGGCCCGGGTACTCTCCAGGATGGCTTGCAGCTGCCCCAGCTCCACCCGGCGCCCCACCAAATCGAAGCGGGCCTCGTGCGCCTCGCCCCGGGGATGGCGATAGCGCAGCCACTCCCCGCCTTCATCGTCGAAAACGAAGCGCTCAGCCAACTGCACCGCCACCCCACGCTCGACCCAGACACCGCTCGAATCCTTCGCAATCACAGGAGGCTCAGCCGACGGCCAGTGGCCGGCCTGAAGATGAACGCTACTCGCCACGCCCTGCTCCACCAGGGTGGCGGCGCACAACAGACCACGCTGAGCGTCGCTACGGTAAGCCCGGGGCAGCCCGAACAGGGCTGTGCCACCTTCCGCCAGGCTACCGCCGAAATGCTGAACACAGCTCGCCAGGGCCGACTGGTCGGCCGCCACGGCATGCAACTGGATCAGCACGCGGGCGCTCTCCATCTCCTTGATGTCGGAAGCGACAACGGCAGCCTCCTCGGCCTCCGCCGACAGTGCCTCTACCTCGACGCCGTAGATCTCGGCCAGATGGCGCGCGGTACGATAGAGCACCGCCTTGCCACTCTCCGCCCGCTTGATGGAAGCGATGGAGACACACAAACGCCGATCAAAACAGTACTCGGCCAGCGCCTCCTGACTCAGGCCCAGCCGCTTGCGATGCTGCTTCAAGCGCTCACGATCCAGCCGCAAGCGCCCGTCTTGGGGGATTATCACTGTTCGGTTCCTTTGCCGGGTGTGGGCCATATGTCAGGCGAATACCATCACTGTACAGCTGGTTATATGTCGACACCCTCTGGCAGAGCATTTACACGAACAAGCTTTTTTTCACTTGAATTCCAGGCAATTAAATATGGTTGCATACGACTTGGGTTATCAGATATTAATTTAGACACAGCTCCGCCATTTCCATTTACAAATTCAGCCATGGATTTGATATACGCACATGTTGGCTCTTCGAACTCCTCATGACTCCAACCCGTTACATACAGAAACTTAACACGTTCATTATTCACACCAAAACAATAAATAGCCAATATCAAAGAATATTTCGTACCTGGCGATTTTTTCTCAAATGATGTAACTATTAGCGACCGATACTTTGCATCTTTTCCAAAGTATTTTTTATACACATCCAAAAGTGCATTTTTAAAATGCGGATAGCAGTCTTCCGCCGCCTTGTCCCCGAGCTTCTTGACGAAAGCTCCTCAAAATACCAACGCTATGGAGGTGAAGCCTAGCAAAAGCAATGACGCCTGCGGCCCTCTCCTTGGAATCTCATGGAATTCTGCATCTTGACCAAAAGAAGCAATAGCGGCTTTCAATTGGTCGGCAGCTTCGCCGTCGATATCTTCTTCTACCGCAACATTCAAGAGTTCTTTATTCACTACTACTCCCTGGCATATAACGCCTTGCTCACCGGAAAATTGCGAGCGCAGCGAGTAATTTTTCCCCGTGCAGCAATTTGTTAAATGCCCACTTGTGCTCGTATCACAAATCTTCGATCGACCTCAGATAAACCATAGGAATCACCGATATTTTTTAATGCAATAAGCGCCTTATCTAAGTCACCTTCATGAGATAGTGCTGATTCAAATTTAGAAGAAACTTCGATTGGCAAACCATATTCCTCCAAGGCAACCAGGGAAGGATCGAAAAAATAGTTCTCGACCATGATGGAGTAGGCACTATAGTCACAAAATTTATTAGCTCCTCTTGCCCTTTGGACGCTATTCACAATCGACTCTATTGCTCTTAATAACCGAGGGAAATGAAAGTTTGCCCAAAGCCGCCTAAAATCCAATATTCTACTAATAATGATATCGACTTTTTCGTCAGGTTTGTAAGCTAGCGCCTCTTCAATTAACTGACTTATTGGCTTTCTCATGGATAATTCACTTATCTTAAAAGCAAGTTGAGAGGCAGAGAATACGCTTCTATTGCCGACCCTGGCCCCATCAAATATATCCCAAATTAGGCTGCACATGAATTTAAGCTGGTCGTAACTAGGATACCCTTTCCAAAGAAGTTGATTAATCCAAACTTCATAATTTTTGTCCAGTAAAATCGCGAAATCAATTTGCAGGGCAGGCTCAACCGTCTTGTTACCGCGAATTGTTTTAAGATCTAAATAATTCTGCTCGGTAATTGACTTTATCCTATCTCTCGACTGCTGAGTAAGATCCTTTTCATCCATATTTACTAGTAGTGATTCTGGTGCATCTGCCCCCTGAGAATATATAGGGATATCTACAAATGGCAGTTGTTCAGTTGGCGGAGCAGCTAATAGATATACATTCCCTATAAAGTGCTTAAACATCCGACCACTTCGGCCAGCTATATTATTAAAAGTAAAGAAGTTAATATTTGTTCTATTTATTTTATTGTCATAGCATACGATGTTTTTTGTGGCCGTATTTACCCCTTCAATCAAGGTAGATGTACATACTAAGAACTTTATCTTTCCGGTATTAAAAAGATCTACTATGTACTGAGATACGCTGCGTGGAATTCTCGCGTGATGTATCCCAACACCACATCTCAGAGCATTTGTTAAAACCCAGTCCGCATGGTAATTTTCAGATATCCAATCTGCAAGGTTTAGTGCTTCCTCCTCCCCTTCAAAATGTATATTGCTTGCCATTAACTCTGCGGCTGAATTTGCTCTAGCTGGTGAACTACAGAAAACGATCGTTTGGCCATCAATTGATTCGCATAACTCGGATAAAACATCCTCCTTTTCAGTTGAGGTGAGGTCATGAAATTCGGTAACAACGGTACTAAAGCTAAACTTAATAAACTCAAATCTAACATTCTCTATAAAGTCGCCAGCCACGCCTTGAATATTAGGGCCCAACATATAAAAGTGAGAACATTTTTTATAAAGCCTATAAAAAGCTTCATTCAGCAATGAGCATCTATTTCCACCATCAGCCCAAGGACTTAGCTTGTAAAATTCGTCAATAACAAAAAAATCAACCTTGTCAATGAAATCTTCTTCTAGGACACGCTCTTGAGTTAAAACAAAAATATTTTTTTCGCCTTTAGACTGAAGTGAGTGTGTTACAATTTTGAATTCAGGACTAAACTTAGATAATCTTCGACGCGTCTCATCTATTAAGGATATTGTAGGAACGACAATTACAATATTTGAAAATCTTTCACTAGCTATAAGTGCATCTATGATTAAACTCTTCCCGAAGCTTGTGGGCGCGCTTAGCACGACACTCTGACCACCAATAATCTTGTAATAAACTTCTGCCTGCGGGCCATGGAAATATATATCTTCTTTTCCAATTGAAATCCTGTGCGCCTCGGCTGCCAACATATCACGTATATTTAGGCTTTCCATCTTTAAGTAAGGGAAAAGGCCAAGCTCCCTTGCCAAGGAATCAATAACTACTTTGGAATCGCCAAAATATTCATATTTATCCATCGCTCTCAAAATATATTCTTGCGCCTTTGATATAGACTGAGAATCTGAATTGTTGTAGATATTCGCTAATGATTTGGCAATCGAAAAGGATTCCCTTTCGATAACACTTGAATCTTTTAGCTTTTCGATCAGAAGACTTAGCTCCATAATTGTAACTCTCCATGCAGCTTGCTCTGAAGATCTTCTTTTGACCTAAGCGGCAGCAATATTAGACTTACATTTATGCACTCAGGGATCTCTTTTTCTACAAACTTATCAAAATTCTGTCGAATTTCCTTTTCAAACTCAACCTCGAATGCCTTAGTTATCTTTTTATGACCATTGATTGTTTTGCTATCATAAGTTAGAAGAACAGGGATCGCCACAGAGTCAAAAACATCGTCTAGTGAAGCATTTTCATCAAGTAGCTTCTTTAACCTTTCGGAGTGAGGCCACGTCTCATCAATCTTGTTTGTAATGGCAACAAACTCGTCACGAAGATAGTCCCTTTCTGTATGCTCATGGAGTTCTTTTACAACATCTCTTATTGCAGATGTTATTTCTTTATAAAATTTGACCTCTCCAATCCAAAGCTCTAGCTCATCGTCTTTGGAAACAACATGCACACAATCAAAACCTTTAACAGTGTCATTTCGAGAATCTTTGTAGTGCATTTTACAAATCGCTGGTATTGTACCGTACACCTGCCTCAGAATCATATGAAGGAAAAGCTCTCCAAACTCTCCTCGACTCTTAAACTTCTCAGTTTTATAAAGCGCTTTAGCGGCTTTTCTTAAAAGCTTCACTGCGTTGTGAGCTCCTAACGAAACACATTCGCTATACTTTAAGGAAAACTCTGGTAGCCATTCCATTGCATGCTCAATCAACTGATCTTCTCGCCATTCTCCATTTTCATAACCGGCACACATAGCGACAAGCCATGGTTCAGCTTCAAAGTCTGACACTCTGACCTTCAAAAATGGAGCAGGATGCTTCATTGCTTCGTCATCTGACATCTACTATTCCTTTTCATGGTCAGCGATACATCTTTTAGCATTTAACGCCGCGCTCTGCGGCAAATTTGGAGCGCTGCGGAAAATTTGTCAGACAGCAGCGCTTTGTTAGGCTTCATCGGACTCAGAGCACTCAGGAAGCTGTCTTATATCTCTGAGCAAATAGAACCAATTGAGGTTTGAAGCCTTGTCTCTTTCTAACTTAATGTCCCTAGCTCCAAAGTAAGCACCCACAGGGTTTAGAAATGGAATATTTGGTATATTCGCCCAAAGAGACTCTGCCACCACTTTTTTAACATTTGGTCGATACTTTTCAATTATTTCTTCTGTTGCTCGCTGTTCATGCTTGATCAACTCAGAACGAGCCGCATTTATGTCACCGTTCGAAGATTGACTTACTTCTTTCAGCCGGTTTCTAAGCTGGTCAAATTTTCCTTCTCGCTTCAGATTTATAACCTCACTCCAAGGGACAGCCTTCATTTCGGGCACTGATAATGAAAACAATTCAAAGGTATCCGGTGCAGATGATTGATTGCTGGAATAGAATGAAGTAGCAGAACTCATCGCTAGCTTTTCATCATCATTTGCTTGAAGCATGCAAGGCAAATCTGTATTTATCACCTGCCACAGATTTACTGCATCGGTGGCAACACGAGCGCGACCCTCTGCGTGCTCATCTGATAGGCCATCTAAGCCCCATTCAGCTTCTATTTTTTTCAAAAGAGCATTGTGCGCATATTGCTCGGCATTTTCCGGTTCTGGGTAAGTGTATTGTTCCCAGCTTTTACCCCATCTTGGATACCCGCGGCCTAGTTGCTTCTCATAGTACTCTTTCATATCAACATTGGTACGAGAGCGAAGTGGAACTATTAAATCAGTTAAGTCGTGAAGCAGTTTCTTAGGCAACTCCTCGCCCAACAATAGATTTGAGAACCATCTTGATTCGTCATAGGTGCCAATATCTTCGAACAGAATTTCGTCATACCAGAGAAAGCACAATTTCATCTGATCTCGTCGAAATTGTTCGTCTATTGAGGTGCAGGTACTTATGAGTGTTCGATACTTATCCATACTCTATTGAGCCTAACGCTTTGGCTTTTCGGCGCACCGGAGCGCTAGCGCAGGTGCGTCCGGCAACAGCCGCTTGTTACGTTTTAAATCGGTGACTTACTCACCTCTTTGACTATGTACCTTTTAATTACATCAGTTGGAGTGACAACTGCGTCCGCACTCAAATACAGAAGTCCTTCATTGCCGCGGTTATTTTCATGCTGTGACCACGTGATCAGTTCTCGCTGGGACTCAGGACTTTTTAGGCTGGTGTTAAACGAAATCGTCCTGCCTTCGATCCTGTCAAAAATCGACCCCAGCCAGTTATATTGTTGTATTTAGTTACATTTCCAACGATCTGGTGCGGTGCAGGTATCGTTTGTGGAAGCAGGTATAGAGCCGTATCCGAATCAAACGTCGCAAGCTTTTCTCCACGTGGACGAGTTACGTCCATAATCATTACCGGCTCTTTCCGAATAGGCCGATGCATATCGGATAAGGGCGACTCAAGAATAGCGGGCAATTCATCTATTGTCGGTTCTATAGCTTAGCTAATTGGGCGTACATATCATCAGGTTGCGAGGTCTCACCCACCGCTTCATTGAAGGAATATTTAACAAAATCATAGAAAACACCCCCTGATATTGCCCCTGAGACCCAAATAATAGCCTCATAAGTGAAGCTGCCTCTTTTAGGGGTGTTGATATAGAACTCCGCACCGTGTGCGGCATCTCCATGCGACCTGACTTCACCGTTCAGATACGCATGCGTAACTATAGAAGTTGCTCTAGCCACCCCTGTCAGCGCAACAGAAGCATTGTATAATGCCCAACCGACCGGTATCGGCTGTACCATTTTGGTATCGAAATTTAACCTTTAGCTCAGCCAAAACTCACCCTCTTTTGTATTAATTCCAGAGCATGCGCAAAACGTAACGCTGGCAACACCGGATAATTTGGAGCGTCAGCGTAAAATTAGTCCGAGTGATTGCCCTTGTTAGATTCAGAAAATGACAAGGGATCTTGTAATTCATTAGCAAGCTTAGCAACTTCTGCTACTAGCTCAGATAGTTCAGAAAAAGAAATATTGCAATTATGGCTAGATATACCACTATTTGTTAGCCAGATTGGAATCGTACTGGTTTCTGTCCAATGACCACCGAAAATGCTTCCGCCGCAATGTTTTATTTCATTCTGTATCTCGTAAGCTCCCTCTTCCTCTGAGCCCTCACCTTTTACAAAAAGCTTCTTGTTATCGTTTAGCTTAACAATCAGATCAAAAGCGACCGCCCAATTAAGAAAAACTGTCTCCCATATTGAAATAGCCTTATAGTACCTGCTCACTCTAGGGTTTCGTGCATCGTTGCCCTCAAGATAGCCCAATGTGACATCTCTAGCTTCATGGTATAAGCGAAACAAAACCTCTGCTCGAAATATATAGTTTTGAACATACTGCTTTACTGGCGGATTAAACGATGTGCGTAAGGCATTATTTAGGAAGTGATTTGTTAGCCAGTATTCTGCCTGGTCGTAGTCACTACGCAAATCGGGGATATGGGCTTCTGTGAAATCACTTATACCCGGAGCAATATGTTTTTCTAGTATTTCAGAGTTCCAACTGACCATGATTTATTTCTCGTAAGAATCTAACGCCGGGCTTAGCCGCCGGAGGCTATTGGCGGCTTTTTTTCTGCGAACCGCAAAAAGTTGACAATGGCCGGAGGTCGGTTGCAGCCCCTTGTTATCTCATTTTCCTATAAAACAGAAAATATTCTATTAAAGTTGTCTCTAATTGTTTCGGATTGCTCTTCCGAGCGTAACTCATTTATGTATGAGCTAAAGTCTTGACGAATTCTGTTCAATAGAAGGCGAGAATTAATTTTAATAATTTCAGCATTATTGCTAAAACTCATAACATTATCGTATTCAGAGCTAAAAACAACTCCGCCTTTCACCATTCCATTATGGAAAAGTCCACACCTAGACTTAGAATACAATTTTTCCAGATCTCTCTTATGAAATTGATCTGGATATAAGCGTTCTAATGATTCCACAAAACAATCTTTACTTCTTCGATTACTGTCTATTCCTGTTTTATATTGTTCCACCCCTTCAAGATAAGACATACAAACCATCAGGACAATAAACGCGTTTTGAAAGCTGTCTTCATCAAGAAGCTTTAAAGCGGGCTCTAAAAACCAACCAGTTACCTCGCGCTCATATATGGTAATTTTGTCATCCACATTGGTCGGATCTAACCTATTTTGATCATTAAGTTGGTCTATTGCGACCGGGGAATCATTTTCGTAAAGTCCCAATATACCGGGAGCGATATAGATCTCATGATCTCTCTGTATTTGCTTAGGCATAGAATTCTTCCCTAGAGATAACGCCGCCCAGCACGCGCGGTTACGGAATGGAGGCGCAGCCGCAATGCAGTAACCGTCGCCGTGACTGGCATAGTTATATTTTTCCACCCGCATATAGAGATGCCCAAACTGCGGCCCCACCTAGTATCAATATTGCGACCCTCTCAACTACTTTTATAGCTTTGGCTCTGAAATCACTGCGATACCTAAAGTCGCTCATCATTAGTCTTTTCCTGTACAAGAAATGTAGCAAGCTATTGGCTGAATGCTGGCTTGTGCAGGAACAATACTTAAAGAACACTCTAAAATGACGCTTCACATCGGCAACCGATATGGATGCCGGCTCTATATACTTTCCGATTATGATTTCTTTCTCGTCTATTTCCCCGGCATCCGATTTATAAGGTGCGACGAAAACCAGTACCTGACCAGAAGGGCCTTGGGAATACCATAACTGGGCATTAGTTTCAGAGGCAATTTTCAGGTTGCTCTTTTTTTGATCAACCAGTGAAACCCCAAGAAGTCGATGGCCCGTAAAAATATGGGTCGAATTTATATGCTGAGACGATAATAAACCAGATGACCGAATTGGCTCGTCGTCACGTGCGCTCCTGATGAAAAGGCCACCAAACTGATTCAGCGTTGACGTATGTTCTGAGTGCGCATCGAAGACCTGCCGTATTCTTTCATCAAGCGACTTCCACATGACGCGCCTGACAAACGCCATTGAGTCGGCTCTAGCCATTTTTTCGGCGTATTTGTCTACTGACACACTATGCTTCCTTCGAAATATAACAGGTATTGGATAGCACGCTCGTTCACCATCTTGAACGCGGCGGCGCCTTCAAGAATCTTATCTAGACTTCTGCTTCGCACCTAACCCATTGATATTTCACTGGACTAAGAATAGCTAGGCGACCTATGCAGAATTCGCATGCTTGCGGGTTTTGCCGGTACCAATACACTATATGCATATTAATTAATATACAGGGATACAGCCAAGCGCATTACGCGCCACAGCCCGTGTAACTGTGTTAACCAAACCCCAAACCAGCCCAAAGGCTTGCCAGTTCACCCGAATAAATTAGCCACCCTAACACTCCACAATTCACCACCACCCCACACCAAAATATGGCCTGAAACGGCTGCTTCCTGGTTTTGTGCCGAAAAAGCTGCTGCGCCACCAGCGCGCCGGGCCAGCCGCCTATCAAACCTGCGAAGAGCAGAGTGGCTTCTGGTGTGCGCCTTCTGCCCTTCCCTGCTGCGGCTTTGTCGATGCCGTACATGGCGAAGGTGATCACGCTCAGTAGCGCGTATGCCGCCAGGAGCGGCATTGGCATATGCCCTAGAGCGCTCAAGGCTGCCAGAAGCGCGAAAAACGCAGCGGCGATACTGCTTGCCAGCATCAGCCCTCTTGAACGCGGGGATGCATGGCGTGCCGCGTTCAGGTAGATCGCCTTCTGCGCCCTCGGCCTGTTCTGGCTGTCTTGTGTCAGGTGGTAGGTAATCGGCTCGTTGACCGTTGGCCGGCGCCCACCGCTTGGAAAGGCGCTGATGTGGACGAATACGCGGGGGCCGCCTGCGGTCGGCGTAATGAACCCGAAGCCCTTGTCGTCGTTCCACTGTGTGAGCTTGCCGTCATGCCGCATTGGGTTATCTCTAGTTAATCAGGAGCTTGTCAGAATACCATGCGCGGCCGAATCGATTTAAATCCAATAGGTGGCTGGAGATTGTCGGTAAGATTGGTGTTTGTCAGGCGGGGAAATCGGGAGTCGGGGCACGCTACCGCCCCTGCTGGCAGAATGGATGATAATTCGCATCATCATTAGTGCGGCAGTCCCTGCGTATGCTTGGTCGCTAAGCCGTCTACTACAGCTTTTTACCTACCGTAAACAACCGTTACGCTGAGGGCAACGCCAACGAAAGCATGAGGTTGAAATAAATACCCCGAAGGCTGGATACCCAACCTTCGGGGTCATTGTGGAAGCCAGGTCCGCGTTACCGCCGCGGACCTGTCATTCAGCGGTGCAGGTCGAAGCGGTCGTTCTCCATGACCTTGACCCAGCCTTTCACGAAGCGGTCGATCATGCGCTCCTCGCCGCCGTTGGCGGCGTACTCCTCAGCGATGGCGCGTAGCTGCGAGTTGGAGCCGTACACGAGGTCGACGCGGGTGGCGGTCCACTTCTTCTCGCCCGTCTTGCGGTGGCGGCCTTCAAAGCGCTCCTCTTCCTCGTCGAGGGGCTCCCAGACGGTGCCCATGTCGACGAGGTTGACGAAGAAGTCGTTCGTCAGCTGGCCGGGGCGGTCGGTGAAGGTGCCATCGTTGCTGTTGTCACCGACGTTGACGCCGATGGCCCGCATGCCGCCGAGCAGCGCCGTCATCTGCGGTACGCTGAGGTTCAGCATGAAGGCGCGGTCGATCATCAAGTGCTCTGCCGGGATGGAGGTCGCCTGGGGCTGCATGTAGTTGCGGAAGGCATCGTGCCTCGGCTCTAGGTAGGCATGCGCATCGATCTCGGTCATCTCCTGGCTCGCGTCGGTGCGGCCGGGGGAGAACGGAACCGTGATGTGGTGCCCGGCCGCCTTCGCCGCCATCTCGACCCCCACGTTACCGCCCAGCACGATCATGTCCGCCAGCGAAATATTGGCGTCCGAGTCTTCCTTGATTTTATCGAGCCGATCGAGCACCTCGGGCACGCCGGAGCGCACGTTGACGTCCCAGCCAATCTGCGGCTCAAGACGGATGCGCGCGCCGTTGACGCCGCCGCGGTGGTCGGTCTGGCGATAGGTGCAGGCCGCGGCCCAGGCGGTTCCCACCAGCTGCTTGGCGGTCAGGCCGGAGTCGGCGATCTGCTGCTTGAGGGTGGCGATCTGCTGATCGTTGACCAGCGGTCCCTCATGCTTGGGCACCGGGTCCTGCCAGACGAGATCCTCGTTGGGCACCTGTGGGCCGAGGTAGCGGGCTTGCGGACCCATGTCACGGTGCAGCAGCTTGTACCAGGCACGGGCGAACTCGTCGGCGAGCACGTCCGGGTTCTGGTGGAACTCCTTGGCGATCTCGAGATAGGCGGGATCGGTGATCATCGCCATGTCAGCGGTATTCATCACCGGCGGGTTCTTCTTGCCTTCGACGTGGGCATCGGGCACCCAGAACCCCTCCTTCACCTCGACCGGCTCCCACTGATTCGCACCCGCGGGCGACTTCTTGACCTCCCACTGGTGGGCGAAGATGGTGTTGAGGTATGAGTTATCCCACTTGGTCGGCGTCGGGGTCCAGGCGCCTTCGAGGCCGGAGGTGACCGTGTATTCACCCAGGCCGGTCTCGTTCTTGTTGGCCCAGCCGATCCCCTGCTGGTGAATCTTCGCAGCCTCGGGCGCCTCGCCCACTGCGTCGGGCGAGCCGTTGCCGTGCATCTTGCCGAAGGTGTGGCCGCCTACTGTCAGCGCGACGGTCTCGCGGTCGTTCATGCCCATGCGGGCGAAGGTCTCGCGTACGTCCTGGGCGGACTTCATCGCGTCCGGTACGCCGTTGGGGCCCTCCGGGTTGACGTAGATCAGCCCCATCTGGACCGCGGCAAGGGGGTTATCCAGGGTGCGACTGCCGTCCTCCCAGGTGCCGGTATAACGCTCGTCGTTGGTCGAGAGCCACTCGGTCTCGGGGCCCCAGTAGATGTCGTCCTCCGGTGCCCAGATGTCGGCGCGGCCGTAGCCGAAACCGAAGGTGCGAAAGCCCATCGTCTCGAGCGCGCGATTGCCGGCAAGGACCAGCAGGTCGGCCCAGGAGATCTTCTCGCCGTACTTCTGCTTGATCGGCCAGAGCAGCCGGCGGGCCTTGTCCAGGTTGCCGTTGTCGGGCCAGCTGTTGAGCGGCGCGAAGCGCTGGGCGCCGGTGCCGCCGCCACCGCGGCCGTCTACCGCGCGGTAGGTGCCGGCGGCGTGCCACGACATGCGTATGAAGAACGGCCCGTAGTGGCCCCAGTCGGCGGGCCACCACTCCTGCGAGTCGGTCATCAAGGCATCGAGATCGGCGCACAGTTCGTCGACGTTGAGCTGCGAGAACGCCTCGGCATAGCTGAAGTCGGCACCGAACGGGCTGGCGTCGGGGTGCTTCTGGTGCAGTACATTGAGGTTGAGCTGGTCGGGCCACCAGTGTTCGTTGCCCTGCAGACTGGGCGTGGTGCGTGCCCCCCACTCCCGACGTGTAGACTTTTGTTCAGACACGGTCTTCTCCTCGACTGGATGGTGGCCTACAGGAGATTTGAGCCGACGTCGCCGCATCGCCTCATTTTTTGTAAACACCTTCCGACCCTATGCCGAAGGCATTGAGAGTTCCTATAAGCCGTCAGTATCAGTGAAGGATTCAGGACCGAAGCCGTCAAGGCGAAGGGAGGCTTTCGCCTTGATAGGGGCAGGCTATGAGAGCAGCTCAGGCCGGGCTCTGCTCCTACCCCGTGGCATCCAGCATGCTCTCCAGCTCGCTCTCGTTCACACCGAGCATCTGCAGGATGTTGCGCTGGGCGGCGTTGAGGATGTGCTGGCGCTCCTGCTCACCGGGCAGGCTCTTGGCGATGGCCACGGCGCCCACCAGGGAGGCGAGAATGGCGCGGGACTTGTCGGCGATGACCTCGCGGTCGGGTTCGAAGGGCAGTTTCTTCAGGCGGCTGAGGGCGATGAGCCGGGTTTCCAGCATCTTCTTCATGCGCAGGTAGGAGGCTTCGAACAGCGTGCGGACCTCGGCGTTCTCGTTGCCGATCTCGTTGAACAGCACGGTTTCGGGTCCCGGCTTGTGCTTGCGCTCCAGCTCCTGGAGGTTCCAGCAGTTGGCGACCAGCTCGGTCAGGTGCTTTACCGAGAGCGGCCCCTTGACCAGCCTGGCCGCACGGCTGCCGTCCAGGGTTTCCCGCACCGAGGCGTGGTAGAGCGCTTCCTTCGAGGCGAAGTGCGCGTAGAAGGCACCATGGGTCATCTTGGCCAGCTTCATGATCTGGCCGATGGAGACCTTCTCGAAGCCTTTGCGGCTGAACAGCTCGATAGCGGATTTAAGGATGCGTTCCCGCGATTTGGCCTTGTGGTTCGTCGAGTAGGGCATGGCAACCTCTCACTCCGCTGAATATTACCTTGATCATATCAAGCCCAGTGTTAGCGTGGCACAACACCCAGCTGTTCAGGACATTACCATGCAATCACCGCTCGTCATCACCGGCATGGGCATGATCAGCCCCCTCGGTTCCGGCGTCAAGGCAGGCTGGGAGCGCCTTCTTGCCGGCCGCTCCGGCATCTCTCCGATCAATCGCTTCGATACCGGCGAGCTACCGATCAAGGTCGCGGGCTCGGTGCCCGACATCGCCGACGACCCGGAAGCCGGCTTCGATCCGGACCGCGTGGCCGACGCCAAGGAGCGTCGCAAGATAGAGCTGTTCAGCCTCTACGCCATGGCCGCCGCCGAAGAGGCGCTGACCCAGGCCAACTGGTTCCCGTCGAGCGAGGCGGACCAACTGGCCACGGCCACCATCGTGGGCTCCGGCATCGGCGGTTTCCCCACCATCACCCAGGCGCAGAACACCCTGTCGACGCGCGGCCACCGCCGGCTCTCCCCGTTCACCGTGCCGGCCTTCCTGGCCAACCTGGCGGCGGGCAATGTGTCGATTCGCTATGGCTTCCGCGGGCCGCTGGGCTGCCCGGTGACAGCCTGTGCAGCCGGCGTGCAAGCCATCGGTGACGGCATGCGCATGATACGCAGCGGCGAAGCCGACGTTGCCCTGGTGGGCGGTGCCGAGGCCTGTATCGACCCGCTGTCGCTGGCCAGCTTCCATGCCATGAAGGCACTCTCCACCGAGCAGGACGATCCCGCCAGTGCGTCGCGGCCCTTCGACCAGGCCCGCAACGGCTTCGTCATGGGCGAAGGCGCGGGGCTGCTGGTGATCGAAACCCTGGCCCACGCCGAGGCCCGCGGTGCAACGCCCCTGGCCATCCTCAGCGGCTATGGCACCAGTTCCGACGCCCACCACATCACCGCCGGCCCGGAAGACGGCGCGGGTGCCGCGGCAGCCATCCGCTCAGCACTGAGAATGGCGGGGCTGTCTCCCGAAGCGATCGACCACATCAATGCCCACGCCACCTCGACACCGGTCGGTGACCGGGCCGAGATCGCATCGCTGCGCAACGCCTTCGGCGACGCCCTCGCCGGCATCCCGATCTCCGCCACCAAGTCGGCCACCGGCCACCTGCTCGGTGCCGCCGGCGGCGTGGAGAGCATCTTCTCTGCCCTTTCGGTCATGCACGACCGCCTGCCCCCGACCCTGAATCTGGAAAACGCCGACGCGGACCTGCACGACCTGGATATCGTCTCGGGCTCGGCACGCGAGCATCGCACGCAGCATGTGCTGTGCAACGGCTTCGGTTTTGGCGGGGTGAATGCGGCGCTGATCGTGAGCAAGGTGTAGGGGCGGGTTCACTCACGCAGAAAGGGTCGTACCAGCAGCGAAGCCCCGAGCCAGCAGAGACTCGGCCGAGGCCTTGAGACTATGACCACCCCCGTCGGTTACATTCGATAGCGTTCCGGTCGGGTCGAAGGCTGGTCCGAAATTTCCAAGAACTTGGGTGCCGTTTTCAGGCAGTCTTGGGCCTCGCGGACCATGGCGCTGACGATTTTTCTAGCCGGTGCCGTGGCTCGCACCAGATCGACTGCTTCGCCGACGATCACCGCAGCCTCCTGAAAATTCCCCGCCTCTCGAGCCTGGCTGTAGCGAACCTGTTCAGCCGCCAAGTGACGACGGAACGCATCCAGGTCGTTGTGCCAGCGTGCTGTGAAGTCATTGGCCAGCGAACGCAGCTTCCAGTCCCCGGACCAATCGACTCCGCGTGCAAGATCGAATACTGTGCTGCGCAGGGTGTCATCACCAGTAGCCTGAATCATCGCCGACTTCGCTCTAGTGTGGTTTAACCCCTCGTCGCTGGCGCAGAATGCAGTGCCGCAAACCACACCCTGGGCACCTAGCATAAGAGCGGCGGCAAGGCCGCGCCCATCCGCAATACCTCCCGCAGCTAGCACCGGACGATCCGACACGGCATCAACTACTGCAGCCACCAGCGGCAACGTGGCACGAGCCCCACCGTGGCCACCCGCTTCGGTACCCTGCGCCACGATGATGTCCGCTCCATGTGCAGCCGCTTCCTGCGCTCCAGCGAGCGTTTGCACCTGTGCAATGACGCGTGCTCCCGTCCCCTGGATCCGTTGCACGTAAGGCCCGATATCGCCAAAAGAGAGGAATACCGCCTCAGGCTCGTAGGCAAGCACCATTTCGAGAACTTCCGGGTCCTTATCCAGTGCCCAGGTGATCAGACCGACACCGAAAAAGGTTCCCTGAAGCGCATCGAGTTCCTGCCGTATCCAATCACGGTGACAATAACCTCCGCCGAGCAGGCCCAAACCACCCGCTGCGCTGACGGCAGACGTTAGTTGTGAACCGCTGACGCCAGCCATAGGCGCAAGCAGGATAGGGTGCTCAATCCCCAGCAAGGCGGTTATTTGCGTTTTGAGACTCACGTTCGGCTACCTCCACTTAGTGATACTACGTCTTTTCCCGAAACTCAGGAACCGCAAGGCCGCCGATCCCCCAGTTGGGCAGATCGACTTCATCAATGACGACCACCGTGGTTTCAGGGTTTTTGTTCAGCACTCGGGCCAGCAAGTCGGTAACACCCGCGATAAGTTGTGCCTTATGGTCATCGGAAGGGCCGGTTCCGTCTGGGCCTCCCTCGCGTGTCACCTTGATATTGACGTATGGCATTCCATAACCCCCATGGTTACGTGTTGTAGTGAAACACCTTTGTGATGATGGACCATTTTCCATTGTCGAAAAGCAAGGTCAGAAAGTCGTTATAGGCTCGACCCAGCATAGCCACTTCGACCTTTGCGAAGGCCATGCATGGTCCCCCTACTTCAATGGCCACGACCCTACCCTGTCGTTCTTGACCACTCTCGGCGGGCGCAACCCGTTCTTCTAGTAACTGGAAATATTCCGGTACCGAAAGGTTGCAGTAGTCGCCGGCTACCGTATTGATATACCGGGCATCTGAGTGAAACACCTCCTGCAGCATTCCGCTGTCGGCGTAATGGAGCCCGTCCAGATATGCATCAAGCAAGCGCATGATTGCTATATGGGTGGATGGTTGGGTCATTGCTCCGTCAACCCTTCAGCGACCATTGCGGCCTGCACGGCAGGACGAGCCGCTACGCGCTCGACGAAAGATGCCAGATACGGCCAGGATTTCAGATCGATCCCCACAAAGTTCGCCCAGTTGGCGACAACGAAAAGATAGGCGTCCGCCACCGTAAAGCCATCTCCCAATAAGTAAGAGCGATCGTCAGAGAGCAGGGTTTCGATATAATCAAACTTCGTCGCAACGGCATGGGCTGCGTACTCTTTCTGCTTTTCTGTTGTATCGTCACGGAAGAAGGGACCGAAGGCCTTGTGAAGTTCCGACGCGACGTAATTAAGGTGCTCCTGAAGCCGGGCCCGTGGGATGGTGCCGACGTCTGGCGCAAGATTGCTCAGGGGATGGGTGTCTGCAATGAACTGCAGAATCGCGGCCCCTTCGGTGAGCACGTCGGAGCCGATTACCAGCGCGGGTACATAACCCTTCGGGTTTATCGATCGGTAGTCTGTACCGGTTTCCGTCATTTTCCGCTGGGTGTCCACTGCCTCCAGCTGGAACTCTGCGCCAACTTCCCGCAGGGCGATGTGCGACGCCAGAGAGCAAGCACCTGCCTTGTAGAACAATTTCATGTTTTCGACTCCTCGTGGTGTGAGGGCATCAGGCCCGAACACAGCAAGAGTAAGAAATCGAGACATAAAAAAATAATATTGAGTTATGATATGAATGATAATAAAATCAGATCATGTGGGAGGAAGGGGAACATTCACCATGAAACTGGAACAGCTGCGAGTGCTGCAGGCGATCGTGACGGCGGGTACCTTCCGCGGTGCCGCCGCGATACTGCACAAATCTCAACCGGCGCTGAGCCAGATGCTGAAGACGCTCGAGGAAGAGATCGGGTTAACGTTATTGTCTCGCGAAGGCTATCGGCCGACGCTTACTCCGGCGGGGGAAGTCTTCTACCGGCAAGCAAATTTGGTGCTGGAGCAGGTGCAGGAACTCGGCCATCTTGCAGAACAGTTGGCCGCACACCAGGAGCCAAAGGTCGTCCTGGCTGTCACCGCCACTTGCCCACTGGCGCCGCTTTTGGCAGTGGTGAGCAGGATAGGACAATGCTTCCCCGCGACCCACATTCGACTGAGCACTGAAGCTATGGGCGGAGCAGCGGAGCGATTGATGAACGGAGAGGCTGATATAGTCATTTCGACCATGGACGGCCTGTCTGCCGATGCGGTCGAAGCGCTCTCCTACACAACGGTGACTATCGTGCCGGTGGCCCGGCCAGACTATGGTCCTGCCCGCATTCCGGGACAGATCAGTAATGCGCAGATGCGAACCTTTGTCCAGGTCATCCTGGCCGGGACAGGCGATGGCGCATTTGAGCAGAGTCGTGATGTTCTGCCGGACGGATTGCGCTGGACGGTCTCGGATATGGCCGCTAAAAAGGAGGTTATTCTCGCCGGGATGGGGTGGGGTGGCTTGCCGGAGCATCTCGTGAGGGCGGAAATCTTATCTGGAGACTTGGTACCGCTGGATCTGGCAGGCTTCCCTGTACGTTGTTCCCAGCTACACCTAATACGTCAGCGTTCCCGCTCCACCGGAGTCGTCGCGAATACGATATGGGGTGCCTTGCAAACTCCACTCGATATGGATGTACCTCAACCAGCATCGCAAACTGAGCGCTAACGCGGCTACGAGAGACAACTGCCCTACTGTTAAAGCTTGTCCAGCCATGGCCCTGATGGGCAGCATCCCGATCTCCGCCACCAAGTCGGCCACCGGCCACCTGCTCGGCGCCGCCGGCGGCGTGGAGAGCATCTTCTCCGCCCTGTCTGTCATGCACGACCGCCTGCCCCCTACCCTGAACCTGGAGAACGCCGACGAGGACCTGCAGGACCTGGACATCGTTACGGGCTCGGCACGTGAGCATCGCACGCAGCATGTGCTGTGCAACGGCTTCGGTTTTGGCGGGGTGAATGCGGCGCTGATCGTGAGCAAGGTGTAGCGGTCTGTTCGCGCTCTCGCGGTGCTAGAAACGTGAGAGCCCCAAGCCGGCCACTTGGCTCGGGGCACACTGCTGGCGCTTTTCTGCTTAGCTACCCGGCGACAGGCCGTTCGAAAGTCAAACGGGCATGTTCGACCTCGTCACGGACGACACAACCCATTGCGTGGTCGTTGATCAGCCCCATGGCCTGCATAAAGGCGTAAACCGTCGTCGGACCAACGAACTTCCAGCCTTGCTTCTTGAGTGCCTTTGACAGGGCGATCGACTCCGCCGATGTCGATACGCTCTGTGGCTCGACGTCCTGGAGTGGTGCCGGCTCATAGCGCCAGAAGAAGGCCGCAAGAGAGCCTTCCCGCTCAACGAACTCAATGGCACGGCGAGCATTGTTGATGACAGCTTCGATCTTCCCTCGGTGCCGCACGATTCCCGGATCGCCTAGCAAGCGCTCGACGTCGTGATGGTCAAACTGTGCGATGCGGGTAAAGTCGAAGCCATAGAAAGCGGCACGAAAGTTCTCTCGCTTCGCGAGGATCGTGCGCCAGCTCAGACCTGACTGAAATCCCTCGAGGCACAGCTTCTCGAACAAGCGCCGATCATCGCTGACCGGGAACCCCCACTCCGTGTCGTGATACGCGAGAAACTCAGGGGCAACGCTACACCAGCGGCAACGTTGGCGGCCATCGGGACCAGGAATCAGATTTGTCATTTTCTAGTCCTGAGTAAAACAGGTCGGAATGCTAGGAGAGCAAAAACGCTAGCCGCTCATCCGTCTTCGAGGGGCTCACTTCGATGATTTCCTCGCTCACGACACCCTCTGCCACGAACGGATCCTCACTGACACGCTGCTGCAGGTCATCCAGGGAGACATTATGCGCCAGGATGGCTCCACCCTGCTTCGGCTGGATACTGCCCGAAACGAGAAACACACCCTCATCAAAGCCGCGCTCGAGCCATTGCTTGTGGCCCTCCATGAAACGGCCTGCCTCACTCTTGTTGTCCGAAAAGCGGAGAAGTACCAAGTGCATCATCAGCCCCCTTTGTGTGATTGTTCAGTGTGAAGGCGCGGAGATACGCCTGTACTTGTATCTAGCCAATCGAGCAATTGCTCGACCTCAGCATCGACGAATTTCTCGTCTTGATAGGCATTCGCCACGAGAGCGATCCCTTGGCTTCGCGCCAGCAGATGCATCGCGAGAGCATCTGCATCAGCCTCATATCCCAAGGCAGCGAACTGCCTGCCTAGCCAGGTCCGGAACAAGGTCATGACCTCGTTTGCAGCATCGCGCTGGAGATGCTCCAGCTTTGCAAGCTCGGCGCACAGCGTGCCGACCGGGCAGCCGTGTCGCATGATCTTGCCCCGGTTACTGATCAGGATTCGAATGAAGCTGCGGATGCGCTCGTCGGGCTCACTGCTATTGACCTCCCACTGATCGAGCATATTGCGGGTATTGGCAAGACGGCGTTTGATGACTGCCTCCAAGATCTCGTCTTTCGTCTTGAAGTGGTAATAGAAATTACCCCGGGATATGCCAACAGCCTCCGATATGTCCGCAAAAGAGGTCTGCTCGAAGCCTTGCCGATAAAAAAGATCGTCCGCTGAACTGACAATCGATCCACGCGTCAAGTTTGCCTGCATCGAACCCCCTTATGCCTAGCCGAATAGGACACTCGTCCTAACGATAGCAAAAACATAGGACGCTCGTCCTATTCGGTCAAGGTGATTCAAGGATATTTTCAGCAAGCAAGCGGTCGGTGGGTTGCCCCTGGAGACGATAATCGCCACTCCCGTGGCGCCCCAGATGGCTGTAACGCAGAATCTGTTCCTCATCCAGCACCTTGAGCATGTAAAGGTGATATTCGAGGTGGGCCGTTCGCAGTTGCCCCCAGCGCCGAGCCGTCTGATCGGTAAGACGCTCGATCTCCTCGAGCATTGCGCGTCCATCTGCAAAGAGTCGGTCGAGTTCGCGCTCGCTTTCGATCACCTGTTCGCCAAGGCTACTCGGGCGTTCACGCATGCGCTCAAAGACTAGCTCGACTCGCTCTCGCTGCTCTTCGCTCAAGTTCAATGCATCGGCCAGCTCCAGTACGTGCATTGGGCCCGGATGGCCGTTCAACTCCGCTGGCAGGGATAGCTCCATCCCCCTGCCCAGCCTCAGTCCTTCCATTCACTGGCTGCCAGCGCCTTGATTTCCTTGACGGGATATCAGCCCGACCTGCTGTCGACCTGGCAATGCAGGTTCCAGTTCAGCGTGCCGTGGCCGGCCTCGCGCGGCGCCGGAGCGATCTGACCTTCCCAGGCGCCCTGATCACCGGCTGAGGGTGGTGCTGATCACAGATGGCGCCGTGATCGCTGATCGGCAATGTGGGCATGAGGAATCCTGGATAGATTGCCCTATTCCGCCGCTTTGGGCGCGCTTAACGCTTTACTGTAATAGCCTGATGGGTCGAAACAGCAGACTCGCCGCTTACCAGAAGCCAGCATGTCGCATGCATCACTGATTCGTTTCGCTCGCGTTTTCGCCTGTTTGGCTGACGTGATCCAGTGGATCCAGTCCAGGCGCGCGATGGTGGTTGTCTCGTCCCAGACGACACGCGCCTGAGGGGCCAGTGCCAGGGCCTCTGCCAGGTCAGAAGGGACCTCAGGCTCTGGCTCCTCCGCCACCGACATGATCTCAAATGTGGCAATGTCACCGATGTTCGCGTCTATGACGTCGAGTAGCTCCTGGTTTACCCGCAGCCAATGGCTGAGTTGACCGTCCGGCTCAAGGGTGGCTCGAAAGTCATGATCGTTGATAGTGCCCTCTACCGTCGTTCTTCCTCGCCTTGGAAGCTTTTCGCTCGCGCTTTTGGGCAGAATCACGAAAGCCCACGGCGTATCGCCACCCGGCTTGGCCGGGCGAAGCAGCTCAGCCTTGAACTCTGAGCTTGTATCGTTTGTTGCCATTTCGAATCATCCCAAAATGCGCCTAAGAGTCGGCTCCCAGGGAACACATCCCACCCCCTACCTCTGCATCAACGCAAAACATGCCCCCACCGGATCCCGGACAGCCGCAAATACGTCATTCCCTTCATTCCCCGGCGTTGCCTTGATTATCGTCCCCCCTTCTTCCTGTACACGACGGAGGCTTTCGGCGAGGTCGCCCACAGGGAGGTAGATCATCCAGACTGGCGGCAAGCCTACGTTGGCTCCGCGCGCATGACAGATTCCCGCCGCTGGCTTCCCATCGTCACCCAGCATGGAGTAGTCGGCGTACAGCTCGCCCCCGTACTCCATCTCGACGTTCCGCACATCCCACCCAACGACCTGCCGATAGAAGTCTCGGGTTGCAGAGGCGTTGGCGACGGTAAGGTCGAGCCAGTAGATGCCCCCCGCAGTCGCCGAGGCGTCTTGCGATGCCAAAGGCATTGCCTCCGCAGGAACGACCGGGATGATCCCGAATGCCGCCCCGTTCGGATCAAGCAACACGGCCCATTGACTCGTTCCATCGTCGTCTTTGGCATGCATCAGTACGCTGCCGCCCATGTCATGCGCACGCTGTACGCTGACCGCCACGTCGGCGACCTGGATATGCGGCATCCATTGGAGCGGCAGGTGAGCGTAGTCCTCGCTGCGCTCGCCCAAACCGATGATGGGCATGCCCAGGTTGTTCATGAGGTCTTCCTCGCGCCAAAGCGGATGTTCCCCTGTACTGAGAACACGCGAGTAGAAGCGAACCTCTCGCTCGTATTCGGGAACCGCTATGTCGGCGCTGAGGACGCCGCCGACGCGTGGGACAAAGAGATGGTTCATGGTTCGCCTCCGTGCAACCCGCTTCCCGCCTGCCTGCGCTTGATTCGTGCCTTGATTCGGCTGAGGGCAACCGGTGTTATCCGGACATAACCCGCGATGTCTTTTTCCGTCACCCTTTCGACAATGCTGGGGTTGTCGTTGATGAAGCGCATGTAGCGCTCTTCCGCGGAGAGGGTCAACAGGTCGCGCTCTCGCGCTTCCTTACGAAAGCCGTAGATCTCGAAAGCTTGCCTGAGGGTGCGCTGCCATAGCGGATGCCTGTCGCCCAGCTGCTGCAGGATCTTGTAGGGCACCACTTCGACAGATGCCGGGCAGGCCGCCAATGCAGAGAAGCTCGTGCTACCCTCGGGGGCCAAGGCGGCGAGGCTTGCGAAAAACCCACCCTCTTCGGCAAAGGCCTTGACCCAGGCATCACCATCGTAGGTTTCGTAAACCATCTTGATGACGCCGGCTTCCACGAAATAGACGACAGGATGAACAATTCCCACCAAGAACAGACACTCACCGGGCATTAGTGTCTTGCGCCGTAGCGCGGACTCAACAAGGTGCCAGTCCGGTAGCGAATCGCCAGCCAACCGCTCGAGAATCTCTTTTGTAGCGCTCACAGCCCCTCACCACGCATTAACCTGGGTTAACGCTGACCGTTCATCGCCAAGAGATGCTGCTGCAAAAAGCCGCCCTCAGGAGAATGGACATGCGTTTTCTCATCCTGCCACCCGTCGTCCTGGTTGTCACCGCTATCGTCATGGTGCTTCTAAATCAGTATGTTCCGCTCGCGCAATTATGGGAATCGCCTTACCGATGGAGCGGCATCGTCGTGCTGCTCATTGGCCTTGGCATCGCGCAGTGGCATGCACGCCTGTTTCATCGACTGGAAACTAACATCGACACCTTCGGCGAACCCGGCTCGCTGACAAGACAGGGCCTCTTCGCGGTGACGCGCAATCCCATGTATCTGGGCTTCATCATTGCCCTGACGGGGCTCGCTGTCTGCCTCGGCTCTCTTGCCCCCTTCCTGGCAACGCTCTGCTTCGCCTTGCTGGTCAACTTCTGGTACATCCCGGTCGAGGAGCGCAACATGCAACGCAAGTTCGGCCAGGTGTACCTCGATTACAAGGCAGAGGTACGTCGCTGGCTCTAGCCAGCCCCATGGTAGGCCGACCAGAGAGGCTTGAACTTGTTCGGCGCTTTCTATGGCTTAAAGCCTAGGCCGGACATATGTCGGCATGATCGGACGGGTTGAAAAAGCACACCCGGTTCGTCCCGGATTTTTTGGCTTTATACATGGCCCGATCCGCGGCTTCCAGCAGCTCGACAGGAGTGGATGCGTCCTGGGGGTAGAACGTTATCCCAATGCTGACGGAAATCTGAACATGCTGTTGATCAATCTTGAAGGGCCTCGAGAGGGCATTATTGATAGTCTGGGCAACAATCCCGGCACCCTTCCGCTGCCCAGCACCGGTGAGAATGACGGTGAATTCATCGCCCCCCAAACGGGCAACCGTATCGGCCTCCCGTACACAACCAGTGATACGGTCTGCCACCTCTGACAGCAAACGATCCCCTACTTCATGCCCAAACGAATCGTTGACTTCCTTGAACCCATCAAGATCCATGAACAGTACGGCAAGAGAAAGACTGCTGCGCTTTGCATGCTTGACCTCCTGTTCCAGGCGATCCAGAAAAAGACGTCGATTCGGTAGCCCGGTAAGAAGGTCATGATGGGCGTTGTGCCAGATTTTTTCCTCGGCAATCTCCCGCTCGGTAACATCCCGGGAAATGCAGACTGTTGCTTCTGTGTTTTGATACTCGTCCAGCACGGGCGCAAGCAGATACTCGAACCTTTCACCATGCCCAGAAGAAAAGATATGGGACAACTTGCCTCGGTAGGTGGACTGATCAGCAATCACCTTATCCAGGTTTCTCTGGAAGTCTGCGGCGAACGAGAACCCGAGATCAAAGGTAGATTTTCCGATGATCTGCTTGTGCTCCAAAGCAAAAAGATCAGCGGTGGCCTTGTTCGCATAAATAAATCTGCCTTCGAGATCCAGCACGTAAATCGGATCCGGTGATGCCAGCAGAATAGCGCCAAAGAGCCGGGTCTCCATCTCTTTTGCGGTAGCATAATGCTCCAGCGATTCCGCGACGGCCTGGTCGATGGCTTCATGGAATCGGGTAAAGTCTTGCATCTGAAGTTCGGTAATCGTTGGGTGGGCTTTATTCCAGAGTGACACCACGCTCGCACGCAGGGCCCGAAATTCGGAAACTGTCTCCATGACGCTGAAGCCGCTGCTCTGTCGATCAAGCCCATGCACTTCTGCCCATGACTTCTCCCCATCCTCTGACCCAAAGCCTTTCGATTTGGCGGCCTGATCGGATTCGCTCTGATAGGAATCGAGAGCATCGGCAATCACCAGCAGCATGTCTCTGGCGTGATCGCGCAGTCCAGACTTGTCCATATTACTGGCATGAAGGATGGTTTTGGCGAATTCTTCCCAATCCTGAAGAATCTGTTCTATTTCCGACCGAATAAAATCCGCTAATCGCATATCCATTTGCATGATGCTCCTTACAACAAGGGAAGAAATATCCAAAACAGGGATTTATCTTACACGACGTTTTCTCACCAACTCAGTCATAGACTTCCCACCGGGAGAAATTTTGCTTCGGACATCCAGCCTGTTTGCCATGAAATAATTAGCCGGCGACTGACTTTCAGATAAACCAAGCATCTTGTTATCATCAAGAATACTTCATAGTGGATACACTACAAGCCCAAAGAGACAGAAGGCCTTGTCAGAAAAGTGTCTGCGCCAGGCCATGCGGCGTTTAAGATCAGCCGCTTGGCTTCATGACTGTTTTCAAGCAGATTGGTCTGCCGCAGCGAAATGCGCCATCTGGTCCGCATGCGCCTTCACGAAGCACGGCCGAGCCGTGGCGCGCATGACATAGCCACGGCAGGCCGGGTAGCCCGCCAAGCCATCGAACCGGTCGACAAGGCGCAGCACATCCGCCATGGCGATGTCGGCGATGGAAAAACTGCCGGCCAGCCATTCTCGTCCCGCCAGGACAGGCTCCATGTGCTGGAGCCGGGATGCCAGGAAGTTGTCCAGGCTCTTCCGACCGGGTGACTCTTCGGTATCGCCTGTGAACTTGAAGATGGTCCAGGGCAGGCTCGCCATCTCGACGGAGTTGAGCGCCGCGAACAGCCATTCGATGGCTTCGCTCCGCCGCCGGGGATCGGTTGGCAAGAGCAGATCGCTGCGCTCGCCCAGATGCAGCAGAATCGCGCCGCTTTCGAAGATCGAGATATCACCATCGGTGAGCCACGGCACCTGGCCGAAGGGCTGATGGGTGAAGTGCTCGGTCCCTCGCTCACGAAACGGCACGCTCTCGACTCGGTAGGGCAATCCGGCCTCTTCCATCGCCCAGCTCAGGCGTAAATCGCGCACAAACCCCCTAGGCGTTTCGGGGACCCAATCGAAGGTGGTCAGGATCAATTCAGTCATTCAGCCACCCCTCTTGAGGACGATATGGGTAACCCGCTCGCTGGCCACCCTCTCCACACAGTGATAGCCGAGGGCTCGCATGTCGATGCCGGCGAACAGGTGTTCCCCAGAACCGAGCACCACCGGCGTGATGGCAAGATGAAGTTCATCCCCCAGCTGCGCTTGAAGGTACTGTTGAATCGTAGCCACTCCACCGCCGAGGCGCACAGCCCTGCCGTTGGCGGCTTCACGGGCGCGCTCCAGGGCCACATGAATGCCATCCGTGATGAAGTGAAAGGTCGTGCCGCCTGCCATCTCGATGGGATCACGAGCATGTTGCGTCAACACGAAGACAGGCGTGTGAAACGGAGGGTTATCCCCCCACCACCCCTTCCAGCTGTCGTCCAGCCAGGGGCCGCGAACCGGACCGAACATATTACGGCCCATGACCCACGCCCCGATGTTCTCGAAGCCACGGGCCACGAAGTCGTCGTCTACGCCGGTTTCACCGCTTCCCTCGCCCAGAACGGTTCGACGGAACGTCGCGGTCGCAAACTGCCAGTCATGGATCTCCAGGCCTCCGAGGCCAGTCGGGTTCTCCAGGCTCTGCTCAGGGCCGGCGGCATAGCCATCCAGCGACAGGCTGAAACAGGATACGTGCAGCTGACTCATCGTGATCTCCTGGTAGGGCACTATTCACGATCAGTCGTCGAACGACCCTTGAGGATTTCGACATATCGGCTAGGCCGCTCCCCTGTCAGTCCGCAACGATCTGGTCCCGCCCATTTTGCTTGGCTAGGTAGAGCAGTTGATCCGCCTTCTCGACCAGCCAGGCGGGATTGCCGCCTTCCGCAGGAGACGCGGTTGCCACACCCATACTGACGGTGATGTGGTGAGCGGTTTCAGAAGCTTGATGAGAGATAGCCGCATCATTGATCAGCGCCCGAGAGCGCTCCGCCACCAGCAGTGCAGCTTCACGATCTGTCTCCGGCAAGACGAGCGCGAACTCCTCCCCACCGAAGCGCCCTAGCACATCACGTGGACGCAGGGACGCGGAATCCAGAATCTGCGTCACTCGCCGCAGGCAGTCGTCGCCGGCGAGATGGCCGTAGCGGTCGTTGTACTGCTTGAAGAAGTCGATATCCAGCATGATGAATGACAGCGGCTGGCCGCTGCGCTGGGCACTCGCCCACTCTACCTCCAGCACGGAGTCGAGCAAGCGCCGGTTGGCCACACCGGTGAGGCCATCCTGATACGAGAGTTCCTCGAGTTCCCGTTGCAGCCGCAGCAGCTTCTCTTCGTTTTTCTTGCGCTCGCTGATATCGAACATGAAGCCGACCAGTGCCTCCACTTCGCCCTTGTCATTGCGCACCACGTGCACGACATCGCGAATCCACACGTAGTTGCCTTCCGCCGTCAGTGCGCGATAGTCGGCCTCGTGGTCGACACCCGCCTTCGACTGCGCAACGCAGAAATCCACGACCCAGCTACGATCCTCCGGGTGCATGCGCTCTACCCAGTCGTCGATGCCGACCCAACTGCTCTGGGACCACCCCAGCAAACGCTCGATCTGAGGCCCGATATAGGCGAAACGCAATGTTGCCCAGTCGATCTTCCAGGGAATCGCCTTGGTCGACTCCAGTAGCGTTTTATAAACGGCGGTGTCTACACCTATCTCAGTGGCGTCGTCACTCATGGCTTCATGGTCCCAAAATTCTGGTATGGGCGTCCGTGCAGGATCGAACCTTGCATCCAACCGACACTGCGACAGCATGGCTGAATTCAAAGCAACAATACCACCATCAGCGTCGCATGGGGCCTCGGAAAGCCGCTGACCGCCTTCCTGGAGCACTGCACTGGAGAACCTACCTGCTCCATCGTCCATGATCATCTGCCATGGCTTTTTTATTCTCGTTCCAATCAAAAATACAACGGACTCTCCCACTATTTGAGCCCTCATACGCTCATTGTATAACTTGCTCATCCTGGCACTCCACGTGACCTGGAGGGTAAATGCCCGTAGTCACAACTCCGGCGGTTGTCTCGACAGAGCGCGAATATCATCGCGTAAGGCCATCACCTCATCGCGGAGCATATCCAACTGTTCGGCTCCTGCCAGTTCAGCGTCGATACTCTCGGCGTCGCGGCCGACGAAGAAAGTGGCAAGTGCCGCTGTCACGTAGCCGAAGATACCGAAGGCGTACAGCGCCAGAAAAACGCACAGTACGCGCCCCTCGGCCGTCTGCGGCCAGTACTGCGAGCCCATCGTCGTCATGATCATAGAAGTCCACCATAGCGACTCGCCGTAGCTGCTCGGGCCGCCGGGTGCCTCGCTCTCGAAAGCGTATATCCCTGCCGCGCCGGCGAATGTGACCAACACTGTGAGGGTGATCACATATCCGAAGCCACGTCGGCTCAGGCTCGCCCCCAGTGCCTTCATCCCGCGGTTCAGCGAACTGACGACGCGGAACAGACGCAACCCCCGCCCTAACCTGGCCATGCGGAGTAGTCGGAAGATACGATAGACGCGGAAGATACGCAGTGCTGGGATCAACAGCGAAATAGCGGTCAACCAGTTACCCTTGAGGTAAACGACCTTGTCCGGGGCCAGGAACAACTTCACAGAAAAATCGAAAATGAAGACGACCCATATAGCCGTGCCGAGAAAATAGAACAACTGACTCTCGCCCCAAACCAGCTCCACGACCAACAGCACCAGCCACAGGAACGCGAGAACTATCATCGGCGTTTCCAGCCAGTCCTCCAGGCGCTGTAGCAGCTCGTATCGTTGCCGTTTCAGCTCCTCCACGTCCACTGCCTCCGCATCAGGATTTCTGCTCGCGTCTCCGTCGCTCATCTAACCCCCAAGCTACTGAAATTTTGGAAATATTAAGCATAGTGGACGGCACGCTTTTTCAAACCCTCGGTCGATATTTTCCAGGATCCGTCCTTACCCCTGTCGATAGACAAGAAACTGGCGCTGGAACTTCCCGCAGGTCTCCGGACGTCCTTGGTTACCTTCAGGCTACGCCAGCCCCAGGTAAGCCATGGCTGCTTTATCGAGGCATTGGCTTTGCAGTTTCCGCGCTTCACATAATAGTAGTCATGCTGGCCATGCATGCCGGACAGGTTTTGGTTCATCGCTCCTTGCCGGGAAGCGCAAGCGTCGTACCGGGACGTCGAGCTCCGCCCGTTTCACGCGACCCATGGAGAACCCAAAGAAACGCCCCGAGCCAGTGAACTGAACTGGCCCGGGGCGTATTCGTACTTCCGATGTGGCGCCTGTCAGGCTTACAGCGCCACCCCTGCCCTGGCGGCGCGGTGAGCGTGCAACTTCCTGTAGCTTTCGATCAGGCGCTGGTGCTTCTCCAGGCCTTCCAGCGCCATGCTGGTGGGTGTAAGGCCGTGGAAGCGAACCTCGCCCATCACCGAACCGACCACGGCCGCCATGGTCTCTTCGCCGAACATGCGCCGGAGATTGTAGAGGAAGTCGCCCAGCTCCAGCTCGTCATCGAGGAGAATCTCAAGCACCGCATTCACCGCACGGTAGAAGAGCCCGCGCTCCACGGTGTTGTCGTTGTACTGCAGGAACATCTCGACCCGCTCGAGGGCCTCTTCATGCTGCTGCAGGGCCAGGTTGATCAGCAGCTTCAGCTCCAGAACGGTGAGCTGCCCCCAGTCGGTGTTCTCGTCGAACTCGATGCCGATCAGGGTGATGATGTCCATGTGGTCGTCGAGCTGGCTCTCTTCCAGCCGTTCCAGCAGGTCGGTCAGCTGCTCGTCATTCAAGGCGTGGAGGTTGAGGATGTCCTCGCGGTAGTCCAGGGCCATGTTGGTGTTGTCCCAGATGAGATCATCCACCGGGTACACCTCGGAGTAGCCCGGCACCAGGATACGGCACACCGGCGCACCCAGGTCCTCATGCACGGCCATGTACACTTCCTTGCCCATCTCATCGAGGATACCGAACAGGGTGGCCGCTTCCTCCTCGTTGCTGCCGGAGAAGCCCCACTCGCAGAACTTGTACTCCGACCTGGCACTGAAGAATCGCCAGGAAAGCAGCCCCGAGGAGTCGATGAAGTGCTCGACGAAGTTGTTCGGCTCGGTCACGGCCATGGTATTGAAGGTCGGCGGCATGAAATCGTTCAGGCCCTCGAAGCTTCGGCCTTGCAGCAGCTCGGTGAGGCTGCGCTCCAGCGCCACCTCGAAGCTGGGGTGCGCGCCGAAAGAGGCGAAGACGCCGCCGGTGCGCGGGTTCATCAGCGTCACGCACATGACAGGGAACTGGCCGCCCAGGGAGGCGTCCTTGACCAGCACCGGAAAGCCCTGCGCCTCCAGCGCCTGGATGCCTTCGAGTATGGCGGGATACCTGGCCAGCACTTGCTGGGGGACGTCGGGCAGGGCGATCTCTTCCTCGATGATCTGCTTCTTCACCGCCCGCTCGAAGATCTCCGAGAGGCACTGCACCTGCGCCTCCTGCAGCGTGTTGCCGGCACTCATGCCGTTGCTGAGGTAGAGGTTCTCGATCAGGTTCGAGGGGAAGTAGACTGTCTCGCCATCCGATCGACGCACAAAAGGCAAGGCGACAATGCCGCGCTCTACCTTGCCGGAGTTGGTGTCGATCAGGTTCGAGCCGCCCAGCTCGCCATCCGGGTTGTAGATCGCGAGGCAATGGTCATCGAGCATGCCTTCGGGCAGCTCGTCGTTCGGCCCGGGCTGGAACCACTTCTCGTTCGGGTAGTGGACGAACTCGCTGTTCGCGATTTCCTCGCCGAAGAACTGGTCGTTGTAGAAGAAGTTGCAGCTCAGGCGTTCGATGAACTCGCCAAGCGCCGAACAGAGTGCGCTCTCCTTGGTGGCGCCCTTGCCGTTGGTGAAACACATGGGGGATGCGGCATCGCGGATGTGCAGCGACCACACGTGGGGCACGATGTTGCGCCAGGAGGCGATCTCGATCTTCATGCCCAGGTCGGCCAGCATGGCCGACATGTTGGCGATTGTCTGCTCCAGCGGCAGGTCCTTGCCCTCGATCCAGGTGTAGGCAGCCTCGTCGGGCTTGGCCATCAACAGGGCCTGGGCGTCCTCGTCCAGGTTCTCCACCGTCTCGATCTGGAAGTCGGGGCCGGTCTGCACCACTTTCTTGACGGTGCAGCGGTCGATGGAGCGCAGGATGCCTTCGCGGTCCTTCTCGGAGATGTCTTCCGGCAGCTCGACCTGGATCTTGAAGATCTGGTTGTAGCGGTTCTCCGGGTCGACGATATTGTTCTGGGAGAGCCGAATGTTCTCAGTGGGGATGTCGCGCGCCAGGCAGTAGACCCGAACGAAGTAGGCCGCGCACAGCGCCGAGGACGCCAGGAAGTAATCAAAGGGGCTTGGCGCCGAGCCGTCGCCCTTGTAGCGAATGGGCTGGTCGGTGATGACGGTGAAATCGTCAAACTTGGCTTCAAGCCTGAGATTTTCGAGAAAATTGACTTTGATTTCCATTAACAGGGTACCAGGCGTTAAAACTTGGGAAGAGGGGTGGGCATGGAGGGCGCAGAGAGGTGCGCAGGCTGCTGCCGTATGGGCGTGATGGTATCACCTGTCAATCGGCCGCTGAAAGCGAACCCATCAGCCTGGCCTGGCAACGGTAGCCTATCGCCGTCATGCTGAGGGATGCAGACACGCAACCTGGGCCAGGAGGCACGATGCCAACACTGATCGATTTCAGCGCCAGGGATGAAGCGGCACGCTGGCGCGCCATCAACGATACGGTCATGGGTGGGGGATCTCGAGGCGCCATGCACGCAGAAGGTGCCCTGGGCGTCTTCTCGGGAGAGCTTTTGCTGACCCACGGCGGCGGCTTCGCCTCGGTACGCCGCGAGCCAGAGCCCATGCGGTTGTCTGGCTACCAAGGCGTGACCGTAGAGGCGCGTGGCGACGGTCGCAAGTACCAGCTGCGCCTTTACAGCAATCAGCTGATCGACGGTGCCGCCTATCGTGCCGTATTTCAGCCCCTCGTCGGTGAGTGGCAGCGCATCGCCCTGCCCTGGGGCACATTCGAGGCGGTATTTCGTGGGCGCCTGCTTGAGAATGCCCCGCCGCTGGCACCTGACGAAATCCAACAGCTCGGACTGTTGATTGCCGATCGCCGCGACGGGGCCTTCCGGCTGGAAGTAGCGAATATTGAAACGCTGGAAGCCAGCTAGGCTAACCGAGTGGCATCAGTGAGAAGTCAGTAGCCACGCAAAAAGTCCAAGACCGCCACCATGAACTTCGTTGGGCACTCGATGTGAGTCATATGTGCCGCTGGCATGACCAACAGTCGGGCACCGGGGATGGTGGCGGCCATCGCATCGCTGTGGCTAGCGGTAGTGACGGGATCGTGCTCGCCGGCGATGATGAGCGTCGGACTCGTGATGAGCGCAATGGTGCGCCGCATATCGAAATCGCGCACGGCTGCAAAGGAGCCGGCCAGGCCCTGACGATCCGTGGCCAGCAGTGTGGAATGAAACGGTTCTACATCGGGCCTCACTGGCTCCAGCATTCTCGCCGGGAACCAGTTGCGCAGGAACCTCTCAGCGGTTTCCTGCATGTCATCTGCCTTTAGCACGGCGGCAATGGCTTCGTCCCACTGATTGGCAGGCCCCAGGTATGAGGCGGTGTTACTCAGGATCAGGCGGTCGATGCGCTCCGGCGCATGAATGCCGAGCCACTGGCCAACGAACCCGCCCAGCGAGAGCCCCAGGAAGTGAGCGCGTTCGACACCCAGACTGTCCAGCAGCTCCAGCACATCCCTGCCAAGCCGATCGATGGAGTAGGCACCGATCGGCACGTCCGACTCACCGTGCCCACGCATGTCGTAACGCACCACGCGGAAATGATCGGCCAGCGCGGGTACCTGCTGGTCCCACATGCCCAGGTCGGTGGCAATGGAGTTGGAAAGCACGAGTATGGGGTTTTCGGCAGCACCATCAATGCGATAAGCAATGCGTACTCCATCGCCCGTGGTGAAGTGTGAGCGTGCGCCATAAGCGGCTGTTGCCAAACTGGCCTTGCCGCTGGTGGAAGATTCCAGCAGGTGAGACATATCGAACTCCTGAGGCAAGTTGCCTTGGTGGTGAGTGACAGTTCGATAGTAGTTGCGGTTGTTATAAGAAAAATATTACATAGTTTAAAACATCTCTGTTAACCAGGCTGACAATGAACAGATTCACGCTGCACGAACTGCACTGCTTCGTCGCCGTGGTCGATGAGGGCGGCTTTCAGGCCGCGGCAGCCGTACTCAACCGCTCCCATGCCGCTGTCTTTGCTGCGCTGGCCAAGCTCGAGCGCCAGTTCGGCATCGCCCTGCTGGACCGGAGCGGCTACCGAGTACGGCCTACGGAAGCTGGGCTGTCGCTCTATCGGCGTGCCCAGTCGCTGTTGCGCGATGCGGAAGCGCTATCCCTTAATGCCCATCAGATGGCCATGGGCAAAGAAACCCACCTCAACGTCGTGATCGGCGATCTGTGCCCTCGCTCCAAGCTCCTTGGGTTGCTCAGCCGATTCTTTGCCGAACACCCCAACACCCGCCTGCAGCTTCACTACGAAGCGGTTACCGGGCCCTGGGAGCGGTTGCTGAACGGCGAGGCCGACCTGATTCTGCACCGGATTGACAAGAGCGACTTGCAGTTGGAGTGGATCAATCTCGGCACCATCCCATTGGTACCGGTCGTTGCACCAGGTTTCCTGCCCTTTCCCATTACGAATGAGATCACGCCGGTGCAGATGCACGAGCTGACCCAATGCGTGCTGCGTGACACGGCGCAGCACACCGAGCCCCGCAATTACTACGTGGTAGGGGGCCCTTCTCAGTGCAGCGTGGCTGATCATGAGATGAAGAAGGATTTCATTCTGCAAGGCATGGCCTGGGGCCACCTGCCACGCTTCATGATCGAGGAGGAATTACGCGACGGCCGCCTGCTGTCCATCGCCGGGCGGCACTTCCCCGGTGCTAGCGAGGAACTGGTCGCAGGGCGTCGACGCGACCGCACCCACGGGCCCATTGCCGAGTTATTGTGGAAGTATCTGGAAACTCAGGCACCTGCACTAAAGCTTGAGATCGACAACGCAGTGGCCTGACGTCCCATGGGAGGCTTGTGCACCGAGCGGCGGCTCGTCGCCGATTATCGCCCACCCGCCACATCCAGCAGCGCCCCGGTCGAGTAGGAGGCCTCGTCGGAAAGCAGCCAGAGGATGGCACGGGCGACCTCGTCGGCCTGGCCGCCGCGCTGCATGGGTACGGAAGATTTCACGCGCTCGACGCGGTCGGGCTCGCCACCGCTGGCGTGGATCTCGGTGTAGATCACTCCGGGGCGGACGGCATTGACGCGAATGCCCTCGGCAGCGACCTCCTTGGCAAGGCCGATGGTAAAGCTGTCGATGGCGCCCTTGGCCGCGGCGTAGTCGACGTACTCGTTGGGCGCGCCTAGCTTTGATGCGATGGAGGAGACGTTGACGATCGCGCCGCCCTTGCCGCCGTGCCGGGTCGACATGCGGCGAATGGCCTCACGAGCACAGAGAAAGCTGCCGATCACGTTGGCCGTCACCACCCGGCCCAGGCGGGCGGCGTCCATTTTCTCGACGCGCATTTGCGCTTCCAGAATGCCGGCGTTGTTGACCAACGCCGTGACCGGGCCAAGCTTCTCGTCGACTTTTTCGAAGAGCCGCACCACGTCGGCCTCGGAGCCGACATCGCCCGGCACGGCGATCGCCTCGCCGCCAGCACTGGTGATCGCTTCGACCACCGCCATTGCAGCGACTTCGTTATGACGATAGTTGACGCAAACGGCGTAGCCGCTGGCGGCACCCAGGCGCGCGGTGGCAGCGCCGATGCCACGGCTCCCGCCGGTAATCACCAGAATCTTTTTCAATGCGATACCTATAACGTCCCCGTCAACACTAAAATGATCACGATTATCAACACCAGCCCGAGCCCCCCGCTGGGGCCATATCCCCATCCCCGGCTGTGGGGCCATGCAGGTATCGCGCCGATCAGAAGCAGCACCAAGATTATCAGTAGAATCGTTCCTATTGGCATGTCACATCTCCCAGCAGTGAGTGGGGCACAGTGTTGAAGCACATGCTCGCAGCGGGACGACGTTCTTATTCCGGCATTCGTCGCCATGTTCTTTATTGACACTAGACCATAGGAAGACGGCCGTCTTTACGCCTGTGCCGTAAATGGTCCATGGACCCCAAGTTTTGAGTTCATTGGCCTTGGTCAGGCTGATAACGCGCTGCACGAGCTCGGAGAAAAATCCCTTGGCATGCTCGGCGAGATGCCGAAACTCGTCGATGCCGTAGGCCGAGGTGGTGAGTTCGCTTCCCGAGTAGTTCTCGAAGGTAGCGTCGGGGTCAAGCACGGCCAACATCCCCTCGACATCGAAGTGATTGTAGGCGGTGATGTATCGCTCTAGCAGGTCGCGTTTCGTCGATTCGTCCATGAAACTCTCCTGTCGAGTCACCGAAGGGAATCGGCGTTCAGGTACTGATCGTATTGGTGAAGGTTAGCCGGTTGCCGAACGGATCGGCTATCGTCGTGTCCTGCATGCAGCTGTAATGAAACGCCTCGAGTTCGTCGGTCTCGATCCGCAGTGTGGCATCGGGACGGCAGTCGCCGTGATGTTCGACCTGATTCGGTGGTGTCTTGTATCTCTGGTTCATGCAGGTTCCCTCAGTCAGACCGAGAACCTGGCCTCGGCGCTCCACAGCCCTCATGCTGTGCATAGAGCGTCGCCAACGAAGGGAGGCATTGCAAGATGCAGGCAGAGAGCGGTTGCGGCATACAGGATCCTTCGAGACGCCGGCTTCGCCTGGTGTACGACGGCGAATGTCCGATTTGCCGACGCTACGTGCGTTGGCAACGCATGCGCAAGGAAGTCGGCGAGCTCGAGTTAATCGACGCCAGGCAAGACAGCGAAGCGCGCCAGCAACTCACCGCCATGGGCATCGATCTGGACCAGGGCTTCGCCCTGCAGATCGGCAAACGCTGGTATCACGGCAGCGAGGCCCTGCACCGCCTCACCCTGCTCGGTACTCGCAGCGGCGTGTTCAATCGACTGATGTATCGGCTGTTTGCGAGCCCAGAACGCACGGCACGGCTCTATCCGCTGCTTCGAGCGTGTCGAAATGGGTTGTTGAAGATGTTGAGGAAAGGGCGGATCGACAATTTAAGACATTGAAGCTCATCGATGCGCTGGCTTACCTGCCCTTCGCAACTCCTGAGACGGTGCAAACTGGTTCAGGTCGCATAAGCCTCAAGGCATTTCCAGCCCCCGACGCTGATGCCACTCGGCGATACTCTCCTCCGGGTAGCCATTGAAGCACTGGTCGTTTTCCCGGGCCTCGACCTCCACCCAGCCGGCCTTGCTGTCCAGCAGCAAGTGGACACGCTCCGACGGCACCGGCAGCTCACTGTCGATTGCCGAAGCGAAAGGGTGCACCAGCTCGGGCCAGTTTGGGTCATAGACCCATAGCGCCGAGGCGCAGTGTCTGCAGAAATGGCGCTCGCCTGAACTCTTTTCGCCGTCAATCTCTGCCTGGTAGATACCCTTGTGCTCGCTTCCCTCGACCCGTAGTGTCTCGGCAAGCCCACTCAGGTTGATGGCGTAACCGCCGCCGCCTGCGGTCTTGCGGCATATGGAGCAGTAGCAGCGCTGATAGGGGTAAGGATGCGGCGACTCGACGCTGAAACAAACTGAGCCGCAGTGACAGGAACCTTCAAGCAACATGGCGTCTTCTCCTGGGCGTTCATGGACAGATCCACTCGCTGCTAGCAATTGACTTGAGTCGCAGCGACGGGCACGCCGATGGGAGGCCGGGAAGAACTATCTTTCCACCCCCATTAGGCCTTGCCACCTGGACACGCTACGCTCCTGTATAGCCATGCACTTACCATGGACCCCGTTGCCATCCGCAGCAAGAAAAGGAGAGATTCATGAGCCGCATTCTGATGGTCCTTACCTCCCACGACAGCCTCGGCGATACGGGCGAGCCCACCGGCTTCTGGCTGGAGGAGCTGGCGGCGCCCTACTATGCCTGCCTGGATGCCGGTGCCGAGGTGGAACTGGCCTCCCCCAAGGGCGGCAAGCCACCGCTGGACCCCAAGAGCGACGCCGAGGAGAGCCAGACCGAGGCGACCCGCCGCTTCCAGCAGGACGATCGGGCCCAGCAGCAGTTGGCCAATACTCGCCGTCTCAGTGAGGTAAGCGCCGACGACTTCGATGCTATTTTCTATCCCGGCGGCCATGGCCCGCTATGGGATCTGGTTGACGATGCGGACTCCATCCGCCTGATCGAAACCTTCTGGGCACAGCAAAAGCCCGTGGCCGCGGTGTGCCACGCCCCTATTGCACTGATCCATGCCCGCGACACCGAGGGGCAACTGATCATTCGCGGCCGCCAGGTCACTGGCTTCACCAACGAAGAAGAAGACGCAGTGGGACTCACCGAGGTCGTACCGCATCTGGTCGAGAACGCGCTCAAGGAAGGTGGAGCCCACTACTCGAAGGCCGACGTCTTCGCCCCCTATACCCGTCGAGACGGCCAGTTGATCACCGGCCAGAACCCGCCCTCCTCCGAACCGGTCGCAAAAGTATTGCTGGAGGCACTTGGCCTGTAGAGCAGAGGCAGCAGCGATCAACGAACGAAAGGACTACCGGCCTCCAGCAGGCCGGTAGTGAGAGTCTCACCCGAGGGAGTTGTTCTGGTAGTTATCCAGTTCTTGTCTCTCTACAAGACACTCATACGAGCCCACTTCGAACTCTCGGCAAATCCAGGGACGTTGTTCGTAAATCGTGCACAGGTAGGTCTCACGATCCAGGGCCGAGCACCAGCCATCCTCCAGACGCCGCATGGTTTCTCCGCCCCACTCATCGTAGGCAATATGCTTTTCGGGCACGCCCGTATCGGTAATGATCATCACTTCCAAACGACAGCAGCAAGCCTGACAGCTTGAACAACTGACCTCCGGCTCTGATGTTTCTTTAAAAAATACAGTCATCTATCGGCACTACCCGCTAAATTTCGCAACGATACCCCAATTCGGCAAGCCGGGCCACGGTACCGACAACTGCAACGCACACGCCACATCAATTTCATTCAATACCGCCACCATGTCGCCGCGGCACACTTCGGCCATTGCCACCCAGGAGGATGACGATGAGCCTTGCCATGATTCTGCCGATGTCGGCGTTTGCCCTTGTCGCTTCGATTTCACCAGGGCCAGTCAATCTGGTGTGCCTGACCAGCGGCACCCGCTATCCCATCCCACAGGGCCTGATGTTCGTGACCGGGGCGACGCTCGGCTTCGTCGTATTATTCGTTGCCGTGGGTCTGGGGCTCTATTCGGTGCTGACGATGGTGCCGGGGCTGACGGAAGCGCTACGTTGGGCCGGGGTCGTGTTCCTGCTCTACCTGAGCTGGCGACTGCTTCGCGACGATGGCCACCTGCCGAAGGGTGAGGCTCCCCGGGCGCCAGGCTTTATCACGGGGGCGATGATGCAGTGGCTCAACCCCAAGGCGTGGCTGGCATCCGCGTCGGGCATTGCGGCCTACACCAGCGGTGGCGACCTGCAGCAGGTAATGCTGTTCGCCGCGCTCTACCTGCCGATCTGCTGGCTGTCACTGGGTAGCTGGGTCTATGCCGGGGCTTTCCTGCGCCGCTATATTCAGCGACCCACTGTGCTGGTAGTGGTGAACCGCACCCTGGCGCTGCTGCTGGCCGGTAGTTGCCTGTTCCTGTTTTTTGAGCGAGAGCTACTTTTCGAGTGAGAGCTGCTTTTCGAGTAAGGGCTGCCGGTACTGGTTGGGCGTCGCGGCCACCAGGCGCTTGAAGGTGCGCTGGAAATGCGGTTGATCGCAAAAGCCGGCATTCAGTGCCGCTTCGGCAATCGGTGTACCGCTCTTCAGCTCACGCTGGCCCAGCTGGATGCGTCGATTGATCAGATAGGCATGGGGCGTGAAGCCGAAGTGCTGCTTGAAGGCGCGAATCAGATGGCCGGCGCTGTAACCGCTACGCTCACACAGATCGTCCAGGGATACTTCCTCGGCCGCGTGCTCGTCCAGGTAGGTAGCCAGCGTCCTGAGGGCGGCCGGCGCCTGAGCAACAGTCTGAGCCGGCTGGCCGGCAAGCGCGTGCATCAAGGCGGAGAGGTATTCGACCACTACCGTCTGCTTGTCGAGCAGGTCGCGATCGGGATCCAGCAGGCAGGCTGCCATTTGACAGTAGCCGGCATACCACCGGGGCTCGTGAATGACGGCGGTGGCAATATCCTGCCAGCGCCGTGTCCCCAACAGCCCCTCCTGATGGCGCAAATCGCTCAGCCAAGCGGTATCCACGTATAGCATCAGGTAGCCCCAGGGCCGGTCATCGATGGCGCTGCAGGCGTGCACCCAGCTGGGGTTCATCATCACCAGGGTGCCGGCGCTCACGTGAAAGCGCTTCTCCCGATAGCGGAAAGTACTCTCCCCCTCGGTTATGGCGCCCAGCGACCAATGAACGTGACTGTGCGGTGCATAGCAGACCTTGCGGCCATCATCGACCTTGCGCAGCTCCACGTGGGGCATGCGCGCATCGCGCCAGAACAGGGGGTTGGTATGAGACGTCATGGTGGGCTTCGCTCCGAGAAAGGCCGTCGCTGCGACGAGCAGATGCACTAGGCTTGGAGTAATGATGGCAGCATCAGCCTGATTTTACATGGCCCTGGCTCACTGCTCCCCAAACCAAGAGAGTGGATTTTTCTCGATAGGCGAAACGCGTAAGCTGAACCGACTAATGACCCAGAACCAACGTAGCCTTGCCTGCATAGGCATAGACAGGAGATTCTGGCAGGCATGCTAGAGACCAAGTCACCTCCGCCCCGGGCGCAGCCTTCCCTGAAGCGCCCCCACCGTCTCGCCCTGGCGACGCTGGCCCCGCGAACCTTCGCCTTCTGCCACACCTTCGGGCTCACGGTGTGGATCGCTCTGGCAGAGGGTAGCGGCTGGTCGCTGATGCTACCGGGCCTGCTCCTGCTGCTGTGGCCGGCGGTGGCGTACGGCCATGCCTCCCTGGCGCAGGACTCGAAGCGCGCCGAGTTCAGGAACCTCTATTTCGACAGCCTGCTGTTTGGCATCTGGTGCGGCGTGCTGGATTATTACCTCTGGGCCACGCTGTTCATCGCCCTTGCCTGCTTCATGAATAACATGGTGGTTGGCGGCCCGCGCCGGATGGCTATCTCGGCCGCCCTGTTCACCGTCGGCGCCTTGGGCTGGGGAGCTTTGACGGGATTCCATTTTCGGCCGTATGTCAGCATCGGACTGGACATCTACCAGGTTGCCGGGGCAGTGGTCTACTTTCTCGCAATTGCCCACGTGATGTATGGTCAGAACCGCAAGATCGGACGCAGCATCATTGAAATCAAATACAAGAATCGGGTCTTTCACGCCCTGCTCGACCTCGGCGTCGTCGCCAACCGCGCCTCTGACATCAATACCCTGTTGGATGACTCCTTGAAGCATCTACATGCCGATTTCCCGGAATACGGCTTTGCCGTGTTTCTCCAGGAGCGCCAGCGCCCCGAGGTGACACGTTATGCAGCAGTTGCCGGGCTTCGTCTTGGTCCCGAGGATGAACGCCGCTTGGGCAGCCTGCTGGGCGCAGTGCATGAGCATCATGAAGGGGCTATCAGGCTCAGCGAAACATCCGATGTAGAGCAGCTGTACGCCACTGCCATGGCGGGGCGCCTGAGCCTTTATGACGGCTGGCTGGTGGTACGTGCCCCCAAGCTGGACGGCGCCCTGGAACGAATGCTGACCCTGTTCGTCGACCAGCTGGCGGCTGCGACAGAAAACAAGCTGCTTCACCTGGCACTGCAGAAAACGGCGGAACGAGACGGGCTGACCGGGCTTTACAACCGCGGCTTCTTCGAGTCGGCACTGCAGCAAAGTATCCGGGGCAAGGCACGGCCACCGGGCCTGGATTTTGCCGTACTGATGATGGATGTCGACGGACTCAAGGAAGTGAACGATCGGCACGGGCACGTGGTGGGCGACCAGCTCATCTTCACGATCGCCGAGCGCCTGATGATGCAGTGCCGGGAAGACGATATCCTTGCGCGCTATGGCGGTGACGAATTCGTCATTCTCTTTCCTTCTGCCGATCTGTCGGCACCGGCGCGCATGGCAGACCTGATCAGGACCCATCTGGAAGGCCAGCGGTGCGCTCTCACTTCCGCTCACGGCGAGCGAGTGGAGGTGACGCTTCGCTTGAGCCTGGGATACGCCAGCTCAAGCGAAACGCCTGCCCAGGAGGTGCTGACCCTCGCGGATAACCGCATGTACGACGACAAGACCCAGCGCCGCAAGAACAGGGTTCCTGGCTGAGACGATGGCGTCGGGCAGCTGGAACGCCAGCCGCATCGGAGCCGTCGGTATCCTTCACCTAGACGATCAACCCCAAGGCAATCGCCGCAAGTCTCTTCAAACGCGTGATATGTGGGTTCGGCGTGCGTGAGCCGGCAATGCCGAAAGCTCTGGATATTGCAGAAGCCGCCCAGCCCTCAGGCGCGCACGCCAACGGTCAGGTAGTAGGTATTCTCGACAATCGCCGTGCCGTCGGAAGCGCGGTTGTAGCGCTCGAATACCTCGTTCAGGTCCTGCCGCAGGGCCTCCTTGTCGCTATTCTCGGAAGCACGGATAGCCGGGCCGAAATAGGCCAGGAACAGGCCCACGGCATGGTCCACGGAGCGGTAGTACTGCCAGGCGGTACGCTTCTCACTCTGGATTGAGCGTGTGTCTTTCCCGAGCAATTCCTCCAGCCCGTTATCGGTCCCCCAGCGCAACGGCGGATTGAGCCCCGGGGGCGGTGGCATGTGCTTGGCGTTGGTGGCAAAAAAATCGCCGCTCCAGCCTTCCGGGATGGGCGTCGCCAGTCCGATCCTGCCACCCGGTCGCAGCACGCGCAACATCTCCTGTGCCGCCCTCTTCTGGTCGGGGGCGAACTGCACGCCGTAGATCGAAAGCACCACGTCGAAGCTATCATCGGGGTACGGCAGGTCCTGTGCATCACCCACGTCGAACTCGACCTCGAGATCGTCGGCCTTGGCACGCTGCCTGGCGCGTTCGATCAACTCAGGTACGTAGTCGATACCGGTCACTTCGCAGTATCGCCGCGCGGCCACCAGCGCCGCCGTGCCGCTACCGCAAGCGATGTCCAGCACCCGTTCGCCAGGGTGAGGGTCCACGACGTCGCAAAGGGCTTCGGCCATGCAGACGTTCTGCCGGGCGATCTGGTGAAAATCGCCAGTCGCCCACGTGCCCTGCTGGACCGCGGTTATGGTTTCGTAATCAATCGAGTCGCTCATCTCGCACCACCCCGGGCGCCTTCACCCGGTGCCTTTAAGCCGGTGCCCCTAGTCTAGCAGTCAGTGCTGGAGTCGGCTCTCCGAGGGTTGAGGAGAGCGTCAGAATTCGCTCCACTCCTCTTCCACCGTTGATCGCTGGCGGGAACCCGTCGGCTTGGGGTCAGCCAGCCGAGCGAGCTGCGGTTGGTCAGGTTTTTCTTTCGCCTTGCCACCTTGTTGTTCCCCCAGGGCATCGGCCTGGTGTGCGAACCGCGCCGCTGTTGGAGCGGCTTTCTCGTCGACACGGAAGGTGGCAATCAACGCGGAGAGGCTGCGTGCCTGATCCTCCAGCGAAGCGGCGGCAGCGCTGGTCTGCTGTACCAGGGAGGCGTTCTGCTGAGTCACCGAATCCATCTCGGTCAGCGCCGCGTTGATCTGCTCGATACCGCTGTTCTGCTCCCGCGTGGCGGTGGAAATTTCGGCCATCAGGGAACTCACCTGGCGGCTCGAGTCGACGGTCGCATTGATGGTTTCACCACTGCGCTCGGCCTGCTCGGCACCGCTGGTGATCTGGCTGGTGGTGGCTTCGATCAGACCACGAATCTCCTTGGCCGATTCCGCGCTGCGGCTGGCCAGGGAACGTACTTCGCTGGCCACCACGGCGAAGCCGCGGCCCTGCTCACCGGCCCGCGCCGCCTCCACCGAGGCGTTCAATGCCAGGATGTTGGTCTGGAAGGCGATGGAGTCGATGACACCGATGATCTCATTGATGCGCTTGGCGCTCTCGGAGATAGCCCGCATGAGCTTGACGGTGTGCTCGACCTCCTGGCCGCCGGCCTCGGCGGTTTGTGAGGCGGAAGCGGATAGACGGTCGGCCTCGATGGCTGTCTCGGTATTCTTGCTCACCGTGGAGGCCATCTCCTCCATGCTTGAAGCGGTTTCCTGCAAGGCAGAAGCCTGCTGCTCGGTGCGCGATGAGAGGTCCTGGCTACCCGAGGCAATTTCACCGGCTCCGGTAAAGACGTTTTCGCTGCTGTCACGCAGCGAGACCACCAGCGTCTTGAGCTTTTCCTGCATGCGCCCAAGTGCGCTGTAGAGCTGGCCGATCTCATTGCGGCCACGTTCCTCGATGCGTGCGGTCAGATCGCCATCGGCGATGCGTTCGAAATGCGCGATCGCCTCGCGCAGCGGGGTGACCACCACACGAATCATGGCGAGGCGAATAAGGAAGGCGGCGACCAACGCCACGACCAGAAGGCCGATAGCAACCGCTCCTATCCGGTTGCCCAGGGTTTCCACTTGGGCTATGGCGGCATCGCCCCGCTGCTCGCTGTAGTCGATGAAAGCTTCCATGGCATCGTCGAGCCCGGCTCCCAGTTCGGCCAGCTCGTCCTGCCGGCGTTGCACCAGGAACGGCGCAGCATCCAGCAGAGGCACCATTCCCTCGTTCACGTAGGCATCGTATGCCTCTGAAATGGCCGCGATGAAGGGTGCCCGACTATCGGCAGGGTCAATGGGGATCTGATGGAATTCGTCGAAACGCTCTTGAGCAGCCGCCACGGCCGCCACCGCCATTTCCTGGTTCTCTCGGCCAAGATCGGGGTTACCTTGTGCGCTGTGAGAGGCGAAGCGATCCAGGAATGTCTGCGCCCGCAGCACGTTTACCTGGCCGCGGTTTGCCAGGTTTGAGAGCTTGACGTTGGTTTCCGCCAGCTCGTGCAGCGCATCCTCACTGGCGGCACTTGAATAGAAGCCCAGGCCGCTGATCAGGCCGATCATCAGCACCAGCGCTGCCAGCGCTGCCGTCAGGCTCCACTTGATGGATAGATGTTTCATTGCACTGCCCCCCATGCGATAGCAGCGCCCCGCCAGGACGCTTGTTTCCTGTCTATCGGCACGGATGGCAATAAATTGAGGGGTCGAGAGCTTGCGAGACGGCGTTTGGTATCATCACCGGGATCGACCGCAGGCTACCCACAGCCGGCCCCGGTACTGCTCGTCTATTTAACTTAACGTATTTAACTTAACGCGCTCATGGGCCATCGGGAATATCCGGCTCGACGAGTTTCGCCAGCAGAATAAGCGACTCCTGCCATCCGAGATAGCAGGCTTCCGCCGGGATGTTATCGGGTATCCCCTCCTGCACGATGTTCACCTCCGTGCCGCAGGAGACCGCCTTGAAGGTAATGGTCGCCTGCATTTCTCCCGCCAGGTTGGGGTCGTCGAATATATCGCTGTGGGAGATTTTTTCGTTGGGTATCAGCTCATGATATTCGCCACCGAAGGAGTGGCTGTTGCCGGTGCTGAAGTTGGTGAAAGACATCTTGTAGGAGCCACCAACGCGGGCGTCCATGTGGTGAACCTTGCCCGTGAAGCCGTTAGGCGGAAGCCACTTGACCATGGCATCCGGGTCGAGGAAAGCACGATAGACCCGCTCCGGCGGCGCCTGGAAAACACGATGAAGGCGGACAGTGCTGGGCATGTTCAATTCTCCTTGCGCTGGTCGTTCACTGTTCGTTCGCTGACAGCTTGGGGCATGTCACCGTGTCTTCGAACGAGGAGGTGCGGTTTCGACAGCACCTTGACCGCGACATCACCGAGGAACATGCCATCGAGTCCACTGACCGCCTTGCCATGCTGCGCTAGAATGGACGGTTTTCCGCATCAGAGAACCATCATGCAAGCCTCCCTCGAGCAACACGCGCTCAAGATTTCCATCTTCATGACCCTGCTGGTTTCGGCCATGGGGGTGACCTTCGGCCTGCTTGCCGGCTCGCAATCTATCCTCTTCGACGGGGTCTTCTCAACCATCGATGCGGCAATGTCGGCACTGGCGCTGGTGGTTGCCCGCCTGGCCATGCGCGAGGCCAGCCAGCGCTTCCAGCACGGGTACTGGCACCTGGAGCCACTGGTCGCCGCACTGAACGGCAGCATCCTGATGCTGCTGTGCTTCTATGCCTTTCTGAACGCCGCTCAAGGACTGATGGAAGGAGGCCGCGAACTCGCTTTCGACGTGGCCATCGTCTATGCCGTAGTCGTGGCCATCGCCTGTTTCGTCATGTACGCCTATCAGCGACGCATCAACCGCCGGGCGGACTCGGAGTTCGTGCGAATCGACATGCAGGGGTGGCTGATGGCGGCACTGATCACAACTTCGCTGCTGGTGGCCTTTACCATCGCGCTGGGGCTCGAGCAAACGGCGTACGCCCACCTCACGCCCTACGTCGACTCGCTGCTGCTGATGGTACTGACCTTCTGTTTCATGCCGGTGCCCATCGGCATCGTGCGTCGCGCCCTGAAGGAAATTTTCCTGATCGCTCCCAGTCATACCGACCGGGAGGTACATGCTGCCATGGAGCCGGTCATGCAGCACGAGGGCCTGCTGCAGTATTTCAGCCACGTGGCCAAGGCCGGCCGTGGCCACTACATCGAGATCCATATCGTTACCGCTCCCGATTTCGCCAGCGGTAGCGGCATTACCGTGCTCGATGAGATTCGCGAACAGATCGCCGCCGGGCTCAGCATCCCCCCTGAGCGGCGATGGTTCACCGTGGCGTTCACCGCCGACCCGCGCTGGACGTAGCCTGCCGCTTGTTCGTCGGCGCAACAGACACAGCCCCGGCTCGGGGTACTGCCCACCGCCACGAAATGGCTATGCTGAATGCTGGGTGAGATTAAAAGGAGTCGGAATGGAAAGGGACTGGGAAGACAACGAGGAAGTGACGAGGGAGCCCCGCAATCTGGCGGAGCTGATTGCTGTCATCGAAGCAATTGAGTCACCTTCGGGCCAAATCAGCTTCGACGAGGTGCTGGAGGCCGCCGGCCGACGCTCCTTCGGCCCCCTGCTGCTGCTGGCAGGCGTGGTGACACTGATGCCCATCATCAGTGGCATCCCGGGGGTGCCTTCGCTGATGGGGCTTTTTACGCTACTCGTCTGCGTTCAACTGCTCATCGGGCGTCGCACCTTCTGGCTACCCGGCTGGCTGCGCAATCGGAAATTATCCAGCGACAAGCTCCGCAAGGGACTGAAATGGATGCGCAAGCCCGCACGCCTCGTCGACCGCATGCTGTATCGTCGCCTCTCCTTCATGGTGGGCAAGTCGAGCATGCAGTTGATCGCGGTAGTTTGTGTGCTGCTCGCCCTGGCCATGCCGCCGATGGAGTTCGTGCCCTTCACCGTAAACATAGCGGGGGTGGCGCTCACGCTGTTCGGGCTCGCATTGATTGCCAGGGATGGCCTGTTGGCGCTCATTGCCTTCGCGATCTCCGGAACGACAATGGCGGGAATCATTTACTATCTGATTTAGCGTTCTCTACCCAACGACCTTTCTCTACCTGACTGCCGATCTCTGTCTGGCTCACTTTCACTTTCTTTCACTACCAGGCGGAGCCTGATATTTCTGGCGTAACTTGAGTTATACAGCCCAGCTTTCGTTATCCGCATAGGGGTAGGCGATCGATATGATTCACTTGCAGCAAGTCCAGCAGGCAAGGGCCTCCATCGCTCCGATGCTGTCTCCTACGCCGCTGCTGCTCGACCACGCCTTGTCCGACCGCTTCGGGCGACGCGTCTGGCTCAAGGGTGAACTCTTCCAGCGCACCGGTTCGTTCAAGGCGCGGGGTGGACTCTACTGGGTGCGAACGGCCTCCCGTGACGAGCTTTCCGGTGGCCTGGGTGCCGTCTCGGCCGGCAACCACGCCCTGGGCCTGGCCTGGGCGGCACGCAAGGCGGGTGTCCCGGTCACCATCGTGATGCCCGAAAACGCGAGCCAGTTCAAGGTGACAGGCAGCCGCGAGCTGGGGGCTGAGGTGATACTGCATGGCGACATCAATGAGGCCTGGACGCTGATGCATCAGTTGGTCGAGGAGCGCGGACTGACACTGGTGCACCCTTACGACAACGAGCGCATCATCGCCGGCCAGGGCACTGTCGGGCTGGAGATTCTCGAACAGGCGCCCAAGGCATCGGTCATTGTCTGCCCCGTTGGAGGAGGCGGTTTGATCTCGGGCATTGGCGTCGTCACGGCGGCAATGCGCCCCGAACTCGCGCTGATCGGGGTTGAGCCAAGCGGTGCGGCCAGCATGGCCCATGCCTGGGCTGGCGGCGCACCGGCTCCGCTGGAGCGAGTGGACACCTGCGCCAAGAGCCTGGCCGCCGCGGTGGTCGGCGAATACACCTATCCGCTCTGCCTGGCCAATACCCAGGCGTTGGCCAGTGTAGGGGAAGGTGCCATTCGCCACGCCATGAAACACCTGATCTACCAGGCCAAACTGTTGGCCGAGCCCGGCGCCGCCGTGGGTGTCGCCGCTCTTCTCGAGAAGGCAGTGGAACTGCCGCCCCGTGGGGATATCGTGGTGGTGATTACCGGAGGCAATATGAGCCGGGAGGAGCTGGAGCCGTTCCTTTAGTCCCAACCATTGTTAGTCCCAACCATTTTCCCGGCTGTTCGACACATCACGCCAGAATGAAGTAGACGCAGGCGGCGGTAAGCCCGCCCATCACGCCATTGAAGACACGCCACGCCCGTGGCGTATGCAGCCAGCGGCCGATGGCCATGCCGAACCCTGCCCACAGCGCGATGCAGGGAAGTGCCACCAGCTCGGCGAAGCCCGCCAGCATCAAGGCATTCATGACCGTATCGCCGCCCTGGGGCAGGAAGCCCGCCATCAGCGCCAGGCCCATGACCCAGGCCTTGGGATTGGCGAACTGGAAGGCCGCCGCCTGCCAGAAGCTCAGCGGCTGCCCTTCGCCGCGACGGCGCAGGTCGGGCGGTGGCGCCGTTGCGATCTTCCATGCCAGATAGAGCAGGTAACCGCTACCCACGATACGCAGCATCGTCTGGACCAGTGGGTAACGCTCGAAGACCAGCCCCAGTCCTAGGGCAATAGCGGCAAAGAGCAGGAAACAACCGCCCAGGATGCCGAAGATGTGCGGCAGGGTGCGCATGAAACCATAGTTGGCGCCCGACGCCGTCAACATCACGTTGTTCGGTCCTGGTGTGATGGTCATGGAAATCATGTAGAGGGCCGCCGGCCCTAGTAACGCCAAAGCTTCCATTTTTTGTATCCCTACAATTTTGCCCATGCTGGTTGGTTTTGCCCGCACTTCTCAGCATAATGGGCACAATTATGGCGTCAAAGGTTTTATTGTCACCATGACAATATGGCAACCCACTATCACAACCCAGGGGCCCCGCTACCGTGGCATCGCCGATGCCATTGCCCGGGCAATAGAAACCGGTGAACTGGCTCCCGGCCAGCGCCTGCCACCCCAACGACGACTGGCCGATACGCTCGGTGTGACCGTTGGCACGGTGACACGGGGCTATGCCGAAGCCGAACGCCAGGGCTGGGTCATCGCCCGGGTAGGCAGTGGCACCTACGTGCGCAACGGCGACGCTTCGCCAATGAGTCCTCTGCGACACAGCCATCCCATGGATGCCCGTACGATCGACCTCAGCCTCAGCTTGCCGCCGCCGCACCCACTGCGTGCCGCGGCGCTGGGAAGGGCTCTGCAGGGCATCGCCATGGATGACGAAGTGCTTCAGCGTGCGGTGGAGTTCCAGTCCGAGCGCGGCATACCGGCCCATCGCGAGCGGCTGGCCGCCTGGATGACAGACCTGGGTATGCCTGTCGACGCCGAAGCGCTGCTGATCACCCAGGGTGGGCAGCATGGCATCAGCCTGGCGCTACAGGCCTTGACGCGACCGGGTGAACGCATCGCCGCCGATGTGCTCACCTACCCGGGGTTACTCGACGCCGCCCAGCAATCGTACCTCAAGGTGGTGGGCGTACCCATGGACGATGAAGGCATGGACATGGAAGCCCTTGCCCGGCTCTGCGCCCAGCAGCCGCCCCGGCTGATCTATCTCACGCCGGACCAGAACAACCCCACCGGCGCGGTACTCAGCCAGGACCGCCGGGAACGCCTTGTCGAGCTGGCGCGCCGGCATGATGTCCTGATTCTGGAGGACGGCGTTCAATACCTGCCGGAACAGGAGCGCGGTACGCCACTGCATCAACTGGCACCGGAGCGCACCCTGTTCATCTTCAGTACCGCCAAGGTGCTGGCCGGCGGGCTGCGCATCGGGACCCTGCTGGCACCGCCCGCGCTACGCGAGCGCCTGTCCGCGGCGCTGCGGGCCCAGAGCTGGATGGTGCCCTCGCTGATGGTCGAGGCCGTGTGTCGCTGGGTGGCGAGCGAGGACGACAGAACGCTGCTTGCCTGGCAGACGCAGGAGCTGGGGGAGCGTCAGCGCCTGGCCCGGGAGACACTGGCCGGCTTCGCCGTCGGCGGCCGCCCGCATGGTGCCAACCTGTGGCTACCGCTGCCGGAGGGGCAGCGCAGCGCAGTGCTGCAGGAAGCTCTGGCACGACGCGATGTACTGGTCACCAGCGCCGAACCCTTCTGCGTCGGCAGCGAACCCGCGCCCCAGGCGCTGCGGTTGTGCCTTAGTGCCGCCCCATCCCAGGAAGCACTGGCCAAGGCGCTGGGCATCCTGGTGGAACTGCTGCACGACCCTCCTGCCGCTCCCTGGCAGACGGTATAGGCCAAACGACATTGTCATGACAGACGAAGCCTAAGCCCACGAAAGCGTTTCCGGTATCGGCTGGGGGTCAGCCCGACGCGACGGCTAAACAGGCGGCGGAAAAAGCTGGGGTCGGCATAGCCAAGTTGTTCGGCAACTCCTTCAATGGGATCGTCACACTGTTCAAGAATCTGTTTCGCTTCCTCCAGCCGCAGGGTATGCACGTAGTCCATCGGTGTCATGCCAGTGGCCACCTTGAAACGCCGCTTGAAGGCGCGCTCCGACAGGCCGCTGACCTGCACCATGCCGGCTACGGGCGAGTGGCAATCATAATGCTGGGCGACCCACACCTGACAGCGCGCGATGCAGGCGTCCGCCACCTGTCGTGAGCTGCTGAGCACGGCATAGGGTTGCTGCCCGTCGTGATGCCAGTCGATGAGGTGGACACGGGCCAGGCGCATTGCCTCGTCGGTACCCACCAGGCGCGCCACCAGGTAGAGGGCTAGATCGAACCAACTGGTGCCGCCGCCGGCCATGATCAGCCGCTGCCCTTGCCCGCTGGCGACGAGGATACGATGGGGATGCACCGTCACGTGGGGATATCGTCGCGCCAGCGCATCGCAATAAGCCCAGTGAGTCGTGGCCTCCTGACCCTCCAACAATCCAGCCTCGGCCAGCAACATGGCGCCCGTACAGGCTGCTGCCAGCAGAGCACCCTGGGCATGGCATTCGCGTAGCCAGGCGATCTCCGATCCATAGCGTCCTGTCAGCGACTCATCGGGTGCCACCAGGAGATCCGGTATGCAGGCCGCCGTCATTGGCGGACACGCTTCAAGGCTGGTGTCGGGCTCGATCCAAGCACCGTTCGGCGCACGAAAACCTGCTCCAGTCTTCGAGACGATCAGTGGACGCAAGAGCGGTTCTCCCATACACCCGTGGATCAATAGATTCCAATCCCGCCCGGCCGAACCAAACAGGTCGAACATGCCATACAGCGTCGAAGCCGTCGCTTCGGGCGTGGCCAGAAGCGCGATCGTCAACGGCTCGGCGCTTGCAGTATCTGTGCTCATGGCTCAAAACTCCCGATTTCGGCATATTACACTTGCGTGGCGTCGCTCCATTGGTCGTAACGTTGCCCTTGCATCAACCATAACAAAGGCAACAGAAGGAGAGAGGCCATGTGCGACGTTCACACCCTTGGCGCCATGGACACCGATGCCACCACCACGACCGATGCGTTCGAGGAGCGGCTGGTCCGGGCACTCAACGAAAGCGGTTTGATGCTGCTGCTCTCGCTTGGCCATCGCACCGGCCTGCTGGAGGCCATGGCTGGAGCTGCACCGGAAACCAGCTCGGCGCTGGCGGCACGTACCGGACTCGATGAACGCTACGTACGCGAGTGGTTGGGAGGCATGGTAGCCAGCGGCATTGTCGAGAACGACCCTCAGACTGGCAACTACTGGCTACCGGAGGCCCACGCCCAGCTGCTCACCAACGCCGGGCCGGTCAACCTGGCCGTCTACTCCCAGTTTATCGCCATCCTCGCCAACGTGGAGGATGACGTGGTCCGCTGCTTCCACGAGGGCGGCGGCGTCCCCTACTCGCGCTATCCCCGCTTTCAGGAGGTCATGGCCAGCGACAGTGCTCAGACCGTCCTGCCAGCCCTGTTCGATGGCATCCTTCCGCTGGCCGAAGGCCTGCCGGAACGGCTCGATCGCGGCATTCACGTGCTCGACTGCGCCTGTGGGCGGGGACGGGCGCTGATGGCTATGGCCGAGCGGTATCCGACCAGCCGCTTCGTCGGCTATGACCTCTCGGAGGAGGCCATCGCATGGGCGCGCCAGGAAACCGAGAAAGCCGGCCTTGGCAACCTCACCTTCGAGGTGCGTGACTTGAGCGACTTCGACATCACGGCCGAGCCCGCCGCCTACGATCTGGTCACTACCTTCGACGGCATTCACGATCAAGCGAAGCCTCGCAGCCTGCTCAAGGGCATTCACCGTACCTTGGCCCCAGATGGCATCTATCTGGTGCAGGACATCCATGCATCGAGCCACCATCATCTCGACCGGGAGCATCCGCTGGGTACCATGCTGTATGCGGTTTCAGTAAGCCACTGCATGACGGTATCCCTGGCCCAAGGCGGCGAAGGCCTGGGCACCATGTGGGGACGCGAGAGAGCGCTTGCCTATCTGGAGGAGGCGGGTTTTCGCGATATTGAAGTCCATCAGTTGGAGCATGACTTCCAGAACGATTACTTCGTCTGTCGCAAATGAATCCCGAATGGTGACCCATGAGGATGCAGGCCATTCCGGCCTGCATCCAATCTCAGCGGAACAGCTCAGCGGCGGTGTACCAGCCGATCATGCGCTCTTCGTCGGTGGGGATCACCCACAGGCCCATCCGGCTGTTTACCGCCGCGATGCTAGTGGCATCGGCCTGATTGGAAGCCGAATCGAGGACTGCCCCCAGCCATTCGCAGCCTTCCACCACCGCAGCACGTACCGGAGCGGCCCGTTCGCCGATCCCGGCGGTGAACACAAGGTGGTCGAGCCCACCGAGGGCGGCGGCGAGGCTGCCGATTTCGCTGACGATACGGTAGACGAACAGCTCGATAGCCTCGGCCGCTTCGGGTGCATCGCTCTGCAACAGCTCGCGCATGTCGCCGCTGATACCGGAGACACCCAGCAGGCCAGACTCCTTGTAGAGCAGCCGCTCGACGGCTTCCGCCGCCATCCCCTCCTGCCTGATCAGGTGCAGTACCAGACCCGGGTCCAGGCTGCCGCTTCGGGTACCCATCATCAGCCCTTCCACGGCGGTGAAACCCATGGTGGAGGCGATACTCTTGCCGTCGCGGATGGCGCAAAGACTGGCGCCATTGCCCAGGTGGGCGACGATCACCCTACCCGCCTTTGCTTCGCCGCCATGCGTCGGCTGTATCCGGTCGTTCAGCGTACGGTTGATGTAGTCGTAGGAGAGCCCATGGAAACCGTAGCGGATCACCCCGGCGTCGCGATACCGCCGCGGCAAGGGAAAGGTTCGAGCCACGCTGGGCTGTTCGGCATGAAAGGCGGTGTCGAAGCAGGCCACCTGGGGCAGGTCGGGCCGAAGTGCCGCCAGGGCACGAACCGGCGCCAGGCCGTAGGGCTGGTGCAGGGGGGCCAGCGGCACCAGGGCCTCGAGGGCATCCAGCACGCCGGTGTCGAGGCGAATTGGTTCGACGTGGTCGCTGCCGCCATGCACGATGCGATGCCCCACCGCGCCGATATCGCCAAGATTCGGGTGCGCCTCGATCCAGGCCAACAGCTTGGACAGCGCCCCGTCGTGGTCGAGATCGGCCGGCACGTCGCTCAGCGCAGGGCCGGCCAAGCCAGGGTCCAGCGAGCCGCCCTCCCCATCCTTGAGGCTCAGTCGGGCCTGGCTGCCGAGCCCGGCAAAGTGGCCGCGATAGCGCAGCTGCAGGTCCTTCGGTTCGGCCTCCGGCACGGCGCCGAACAGGGCGAACTTGATGCTGGAGGAGCCGCTGTTGATGACCAGTATCTCTCGCATCAGCCGCGCTCCCGCTTATGGTATTCAGCCACCAGCAGTGCCAGGGCGCAGGAGGCCATTCGGGTGATGGCGTCGTCGGCGCGGCTGGTGAGCACAATGGGCACCCGCGCGCCCACTACCAGACCGGCCCCGGTGGCATCGGCAAGATAGGTGAGCTGCTTCATCAGCATATTGGCCGACTCCAGGTCGGGCGCCACCAGGATATCCGCCCGCCCCGCCACCGGCGAGACGATCCCCTTGGCGGCCGCGGCAGCCTCGGAAACGGCATTGTCGAAGGCCAGCGGGCCGTCGATCGTCCCGCCACGTATCTGCCCCCGCTCGGCCATCTTGCATAGCGCCGCGGCCTCGAGGGTCGAGGCGATCTTGGGATTGACGGTTTCCACCGCCGAAAGTATCGCCACATTGGGATTGGCGTTGCCCAGGGCATGGGCCAGGTCGATGGCGTTCTGCACGATATCCATCTTGTTGGCCAGCGTAGGGTAGATATTGATCGCAGCATCGGTGATGAACAGTGGCCGAGGATAGGTAGGTACGTCGAAGGCCATCACATGGCTCAAGCAGCGCTCGGTCCGCAGACCGGTATCGCGCTTGACCACCTCGTGCAGCAGTTCCTCCGTGTGCAACGCACCCTTCATGAGCGCCCCTACCCTCCCGGAGCGAGTCATGGCGACCGCTTCGGCAGCTGCCGCATGACTGTGGGGTACATCGACCACCTCGAACTCGGCGATGTCGATGCCGGCCGCTTCGGCGGCGGCATGGATCTTTCTCCCCGGCCCCACCAGCACCGGCCGGATCAGCCCTTGGCGAGCCGATTCGGCGGCTCCCAGGATCGAGACTTCATCCACCGGGTGCACCACCGCCATATCGACCGGCTCGGGGTGCTCGGCTGCCGCCAGCATTTCATGCAATCGCGCCCGCTCGGCCATGCGAATCCGCGGCAACACGGTGCGAGTGCGACGAATCTTCTCGGTGGGGGCCTGTACCTCTGCCTCGCCTTCGATGACCGTGTCGCCATTCTGGTTGGTGCAGAGACAGTCGAAGACGATACGCTTGCGCTGCTCATCCTTGCTACGCGCCCGGACACTGACCCGGAGCACGTCGCCGAGCCTCACCGGCTTGAGAAAGCGCAGGGTCTGACCCAGATAGATCGTACCTGGCCCCGGCAGTTCGGTGCCAAGCACGGTGGAGATCAAGGCCCCGCCCCACATACCGTGGGCGACCACTTCCTGAAACCGGGTGCTCTTGGCGAAGTCGTCGTCGAGATGGGCCGGGTTGATGTCCCCCGACATGACGGCAAACAGTTTGATGTCATCCAGCGTGAGCCGCTTCTCGATCGAGGCAGTGTCGCCTGCCTTGATCTCGTCGAACGTCCGGTTTTCGATCTGGTCACTGCTGTCCATAAGCCCATTATCCTCCGTGTGGCAGGTCCATTCAGCATACTGCGACGCAGCAAAGGTTGTCAGTGTTTATCCGCCAATAGCTGACCGACATCAAGTGACGACAGCTGGCTGACACGGGGCCGCGACCGACCAACTATAGTGAGACAGGCACGCAAACCATGGGGAGCTCAATATGCACCGATATCTCAACGACCCCACTCTCGCCGTACCCGTTTTTCCCGGCAGCCATATCGTGATCGACGGCGACTATATCTTCCTCTCGGGACTGACGGTCACCGATATCCAGGGGGGCGAAGCCGTGGTCGGCGACATTGCCGAAGAGACCCGCTGGGTCATGCGCCGCCTGGCACGCATGCTGGAGTTCGCCGGTGGGAACCTGAGTGACACGGTGCGGGTGGACGTGCACCTGACCAACCTGGATACGATACATACCATGGACGCGGCCTATGCCGAGTTCTTCGACGACCACCGCTACCCAGCCCGGACCTGCACCGAATCGCCACGGCTCAGCGGTGACTCGAACGTGGAGATTACCCTTGTGGCCCGCCGGCCTGTAGAAACAGACGCAGGTGCCAGGGGCTGATTCGACTTTCTGGACGTTGCCGGAACAAAGCACTCTCAAAGCGTCATGCCGGGTTCGACCTTGTATCCCAGATCGATCACCGCCTTGCCCATGGCATTACCGCGAATGCGCTTGAGCAGTTCACTGGCGGCCCTGTTTCCGATCGCCTGGCGCGGAGTGATGACACTGGCCAGTCGGGGTGACATCACCTGCCCCACGTCGTGGCCATGGAAGCCGGCGATGGCCATCCGCTCCGGCACCCGGATACCACGGCGCAGACATTCGAAATAGGCACCGACAGCCACGTCGTCGTTGGTACAGAAGAGCGCATCGGTCTGGGGATACTGGTCGAGCACCTCGCCGAGCAGCGCGGCACCCACGCTGTATGACGAACGCTGGCTCCGCTGCAGGGTGATGGGTTGCAGGCCATGCTCTTCCACTGCCTGTCGGTAGCCCTGCTCGCGCTGGCGGGTTCGCTCGTCCAGGCGGACGGCAAGGTAAACGATATGCCGTCGCCCTCGTCGAATCATCTCGCTGACCATGTCATAGCCTGCCCGAACATTGTCGAAACCCACGGCCTGGTGCAGCGGCGGTGTCCGTGAATCCATGATCTGGATAGTTGGAATACCGGCTGTCTCCAGCATTCGGCAGGTCCGGGTCGTATGCTGACTATCCGAAAGGATGACACCATCGACATTATAGGAAAGCAGTGATGCCAGGCTGCGCTCTTCGAGCTCCGGGCTGTAGCCATAATGGGAAAGCATCAGGTGGTAGCCAGCCGGCTCTGTCACGGCCTCGATGCCAACCAGCACATCGGCGAACACCTGGTTGGTCAGCGACGGCACCAGCACGCCAATGGAGTGACTCGTCGCCCGGGAGAGCAGGTCGGGGGCACGGTTGGGAATATAGCCTACCTGCTCCGCGGCGGCGAAGATGCGCTCGCACAGCCCTTCCGAGACGGTGGTCGGGTCGCGCAGGGCGCGGCTGACGGTCATCTTCGTCGCACCGACTCGGTCGGCAATATCCTGAAGTGTTGGGCGTTTTTTCTTCACGGCGTCCCGGCGTGCTGGTGAATATCCTGAGCAAGGGTCGGCTCAGCGCCGAATACCTTAAACCATTCAGGCCCCGACATCATTGCCGGCCTGGCGTCACGACATTTCATGCCGCCTCAGCCAACGCGCGAATTCACCGGCAATCGTTTCGGGTGGCAGCGAGATATCCAAACCCAGCGCCTCGCCATCATCGGGGGGCTCCAGGTCGGCCAGCTGGCTATCGAGCATGCTGTCGCCCTTGAAGAAGTGCCCCTGGCGCGTGGACAGACGTTCAAGCAGTAGCTTGCGCCCGCCACGCAAATAGAGAATGGACAGCGCCGGGTCCCCCTGGCGCAATATGTCACGATATCGGGCCTTCAGTGCGGAGCAGGCAATCACCACCGACTCATTGCGCCGTCGATGTTCGTCAAACAGGCCGGCCAGGGTGTCGAGCCACTCCTGACGATCCGCATCGGTGAGGGGCACGCCGCGGGCCATCTTTTCGATGTTCCCGGGCGAGTGATAGCGGTCACCGTCGATGAAGTCGATGCTCAGGTACTTGGCCACCAGCCGGCCTATATGCGACTTGCCCGAGCCGGATACACCCATGACAAGGATGCGATGCGAAGTTGCCGTCACGGTAGGCTCCCGGTCAGTTGCCGCGCACGGCGGTGATGTCGGGCAGCCAGGTGACGATGCCGGGGAAGGCGATCAGGATCACCAGCACTACCAGCAGCGCCGCGTAGTACGGCAGCATCGCGCGCACCAGCGACTCCATCGAGACCTTGCCCACCCCGCAGCCGACATAGAGGCAGGTGCCCACCGGCGGCGTCAGCAGCCCGATGCCGAGGATGAAGGCCATCAGCACCCCGAAGTAGGCGGGAT
>NZ_QPII01000002.1 GCF_003336675.1 Billgrantia montanilacus | reverse complement strand
GTTCGGGAACCACCTGATCCCATGCCGAACTCAGCAGTGAAACCGCTCAGCGCCGATGGTAGTGTGGGGTCTCCCCATGCGAGAGTAGGTCATCGTCAGGCATTTATTCAGAAGCCCCGGCCATTGGTCGGGGCTTCGCTATTTGGGGGCCTCCCCATTTTCTTCCCGAAACCCCGAGTTCGAAAGAGCTCGGGGTTTTTCTTTTCCAGACGAGAGTCCTCTCTTTCAATGACCTGGCTGTATAAAGGGGGCGTATAAAACAGAATCACCCCCGACATTGCCGGAGGTGATTGCAGGAACCAACCTGAGGGGTGGTTGTTACTCGACTTAAGGGAGAAGCGAGTATCTGTGAGGATTAACAGGCATTACCAATCCTGGTCATCCTCGTCCTCTTCCTCCCATTCTTCCTCTTCATTCTCTTCTTCCCACTCCTCGGCGTCCCACTCTTCCTCTTCGTTCTCGTACTCGGTATCAGCACCAGCGCCAAAGCCGTCATCAGCTTCGCCTTCAGGAGCGGTTTCCTGTGGAACCGGCTCTTGGTCCTCTTCCTCGTGGAAGTCGGCAAGTGCCAGCGGGCTGGCAGCAAGACCAAAAGTGATACCAACAATACCGAGTTTCTTGAGGAATTCCTTGGACATCATGTGCATACCTCCATCGGAGTCTGACTTGAAGTGCCTAGGTGAAGCCTTGGGCTTCGTGCGTCATGACGGTGAAGAGTGGCCTGATGATGCAGCTCAACCCGCCTGTCTTGCTCACCATGGCTGAAGCAGGAGGTGGGCCAACTTCGCCAATAAAATAAAAAAAGCAATTATATCAATAATTTATAATAAATTCACAGGATGGTGCGGTGGCGGTCCAGGTACTATATCAGTGGTGATATCTGGCACATGCGCCGATGTAACACGTGCGAATTATTCTCGCTACCTCCTCCGGCTGGGTGAAAAGCTGGCCGGAGTTGGCCACCGTGTATACGAAAAAACCCGGCGCCAAAGGCGCCAGGCTTTAGTGGGCGGCTGCGAGAAGGGAGGGAGCGGTCGACTAGACGACACCCTGTTCGATCATGGCATCGGCCACCTTGCGGAAGCCGGCAATATTGGCCCCGAGCACCAGGTTCGTCGGCTCGTCAAATTCTCTGGCGGTATCGGCACATTGCCTGTGAATGTCGGTCATGATGGCCTGGAGCTTAGTGTCGACCTTCTCAAGCGTCCATTGCTGCATGCTGCTGTTTTGGGCCATCTCCAGCTGGCTGGTGGCTACGCCGCCCGCGTTGGCGGCCTTGCCGGGTCCGTATGCAATCCGTGCTTCGAGAAAGCGATCGACGGCATCGGCGGTGGAGGCCATGTTGGAGCCTTCGCTGATGCAGTGGATACCGTTCTCGAGCAGGGCCCGGGCATCGGCTTCCGTTACCTCGTTCTGGGTGGCGCTGGGGAAGGCGATATCGCCCTTGATGCGCCATACGGCATGGCCATCGGAAGGGTAGTCCTGGGCGTCGATGTAGTGAGCTTCGGGGTGATGCTCTACATATTCACGCAAGGAGGTGCGCTTGACCTCCTTGAGCAGCTTGAGGGTATCCAGGTCGATGCCTTCCGGATGATGTATCGTCCCGCGAGAGTCGGAGCAGGTGACAGGCCTGGCGCCGAGCTGGTAGAGCTTCTCGATGGTGTAGGTGGCCACGTTGCCGGCACCCGATACAAGGCAGGTCTTGCCCAGGATGCTGTCGCCTCGCGCCTCGAGCATGTTCTGGGCGAAGTAGACCGCGCCATAGCCGGTGGCTTCCTTGCGACCGAGTGAGCCGCCCCAGTTCAGCCCCTTACCGGTGAGAATGCCTTCATAGCGGCCCGTGAGACGCTTGTACTGGCCGTACAGGTAGCCGATTTCTCTGGCACCAACGCCGATATCCCCGGCTGGCACATCGGTAGTGGGGCCAATGTGGCGATACAGCTCGGTCATGAAGGACTGGCAGAAGCGCATGATTTCGCCATCTGACTTGCCCTTCGGGTCGAAGTTGGACCCGCCCTTGCCGCCGCCGATCGGGAGTCCGGTGAGTGCGTTCTTGAAGATCTGTTCGAAGCCCAGGAACTTGATGATGCTGGCATTGACGCTGGGATGGAAACGCAGGCCACCCTTATAGGGGCCCAGGGCGGAATTGAACTGTATGCGGTAGCCCTTGTTGACCTGTACCTGCCCGGCGTCATTGGTCCAGCTGACACGAAACATGATCTGGCGTTCGGGTTCGACGATACGCTCGATGATGCTGTGCTGATGGTAGCGAGGCACCGTGTCGAGCAGTGGGCGCAGGCATTCGAGTACCTCTTCGGCAGCTTGATAAAACTCGCCTTGGGCCGGACTGCTCTTCCTGAGACTTTCAAGGGTATCGTGCACGTAGGTCATTTGGATTCCTGAAAGAAAGTGGGTTGGGGCCACTATAATCCAATGCACCATTATGCAGCAACTGTATGGGCTATGCTGGGATTAGACATAGATATGAGGCGAAATTGCTTTTAAAAGGCAATAACCTGTGCACCATTATCGATCACTCGCCATGATTCATAAACGATATTCAAACGATATGCTTGTTCGTCCCCACGCTCTACACATGGCTGGTATCATGTATTTCCTTGAATAGACCGGAGTTCCAGAACCTTGACCCTGACGACACCGGCTCTGCTGTTTCCTGCCATTTCGCTGCTGCTGCTGGCCTATACCAATCGGTTTCTGGTATTGGCCCAACTGATTCGCAAGCTGGCAGAGGAAGAGCGCAGCCTCCATCAGGCCGCTACGGCACGCCAGATTCTGCTGCTGCGGCGAAGGATCTCGCTGACCAAGCGCATGCAGGTTGCCGGTGTGCTCAGTTTTCTGCTTTGCACCCTTTCGATGTTTGCCCTTTTCCTCTCGCTCGAGCTGCTGGGCATGATCCTGTTCGGGGCAAGCCTGGTCACGCTGTCCGTGTCCCTGGTCTACTCACTATGGGAAGTGACGATTTCAACGAATGCACTGAACGTACAGTTGCAGGATATCGAGGCGCTGGGTGGCAGGCAGAGCCGTAGCGGGAGCACCTCGCAAGATGAGCCGAAGGAGGCCCCTTGACACGGCAAGTCCAAATGGAAGAGAAGTCCCCGCTACCTGATCGGCTGCTGTTCTATTGCCGGCCCGGTTTCGAGGTTGACCTGGCAGCTGAAATCGATTCCCGCGTCAGTGGGCTCGGGTGGTCCGGCCAGGCGGAATACGACCCTCATGCCGGGTACGTCTGCTTTCATGTGTCGGACGAACGGTCCGTCAATCTGCTCCAGCGTGATTTGCGGTTGGAAGAGTTGATATTTGCGCGGCAGAGCCTGGTTGCGCTTCCGGCACTGACACTGTCACGTGAGAACCGTCTGTCGCCGATCATCGAGCAGGTGGTGGCGAGTGGCTGGAGCTTCGATGCCATCTGGCATGAAACACCTGACACCAATGACGGCAAGTCGCTCTCGGGATTGATCAAGGCACTGAAACGCCCCCTCGAGTCGATGCTGAAGAAGCGGGGGGCGCTACGCCGCAAGGCCGCCGGTCGCAGGCTTCACCTGTTGTGGAGCGATGGCGATCGGGTGCAACTGGGGATGAGCTTCCCCGGTAATCGCAGCGAGCTACCGGGCGGTATTCGTCGGCTGCGTTTTCCTCATGCCGCACCGAGTCGCTCGACCCTCAAGCTGGAGGAGGCCTGGCATGAGTTCGTGCCGCGCGATCAGTGGGACGAGCGATTGGGCGAGGGCATGCAGGCGGCCGACCTCGGCGCGGCGCCGGGAGGCTGGACCTGGCAGCTGGTGGCGCGAGGCATGAATGTCTTTGCCATCGATAACGGTCCGATGGATAAAACCCTGATGGCGACGGGGCTGGTGGAGCACCTGCGAGAAGACGGCTTCGTCTGGGAGCCGCCTGGTCGGCTCGACTGGTTGGTCTGTGACATCGTCGACCAGCCCTCCCGGGTTACGGCCATGGTGCAGCGCTGGCTGGAACGGCGCTGGTGTCGGGAGGCGGTGTTCAACCTGAAGCTGCCGATGAAGCGACGCTGGGAGGAGGTGACTCGCTGCCTTTCCAGGCTGGAGGCTGCGCTGCACGATGCTGGCGTGCGGGCGGAGATACGCTGCCGGCATCTATACCATGATCGGGAAGAGGTTACGGTGCATGTCAGGTTGCTGGACTGATTCCATCTGCAATGACCGAGGGTGGTAGAATCAGTCCATTCAAACCGGAGCGGTCCGAAGTGGGTGGCCTAATAGGACGGCTCATAGATGCGGATGGACTCATCCTCGGTCAAGAGCGGCCATATGCGTTGCATGACCCGGGTGCGCTCCTCGCTGTTGTACCACTCTTTCCAGGCGCGAAGATCTCTCCATTTGGTGATCATCAGGCGTCTGTCGCTGTGCCCGAGTTCCATGAGCGTTTCGCCGCCCACGAAGCCCCTGGCTCCCAGAGACCAGCGGATGGCCTCACGGGCGGCCTCCTCGTATTCCTCTTCCAGGCCGGGCATGATACGACGTTCGATAATGATCTTGATCATCTAAACTGGCTCCCTACACCGAGGTCGATCGATGGTTGATACTGCCGACTCCCTGCCGGATTTTCAGGCTGAACTGGACACGACCGGTCTCTACTGCCCTGAACCCATCATGCTGATGCACAACAAGGTACGGGACATGCAGACCGGCGAGGTGCTCAAGGTGGTGGCCACCGACCCGGCCACCACCCGGGACGTGCCGAAATTCTGCAGCTTTCTTGGCCATGAGTTGCTGGCTCAGCAGGCGTCGGATGAACGGTACCTCTACTTTATCCGCTTAGGCTGATGTATCGCCAGACCTTGCACGAAAAGTGCCTGAGCTTGCTGGCTTTCGTGCATGGTCTGGCCAGACGGTAGGGAGGCTGAAGTGGGTGACGACGTAAGCCCAGGCAGTCTCAGCCGGACGTCGCCGACTCTTCGGGAGCCACCATCAGTGCCAGGGCTTCCAGCGTGCCGGGATCCTGTTCCCGGATGCGGCTGGCGATGCTGCGCTGGAAGAAATAGACCATGCGGTGGCGGCTGTGGCCGGGGTAGAGACAGGGGTCTCCGGGGAGCACGGGAGTGGACTCGATCAGCTTCTCGTCGGCCAGCAAGGCCTCAGTGTTGCCATCGCTGTAGAGGCGCCAGCCGAATACCTGCTTCAGCTGCCACGGGCCGCGGTCGTCATCGACGCATAGGGCATGGGTGCCCAGGGTGTCCGGCAGTTGCTGGATCAGGGTGATGTCACGCGTCTCTTCGTAATCGAAGTAGGCGGCGGCATACTCCAGCTCGTAGGCCTTGTGAGGCGGTGCCGTCTCCATCAGTTCCTCGGTTTCCGGATCTCGGTAACCGATGAAGCTGCCGTGCTCGGAGTCGTCGATGTGATGGCAGGGGGTCAGCGCCTCCATCCATGGGACGAGGCCCACTACCTCTCCATCCTCGCGGAGGCCCCAGGCGAGAATCGGCATACCGTAGAAGGAGTCGGGGTCGGAGGCGAGACGATAGACCATCTCCAGGCCGTCGAGCTCTGGGCAAAGGCGTATCAGGCGTCGCTTGGCTAACTGTTTCTGGCGCATCGTTTCCAGGTCGATGACCCGGGCAGGGCGGGGTGACATTGTCATACCCATGATCTCCCTCCAGATTCTGCATGGGCCGAGCTGTAACGGGTCACGGCTGCGGCAAGGCTGACGGGATCCACACCTACCTACTTGTTCCCACCAATATCACAGAGTCACCTTGCAAGTTAAGCCTGACGAAAGGTTTTTCACTCACAGCGCTCGGCAAGCGCCTGCCAATGACGCCGATGTATATCGCGTGCCGTGAGAAAAGCGGGGAGCGGCGCTGCGGGATTATTCAGCGACAGCCAGCGGCCACGATAGTGGGCGACGGCTTTGGGAGGGGGGACATGGCTTTCCAGCAGTGCGTCGATGGCGCCCAGCCAGCGGTTGGCTAGCGCTTCGAGGTCGTCCAGCCACTCGGCTGCCGGCTTCTGCTGGAATAGCGACTTCAGTTCGGAGCCGGCCTCAGCCAGCGGCTGACAGCTGGCTGTATCAGCCAGGCTGGCTTCGAGTAGCGTATTGGCTTCACCGAGTCGCTGTTCTGCCAGCAGCAGGGCACGCAGCACTTCTGCTGTCAGTGGTCGGCGGCGAAGGGTGTCGAGGTGCCCCTCGAGGGTTGACGATGCATGCTGCCACTCCTGGCTGAACTGGTTCAGGGTGGCGGCGTGCAGCCACTCGATGGCTGCCAATTGCTCATCGATGGCGTCACGTGAATCGGGTTCCAGAGGAGAGCTGGCCCGGGAGAAGCTGCCGGTCCATTCATCGGAATCGAACAGGGTGTTCCAGCTGACCAGTGGCAGTTGCTCGGTCTTGGCCATGGTAAGTCGTGCCAGGCGATCACGATTGTTCTCGGAAAGTGCCGCCGGCACCTCGCTGTTCCAGCAGCCATGGAGGCGTCGCCAGAGCTCCAGTTCGTAGATCCAGCGCTGGCTGGGTGGAGCGACCCGGCCTAGCTGATTGTTCCTGGCAGCCACCAGCGAGGTGATATGACATTCTCGCAGGGCGTACACATCGAGCATGCTCTCGCGGGTTTCGGGAATCTCGAACAGGCGCTCGCGGCGATCGGGAAAGGCGCCGATATTGATGGGATCGCTAGGCTGTGGCTCCGGCTGTCCCAGTGCCTCGGCGAGGTCGCGCTGGTAGCTCGTCAGCAGGGCATCGCCTTCGCCACTGCCGCCGCAGCCGACCAGCAAGGCCGCGGTCATCAGGCCGGCCATGCATCGCTTCAGGCAGCGCTCAGCTGCGCGGGATCTCGAGAGCGCCATTCGCCACCCCCCTGGCCAGTCGCCGCAGTCGCTCGCCGAGCAGCAGGGCCGCCACGGTCAGCCCGGCGATCAGCCCGATCCAGTAGCCGTGCACCCCGAGGGGGCCGCTCCAGCCGGCAAGGCCATGCATGCCCAGCCAGTGTCCGCCGCCCAGCCCGACCAGCCAGTAGGCGACCAGCGTGATCACCATGACGACCCGGGTGTCCTTGTAGCCACGCAGCGCGCCGGCCAGATTGACCTGCAGCGAGTCGGAAACCTGATAGACCATGGCCAATATGACCAGTGAAACCGCCAGGCGTTGCACCGCGACGTCGTGGGTATAGAGAGCGATGACCGGTTCGGCGGTGAACCATAGCAGCAGGCTGTTGAACCCGGCCACCAGCAGGCAGATGGCGATACCGTTCCAGGCCACCAGGCGTGCATGGTCGGGGCGTCCCTGGCCCAGGGTGTTGCCGACCCGCACGGTCAGCGCCATGCTCAGCGACAGCGGCAGCATGAACAGGATCGAGGTGTAGTTGAGTGCGACCTGGTGTGCCGCGACCGTCACCTCGCCGAGGCTGGCGATGAATAGTGCGATCAGGGTGAACAGCGTCACTTCGACGAAGATCGCCACGCCGATCGGTACGCCGACATAGAGCAGCTCGCCGATCAGTTTCCATCGCGGCGGCGCGGGGTCGCACCAGAGTTCGACATCGCCGTAGGCCCGGGAGCGCCGGGTATAGGCGATCATCGCCAGGCTCATTACCCACATGGAGAGCGCGGTGGCGATACCGCAACCGAAGGCGCCAAGTGCAGGAATTCCCTGTACCCATGCGGGCAGCCACTCGCCGAACAGCTCGGTGAGCCCGTCGCCGCCATAGATCAGCACATAGTTGCTGGGTATGTTCACGGCCAGGCCCACCAGGCTGATCCACAGCGCAGGGCGGGTGTGGTTCATGCCGTCGGAGAAGGCCCGCAGGGCCTGGAACAGAGCGACCCCGGGCATGCCGAAGGCGACGGCGGAGAGGTAGGCGGCCGAGCGCCGTGCCACCTCATCAGGCACCTCCATCAGCCGGAAGATCGGCATCACCGTGAACCACAGCAGCAGGGCTGCACCCAGGCCGAGCGCCAGGGCCACCCACAGCGCCTGATGCACGTTGGGGCGGATGCGAGCGGTGGTACCGCCGCCCAGCAATTGGGCGACGATGGGGGTGAGTCCCATCAGGGTGCCGGTCATGAACAGCATCAGTGGCAGCCAGATGCTGGAGCCCACGGAAACCGCTGCCAGGTCGGTGGCGCTCAGGCGCCCGGTCATCATTACATCGACGACGCTCATGCCGGCCTGGGCCAGCTGGGCGCCGCAGATCGGCAGCGCCAGGGTAATCAGCGGCCGGGTTTCCTTGCGGCTGACACCGGCGAGTTGGGTGAAAAAGGTGGCCAAGGGTCATGCTCCATGCAGGCGATATGGACCGCCATGACGTCGTAATGCCTGGTCTCAACGACCAAGGGAACCGGTTATGTTAGCAACTACCGGTGGTTTTCGCCCGATGTGGCACTAGGAGCCTGTCGGACTTAACGCTGATCTACTGCGAGATCCGGTCTTTCGGCCAATTTCATTCGATCTGATTCGTTAAATAGCGGGCTATTCGCCTCATCAGATCGATAAACTTGTCTCGAAATCCAAACCTCTCGTGACGATCGGTCAAATCCGACAGGCTCCTGGCTTATAATGAATCCTTCTCTATGACCCGGAGCCCACGTGACCCACCGACTCGACGATGTGATCGCGCTGTTCGACGGACTCTTCCAGGACACCTTCAATACGCGGCTGGTGCGCGGTGGCGATGAGCCGCTCTACCGGCCGGCCGATGCCGGCTGCGCCTTTCATCGGGTGATCTTCGCACATGGCTTCTATGCCAGCGCCCTGCATGAGATCAGCCACTGGTGCATCGCCGGGGAGCGGCGTCGTCGGCACGAGGACTACGGTTACTGGTATCTTCCCGATGGCCGCGATGCCGAGCAGCAGCGCGCCTTCGAGGCCGCGGAGGTGGCTCCCCAGGCGCTGGAGTTGCTCTTCACGCGTGCCTGCGGCCGGCCGTTCAATGTCAGCGTCGACAACCTGGGTGGCGAGGCGGAGGTGGACCGTGACGCCTTCCTGGCCCGGGTCGAGGCGAGGGCTTCGCGGTATGAACGTGAGGGCTTGCCGCCCCGGGCGGCGGCGTTCCAGGCCGCGCTGGCGGCGTTCTACCGCGAGGGGCGAAGCCTGGACGACGCCGTCGCGTCAGGGCGCGCTTCGCTGCCGGAGTCGCTGCCGGCCTGACGCCACGCTTCCTTGCCCAGGGCCAGCAGCGGTGCCAGCGCGGGTGGGGCATGATGGGTCGGATAGGCGACGCCGATGGTCTGATGGATGACCAGGCCATCGATGGGGCGGCACTGCACGTCGTGTCGCGCGAGGATCTCGGGCCAGGCCGGCACCAGGGAGACCCCGACACCGGCGGCGACCAGGCCCAGGGTGTACTCGATGGTGCGCAGGCGCGCTCGGATCTGGCAGCGCACTTCCACCGCGTTCAGCGCGGCGGCGAGTTGCTCCATGGCGGCGCAGGGGTGACGCCAGATGAAGGGCAGCCCATCCAGGTCGCCCAGTGAGATCGACGCCTGCATGGCCAGTGGATGTCCACTCGGCAGCGCCAGGCGATAGCTATCGTGCCAGATCGGCTGAAAGCGCTCTCCATGGGCCAGGTCCTGTTCGCCGATGATGCGGGCATCGCAGCGCTCTTCCGGATTGACCAGCGTCAGGGCCAGATTGTCGCCACGGCCGATGTACTCCTTGAGCAGCGCCGTCATGCGGCTGGCGCCCAATGAGCGCATCAGGCCCAGGCGAACCGGCGTGGGCGGCGAGTCGGTGCGAAACAGGCGGCTGATGGCGTCCAGGTTCTCGCTGACCTGGCGCGCCAGTGGATAGAGCCGGTGGCCCTCCTCGGTGGCGGTGATGCCACGACGGTGCCGCTCGAACAGAGGCGTGCCGAGCCGCTCCTCCAACTGGGCCAGCGCCGTGGAGATGGAGGGCTGGGCCACATGGCAGTGTCGGGCGGCAGCGCTGATCGAGCCGCTCTCGTAGGCCGCGATGAAGTAGCGCAGGCTGCGCACATCCATAAAGATTACCTATACCTGATCCAGGATATCGATATTATCCCTTTATCAAGCAGGCGCGCTAGGCTGTAGGCATTCACTCTCGCGAATGCCGACAGGAGCCCGCTACCGTGGCCGACCCGCTGCCCCAGGAAAAACTGTTCTTCTCTGCCTTGCGTTCCGGCGACTGGCCCGAACCCGAGCAGGCGTGGACGCTCGACGAGGCCGGACTCAGCCCCACCGGCCTGGTCGAGCTGTTCGAATCCCAGCTCATGAGCCGCCACCTGGATCTGCATGCCCGGCGGCTGCAGGCCCGGGGCGAGGCCTTCTATACTATCGGCAGCGCCGGCCACGAAGGCAATGCCGCCATTGCCCGGGCCTTTCGCCCCACCGATCCCGCCTTCCTGCACTATCGCGACGCCGCCTTCCTTATCCAGCGCTCTCGACAGGTGCCGGGCCAGACGCCGCTCTGGGACCTGCTGTTGAGCTTCGCCGCCTCGGCCGACGACCCGATCTCCGGTGGCCGGCACAAGGTGCTGGGTTCGAAGGCGCTGCATATTCCGCCCCAGACCAGCACCATCGCCTCGCACCTGCCCAAGGCGATGGGGGCCGCCTACGGCCTCGGCCTGTGGCGACGCCTGGGCGGCGGTGGCGAATGGCCGGCCGATAGCGTGGCGATCTGCAGCTTTGGCGACGCTTCGTTCAACCACTCCACCGCCCAGGGGGCGCTCAATGCCGCCGGCTGGGCTGCCTACCAGGGCTCGCCCATGCCCCTGGTGATGGTCTGCGAGGACAACGGCATCGGCATCTCCACCCTCACGCCCGATGGCTGGATCGAGGCGAGCATGCGCGCTCGCCCCGGCTTTCACTATCTCAGCTGTGACGGGCTCGACCTGCTCGATACCTGGCGCGCCGCCCGGGAGGCGGAGCGTATCGCGCGCAGTCGCAAGCAGCCGGTGTTCCTGCACATGCGCTGCGTGCGGCTGTTTGGCCATGCCGGCTCGGATGCCCAGCAGGCCTACATGACCCCCCAGCGCATCAAGGCCGACGAGGCGCGTGACCCCTTGCTGGTCAGCGCCGGGCTGCTCCAGCGCCATGGGGTGCTCGACAAGAGGCAGATCGGCGAGCTCTACCGGGCCGTGGGGGAGCGCGTGGCCCGGGTCGCCGAAGAGGCGATTCTCCGGCCTCGGCTCGAAACCGCCGCGCAGGTCATGGCCAGCATCGTGCCGCCGCTGCGGCCAGGGCGTCAGCGGTTGTGGGAGGGGGATGTCGACACCTCCCCTGGACCCATGGCGAAGCTGTTGAATCAATCGCTGCATCGCCTGATGTCCCGCCACCCTCACCTGGTGATGGCCGGCGAGGATATCGGCCGCAAGGGTGGCGTCTACGGCGTCACCCAGAAGCTGCAGGCCCAGTTCGGCCCGCACCGGGTGATCGATACCCTGCTCGATGAGCAGAGCATCCTCGGGCTCGGGATCGGCCTGGGGCACAACGGCCTGGTACCGATTCTGGAGATCCAGTTTCTCGCCTACCTGCACAATGCCGAGGACCAGCTGCGCGGCGAGGCGGCGACGCTCAGCTTCTTCTCCAACGGCCAGTACACCAACCCCATGGTGGTGCGCATTGCCGGGCTCGGCTACCAGAAGGGGTTCGGCGGCCATTTCCATAACGACAACGCCATCGCCGTGTTGCGCGATATCCCCGGCCTGCTGGTGGCTTGCCCCTCCAACGCCGCCGATGCCGTCGGGCTGATGCAGGAGGCGGTGCGCCTGGCCGACGAGGAGCAGCGCGTCGTGGTCATGCTCGAACCCATTGCCCTCTACCACAACCGCGACTTGCATGAAGAGGGGGACCAGAAGTGGTGCTTCGCCGATCCGGGGCCGGAGCACCGCCTCGGCGTGGGTGAGCTCGGTGCATGGGGCGAAGGGCGCGACCTGGCCATCCTGACCTACGGCAACGGGGTCTACCTCTCCCGGCATGCCGCCGTGCGTCTGGAAGCCGAAGGCATTGCCCTGCGCATTATCGACCTGCGCTGGCTGACCGCCATCGACCATGACGCCGTGCATCGCCACGTTGCCGAGTGCGAGCAGGTGCTGGTGGTGGATGAGTGTCGCCGCAGCGGCTCGGTCAGCGAAGAGCTGATCACCGGCCTGGTGGAGCGCGGCATGGAAAGCCACTGCCTGCATCGGCTGACGGCCGAGGACAGCTTCATTCCATTGGGCCGGGCGGCCACGGTGACCCTGCCCTCGGCGGATGCCATCGTCGAACGGGCGCGGCGAGCCGTCGGCAGGTCGGTTTCGGCGGTCTCCGGCGTGCCGGCGGCAGCGTCCAGCGGCAAGGTATCGGCAGGGAGCGACAGCGAATGACAGCCTCGAATACGACAGCGGTACGTGAACGTGTCTTGCTCGTCTGCCCCGGTCGCGGTACCTACAATGCCCCGGAGTGGGGCAGCCTCAAGCGCCAGGCGTCAGGCAGCGAGTGGCTGGCCCGCTTCGATGCCCAGCGCCGCGAGGCGGGGCTGCCGAGTCTCAGCGAGCTGGACGGCGAGATTCCCTTTCGCCAGAGCCTCCATGGGAGAGGCGAACACGCCTCGCCGCTGATCTATGCCTGTGCCCTGGCCGATATGCAGGCCATCGATCCCGAGCGCTATGAAGTCGTCGCCGTCACCGGCAACTCCATGGGCTGGTATATCGCCCTGGCGGGCAGCGGTGCCCTGGCGCCCGAGGATGCCCACCACCTGATCGGTACCATGGGCCAGATGATGCAGGAGACCCTGATCGGCGGGCAGATACTCTACCCCTGGGTGGACGAGCAGTGGCGGCCGCAGTGGTCGCTACGCCGGGACCTGCTGGGGCTGTTGGAGCGGCTGCATGGTGAACAGGGCGCGGCGCTCTACCTCTCCATCGACCTGGGCGGCATGCTGGTCTTCGGCGGCAATGAGGCCGGGCTGGCCAGGCTGACCGAGGCGCTGCCGCCCCGGGAGCGTTTCCCGATGCGGCTGCATCAACACTCGGCCTTTCACACGCCGCTGCAGCAGGAGGTGCGGGAGATGGCTCGACAGCAGCTGACGGACGCCCCGTTCCGGGTACCCAGGGTGCCGATGATCGACGGGCGTGGCCATGTCTGGACGCCCTGGAGCACGGTTCCCCAGGCACTGTGGGACTACACCCTCGGTGAACAGCTGGTGGCACCCTATGACTATACGGCGGCCCTGCGGGTCGGAGTGAGGGAGTTTGCGCCGGACCGTATCGTCATTCCGGGGCCGGGCTCGACGCTGGGCGGTGCCACCGCCCAGGCACTGATTCAACTGGGCTGGAAAGGACTCGACAGCAAGGAAGCCTTCCAGGCCCGCCAGGCCGACGACCCCCTGCTGATCTGCATGGGCATGCCTGACCAACGCGGTCTGGTAGTCGGCTAGGCGTTGGCCAGAGGGGATCGTGCTCACTCGAACCCTGCCTTGCGCAGCCCTTCGCGGTAGTGCTCGGCGTCGGCAGGGTCTCGATAAGGGTCCAGTGCCGCCAGCCAGTCGAGACAGCTGATGTGTTCGGGGAAGATGCCGCGTGCCAGCTGGTAGCGGTAGTGGCGGTAGACCGTGTCGCGGTGGCTGGCGCCCCGTTCCGGGTGGCCGAGATGGGCATGGGCAGCGGCGATGAAGGCCGGTGTGTTGCAGAACGCCTGGGGCGCACACGTCAGGGTGTCGATGGCCTCGTCGTACAGGCGCGCGCTGAAGAAGGCAATGCCGGCCATGCCGGCATACCACTCCGGGCGGTAGGGCGCGAGGCGCAGCGCCTGGCGGGCGGCTGCCACACCCCGCTCGGGCTTGCCGATCAGTGCCAGGGAGAAGGAGGCATGGGCCAATATTTCGCTATCGTTGGGGTTGAGGGCGAGTGCCAGCGACAGCTCGTGCTCGGCGGTCGCGTAGTGTCCCGCGTAGAGTTCGGCCAGCCCCAGCATGCAGTGGGCGCGGTGGTCGTTGTCATCCAGGGCGACCGCCTTGCGGCAGAGGGCAAGGGCCTCCTGCTGCAGGAAGACCCAGTGATGCCAGGAGTGGCAGGCCCACTCGTTGAGGTGCGCGAGGGCAAGGCCGACATAGGCGCGGGCGAACTGCGGGTCCTTGGCCAAGGCTTGCTGGAAGTAGCGCCTCGCCTCGCGGATGGCGGCCAGGTCGGGACGGCGCAGCGCATGCCGGCCATGTAGCCAGAGATCGTAGGCCTGCCAGTCCCGGGGTGGCCTGCGCCGACTCTGCGCCAGGCGATCGTCGGCGATCTGGCCGACCAGGTGGCTGACTATGCGGCCCACCATCTCTTGCTGAACGTCGAAGAGCGCTTCGAGCCGGCAGTCAAAGCGCTCTGCCCAAACCTGACGTGAGCGGGCCGTGGCGACCAATCGGGTCGTCAGCTCGAGCCGCTGGCCGCGCTGTTGAAGGCGTCCCTCGATGAGATAATCCACGCCGAGCTCACTGCCGATCCGTTCCAGAGAGGCCTGGCTGTGTCGGTACGCCAGGGCGCTGGTCGGAGCGATCACCTCGAGCTCTCCGAAGCGGCCAAGCTCGGTGGCGAGGTCCTCCGCCATGCCGTCGCCAAGGGCGGGAGGAAGCCGTGTCGTATCGCTTGGCACGAAGGCCAGGACGGCGAGCGAGGGGCGCTCGCTGGAAAGGCTGCGTTCGCGACGGCGAGCCGAAGCAGCTGTCTCAATCACCCCGCGTCGCTCGGGCAGGTCATCGCTTTCGCGGGGCACGCTGCACGTATCGTTGGGCAGAAGGGCCAGCAGCTCCGCCTTCAACCGTTCGGTCTCGGGGGCCGGGGCGACGCCGAGCTCGTCGGCGAGCCGTTCGCGGCAGCGGCGGTACTGGGTGAGTGCCGCGCCTATCCGATCCTGGTACAGGTAGAGCCGGATCAGGGTGCGCTGCACACCCTCGTCCAGAGGGTCCTGATCCAGCAGTCGCATGGCCAGCTGGATGCCGGCATCGATGGCGCCGGTGAGCACATAGTGGTCGAGCAGGCGATGCATCAGCTGCTGCATTGCCTCGTCCAGCCAACAGCGCTGCTCCAGCAGCCATGCCTCGAAGGGCTCGCCGCCATCGTCCAGGCCTTCCAGGAAGGGGCCGCGATAGAGTGCCAGCGCTCCCTCGAGCGTCTCCGGGGTGCCATCGGCGAGCCATCGCTCGAACGTTTCCAGGTCCACTCGAGCCGCCCGGGCCTTCAGTCCTACCGCCTGGCCATCGAGCACCAGGCACTCGCGCGTCGGCGGCGGAAGCGCCTGCTGAAGGCGCGACAGGGTCTTGCGCAGGTTGGCACGGGCGCGCGACTCGGGCATGGCATCCCACAGCAGCCCTGCCAGCTTGCTGCGCGAGTGTTGCCGGCCTGGGGTTGCCGCCAGGTAGGCGAGCAGCGCCGCGACCTTGCGTGTCGGAAAGGCGATCGGCTTGCCCTCGGCCGTCTGGCAGGCGAACTCACCCAGCAACGAGACGTGCAGGAGCGTCATGGTTATCTCCCTCCTCCTCCCAGCCTAAGCGGTGGTGTCGTTACCCGCTACGTTTTCGCGCCCTGTCACGTCCGTGTCACGCTGCCGGGACACCGAGCAGCTATTCCTGACGATGTACGCCACAACACACCATCGATCAGGAGGAACCATGATGGATATCAGACAGGAAACCGCGCGCCTCGCCTTGCCAAGCGACGCGATCCGGACGCTCGGGCAACAGCTGCACGGGACCCTGATCCTGCCCGATGACGCCCGGTATGACACGGCACGGCGTGTCTACAACGCCATGCATGATTGCCATCCGGCGCTGATCGTCGAGGCGGCGAACGTCGCGGATGTGATCTCGGCAGTGACCTTCGCCCGGCAGCAGGGGATTGACCTGGCCGTGCGTGGTGGCGCGCACAGCGTGCCTGGCTTCGGCACCTGCGACGGGGGGATGGTGCTGTCGCTGGAGCGCCTGCGCGGCATTCGGGTCGATCCTGAGCACCGTTGTGCCCGTGCCGAAGGCGGTTGCACCTGGGCCGATCTCAACCATGCCTGCGCCGCCTTCGGCCTGGCAACGACCGGCGGGATCGTGTCTACCACCGGTATCGCCGGGCTGACGCTGGGCGGCGGGTTCGGCTTCCTGGCACGGCGCTATGGACTCGCCTGTGACAACCTGCTCTCGGCCGATGTGGTCACCGCCGACGGAGATTTCCTGACCTGCAGTGATAGCCAACATGCCGAGCTGTTCTGGGCCATTCGTGGCGGCGGGGGGAACTTCGGTGTGGTGACCTCGTTCGAGTACCGCCTGCACGCCGTGAGCGATATTCTCGGCGGCCCGACCTTCTATCCGCTTGAGGCAGACGTGATGCGCCACTATCAGGAGTGGATCGTCGCGGCCCCCGAGGCGCTGGGGGCGATTCTAGGCGTTACCCTCGGCCCACCGCTGTCATGCCTGCCGGAAGAATGGCACGGTCAACCGGTGATCGTGGTGCTGACCTGCTGGAGCGGCTCACCGGACGAGGATGCGGTGGTCCGCGAGCAGCTTGCCCATCTCGGACCCGTGCTCGGCCAGGCTGTCCAGCGAATGCCCTATCCGGGAATCAATACCTTGTTCGATGAGCTGCTGCCCGCCGGGCTCTACCACTACTGGAAGGGCTGTTTCAGTCGCGAGCTCACCGACGAGGCGATTGCGGAACACATCGAGCATGGGGCCCACACGCCTTGCCTGGAAAGCGCGATGCTGCTGTTTCCCCTTGATGGTGCCTGCCAGCGTGTCGCCGACAACGCCACGGCGTTCCCCTACCGGGATGCCAGCTTTGCCACGGTAGTCAGCGCGAGCTGGCCGGATCCCGCCGACAACGAACACAACATCGCTTGGGCACGTGCCTATTTTCAGGCGCTCAAGCCTCATTCGGAAGAGGGTGGCTACGTGAACTTCATGTCCGCCGACGATGCGGGGCGGGTGCGCGCCAACTACCGCCAGCACTATGCGCGGCTGGCTGTGATCAAGCACCGCCATGACCCGACCAACCTGTTCCATTTGAACCAGAACATCGAGCCCTGCGGCGGTACCCCCGCCTGATTGGACCAGGCGCAGAGATCAGGTGGGGCGGTCAGGCCTGGTCGCCCAGGCGCTGGTGGAGTCGCAGCATGACCTCGACCTCGTGCTCGGGCCGCATCGGCTCGAGCCCCATCTCGCCGAACAGCTCGTTGCGGGCACGGCTCCACTCGCCGCCGACCAGGGCGGGATAGAGGCTGTCGGCCGGCGCCAGTTCGACGAAGGGATCGATGCCGTAGGTGTCGAAGAGGCGTGCCAGGGCGGCCTCGTCGTCGCTGATGCCGGCGGTGAAGAGCGTGGCGTTGAAGTGGTCGTTTTCCAGTTCCCGGATCACGTCCAAGGGGCTTGCGCCAAAGCTGGTCAGCTCTTCCATGCTGTATCCGTTCAGGGCATTCATCTCGTCGTCTAGCCAGTCATCATCCGGCTGGATTAAGGTGTGCTTGATGCGTCCGTCAGACAGCACCCAGGCGATGGCCAGGGGCAGGTCGCTGTCGTCGCCGGTCTCCACGGCAATGAATCCGGGAATGTCGGCCATCTCAGTGCTCCTCCTGCTGGAAATTGCCAGCAACGTTGGGATCCTCGGTCTCTGCCAGCCGGAAGAAGGCCCGAGCGGTTTGGGTGGTGGCCTGGGCCAGCTTGCCTTCGCTGATTCCCTGCCAATGGGCGATCTCTTTCACGATCCAGGGCAGCAACGAGGGCTCGTGCCGCCTGCCCTTGAGTTTGGCAGGTAAATTGCGTGGCAGCAGGTAGGGGCAGTCGGTTTCCACCATCAGGCGATCCAGGGGGATTTCGCCGACCAGTTCGCGCAGGTGGTGGCCTCGGCGTTCATCGCAGATCCAGCCGGTCAGGCCGATATGCAGGTCGAGATCGCGGTAGCCGTAGAGTGTCTCACGGTCGGCGGTGAAGCAGTGGATCACGGCATCCGGGAGATCGTCGCGCCAGGCATGGAGGATGTCACGCATGCGCTTGCCGGCGTCGCGTTCATGGATGAACAGCGGCTTGCCGCATTCCACCGCCAGGCCCAATTGCGCCTCGAAGGCGTGCTCCTGCTCTGCGGGCGTCGAGAAGTTGCGATTGAAGTCCAGCCCGCATTCGCCCACCGCCACCACCTCGGGCTGCCGATGCAGCTCGCGCATTGCCTGCTGCAGTGAGGCGTCCCAGCGGCTGGCATCGTGGGGATGGACACCGGCGGTGGCATGCAGCCCAGGGTGACGCCGTGCCAGCACCACGGCCTGCTCGGCGTGCTCCCGGTCGGTGCCGGTCAGGATCAGGTCGGTGACGTTGGCCGCCCGGGCGCGAGCGATCACCGCATCGAGATCGCGGGCGAAGCTCTCGTGGGTCAGGTTGGCGCCGATATCCACCAGCGGTGCTGGGGCGCGAAACCGCAGGGCCTCGGGCAGGAAATCATCGCAGGTCTCGGTCGGGTCAACCAAGGCAGAACTCCTACTGTCATCAGGACGTCGGGGCGAATGCCTCCGGGATGCGGCGTATTGTACAGGACCACGCCGAGCCGGCCATGCGTTACACTAGCCGCCTCGATGACTGGAAGAGGTAATCGCGTGACCCTGCTACGTCTGGAACGGCTGCAACTGGCCTATGGCAACCATGTGCTGCTCGACGGCGCCGACCTGGTGCTGGAGAGGGGCGAGCGACTGGCGCTGGTGGGCCGCAACGGCACCGGCAAGTCGACGCTGCTCAAGCTGGTCGCCGGTGAGATCCTGCCCGATGGCGGCAGCATATGGCGCGCGCCGGGACTCAAGATCGGCGTGCTGGCCCAGGATCTGCCAGCGGCCTCCGGCGAGACCATCTTCGATGTGGTGGCCGAAGGGCTGCCCCAGGCCGGCAAGCTGCTCGCCGAGTATCATCACCTGGTTCAGGATCCCGACCCCGACATGAACCGCATGGCACAGCTCCAGACCCGGCTGGAAGCCATCGAAGGCTGGTCCTTCCACCAGCGCATCGACGTGGTGCTGACCCGTCTCGGACTGCCCGCCGACGACGAGATGGCCTCACTCTCGGGTGGCTGGCGCCGCCGCGTGGCCCTGGCCCGGGCCCTGGTTGCCGAGCCGGACCTGCTGCTCCTCGACGAACCCACCAACCACCTGGATCTGGATACCATCGCCTGGTTGGAGGAACAGCTTGCCGCCTTCCCCGGTTCGGTGTTGTTCATCACCCACGACCGAGCCTTCCTGTCCAAGCTGGCGACGGCCATCCTGGAGCTCGACCGCGGCCGCCTGGGTCGCTACCCCGGCGACTATGCGAAGTACCAGGAACAGAAGAGTCATGAGCTGGAGGTCGAGGCCCGGGAGCACGCCGAGTTCGACAAGAAGCTGGCCCAGGAGGAAGCGTGGATTCGCCAGGGCATCAAGGCCCGTCGGACCCGCAACGAGGGCCGGGTGCGTGCGCTGGAGCAGCTGCGTCGCGACCGCAGCCAGCGCCGCGAGCGCCAGGGAAAGGCCAACCTCAGCGTGGACAGCGGCGAACGCAGCGGCAAGCGGGTCGTCGAGCTCAAGCATGTCACCCAGCGCTTCGGCGACGAGGTGGTGATCCGCGACCTCAGCCTGGAGATACAGCGCGGTGACCGAATCGGCTTGATCGGTCGCAACGGCGCCGGCAAGACCACCTTGCTCAAGATTCTGCTCGGGCAGCTCGAGCCCAGCGAGGGAGAGGTGCGGCTCGGCACCAACCTGCAGGTGGCCTATTTCGACCAGTTGCGCGCCGGCCTGGAACCGGAGAAGACCGTCTACGACAACGTGGCGCAGGGCAGCGACCGGGTCACCGTGGGCGGCAAGGACAAGCATGTCATCAGCTACCTGCAGGACTTCCTGTTCACCCCCGAGCGCGCCCGCCAGCCGGTCAAGGCGCTCTCCGGCGGTGAGTCCAACCGCCTGTTGCTGGCCAAGCTGTTCACCCAGCCGGCCAACGTGCTGGTGCTCGACGAGCCGACCAACGACCTCGATGTCGAAACGCTGGAGCTCCTGGAAGAGTTGCTGCTCAACTTCGAGGGCACGCTGCTGCTGGTCTCCCACGACCGTGCCTTCATGGATAACGTGGTGACCGGCGTGCTGGCCTTCGAGGGCGACGGCCAGGTTCGCGAATACGTGGGTGGCTATACCGACTGGGTGCGCCAGGGTGGCAGCCTGCCGCCGGCGCCCTGGGAAGGTGCTGCCCGCCAGGGCATCGAGCCCACGCGCCAGGCGGCCGAGCCGGTCGAGGACAAGAAGACATCCCAGCCCGATACGGCGAAGAAAGCGGTCAAGCTCTCCTACAAGCTGCAGCGCGAGCTGGATACGCTGCCGTCACGGATCGAGACCCTGGAGGCCGAAGTGGCCGAACTCGAGTCTCAAGTGGGTGATCCTGGCTTCTACCAGCAGGACGCCGACAGCGTCACGGCCACCTTGCAGGCGCTGAACGACAAGCAGGCCGAGCTGGAGGCTGCCATGGAGCGCTGGATGGAGTTGGAAGCGATGGCGGCGGGGGAGTAGGTTGGTGAGCTGTCGCTCGAGGCATCCAGTGGCATGAAGCGACAAGGCGCCTGAAAACAGGCGCCTTGGATGACAGCGGATTACTCCTCGCTGGTTTCCCCCTTCTTGCCGACGCGAACGGCAAGGACGTCGCACCTGGCGCCGTGCAGTACGCCGGTGGAGGTGGAGCCGAGCAGAAGGGCGAAGCCGTGGCGGCCATGGGAGCCCACCACGATCAGATCGACATTGTGCTCCTCTGCGAAGCGGTGGATCTCGGTGTCGGGCATGCCCACCACCACGTGCTGGTTCTCCTTGGCAACGTGGGGATCGGCAATCTCGGCCAGGCGTTGCTTGGCATGCTCGTCGAGCTGGTCCTGAATGCTGGTGAGGTCCATGGGGATATCGCCGCCGTAGGCGAAGCCCAGCGGCTCCAGGGTGTGCATGATGGATAGCTTCGCCTGGTTGCGCTCGGCGATCTGCATGGCACGTTCGAGGATCTTGTGAGAATCCTTGGTCAGATCGACGGCGACCAGGATGTGGCGATATTCATTGCTCATGTCAGGCTCCTGCGCAATGGCATGGTTATTTGGGGCATGCCTCCACTCTAGGACGACTGCCGAGTCAAGACAACGACTTGCGTCAAGATTCATTCAGGAGAAGCCGATGGTTTGGGCAATGATAGTGTTGGTGCTGCTACTGATGATTGCACCGGTGATGTGGCTCAAGCCCAGCCCGAGACAGCGTCGTATCGTGCCGCTGCGCAATGCCGCGGCGAAAGCGGGGGTCAAGGTGAAGCTGGAGACACCGCCGCTGCATGGCTTCGGTACGGCCATGCCAGGCTATCGCTGGCACTATCCCGTCGATTCACCTGGCCCCCGGTTTCTGCTGGTGCGTGACAGCGAGGCCAGCGATGCGTTGAAGCCCTATGTGGCAGGCTGGCGCTGGCGTATCGAGCCCCTTCGTGCCTTGCCGGAGAGGGCGCGCAAGCCGCTTGAAGCGTTGCTGATGAGGCTGCCACAGGACGCCCTGGTGGTCGAGTCCAGCGAGGCTGGTATCACGCTCTGGTGGTGGGAGTCCCAGGGCGCCGAGCGATTTCAGACCTATGTGGCCGATTTTCGCCGCATGCGCGATGCCCTGGCAGGCCGTGCCGACCGGCCGCCGGCCACCCGCGCCCTGGACGGGGACAGCGACTCCATCTCTCGTTGACTCTCGCTGAGCGGTTCAGGCCTCGCTTTCGCGGGCCTGAATTGCCAGGCCGTTGTTTTCGATATGGGCCAGCAGGGCGTCGAGGCGCTTGACATCGTCCTCGTTGAGGCCTGCGAGCATTTCGCGGCGCGCCTGGGTCACAACCTCGTCGATCTGTTCAAGTAAAGGCGTCGCCTCGGGGGTCAGGAAGACCCGCTTTGTGCGGCGGTCCTGCTCGCAGGGTCGCCGTTCGATCAGGCCCTGCTCCGAGAGCTGGTCGAGGGTCCGTACCAACGATGGCGCTTCCACGCCGATGGCTCGGGCCAGGTCGCACTGGGGCTGGCCGTCGCCGAGACGCCAGAGATGGTAGAGGGTGATCCAGCGCGTCTGAGTCAGGCCCAGTGGTGCCAGTCGCTCGTCGATAATGGCTCGCCACAGACGGGGCAGGCGGGACAGCCGGAAGCCGATGTTCTGGTGCATGGGACTCCGCAATTGCGTTGAATTTGCCGAATTGTCCGGACCCGTAGCGTGTAATGCAACTCAAAGCGAACGGCGGCATGTGACAGGCGCTATCGAGGAGCTGCTACGAGGATGTGTCTGTTCTCGGCGCCTCCGCTTTATGCGCGTCGGATTCGCTGCCTTCCATGGGGTGAGGGGCAGATTCTGCTGGCGTATCCAGCGTATCGGGCTGTTCGCGCTGGCTTGAGCGATTCCCCGGGACAAGACGTCGCAGGTCGAGACCGGGCAGCCCAGGCGGCGGTGAGGCACGGCCATCGGCCAGGGTAGCCGTCGACGCATCCTGCGCTACCTGAAAGCGCAGCACGCCGATGCGCTGCCCGCTGTCCGTCATCACGTCGATGCGCCACCGGCCGGCAGGGTCCGAGGGAAAGTTCAACTTGTGAGTCCAGGCCCGATAGCCCTCCTGGCGCCCTCCGTGAATGGTCAGCGGAATGCGGTCGACCAGTTCACCTTCGTGTCGCCATTCATGTACGACCTCTTCGCGCAGGCCACGTGGCGCGCGAATGGCCGTGTAGGCATAGAGTCCCTGGCTGCCCAAGGTGTCGGGTGTCAGCAGGGCGCTACCTTCGGGGCTTCGCTTCGCAACATCGAAGGCCGGCGACAGGGCGCTGGCCGATATCCAGAGGTTGGCTGGGGGCACCCAGGCGCGCCCGGTCCAGGCCAGTAGCGTCAAGAGCGGTAGCGTGACCAGCACAATGGCCCAGCGTCGGATAGTCATCGGCCGCAAGAGCTGCAGCAGGCTCGGTAGGCTGAATACCAGCATGCACGCCAGGGCCAGCCTGAGGCTCTGGCCTGTAGTCAGTTGAAGCATCAGCGGCATGATCACCAGTACGACCAGGAAGACGCACTGGGCATGGAAGGCGAAGTAGAGCCAGCGGGCTCGCTCGGCCAGCTTGTAGTAGAGAGGGTCGAGTATCGAAAACACGGCCATGCCGAGCACCAACAGGGCAAACAGGCCCTGACCGCTGGCCCAGACGGTCGTCGCGAGCACGAAGGGAAGACAGAAGAACAGGGTCTCCTGGTGCACCATCTGAGCGATGAAGGTGGTGACGCCCCGGGGCAGGCTGGGGTGGCCGCGGCGTGCGAGCAGGCGCCCGATCAGGCTCTCGGAGAGGAGCAGGGCCCAGGCCAGCAGCATGCTCAAGGCCAGTACGGCTCCCAGCCACTGTTGGCGTTCCACCAGAAAGAAGCTGCCAACCCCGGCGGCAAAGGCGAGAGGCGGCCAGAGCCAGCTCCACGGGCGGACTTGCTCGACGAGTCGTTCGAGGCGTTCCTGGAAACGCTGCATCCGGGGCGAAGGGGAGACCGGTGGCGGAGAGGGCACCGTATCGGACAGGCTCATGGACGACACCTTGGAGAGACATTGGGTCTATCCTATCAGCCATTCGTACTGTCGGTGCATCGATACACCGCATGCTGGGCCATGGGTGATGAATCCAGGGCTTGACGTCTCGGCTGTAGTGCACCAAGCTTCGAAGAATCAAACGGCCGTATGAAACTAGGCACTCCTCCAACGCCAACCTCTGTGTGGAGATTCGTGGATGATTTATCAAGGCAACGCCATCACGGTGGCACGCGGTACCCAGAACGGGGGCGATGACATCGCCATGCTCACCTTCGACCTGAAGGGTGAGTCCATCAACAAGCTGTCCAGCGCGGTTGTGGCCGAGTTGGACGATGCCATCAAGGCGATCCAGGGCGAGAGCGGTCTCAAGGGGCTGGTCATCGGCAGCGCCAAGGATGTCTTCATCGTCGGTGCCGATATCACTGAATTCCATGGTCTGTTCGACAAGGGCGAGGAGTATCTGGTCGAGATGAACCTCAAGGTTCACGACATCTTCAACGCCATCGAGGACCTGCCGTTCCCCACGGTTACCGCCATCAACGGCCTGGCGCTGGGCGGTGGCTGTGAGGTGACCCTGACCACCGATTTTCGCGTCATGGGCGAGAAGGCCAAGATTGGCCTGCCCGAGACCAAGCTGGGGATCCTGCCGGGCTGGGGTGGCTGCGTGCGCCTCCCACGCATGATTGGTGCCGACAACGCCATCGAATGGATCGCCGGTGGCACCGAGAACCGTGCCGATGCCGCCCTCAAGATGGGGGCGGTCGATGCCGTAGTGCCGGATGAATCCCTCGAAGCCGCCGCGCTGGATATCCTGGCACGCGCCTTCAGCGGCGAGCTGGACTACCAGGCACGACGCGACGAGAAGAAGGGGCCGCTCAAGCTCAATCCCATCGAGCAGATGATGGCCTTCGAGACCGCCAAGGGCTACGTCAAGGGCAAGGCTGGGCCGCACTACCCGGCTCCGGTGGAAGCGATCAAGGTGATCCAGAAGGGCGCCGGCGAGGAGCGCGGGCGTGCCCAGGCTATTGAGGCCAAGGCTTTCGCCAAGCTGGCGCTGAGCGATGTTGCCTTCAACCTCGTGGGGCTTTTCCTCAACGATCAGGTCGTGAAAAAGAAGGCCGGCAAGTACGAGAAGCAGGCCAAGGCGGTCAAGCAGACGGCCGTACTGGGCGCCGGCATCATGGGTGGTGGCATCGCCTACCAGAGCGCCTCCAAGGGCACGCCGATCCTGATGAAGGACATCAAGGAAGAGGCCATCGAGCTGGGGCTCAAGGAGTCACGCAAGCTGTTTGCCAAGCAGGCCGAGCGCGGCAAGCTGACCACCGAGCAGATGGCCGAGAAGCTGACCCATATCCGTCCGACCCTCTCCTATGGCGATTTCGGCCACGTCGACCTGGTGGTCGAGGCGGTGGTAGAGAACCCCAAGGTCAAGGACAAGGTTCTCACCGAAGTGGAAGGCCTGGTCGCCGAGGACACCATCCTTACCTCCAACACCTCGACCATCTCGATCACGCGTCTGGCCGAGAACCTCAAGCGTCCCGAGAACTTCTGCGGCATGCACTTCTTCAACCCGGTGCATCGCATGCCGCTGGTCGAGGTCATCCGTGGCGAGAAGACCGGCGATGCCGCCGTGGCCGCTACCGTCGCCTACGCCCGCGCTATGGGCAAGACGCCCATCGTGGTCAACGACTGCCCGGGCTTTTTGGTCAACCGCGTACTTTTCCCCTACTTCGGCGGCTTCAGCCTGCTGGTCGAGCAGGGTGCCGACTTCCAGCACATCGACAAGGTGATGGAGAAGTTCGGATGGCCCATGGGCCCGGCCTATCTGCTCGACGTAGTGGGCATGGATACCGCCGTTCATGCCAATGAGGTCATGGCCGAAGGTTTCCCCGACCGCATGGCACGCGAAGGCAAGACAGCCATTCAGGTCATGTACGAGAACGAGCGTCTGGGACAGAAGAACGACAAGGGCTTCTACGCCTATGAGGAAGACAAGAAGGGCAAGCCGAAAAAGGTCAACGACGACGATGCCTACGCGCTGGTCAAGCAGGTGGTGAAGGAGCAGAAGACGTTCTCCGACGATGACATCATCGCTCGCATGATGGTGCCGCTTTGCCTGGAGACCGTGCGCTGCCTGGAGGATGACATCGTGTCGACACCGGCCGAAGCCGATATGGCGCTGATCTATGGCATCGGTTTCCCGCCGTTCCGCGGTGGCGCGCTGCGCTATATCGACGCCATGGGAGTCGGCGAGTTCGTCAAGCTGGCCGAAGGCCTCGCCGAGGAACTGGGCCCGCTATACGCCCCCACCGACAAGCTGCGCAAGATGGCCGAAACCGGTGAGCGCTTCTATTCCAGCCAGGCCAAGAGCTGAACCCACCACGAGAAGGAGTAGCGAAAGATGAGTTTGAATCCGAGAGATATCGTGGTGGTCGACTGTGTCCGCACTGCCATGGCGAAGGCCAAGAACGGCGCTTTTCGCAACGTGCGTGCCGAGAACCTTTCCGCCGCGGTGATGCAGGCGCTGTTCGATCGCAATCCCAACCTGGATCCGTCCGAAGTCGATGACGTGATCTGGGGCTGCGTCAACCAGACCCTCGAGCAGGCCATGAACATTGCCCGAAACGCGGCGATCATGACCGGTATCCCGCGCAGCGTGCCGGCTCAGACCGTCAACCGTCTCTGCGGCTCTTCCATGACCGCGCTGCATATCGCCGCGGCCAACATCAAGGCAGGCATGGGTGATTTCTACATCATCGGCGGCGTGGAGCACATGGAGCACGTGCCCATGACCCACGGCGTGGACGTCAACCCGGCGGCCAGCAAGTATGCCGCCAAGGCGGCCATGATGATGGGTCTTACCGCGGAACTGCTGGGCAAGATGCACGGCGTCACCCGTGAGGAGCAGGACAAGTTCGGCGTGCGTTCGCACCAGCGTGCCCTGGCGGCCAACGAGAAGGGCTACTTCGATAACGAGATCATCGGTATCGAAGGCCATGACCAGCGTGGCTTCAAGACCCTGTTCAAGCATGATGAAGTCGTGCGCAGCGATGCCAGCCTGGAGAAGATGGCTGAGCTCAAGCCGGTCTTCGACCCGCGGGGTGGCACCGTCACCGCCGGTACTTCCTCGGCGCTCTCGGTAGGCGCCGCCGGCATGGCCGTGATGAGCTACGAACGCGCCCAGGCGCTGGGCCTCGAACCGATCGCCAGGGTGCTGTCGACCGGCGTTGCCGGCTGCGACGCCTCGATCATGGGCTACGGCCCGGTGCCGGCCTCGCAGAAGGCGCTCAAGGCGGCGGGCCTGACCAGCGATGACATCCAGACCGTGGAGCTCAACGAGGCCTTTGCCGCCCAGGGGATCCCGGTACTCAAGGACCTCGGCTTCCTCGACGCCATGGACGAGAAGGTCAACCTCAACGGTGGTGCCATCGCCCTGGGGCACCCGCTGGGCTGCTCCGGCGCTCGCATCAGCACCACGTTGCTTAACGTGATGCAGCAGCGCGATACCACGCTGGGTCTGGCTACCATGTGTATCGGCATGGGGCAGGGTGTGGCCACGGTGTTTGAACGGCTGAAGTAAGCGTTTTTGTCGCCGGCGGCCCCGTCCTTGCAGATACGGGGCCGTTCTTGTTTTGAGGCGTTGACGGTTTGGTGGATGATCAATAAGATGCATTTTGTCTACTTCTTATTAAATCCACTGCGAGGTGACTCCCATGGGGCCGCTCAAGAACCTTTTCAAGAAAGGCAAGACAGAAGACAAGCCAGCCGTTCAGACGTTTGAGCCCGAGGCATCAACAACGCCGGGCAAGGATGCCACCGCTGACGAGGCTGCCAGCGCCGACGCCGACGCAGTAAAGAAGGCAAAGCATGGAGAGCCTGGTGTTTGCTGTGGATCATGCCACTGACCCCGGCCAGCGTTTAGCTGGATAGCCATTGCCAAGCGATAGCAGCGGGCGTGCCCATCAAGACACGCCCGTTTTTTCACAGCTCGCGGATTGCGCCCTTTGTCTGGCCAGCAGGCTATAGCACGCCCGCTTCAAGCCCTGCTGCCAGATAGAGGCCTAGCTCCTCGACCTGATCTACGAAGCTTTCCTGCCACTTACCGCGCAGTACTAGCGGCTCCTGCGCCCATTTCCAGCGCAGCCCGGTGACGATGCTCTCCACCGCCCGGCGTGTGCCGGTGCCGTCATGGCCGGCGCGTATATAGAGCGCACAGGGTAGCCCCTGCTTCTCTTCCAGCACCGGGTAGTAGCAGCGGTCGAAGAAATCCTTCAGGGCTCCGCTCATGTAGCCCAGGTTTTCCGTGGTCCCCAGCAGGATGGCATCGCATGACCGCACGTCGTCAGGCTCCGCTTCCAGCGGCGGCTTGACCATGACTTCCACCGCCTCGATCTCTGGGTGTCGCGCCCCGCGTACGGCGGCTTCGAGGAGTCTCTGCGTATTGGGGGAGGGCGCATGGGCCACGATCAGAAGCTGTTTCATATTGACAGTCTAACGGCTTTTTCCGACGCTGTTTCAGCACCTCGCCCTTTCGCTTTCGAATCGCTGGAATGACAGGAGCTATGACAGGAACCATCACAGGAGCCATCACAGAAACTAGCACTGGAACTAAGGAGGATGCCTGAATGGCCTTTGCACTTTCGAATATGCAGCTGGAGAGTTCCGCGTTCACTGCCCATGGCGCGATACCCGAGAAATACTCAGGTGAGGGCGACGATGTCTCGCCGTCGCTGAGCTGGCGTGATGCGCCTGAGGAGACCAGGGGGTATGCCATCATCTGCCACGACCCGGATGCTCCCCTGGTCCAGAACGGCGGCTACGGGTTCGTCCACTGGCTGCTTTACAACCTGCCGGGCTCTACCACCTCCCTGGCGGAGAACACCGGTGAGGGCACTCGGGGCAAGAACGATTTCGGCAAGATGGGCTATGGCGGACCCATGCCGCCGGAGGGACATGGTCAGCACCACTACTATTTCTGGGTATTGGCACTGGACAAGCCGACCGATCTTCCAGAAGGCCTCGGCCTGCCCGAGCTTCTCAAGCAGCTCGAGCCCCACCTGCTGGGCATGAATCGCCTGATTGGCACCTACCAGCGAGCCTGAGGCCGAGCGTGTTCCGATAGTCTCGACTCGTGGCGCTCCCCACCTCAGCGCTGCGAGCTTGCTCGCGAGAAGGGCATCTACGCCAAGGATGACGGGATCTTTGCACGTTTTGGCACAATCGAGGAGGGCGGTATACCAAGCTATTACTGCCGCAATGTGGTGAAACAAAGTCGCGTTGCAGGGCCCTGCTCGACTGGCTAGGGTGGAATAACCAATCGTGAGATTGGTAGAACGAATGATCAAGGAGGAGCATGCAATGAACGACGCTCAGGATCTATTTCCGACCCGGCTGGAGCGTAAGCTGGGAATGTTCGAGCGTTTCGACCCCGTCGTGCACAGCGAGGGAGCGCAACGCAGGGACGGCCCGCTGAGCGAGGAACAGCTCAGGGAGTACGAACGCAAGGGCTTCCTCTCCTTCGAGGACTTTTTCGACAAGGATGAGATGGATGCCTTTCTGCAGGAGCTGACCGACTACGAGGAGGATGAAGACCTCAAGCTTTCCGAGGGCACCATTCTCGAGCCCGGCCTAGGCCGCCAGGAGATCCGCTCGATCTTCGGTATCCACGACATATCCGAACGCTTCAGCCGCCTGACCCGGGATCCGCGGCTACTGGCGATGGTCCAGCAGCTGCTGGGTAGCGACGTCTATATCCATCAGTCACGTATCAACTACAAGCCCGGCTTCAAGGGCAAGGGCTTCGACTGGCACTCCGATTTCGAGACCTGGCACAGCGAAGACGGCATGCCCCGCATGCGCTCGTTGAGCTGCTCGATCATCCTGACCGAAAACGGCGAGTTCAACGGACCGCTGATGCTTGTGCCGGGCTCCCACAACTATTTCGTTCCCTGTGTGGGACGCACTCCCGAGGACAACTACAAGGCGTCGCTCAAGAGCCAGGAAGTGGGTGTGCCGGACTATGTTAGCCTGCGCCAGCTTATGCTGGACGGAGACATTGAAGCACCCAGGGGCGGTCCGGGCTCGCTGGTGCTGTTCGAGTGCAACACCATGCATGGTTCCAACATCAACATGTCCTGCTGGCCCAGGAGCAACCTGTTCTTCGTCTATAACAGCGTGGAAAACGGATTGCTCAATCCCTTCTGCGGCAACCGGCCACGGCCCGAGTTCCTGGCCAACCGCAAGGACTGGAGCCCGTTGACGCCTGTCAGATAGAGACAGCGGCCCGGCACGGCTCACCTGCCTGCCGGGTTTGCCCGCCTATCGGCTCTGGAGTAGGCTTCCAGGCTGAGTAAGCTGACCGATAGGTGCGTGATGAAGCTGGGCTGTGTGGCTTGGACAGGCAGGAATCAGGGTCGCCGGCGGTGGCTTCCATGGGGCACATGGCGGTCACTGCCTCGGTTATGGGCAGTGCCTCGGCTAGGCGTAGTGGCTATCGGTCTACTGACGTCGGGCTGTGCGATGATGGCACCTTCGCCTCCGCAGGATCAGACCAATATCTGCCGGATCTTTCATGAGCAGCCGAAGTGGTACGACTATGCACGCGCTGCGGAAGAGCAGTGGGGGACGCCCATCGCCACCCAGATGGCCTTCATTCAGCAGGAATCTTCCTTCCAGAGCCATGCTCGGCCGCCCAGGAAGCGCATCCTGGGCTTCATTCCCGGCAGCCGGGCCTCTTCGGCCCGTGGCTATGCACAGGCCATGGACCCCGTCTGGGGAGAGTACCGGGAGGATGCAGGCAGTACGCTGGCACGCCGCAGTCAGATGAAACATGCCACCGACTTCATTGGCTGGTACAACCGCCGCACGCACGATCAACTCGGTATATCGCTGCACAATCCCGAGCACCTCTACCTGGCCTATCATGAAGGCCAAGGTGGTTACCGGCGTGGCACCTACCGGAGCAAGCCCCAGGTTCGCCGTGCCGCCAGTCAGGTCAGCTCGCGAGCCGCCCGCTACCAGGCGCAACTTCCCGCCTGCGAAGCGGAACTGCGCTGTCGTCGCTTTTACCAGTTCGGCCCCTTCTGCACGTCGTGATGACCCATGGCGGCGTATCGTTTGGTGCCTCCCGATAGCTCGCGGCGATCCCATTCTCGTTTACCGCCGTGCAGACGACTTGGAAAGTCCCGTGCCTGTTGCCATTCCTCGTGTCGTCGTGCTTCGCCCTGAGCCGTGGCACTGCGGGCGATAAGCGGCGATGGCGTCGTTTCTGTAGCCGACGTTTGATGTTGTCGCCGATCGAGATTTTGGCTTTTTACTTTGGGTAACAAGAGATGCCTGGGCACTTGCTGCTTAAGTGATAGGCTGACAGGTGGAGCGCGGCATTCAGCCACGCTCCTTATCCAGAGTACTGCGCCAGAGATCAGCGCTCTTATCCCGAGCACTACGCTCTGGCGTAGTCCAGGAGTCACTGCCTATGCGTGTCTATGCCAATCCGGTCGGTCGCGGGTCTCTGTGGTTTGACAACCTCGCTACAGCCACGGGTACGCCTGTTGCCTATGACCCGCAGGCCAGGGCCTTCATTACCATGCCGCCATTCTGCGCCAATCGCGACGTGATAGGTTGCAACTGGATCGCCCCCGAGCAGGGGGGCTTCTGTCGCTCTTGTGCGATGACGGCACTAGCCCCGGATCCTTCCATACCCAATGCCATGCCCCATTGGGCCAAAACCGAGGCCGCCAAGCGCTGGGTGATCGATAACCTGGGCCGGTGGAACTGGTTTCGGCCGGAAGATCCCGGGGCTCCCCCGGTGTTCCATCTGCTGGCCGAAGGGCCAACGCCCGTTGCCATGGGGCATGTAGGGGGGGTGGTCACCATCAGCGTGGAAGAAGCGGACCCTGTGCTGCGAACCGCCCGTCGTGAGGCGCTTGAAGAGCCATACCGGACCATGATCGGCCATATGCGGCACGAAGTATCGCATATGCTCTGGTGGCGACTCAGCCTGCGAGACGACTTTCTCGACGCCTTCCGGGCGATGTTTGGAGACGAGCGTGAAGATTACGCCGAGGCCCTGCAGCGGCACTACAGACAAGGCCCGCCTGCGGGCTGGCGCTCGAACTTTGTCAGCACCTATGCCTCCGCACATCCCCATGAGGACTGGGCAGAAACCGCTGCCCATCTGCTGCATCTCACGGATATCGCCGATAGCTTCGTTGCCGCCGGCCTTTCCTCTGCCGACCTGCCGCATCATGGGTGGGATCCCTACATGGAGGCGGATGCCGAGCGCTTGATCCATGTTGCGACTCATCTAGTCATGGGGGTCAATCACATCAATCGCTCAATGGGGCTGCTGGATCTTTATCCCTTCGTGCTTTCCGAAATGTCGCGCCGCAAGCTTGTTTTCATGCATGACTGGCTGCGCCGAGGCGCCCAGGGGCTATGAACGCTTTTCCCCACAGTCCCGGCAGCGGGTGACTTCCTGTTGGCTATTCGCCTAAGAAGCCGGCAAGGCCCGAAACGCTCGCCTGAAAATCAGCCATACGCTACGATTTGTGCAGCGTTTCTATAGAGATTTGCCAGAGGTTTGCCATGCAGCCCAGAATCAGCATGATCACACTCGGTGTCCGTGACCTGGAGAGGTCTGTTCGTTTCTATGAACAGGGGTTGGGGCTGCCGCGCATGGAGTCGCCACCGGAGGTGGCTTTTTTCACGTTGAACGGCAGCTGGCTGGGTCTGTATGGGCGCGAAGCGCTGGCGGCGGATGCCGGTGTTTTGCCGGAAGGCAGCGGGTTTGCCGGGGTTGCTCTGGCCCACAATCTGGGCTCGGAGGCGGCGGTCGATGAGCTGCTGGCCCAGGCCGTGGCTGCAGGGGCAACGCTGGTCAAGGCGGCCGAGAAGGTCTTCTGGGGCGGCTATTCCGGCTACTTTGCCGATCCGGACGGCTACCTTTGGGAGGTGGCACACAATCCCTTCGTCTGGATTGGCCCGGCTGACACCGGGATCTGATCCCCATCCTGCCCCCTGCCCTGGCCTCGTTCCTCAGCGGTATGCCTTGAGACGCAGGCGGACGTAGTCGGCGGTCCAGTTACCGTGGCTGTCGCTCAGGCTATGGGACAGCAGGCCGATTGCATCGTCGAGGATCGCTTCGCGCACCTCTTCCTCAAGGCCGTGCAGGAAGGGATTGGCGAAGGTGGCCAGCCAGCCGGCCATTCCGGTGGGCAGGGGGGTGGGGCGCGGAATCAGTTCAATGGAATCGATGGTAAAACCGGCGGCTTGCAGGCTGGTACTGTACTCCTCCACCGTAGGAAAGAACCAGGGGAAGCGCGCCTTGCCGCTGATGCCGCGAGCCTGAAGCGCCGCCAGCAAGGCGGTGCAGATGGCGGCGACGTTGCCGTGACCGCCGAACTCGGCGACGAAGCGCCCCCCTGGCTTGAGTGCGCGGTGCACGCTGGCGATGACGGCCTCGTGATTGAGCATCCAGTGCAGCGCGGCATTGCTGAAGACCGCATCGAACTCATGATCGAAGGGCAGGTGGTGGGCATCCACCACTCGCGCATCCAGCCCGCGTGCCTTGGCGGCTTCGACCATGTCGGGTGATGCATCCACGCCGATGACCTTGGCACCGGACTTGGCCAAGACTTCGGTAAGGCTGCCGTCGCCGCAGCCCAGGTCGAGAATACGTTCGCCGCTTTTCGGATCCAGCAGCGTGGCCACAGTACTGCCCAGGGCGGGAACGAAATCGGCGTTATGGGCATAGCGACTGGCTTGCCATTGCTGCCCGGGGGCGTTGTGGGGAACATCGTTCATGGCGGGCTCCGGGGAATCGTTGTTATTGCATCTACGTTACCGCATTCGCACCGTTCCGCCATCATGCCGCTGTCCCGGACGCGTAGAAGATGAGCCATCGATCAGGAAACGAATGACCTAGTGGTCGATCGGTGCTTCGTCGCGAGCCGCCAGCTCCTGGGGTAGCAGGGCGGCGTGGACCAGCTGATGGGTCGGGGTGGCGACGCCCACGGCACGGCCAAGCCGCACCACGGCGCCATTCTGCGACTCCAGTTCCGAGGGCTGGCCGGCCATGATATTGCGCTGCATGGAGGAGGTGCTTTCCGCCGGCATGGCATCGATGAACTGCATGGCACGAGCGGCGGCATCGCTGGGGAAGGCCACCCCATGGCCACGGGCGACGGCATCGATCTCATCGAGCATGCGTTCGATGGCGGCGCGTGTCTCGGGCAGCTGGCGCGTCACCCCGATGGGCATGCGGGTGATGCTACCGATGCCGCTCATGGCGCAGATGAACAGGAACTTGCTCCACTGGGCCACCTTGATGTCATCGGGGATCTCGGCGCTGACCCCCCGGGCCCCGTCGAAGACGGCCTTGAGCTGGCTGATTCGCTCGCTGGTATGATTGTCGCACTCGCCGAAACGCACGAAAGGGTCCACCCCGGCGTGGCGCACATGCCCCGGGGCCTCGAGCCATGCCAGAATGCCGCACAGGCCATCGACCACCGGTGCCTTGCCCAGCACATCGCTCAGTGTGTCGGCAGCCTCCACTCCGTTCTCCAGTGGCAGCACGACGGTGTGCGGTCCGATCATCGGTCGAATCGCTTCCGCCGCCTCGCGCACCTGCCACGCCTTCACCGCCACGATCACGCAATCCACCGTGCCGACGCTTGCCGGGTCGTCGGTGGCCTGTGCAGGGCGGATCAGGACATCCCCCTTGATACTGGTGACGGCCAGCCCATCCTGGCGGATAGCGGCCAGGTGCTCGCCACGGGCGATGAAGGTCACGTCCTCACCCGCCTCGGCCAGGCGAGCGCCGAAGTAGCCTCCCACACCGCCGCTACCCATGATTGCGAATCTCATCTTGTCTCCTGCGACTCGGCGTCTTCCCGTAAGGATAGGATAATCAGGATAGTGTGACTGCAAGTCGACGTATTCAACGACTTCCGGCCACGATGAGCGACATTATGTCGAACAGGCCTTCGAGGCCGGCGCCGAAGGGTATATCCTCAAGGGCAATCCAGACGAGCTGCCAGTAACTATTCACCAGATGATGCAGGGGCGGCGCTACTTCAGCAAGACCTTGTAATATGTCCTGGGTCATACAGATTCGTGCAATAGAAGAAGGAGGCACTTTGTTCAAGGGTAGGGGGCGTGGCGAAGTAATACCGGGCAGGGAGCCGTGAGGCGGGCACTGGTTTGGCGGCTGTCACGCTGGCGGCATTGCCTGCTGGCTTCGCTGGTCGGCCTTGCCCTGGTGCTTGCGCAAGCCCAGCCTCTGGCGCAGGTTCCGGTGCGTGCCGATATGCCCACGGGGACGCTGGGTACAGTGGGCTCCGATACCCTGGCGGGACTGATGCTGCGCTGGGGTGAACAGCTCACCCACCGTTACCCGGGCGTACGCCTGCAACTGCAGGCCAGCGGCTCCGCCAGTGCCCCCCCGGCGCTGACCGCCGGTACCACCCGACTGGGCCCCATGTCGCGTGCCATGACCGATGAGGAACACGACGCGTTCGTGACGCGACATGGCTATCCGCCGTTGGAGGTCGAGGTGGCCCGCGACGCCCTGGTGGTGGTGGTACATCGCCACCACCCGCTCGAGGCCCTGTCTCTCGAAACGCTCGACGCGATCTTCTCGCGTACCCGTCATTGTGGTGCCGAGCACCCCGTTACGCGTTGGGAACAGCTGGGTCTAGACGCCCCCGCCCGACGCATCGAGCTGCATGGCCGCAACCTGGCGTCAGGCAGCTACGGCCTGTTTCGCCAGCGGGCGCTATGCGACGGCCAATATCGGCGGCGGCTCAACGAACATCCCGGTTCAGCGGCCGTGGTGGCGGCGGTTACCGAAAGCCTCGACGCCATCGGTTATGCGGGCCTCAACCACCTGACCCCGGGAATCAAGACCCTGGCCCTGGTGGATGCCGATGGGGTGGTGCATGCCCCGGATGCCGAGAACGTACGGCAGGGCGGTTATCCCCTGAGCCGCTCGCTCTATCTCTACCTCCATCTGCCCCCGGGTGAAGCGCTGCCGGCGCCGGAGCGCGCCTTTCTCGACTTGGTGCTGTCGCCTCAGGGGCAGGGCACGGTAACGGAGTTGGGCTTCGTGGCCCTGCCCGAGGAGATGCTAGCGCGCCAGAGGCAAGAACTGGGCCTGGCGCCGTGAGGCCGTCATCCAACTGTCATCAAGCTGTTATATGCTTCTGCTCATGATCAAGCCCTCGTCCGCTGCGCCTTCGCCCCGCTCCCCCCGGCGTCATCTACTCGACCGCCTGGCGACGGGGCTGATCGCGGCGGGGGGTATCGGTGTGATCCTGGCGGTGCTGGCCATCGGCGCCTTCCTGGCGCTCGAAGTGGTGCCGGCGCTGCTAAGCGGTGCACTGAGTCAGGGGCAGATCACCCGTTCACTGTCACCGCTGGCCTGGGGCACGTTGAAGGCGGCTTTCTGGGCGATGGTGTTTGCCGTCCCCATGGCACTGGGAGCGGCCATTCACTCTTCCGTCTACATGTCTCCACGGCTACGCAGCCGCATCAAGCCCACACTGGAGCTGATGGAAGCCCTGCCCGGGGTGGTGGTCGGCTTCGTGGCGGGCCTGGTGCTGGCACCCTGGGTGGAGCGCCACTTGGCTGGCGCCTTCGTCCTGCTGCTGGTGATGCCGCTGGGCGCCCTGATGGCAAGTGGCATTTGGCGACGCTTGAGCCCTGCCGTTCGCCAAGGAATGCCGCTGGCCTGGGCCGGCCTATGGCTGGTGCCCTGGCTGGCCATGCTGGGGATGGGTGCGCTGGAATTGGCCCCCTGGCTGGAAGCGTGGCTGTTCGGCGGTGATCTGCGCGGCTGGCTGGATGCCGAGCTTGGTATCGATTATGCCAGCCGTAACGCCCTTATCGTCGGCCTGGCCATGGGCTTTGCGGTCATGCCCAGTGTCTATGCCCTGGCGGAGGATGCGTTGTCGGGCGTGCCGAGCAGCCTGGGAGAAGGTGCCCAGGCCATGGGGGCAACGCGCTGGCAGACCCTGTGGAAGGTGGTGCTGCCGGCAGCGGCGCCCGGCGTCTTCGCTGCCGTGATGATCGGCGCCGGCCGCGCGGTGGGTGAGACCATGATCGTGCTGATGGCCAGCGGCAATGCTGGGGTGATGAGTCTCAGCCCCCTGGAGGGAATGCGCTCCATGGCGGCGGGAATCGCCATCGAGCTGCCCGAGGCAGTACCGGGCAGCGACAGCTACCGGCTGCTGATCCTGGCGGCACTGCTGCTGTTCCTTTTTACCTTCCTGGTGAATACCCTTGCAGAGGTGGTGCGTAGCCGGCTGCGGCGTCGCTACCGTCGGCTGGGAGATTTGTCGTGAGCCTCTCCGCGGTAACGGGTTTTCGCGCTCGGCTGCCCCGGGGCGAAGGCCCCTGGGCCTGGCTGGCCGCCGGCAGCGTGGCATTGTCGCTGCTGCTCTTGGCAGGGCTGCTGTCCCTGATTGCCGTTCGCGGCCTTGGCCACTTCTGGCCGTCATCGGTGTCGCTGGTGGAGCTCGACGATGGCCAGGTGTTCGCGGGCCGTGCGGTGCGCGAACTGCCGTTGCCGGCAGCGGATGGGGCAATCCGGGCCCGGGAGCGGCTCTACTTTACCGGCAACCGCGACCTCGATGGCCATGTCTGGCGATGGGTGGCGGTGGCGCGCATTACCGGGAGCGAGCGGCCCCGCGAACTGGTCGTGCTGGAGCGCGGTCGCCACGGTGATTTCATCGGTCGCCTGGTCGAGGTGATGCCTGCCGGACAGCGCGGCACATCGGTCGGCGATGGTGATGGCGATGGTGGTAGTGGTAGTAAGGTCGCCTGGGCCACGCTTCAGGCACGCCTCTCCGCCGTCGATGCATTGCGCGCCGAGCGCGACGAACTGCAACACCGCGTCATCCCGCCCTTGGTGCGTCGGCTCGGGAATGACCCCGCCGATAGCCAGGCGCAGCGTCGACTGGCCGAGACCAACGAGCGGATTCGCGGGCTCCAGCAGAGCATGCGGGCGGATGCGGTGGTACTGGAGAGCGTTGACGGCCGGCGCTTGGTCCTTACCCTGGACGAGGTGCTGCGTGCCTGGCGACCCAATGCCATGTCGCTGCCGCAAAAGCTGGGTGCCTGGGGGCGGGGGGTATGGCGCTTCCTCTCCGAGGGGCCAAGGGCCGCCAATAGCGCCGGCGGCGTATGGCCGGCGATCTTCGGTACCGTGCTGATGGTGATGCTGATGTCGCTGCTGGTTGCCCCATTCGGCGTGCTGGCGGCGGTCTATCTCAACGAGGTGGCTCACCAGGGCCGCTTGACGAATTGGGTACGCATCGCGGTTCGCAACCTGGCAGGCGTTCCCTCCATCGTCTACGGCGTGTTTGGCCTCGGTGTCTTCGTCTACGGTATCGGAGGCTCCCTTGATGAATGGTTCTTCAGCGACGAGCTGCCATCGCCCACCTTCGGCACGGGCGGGCTGCTGTGGGCTTCACTGACGCTGGCGTTGCTGACCCTGCCGGTGGTGATCGTGGCCACCGAGGAGGGGCTGGCGCGGATTCCCGACCACCAGCGAGAGGGGGCGCTGGCGCTGGGGGCCACGCGATTGGAGATGCTGACCCGGGTGGTGCTACCCATGGCGGTACCGGCGATGCTGACCGGCATGATCCTGGCGGTGGCCCGCGCCGCCGGTGAGGTGGCTCCGCTGATGCTGGTGGGTGTTGCCAAGCTGGCGCCCCAGGTGCCGGTGGACGGCGAATTTCCTTTTCTGCATCTTGAACGCAAGTTCATGCACCTCGGTTATCACGTCTACGATACCGCTTTTCACGGTGATGACATCCAGGCGGCCATGCCGTTGGTCTATGCGACGGCACTATTGCTGGTGCTGGTGGTGGTAGTGCTTAACCTGACTGCAATATTTCTGCGCCATTATTACAGGGCGCGTCACGGGGCGCTGTCGCGCCACTGACCGAGGATAGAGCCACACGATGCCCGAACTGCCGCTCTCACCATCAAGCCAGCCGCGACCGGATGCCACTCGTCCGCACTCGGATCGCGCGAATGTCACGGGGCCGATCATCGACTTCGCCCCCGATGTCAGCTGTCTCGATGTCGAGGGATTGAGCCTGGCCTATGACGGCAAGACGGCACTGCGCGATTTGACCCTACGCCTGCCGCGCCATCGGGTAACCGCCTTCATCGGCCCCTCGGGCTGCGGCAAGTCGACCCTGCTGCGAGCGCTGAACCGGCTGCACGACCTCAACGAAGCAGTCAGTCGACAGGGCAGCATTCGCCTAGAGGGGCAGGAGATTCACGCGCCCGAGGTGGCGGTGGACGAGCTGCGGCGCCGAGTGGGTATGGTATTCCAGGCGCCCAACCCATTCCCCATGTCGATCTACGAGAACGTGGCCTTTGGGCTACGATTGCAGGGTGGCCTGACGCGGCGGCGGATGAACGACATCGTTGAGTGGGCGCTGGGCGCGGCGGCGCTGTGGGACGAGGTGAAGGATCGCCTGCGTGCCTCGGCCTGGTCGCTCTCCATCGGCCAGCAGCAGCGCCTGGTGATCGCCCGTACCCTGGCGGTTCGCCCCGAGGTGCTGCTGCTGGACGAGCCGGCTTCGGCACTGGATCCGATTTCGACGCTGAAGATCGAGGAGCTGATCCGCAGCCTGAAGTCGCAGCTGACCGTGGTGCTGGTTACCCACAACATGCAGCAGGCGGCGCGGGTCTCGGACTATACCGCCTTCCTTCACGACGGCGAGCTAGTGGAGTATGCCCCTACGGCCAGTCTCTTCACCAACCCGCGCCTGGCGCGCACCGAAAATTACATCACCGGCCGTATGGCCTGACCTCGACGGTCACCAGGAGAGTCACATGGACATCACCAGCGATACCCATAGCCAGCATATTTCCCGGCAGTTCAATCAGGAGTTGGAGGAACTCAAGACCCACCTGATGACCATGGGTGGGCTGGTCGAGAATCAGGTCCTGGAAGCGGTGAAGGCCCTGCTCGAGGGAGATAGCCGGCTGGCCGAAAAAGTGCGCGACAACGACCGCCAGGTCAATGACATGCAGCTCAAGATCGACGATGAGTGTACCCGGGTGCTAGCGCGCCGGCAGCCGGCGGCATCGGACCTGCGCCTGGTGCTGGCGGTGATCCGTGCCACCGCGGACCTGGAGCGGATCGGCGACGAGGCGAGCAAGATTGCCCGCAATGCCCTGATCCTGATCGAGAACGGCACCACGGTGCGTGGCCTGGTGGAGGTGCGCCATATCAGCGAGCACGTGCGCAAGATGCTGCGCGATTCGCTTACCGCCTTCGCCCGTTTCGACACCGAGTTGGCGCTGCAGGTGGTGCGTGAGGACGAGGCGGTGGATGACGAGTACGGCAGTGCCATGCGTTCGCTCATGACCTTCATGATGGAGGACAACCGCGCCATCGGTCCGGTGCTCAGCGTGATGTGGATACTGCGTGCCCTGGAACGGGTCGGTGACCATGCCGACAACCTGGCCGAGTACGTCATCTATCTGGTCAAGGGGCTGGATATTCGTCACATGGACCCGGACCAGATCGACGAGGATGCGCTCAAGCGTCGTGGTTAATGGATGCCAGGACCAGCCGCGTATCAGGAAAGGCGCAGCGAAACAGCGCCCCTTGGCCGGGGCGTGTATCGATTTCCAGGGTCGCGTCGTGGCGCAACAGCACGTGCTTGACGATAGCCAGACCCAGGCCGGTGCCGCCGGTGGCGGTGCTTCTACCCTTGTCGACCCGGTAGAAGCGTTCGGTGAGCCGGGGCACATGCTCCGGGTCGATGCCGTCGCCGTCGTCCTCTACCTCGATGCAGGCACCTAGGCCGCACGCCTTCCAACGTATGACGATATGGCTGCCCGCCGGCGTATAGCGTACGGCGTTGTAGGCCAGATTGGATACCGCACTGCGGATCTCCTGTTCGCTGCCGAGCAGCGCCCGCTGCTCGTCGATCTCCACCGATATCCGCTGCTGGCCGTTGGCGAGCGCCGCGGCATCGCGGCGGATGCTCTCGAGCAGTTCGCTCATGTCCAGCGGCGCGTGGTCGTCACCGCTCTGCTCGAGTTCCAGTCTCGAGAGCAGCAGCAGGTCGTTGACCAGACTCTGCATGCGCGTGGTCTGCCCCTGCATCTGGGCGAGGCTACGGGCGAGGCGGGGAGGCAGCTGGTCGGCGTTGTCGGCGTAGGTTTCGAGATAGCCGGCGAGTACGGTCAGCGGCGTTCTTAGTTCATGAGAGACGTTGGCGACGAAGTCGCGTCGCATCTGCTCCAGGCGATGCAGGCGCGTGATGTCCCGCGCCATCAATAGCCGCTCGTCGTCACCGTAGAGGGTGATCTGGATCTGCAGCATCATCCGCTCGTCGATGGGCGATGGCAGCGTCAGGGGGTCACGGTAGTCGCGGGCGTTAAAGTAGGAGACGAAGCGCGGATCGCGCACCAGGTTGGTGATGTGCTGGCCGCGATCGTGCTGTGAGCGTAGGCCCAGCATGCGGTCGGCGGCGCCGTTCCACCACTCCAGGTCGCCATGCTGGTCGAGCATCACCACGCTGTCGCGCATGGCTTCCGAGGATTCCTGGATGCGTTTGAGGGTGGTACGCAGTCGCTCCTGGGTGTGCCGCTGGCCCTTCTGATAGCGGTAGAGGCGGTCGAACAGCTCCCCCCACAGGCCATTGGCGGCGGGTGGCTCGGCCTGGGGGTTGCGGGTGAGCCAGCGGTGCAGGGCGCGCAGCCGGCACAGGTGGCGGTAGAGGTAAAGACCCAGGCCAGCGGCAAGGCCGAGCCCGAAGGCTGAGAAGAACCAGCCGATCAGGCCGCCGGCCCCGGCTATCAGCCCCAGGCGCCAGAGTTCATGGCTCCATAGGCGCATGTCAGACCTTGTTGGAAAAACGGTAACCGGTTCCACGCACCGTCTGGATCAGGTGCTGGTGGTCGCCCAGCGCCTTGCGCAGGCGACGGATATGCACGTCCACGGTGCGCTCCTCGACATAGACATTGCCGCCCCACACCTGGTCGAGCAGCTGGCCGCGGGTATAGGCCCGTTCCTGATGGGTCATGAAGAACTGCAGCAGGCGATACTCGGTAGGCCCGATTTCCAGCGACTTGCCATTGGCACTGACCCGATGGCTGACCGGATCGAGCTGCAGCCCCTCGACCTCGACCAGGTCTTCCACTCCTTTCGGGGTGGAGCGGCGCAGCACGGCCTTGAGCCGGGCTACCAGTTCTCGCGGCGAGAAGGGCTTGGTGATGTAGTCGTCTGCGCCGGCCTCGAGCCCAAGGATCTTGTTGTCTTCCTCGCCCTTGGCGGTGAGCAGGATGATCGGCAACTCGCTGGTGGCGGTCTCGCGCTTGAGGCGTCGCGCCAGCTCGATGCCGCTGGTACCGGGCATCATCCAGTCGAGCAGCAGCAGGTCGGGCTGCTGGTCGACGACCATGGCGTGGGCGGTCTGGGCATTGTCGGCCTCGAGCACGCGGTAGTCGGCCATTTCCAGGGCCACGGCAATCATTTCGCGGATCGGCGCTTCATCATCGACGATCAGAACGGTCTTGGTTGTCATTCGGGGCCTCTAGCTCAGTAGCGGGTCGATGACGATAACAGCACGATATCATGTCATTTAGATGACAGCGCTGCACCAGGATCTCGATGGGGAGCTGTGCAGCCTGCCGCGGCCGCGATAGAATCCGACGGGATTCGCCACCTTGTTCCGCCCGTCGAAGGGGCATGAGGGGTTTCGTCAATGAATCGCCGATCGAGGGAGTACGGGCACTATGGCAATACGCACGCGTTCAGCAGGATTGGGCCTGCTGGTGGCCCTGCTGGCAACTGGCTGTGCCGGGCGTTCGGAGCCGCCCCCGATGGAAGCGCAGGCGCCACCGCAGGCCGATGTACCGCCGCCTTCCGCGCAAGCCGAACTGCCGCCGAATGGCACGACACGGGAAGATCGCTACTGGCTGCCGGCGCTGTTCGCTACCGAGGAGGATGAAGTGCATTACTTCATCAGCCGGCTGGCGGATCGGCGCTTCATCGACACCTATGGCGGCGACGAGCATCCGCGGGTCTGGTACATCGCGGCGGAGCGGCTGGGTCAGATCGGCAAGCCGGCCGTGCCACTGCTGTTCAGCCTGATCGACAGTACCGACCCCTACGAGCTGATGCTGGTGCTCTACGCGCTACAGCTGGCGACACAGGACCCTGCACTGCTGGTGGAGACGGGCGGTGACTACGTCCAACTGGGGTCCGTGCTGGCGGAAAGCGCCAACCTCGAGAACCGCCAGATCGCGCTGGCGTGGTGGCAGCGTCACGGCTGGCGCTGGGAGTAGGTGCTTGCCTGCATAATCAGGGGTTCCCCCGGGCTAGCGGTTGAATAGCCTCGTTGTATCGACCAGTCGCTGACAGATGGCGTCGAGCTTCTTTTGATGGGCCTCGTCGGTCAGGGCGCCATCGTCATCGAAGGCGTCACCCGCCTTGGCCACGGCCAATTGGTCCGGCAGTACCGTCACCCCGATATTGCTCAGCAGTTGGCGCATCAGCGTCAGGCTGCGCATGCCGCCAAGCCCGCCGGGAGAGGCGGCGAGCAGCGCTGCGACCCGGCCCGCGAACAGCTTGAGGCCGCTTTCGCCTTCATGGGGGCGGCTGATCCAGTCGATGGTGTTCTTCATCAACGGGGTGATGAAGCCGTTGTACTCGGGGGAGGCGAGCAGCAGGCCCCGGTGCTCGGCCAGCAGCTTGCGCAGTGCCAGTGCGTTTTGAGGCAGGCCATGCTCGGCCTCAAGGTCGCCATCGTAGAGCGGCATTGGATAGTCGCGAAGGTCGATGAAGGTGGCCTGGGCGCCTAGCGCATCCAGTCGTCGGGCACCAAGGCGGGCCAGCCGTTTGTTGAAGGAGGCTTCCCGGGTACTTCCGGCGAACACCAGAATACGGGCTTGGGTCGTCTGATCGGGCATGTTGGGTCTCCCTGGGTCATTTCGTCATCGCGGTGAGTCTGGTCGGGCAGGGCGTCACATCCTTCGCTTCGCCGGCCGGTCGCCGCGCAGAGTCGCTGCTGTTTTGCTATGGTCACGTCGGAACTGGCTTTTTCCTTCTCATGGACTCGGAGTCAACCTTCCATGGACAAGTATATGCAAGCTGCCCTGGATGAAGCGCACCAGGGCCTGGCTGAGGGAGGTATCCCCATCGGCTCGGTGCTGGTCTATCGTGGGCGCATTCTGGGGCGGGGCCATAACCGGCGGGTGCAGTCGGGCAGCACCGTGCTGCATGGCGAAATGGATGCCCTGGAGAACGCGGGGCGCCAGCCAGCCTCAGTGTATCGGGATTGCGTGCTCTACACGACGCTGTCACCCTGCCCGATGTGTAGCGGAGCCATCCTGCTCTACGGTATTCCCCGAGTGGTTGTCGGCGAGAATCGCAGCTTCATGGGTGAAGAAGCGTTGCTGCGCTCTCGGGGCGTCGACGTCGAAGTCCTGCAGTCGCCGGCCTGCATCGACATGATGTCCGATTTCATCGAGGCGTCGCCCGAACTCTGGAACGAAGATATCGGGGAATAGCGCACCGTACCGGGAGGTAAGCCCATGCCGGCGAGGCGATTTACCTGGCTGTCATGAAACTGTCACATATCCCGGTTACCTTGCGCGGACAGTAACGTGGGTGTCACACACCCGTCATTCTGAACGTGTAACCTCACAACGGCCTTTTCATGTCGAAACCAGATACCTCTTCGCCCGACACGAACCGAGCGGCTCTTACCCGCGAGCACAAGCGTGAGGTACCGGCCTGGATGCGCGGCATCTACGCCGGTATCTGTCTCTACCTCTTCCTTGCGGCGCTGAACGTACTCGGTTCGGGTCTGGGGACGTTCGGCAAGGCCAGCGATTTCCTGACCCAGCTTTTCGCCTACGGTGAGAACCCCTTCATCGCCCTGTTGGCCGGTGTGCTGGTCACCATGATCGTGCAGAGTTCGTCCTTCACCTCGGCGCTGATCGTGACGCTGGTGGCCAGCGGTGAGATGACGCTGGGTACGGCGGTGTTCGCCATCATGGGGGCCAATATCGGGACGGCGGTCACCGGGGTGATCGTGGCGCTGGCCAATGTGCGCATCAAGCGCAACTTCCGGCGCTCGTTTACGGCGGCCTTGATGCATGACTTCTTCAACATCCTTACCGTGGCGCTCGTCTTTCCCCTGGAGTACATCAGCGGGCTTTTCCATGAGGAAGGAAGGGGGATCTTTACTCAGGTGGCGGGCTGGCTGGCCGAGCTGATCGGCCTTGAAGAGGTGGCCCGACCCAACAGCCCGATCAAGGTGGTCACCGCACCGGTGGTCGATGCCGCGAATGGTATCGCCTCCCTCCTGACGACCGCCCCCACTTCCCAGGGGCTGCTGGTAGCCGGTCTCGGCATGCTGCTGATGTTCGGTGCGCTGATCTTCATGGTGCAGAATCTGCGCGGCGCACTATTGCGCCATATGGACGGTCTGTTTCGTACCTACTTCTTCCGCAGCGACCTGCGTTCCTATGGTGTTGGCCTGGTCTCCACCGTACTGGTTCAGTCCAGCACCATCACCAGCAGCCTGATGGTGCCGCTGGCTGGCGCCGGCGTTGTTCGCCTGCGCCGTGTGCTGCCCTTCATGATGGGGGCCAACCTAGGTACTACGATTACGAGTGTGCTGGCCGCCACAGCGAACCCCGTGGCCGCCGCGATGACCGTGGCCCTGTTCCATGTCATCTTCAATTTGACCGGCACCGCCATCTGGTACCCGCTGCGCTATATCCCGGTTCGGATTGCCATCTGGTATGGCCGGCTGGCAGCACGCCAGACCCGCTATGCCTTCGTCTTCCTGATCGGCGTATTCCTGGTGATACCGCTGCTGGGAATCGGCGCCACCGAACTGTTCACGAGCCTGCGCTGAGCGCGGTGACTCAGGAGATTTCTGCCATGTTTCGACAGCTTTATAGCGCCCTGACTTCGGAAAACACGCTCAACTTGGCGTTCGAGGACCTGACCCAGATGCTCAAGCACGGAGCCTGGATGTTCGACCGCGCCAACGAGGTCCTGCACAGCAAGGCATCGGCCGATGAGGTTCGCCAGCCGCTCTATGACCGCGACCGGGCAATCAATGAACTGGAGCGTTCGATTCGCCGCAAGGTGCTGCGTCACCTGACCGTCAATCCGGGCCATGATGTCGCCATTTGCCTGGCCTTGATGAGCGTGGCCAAGGATGCCGAGCGCATCGGGGACTACTGCAAGAATGTCTTCGAGGTGGGGCATTTCTACAGCGAAGGCTTCCATGTGCCCAAGTATCAGGAGCCGCTCGATAATATGGCGCTCGAGATGGGCGACATGTTTGACAAGGTGATCAAGGCAACGCGAAATTCCGACGAGCAGCAGGCTCGCCAGGCGCTCTCCAAGGCCGTGGAAGTGCGCCAGCGCAGCGACCGCTTGATCGAGGAACTGTTTCGCGACGAGCGCCAGATCGAGTTTCACGAGGCGGTGGCTTACTCACTTCTGGCGCGGCATTACAAGCGCGTTGCCGCGCACCTGGCCAACATCGCCACAGCTGTGCTGGGGCGGTTGGAGGACCTGGATTTCTATTCCGAGGCCGACGGCGATGGCTGAGCGGGCAGGGGTTGGTTCAGCCAGAAATAGCCGCCAAGCATAGCGGCAGGCTGTCCCGCAGGGAGCGTGGCAGTATGCCCAGGTGTTCGAAGGTGCCGACGTCATCGCCGGCGACGTTGTCATGGGCCATCATGACCACTTGGTCGCGCGTCAGCGGGGGGGTAGGCAGGGGCGAGGCCATCAGCGCCAGCAAGTGCCACAGTGTGAAGGGCATCGGCAGCAGGGGGCGTTCTCGCTTCTGCTCCCGCATGACCAGTTCGATCACCTCCCTATAGCGGATAATGTCGGGGCCGCCGAGTTCGAAGAGGCGTCGCTCAAGTGGTTCGTTACCGAGCAGCCGGCCGATGGCGCGGGCCACGTCCATCACATGGACCGGTTGCAGCCGCGTTTCGCCATGGCCGAACAGGGGAATGACCGGCAGCCGCGTCAAGCCTGCCACGGTCGACAGGAAGGCGTCATGGGGGCCGAACATGACGCTGGGGCGCAGGATCGTCGCCTTGGGCAGTGCTGTAACCACGGCTCTCTCGCCTTGGCCTCGGGCACTGACATAGGCCGAGCGTGATGCCGGATCGGCGCCGATGCCCGATATCTGTATCAGGCGTTGGATGCCCGCCTCATGGGCAAGCTGTGCCAGTTGAGCGGCGGCGTCCACATGGATGGTCTGGAAGCGCGCGTTCCGGCTTTCCACGTAAAGGCTGACCGCATTTACCACGCTCTCGGAGCCCTCGAGCGCCTTGGCGATATCGGCCTTGCTGCGAATGTCGACGCTGGCCAGCTCCAGCGGATCACCGGGTTCCGCCCACTCGGGCAGGGCAGGCCGACGTGCGGCGATGCGTACCGTGCGTCCTGCCTCCGTCAGCTCACGAACCACCTGGCCGCCGAGAAAGCCGGTTCCCCCGAAGACGGTGACGCAGCCGATCGCCATCTTTGACTCCCTTCATTCTTTCGTGGGTTCTTAACCTACCAGGCGGCCCATGAGTGGTGCAAAAGGGGCATTTGAGCCCAGATTCAGCCCAGTGGCAGGGGCAGTGCCCCGTTCTCCTTGACGGCGCGTATGGCGAAGCTACTGTCCACGCTGTTGACCATGGGTAGCTTCTGCAGTCGTCGCACCCACTGCTCATAGCCGCGCAGGTCGGCGGTCACCACCTGAAGGAGATAGTCGAAGGCCCCGGAAATGGTATGGCAGTTGATGACGTCCGGCATCTCCCTGACCGCTGCTTCGAACTGTTCGACCAAGGCATCCTGATGCTGGCTGAGGCGTACTTGTACGAAGATGGTGACGTCCAGGCCCAGGCGCTCCCTGTCCAGCTCGGCGCGATAGCGGGTGATCAGGCCATCCTGCTCGAGTCGTCGGATGCGCCTGGCGCAGGGGGAGGGCGATAGATTGACGCGCTCCGCCAACTCTGCGGTGGTCAGGCGGGCGTCCTGCTGCAGGGCCTCCAGCAGCATGCGGTCGATGCGGTCGAGCTTCAAGATACGCATGTCCTTGCCTCATATATGTAACTTTTCGTTATTCCTTGGCTGGGACGGCTAATACTATCTTTGATTCTGGTTAAGATTACCCATGTTTGCCAGCGGAGTTGGCGCACGCTGCCGCCGCTCCTTTCTTGTCCGAATCAGCGGCGGCGGTTGAATCGGGTGGCTGGAGTCGCATTGATCGGACGTGTAGGCTATTCGCCTTTCCTCGACCCCGTGCAGCCCAGCGATTCGCTCGCGCAGTCCTCTGTGCCGTGTTAGCGCTGGCTCGTCTCCACTGCCATCAGGATATAACCCATGAGTGACCTGCCACATTGCCCGGCCTGCGCCTCGGAGTTCACCTATGACGACGGCCTGCAGTTCGTCTGCCCGGAGTGTGGGCATGAGTGGTCGAAGGGGGCGGGGGCCGAAGCGACAGAGGATGAGGTTGCCGTACGCGATGCCAACGGCAATCCGCTCGCCGATGGCGATACGGTCACCGTCATCAAGGACCTCAAGGTCAAGGGCTCTTCCTCGGTGGTCAAGGTTGGCACCAAGGTGAAGAATATTCGTCTGGTGTCAGGGGATCATGACATCGATTGCAAGGTCGACGGCATCGGACCGATGAAGTTGAAGTCAGTGTACGTCAAGAAGGTGTAAGCGCTAGGCTGCTAGTCCGTCTCAGCGTTCGTCTCGGCCTCATCGGCTGCGTCATTTTCTTCGCCGTTGGCCTCATCCTCGATCCAGCCACGCTCGCGGTAGTAGCGCAGGGCGCCTTCGTGCAGCGGGGCCGATAGCCCCTCCTTGATCATTCGCTCAGGCTCGAGCACCGAGTAGGCGGGATGAAAGGCAGTAAAGCGTTCGAAATTGTCGAAAACGGCGGCCACCAGGGTGTAGACCTGGTCCGGATCGGTGGCTTCGCTGGCCACGACGGTAGCGCGGACGCCGAAGGTCTTCACTTCCGGCTGCTCGGGGTAGTAGAGCCCGGCGGGGATTTCGGCCAGGCTGTAGTAGGGAGCGTCGTCCACCAGGGCTTCGACGAAATCCCCCTCGACACCCACCACGGCGGCGTTGCATAGATCGACGGCCTGGCGAATCGTCAGGTCCGGGTGACCCACGGTATAGACCATGGCATCGATATTGCCGTGACACAGCTCCAGGGACTGCTGATCGGCGGGCAGTTCATTGACCAGGGCAAAATCGTCCAGTGACCAGCCCCTGGCCGACATCAGTTGCAGCATGGTGGCACGCTGCCCGGAGCCGGGGTTGCCGATATTCACCGCGCGCTGTTTCAGGTCGTCGAACCCCTGTATCCCCGCTTCCCGGCGTACCACCAGGGTAAAGGGCTCGCTATGCACCGAGAACAGGGCGCGCAATGAATCGTCCGGCCCGGTATCGGCGAAGTTTTCTCGCCCCTCGACGGCATGATACTGCTGGTCCGATTGGGCCAATGCGATCGGGACTTCACCATGACGAAGGTCGCGGAGATTGGCTACCGAGCCTTCCGACGGACGGGCATGGCAGGGGCCCTCTATCAGGCGACAGAACGCCTGGCCTGTGATGTGGTAGACCCCGGTCGAACTGGCCGTGCCGATGACGATTTGTGTTTCACCAGCCTGAGCGGGCTGCAACAGTGCCAAGGCAAGCAGCAGGCTACCGCCAAGTCGTGCCACCCCCGCGCTGGCTTTCGTGACAGTTTCACATGGTTTCATGGGGTCTCCCTGCCACGTCTCGCGGCGCGTAGCGGCTTTATTATGTCTCTGTTCAGTCTAGCAGGCAGGTGGAGATAGGCCTCGACCTTGGCAGGCGCACGCGAGCCATCCTTTGAATGACCTGACATGGGATTGCCCAGCCAGCCCAGCAAATGCGAATGATTGTCGTTATTGTGCGATCGGCGTCGATCTTGCCGCTATCGTGCCGCTAGCCCTGGCCAAATGGGCAGAGGGGACTTCACATCGAATCCATACAGGACTAAAATGGTCCTCAATCGAATGCGAAGCTCGTACAGGGCTTGGCGGCGAATCGTGAGGAGTCAGGCATGCTCAAGCTTTCTCGGCTGACCGACTATGCCGCGGTGGTGATGGCACAGATCGCGCGTCACCCGGAGCAGCCTCACGCGGCGGCCGACTTGGCCGAGGCGGTGCAGTTGCCTCATCCGACCGTGAGCAAGACATTGAAGATGCTGGTGCGTGCGGGGCTGCTGGAATCCCGTCGTGGCGCCCAGGGCGGCTATTCGCTGGCACGGCCGGCGTCGCGCATCACGGCGCGCGACATCATCACCGCCATCGAAGGGCCGGTGGCGATGACCGAGTGCAGCCATGTGGATGGCGACTGCGACCTGCTCGCCACCTGCGGTGTGTCCGATAACTGGCAGCGTGTTTCGCTGGCGGTACGCACCCTGCTCGATAGCGTGACCCTGGCGCACCTGGCCGACTCCTCGCCGATCAAGTTGCCGGTACAGCTGCCCATACAGAGTATCAGTCTGGCCGCCGATTCGGCCTGAGACGCGCAAGCCACCGAACACATTACCCGAGCGGGCTCGCTGCTCGCCGACCCAACCGCCCGGGAGGGGAACCATCATGGCAAGTCAGGAAATGGAACAGCTGGTCCGTCGCGAATACAAGGAAGGCTTCGTCACGGATATCGAGAGCGACACCATCCCGCCGGGGCTCGATGAGGGCACCATTGCCTTCATTTCCCAGAAAAAGGGGGAGCCGGAGTGGATGCTGGAGTGGCGGCTGAAGGCCTATCATCAATGGCTGAAGATGACGCCACCCTCCTGGGCGCACCTCGATTATCCGGCCATCGACTACCAGGCGATCTCCTACTTCAGTGCGCCGAAACGCCCGGAAGATCGCCCCCAGAGCCTCGACGAGGTCGACCCCAAGCTGCTCGAGACCTATGAGAAGCTGGGTATCCCGCTGCACGAGCGGGCGGCGCTGGCCGGCGTGGCGGTGGATGCGGTATTCGATTCCGTGTCGGTGACCACCACCTTCAAGGAGAAGTTGGGCGAGGCGGGCGTGATCTTCTGCTCCATTTCGGAGGCGATCCGCGACTACCCGGAGCTGATCAAGCAGTACCTGGGCACGGTGGTGCCGGTGGCCGACAACTACTTCGCCGCGCTCAATTCGGCGGTCTTCACCGACGGCTCCTTCGTCTTCGTGCCGGAAGGCGTGACCTGCCCGATGGAGCTCTCCACCTATTTCCGGATCAATGCTGCCAATACCGGCCAGTTCGAGCGCACGCTGATCATCTGTGAGAGCCGCGCCCAGGTCTCCTACCTGGAAGGCTGTACCGCACCACAACGTGACGAGAACCAGCTGCACGCCGCCGTGGTCGAGCTGGTGGCCCTCGATGATGCCTACATCAAGTACTCCACAGTGCAGAACTGGTACCCGGGTGACGAGGACGGCAAGGGCGGCATCTACAATTTCGTGACCAAGCGCGGCGACTGCCGTGGCGACCGTTCACGCATCAGCTGGACCCAGGTCGAGACCGGCTCCGCCATCACCTGGAAGTATCCCTCCTGCGTACTGCGCGGAAAGGACAGCATCGGTGAGTTCTACTCAGTGGCGGTGACCAACGGCCGCCAGCAGGCCGACACCGGCACCAAGATGATCCATATCGGCGAGGGCACGCGCTCCTACATCGTCTCCAAGGGCATCTCCGCCGGCCGCAGCAACCAGTCCTACCGTGGGCTGGTCAAGATCGGCCCCAGGGCCAAGGGCGCGCGCAACTTCACCCAGTGCGACTCGCTGCTGATCGGCGACCAGTGCGGCGCTCACACGTTTCCCTATCAGGAGATCGGCAACAGCACCGCGACCGTCGAGCACGAGGCGACCACCTCGAAGATCGGCGAGGACCAGCTGTTCTACTGCCAGAGCCGGGGTATCTCCGAGGAGGACGCGGTGAGCATGATCGTCAACGGCTTCTGCAAGGACGTGTTCCAGGAGCTGCCGATGGAGTTTGCCGTGGAGGCCGAGGCATTGCTTAACGTGACCCTGGAAGGCGCTGTCGGCTAGACGCTATTGGGCTCGCTCATGATGCGCTTCAAGGGCGATGGAAAGACACTTTTATCGGGTCGCCGCGGCGGCTCGCCAGAATCGAAAAGGTACTCAAGATGCTCGAAGTCAAGGATCTGCACGTCACGGTCGAAGGCAAGGAAATCCTCAAGGGCCTCAGCCTGACCGTCAACGCCGGGGAAGTTCACGCCATCATGGGCCCCAACGGGGCCGGCAAGTCGACCCTGTCGGCGGTGATCGCCGGCAAGGAGGGCTATGAGGTGACCAGTGGCACGATCACCTTCGAAGGCCAGGACGTGCTCGAGATGGAGATCGAGGAGCGAGCCCTGGCTGGCATGCTGCTCGGCTTCCAGTATCCGGTAGAGATCCCCGGGGTCAAGAATATCTATCTGCTCAAGGCGGCGCTCAACGCCCAGCGTGCGGCAAACGGCCAGGGCGATATTCCGGCGCCGGAGTTCATGAAGCTGATCAAGTCAAAGATCGCCGAGATGAAGATGGACGCCAGCTTCCTGCAGCGTGCCGTCAACGAGGGTTTCTCCGGCGGCGAGAAGAAGCGCAACGAGATCCTGCAGATGCTGGTGTTGCAGCCGAAGCTGGCCATGCTCGACGAGATCGACTCCGGCCTCGACATCGATGCCATGCGGATCGTGGCCGATGGGGTCAACAGCCTGCGCGCCGCCGATCGCGGCATCCTGCTGGTGACCCACTACCAGCGCCTGCTGGACTACATCATTCCCGATCACGTCCACGTCCTGGTCGATGGCCGCATCGCCAAGAGCGGTGACAAGGAGCTGGCCAAGGAACTCGAGTCACGTGGCTATGACTGGGTGGTGGAGGAGACCGCTGCATGAGCGATGTTCAGACCTTTCTCGATCGCCTGGCCGAGCGCACCGAAGCCAGGCGCCAGGCCCACGGTCAGGAGCCGACCTGGATCGCCGCCCGGCGCCAGGCGGGTGCCGCGCGTTTCGAGGCGCTGGGCTTTCCCGATCGTCGCGTCGAAGCATGGAAATATACCGACGTGCGTGCCATCGCCCGTGGCGACTTTGCCCTGACCGACAGCGCCGAGTTTTCGCCTGCCTCAGCGGCAGCGCTGACGCTGCCCATCGCGGCGCATCGGCTGACCTTCGTCGATGGCGTCTTCTCCGCGGCACTTTCCGACCTTGGCGAGCTGCCGACCGGGGTTGCGGTGCTGCCGCTTTCCCAGGCGCTGGCCGAGAATCACGAGGCCGTGGGCGGCCCGCTGGGGCGCCTCACCGGGGTGGAGTTCTCGCCCTTCTCGGCCCTCAATACCGCCTTCATGGAGGAGGGTGCCGTGGTACGCCTGGCCCCGGGCAGCGTGGTGGAAAAGCCGATCCTCCTGCAGTTCCTTTCCCGTGCCAATGCGCAGCCGGTGATGAGCCATCCGCGGGTACTGATCGAGGCCGGCGCTCGCAGCCAGGCAACGGTGATCGAGCATCACATCGGCGAGAGCGAGGCGGCCAACTTCACCAACCTGGTGGATGAGGTCATGCTCGATCGCGGAGCGATCCTTACCCACTACAAGCTGCAGGAGGCGTCGCTCAAGGACCTTCATGTCGCCAGCATCCATGTGGAGCAGGGGCGTGACAGCCGCTACACCTCGTTCAATCTGAACCTGGGCGGCAGCCTGGTGCGCAACGATCTGGTGGTCGACCTCAACGGCAAGGGCGCCGAAGCCAACTTCAACGGCCTGTTCTTCGCCCAGGGGCGGCAGCACGTGGACAACCACACCCTGGCCAACCACAACGCACCGCTCACGTTCTCCAACGAGAACTACAAGGGCATTCTCGACGACCGGGCGCGTGGCGTGTTCAACGGCAAGGTGGTGGTCAAGCGCGATAGTCAGAAGATCGAGGCGCACCAGAGCAACGCCAATCTCCTGCTCTCCGACCGTGCCGAGATCGATACCAAGCCCGAGCTCGAGATTTACGCCGACGACGTCAAGTGCTCCCACGGGGCCACGACCGGCCAGCTCGACGAGGAGGCGGTGTTCACCCTGCGCACCCGTGGCATCGACGAGCAGACGGCCCGTGGGCTGCTGACGCTTGCCTTCGCCGGGGAAGTGATGGAGCGAGTGGAGCTGGAAGCCGTGGCCGAACGGGTCGAACTGGCGGTGGCCGGCAAGCTGCCGGAGCGCTTCAATCTTTCCGGGCTGGTGGAAGCCGCCATGTCGTTGCATGACGACTGAGCCGAGGAGTCAACCATGAATCACCTGGCCACCGATCGCGTGCTTGAGACCCCGGCCCTGGATGTGGCCGGGATACGTGCGCAATTTCCGATTCTCGAGCGGCAGGTGCATGGCAGGCCGCTGATCTATTTCGACAACGCTGCCACCAGCCAGACGCCCCTGTGCGTCATCGATACCTTCCGCGACTACTACAGCCGCTACAACGCCAACATCCACCGCGGGCTGCACACCCTGGCCGACGAGGCCACGGCGGCCTATGAGGCCACGCGCGAGACGGTGCGAGCCTTTCTCAATGCGGCCGATCGGCGCGAGATCGTCTTTACCCGCGGCACCACCGAAGCAATCAACCTGGTGGCCAACAGCTGGGGCCGGGCCAATCTTCAGCCGGGCGACGAGGTGCTGGTGTCGCTGCTCGAGCACCACTCCAACATCGTGCCCTGGCAGCTTCTAGCAGACCAGCTCGGGATCGTCGTCAAGGTGATCCCGGTGGACGAGCGTGGCGTGCTGGATCTCGATGCCTACCGGGCGCTCTTCAACGAGCGCACGCGGCTGGTAGCAGTGAATCATGTCTCCAACGCTTTCGGCACCATCAACCCGGTGCGCGAGTTGGCAACCATCGCCCATGGGCACGGTGCCAGGATTCTCATCGACGGCGCCCAAGCCACACCGCACCAGACGGTGGACGTGCGCGACATCGATGCCGACTTCTACGCCTTCTCGGGTCACAAGGTCTATGGTCCCACCGGGGCCGGCGTGCTCTACGGCAAGGCCGAGCTGCTGGAGGCAATGCCACCCTGGCAGGGTGGTGGCGAGATGATCAAGAGCGTCTCCTTCGACGTGCCGACCACCTTCGCCGACATCCCCCACAAGTTCGAAGCCGGTACCCCGGCCATCGCCGAGGTCATCGCGCTTGGGGTTGCCCTCGATTGGGTCAGCGACGTGGGGCTCGCACGTATCGGCACCTGGGAGGCCGAACTGCTGGCACGGGCCACCGCGGGTGTCTCGCGTATCGATGGGTTGAGGCTGCTCGGTACCGCGCCCGACAAGGCCGGCGTGCTCTCCTTCGTCGTCGATGGCGCCCACTCCCAGGATATCGCGCTGCTGATCGATCAGTTGGGCGTGGCGATCCGCACCGGCAATCACTGCGCCCAGCCGTTGCTGGCTCGATTCGGTGTCGATGCCACCTGTCGGGCTTCCTTTGCCGTCTACAACACCCCGGAAGAGGTCGACGCCTTCGTGGCGGCCCTGGAGCGGGTCATCGGGATGGTGCGCTGAGCATGAGCGATATCGAACAGATTGCCAGGCTGGAGCGGGGGCAGACGCTCCCGTTGCAACGTGACGTGGCAGCGATTTCCATCCCTTTCGGCAAGACCATCACCCTGCCCGAGGACAGCATCGTCAGTGTGATGCAGGCCAAGGGCAGCTCGATCAGCGTGGGCTACGAGGGTCGGCTCTACCTGATCGAGGGAGCCAATCTCGACGCCCTGGGGCTAGAGGCCTTGCCGCGGCCGACACTGCCCGAGGATGCCACGGAGGAGGAGATAGAGCAGTTCGTCTGGGATCAGCTGCGCACCTGCTTCGACCCGGAGATCCCGGTCAATATCGTCGACCTGGGGCTGGTCTATGGTTGTCGCATCGAGCGGCTGATCACCGGGGAGCGCCTCGTCACCATCCGCATGACCCTCACCGCGCCGGGCTGCGGCATGGGGGACGTCATCGCCGCCGATGCACGCAACAAGATCCTCGGCGCGCCACAGATCAGTAAGGTACACACGGAAATCGTCTTCGATCCACCCTGGAGCCGTGAGATGATGAGCGACGAGGCGAAGCTCGAGCTGGGCATGTTCTAGCCGCAGGTCCGATTCATTGGTGCGGTTCTCGCACTCGCAACGCGAATCGGCGCTTCTGCTTCCCCATTGCCGGTCCGGGGATATCGATGGTTGCGCTGTTGTGGAAAGTCTTCAAGGTACTTCTTATGGCGCTGGGAGCCGCACTGCTCCTGGCGTCGCTGCTGTTCGTGGGAGCCAACGTCTGGGTGTTGAGTCAGACCCAGGGTCGTATCCAGCATGCGCTGCCGCTATGCGGGCCCGAGCGGGTCGGCATCGTCTTCGGTACCTCGCACTGGACCCGCAGCGGGGTTCGCAACCCTCACTTCGATGCGCGAATCAATGCCGCCTCCCGCTTGATTCGGCTGGGCAGGGTCGAACATCTGCTGCTCTCCGGCGACAACCGGACCCGTTATTACAACGAGCCCGTGACCATGTGGCGCGACCTGCGCGGACAACACGTGCGTCACGAGGACATGACGCTCGACTATGCCGGCTTTAGCACCTTCGACACCCTGGCTCGGGCGAGGGATGTATTCGACGTCGAACGGGCCCTGCTGGTCACCCAGTCCTGGCATCTTCCCCGGGCGCTCTTCATTGCCGATGCACTGGGTGTAGATGCGGTTGGCTGTGCCGCGCCGGAGCGGCCAGTAGCCGGGCTATGGCGGCTGCAGGCCAGGGAGTGGGTTGCCAGGGCGTCAACCGTGGGGGATCTCTATCTCTGGGGCCGAGAGCCCTATTTCCTGGGTCCCGTCGAGCCACTGGAGATCGCTCCACAGATTTGGAATGCCGTCATGATCGACGGAGCTCTCGACGAGGTCGGAACCGGCGAGGAAGACCTGGCGGAGTAGCGCCAACGCCTTGGTTTTTGCTGAAGCAGTTTCTAACGCTGACGTTGCTTCTGTAGCCGATAGAGCTCACGGATCAGAGCGCGGCACTGCTGCCAGCACTCTTCGGCGATGGGCTCCAGGGGGTCGGGCAGGGGATGCGTGAACAGGGTGGAGAGTGCCTGCATCAGCACGCGCTCCTGCTCCAGCAGTTCGCCGATGACGACCTGACTTTCGTTGCCAACGAAGCTCTTCAATCGGCTCCAGAGCCACATGTAGTCGTCGCGCTCGACATCGGCATCCCGGGGGAGCAGCTTGAGATGGTGCCTGGCAAGCTCCTGGAGCTGGCGCATCGCCTTGGCCCTGGCCTCGTAGTGGGGCTTGAGGGCTTCGCGCAGCGACGGGCGCAGGCGCTCCAGATTGTCCTGAAAATAATCGATGCTGTCGGCCAGCGCTTCCAGAACGCCGTCCATCGCCACTTGGCGATTGTCGAGAAACATGAGCGGTCACCTCCTCCGGTGACGCAGATTGTGGGGGTCTCGCCGTCCTTTTGCCACCCCCCCGGTAAATTAATTGCCGGTTCAACCCTTTGGCTTGGCCGGCGTCTTGCGGGGCGTGATTGAGTGTTTTTCCAGATGCTCGATAATCAGGCCGGCAATATCCTTGCCGGTAGCGGTTTCAATGCCCTGCAAGCCGGGAGACGAGTTGACCTCCATGATCACCGGACCGTGATTGGCGCGCAACAAATCGACACCAGCGACCCTCAATCCCATGGCCTTGGCTGCCCGGATTGCCGTGGAGCGCTCCTCAGGCGTGATACGGATCACGCTGGCGCTGCCCCCGCGATGCAGGTTGGAGCGGAACTCCCCATCGGCGGCCTGACGCTTCATGGAGGCTACCACCTTGTCGCCGATCACGAAGCAGCGAATGTCGGCCCCTTTGGCCTCCTTGATGTACTCCTGCACCATGATATTCGCCTTCATGCCCATGAAGGCCTGGATGACCGACTCGGCGGCCTGGTTGGTCTCGGCGAGTACCACGCCGATGCCCTGAGTCCCTTCGAGCAGCTTGATGACAAGCGGCGCCCCCTTGACCATGGTGATCAGGTCTGGAATGTCGTCGGGAGAGTGGGCAAAACCGGTGATGGGCAGCCCCAGGCCCTTGCGCGAGAGCAGTTGCAGCGAGCGCAGCTTGTCCCGGGAGCGCGTGATGCCAACCGAGTCGTTGACCACATAGGTACCCATCATCTCGAACTGGCGCAGCACGGCGCAGCCGTAGAAGGTTACCGATGCCCCGATGCGCGGAATCACGGCATCGAAATGTTCGAGTTCCTGTCCCTTGAGGTGGATCGAGGGGTGGTGTGCCGCGATGCTCATGTAGCAGCGCAGGGTATCCACGACCCGAATGCTGTGGCCGCGGTTCTCGGCGGCTTCCACCAGGCGACGTGTGGAGTAGAGATTACGATTGCGGGACAATATCGCGATATGCATCGAGGACTCCGAAGTCGAGGGGCGTGTGGGGGTCAAGGCTCGCCGTGCAGGAAGGTGGCGCCGGGAGCCACCAGCAGGCGGCGCAGGGCGCGGCGGCCAAGCAGCATGGGGTAGCGCATGTCGCTGCGGTCGGTCAGGGTCAGTTCTACCATCACTTCTAGTTCGCCCATCTGCATCGGCGTACGAATGACGTAGCGCCACTCCTTGTGGCCATTGGAACTCGTCACGCGGCGGCGGTCGTGCAGGTGGGTGCGAAAGACATGGGGTGGTGTCTCCTGGCCACCACTGCGGGTGGTGAAGCTGACCCACAGGTGACCCTCTTCTTCGAAGATCTCGATGTCCTCCGCATGCAGGGCAGAGGTATAGGCACCCGTATCGATCTTGGCGCAGACGGTAACGCCGATCGTCGGCAGCGTGACCATCTCGAGGCGTCCGATGACAGCCTTGGGAGTGTAGGGCAGTTCCTTCATCGATTCACTTCCTGGTTTCCGTACTTCAGTGGCCGAGCCCAGCGAGGCGCTGGCCGATGGCCGATCCCGGAGCGGCTTCTCGCAGCACCATCAGCACCGGTAGCCGCAGACGCGGTATCAGGGCGAGGTCCCGGGCCATGGCCGCAAAGTCGGCTTGTGGTGTCTCCGCCAGCCGGTTCAGAAAACGGGGCAGGCGCTCGGTATGTTCCAGGTGTCGCCAGCCCCGCCCGGCCATGGCCGCCAGCAGGTCCGGGCCACAGGCATTGGGGTCATCCAGCAGGGTATCGAACCACTCGCCGGCCATGGCGGCACCGCTGACGGCACGAACACAGGCGCAGAAGCTCTCGAGCTCACCCTCGGCAGCGGCGCCTTCTCCCCGGTGGCGTATCGCCAATGCCAGGGTGGCGGGCACGTCGACATGCTCAAGGCAGTAGCATAGAGAAGTCAGTACCTCGCCGGGGAGGGCGGGTAGCCGCTCGGCCAGCACCTGGCTAGCCTCTTCGTCCAGACGCACCGCGTAGTCGGCCAATCCCTGCAGTCCCAATGCCTGCCAGGCCAGGGGCTGTTGGCCGCTGAGATACGCTTCCACGGGCTCCAGGTAGGGGCTGGCGGGCTTGCCCATGTCATGGCTTGCCCGGGCATGCAGCATCGCCTGGAAGTGCAGCGAGGGGGTGAAGGCCAGCGGGTTGTCCTTCATCAGGTTGTCGATTGATTCGCCCGGCTGGCTGCGGCCTACCTGCTGTACGCTGCGACCCAGCGTCTCCAGCAGACGCTGAAGGAAGGCGTCACGCGAGGCGGGTACCAGCTGGCCCTGCTCATCCAGTGGCAGCGACAGGAACCAGATCAATGGGTCGCTCACGTCGCCGAGGCGAAACACCAGGCCCACCCTGGCCTGGCCCTGCCATGGGTTGGGCCAGGGGAGTTGGCCGATTTCGAAATCGGCCAGGATGTCCAGGGTGCAGGGTTCGACCCGCCGCCCAAGGTGATAGGCCCGCACTTCGGCACCGGTGCGCACGAAAAAATCGTGAAGCGTATGGATCGGCTGCATGTCGGCTCCCTTCTTGAAGCGTGCACTCTACCTTGCCCCCCGGGGGCTTGTCAGCCACTGCCGTGGGTTGGGTGCTGAAGAATCTGGTCAAGAATTGACCGGTCGCTTCCAGCGCCCTGCCCATCGGGGGCAAGGGCAGCTTTCCATAGTTTATCCACAGGCTCGTGCAGGATATCTGTGTATAGAGCGCTGCAGGACGGGGTGGCCAGGGCGGAACAGGAACGAGATAATGGAACTCAATGCAAGCGAGGTGCCCGACATGACCGTCTACGAGGAACTCGACGTAGCGCTACGCCGGCTGGAAGCCACTATGAAGGCCACCAACATGTGGCGTGTGGCGCGGCCCGACGCCGATGCCTTGGCCAGTCAGCAGCCGTTCTGCATCGATACCATGGCGTTGCCGCAGTGGCTGCGCTTCGTCTTCATTGCGCGGCTGGATGCCCTGGTCGAGGCGGGTGGGCCGATGCCGGAGAAGTGTGACGTGGCTCCGGCAATGGAGGCCTACCTGACGCAGCAGGGAACGCGCTCCACCGACCGGCTCTTGATCTGCAAGGCAGTGGAAGAGATCGATCGGTTGGTGACGGAAAACTGACCCAGGATAGCGAGACGCAAATGTCTTACTACTTCGCCTATGGCAGCAACATGAACACGGCCCGGGTCGAAGCACGTATTGGTGCAACCCAGCGCTCCCTGGCGGGTGTGCTGCATGATTATGCGCTGCGCTTCGACAAGGCGTCGCGGGTTGCCGGGATCGCCCATGCCAATGTCGTACCCGTGGTCGATGAGCGAGTCGAGGGGGCACTGTTCGAGCTTGTTGAGCCCGGGCAGATCGAGCTGATGGATCCTTACGAAGGTTATCCACATGAGTATCAGCGCCATCGGTTGCCAGTCGTTACCGAAGAGGGAGCCTTCGATGCCTGGGTGTATATCGCCGCCCCCGGCACCACGGCCAACGCCCTGAAGCCAGCCCGTGAATACCTCGCGCACCTGCTCGCCGGCCAGCCTTTCCTCAGCGCCGAGTACCACCGGAAGCTGGCTGGCGTGGAGGCCGTTGTCGGCCTGGACGATCCCACGCTGAATCTGCTGGGGTTGTCGCGTCATACCCCGCGTTAACCGGTTGCCACTAGACAGCGAGGCCCGCTGACTGGCGGGCCTCGCTGTATCAGGGTTGGCATGGCACTAATCAGAAGCGATAGCTGATGCCAGCCATGAAGCCCCAGGGGTCGATGCTCACCTTGCCGATGTCAGTCCCATTCAGGCTGGCGTCGGTATCGATATCGATATACCAGGCGGCGGCGTTCAAGCCCCAGTTGTCGTCCAGGCGTACGTCGACGCCCAGCTGTCCCGCGGCACCCCAGGAACTGCTCAGGTCGAGTTCTGCCGAGCCATCGATTTTCTCACTGAAGAAAGTGGTGTAGTTGAGGCCAATGCCGGCATAGGGCTGGATTTGAGATCCGGTGCCGCCCAGCGGGTAGTACTGCACGGTCAGGGTCGGGGGCAGGTGCTTGGTAGAGGCAACGTCGGCGCCATCAAGCCGGATATCATGCTTGAACGGAAGCGCCGCCAACAGCTCGACGCCAAAATTGTCGTGGAGCAGGTAGCCCAGGGTGAAGCCGAGGTTGGTGTCGCTGCGCACGTCGACATCGATTGTGTCGCCCGCCAGGCTGCCGTTGTTGCTCTTGGGGTCGACATGGGCAACGCCCACGCGGGTGATGAAATCGCCTTCGCTGTAGGCGAGTGCCTGGCTGCTGGCAATGAAGGTAGTGGCGGCCAGGCCGGCGGTCAGCAGGATGGGAAGTGGGTGCTTGCGCATGAGTCGACTCCTGTCGTTGCAAAGAGGCAGCCTCGGGCTGCCATGAACGAAGTCAGTCTAGTCAGTGGCTGGGAATGAATTATTGACCCATGACAATAGTTGTTACCGACAACTAAAAGTGTATTTCAAATATTACTTATACGCATGACCTTCATACACGTGCCCATGATGCAAAACGCCGGGCGCATGCCCGGCGTCGTCCTGCTATCGTCTCGTTCGGCTTTAGAAGCGGAAGGTTACGCCGCCGCCGATGGTCATGGGGTCGACCTTGGCGGTGCCCACCCGTTCGCCACCTTGCGACAGGCGAGAATCGACGTCGGCATAGTTGGCGAAGCCGTTGAGCATGAAGTTGTCGGTGACCGCCAGGTCGATACCCACCTGGCCGACGGCGCCATAGGAGCGACGTGCGTCGATCCCATCGGGCTCGCCGGAGAAGCGAGTGTAGTTGAGACCGGCGCCGACATAGGGCTGCACGCGGGAATCAAATCCACCCAGCGGGTAGTAGTTCACCAGCAGGTTGACCGGCATGCGATCGATGGTCCCGGCATCGGCACCGTCGGCGCTGAGGCTGTGCTCGATCTTTTCGGAGCTGTTGAGCTCGATGCCGATCTGGTCGTGGAACAGGTAGCCTGCGCCAAAGGTGAAGCCGGTCTCACCGCTGCTGATGCCCAGGTCGGCATCACCGATGTTGCCACTGTCAGAGCGGGTATCGGACTTGGCGAAGCCACCGCGTACGAAGGTGTCTCCGGCGCTGTAGGCCAGGGCCGCCTGGCTGACGAAGGCGCAACTGGCGGCAATGACAGCCACGGGAATCAAGCGAGTCGTTTTCATCAGTGCGTTCTCCTGGTCGACGCTGGCCGGAAGAGTCCGGCCTATTGAACTGCCCCTAGTATAGAAACACCGTTTCTAAAAGTCTTGTTTAATTTTGTTATGAGCACGATAGGCAGGATGAATAGCGACATTTCTCTAAATTAAGCGCCTCTTTTCCTCCTGAGATGGAACGGTCAAGGGCACTAGTGTGTATAACTATTGCTGTGGCGCAATATTGGCGTGGAGGAGCGCGAGGGGCTAAGCCTTGTCTATAGTCGATCGGAAGGAGCAGGTAATGAAGAGTATGACGAACGAGCGACCGGTCTGGTTGGCGATGGGCGCCATGCTGTTGGCGGCAGGCTTGGCCCTCTCGCTATTGCTGCACCCCGAGTTGATCAGCGGTCTGCCCATGCCGCTGCGCCTCCCAGCGATTGGCCTGGGTTTCTGGGCGCTGGGAGCGGCCTTCATGCAGCCGATGGGACTGACGCTGCGTCGCCACTGGCAGAGGCGCGCCACTACGCCGCCCTGGAACCTGGCGGCCCTGGGGGCGTTCACGCTGATCGTGGTGGTCCGTGGCCTGTGGTTGGCATGAAACGGTGGGGATGAAAGCGCAACAAGCCGCCCGAAGGCGGCTTGTTGCGCTAATGGCAGACAGGGTGCCATCGGCGTGTGCTGTCAGGCTTCTTCGAAGGTATCGAAATCGGCGGTGACCCGCAGGTCGGGCTCTTCGGTGGCAAGGCTTGCCACCATGATGGCGACATAGGCCAGGATCACACCCGGCACGATCTCGTAGAGATCGAAGATGCCGCCGGAGATCTCGGCCCATACCACTACTGTCACGCCACCCACCACGATGCCGGCGAGCGCACCCCACTTGTTCATGCGCCGCCAGTAGAGCGACATGATCAGCGCCGGGCCGAAGGCGGCACCGAAGCCGGCCCAGGCGTAGGCCACCAGATCGAGCACGGTGGCATCGGGGTTGAGTGCCAGCAGGTAGGCGAGCACGGCGATACCGATGACAGCAAAGCGACCGACCCAGACCAGCTCTGTCTGGCTGGCATCCTTGCGGAAGATCGCCTTGTAGAAGTCGTCGGTCAGGGCCGAGGAGGAGACCAGCAGCTGCGAATCGGCGGTGGACATGATGGCGGCCAGGATGGCGGCCAGCAGGATGCCGGCGATCACCGGATGGAAGATGATGTTGACCATCACCATGAAGACCGTCTCGCCATCGGCCAGGTCGCGCTGCACGAAACCCACCCCGAGGAGGCCCACAGCAATGGAACTGACCAGCGCGATGGCGGTCCAGGAGACGGCGATGCGGCGGGCGGCAGGAATGTCGCGGGCGCTGCGAATCGCGGCGAAGCGAGCCAGGATGTGGGGCTGGCCGAAGTAACCCAGGCCCCAGGCCAGCGAGCTGATGATACCGATGGTGGTCAGTGCCTCGCCGGTGGAGGCATCGCGGAACCAGGCGAGCATGTGCTCGCTCTCGGCCGCCAGTGCGGCGCCAGCGCCGCTGGTACCGCCCAGGTCGCTGAAGGCGATGACCGGAACGATGGCCAGCGCCGCTGCCATCATCAGACCCTGGATCAGGTCGGTCCAGGATACCGCCAGGAAGCCGCCGAAGAAGGTATAGGAGATGATCGCAATGGTGCCGATGGTCACGGCGACAGTGTAATCATAACCGAACACCGTCTCGAACAGCCGGCCACCGGCCACCAGACCGGAGCTGGTATAGAAGAGGAAGAACATCAGGATGAAGATGGCCGAGATCACCCTCAACAGCTGCGTCTTGTCCTGGAAGCGGTTGGCGAAGTACTCCGGCAGGGTCAGGGCGTCGCTGACCTTGAAGCTGTAGAGGCGCAGTCGGCGTGCCACGAGCAGCCAGTTGAGCCAGGTGCCGATCAACAGGCCAACGGCGATCCAGCTCGCCGAAATGCCGCTGACATAGGCCGCCCCCGGCAGGCCGAGCAGCAGCCAGCCCGACATGTCCGAGGCGCCGGCCGAGATCGCCGAGGTCCATGGGCCGAGCGAGCGGCCGCCGAGGATGTAGTCGGAGAGGTTCGTAGTGCGCCTGTAGGCGACGATACCGATGCCGAGCATCAGTATCAGGTACGCCAGAAAGGTAAAGCCGATGGCCATGTTGTTGTCAACCATGTGAAGGGTCCTTCAGTGTTGTTGTCGTGGCGACGAGTGGGGGAATCACTCGTCTCCCAGCGCGAGCAGTGACGCGTTGCCGCCCAGCGCGGCGGTATTGACGGTCACGGTCTTTTCCGTGGCGAAACGCAGCAGGTAGTGGGGTCCTCCCGCCTTGGGTCCGGTGCCGGAAAGGCCCTGGCCACCGAAAGGTTGTACCCCTACGACGGCGCCGATGATATTGCGGTTGATGTACACATTGCCAACCCGAATTTTCTCCGCAATGGCGGCGGCAAAGGATTCATTGCGGCTATGCACGCCAAATGTCAGTCCATATCCTCGGCGGTTGATGGAGTCGATGACCTGGTCGATCTCGTTGGCCTTGTAGCGCACGATATGCAGCACCGGACCGAACTGTTCTCGCTCCAGGGCATCGATACCATCGATGCGGAAGGCCACCGGCGGCACGAAGGTGCCAAGCGCGGTGAACGCCGGGTCCAGCCGGGTCTCTGCCAGTAACCGTCCCTCGCCCTTGAGCCTGTCGATATGAGCCATGAGTCCCTTGCGGGCATCCTCGTCGATCACCGGACCCACGTCGGTGCCCAGGTCCCGGGGGTCGCCGACATGCAGTTCGTCCATGGCACCCTTGAGTATCTCGATCACTCGGTCGGCAACATCATCCTGCAGGTAGAGCACCCGCAGTGCGGAGCAGCGCTGGCCGGCGCTCTGGAATGCCGACTGGATCACGTCGGCCACGACCTGCTCGGGGAGGGCGGTGGAGTCGACGATTAGCGCATTCATGCCGCCGGTCTCGGCGATCAGGGTCGGCAGGGGAGCATTTTCCCGCGCCGCCAGGGCGCGATTGATAATCTGGGCGGTATCGGTGCCGCCGGTAAAGACCACGCCGGTGATGCGTGTGTCAGCGCTTAGCACGCTGCCCACGGTGGGGCCGTCGCCGGGCAGCAGCTGCACCACGTCGCGAGGCATGCCAGCCTGGTAGAGCAGCTCGATCACGCGGTGAGCGACGATGGAGGTCTGCTCAGCGGGCTTGGCCAGTACGGTGTTGCCCGCTACCGCCGCGGCAACGACCTGGCCGCAGAAGATCGCTACCGGAAAGTTCCAGGGGCTGATCGCGGCGAAGACACCCTTGCCGCTGAGCATCAGTTCGTTGGATTCACCGGTGGGGCCCGGCAGCACGGTCGGCGCCTCGAACAGCTCTGCCGCTCGCATGGCGTAGTAGTGGCAGAAGTCCACGGCTTCACGGATCTCGTCGACACCGTCGGTGAGCAGTTTGCCACCCTCGCGTGAGCAGAGCGTCATCAGCTCGGCCAGGTTCTCCTCCATCAGATCGCCCAGCCGCCGGATGATCGCGGCCCGTTCAGCCACGGGCGTGGCGTCCCAGCGAGGAAAGGCCGCCCAGGCGGCGTCTACCGCCCGCGACGCCTGCTCCCTGCTGGTCCACTGAATGCTGCCGACTCGCCGATTGCGGTCATAAGGGCTATTGATCTCATGAGTATTGGCGGGGTCCCTCGGCACCTCGAAGGCAAGGAGCGGGGCTGCATCGTAGGTCTTGTCCATGAAGCCGGCCATCGCGTCCATCAGGGGTTGGTAATGGCTGTGCACGTTGAGGTTCACCCCTTTCGAGTTGCGACGTCTGTCGCCGTAAATGTCCTTGGGCAGCGGGATGCGAGGGTTTGCATGACTGTCGTACTGGCGAAGGCTCTCCACCGGGTGCACGCACAGAGATTCCACCGGCACCTTGGGGTCGACCAGTTGATGCACGAACGAGGAGTTGGCACCGTTCTCGAGCAGTCGCCTCACCAGGTAGGGAAGCAGGTCCTTGTGGGCACCCACCGGGGCATAGACGCGGCAGTAGGTGCCTTTCGGTGCACGCTTGAGGGCGGCGTCGTAGAGCGCCTCACCCATGCCATGCAGACGCTGGAACTCGAACGAGCGCTTCGCCTCGTTCGACAGCTCGAGAATGGTGCTGATGGTATGGGCGTTATGGGTGGCGAACTGCGGGAAGATGCGTCCGCGGGTCTGGTCCGAGAGCAGGAAGCGTGCACAGACCAGGTAGGCCACATCGGTGCTCGCCTTGCGAGTAAAGACCGGATAGCCCTCGACCCCCAGTTGCTGGGATTCCTTTATCTCGCTGTCCCAGTAGGCGCCCTTGACCAGGCGCAGCGGGATCTCGTCGCCCTGGCGCTCGGCCAGGCGGTTCAGGTAGTGCAGTACCGGCAGGGCTCGCTTGGAGTAGGCCTGTACCACAAGGCCGAAATGTCCCCAGCCCTTGCAGGTGTCGCTTTCGTAGATGGCACGAAAGACCTCCAGCGAGATCTCCAGGCGATCCACCTCCTCGGCGTCGATGGTCAGGGCCACGTCCCGTTCTCGGGCCATGGCGGCAAGCTCTCGCACGGTACCCACGAGCTCGACCAGGACCTGGTCGCGACGGCCGAATTCATAGCGTGGATGCAGGGCCGAGAGTTTGATGGAGACCGAAGGGGAGGGGGTGGTGGCGGGAAGCGCCTGGCTGGTCTTGCCGACACGCTCGATGGCACGGGCATAATCGTCGAAGTAGCGCTTGGCGTCGGCCCGGGTACGTGCCGCTTCGCCGAGCATGTCGTAAGAGTAGGTATACCCCTTGTTGAACAGCGGCTTGGAGCGCTTCAGTGCCTCATCGATATCACGACCGAGCACGAACTGCTTGCCCATGATCTTCATGGCTTCGACCATGGCGCGTCGGATGACCGGCTCGCCCATGCGGTTGACCAGCTTGTTGATGAAACTCGATGGCTTGCCTTCCCGCGGCTTGTCGAGGGAGACAACGCGACCGGTCATCAGTAGTCCCCAGGTGGAGGCGTTGACCAGCCAGGATTCGCTCTGTCCCATATGTGCCTGCCAGTCGGCGGGGCCCAGCTTGTCCTCGATCAACGCATCGGCGGTGGCCTTGTCGGGAATGCGTAGCATGGCCTCGGCAAGACACATCAGCATCAGGCCCTCATGGGTATCGAGGCTGTACTGCTGCAACAGCTCATCGATGGTATCCACCGCGGTGTCCATCTCGCGCACTTCGCGCACGAGCTCGGCGGTCTTGCCAGCAATACGCCGGAAGTCATCGGTATCGGCACTCAGCACTTGAACGAGTTCGTGGACGAAGGCGTCTTCATCGACCGCATAGTGTTCACTGATCCGTGCGAACAGGGTGTCGAGTTCCTGCTGCCAGGTGGCAGCGTCCAGCATGTTATTGGCATTGAGCATGAGAGGTCCCCGGGGTGTCATCCGCGTTGAAACGGCAAATCCACGGCTTCACCAGGCAAACTTGCCTGGTGCCGTTGGATACCTTTGACTGTAGGGGGGCAGGGGAGAGGGCGCTTGTCAATTTCCCGGTTTTGTTTGTCGATTTCGTGGCTAATCGTCGTTCCAGAAGCGATCTTTCGACTTAAGTCGTAGGTTGTGGCTGGGCGATCAGGGGGGTATTGCCACGCTCGCTGCTTGCCCGCCGTAGCTGGCTGGGAGGGCAGCCGAAGGTGCTGCGAAAGGCATGGGAGAGCGCACTTTGATGCGCGAAGCCGGTGCTTGCGGCGATCTCCGACAGTGGCAAGCGACTCTCTTCCAGCAGTCGCCGGGCCGCTTCCAGACGGCGGCGGCGAACGTACCGCCAGGGTGACAGGCCGGTCTGGTCACGAAAGCAGCTGCGAAAATGCGCTTCGCTCAGGCAGGCTTGCTTTGCCAGGGCGCCAACGGTCAGCGAGCGGGCGAGATTCTGGTCGATATAGAGGTCCAGCTTTTGCAGGTCCAGCCGGCGTCCGGCGGGGGGCTGTATCGCGTCACCACCCAGACGGGCATGCAGGCAGCCGAGCAGGGTAGCCGCCAGGCGGTCGCTCTGAGCGGGCGCACTCAGGCTCGCCTGGGTGATTGCCAGCTCGTGAAGCAGGAAGTCGAGATAGCGCTTCAGGGGGTCGTCGAGGGCGAAGAAACGAGGGGCATCGAAGAGGCGCGAGAGTTCATGATGATAGCCGGTTAATGATGGTGCATCGGTCGGCAGGTCGAGGATCAACTGGCGATTCTCACCCTGGCCGACATAGTAGTGCACATGGTTGGCCGGAACGATGCAGCCGGAGAGGGCGGAGATGGCGCCGCCGAGCCCTTCGATCTCGAATTCGGCCTTGCCCTGCAGGCCGATCACGATCTGGTGGAAGTCGTGAGCGTGGTGCTGGGTGGCGGTGTCGAGTGGAATCTGGCGAATGGCGCTGGGCATGGGAACCTCCCGGCCTGACTGGCATCTTTTCAAAGCATACTATACTCGAAAAGCCGTCAGCCTTCGCCTTGGTCACGCTGTCGTTGTCTGAGTCGGGTATGGGCAGACAGGTGATCGCGCAGAGCGGCCAACTCCTCCTGACCGGTGCTGTCGAGAAGCGGTTTACCCTGCGGGATGCGCCAAGCCCGCCCATGCGCTTCCATCAGTCGATACGCCCGGCGTCTTACCCCATCCAGGTACTCGTCATGGCGTATGGGGTAGTTGATGATCGTATCCCACTCGTGCTGGCTGAGGCGGTTTTCCAGCGCCTTGTCGAAGAGTTCGAGCAGGTGCTCGGACTCGGTGCGATAGCGTGGGGTGCGTGAAAACAGCAGAATCAGCACCATCCCGCCGATGATCAGCGTACAGACGGCGAAGATGAGAAGGAAAAGTGCCATGCGGGTACTCGCGTCGGGAGACGTCAGGGCCGCAGCAGGGGTGATCCGTGGGCCCAAGTGCCGCCGGGTGACGATTGGCAGGAGATCTTTAGCGGGTGAAGGCTATCGGTCTAACCCTTCATGTTTCTCTTGAATCAATGGGTTGCGTGATCGAAGAGGCGATCTGTAATCGCTGATATAGCCTTTCACGTGGCCATCAAATCATTCTTATAATACGTGGGCAGCTCGATGCTTTCAATCTCGACTTAGTCGCCCGCAGTGCGGTATTTCTCAAGTACGGATAACTAAACTGGCTTGTCGAGGAGTCGATCCCAGCGTTGCCGCTGCTCGGCCCTGGTCAGGCTCATGAGCGGTGTCATCTCCTTGAGGGTGGCATCTCCAGGTTCCGGGTGTAACGCGTTTATCACTCAATTTTATCATTCGGGATTTTTCCTTTAGGTGACAGCTGCGCCGACAGATAGGGGGAGAAGTTGAAATCTTACTGTCACATAAGCGCTGCATACTAGCGGATGTGCTAGCCATGCCCGTCTGAAGAAATACAGTACGAGCGTTGCGTGGCAATGTCGGATCCACCAAGTGGCGTCGGCTATTCAGATAAAAGGGAGAAAAAAGCCCCCTGGCGATACAGGAGTTTGTAATGTCAGAATTGCATGGCCAGGATAGTACTATTGAGCAAGATAACCGCCAGGATTTTCACCATGCTGAGCTCATCAGCGATGAGTCCCATTTAAGGGTCAATCATACGCGCACCGGGGTGCGTGCGAGACCTGTTACATCTTCTTCATCAGCGAACCTGGAAGACGCGAGTCTCTATTTCAATCGTGAAATATCAACACTGAAATTTCACATTCGTGTGCTTGAGCAGGCGCTGGATCCCTCGCATCCGCTGCTCAATCGGCTAATGTTTCTGTTGATTTTTTCCTCCAATCTTGATGAATTTTTTGAGATTCGTATTGCTGGGCTGAAGCGTCTTATAGCCTTGCAGTTCGATGAGGTGGGAATCGATGGGATGCGTTCCTCGGAGCTGATGGAAGATATTTCCCGTATCGCCCATGAGCAGGTCAATCGACAGTATCGGATCCTGAATGATACCCTGATACCCGAGTTGGCCCAGCAGAACATTTACTTTCTCCGCCGTGCTGACTGGACCAAAGAACAGAAAGAATGGGTGAGCGACTATTTTAAAGAAGAGATCACGCCGGTCATAAGCCCGATTGGACTTGATCCATCACATCCCTTTCCGCGCCTAGTCAATAAAAGCTTGAATTTTATTGTTGAACTGGAGGGCAAGGATGCCTTTGGGCGTGAAGGAGGACTTGCCATCCTCCCTGCACCTCGCTCTCTGCCTCGCCTAATCCGACTTCCGGAAGGCCTCCGACGTCCGGGATGCGACGAGTTCATTTTTCTCTCTTCGATGATACATGCCCATGCTGAAGAACTATTCCCTGGCATGAAAATCATGGGGTGCTATCAATTTCGCCTGACACGCAATGCCGATTTAACAATCGATAACGGAGAAATTTCCGATCTTGCCTCCGCATTAAAAGGTGAATTGCTAGCACGTCGATATGGTGATGGTGTACGTCTGGAGATTGTAAATAATTGTCCTTCCCACCTCACTGATTTTCTATTACGCCAATTTAATCTTGAGCCTAGGGATCTCTATCTGGTTGATGGGCCGGTAAACCTGAGCCGGTTGATGTCAATCCTTGGTGATGCTGAAAGACCAGATCTGTTCTTTCGGCCGTTCACCCCAGGCCTGCCCAAGGCCTTGAACAATAGCCAGGAAAGCCTGTTCGACCTGATGCGGCAGGAAGATATACTGCTCCATCACCCCTTCCAGTCATTCGCTCCGGTTGAATACTTGCTACGAGAAGCGGCTTGCGATCCCAGCGTGTTGGCCATCAAACAGACCTTGTATCGCACCGGTACTAACTCTCCGATCGTAAGCGCCCTAGTTGACGCGGCGCGGAACGGCAAGGAAGTGACAGTAGTAATCGAGCTGCGTGCCCGTTTCGATGAGGCGGACAACTTGGCCTTCGCAGCACGCTTGCAGGAAGCGGGCGCTATCGTGATATATGGCGTGATGGCGTACAAGACGCATGCCAAGATGTTGCATATCGTGCGACGCGAGAAAGGGGGTCTGCGTTACTATGCCCACCTGGGTACCGGAAATTATCATTCAAAGACAGCCAGGCTTTATACCGACTATAGCCTTCTTACCGCCAACGAGAAACTGTGTGAAGATGTTTATCTCGTTTTCCAGCAACTTTCTGGTATGGGGAAGCAAAGAAAGATTGAGACCCTTCTCCATGCACCATTCGTCCTGCATTCCCGACTTGTGGAGATGATTGATCGGGAGGCCAAATTTGCCGAAAAGGGCAAAAAGGCGCAAATTATCATCAAGTGCAACTCCCTGACTGAGCCAAAATTGATACGTGCACTCTACCGTGCTTCACAGGCGGGTGTACGCTGTGATCTGATCATACGTGGTATGTGTTGCCTGCGCCCTGGGCTACCAGGTGTCTCGGAGAATATTCATGTTCGCTCAGTTGTGGGGCGTTTCCTTGAGCATACGCGGGTCTTCTACTTTCTAAATGACAGTAAACCTGAAGTCTGGGCTTCCAGTGCCGATTTTATGGAGCGCAACATGTTTCATCGAGTGGAAACCTGTTTTCCGCTTCTTGATAAGAAGCTGATCCAGCGCGTTCGTAAGGATTTGGAGACCTACTTGGTGGATAACTGTCAAGCTTGGATTCTGACGGTAGAAGGCAACTACACAAAGCTTGTTCCTGAAGAAGGCGTGCCGGCTATCAGCGCGCAGGAAACGCTACTTTTTGCCTATTCGGCAAAAGCTTGATGGACAGCGTTGCGTTAGGTGGATCCTGTGAGCCTCGGTTAATTTGGCGTTGCTGTCGAGTCGGGACTAAACAAACATACCAGTAGAATTTTTTATGCGCGTACAGACACAGTGGAAGAACAAGCCAAATCTTGAGCTGAACCAGCCGCATCGTTTGGCGGCTATTGATTTAGGGTCCAATAGTTTTCATTTGTTGGTGGCTAATTATCAAGAGGATAAGTTGCAAGTTGTGGCTAAAGTAAGCGAAAAAGTTCAGTTGGCTGCCGGGCTGGGTTGTGATAATACGTTAAGTGAAGAAAGTATTCAGCGTGCGCTGTCTTGCCTGGCACAATTTGCGCCGTTTGTCGAAGGCATCCCACCTGAGCAAATGCGTATTGTTGGTACTAATACCGTGCGTTCCGCAGATAACAGCCAAACGCTGATCCAGCAGGGAGAAAGTCTGCTTGGTCATAATATTGAAGTTTTATCCGGGCGTGAAGAAGCTCGACTGATCTACTTGGGTGCGGCCCACGCTTTGGCTGACGTGCATGGTAAGCGGCTAATCGTAGATATAGGGGGCGGTTCCACCGAATTCATTGTTGGTGAAGATTTTAAGCCCTTGGCATTAGAAAGCTTGGAAATGGGCTGCGTAACGTATACAAAACGTTTTTTTTCGGATGGGCGGATCGATGAGAAGCGCTTTCGGCAGGCTGAAATTTCAGCACTTTCCGAGCTGGAGAATATCCGCCAGCAATACCTGTATCTGGGCTGGTCTGATCCGGTCGGAACTAGCGGTACCATTCGAACTGTGGCTGCGGTACTTGCCGCCACAGAAGGTTCCCCTAGTGGAATGATATATCGTGATTCATTGTATGCGCTGCGCAAAAAAATAATTAAATATAAGCGTGTCGATAAAGTGGCTATGGAAGGGCTGAAGGCCGATCGTGCCAGTGTTTTCACTGGTGGGCTGGCGATACTTTGTGCAATTTTCGAAGCTTTTGATTTGACTCATCTCAGCTGCTCGGATGGCGCCTTGCGTGAAGGCGTGCTCTATGATCTGGTTGGGCGCAATACCGCCGAAGATTCTCGTCTTCTGACTCTCGAAATTTTATGCCGACGCTATAGTATTGATATGCGCCAAGCTGATAACGTTGCAGCAAGTGCCATGGTCGCCTTCGACCAGGTGCGCGATGCCTGGCAGCTCACCGAAGAGCATCGCCATTACTTGACCTGGGCAGCGCGTCTACATGAGCTCGGGTTGGCTGTTTCGCATAGTCAATTCCAACGGCATGGTGCCTACCTGATTGAATACTCAGACCTTTCAGGCTTCTCACATACCGAGCAGCAGGGCCTGGCTTTTCTTGTGCGGGCTCATCGGCGTAAATACCCTCTTAAAGAGTTTAAATTACTGCCGAGCTCGGTTATGCAATGCTACGCTCGTCTTGCACGCTTGCTTCGCTTGGCGGTAGTGTTTAACCATTCCCGCCCGAACCTGCCAGTCACAGACTTTCGTTTATTTGTCGAAGGTGAGACTCTTCAACTTCAGCTTTCAAAAAACTTGGTTGGAAATGTTTTGTTACTAAATGACCTGATACAGGAGCGCGACTACCAGCAGTCTGCTGGCTTCGGATTAGATATCGGCCAGCATTCTCCTGCTACTGTGGCTGAACCCCATTCAGGAGATGGAAATTAGTCAGTCACGAATGGACATACTCGTATCGCGACGGCGGTAAGCCTGACCGGCAAGGGGCAGCATACGGTTGAAGGTATCCTGTCGGTGAACACGCCTTAGCGCGTGGACCTGATACGGCGCTGGCCAAGGTGGTGAAGGCGTTCGGCTCTTCCAGGCCGCGCTGTGCCTACCTGTTCGCCAAGCGCCGCGGCAACTGGATGAAGCTGCTGGTCCTATGGCCTTGGCATCTGGGTCTGGATAGGGTGCGGACCGCGCTTGAGCCAGGACATAGGCATTACGAGGTGTTGGAGCGGGTGAAGGGAATCGAACCCTCGTCTTAAGCTTGGGAAGCTTCTGCTCTACCATTGAGCTACACCCGCTGTCCGGATTCGATAGTAAACTCAATGCCTTATGTGGCGCAAGCCGTCACGCGCTTTTACCGTTTCTGCTTCGCTAAGTGCTTGTTTTACCGCTCAGAAGAACTTCAATCGAGGGGAGGCCGCTCCCCATCGTAGCCGGGCTAAGGATAGTGAAAGCGGTTGGCAAGAAAAATCTTTCGCCGAGCGAGAACTTTTGTCGATTGCGCTGTCTGATCTAGTACAGACAACAGCGCGATGGCAGTCGCTAACACTGTTGCTCTGGCTCGCAGTTTCGATCTTGCCGCCCATGTCCGCATGTGGCGGCTTTCTTTTGCGCCTACGTTCCTGTGCCCTAGCGCCTGCTGGCCAAAGGGGCCGGGGGGCTTCGAGACTGCGCCCGGCGATCGCCGGGCGCAGTGTCAGGATGAATAGGGTATGGATAGGAGGGCAGCCCTGACCTATTTGTGTCGCATGCGCACAATGGCCGTGAGGACGTCGCGACGAGTGACGATGCCGACCAGCCTCTCCTGCTCGACTACCGGATAGACCTTGGGCTTGTTTCCCAGCATCTCCTGGGCAAGGTCGGTGATGCTCTTGTTGGGTGAAACCGACAAGACCTCGTTACGCATCAGATCCCTGACCAGCGGCGGCTCGTCGTTGAGGTAGGCGCTCTGGAGAACCTTTCCCATGACATCCTGTTCGGATATGAAGCCGATCAAGTGGTCACTCTTGTCGACCACGGGAACACCCGGCAGCCGATGCAGGGCCAAGCCTTCGGCAAGGGTTGTCACGGAGGTGTTGGCGGTGACCCGATAGCAGTCGCGGGACATGATATCGCGAACGATAGTGGGAGCCTTTGTGGGCATGGGGCATCTCCTTGGCCGGTGGCACTTGGCAGGTCATGTAACCATCATAGCCGAGAGGGGCCCTGGTCTGGCCAGTCGGCATAAACACTTTTTCCAACGCTGCTGCGATCCTGTCCTGGAACATCGCGCCCATGTCATGACTCCAATCCTGTACGCTACCTTCGAGGTCGGCTTGCCCTGCTGATGAGCCGCCTTATCAGAGGAGACTGTGATGGATGCCCGGGAATATCTGGCCAGGAAAGGCATTGGCCAGGGTCGAGAGGAAGAGCGGCCCAATACGCTGGAAGAGAAGGCATGGGAGCGAGCGCGTGCTGCCGGCGAACATCAGCCGCATGCGGGCACTCCTCATGACTGGGAGGACTGGGAACGCTATCACGATGACTTGGCTGAGGGTGCCGAGAGCATCGAGCAGAAGATCGACCGTGATTCGCACCATCATGCATCGGAGCGGGTTACGCGTGATGCAGTCCAGCATTTTACTCCCACTGATACCGACAACTTACACCCCGGGGACGCGCCTCAATTGCAGGGCGCGCCCTGGGTGTATTCCACGGCGCTTAGCATTTCCTTGAAGGTGCTGGCGGTATTGATGCCGCCGCTGGCGGTGGGACTCTCTCATGGCGGTCAGCGACGTGTGGCGGTTAGCCTGCTGTTGACCCTGCTGGGCTGGGTGCCGGGTGTCATTCACGCTTTTACCTGGCTCAAGCGCGTCTTGGGTTGAGCCTGGACCTCGTTTTTCCCGCCTGTCGTTCGCGCATCGAGCCGCAATGCGCGCCTTTCTTGCCATAATGTTCGTAAGCGAAAGGTTTCTCCCGAAACGAATTTTTCCTCCCTGCCTGCTTTTCAGTAAAAACAACGAGTTGTTGGCTTTCTCAGCTTGGTTATCTTCATTCATAGACGAAGGTATAAGGCATAAAGCGGCCGCCAGCGTTGCCCATGATGGGGTCATAAGCTAGGCTCGCTATCGAAAACGAACATTATTTGGCTGGAATGATTGAAAACGAACATTTGGCGTGGGCCAGACGTGATCGATTCCGCCGGATCTACCCATAACAATAACCAGGGCGAAGTGCATGGCTTCCTATCTTCTATCCATCGATCAGGGTACCACCAGTTCCAGAGCGATCCTCTTCGACCGTGAATTTCGCCCTGTCGCCATGTCTCAGCAAGAGCTAGTCCAATCATTTCCTGCGGATGGCTGGGTCGAGCATGACCCGCAGTCGATTTGGGAGTCGGTGCTTTTCATTTGTCGCGACGTGCTGAGAAAAGGAAATGTTCGGGCCACCGACCTGGCCGGTATCGGAATCACCAATCAGCGTGAGTCCACGCTGGTCTGGGATCGTGCCACCGGCACGCCGATTCATCCGGTCATCGTCTGGCAGGATCGGCGCACCGTCCAGCAGTGCGAAAAGCTGAATGATGCCGGCTATGCCGAGGACGTTCAGGCGCGTACCGGTCTCCTGATCGACCCCTATTTTTCTGCCACTAAGCTGGCCTGGATACTCGATGAAGTCCCCGGGGCCCGCGAGTGTGCCGAGCGCGGTGAGCTGGCCTTCGGCACCATCGACACCTTCCTGATCTGGCGACTGACCGGTGGCAAGCAACACCTCACCGATGCGACCAATGCATCGCGCACCTTGCTTTTCAATATCCACACGCAGGCCTGGGACGAAAGGCTGCTCGAACTATTCAACATCCCCGCCGCACTGCTGCCCGAAGTCAAGGACTCCAGCGATGATTTCGGTCTGGCGGAGGCAGCGCTTCTCGGCAGTGAAGTACCCATAGCCGGTGTGGCAGGCGACCAGCATGCCGCGCTGGTCGGACAGGCTTGTTTCGAGCCGGGTATGGCCAAGAGCACCTATGGCACCGGCTGCTTCATGATGCTCAATACCGGTGAGAAGGCGGTCGTTTCAAATAATCGTTTATTGACCACGCTTGCCTATCGACTCAACGGTCGGCCTACCTATGCCATCGAGGGGAGTATTTTCGTGGCCGGTGCGACCGTGCAATGGCTCAGGGATGGCCTGCAGCTGTTCAAGGATGTCGCCGAGACCGAGCGGCTCGCCCACGAGACTCGCGCGGGGCACAGCGTCTATCTGGTACCCGCTTTCACCGGTCTGGGGGCGCCGCACTGGGATCCGCGGGCACGAGGTGCGATCTTCGGCTTGACCCGGGATACCGGTATTGCCGAGATCGTCGCGGCTGGCCTGCAGTCGGTCTGCTTCCAGTCACGTGATCTGCATGTCTGCATGGGGCAGGACATGGCGCAGGGCCAGGGGCGGCTGAGGGTCGATGGCGGCATGGTTTGCAACAGCTGGCTCATGCAGTTCCTGGCCGACATGCTCGGACAGGAAGTGGACAGGCCGGTGGTCCTCGAGACGACAGCCCTGGGGGCGGCGTATCTGGCCGCGCTGAGAGTAGGGTGGTACCGCTCACTGGATGAGCTGGTCGCGCTCTGGCAATGCGAGCGAACCTTCACACCGAGCATGGCTTCTGCGGAGCGGGAGTCGCTCTACGACGGTTGGCAGAATGCCGTACGACGTGTGAAGAGCGATCTCGGCGAGGCCATGCCGGCCTGAGCCGTGTGCCTGCCCCGGCAGGTCAGATCCATGGCGGTCATCGCGCTGACGGGCGGTGGCTAACACATTCGATATAACAACGTTGACAGCGAGTTCAGCATGTCACTGATTTTGGAAAACATCGATCATGTGGTCAATGGGGCCACACACATCGAAGGTGTCAATCTGGAGCTGGCGCCCGGCTCATTCAATGTCCTGCTGGGAAGAACCCTGGCCGGCAAGACGACGCTGATGCGAATCATGGCCGGACTGGATACGCCGACCCGAGGACGAATACTGATGAACGGGGAGGACGTTACCCGCAGGTCGGTGCGCCGGCGCAATGTGTCGATGGTGTACCAGCAGTTCATCAACTATCCAAGCCTGACTGTCTTCGACAATATTGCGTCGCCATTGAAGCTGGCCCGTGTTCCCAAGGCGGAGATCAACAGGAGGGTTAATGAAACCGCTGAGATGCTTCATATCGAGCATCTCCTGGACCGTTATCCCCAGGAGCTGTCGGGTGGCCAGCAGCAGCGCACCGCCATGGGCCGAGCCTTGGTCAAAGATGCCGACCTGATCCTGTTCGACGAGCCGCTGGTCAACCTCGACTACAAGTTGCGCGAAGAGTTTCGCGAAGAGCTTCGGGAACTTTTCAAGACACGTAACTGCATTGCCGTCTATGCAACGACTGAACCCAACGAGGCGCTGGCATTGGGAGGCTATACTGCGGTGCTGCATGAAGGCAGGTTGTTGCAGTATGGCCGTACCGACGATGTCTATCATCGACCGAAGGACATCCTTTCCGCCGAGATGTTCTCCGAGCCACCCATCAATATCTTGCCTGCGATGGTGTCGGGTTCAGAGGTGACATTCGACCGAAATATCCATTTTCCATTGAATCAGGATCTGGGCGCGCTGGCCCCAGGTCAGTATCACTTCGGCGTCAGGGCATCGCATATCGGCTTGCAACCACAGGCCGATGATGACCTCGAGCTCGAGGTAAAGGTTGATATTGCGGAAATCAGTGGCTCTGAAACTTACCTGCATGTGAGAAACGATTTGTTCAAATTGGTTCTTCATCTCGCGGGGATTCATGAGTTCGACGTAGACCAGACGATCAAGGTCTATTTTCCGACACACAAGATCTATGCCTTCGACAGGAGTGGTGGCGTCGTACACATTCCTGCACGGCCAGGGGTGCAGTGAGATGGCTCAGATTACTTTGAAGGCGCTGGCTCATAGCTATTCGACCAGTCCAGACGGCCCGCAAGACTATGCCATACGTGAAATGGATCACGTGTGGCATCAGGGAGGGGCCTATGCGCTTCTTGGGCCTTCGGGCTGTGGAAAATCCACCCTGCTCAATATCATATCCGGCCTGCTGACACCCTCTGAGGGGCAGGTGCTGTTCGATGACCAGGTCATGAACGAATTACCTCCTGAGGAGCGTAATATCGCTCAGGTTTTCCAGTTCCCGGTGGTTTACGACACCATGACGGTTTTCGATAACCTGGCGTTTCCTCTGAGAAATATCGGGACACCGGCAGAAAAGGTCAAGCAGCGCGTCGGAGAAGTGGCGGATATCCTCGATCTCACCTCTCTGCTCAAGCGCAAGGCAAAGAACCTGACTGCGGATGAAAAGCAGAAAGTGTCAATGGGACGCGGGCTGGTACGTGACGATGTTTCCGCCATCCTCTTCGATGAGCCGTTGACGGTCATCGATCCTCAGCTCAAGTGGAAGCTCAGGCGCAAGCTCAAGGAGATCCACGAAAAATTCAATATCACCATGATTTATGTGACGCACGATCAGCTAGAAGCCTCCACCTTCGCCGACAAGATAGCGGTGATGTATGACGGACAGGTGGTGCAATTCGGTACCCCTCGGGAACTGTTCGAAATGCCGGCACATACGTTCGTTGGCTATTTCATCGGTAGTCCGGGGATGAATTTCCTCGATGTCGAGCTGACGAAGACAGGGGTGCTGGTCAATGGTGTCTCTCTTCCATTGAGCCAACGTTTCCAGATGGCCATGCGACGTGCAGGCTCTCGTAATCTAAAAATCGGTATACGTCCTGAGTTTGTCGAGGTCTTACCGAAACCATCCGACGATACCTGTATGGTGGAAGTGAAGAACACCCAGGACTTCGGCACCTACCGTATCCTCTCCTTCCAGTTCGCTGGCCAGAACCTGAAGGCGCGTATCGATGAGGGTCAAGTCGTGTCAGGGGATCGGGCTCATGTGCGCTTTCCGGATACATATTTGAACCTGTACGTCGACGAGTATCGCGTGGAGGTAGGTGATGAATAAGGTATACAATAACAAGGCGTGGTTTCTCATCCTGCCTATGCTGCTGCTGGTGGCTTTCTCCGCCATCATACCCCTGATGACCGTAGTCAATTACTCGGTCCAGGACGTCTTCGATGCCAATACGCGTTTCTTTACCGGAACCGAGTGGTTCGAGACGATGCTGAACAATCCGACGCTGCAGGCCGCTCTCCTGCGTCAGTTTGCCTTTTCCTTTACCATACTGGCCATTCAGGTGCCGCTCGGCATCGGTATTGCCCTGTTGATGCCAAAGCGTGGCTGGCAGGCATCTGCCGTGTTGATCCTCATAACCCTTCCCCTGCTGATTCCCTGGAACGTGGTTGGCAGTATCTGGCAGCTTTTCACCCGCGGCGACATCGGCCTGATGGGCGTGGGCATTCGCCAACTGGGCTACGCCTACAATATTACTCGCAATCCCGCCGATGCCTGGGCCACCATCATTCTTATGGACGTGTGGCACTGGACGCCGCTCATCGCTCTGCTCTGTTACAGCGGCCTGCGTTCGATTCCCGATGCCTACTATCAGGCAGCGCGCATCGACAGGGCATCGAAGTGGGCGGTGTTCCGCTACATTCAGCTCCCCAAGCTGACTAACGTTCTGGTCATCGGCATTCTGCTGCGCTTCATGCACTCCTTCATGATCTATGCCGAGCCATTCGTGCTCACCGGCGGTGGGCCGGGCAGCTCCACCACTTTCCTCAGCCAGTCGTTGACCACCATGGCCATCGGCCAGCAGGACCTGGGCCCGTCGGCGGCGTTCTCCCTGATTTATTTCCTGATCATCCTGCTGGTCTGCTGGGTCTTCTATACCGCCATCATGAATATGCAGAAAGACAATGCCAATCAGGGAGGAGCTTGACATGACCCGCTCCGTACCGACCACGCCTGAAACCGTCCGCCAACAGGCCGCCGAGAGCGCTGCCAAGCGTCGCAAGCGGGCGCGCTCCGCCCCTATTCGTTGGCGTCGCCGCACGTTGCTCGGGCTCTACCTCGTCTTCGTAATGCTGCCGATCTACTGGCTGCTCAACCTGTCGTTCCAGACCAACAGCGAGATACTCGGCAGCTTCTCGTTCTGGCCTCAGAACTTCACACTGGGCAACTACGTGGGCATCTTCACCGATGCCAACTGGTACATGGGCTACGTCAATTCGTTAGCCTACGTGCTGATGAACATGCTCATCAGTATCTCGGTGGCGCTGCCCGCCGCTTACGCTTTTAGCCGTTTCAAGTTCATTGGCGACAAGCATCTGTTCTTCTGGCTGCTGACCAACCTGATGGCGCCCCCGGCGGTTTTCCTGCTGCCCTATTTCCAGCTCTACTACTCGGTGGGCCTGTTCGATACCCATATCGCCGTGGCACTGGCCCATTGCCTGTTCAACATCCCGCTGGCGATATGGATTCTTGAAGGTTTCATGAGCAGCGTGCCCAAGGAGGTCGACGAGACGGCCTATATCGACGGCTACAGCTTCCCGCGCTTCTTCGTCACGATCTTTATCCCGATGATCCGCTCGGGCATTGGCGTGACACTGTTCTTTCTATTCATGTTCTCGTGGGTCGAGTTGTTGCTCTCCCGCACGCTGACCGCCACCAATGCTCAGCCGATTGCCTCGATCATGACGCGTACCTCGACGGCGTCGGGTATTGATTGGGGAACCCTGGCAGCGGCCGGTGTGCTGACCATCCTCCCGGGTATCGTGGTGGTCTACTTCGTGCGTAATCACATTGCCAAGGGCTTCGCCCTGGGCCGGACCTGAACAGGAGGAAACCACGATGGAATGGATGGTCTGGACGTTACCCACGGCAATCTTCTTCTCCGTCATCGCTGCGATACTGCTCGGCATGACAGCCTGGGAGTTGGTTTCGCCCACGGTGGAGCGGCGTGGCTTCCTGCCGATCGCCACCACCCGCGGTGACCGGCTCTTCATAGGCCTGCTTTCCGCTGCCTATATTCATCTGGCAGTCGTCGGCTTCACCGATATCACGATTTGGTTTGCCCTGGGGGCTTCCGTCCTATGGTTGCTGGTGCTGATGCGCTGGGGCTGAACCAAGGCAGTACGGACGATAAACGTGTCACGGATGACTAAAAACGCACAACGAGGTCAACATGAAGAACAAAAGGATCCAACTAACGGCAATCGCAGGCAGCATTCTGCTTGCGTCCGCCGCGCTGCACGCCGACTCCCACGATGCACGGGCCATCGCCGAACGCCTGGTCGATGAACACTTCCAGAACTCCACGCTCTCCCGCGAAGAGCAGATAGAGGAGCTGCTGTGGTTTGCCCAGGCCGCCGAGCCGTTCCGTGGCATGGAGATCAATACCGTCGCCGAGGGCCTCACCACCCACGTCTGGGAGCGCGACGTGCTGGCGCCGGCCTTCGAGGAGCTTACCGGCATCAGCGTGACGCACAACATCATCGGCGAGGGTGATGTGGTGGACAACATGCAGACCCAGATGCAAACCGGGCGCAACATCTACGATGGCTACGTCAATGACTCGGATGCCATCGGCACCCATATCCGCTATGGCACAACCATCAACCTGTCCCAGGCGATGGAGAACGAGTGGGCCGATTACACTCTGCCGACGCTGGATCTGGATGACTTCATCGGGCTGCAGTACACAACCGGTCCCGATGGCAGCATCTATCAGCTGCCGACCCAGCAGTTTGCCAACCTCTACTGGTTCCGCTATGACTGGTTCCAGCGCGAGGACCTGCAGGAGCAGTTCCGCGATATCTACGGGTATGACCTGGGTGTGCCGACCAACTGGACGGCCTACGAGAACATTGCAGAGTTCTTTACCCAACACGTAGGCGAGATCGACGGTGTACAGGTCTACGGTCACATGGACTACGGCCGTCGTGATCCGTCACTAGGCTGGCGTTTCCATGACTCCTGGCTCTCCATGGCCGGCATGGGCAGCCCGGGCGTTCCTTTCGGCAATCCGGTCGACGACTGGGGTATCCGTGTCGATGAAGAGAGCCGCCCGGTGGGTGCCAGCGTGACCCGCGGCGGTGGTACCAATGCGCCTGCCTCGGTATTTGCCATGCAGAAGGCCGTGGACTGGCTCCGCGACTACGCGCCACCCGAAGCGCAGGGCATGACTTTCGGCGAGGCTGGCCCGGTGCCTGCCCAGGGTCAGATCGCCCAGCAGATATTCTGGTACACGGCCTTCACCGCCGACATGACCGATCCCAGCGTCGCGGTCACCGATGAAGAAGGCAATCCCAAGTGGCGCATGGCGCCGTCGCCGGTAGGGCCGTACTGGGAAGAGGGCATGAAGGTGGGCTATCAGGACGTGGGGTCCTGGACCTTCTTCGACTCCACCCCGGAGGATCGCCGTACCGCTGCCTGGCTGTTCGGCCAGTTCACTACCGCCAAGACCGTCTCCCTGGAAAAGCTGATTGCCGGCCTCACGCCAATCCGTGAATCCGACATCTTCTCCGACAAGATGACCGAGATGGCACCGAAGCTGGGTGGCCTGGTGGAGTTCTATCGCAGCCCCAACGAGTCCAACTGGACGCCGACCGGTACCAACGTGCCTGACTATCCGCGCATGGCACCGCTCTGGTGGCAGAACCTCGCGCCGGTCATCAGTGGTGAGATCACGCCGCAGGAAGGTCTCGACAACCTTGCCGGTGCCATGGACAACATCATGTCCCGCCTGGCTCGTGCCAATGTCTTCGAGGCCTATGCCCCGGCGCTCAACGATGAGCAGGACGCCGAGTACTGGCTGTCGCAGGATGGCGCGCCCAAGGCCAAGCTCGATGACGAGATGCCGCAGGGCACCACCGTTCCCTATGACCAGATGATGGAGGAGTGGATGGCCGCCGGTACACGTTGAGGGGTCCTGTCGGGCAGTGGTGCCTGACCGAGACCACTTTCACCGGCGCGGCAAGCCGGAATCGGCTTGCCGCGCCCAAGTCCGACACTCGCTGTTCGTGTTTCCGGTAGCCTGACCGGGTCAACTTTTGCCCCGTTCGGCGCTTGCCGAGCGGGGTTTTTTTCTCGAAAAGGTCCGAATATCCAGATAGGTCCGCACATGCAACTGCGCAGCAGCAATATCGACAAGTTGACGGGAGAGGTCTTCGACGTCCTGATCGTCGGCGGTGGCATCAATGGTGCAGCCGCCGCGGCGGCCTTGGCAGGGAAGGGTGCCAGGGTGGCGCTGGTTGAGCGCGGCGACTTCGCCGGTAGCACCAGCATGCACTCTTCCAACCTGGTCTGGGGCGGTATCAAGTACATGGAGAGCCGTGATTTCGCCCTGGTTCGCAAGCTTTGCAAGAGTCGTAATCACCTGATAAAGAGCTACCCCTCGACGGTGCAGGAAATTCGGTTTCTGACCACCATTCCCAAGGGCTTTCGCTATCATCCCCGCTATCTCTGGGCCGGCAGCTGGCTCTATTGGCTGATTGGCAACGGCTTTACGCGTATCCCACGTTTCCTTGCGCCCTCGGCGATCAAGCAGAGTGAAGCAATCGTTGACGTGGCAGAGGCCATGGGTGGCTTCGAGTACTCGGATGCCTATCTCCATGACAACGATGCCCGCTTCGTCTTCAATTTCGTGCGCGGCGCGCTCAATTACGGTGGTGTGGCCGTCAATTACGTCGAGTCACTGGGTGGAACGCGTGAGAACGGGCTTTGGGTCACCCAGTTGCGCGACGTGATTGACGGCGGAACGCTGGAAGTGCGCTCTCGCGTCCTGATCAATGCGGCGGGACCCTGGGTAGACAAGCACAACGCGCTGACGGGACAGCAGACCGATTATCACCATGTCTACTCCAAGGGTATCCACCTGATCGTACCGCGACTGACGGATAATCAGCGCGTACTGGCCTTCTTCGCCGATGATGGTCGTCTCTTCTTCGTCATTCCGATGGGGCCGAGAACCTGTATCGGCACCACCGACACCCGGGTCGAGAAGCCCGAAGTCGGGGTCACCGAGGATGATATCCGTTTCGTCCTGGACAACATCAACAAGCGGCTCACCCTGGAAAGACCACTGACCACCGCCGACATCATTTCCACCCGTTGCGGTGTTCGTCCCCTGGCCGTTCGGGCCAACGGCGGCGGTGAACGCGATTTTCTCCAGCTGTCGCGTAAGCATGCCATCGACATCAATGGCGAGGATGCTCACCTGAGCATCTTCGGCGGCAAGCTCACCGATTGTCTCAATGTCGGTGACGAGGTGGTCGATGCCGTTCGCGACATGGGCGTGTCAATACCTCACCCGGGTCATCGCTGGTATGGCGAGCCGCCGCAAGAGGTCCGTCATGAGTTCATGCATCAGGCCGCCCTGATGGGGCTCGACGTCATGACGGCACCGGAGGCCTCCGAGCCATTGTCGACGCGCCTGTGGCGTCGCTACGGTACCCATGCCCTAGAGATGCTCGAGGAGATCCGCGAGGATCCGCGTCAGGCCGAGGTGTTGATAGAGGGGACCGAATACCTTCGCTGCGAACTGCGTCATGCTCAGCGTCGTGAAATGGTCACCCGGCTGGAGGATTTCCTGCGTCGACGCTCCAAGATCGCCCTCGTCGTGGATGAGGTGGCGATACGTGACTCGCCGGGGCTGAGAGAAGCATGCGCCATTCTGTTCGGTGACCAGGCCGAGGCCCGTTATGAAGAGTACTTTGCCGCCAGCCGTGGCGAAGAGGCGGTCCTGCCGTCAACCGGCGAGTAATGAAAGGCTCGGGTGGCCTCGGCCAGGGGAAAGGGTGGTCGGCCAGAGGGGAAAGAGGGCGACAGGGGAATTGAAGCGGGACGGGTTGTGCGTATAATCGCTGTCAACTATCTCGCAGTATGGAGTTTACCGTGGGTTATCTGATTGGCGTTACCGCACTATGGGCCTTTTCGTTCTCGCTGATCGGCGTCTATTTGGCCGGCCAGGTGGACAGCTATTTCGCCGTGCTGGTGCGGGTTGCACTGGCGTCGGTGGTTTTCCTGCCCTTCCTGCGGCCGTCGCTCCTGCAGGGGCGGCAGCGCATGACGCTGATGGCGCTGGGAGCGGTGCAGCTTGGCTTGATGTATATCTTCTTCTACCAATCATTCCTGCTGCTGACGGTGCCGGAAGTCCTGCTCTTCACCATATTCACGCCCCTCTATGTCACGCTGCTCGACGATGCGCTGTTCGGTCGTTTCACGCCTTTCTACTTGCTCACGGCGGCCCTCGCCGTACTAGGGGCGGCGGTGATCCGCTACCAGGGCCTCGATAGCGGTTTCTGGCTCGGATTCCTGGTGGTACAGGGCGCAAACCTCTGCTTCGCCCTCGGCCAGGTGGGTTATCGCCGTCTCTCGGCGACCCTGCCGCCATCCTTGCCGCGCCATAGTGTCTTCGCCTGGTTCTATCTCGGCGCGTTGATGGTCGCATTGCCGGCCTTTGCCCTGCTGGGTAATCCCTCTGCCACGCCCACCACTAGTCTGCAGTGGGGCGTGCTCGCCTGGCTGGGCCTGGTGGCTTCCGGCATCGGTTATTTCCTGTGGAACCTGGGGGCGACCCGAGTGGATGCCGGTGCCCTGGCGATCATGAACAACGCCTTGATTCCCGCGGGACTGCTGGTCAACCTGGTAATCTGGAACCGCGAGGCCGACCTGCCGCGCCTGGCAATCGGCGGAGCCATTATCGTCGGCTCATTGTTTCTCAACGAGTGGTGGCAGCGCCGCCGGGCGACTGCTGCGGCTTGAGTTTGCCCGGCCTGCTGCCAGCCTCCATAATGGCCGGCCGTGATCCGAGAGGCCAGGGCATGCAAACCTTCAAGAACATCGGTCTGATCGGTCGCCTGGGAAGTACCAAGGTGGTCGATACACTTAAGCGCCTGTTGCATTTCCTCGACGAGCGGGACTATCACGTGATCATCGAGGATCGCACCGCAACCGTGCTGCTCGGCCATGGGCATCCGGAGGCCAGTCGCCGCACCCTCGGTGAGCTCTGCGATCTGGTCATCGTGGTGGGCGGTGACGGCAGCCTGCTGGGTGCGGCTCGGACGCTTTGCCATAGCGGTACCCTGGTGCTGGGCGTCAATCGCGGCCGCCTGGGATTTCTGACCGATATCTCGCCGGACGAACTCGAGGAACGTGTCGGGCAGGTGCTGGCCGGGCAGTACGAGGTCGAGGAGCGGTTCCTGCTCGATGCCGAACTCTACCGGGATGGAACCCAGGTCGGCAGTGGCGATGCGCTCAACGAGGTCGTGCTGCATCCGGGCAAGGCGGTGCGGATGATCGAGTTCGAGCTGTTCATCGACGGCCAGTTCGTCTACAGCCAGCGCAGCGATGGCCTGATCATCGCCACGCCGACCGGTTCCACCGCCTATTCGCTCTCGGGCGGCGGCTCCATCATGCATCCCAAGCTGGACGTCATCGAACTGGTGCCGATGTTTCCCCATACCCTCTCCAGCCGGCCCATCGTGATCGATGCGGCCAGCGAGATCCGCGTGCATATCGGCGAGACCAATCAGACCTACCCCCATATCAGCTGCGATGGCCAGACCCGTGCCGTGGCCAAGCCCGACGATGTCCTGGTCGTGAAGCGCAAGCCCCAGCGGGTTCAGCTGGTCCATCCCCTGGGCCACAATTTCTATGAGGTCCTGCGCAGCAAGCTGGGCTGGAGCAATCGGCTGGGGGACTGACGTGACGAGACAGGCAGCAATCGAAGGCTACGATCTCATCGGTGACGTGCACGGCTGCGGTGCCACCCTGGGCGCCCTGCTGGAGAAGCTCGGCTACCATCAGCGCGGTGGCGTCTATCGCCACCCACGCCGGCGAGTGATCTTCCTGGGTGACCTGATCGATCGAGGCCCCCGCATCCGTCTGGCGGTGAGTATCGCCCGGCGGATGGTGGAGGAGGGTGAGGCGCATATCGTCATGGGCAACCACGAATACAATGCGTTGGCTTACTGCCATCGTGCGCCCCGGCCACTGGGCCGGGAGTGGCTGCGCGAGCATTCGCCGCGACACAATCGCATCATCAAGGAGACCCTGGACCAGTATCGAGACCATCCGGCGGAGTGGGACGAGACACTGGCCTGGTTCATGGAGATCCCTCTCTATCTGGACTTCAGCGAGTTTCGGGTGGTGCATGCCTGCTGGGACCAGCCCCTGATCGATGCGCTTGAGCGAGAGTGCCCCGGGGGCATCATCGACGAGACGTTCCTGCAGCAGTCCGTGTCGACGGACACTCTCGCCTATCGAGTGCTCGATCGTCTGACTCGCGGTGTACACCTGCCCCTGCCGGAAGGCGTCGAGATCCATTCAGGGGACGGCTTTACCCGGCGTAGTTTCCGGGCCCATTTCTGGGCGCGGGAACCGCGAACCTGGGGCGATGTGATCTTCCAGCCGGACAACCTGCCTGGTGATCTCGAGGAGCGTGAGCTCAGCGCGGCCGAGCGGGCTCGTCTGCCACATTATGGGCTCGATGAGCCTCCGTTGTTCATCGGCCACTACTGGTGTGAGGGAATTCCGGCTCTGCCGACGGCCAACATCGCGTGCCTTGACTATAGTGCCGTGAAGTTCGGGCGGCTGGTCGCCTACCGCTGGAGCGGCGAGGCGCGGCTCGACGCCAACCATTTCGTCTGGGTTCGGGTGCCTCAGGAGGAGGCGGCAAGGCCCAGGCCTTGGGAGATCGATTTCGACTGAGCGATGCCGTTCTCAAGGCTGGCAATGCCATTACAAAGAATAACAACATTTTTTCTCTCGGCCCTGAACTTACCGCCGCAATGTCCATCAGAGTAAGTGTTCCCTTGAATGATCCCTTGCTCTTATCCGGCGGCCCCCTCCGCCGGATTTTTTCTGTACGTCGGTATGCCGCTCTCGTGGGAATCCTCGTGTGAAGCCTATTTTCCGGTTCGAGCCATTGTGGCGCTCGCCATTGCGAAGCAGAATTGAATCCCTAATGACTTCCGGGAGTGTTCATGTACCGCATCATGCTGTTTCCCCATGATGCCGAGATCGGAGAGCTGCGCCGAGCGCTTTGGGCCCACCGGATCGGTCACCGCTTCACCGAAGAGGAGGAGGGGCAGGTATTGTGGCTGGCCAATCCAGACCAGCATGACGCCATGATGCAGCTGTTGTCGCGCTGGCAGCGGGGCGAACGGCTCGCGACCGAACGGCGTCGGAGGGCGTCTGGCGGCAACTCGCTGGCAGTGCCTTTTCGGCAGGCGCCGGTTACAGCCACGGCGCTGGCAATTTCCCTGCTGGTATTCGCGCTGATAGGGTTGATGGGCGATATCGTGGTGGCCACGCTGACCATCGTGCCTGTGGGTATCGTCAACGGTAGCGTCATGTTCGGCAGTCTGGGCGATGCCATGGTATCGGGACAGGTATGGCGGCTACTGTCCCCGGCTTTCCTGCATTTCGGTTGGATGCATCTGATCTTCAACATGATGTGGCTGTGGTATTTCGGACGCCAGGTCGAGGCCCTGCAGGGCTCCTGGCGCATGCTGACGATTCTGCTGGTGGCCGGCATCGGCGCCAACCTGGCCCAGTACGCCACCGGCACGGTGCTGTTTGGCGGCATGTCCGGGGTCGACTTCGCGCTGCTGGGCTATGTCTGGCTGATGTCCCGGCGTGCGCCGCAGAGCGGCTTCTTCGTTCCCCAGATGCTGGTGGTCTTCATGCTGGGCTGGATGGTCTTCACCATGACCGACGCCGCCGCTGCCGTGGGCTTCGGCAATGTGGCCAACGAGGCGCATCTTGGCGGCCTGGTCGTGGGGCTGGCCATGGGGTGGTATTATTCCGGACGTGCCCGCCGCCTTTGATCAAGAGAGTTTGCAATGAGCGACATGACCTTCGAGCGCATGATCCAGCAGATGACCCCGGCCATCTACGATAGCCTCAAGCAGGCGGTGGCCCTGCGCAAATGGCCGGACGGCCGGATGCTGACCCCTGACCAGACCGAGCTCTGCCTCGAGGCGGTGATGCGCTACGAGGTGGAGAACAACGTGCCCGAGGCGCAGCGGGTCGGCTATCTGGAGCAGCGCACCTGCGGTAGCGCCAGCTCCGGCGCCGATGTGCCGCCGGAGCTGGCTGGCCTGGCCCGGGATGCCACCCGTGACTGAGGAAATACGGCATAAATGGCTGCGCGTGCGAATCGCTTCGTTGCGCGCTGCCGAAGCGTCGGACCGTCGACATCCTCACCTAGTACCGCATAGGCTCCGGTGGACTCGAAGCCTTCGGCTTTTCGCCCCTTCGGGGCCAGCCTACGGCTGTTTGTCGCTTCGCTCGGTTCTGCGCTGCGTGCGCCTTGCTCTTCATCCCGCTCGCCAATCTATGCCGCACTTCCTATGAACATTATTGAAAAGACAGAAATCAATCTCGCCGTCATTCAGGGCTGCCTGAGCAAGATGGCTATCGTCCCCGGTGAACAGGGCGAACCGGTACGCTATACCCTGCGTGCCGGCGAGGAGCGTCTCGACCTTAATGCGCGTCTGGGCAAGCCGCTGCGGCTGACCTGGACGGGCGCCATCGCTTGCACCCATTGCGGTCGTGCGACGAAGAAGAGCTTTGCCCAGGGCCACTGCTATCCCTGCTTCAAGAAGCTGGCCCAGTGCGATACCTGCATCATGAAGCCGGAGACCTGTCATTTCTTCGCCGGCACCTGCCGCGAGCCGGAGTGGGGGGAGCGCCACTGCTTCCAGCCCCATGTGGTCTACCTGGCCAACTCCTCCGGCCTCAAGGTCGGCATCACCCGCGGTACCCAGGTGCCGACTCGCTGGCTGGACCAGGGAGCGATCCAGGCCTTGCCCATACTGCAAGTCGAGACGCGTCAGCAGTCGGGCTTCGTCGAGATGCTGTTCAAGGAGGAGGTGGCCGATCGCACCAACTGGCGGGCCATGCTCAAGGGCGAGATCGAGCCGCTGGATCTTTGTGCTGAACGGGATCGGCTGCTGGCGCGCCTGGAAGGTGGGCTCGCCAACCTGCACGAGCGCTTCGGGGCCGAGGCGATTCAGGTGCTCGAGGCCTCGCCGATGGCGTTCGATTACCCGGTCCTGGAATTTCCCCGCAAGATCGTCTCCCACAACTTCGACAAGAACCCCGTCGTGGCCGGCACCCTGCTGGGCCTGAAGGGGCAGTACCTGATCCTCGACAGTGGCGTGATCAACCTGCGCAAGTTCACCGGCTACGAGGTGGCGGTGGCCTGAAACGGTGTCGCAGTGTTGCGGCAAGCGGCTATGCTTGTGCTTCCGACATCGACAGCTCAGGGAAGAAACATGTACCGCCTGCATATCGCCAACAAGAACTACTCTTCGTGGTCGCTGCGCCCCTGGGTGCTGATGCGCCAGCTCGAGATCCCCTTCGAGGAGTGCCTGACACCCTTCGCGACCGGCACCCCCGGTATCAACTGGGCCTCGTTTCGTAGCTTCTCGCCATCGGGCCTGGTCCCCTGCCTGGAAGATGGTACCCGCCCGGTCTGGGACTCGCTGGCCATCATCGAGTACCTGGCGGAGCGACATGCCGGCGTATGGCCTGACGACGACGATGCCCGGGCCTGGGCCCGCTGCGCCAGTAGCGAAATGCACGCCGGCTTCTCCGCGCTGCGTGGACAGTGCGCCATGAACTGCGGGGTGCGGGTGCGGCTGCATGAGGTGTCGCCGAAGCTGGCGCATGACCTGGCACGGCTCGACGAGCTCTGGCAGCAGGGGCTCGAGCGCTTTGGCGGACCCTTCCTGGCGGGCAACGCTTTCACGGCGGTGGATGCCTTCTTCGCTCCGGTGGCATTTCGCGTGCAGACCTTTGGCCTGGAGTTGAGCGATCCGTCACTGGCCTATACCGAGCGCCTGCTGGCACTGCCGGTCATGCAGCAGTGGTACGCCGAGGCACTGGCCGAGCCCTGGCGCGAAGCGGACCATGAAGCCGAGCTGCACAGGAGCGGCACCGTGCTTGAGGATCGGCGTGAGGTGACGGAAGAGTCGCCTCCACAGACCGGCTGACTTTATTCGAACAGGTCGCCCTGGTCGCGGGGCGGCCGGAAGGCCGTGACATCCAGTCGCTGCGCCGAGCGTGCGGCCGGTTCATTGAGGCCCAGTCGCCGGCAGGCATGACCGAAGCGCTGGGCCAGCAGGTCGGCAAACACCCCTTGGCCACGCATGCGCTTGCCGTAGCGGGCGTCATAGGTCATGCCGCCGCGACACTGACGCATCAGGCTCATCACCTTGCCGGCCCGCTCGGGGTAGTGGGCATGCAGCCACTCCTTGAACAGCGGTGCGACCTCGTGGGGAAGTCGCAGCAGGGTCCATCCGGCGCAGTCGGCACCGGCCTTTCGGGCCGCCTCCAGCAGTCGCTCCATTTCATGGTCGGTGAGCCCGGGAATCACCGGGGCGATCAGGGTGCCGACCGGCACGCCGGCCTGGGCGAGTCCCTCGATGGTTCGCAGCCGGGCGGTGGGGGAGGCGGCTCGCGGCTCCAGGGTGCGCTTGAGGTCAGGGTCCAGGCTTGTCAGGCTGATCATGACGCGAACCAGGTTGTGGCCGGCCAGCTCGGTCAGCAGGTCGAGATCGCGCAGGATCAGGGCGCTCTTGGTAATGATCGAAAGCGGATGGCGGCATTCGAGCAGAAAGGTGAGTATCTCTCGGGTGCTGCCGCGCTCCGCTTCCAGCGGCTGGTAGCAGTCGGTATTGCCGGAGAGGCTGATCGGCCGACAGACATAACCCGGCTGGCATAGCTCCTCCCGCAGGCGTTCCACCAGGCCGCTGCGGGCGATCAGTCGGGTCTCGAAGTCGAGCCCGGGCGAGAGGTCCCAATAGGCGTGACTGGGCCGGGCATAGCAGTAGATGCAGCCATGCTCGCAGCCCCGGTAGGGGTTGAGCGAGCGGTCGAAGGGCAGATCCGGGGAGCGGTTCCATGACAGGGCACTGCGGGCGGTTTCGTCGCGTACCAGTGTGGCGAGGCGCTGAGGCGTCGCGTCCTGCCACCAGCCATCGTCCTCGGTTTCGCTGTGAGTGGGGGCGAAGCGGTTGTCCGGATTGAAGGTGGCGCCGCGCCCCTTGCGTGGCGGCTGCTGGTCGGATGGCGGCATGGTCACGACTCCGTTAGCTGTATTTATGTACAGTATAGAGGCCAGCCTATGAAGTGCCAATGCTGGATAAATGACGACGGCCCATTACGCTTGTTGGCATGACGTCATCTACCCACAGTGAATCCCGGGACCTCGCCGAAGCGCTCTTTTCGGTGCAGGGGCTCTGGTGCACCAGCTGTGCCCTTGCGGTGGAGGCGCAGTTGGAACGGTTGCCCGGCGTGACGTCCGCCAGCCTGCATTATCCCAGCGCGACCCTGCTGGTGTGCGGGCAAGCCGAGGCACTCGACGAGAGCGTCCTGGCCAGCGCGGTACGGCGCATCGGCTATCGGCTGGGACCACCGGAGGCGGCGGGCGATGCCGAGGCACGCCTCGAGAAGGAGAGCCGCTACCTCATCCTGCGCCTGCTGATCGCTGCCTCCTTCGGCATGTGGACGATGATCGCATCGCTGCTGATCTATGCGGGGGCGCTGCCCGATGCCGGACTGGAGCAGGTACTGGCCTGGGTGTCGGGGGCCTTTGCCCTGCCGGTGGTGGCCTATGCCGGGCTGCCATTCTATCGTGCCGCCTGGCGAACCCTGCGTGCCAGGCGCCCCGGCATGGATGCGCTGGTCTCGCTGGGTACCCTGGGGGCTGTGGCGGTGTCGCTGTGGCTGCTCTATCGCGGTTTGTCAGAGGTCTACTTCGACACGGCGGTCATGCTGATCCTGCTGCTGCTGGCGGGTCGGCTGGTCGAGACCCTCTGTCGTCATCGCGGCCTTCGTGCACTGCATGCCCTGCATACGCCACCGGCTGATGTGCGCCGGCGGCAGCGGGGGCGCTGGCGGAGCTGCCCGGTGGAGGACGTAGCGCCGGGCGATTGTCTCTGTGTGGATCAAGGCGAGGTGCTTCCCCTGGATGGGGTGCTCAGGGAGGGGGAGGCGTTGCTCGACCTTGCACCGCTCACCGGGGAGAGTGCGCCCCGTCGTTGCCTGCCGGGTGACGCCGTGGCAGCTGGCTGTCGCAACCTGGGTGGGTCATTGATACTGGAGGTGACGGCCCTCGCCGGTGAGTGCCGACTGGACAAGCTGCGTGAGCAGATGTGGTGGCAGCAGGCGCGCAAGGGGGAGCTACAGCGCCTGGCCGACCGCTTCGCCGCCTGGCTGAGCCCGCTGGCCGTAGCGCTTGCCCTGCTCACTTGGGGCATGGCGCTGCTGGCGGGCGTGCCCGGAGAGGACGCCCTGGTGCGGGCGCTGTCGGTACTGGTCGTGGCCTGTCCCTGTGCCGTGGGCCTGGCGGTGCCCCTGGCCGGGCTGGCGGGCAGTGGTCAGGCACTCGCCCGGGGCGTGGTGTTTCGCGACCCGAGCACCTTCGAGAGCCTGGCGGGCATCCGGGCCGCGGCGTTCGACAAGACCGGCACCCTGACGCCCGGGGAGCCGAGGGTGCTCGGCGTCAACGTGGCCCCCGATGGCGTACGGGCGACGCTGCTGTCGCTCGCGGCCAAGGCGGCACGGGATAGCCAGCATCCGCTGGCAAGGGCGTTGCGACGTCATCTGCGTGATGAAGGCGTGTTCGAGACGGAGGGCATCGCCCTGGCGGAGGAGCTCGCCGGACGCGGGCGACGGGTTCGGCTCGATGATGGCCGCGAGCTGCTGCTGGGCAGTCGTTCGTGGCTGGCGGAGCAGGGCATTCGTGCGCCTGAAAACGGCGAGGAAGCTAGCAGCGAGATACTGCTGGCCTGCGATGGCCGCTGGCTGGGGAGTTTTGCCCTGGGGGAGCAGCCGTTACCCGGCACCGGCGAGACGCTGGCAGGGCTGCGTGAAGCCGGCCTGGCCCTGGCTCTGATCAGCGGCGATCGGCGAGGTGCCGTCGAAAGCCTTGGCAGGACTGTGGGCCTGTCGGCCGAGGAGTGCTACCCGGAGCGGAGCCCCGAAGCCAAGGCAAGGCTCGTCGGGGCACTGCCCCAGCCCTCGCTCTACGTGGGGGACGGCATCAATGACGTGCTCGGCCTGGCTACCGCCACGGTGGGCATGGCCCCGTTGGGTGCGAGTTCGGCCGCCCGGGAAGGGGCCGGCGTGGTGTTGATGCGCCCGGGCATCGAGGGCGTGGCCTCCGCATGGTGGTTGGCCCGTCGGACCCGTCGGGTGATGCGCCAGAACCTGGTGCTCTCGGGGCTCTACAATGCCCTGGCGCTGGGGCTGGCGGTGAGCATGGCGATTCCTCCCCTGATCGCCGTGCTGGCCATGGTGGCGAGTTCGCTGAGCGTCATGGGCAACTCCGCTCGGCTGGCATGGCATGACAGCGCGGAGCCGGCAGCCGAGCCGGGCGAGGCAGGGGAACCGTTGCGGCCAGGGGGCGGCAATTTCGCGATAGAGACTAAGCGGGTCTCCTGAGCGGCATGCGCACCATGCCCTGCTCTTGCTAATATGGTGCCCCTTGCCATGCTCCTTTCCACACCCACGCAGGATGCCACGATGCTCGCCGATACCCTTGCCCGCCTCCAGTCCACCGACAGGGACATCGCTGGACGCGTGGCCGATCACCTCGATCGGTTGACCAAGCCGCCGGGCAGTCTCGGCCGGCTGGAATCGCTGGCGATCACCCTCGCCACCATCACGGGCGAGGAGCTGCCCCGTATCACCCCGCCCGGCGTGCTGGTATTCGCCGCCGACCATGGTGTCGCCGCCGAGGGCGTCTCGGCATTTCCCCAGGCAGTTACCGCCCAGATGGTGGGAAATTTCGTTGCCGGCGGGGCAGCCATCAATGTCTTCGCCCGCCAGATCGGTGCGCGGCTCGAGGTCATCGACGTGGGTGTGGCCAGCGAACTCTCCCGGGACAGCGCCGCGCGGGGCGGCGAGAGTGGGTTGGTGCACGACAAGGTGCGCAGGGGCACCGCCAATTTTGCCGAGCAGGATGCCATGCAGCGGGCCGAGGCGGTGCAGGCGATCGAGGTGGGCATTCGCGCCGCCGAGCGGGCCGTGGCCGCCGGGTGTCGCTGCCTGATCGTGGGAGAGATGGGCATTGCCAACACCACCGCAAGCAGCGCCATGCTGGCGGTGCTGACCGGTGAGCCGGTAGCCGACCTGACCGGGCAGGGCACCGGCATTCCCGAGAGCCGGCTGGCCCACAAGCAAGCCGTCATCGAGCGCGCCATCGAGGCCCGGGCGCCGGACCCTCAGGATCCGCTGGATATCCTGTCCAAGCTGGGAGGGCTCGAGATCGCCGCCATGGCCGGCGCCTACCTGGGAGGGGCGTCTCGACGTGTCCCACTGCTGGTGGATGGCTTCATTGCCACCGTGGCGGCCCTGCTGGCCTGTCGCATCGATTCGAAGGTGCGCGACTATCTGATCTTTGGACACCGTTCCCGGGAGCCGGGCCACGTGCATGCCCTGACGGCGCTGGGCGGTGACCCGCTGCTGGAGCTCGGGTTGCGCCTGGGAGAGGGCACCGGGGCGGCGCTGGCGTTTCCGCTGCTGGAAGCGGCGACCCGCATGCTGGCCGATATGGCCACCTTCGCCTCTGCCGGGGTTGCGGGCAGCGAAGGCGCATGACGGCAGAGCCGTTCTCTCTGGCCCTGCTTGCCCTGGTGGCGATGGCGATCCTGCTCGACCTGATGATTGGCGATCCACGCTGGCTGCCCCACCCGGTGGTGGGCATGGGGCGGGTGATCGCCCGGCTGGAGCGAGCCTGGAACCGCGGTTCGCCACGGGCGCGCCAATGCAAGGGAGCCATCATGACCCTTCTCGTGGTCATGGGCGTCTATCTCCTGGCCTGGGGGCTGCTGGCGGGGCTGGCATGGCTTCACCCTCTGCTGGCGCTGGCCGCGGAGATCGGCCTGCTGGCCTCTGCGCTGGCCATCAAGGGACTGCAGGATGCCGCACGGGACGTGGCTCGGCCCCTGGTCGCCGGTGACCTGGCGGGGGCGCGCCGTGCCCTGGGGATGATCGTTGGGCGCGATACGGCAACGCTCGACGAGAGCGAGATCACACGGGGGGCAGTGGAGACGGTGGCCGAGAACAGCGTCGACGGTGTCACCGCGCCGCTGTTCTGGGCCCTGCTCGGCGGGGCTCCCCTGGCCCTGGCCTACAAGGCGGTCAATACCCTGGACTCCATGGTCGGCTATCGCAACGAGCGCTACAGTGACTTCGGCTGGGCATCGGCCCGGCTCGACGATACGGCCAACTGGGTGCCGGCACGCCTCACCGCGCTGGCGATGTGGCTGGCGGCCTTCACGATTCCCGGCGCACGTACCCGCGGTGCCCTGGCATCCACCTGGCGCGAGGCTCCACGCCATGCCAGTCCCAACAGCGGCTGGCCGGAGGCGATGATGGCCAACCTGATGGGCGTTCAGGTGGGCGGCACCAACCACTATGCCGGGGTCGCCTCCCATCGTGCCACGCTGGGACGGCCGCTCGCGGCGCTGGAGGTTCGTCATATCGTGCTGTCGATCCGCCACCTGCATGGAACCTGGCTGCTCTTCGTTCTGCTGATGGCGCTCATGATAGTGGTAAAGGAGGGGCTGGCATGAGATCACACAGTGCCTGGCCGAGTCACGGCGGACAGGCGTCAGCCCTGCTGGCACGCTTCGGCCTGCCGGCGATCCAGCCCCTGGTGGACTTCAGTACCAATCTCAATCCGCTGGGGCCGCCCGACTGGCTGGGCGATGCCATTGCCGGTGCGATGGCGGGACTATCCCGCTACCCCGACCCGAGCTACACAGAGCCACGCGAGGCAATCGCCCGTCACGACGGCGTTGACCCGAATCAGGTACTGCTGACCAACGGCGGTGCCGAGGCGATCTTTCTGGCCGCCGGGCTGCATGCCCGTGGCCAGGCTGTCATCGTCGAGCCAAGCTTCTCGGAGTATGCACGGGCCTGCGCGGCACATGGTTTCCAGATCACCCCGCTTCCCCTGGCGGCACCGGCCTTCGACCTGGCCCTGGACAGGCTGGCCTCCCCGCTCCACCAGGCCGACGTGCTCTTTCTCTGTCGGCCCAACAACCCCACCGGCACCCTGTTGCCATGGCATACCATGGAGAGGCTGCTCGATTCGGCGCGGCAGCAGGGCGTCACGGTGGTGGTGGACGAGGCCTTCATCGATTTCGTTGACGAGCCAGGGGAAGCGCTGACTCCGCTGCTGGCACGTTTCGACAACCTGATCCTGCTGCGTTCCCTGACCAAGCTGTATACCCTGCCGGGACTGCGGCTGGGCTATCTATTGGCAGGCGCGCAGACGATCCGTCGGCTCCAGGCTGGCCAGCCCCCCTGGAGCGTCAATCACCTTTCCGCTGCCCTGGTGGCGCCCCTGATGGCGGATAGCGACTTTCTCGATCGCACCCATGCCTGGCTGCGTGAGGAGCGCCCGCGCCTTCAGTCGGGCCTGCTGTCGCTGGGCCTCGAGGTGGTGCCGAGCCGGGTCAATTTCTTTCTGGTGCGCCAGGGCAGTGGCTCGCCAGCAGGCGATGCATTGCTGCGGCGATTGTTGCAGGCCGGCATCCTGGCCCGCCATACGCATAATTTCCCCGGCCTCGACGGAGGCTGGGTTCGGCTGGCGCTGCGCGGACGCGCCGATAACGATCGTCTGCTCGCGGCGCTGACGGCGGAGGGGGCGCCATGATCGCCTTCGTCAGCGGCGGGGCCCGATCGGGCAAGAGCGCAGTGGCCGAGCGGCTGACCCTCGACTGGCAGCAGCGGCGTGGTGGGCCGTGTTTCTACCTGGCCACCGCCACGGCTTCGGACAGCGAGATGGCGGCCCGTATCGAGCGTCATCGACGCGAACGAGGCAGCGGCTGGACCACCCGGGAGGCTCCGCTGGCGCTCGGTAAGGCGCTCGCGGAGGTGCCGGTCGGGGCCACCGTGCTGCTCGACTGCCTGACGCTCTGGGCCAGCCGAGCGCTCTATGAAGCCGGCTTCGACGAAGAAGAGGGATGCGCAGAGCTGGCGGAGCTGCTACTCGATGCCGGGAAAAGACAGATCGCCCTGGTGGTGGTATCCAACGACCTCAACGAGGACCTGCCGCCCCGGGATGCCGAGACCTGGCGCTATCTGGCCTTCCTGCAGCGGCTGCACCGTCAGTTGGCCATGGAGGCGGATCGCGTGGTCGAGGTGGTGGCGGGCATGGCCATCGAATGGAAAACCGATGAGGAGCCCGCACCATGAGAGAAGCCGGCTATGGCCTGCTGCTGGCGATCCAGTTCCTGACCCGGCTGCCGGTGCCGGTTGCATGCCCCTGGACGCCTGCCACTAGCCGCTGGGCGCTGCGCTGCTACCCGCTTGTCGGATTGGTGCTCGGGGCGATCCTTGCCAGCATCGGGGCGCTGCTGCAGAGCGTTCTACCCACGCCAATGCTGGCGCTGCTGCTGCTTAGCCTGTGGGTGGCACTCTCCGGTGGGTTGCACCTGGATGGCCTGATGGATGTGGCCGACGCCCTGGGCAGCAATGCGCCGCTGGAGCGGCGCTGGGAGATCATGAAGGACCCCCAGGTGGGCAGCTTCGGCATCCTGGCGCTGCTCTTCCTGCTGGCCTGGAAGGTGACGCTGCTCTGGACCTTGCTGGAGGCGGGAGTGAGTCTGGTCGTGCTCGTGGTGGTGCCAGCTCTGGGGCGCCTGGGTGGTGTCGCGTTGCTGCTGCTTGCACCCTGCGCCCGGCGCGAGGGCCTGGCCTGGGCTTGGCGACAGCACCTGCAGCGCCGCGATCTTGCGTTCTCGCTGGTGCCCCTGGTGGCGGTGTACTGGCTGCTGCCGGGGGGGCTTTTCCTGGCGAGTGGGCTGGCTGCGCTGCTGCTGGGTTGTCTGCTGCTTTTCCTGCTGGGCTATGGCCTGCTCATGAGCCGCGCCTTCGGCGGGGTCAATGGGGATATCGTCGGGGCCGCCATCGAAGTTGGGGAGCTATGGCTGCTGCTGATTGCCTGGGCCTGGTGGGTGTCGGGCTGACTGCCCGGGAAAGGAGGAAGGATGATGGAACCGACAACGCTGGAACTGGTGATCGTTCGCCATGGGCTGACCGACTGGAACCGTGAGCAGCGCTACCAGGGGCAGCGCGACATCCCGTTGCTGCTGCCCGATGCCCTCGATGCCATGGATCGACTGCGAGACCAGTTGGCCGATAAGCGTTTCGAGGCGGTGTACTGCAGTGACCTGACCCGCTGTCGCCAGACCCTGGCACATGTGTGGAGTGCCGGTGACACGTCCTGCGAGCCTCGTTTCGACGCCAGGCTGCGAGAGCTCGACTTCGGTGACTATGAAGGCATGCGCTATGCGGACCTCAAGGACGAGCCGCTCTATCGGGCCTGGATCGACAGCCGCGGCGAGCAGGCCCCGCCCGGCGGAGAATCCACGGCAGCGCTGAGGCAACGGCTTGGCGCCTGGCTGACGGAGCTGTTTCTGGCCGCCGAGGCCGAAGGGTATCGACGGATACTGACCGTGACCCATGGCGGCGTGATACGTGAACTGCGCCGACGCTGCGAGGCCATCGACTTCTGGGACGGCAGCGTCGGTCAGGCCCAGGGGCGGCGGCTGACCTTTACCCATCGGCAGGGAGGCTGGCAATGCAGCTCTTCATCGGCGGTGCCTGCGCCGGCAAGCGTGCGGCCGTAGTCCGTCATTTTCCTACGGCTGCCTGGTATCGCCTCGATCCACAGGCAGACCTATTCGACTGGCAGGCGGCACTTGAGCCGGGAGGGGGGCTGGTCGTGACGGGCTGGTCGGCCTGGTTGGAGGCGGCCCTGGTTCGGGAACCCGATGATGACCGGCTACGGCATGAACTAGCCGCAGCCTTGGCGGTTATCCTTGAAGCCGAGCGTGATCTCGGGCTGACCATGATACTGGTTCTAGCAGAAATAGGACGCGGGATCGTCCCAATGGCGCATCGGGATAGACGCCTGCGCGATCTTGCTGGTTGGCTGGGCCAAGATGCAGCGTCACTGGCGGAACAGGTATGGTACGTGCGCCACGGGCTCGTTCAACCACTGCGCCAGGTCAATACTCGGGTGATTGAGATTGACGCCCCTCGGAGCGATTGCTAGCTTACGTCCACCTTTCAGGTGCCTCATCACGTTATCTGAGGTTAATCGGGAAGTCGGTGATCGCTCCGCTCTTCATGATGAACGGAGAACAATCCGACGCTGCCCCCGCAACGGTGATCGAGTCTGGGTCCATCATTGCGCCACTGTGCCCTGGCATGGGAAGGCGATGGTCCCGAAGCTGGCCTGTTCTACATGCCGCTTCGCTCGTAAGCCCGGAGACCGGCCTGAGAGCTCAGGAAACGCCCATTTGTCGATGAGCGGAATGACGCGTATCACTGCGCTTCGTCCATTCAGTCATTCTTGCGGCGTTTCCCTTATGCCGGGTTGCGGTGGGCGACCAGGGGCAGGGCAGGCATGGTTTTCACGTTTTCCCTCTCCTCGTCCCTTCACGTCGCCCCGGCTTCATAGAGAAGACCGTGCGGGTAGGCACGGCGAGCAAGGGAATACCATGAAAACCAGAACCAACGCCTCTCTTGGCCTGGCTGCCTTCAGCCTGGCTGCACTTCCGCTGGTCGTCCAGGCCCAGACCACCACCGCCGAGCACGACGATACCGTCGCGCTCAACCCGATGGTCGTCACCGCCACCCTGGCGCCGCGCACCGCCGACGAGACGCTCTCCTCCGTCACCTTACTCGACGAGGCCACCCTGCGCCGTCAGGATCCAACCAGCATGACCGATATGCTCCGCGGCCAGCCTGGGGTGGATGTCACCTCGAATGGCAGCTTCGGCAAGAACAGCAGCGTCTATCTGCGCGGTACCGGCAACGAGTCGACGGCACTGATGATCGACGGCATCCGGCTGCGCTCCGCCACCGCCGGTGGCGCGGCTTGGCACTACCTCGAACCCCGGATGTTCGAGCGTGCCGAAATCGTCCGCGGCCCCCGTGGCAGCCTCTACGGCGCCGATGCCGTGGGCGGCGTGGTGCAGCTTTTCACCCATGAGGCTGAAGAGGGCGGCCCGCATCCGCGTGTCTCCGTTGGTGGTGGCTCCTTCAATACCCAGCGTTACAGTGCAGGTCTCTCCGGCAGCAGCCGCGGTACCCGCTACAGCTTCGCCGGTAGCCATTTCAGTACCGACGGAACGCCGGTGCGGCGCGACGGCGAGGACAAGGGCTACGACAATACTTCGGCTCTGGCCCGCATTGCCCATGAATTCGACGGCGGAGCCGAGGTCGGCATGCTGGCCCTGAGGGCGCGGGGCAGCAACGAATACGATGGCGGTGAGATGGATTTCGTCCAGCAAGTCGCCGGCGTTTACGGCGAGCTTCCGGTGACTGAAAACTGGCGGAGCCGCCTGACTCTGAGCGAAGCACGGGATGAAAGTGATAACTTCCGGACTACTGGCGATTCCATCATCGACACTCGCACTCAGACCGTTCGTTGGCAGAATACGCTTGGCTTCGGTCCGCACGAGTTGGTTGCCGGTGCCGAGTACAGCGAAGATCGGGTTTCCGGCACGACAGGCCACGCCGTGACAAGCCGCGATAATACCGCTGTTTTCACCCAGGGCCTGCTCGACTTCTCCCCCGTTGCTGTGCAGGGCGCCCTGCGCTATGACGACAACGAGGCCTACGGCGACGAAGTCACCGGTAGCCTGGCGCTGGGCTATGATCTCGATGGCCACCATACCCTGCGTGCTAGTTACGGCACCGCTTTCCGCGCGCCGACTTTCAATGACCTGTATTGGCCCTTCGAAGACTTCGGGCCTTGGGGCTCGTATCAAGGCAATCCTGACTTGCGTGCGGAAACGTCATCCACTGTCGAATTCGGTATCCGCGGTCAATACCAGACCATGTTTTGGGATCTGGCCGCGTACCAGACGTCGGTTGACGATTTGATCGCCACGGAGAGTATTGATGGTGATAGTCGCCCTACCAATATCAACGAGGCGAGAATTCGTGGCATCGAGCTGTCGGGTGGCGCTGATGTTTCGGGTTGGTCTCTGGCAGGGACGTTGACTTGGACGGATCCTGAAGATCGTGAAACGGGTAACCGGCTGCGTCGGCGCACCTCGCAAGCTGCACGCTTCGACGTGGATCGGGAACTGGGCGAGTGGTCCTTGGGCGGCTCCTGGATCCTGCAAGGCTACCGCTACGAGGATGCCGCTAATACCGATCGCATCGGTGGCTTTGGGTTGGTTAATCTGCGCGCCGGGTGGCAGTTTGCCCCGCTATGGTCCGCTCGCCTCACCGTCGAGAATGCCTTGGACAAGGAGTACGAAACTACCCGTGACTACCTCAGTGCCGGCCGTGCCGCGTTTGTCAGCGTTCACTTTGGCCATTGATCTGGCGTGCCTCGGCGGCGCTTGGCGCTGGCCGCTGGTCGCGCTGGGTCTAGCCGGCCTCCCGGGGCTCTCGGCCATGGCGGATGGCGAGGAGCGCTGCGTGGTCGATGACCGCGACCGGGAGGTCTGCCTGGAAGCGCCTGCCACCCGCATTGCAGCACTCTCGCCGGGTGCCACCGAGCTGGTCTACGCCGCCGGTGCGGGGGAGAAGGTGGTCGCGGTGGTGGCCTACAGCGACTACCCGCCCGAAGCGCAAGAGGTCCAGTCGGTGGGAAGCCACACCCGGATGGACCTGGAAGCTTTGGTGACCCTGCTACCGGACCTGGTGATCGGCTGGATGACCGGAAACCCGCCCGAACAGCTCGAGACCATCGAGGCGCTCGGCATGCCGGTTTTCTACATCGAGCCTCGTGATGTCGAGGGCGTCTCCAGTGCCATCGAGCGACTGGCGATCTTGGCCGATACCCGGGAGGCGGGCGACCAGGCAGCCGCGGTATTTCGCGACGGCATGGCGGCGCTCGCCGAGCGATATGCCGACGCCGAGCCGGTGTCGGTGTTCTATCAGGTCTGGGATGAGCCGCTGATGAGCATCAACGATGAACACCTGATAGGCCAGGTGGTCTCCCTGTGCGGCGGTATCAACGTCTTCGGCGCACTGCCGCGACTGGTGCCGCGTATCGATGACGAGTCGGTACTCGCCGCCGATCCCGAGGCGATCGTCGCTGGCGGCATGGGCGAGGAGAACCGCCACTGGCTGACACACTGGGAGCAGTATCCGACGCTGACGGCGGTAGCCCGGGACAATCTCTTCTTCGTGCCGCCATCGCTGATCCAGCGTCCGACGCCGCGTCTGCTGGAAGGCAGCCGGATCCTGTGTGAGAAGCTGGAGGTGGCACGTGGCAGACGGTAGACCAGCCTGATGCGACAGTTGAGCTTGCCCCTGGGCATATTGCTGGCGGCATCGCTGGCGGCGCTGGCGTTGTCAGTCAGCGTCGGCAGCGCCAACGTGGCGGCCGGCGAGCTGTGGGCGGTGCTGCGTGGCGGGGGAGAGGCCCTGTCGCGCACGCTGGTCCTCGAATTGCGGGTGCCGCGCTCGCTGTCGGCTTTCGCCGTGGGCGGGCTCCTGGCGGTGGCGGGTGCGCTGATGCAGGTGCTGTTGCGCAACCCATTGGCCGATCCGTATGTGCTGGGGCTATCCGGCGGCGCGTCGGTGGGCGCCCTGGCGGCGATGTTGGGGGGCATGGGAGGCATGGTGATCTCCGGTTCGGCGTTTGGTGGCGCCTTGCTATCCACCCTGCTGGTATTCGGCCTGGCCCATGGCACCGGCAGCTGGACCCCCTCGCGGCTGCTGTTGACCGGGGTCGTGGTGGCCGCCGGCTGGGGTGCGGTCATCACCCTCATGCTGGCGATTAGCCCCGCCGAACGGCTCCCGGGAATGCTCTATTGGCTGATGGGCGATCTCTCCTACGCGCGCACACCCTGGCCGCCAATGACGCTGCTCATGGCAGTCTGCCTGCTGGTGATACCGCTGGGGCGAAGCCTCAACGTGCTGGCGCGTGGGCCGCTGCAAGCCGCGGCGCTGGGGGTATCGGTTCGCCCGCTGGAGTGGTTGATCTATATTGCGGCAAGCCTGCTCACCGCCATGGCGGTGACCACCGCCGGTAGCATCGGCTTCGTCGGCCTGGTGGTGCCGCACATGCTGCGCCTGATGCTGGGCAACGATCAACGCCTCATCCTGCCGGCCTGCGCTTTGGCTGGCGGTACCCTGCTGGTGCTGGCGGATACCCTGGCACGCACCATGATTGCCCCGGAGCAACTGCCGGTGGGCGTCATCACGGCGTTGCTCGGCGTTCCGACCTTCCTCTACCTGCTCTACCGGAGCCGCTGATGAGCCGTCTCGAGGCGAGAAAGCTGGTCATCGACGTGCCGGGCCGTGCCGATGGGCAGCCGCTGGATATCTCTCTCGAGCCAGGACAGGTCTGGGGGGTGCTGGGTCCCAATGGCGCCGGCAAGACGACCTTGCTACACACACTGGCCGGCCTGCGTGCGGCGCGTGACGGCCAGGTGTCCCTCGATGATCGTCCGCTCTCCAGGCTGGGCCGCCGCGAGATAGCCCAGTCGCTGGGCCTGGTGTTCCAGGATAGCCAGGATGGCTTCCCTGCCACGGTGCGTGAGACCGCTCTGATTGGCCGTCACCCTTTCCTGTCGCCATGGCAGATGGAGAGAGGAGAAGACCTGCGCCTGGCCGAGGCGGCCCTGGCCCGCCTGGACGTGGCACACCTGGCCGACCGGCTGGTGAACACCCTCTCCGGCGGTGAGCGTCAGCGTCTGGCCATTGCCACGGTGCTGACCCAGGGGCCGAAGATATGGCTTGCCGACGAACCCACCAACCATCTGGACCTGCATCACCAGACCGCTGTCATGGCATTGCTCGCCGAGCAGGCCGCTTCAGGGCATGCGGTAATGATGTGTCTCCACGACCTCAACCTGGCGGCACGCTGGTGCGACCATCTGTTGCTGCTCTATCCCGGCGGCGAGGCCTGCTGGGGCCCTCGCGAGACCATGCTGGTGCCGAGTGCCCTGGAACGGCTCTATGACCAGCCCCTGGCCACCGCCGAGATCGACGGTTCCCCCGTTTTCGTTCCTGCGAGGTGATATGACAACCACAACCATTCGCGGCGAGTGCCACGCCGCCTTGATCACCGCCCCAGGCTCCGGCCAGGGCAAGTCCATGGTCACCGCGGCGCTGGCGAGACTGCACCGCAATGCGGGCCGCAAGGTTCGTGTCTTCAAGCATGGTCCGGATTATCTCGACCCTATGGTGCAGGAAGTGGCCTCGGGCCAGTCGGTCTATCAGCTGCATCCCTGGATGACTGGCGAGGCCGAGTGTCGCTGGCGGTTGGCCGAGGCCGCCCAGGAAGCCGACCTGATCCTGGTCGAGGGCTCCATGGGGCTGTTTGACGGCGACCCGTCCAGCGCCGATCTGGCGATACTCGCCGGACTTCCGGCGCTGCCGGTAATCGATGCCTGGGGCATGGCTCAGACCTTCGGCGCCGTGGCGCAGGGGCTGGCCAATTACCATCCCGAGCTCGCCATCCACGAGGTGATCGCCAACCGTGTCGGCAGCCCGGGCCACGGCAGGTTGCTGGCGGAGAGCATGCCGGCAGGGCTCACTCTGCTCGGTGCCATTCCGCGACATGAGGCGATGGCCATTCCCGACCGTCACCTGGGACTGGTGCAGGCCGGCGAACTCGCTGGCTTGGATGCGCAACTTGATGCCGCCGCCGAGGTTCTCAAGGAGGCGGGCCTCGACCGCTTGCCGGCACGGGTGACGCTCGAGGCCGAGGCCCCCGAGCCGCCGCCGCGCCTGCTCGATGGCGTACAGATCGCCGTGGCTCGGGACGACGCCTTCGCCTTTCTCTATCGCGCCAACCTCGATCTGCTGACGCAGATGGGCGCCGAGCTGCATTTCTTCTCGCCGCTGGTCGAGTCCGAGCTACCCGCATGCGACGCCCTCTGGCTGCCTGGTGGCTACCCTGAGCTGCACGCGGCAAAGCTCGCTGCCAATGCGCCGATGCTTGGCGCGATTTGCGCCCATCGAGACGCGGGAAAGCCGATCCTCGCCGAGTGCGGTGGCCTGATGGCGTGTATGGAGTCCCTGGTGGATGGTGAGGGGCGCAAGCATCCCATGCTGGGGCTGTTGCCCGGCACCGCACGCATGGCCGGCAAGCTGACAGCCCTGGGCCTGCAAAGCCTGGCCACCGAGAGCGGGGAGCTGCGTGGCCACACCTACCACCACTCGCTGCTGGAAACACCTCTCGAGCCGGCGGCCCACGCCCGGCGCCTGGCCGGCAGCCCTGCCGAGCCGGTCTATGTCGAAGGCAGGCTGGTAGCAAGCTACTTCCATGGCTATTTCCCTTCGGCGCCGGCGTTGACTGCTGCCATCTTCCGCGGCGAGCCGCTGCGTTTCACCCCGATGGGAAATGAGTGAGGAAAATACCCATGCGAGAAAATGCCAAGGATTCCCAGCGCCACGCCGAGCGCATGGCCCACAAGCAGAAGATCATGAACGAGCGCATCGCCCAGGCTAACAAGGAGCAGGGCGTGCTGCTGGTGCTCACCGGCCCCGGCAAGGGCAAGAGCAGCTCGGGCTTCGGCATGCTGGCTCGGGCTTTGGGGCATGGTATGAAGGTGGGCGTGGTGCAGTTCATCAAGGGCAAGTTTCAGACCGGCGAGGAGGCGTTTTTCCGCCGGCAACCTGGCGTGGAGTACCACGTGATGGGCGAGGGCTACACATGGGACACCCAGGATCGCGATCGCGATGTCCAGGCTGCCGAGGCCGCCTGGGCAGAGGCCAGTCGGATGTTGGCCGATGCCAGCTTCGACCTGGTACTGCTCGACGAACTCAATATCGCCTTGCGCTACGAGTACCTCGATCTCGACCGGGTGCTCGACGACTTGCAGGGGCGGCCGGCCATGCAGCACGCCGTGGTCACCGGCCGCCACGCTCCGGAGGCGCTGATCGAGCTGGCCGACACCGTCACCGAGATGCGCGTAGTCAAGCACGCCTTCAAGGAGCAGGGGGTCAAGGCTCAGAAGGGCATTGAGCTTTGATTCCCTGCATCGTCACGGTCACATCAAGGCGAGTCGCTCCTGATTTCCTCATGCTGCCTCCGATACGTCTCGTAGTCTGGAGGTAGATGATCGAGACAATCCGCCCGTTGCGCGCCGGGCAGTTGGTTGCATTCGTTAAGGTTACTCTGCTTGAGGCCTTCATAAATGCCGCGAGTCGTGCAGGATGCCAGTGTCAGCATTGATAAGCACAGCATGATTATTAGGCAATTCTGTTTCATTCAACTGTCCCTGTCGGCATGAGTGGCGGTAATCTGCCTCGAATCGGCACCAGTGCCGCTCGGCGAGCCCGCTGCGCAGAGCCCGCGTAGATGAAGGATAGACAGGAGATTGCCATGGCGACGCTCATGATCCAGGGCACCACCTCGGATGCCGGCAAGAGCACGGTGGTGGCGGGGCTGTGCCGGGTGCTGGCACGGCGGGGCGTGTCGGTGGCGCCATTCAAGCCGCAGAACATGGCGCTGAACAGTGCGGTGACCGTGGACGGCGGCGAGATCGGCCGCTCCACGGCGCTTCAGGCGCTGGCGGCAGGCGTCGAGCCCCACAGCGACATGAACCCGGTGCTGCTCAAGCCGGAGAGTGACCGTGGGGCCCAGGTGATCCTGCGCGGACGGGTCCACGGTCATATGAATGCACTGGATTATCATGCCTACAAGCGCACGGCGCGTGAGAGCGTGCTGGCGGCCTGGCAGGCGCTGTCGGCGCGCTTCGACGTGATCATTGCCGAGGGGGCGGGCAGTCCTGCCGAGATTAACCTGCGCCAGAACGACATCGCCAACATGGGGTTCGCCGAGATGGTAGATTGCCCGGTCGTGCTGGTCGGCGACATCGACCGAGGCGGCGTCTTCGCCCAGCTGGTGGGCACCCTGGAGCTGCTCAGCGAGAGCGAGCGCTCACGTACCCGTGGCTTCATCGTCAACCGTTTCCGCGGCGATATCGCCCTGCTCGAGCCGGGCCTCGAATGGCTGGCAGAGCGTACCAGCAAGCCGGTATATGGCACGCTGCCCTATCTGCAGGGATTATTGCTCGACGCCGAGGACAGCATCGGTCGCAGCGGTCGGGTGGGGCAGGGGGATACCCTCAAGGTGTTAGTGCCGGCGCTGCCGCGCATCAGCAACCACAATGACTTCGACCCGCTGCGCCTGCATCCACAGGTCGAACTCAGCTTTATCGGGCCGAATCAGGTTGGGGCGGGTCGGTCCCTTCCCCCCGCAGACCTGATCATCCTGCCCGGCAGCAAGAGCACCCGCAGTGACCTCGCCTGGCTGCGTGCCCAGGGCTGGGAGGCGGCAATACAGCGGCACCTGCGCTACGGCGGCAAGGTGCTGGGCATCTGCGGCGGGTTTCAGATGCTGGGGCGGGCGGTGCACGACCCAGACGGGTTGGAAGGGCCAGCCGGCTCGACGCCGGGGCTCAAGCTGCTCGACTTCGAGACCCGCATGGTGGCCGGCAAGCAGCTGCGAAACGTGAGTGGGCGCTTGCTACCCGAAGGCGTGCCGATCAGCGGCTACGAGATCCACAACGGCGTGAGCGAGGGTGCTGCCCTGGCGGGCCCCCTGTGTGAGCTGGAGGGAAGGCCTGACGGCAGTGTTAGCCCGGATGGCCAGCTCATGGGCACCTACCTGCACGGCCTGTTCGACCGCCCCGAGGCGTGCGCGGCGCTGTTAGCACGCTGTGGACTCAATGCACAGGGTGCTGCGGTGGATTATCAGGTCCATCGGCAGCAGGAACTCGATCGGCTGGCCGACTGCCTGGAAGCGCACCTGGACATGGCGGCCATCGATCGCCTCGTTGGTCTCTGAGCCTACTGTCGGACTCGTTGTTCTTTGGTTGTACGCGGGCTCTGCCCCTCTGTGTTTCTGCTCTGTAAATGCCGGCTCCACCTGCACCCTCTGCTTTCCAGGTCTTTAATTGACGTTAACGTAAACTTCCCGAATTTTGCTTTGAACTTGTCGACAACTTCTGCCAATCGAAGCGGCCATGCCGGCGTGGAATGCGCTTTGCGCAGGATTTCTGAGTACTCTTTTGTAATGTTGTCGACAAGCTCCGGAAAGTGTCAGCTTGTCCACTCGTTCCATGGTCGAATGTTGCGCTGCGTCAGACACGCGTACAACCAAGCTCAGCCAAGAACAACAACAACCGACCAAGAGGACCGCTCAACAAACAGAACCGCTGAGGTGTCGACGTGCTGCTCAAACGCGAATACGGCCAGGAACATCCCTACTGGCCTCTGGGACCGTTCAAGGTCCGCCTGCCTTTCATCCACTTCAAGTGGGCCATTCCCGAAACCATCCAGGCCATGGTGATGTTCGTCATCTCCCTGGGCATGATCCCGCTGCTGGAGCAGTACCTGGGCGTGCCCTACGAGGTTGGCCTGGCCTTCGTGGTGGTATGCGGCATCGGCTTCATCCTGCCGCCGCTGCTGGGCGTACCCTTCATCGCCGGCTGGATCACTCCGGCCATTCCCGTGGTGTTGCTGTTCATCGGTCAATTCGAGCCGGGCCCCGAGGCGATGCGCGCCATGGTGGCGCTGCAGCTGATGGTCACCGCCATCTTCCTGTTCATGGCCGTCACGCGGCTGGGTAGCAAGCTGGTCAACAACGTGCCGGCCTCGATCAAGGCGGGGATTCTGCTCGGGGCGGGTATCGCGGCGATCAGCGGGGAAATCGTCGAGGGCGGTCGTCTCTACAACACGCCGATTTCGCTGGGCATCGGTGGGCTGATCACGCTCTACGTCCTCTTTTCGCTCTCCTTCCGTGACCTGGCCGAGAAGTATCGCTGGGCACGCAATATCGTTGCCTTCGGCATGGTGCCGGGCATGCTGATCACCATGGCGATCGGCTGGGGTGTTGGTGAGTACTCGATGCCGACGGTGGAGTGGGGTATTGCCGCGCCCGATTTCGCCGGTATCTGGGCCTATCTGCCGTTCTCCATCGGTGCGCCGGGCATCAAGCTGATGGTGGCAGCGATCCCCACCGCCATCATCGCCTACATCATCGCCTTCGGCGACATCGTGGTGGGCCAGACGCTGCTCAAGCGAGTCGATCACCTGCGCCCGGATGAGAAGATCGAGGTGAATATAGACCGGGTACACCTGATCACCGGCATCCGCAACCTGATGCACTCGCTGCTGGCCCCCTATCCCGGCCTGGCCGGGCCGCTGTTCACCGGTGGCATGGCGACGGTGACCGAGCGCTATCGCTATGGGCGCAAGACCATGGACACCATCTATTCCGGTACAGGCGTGTTCTGGATCGTTGGCTTCTTCGCGCTCTTCCTGCTGCCGCTGGTGACCTTCTTCCGCCCGGTATTGCCGATTGCGCTCTCCATCACCCTGCTGATAACCGGTTACCTCTGCATTGCGGTTGCCGTGGAGCAGATCAAGAACGCCACAGCCATGGGCGTGGCGGGCATCATGGGCGTCGTGCTGGCCACCCATGGCGCCGCCTGGGGGCTGGGCATCGGCCTGATTCTCTACTTCCTGATCGAGCACCGTGCGCGTGGTGCAAGGGAGGCGGAAGAGCAGGAGCCGATCCATGTCGAGGACGATATGGTGGTCGAGCGGGACGCGGAAGAACCCTTGCAGCCCGAGCCTTCTGCGCGCTGATCGCTCCTGAGCCATGACCAAGCGGGCCGACACCTCTGGTGTCGGCCCGATCTCCATGCTCCAAGGCTCGGATTTAGTCCGGAGCGATAGGCAACTGCCGCTTGTGCTCGGTGCGACGGTAGGTGTTTACGATGGTATCGAACGCGCGCTCGGAGACGTCCAGGTTCTCCAGGAAGGCGTCGATCTCCTCGTAGCTGACGCCGAGGGCCACCTCGTCGAGCTTCTGCGGCGCGAGGGACTCGAGATCGGCGGTTGGGGCCTTGTTCACCAGCGATTCCGGTGCGCCGAGGTGCTGCCCCAGCAGGCGCACCTGGCGCTTGGTCAGGCCGGTCAGAGGGGCGACGTCGCAGGCCCCATCGCCATACTTGGTGAAGAAGCCCATGAGCGCCTCGGCGGCCTGGTCGGTGCCGATGACGAGGCCGCTGCGAGTGCCGGCCACGGCGTATTGGGCCACCATGCGCTGGCGTGCCTTGATATTCCCCAGTACGAAGTCGCGCTGGCCGGGGTCCTCGAAGCTCAGGCCGCCGCTATCCAGCGATTCCAGCAGCGCATCGCTGGCTCCCTGGATGTTCACATCGAGCACTTCGTCAGGCTGGATGAAGGCCAGCGCCTTGTCGGCATCGTCGGCGTCCTGCTGTACGCCGTAGGGCAGGCGCATGGCGATGAACGTGGCCTGCTCGCCCTCATCGCGCCGTTGCTCCACAGCGAGCTGTGCCAGGCGACCCGCCACCGTGGAGTCGACGCCGCCGCTGATGCCCAGCACCAGCGTCGTCTGACCGCTCTCGTTCATGATCCGGCAGAGAAAGTCGCGGCGCCGCTCCATCTCATGCTGGGCTTCGATATCGGTGCGGGTCTGCAGCTGTGTCACGATGGCGCGCTGAACCGCCTGGTGCGAGCGTGTCTTTTCCGCTGGCGTCGTTGTGCTTTCGAGACACAGCCGATGGTAATGGGGCAGGCGTTCCAGGGCGTAGTGCGCCGCGGCCAGGCGCACTTCATTGCGTTCGCCGTCGAAGCGGCGAGTCTCGCAGTAATGGTAGTGATCTCCGCTGTGGCGAAACGCCCAGGCGAAGCAGACGGTGCCGATGGGCGTGTCATCATCGCCGGGATTGGGGCCGGCGATGCCGGTATTGGCCAGGGCCACGTTGGCATCGTTGTTGTTCAGGGCGCCGGCGGCCATCTCGCAGGCCACGGCTTCGCTGGTCAGCCCGTAGCGCTCGATGGTGTCGTAGCTGACACCGAGGTAGCGGTTCTTCGATTGCGGCGAATAGACCCCGAGCCCACAGTCGATGCTCTGGCCGCTGCCGGGCACCCGGGTCAGCTCCGAGATGATCAGCCCGGCGGTGCAGGACTCGGCGGTGGCGAGCCTCAGTTCATTGTCGATCAGATAATCCGTGATGCGATTCAGCAGTTCCATTGCTCCAACTCCTGTATGTCGGCTGGCCTTGATGTCAGGTCCACTCTAACCCTAGGACATTAGCCTCCAGGGGGGCGAGTCGAGAAGGCGTTGCGAACACGCCACAGCGTTGCCGGGCTGCTTATGCTTAAGCCGGTCTCCGAGGAGTGGCACTCGGCCGATTTGCCTAGCTGTCAACCAGGTCCGGGGGCGGTGCAATACCGGCGAAGCAGGCGGGATCGTCGCTGATGGCGCTGTCGACACCCCAGCGCCAGTGGCGAGCGAAAGCTGTCGGGTCGTTGGGGGTATAGCAGAGCAGTCGGTAGCCGGCATCCTTGATTTCCCGGGCACGCCGGGCGGTTAGGCGTGTCCAGTCGGTATGCACGCTGAAGGCATCGAGCGCCTTGCAGCGAGACTGCCAAGTCTGGGTGATGCTCTCGGTGAGGATGCCGATCGGCAGACGCGATGCGTCGGCCATCGACCTGGCGTGGTGCAGGGCCGCCAGGTCGAAGGACGAGAGGATGATGCGTTCAGGGGGGAGTGTCTCGAGCAGGCGTGGCACCACAGTATCGGCCAGTTCGGTGCCACTGCGGTTGCGCCCGACCTTGAGCTCCAGATTGACCCCCATGTCCAGGCTCGCCAACAGCTCCAGCATGTCGGCAAGCGTGGCCATGCGTTCACCGCGGAAGGCATCGCCGAACCAGGAGCCAACGTCGAGCCCGCGTGCCTCGTCCATGCTGAGCCGGGAGAGCCGGCCATGGCCATCCGAGCAGCGCTTGAGGGTCGGGTCGTGCCAGATTACCGGGGTACCGTCACCCAGCAGCTGGACGTCCAGCTCCACCCAGTGGCAACCGATGTCGAAGGCGGCACGCACGGCAGTCAGCGTGTTCTCGGGAGCGTGTGCGGAAAGCCCCCGGTGGGCGATAAGGCGGGGCAATGCGATGTTGGGGTGTGGCGGCATTCGTCGACTCCGTGAGGGCCTGAGCAGTCTATGGTCAACAGGTGACAGAATAGCGACTCTCGGCGCTCGTGGCACGGGCGGAGACGAGCCGGATTATGCTAGGCTTGCGGGCTTTGAACGATGCAGCGAGGCATGGCATGAAGGTGATGACCCCCGAGCGTGACGAACAGCGCGATGCCTGGCTGGCCAGGCTGTGTGCCGACATCTATGGTCGAGAGGCGGGGTTGACGCCCCTGGTCACCTTCTCGGGCGCGCGACAGGTGCTCTTCGCCCACGAAGCGGCTCGCCTCTGGGGGCTGGTGGACGATCAGGAGCGTCCCGGTGCCTTGGCGCTGCTGGTACTCGACGAATCGGGCGCGGGCATGGTCTTGGGGCTGAGCGCTTCCCCTAGCGGCGATCGCGAAAGTGAACGGCGGCTGATTCGTGAGCTCGCGCTCAAGGCCCCGCTGCGCGTGGAAGCCGCTGACCAGGATGCCGAAGCCTTCTACCGTCGCTGTGGTATCTCGCGCTGGTTTGCCGCTCCCGGTGGGCGCCGGATCGGTCTGGCCCAGGGACATCCGGCTCAGTCCATCAGCGACGTGGAACCGGCGCTGGATTTCGACGAGGCGGCGATTCTGCGCCGCTTCAAGCATGATCCCCGCTTCTTCGAGCAGGAAAAGGGGCGCTTCGTCGCTGCCCTGGCGGCGTTTCCCGGCTGAGAGTGTCCGGCAATCGCCGCGCTCCTTGACCGCTGCCGTTTTCGGCGTTTGGATGGGGACTGTCCTTCATCTTATTTCTTTCGCTCAACCGAACTCTTTCCACCACAGAACAAGGAACATGGCGCCATGGCCAAGCGTATCCAGTTTGCACGCACCGGAGGGCCGGAGGTTCTCGAACTGCTTGACGTCACCCCCACTGAGCCGGGACCCGGCGACGTTCGCATCCAGAACCACGCCATAGGCCTCAACTTCATCGATATCTATTTTCGTACCGGACTGTACCCCGCGCCGTCGCTGCCGTCCGGCCTGGGTACCGAAGGCGCCGGCGTGGTCGACGCCGTGGGTGAGGGCGTGACGCACCTCAAGGTGGGGGACCGTGTCGCCTACGCCCAGGGCCCGCTGGGGTCCTATGCCGACTATCATGTACTGCCCGCCGCCAAGGTGGTGGTGCTGCCTGAGGGCGTCGATGTGGAAACCGCAGCCGCCTGCATGCTCAAGGGGCTGACGGTGCAGTACCTGCTGCGCCAGACCTGCCCCCTCAAGGGTGGCGAGACGATTCTGTGGCACGCGGCGGCCGGCGGGGTTGGTTCGATTGCCTGCCAGTGGGCGAAGGCACTGGGCGTGAAGTTGATCGGCACCGTGAGTTCGCCTGAAAAGGCCGCTCTCGCCGAGAAAAACGGTGCCTGGGCGACCATCGACTATACCAAGGAAGATGTTGTCGAGCGGGTGCGTGAGCTGACCAATGGCGAGATGGTGGATGTGGTCTACGACTCGGTGGGCAAGGACACCTGGGAGATCTCGCTCGATTGCCTCAAGCCCCGTTCACTGATGGTCAGCTTCGGCAACGCCTCGGGAGCGGTCGAGGGGGTCAACATCGGCATTCTCAACCAGAAGGGCTCTCTCTTCGTGACCCGCCCCAGCCTGAACGGCTATGCCGACACCCGGGAGCGGCTGGAGATGATGGCCAATGAGCTGTTCGATATGCTCAAGAGCGGTAAGGTGACGATCGATATCGGCCAGAAATATTCCCTGGCCGAGGCGGGCAAGGCCCAGGAGGACCTGGCAAGCCGCAGGACCACCGGTTCCACTATCCTGATTCCCTGATCTGTTACCCGGGTCGGTACCGCCCACAACACTTTCTGATTCGCCTTGCGCCGCCGGTTCCTGTTTCAGGGCCGGCGGCGTCTTGCGTGCGCTACTCATTGCTGACATAGGCACCCATCTCACGCATTCGCGATTCGAAGCTCGCCACGTTATCGACCAGGCTGTCGGGGCCGAAGGCCACGCACTCGGCGAGCAGCACTTCGATCAGGGTGATGGCAGAAAGGATCGAGGGAAAGAAGTGCGGTGTGGCATTGGCCACTGTGAAGGTGATGGCGGCGCCGGGCACCAGAGGAGAGCGCAGTGTGTCGGTCACCACGATGGGCCGGACGCCATTGGCCCGGGCGATATCGAGGGCGCGCACCGTTTCGCCGCAATAGGGCTCGAAGCCGAAGGCCACCACCAGGTCCTTTTCGCCGAAGGGTGCCAGCTCGGTCAATAGTCCGCCTTCCTGACCCCGTATGAGCTGGATGTTGGGCATGGCGATACGGCCCACGTAGGCGAAGTGGTAGGCGCAGGCGAAGGTGTCTCGAAACCCCACCACGGCGATCTTTTCGGCGCCGAGCAGCATCCTGGCCGCATCGCGGACCCGGGCCTGGGTATCGGCGGTGAAGAGCCGGCCGATATTGTCGAAGGCCGCGTCGCCCACGTCGAGAAAGACCTGGTCATCGGTCTGGCTGGCCAGATTGCGCAGGTTGCTGGCTCGCCCGGATAGTTCAACCGGGCTCGCCTGCACCGCCGACTGGAATACCTCGCGAAACTGCTCGTAGCTGTCGAACCCCAACCGCTTGGCCAGGCGCACCAGTGTCGAGGCGGTTACCCGTGCCGCCGTCGCCGACTTGCGGATCGATTGGAAGGCGATTTCCACCGGATGTTCCAGCACATAGCCGGCGGCAAGCTTCAACTGCGGGCTGAGCTCCGGATAGGCGGCGGCCAGCTGCTGGTTCACTGTATCCAGATCCGATGGTGGGCCGGTCTCGTCATTCTGTGCGTCGGCGTTCTGCGGTTCCTGTTCCAGCACGTCGGTCTCCTGCAGGGGCGCGGTACCCCAGTGGCATGATGCGGGCGGCCGGTAGCCGTCGCTCGGCATTGTAACGCATGGACTTCGTCAATAAATGAAACATTTGTTTCTCGTTCTGTTGTTTTGCAATACGTGCGTATTGACGAGGGTCCGTGGCTTGGCTAGGATGCCAACAATACATCTGTGCCAATATGGTTTTCATAACGGTACGTTTGTTTCCGTCCGAGGTTGCGCTATCGGGCGTTATGCAGTCATTCACAGCCATCGTCGATCACTAGAGTGTCCGGTTCGCCCATGAGTCAACCCAGTTCCAGCTCCAGTCCCGAAACCCTGAATATCATCCATACGGGTGGCGTCATGGAGATACGCTTCAATCGCCCCCATCGCCTGAATGCCGTCGTGGAGACCCTCTATACCGATCTGCTGGCGGCGCTGGCCAGCGCCGAAGCGGATGACGACATTCGTGCCGTGATCCTGACCGGTGAGGGTCGCGCCTTCTGTGTCGGCGCCGACATGAAGGAGCATGGAGGCGCCAAGCGCACGCTGTTCCAGCGTCGTCAGTACCTGCAGCTCGGCAACGACGTCTGCGAAGCGATCTTGCGCCTGCGGAAGCCGGTGATTGCGGCCGTCAACGGCTATGCCCTGGGTGCCGGCGCCGAGATGGCGGTTTCCTGTGACTTCATCGTCATGGCCGACGAGGCACAGATCGGCTTCCCGGAGACCAGTATCGGTACCTGCGTGGGCGGCGGTGTTTCCAAGATCCTGCCCCAGCTGGTGGGCCTGAACATGGCGCGCCAGCTGCTGTTCACCGGCAGGCGTATCGATGGCGAGGAGGCGAAGCGGATCGGTCTGGCCACCTCGAGCTGGCCCCAGGATTCGCTGTTGAACGAGGCGCACCGCCTGGCGGGCGATCTGGCGAAGCAGGCTCCTGTCTCCATCGCCATGCTCAAGCGCCTGGTGAACCAGGGCGGACACACCGACCTGGAAGGGCAGCTGCAGCAGGAGCTGGACGCCGTCTTCACCTGTTCGACCACCGAAGACTGGCAGGAGGGCGTCGACGCCTTCGCCGAGAAACGTACCCCGAACTTCAAGGGCCAGTGACAGGCCAAGGTAAGCGAGACATGAATCCCATCGAAGGACATCTGCCGACCCGCAGCCCGCTGCACGACATCCTGGCGCCGACCGGCATTGCCGTGATCGGGGCTTCGAGCGACCCCACCAAGCGCGGCTACAAGGCCATGGTCGGCCTGGTCAAGGACGGCTACAAAGGCGATATCTACCCGATCAATCCCAAGGCTGACATGATCCTGGGGATCAAGGCGTGGCCCTCGGTGACGGCCATCCCGGGCAATCCCCAGCTCGCCCTGATCTGTACCCCGGCGGCCACCGTGCCTGCCCTCGTCGCCGAGTGCGGACGGCGTGGCATCAAGGGGGCGATCATCCTGGCAAGTGGCTTCGCCGAGACCGGCGACGAAGGGGCCGCCCTCGAGCGCGAGATGATGGCCAGGGCCGAGGCACACGGCGTGCGTATCATCGGCCCCAATACGTCGGGCGTGTTCAATCTGCACCACAGGATCAACCTGCTGGCGCTCGACAACGTCAAGGCGGGCGATGTGGGCATCATCTCCCAGTCCGGCAACATGCTGCTGTCGCTGGCGCTGGAGGCACAGCACAACGGCCAGGTAGGCTTCAGCACCTATGTGGGCCCGGGCAACCAGAGCGACATTGGCTTCAACGACTACCTTCGCTACCTGGGCGAGGATGAGAACACGCGGGTCGCCGCTCTTTATGTGGAAGGCTTTCGCGACGGTCGCAAGTTCCTGGAAGTGGCCCGGGAAGTCACCGCCATGAAACCGGTGGTGGTCTATAAGTCCGGCTCCACGGAGCAGGGCCAGAAAGCCGCCAGCTCCCATACCGGCGCCCTGGCCGGCAGCTACGCCATGACCGTGGACCTGCTGCGCCAGGCCGGGGTCAGCGTCGTACAGTATTCCGACGAGATCCTGCCGGTGGCCGAGGGGCTGGGGCTGTTGCAGAAGGCGCGGGGCAAGCGCGTGGCGGTGATCTCGGACGGCGGCGGCCAGGCGACCATCGCCTCGGACCGCCTGGCCGAGGCGGGACTCGAGCTTGCCGAACTCTCCGATACGACCCGTCAGCGCCTGCGCGACATCCTGATACCCCAGGCGTCCACCGTAAACCCGGTGGACGTGGCCGGCTCCACCGACGCCCACCCCTCCTTGCTGGCCACCTGCATGGAGATCGTTGCCGAGGACGACAATGTCGACAGCGTCTTCCTGGTCGGCATGTTCGGCGGCTACAGCATCCGCTTCGCCGAGTCGCTGCTGGGCGACGAGATGCGTGGCGCCGAGGCCATGGTGGATCTCTCCCATGCCACCACCAAGCCGCTGGTGATCTATAGCCTCTATACGCCGATCAAGCCGCCTGCCCTGCGCCGCCTGCATGAGGCAGGCCTGCCCATCTACGCCTCCATCGAGCAGTCGGTCAGGGTGCTGGCGGCCCTGGGCGAGCGCGGCCAGTACCTGGCGCAGAGCCATGGCCAGCCACCGGAAACCGCCGTGGAACCGAAGCCGGCGCTTTCCGCCCTGTTCGCGCAAGCCCAGGCCGAAGGGCGAGATCTCTTCGAGTACGAGGCCAAGCAGCTCTTGCGCGACCATGGTATCGATGTGCCCCTTGAACTGGTGGTTCGCAGTGAAGAGGAACTGGTCGAGGCCGCCGCCCGGTTCCGTGGTGCCGCCGGCGATACGCCGCTGGCCATGAAGGTGGTCTCCAGGGACATCCTGCACAAGTCCGACGCCGGTGGCGTCAAGCTCAACCTGGTTGGCGAGCAGGCGCTGCGGCAGGCCCGTGCGGAGATACTGGGTGCTTGTCGGGCCTACGATCCCGATGCCGAAATCGAAGGGATGCTGGTGACACCCATGGCCAGGAAGGGGGTGGAGGTCATCGTCGGTGTGATTCGGGACCCCATCTTCGGCCCGGTGCTGATGTTCGGCCTGGGTGGTATCTTTGTCGAGATACTCGAGGACGTGGCCTTCCGCTCGATACCGCTGACACGCCATGATGCGTGCAGCATGGTCGAGCAGATCAAGGCGAAGAAGATCCTTTCCGGGGTGCGTGGCGAGTCGGCCGTGGACAAGGGGGCCCTGGTCGACCTGCTGTTGACGGTATCGCGGATCGTCGAAGCCTATCCACAGCTTTCCGAGCTGGATCTCAATCCGGTGATTGCCCATGCCGATGGCTATGCCGTGGTGGATGCTCGGGTTATCGTGGATCGCACCATAGAGAGCACTGACAAGGAAGCCCACGCATGAGCCACTCCACGTCTCAACCGACTCTGACCGACGCGCGCCTGAGCCTGGAAGGGCGGGTGGCGACCTTGACCCTGGACCGCCATGACGTGCGTAACGCCCTGACCGGCACCGCCCTGGTGGATGACATCGTCGCCACCGCCGAGTGGGTCAACGACTGCGACGATGTCTCGGTACTGGTGATCACCGGCGAGGGCAGTGCCTTCTCGGCCGGTGGCAACGTCAAGGACATGGCCAGCCGCGGCGGCGACTTCGCCGGCGACGTGGCCGAGGTCGCCGCTCGCTACCGGCGTGGCATCCAGCGTATCCCGCTGGCCCTCCAGGCGGTGGAGGTGCCGATCATCGCAGCGGTCAACGGCCCGGCCATCGGCGCCGGCTTCGACCTGGCCAATATGGCGGATATCCGTATCGCCTCGAAAAAGGCGAAGTTCGGCGAGACCTTCCTCAACCTGGGCATTATCCCCGGTGACGGTGGTGCCTGGTTCATGCAGCGCCTGATCGGCTATCAGCGCGCCTTCGAGCTGACTCTCTCCGGCCGCGTGATCGATGCTGATGAAGCGAAGACGTACGGCATCGTGCTGGACGTCACCGAGCCGGACGCCTTGATGGAGCGTGTCGCAGAGCTTGCTGCCCGGATGGCCGCCCAGCCACCCAAGGCGACCCGTCTGACCAAGCGTTTGATGAAGATGGGCAGTCGCATGGAGCTCAAGGATTTCCTCGATGTCTGCGCGGTTTTCCAGGGGATGTGCCACAACGAGCCGGAACACCTGGATGCGGTGGATGCCATGCTGGAAAAGATGGCCAAATAGCGTTCTCTAGGAGCCTGTCGGACTTAACGCTGCGATAGACTTGTCTCGAAATCCAACTCTCTCGTGACGATCGGTCAAATCCGACAGGCTCCTAGGCAGACAACCCGGCTCAGTCCGGGTTTTTTGTGCCTCAGCGTAGGGCGGGATCCTGCGGAAAAGGCTGGATTTTTTCCCTGACTGCTGTTGTGCTGGAACGCATTGCAATCACAGGGAGGTGACCGGATGGCCGACCATACGCTGGTCTTCATCGTTCTCGGCCTGACCCTTGCCGCCTTCGTCTGGGGGCGCTTTCGCTACGACCTGGTGGCGCTGACGGCGCTGCTGGGGTCGGTCATGCTGGGCCTGGTGCCGGGCGACCAGGCGTTTCTGGGCTTTGGCCATCCTGCGGTGATCACCGTTGCTGCGGTACTGGTAGTGAGCCGCGGCTTCGAGCGTTCCGGGGTCGTGGACGTGATCGCCGAGCAGGTACTCAAGGTCGGCGACCGCCTCTTCCTGCAACTGGTGGCGTTGAGCGTTACCGTCGTGGTCCTCTCCGGCTTCATGAATAATGTCGGTGCCTTGGCGCTGTTGCTGCCCGTGGCCATGCGACTGGCGCGAGAGCACGACACCTCTCCCTCCCTGCTGCTGATGCCGCTGGCCTTTGGCTCACTGCTGGGTGGACTCACTACCCTGATCGGCACTCCGCCCAATATCATCATCGCCAGCTACCGTCGCTCGGTTTCCGGCGAGGCATTCGGTTTGTTCTCCTTTTCGCCGGTCGGCGTGGCGGTGGCCTTGGCCGGGCTGGCCTTCATTCTGCTGATTGGTTGGCGGCTGGTCCCCCAGCGCGCCGGTAAGGCGTCCACCGAGGCGATGTTCGATACCGCCAACTACCTGGTCGAGCTCAAGGTCGGCGAGGACTCCAAGGCCAACGGACTGACCCTGCGTGAGCTGCAGCAGGAGCTGGAAGAAACCATCCCGGTACTGGCGGTAGTCCGCGATGACAAGCGTCGCGCCGGCCATGCCTTCTTCGGCGTGCTCAGGGAGGGCGATATTATCATGCTGGAGGCGGGCCCCGAGGAGATGAAGCTGCTGGAGGACAAGGCGGGGCTCTCGCTCGGCGCCGAGCCTGAAGAGGATGAAGTATCGGCCGACGAGACGGCTTCTCGGGAGAGCGGCGCGGAGCCGGTGCAAGAGAATCCGGGGAAGCAGCACCGCAAGGAGAAGAAAGAGAAGAAGGAAAAGAAAAAGGAGGTTGATACCGAGGGGCTTGAACTGGTCGAGGCGGTGGTGCGAACCGACTCCATGATGGTTAATCGTACCGTGAGCCAGTTACGCCTGCACAACCAGTTCGGGTTGCATCTGGTGGCGGTAGCTCGGGACGGGGGCCGCCTCAAGCAACGCCTTCGTGATATTCGTTTTCGTGCTGGCGACGTCCTGCTGCTACAGGGTGGCGAGAGCGAGCTCTCCGAGAGCTTGGCAACGCTGGGGTGCTTGCCTCTGGCGAGCCGCAATCTGGCGCTGGGCCAGCCGCGCATGCTGCTGGTATCACTGGGTATCTTTGCGGCAGCCATCCTGGCCATTCTGCTGGGGGTCCTGCCCGCGGCAGTGGCTCTTTCGAGTGCGGCACTGATCTCGCTGTTGGTGGGAGTGCTGCCGTTGCGTGACGGCTACCAGGCCATCGACGGCCCTGTAATCGTGCTGCTTGCCGCCATGATTCCGGTGGGGCAGGCGCTGGAGACCACTGGCGGCGCGGCGCTGATCGCAGAGGCGATGCTGGTATGGGGGGGGGAGTGGCCCGCAGTGGTTACCCTGGTAGGGCTCTTCGTGATCACCATGATGCTGTCGGATGTTATCAACAACGCGGCGGCTGCCGTTCTGATGGCACCCATAGCCGTCAGCCTGGCCAACGGTTTCGATGCATCGATGGATCCATTCCTCATGGTTGTGGCAGTCAGCGCCTCTTGCGCTTTCCTGACACCCATCGGCCACCAGTCCAATACCCTGGTGATGGGCCCAGGCGGTTACCGCTTCGGTGATTACTGGCGCATGGGGCTGCCGCTCGAGCTGGTGGTGCTGGTGGTGGCGATACCGATGATCTTGATGGTATGGCCGCTGTAGCATGAAACGAGAGCGCCCCGGTATTGCCGGGGCGCTTTCATGGTATGCCGTAAGCGATCAGGCGGCGTTGTGGCGCAGAATGTTATCCTTGTCGGTGGCGAACTCGTCGTATTCGAAGTCGTCGACGCTGAGCATCTCCAGCACTTCCGCCTCGAAGGTGCGCATGAAGACCGCATCCTCCTCGGAAATGATCCCTGCCTCGAGACCCGCTTCAACACGCTGCTCCGGATGCAGGGCATACATCGGCAGCTCCCCCTTGGCGAAGGCCTTGTTGAGTGTGCGATAGAGCCCCTCGGCACGGTCGTACTCGTGCAGCAGGGCGTTGTAGTGGGCGAGGGGATTGTCCTTGACGCCATCCTGGGCGTCCCAGGTGTTGCGTAGCAGCTTGGTGCGCAGCGCGCTGTCCCGGGATACCGCCTGGGCGATCTCTCGGGTCAGGGTATCGTGGGGGCGCTTCCAGCGACGCCCGAGCGGCATCACCACCGCACGAAGTGTGCCCGCGAGAATACGATTTGGCATATTGTCGAACAGTTCGTCCAGCGCCTGTTCAGCACGCTCCAGCAGGAAGGTGCAGCTGTAATGCAACAGCGCGGCCTCACCCTCGACCTTGTCGCCTTCCTTCCAGCTCTTGAGCACCATGGAGGCCAGGTAGAGGTTGGATAGTACGTCGCCCAGCCGCGCCGACAGAAGCTCGCGCTGCTTCAATGAGGAGCCCAGGCTGGCCATGGCGGCATCGGCACAGAGCCCGAAACCGGCGGAAATCCGGTTGATGTCCTTGGCATAGGGCGCGGCGGTGGCATCGAAGGGGACACTGCCCTTGCCGATACCAAAGGCCAGAGTGAACGCCCGTGCCACGTTGCCGAAAATCAGCCCGGCATGGCCGAAGAAGGCACGGTCGAAGGCCTTGAGGTCGTCGGTATCCATGGCGGCCAGCTCCTCCAGGACGAAGGGGTGGCAGCGTATGGCGCCCTGCCCGAAGATCATCAGGTTGCGGGTCATGATGTTGGCGCCCTCCACCGTGATGGAGACCGGGTTGCTGCTGTAGCCGATGCCGATGTAGTTGCGTGGCCCCAGGGTCACGGCCTTGCCGCCATGGATGTCCATGGCGTGGGAGAGAGCGTCACGCTGGAATTCGGTGAGCTGGCTCTTGAGGATCGCCGAGGGCACCGAGGGCTTCTCGCCGCGATCGATGGTATTGGCGGTCTGGTAGACGGCGGCCTGGGCGATATAGCCCAGGGCGGCCATGCGAGCCAGGGGCTCCTGAACGCCTTCCATCTCGGCCACGGGGACATTGAACTGACGGCGAACCCGGGCGAATCCGCCGGTCCAGCCGAGGGCGTAGCGAATGGTGCCGCTGGCCCCGGAGGGCAGGGTGATGCAGCGGCCGATGGAGAGGCACTCCACCAGCATGCGCCAGCCCTGGCCGATCATCTCGGTGCCGCCGATGATGGTGTCCAGCGGTACGAAGACATCCTTGCCCTTGATGGGGCCATTGAGGAACGGGCTACCGATGGGATGATGACGGCGACCGATTTCCATGCCGGCCGTGTCGCGGGGCACCAGGGCGAGGGTGATGCCGCGGTCTTCCTCATCACCCAGCAGGTGGTCCGGGTCGAACAAGCGAAAGGCCAATCCGACCACGGTGGCAATGGGTGCCAGGGTGATCCAGCGCTTCTCGAAGTTGAGGCGCAGGCCCAGCACCTCCTTGCCGTCGACGAGCTCCTTGCAGACAATGCCGGTGTCGGGCAGTGAGGTGGCGTCGCTGCCGGCCCGCGGCCCGGTGAGGCCGAAACAGGGAATCTCGCGACCGTCGGCCAGCCGGGGCAGGTAGTGATCCTTCTGCTGCTGGGTACCGTACTTGAGCAGCAATTCGCCTGGCCCCAGGGAGTTGGGCACGCCCACCGTGATCATCAGCATCTCGTTGATGGTCAGCTTCTGCAGCACCATGGACTGGGCCTTGGCGGAAAAGCCCAGGCCGCCATACTCCTTGGGAATGATCATGCCGAAGAAGCCCTCTTTCTTGAGGTACTGCCACAGTGCCTCCGGGAGGTCGGCGCGCTCCTTGGCGATTTCCCAGCTATTGCACATGCCGGCGGCGACCGAGCACTGGTTATCGAGAAAGGCCTGCTCCTCGTTGCTCAGGCCATCGTCGCGATAACGCATCAGGCTGGTCCACTGCGGCCGACCCGAGAACAGCTCCCCATCCCATGCCACGGTGCCGGCCTCCAGGGCGGTACGCTCGGTTTCGGAAACCCGCGGAGCTACCTTCTTGAACATCGCGAACAGACGCGGGGATAGCCACTGGATGCGCAGGGCCGGAAGCCCGGCGGCGGCAACGCCAGCGGCACCGATCAGCAGCAGCAGGCCAAGGATCGGGGAGCCCAGGAGCAGGCCGACCAAGCCGAGTACGGCCAGTACCGCCAAGGCGGGTACGGCGCCGGCTTCGCGGCGCATGACCACCAGGAGTCCGACAATCGTCAGCAGGAGCAGTATCAGGGTGAGCATGCCTCGTCTCCGTTGGGAATGGCGTTTCGAACAGTTGTTTGAATTTACTAGCCTAGCCGATCATGTCGTGGGTGACCAGCCCCTACTTGTAGCAGCTATGTCTCTTGGCGGCCATTTCTTGGAGAGCTGTGTCTTGCAGGGGCGTATCGGAGACACACATGCAAGAGCGCCCCGCAGGGCGGGGCGCTAACGGTGGGACAGGTTTCCGTTTCAGTAGAGTCGGCGCTCGGGTTCCATGCGCGCCGGAATGCCTTGCGCGACGAAGTAGGGGGCGGCCGAGCGCGGTAGCGGTTCACGTCCACGTATCTTGTCGGCCAGCTTTTCGGCCAGCATGATCGTCGGCGCATTGAGGTTACCGGTGGGTATGACCGGAAACAGCGAGGCGTCCACGACGCGCAATCCCTCGAGGCCGTGCACGCGACCGCTGCCATCGACTACCGCCATCTCATCGTTCCCCATGCGACAGCTGCCGCAGGGATGATAGGCGGTTTCGGCGTGTTCGCGCACGAAAGCGTCGAGCGCTTCATCGGAATCGACGTTCGGTCCCGGTGACACTTCCCTTCCACGGTAGGCATCCATGGCGGGCTGGGCGATGATCTCCCGGGTCAAGCGGATGGCGTCGCGGAACTCCTGCCAGTCCTTTTCCTGCGACATGTAGTTGAACAGGATGCTGGGCGCGGCCTCGGGGTCCCGGGACGTCAGCCGAATCCTGCCCCGGCTCTCCGAGCGCATGGACCCGACGTGGGCCTGGAAGCCGTGGGCCTGTACCGCGCTCTTGCCGTTGTAGCTGATGGCGATGGGCAGGAAGTGATACTGCAGGTTGGGCCACGCTTCGTCGTCGTTGCTGCGGATGAAGCCCGCTGCCTCGAACTGGTTGCTGGCGCCGACGCCGGTGCCCTTGAACAGCCACTCGGCGCCGATCTTGGGCTGGTTGTACCATTTCAGCGCGGGATAAAGGGAAATCGGCTGCGTGCATTCGTACTGGATATACATCTCCAGGTGGTCCTGGAGGTTCTCGCCGACGCCGGGCAGGGCGTGGACCACCGGGATGTCGAGCTCACGCAGATGTTCGGGGTTGCCGACGCCGGAGCGTTGCAGGATCTGCGGCGAGGCGATGGCACCGGCACACAGCAGCACCTCGCGGCGGGCGCGGACCTGGTGGGGCTGGCCGCGGCGCAGGTAGCGCACACCCACGGCGCGCTTGCTCTCGAACTCGATCACGTCCGTGGTGGCGTGGGTCTCGATGGTGAGGTTCTCGCGCTGCTTGGCCTGGTCGAGATAGCCGCGAGCGGTGGAGGCGCGGCGCCCCTTGGGCGTGACGAAACGGTCCATGGGGCCGAACCCCTCCTGCTGGTAGCCGTTCACGTCGGGTGTCTCGGGATAGCCGGCCTGCACGGCGGCATCGATAAAGGTCCGATACAGCGGATTGTTATCGGCCTTCGGGGTTGTCACGGAGACTGGGCCGTCGCCACCATGGTAGTCGTCGGGTCCGATATCGCGGGATTCGGCCTTGCGGAAATAGGGCAGGCAGTCGGCATAGGACCAGTCGGTCAGGCCGGGCAGGCTGGCCCAGTGGTCGTAGTCCAGCGCATTGCCGCGGATGTAGCACATGCCATTGATCAGCGACGAGCCGCCTAGCCCCTTGCCACGGCCGCACTCCATGCGGCGGTTGTCCATATGCGGCTCGGGGTCGGTCTCGAAGGCCCAGTTGTAGCGCTTGCCCTGCAGCGGGTAGGCCAGTGCCGCCGGCATCTGGGTGCGGAAGTCGAGACGATAGTCGGGGCCGCCGGCTTCCAGTAGCAGTACGCTGACCTCGGGGTCTTCCGTAAGCCGGGCGGCAAGCACGTTGCCGGCCGAGCCGGCGCCGATGATGATGTAGTCGAATTCGCGAATCTGGGACATGACGATCTCCCCAAGGCTGAAACGGAAGTGGGCGTCGGGCTGCCGCAGCCTAGCCCGCGGCTGATCCGCGGACAGGTCTACGAGGGGGCGCTGTGAATCCTTCCCTGGACGCTACCGATGCCATCCCTGGCATCGGACCCCCTCTACGACCTGTCCCCGGCGCCGCTCATCTTGCTGGCCGCAGCATACACACGGCCTGTCGCTCGAGATCTTGGCTTAGAACACCGACTCGAAGGGGCCCATCTCCACCTGCACCGATTTGGTCTGGGTGTAGTGGGCCAGTGTCTCGATGCCATTCTCGCGGCCCACACCGGACTGCTTGTAGCCGCCCACCGGCATCTCGGCCGGCGACTCGCCCCAGGTGTTGATCCAGCAGATGCCGGCTTCAAGGCGGTGGATGGTGCGGTGCGCCCGGGAGAGGCTCTCGGTGAAAACGCCCGCGGCCAGCCCGTAGTGGGTGTCGTTGGCGCGCCGGATCAACTCTTCGTCGTCATCGAAGGCGAGTATCGCCATCACCGGGCCGAAGATCTCCTCTCGCACGATGCGCATCTCGTCACTGCAATCGGTGAAAACGGTGGGCGCTGCCCAGGCGCCCCTAGCGAAGGCGCCCTCTGCCATCGGTTCGCCGCCGATCAGTAGCCGGGCACCCTCCTGCTTGCCCAGCTCGATGTAGGAGAGCACCTTTTCCTGATGGCCATAGCTCACCAGGGGGCCGAAATTGGTCACGGGGTCGAGCGGGTCGCCGGCCCTGATACGGGCCACGCGCTCGGCGATTTTCCCCTCGAAGGCCGCCTTCACGGAGCGATGGACGAAGACGCGAGTGCCATTGGTGCAGATCTGGCCACTGGAATAGAAGTTGGCCATCATCGCCGCATCTGCGGCACGGTCCAGGTCGGCGTCGGCAAAGACGATCAGCGGCGACTTCCCGCCGAGCTCCATGGTCACGTCCTTGAGGCTCGAGCCCCCGGCTGCGGCCATCACCTTCTTGCCAGTGCCCACCTCGCCGGTAAAGGACACCTTGTCGATGCCAGGGTGCCCGGTCAGCATCTGTCCCACACGGCCATCGCCCTGGACAATATTGAAGACGCCATCCGGCAGCCCGGCCTCGGTGAAGATCTCGGCCAGCTTCATGGCGGTCAAAGGCGTGACTTCGCTGGGCTTGAGCACCACGGCATTGCCCGCGGCCAGCGCCGGGGCTGCCTTCCAGCAGGCGATCTGGATGGGGTAGTTCCAGGCCGCGATGGCGCCGATCACACCCAGTGGCTCGCGGCGGGTATAGACGAAGGACGACTCGCGAAGGGGAATCTGGCTACCCTCGATGGCGGGGGCCAGGCCGGCATAATATTCGATGACATCGGCACCGGTGACGATATCCACGGCGGCGGTTTCGCTAATCGGCTTGCCGGTATTGCGTGTCTCCAGCTCGGCGATCTCGTCATTACGCTCGCGTAGCAAGGCGACCGCACGGTTGAGGATGCGTCCGCGCTCCATGCCGGTCATGGCCGCCCAGACGCGCTGGCCCTTGCGAGCCGCAGCGACGGCGCTGTCCACATCCGCTTGTGAAGCCTGCTGCACCCTGGCGAGAAGGCTGCCGTCATAGGGGTTATGGACGTCGAAGGCCTCGCCGGAAGTGGCGTCCACCCGGCGGCCGTCGATATAGAGTGTTTCGGTGTCGAGGCTTGCCATGGTTGCTCCTGTCAGGAAACGGGTGTGGATTCGTAGTTGGCCAACAGCTGATTGATGTAGCCATGGGCCAGGCGTCGTGCACCGTCGGCATCCAGCCCTTCCGGCGTCAGGGCGCCGCGCAGCCAGAGGCCGTCGATCGTTGCTGCCAGGCCATGCGCGGCCTGGCGAGCCTTGGCTCGGGGCATGAGACGGCGGAACTGGCTGCAGAGGTTGGAGTAGAGGCGTCGATCGTTGACCTGCTGGAGGCGCTGCAGCTGGGGCTTGTGCATGCTGCTGGCCCAGAATGCCAGCCAGGTCTTGGCCACCGGACCGGAGACCTGGCTGCGGTCGAAGTTGCCGTCGATGATGGCCCCGATATGGGCGCGGGGCGACGCATCGCCCAGAGCGCGACGACGAGCGGCGACGGCATCGCCGAGATCGGTGAGGATCTGTCGCATGGTGGCTTCCAGCAGCCCGTCCTTGCCGCCGAAGTAATGGCTGATGATCCCGGCGGAGACGCCGGCATGCCCGGCGATGCGGATGACCGTCGCATCGGCAAGGCCGACCTCGTCGATGGCCGCCATGGTGGCCTGTATCAGTTGCTGACGCCGAATGGGCTCCATTCCAACCTTGGGCATCAGGCACTCCTTGTATCATGGTGACGACTGCCACCGATGACGTCGTCGGTCGCTGGCGGCACTAGTGAGTATGACTTTCAGCATGCCATTTTTTTATTGAACGTTCAATCAATAAAAAACTCGCGACAACCACAGCTTGCCACCGTTACATGCTTCGGGCATAATTCCGCCCCGTCGACCGGGCATTGGTAATGGCTCGGCACCGGAAGGCTACGTAGCTCAGCTGGTTAGAGCACATCACTCATAATGATGGGGTCCCCTGTTCGAATCAGGGCGTAGCCACCAGAATACCTGAAGGCGCCCGCACGAAGAGCTCGTGCGGGCGCCTTTCGTTGTGCAGAGAAGCGGCCGGGGCGGGGAATCCGCCCTTGACCTGATCGAAGCGATCCGTATACTACGCACCGTGTTCAGGGCCATTCCCCGATAGCTCAGTTGGTAGAGCAAATGACTGTTAATCATTGGGTCGCAGGTTCGAGTCCTGCTCGGGGAGCCAATGAACACGTGCTGATCGCACTAGCATCTGATTGAAGCGCCATTCCTCGATAGCTCAGTTGGTAGAGCAAGTGACTGTTAATCACTGGGTCGCAGGTTCGAGTCCTGCTCGAGGAGCCATCAGCTCCGCAATACGCAGCGCATGTCCCGGCTGCATCAGCATACCCCCGTAGTAAATGCCATTCCCGGATAGCTCAGTTGGTAGAGCAAGTGACTGTTAATCACTGGGTCGCAGGTTCGAGTCCTGCTCCGGGAGCCATTAGGCCTCACCTCCGGCCTGCTTCACCCCATCTCTACGTTTGAACCGCCCCGTTCCTTCTTTCGATGGAGCGCCAATGGACTATGTCTCCTGGTCCGGAGCGGCGAATCGGGCCGGCACCAAAGGCGCCCGGCCCTGCTACCCCACTGCATTCAGTCGAGAGCCTCCTGAAGGCGCTCCAGGCCACGTCGAGCGAGTTGCACGGGGCGCGAGTCACTTATCGTCCATGCGGCCATGGAGCCGTCATACATCGCGACGTTATCGAATCCGGCAACCTCGCTGAGCACGAACCAGTCCGTTGCCGCCCAGTGTCCGGTATTGCAGAAGGTGATGGTGCGAGCATTGCGATCCAGCTCGGCAGTGTTGATACGTGAGGAGAGACCTTCCTTGTCCAGGTAATAGGCACCCGCACGGTCGCCGAAGTGGCTGTGATGGGGAAGGCTCCTGGCGCCGGGTATGGAGCCGGCAGTTCTCACGGCCGGTGATATCGTTTCGCCGGTGAAGTAGTCCGATGGACGGGCATCGACCAACTGGGTCTGGGATTGACGTGCCTGCTCAACCTGCTCGGTCGTGGCGATCAGCTCCTCGCGCAGGGTGGTATGAAACTGTTTGGCTTCAGTGGCGGGAACGGGACCGCTGGCGACGTCGAAGCCTTGTTGCTGCCAGCCGGCGAAGCCTCCATCGAGAATGGCGACTTCGTCATGGCCTAGAATCTTGAAGGTCCAGTAGACGCGTGCCGCGCTGCCGAAATCCGTGGGTCCGGTCCCGGCGGGGACGATCACGACCGTCGTATCGTTGTCGATACCCAGGCTTCCGATCAATTCCTGCAGAGGTTCGATCTCCGGCAACAGGCCCGCTACGTCGTCACGCTCTTCGCGCCAACCATCGTCGGTGTAGCTGCTGTAACGGCTGCCGGGGATGCGGGCGGCCTCGAAGCTTTGGCGATCACCACCATCATCGATGGAGGAGCGAACATCGAGGACGACCAGGTTCTTGTCATTCAGGTGCTGGTCGAGCCACTCGGCCTCGACCAGCGGGGAAATCTCCGAGGCCTGGACCTGCGCCGATAACCACAGAGCACTGAAGGCCAGTACGAGAGTGCGTAACATAAGCTTGACCTCGTTTGTCGGGTTTATCGTGAGCCTATGCCGTCGGCCAGGGAGCGGTAAAGGTTCAATAAGACCGAATACCACCTAGTACAGCACGCTCGGCAATAAGCGACAGCGCATGATCCATGCACTGTCGCGATTTCGGTGAGTATCGCCCCGACACTGCATGTCGGGGCGGAGACTCACTTCTTCCAGGCGTGGCCAGCGAAAGCCTCGTCGAGCTCCGGGTGATTGAGGTGGTTGGAATAGTTGGACAGCGTCTTCACGGCCAGCGCTAGCACGATTTGCAGCACATGCTGCTCCTCGAAGCCGGCGTCAAGGAATGCCTTGACGTCTTCACGGGTCGGCATGCCACGGGTGTCGAACATGACACCAGTGAATTCGCTAAGCGCAGCCAGGCGAGAGTCTGGAATCTCCCGATCCTCACGGATCGCCTCGAGCACGTCGGCGGGCACCTGAGACATTTTCTCTGCCAGCATGCTGTGGGCGGCCATGCAGTAGCTGCAGCCGTTGAGTTGACTGATGGTCAGGAATACCACTTCCTGCTCCGGGGGGGTGAAGCCGGAATCCTCTCGGAAAAGCTCATAGCCGTGCAGGTAGGTGTCAAGGACGCCGGGCGCCTTGGCCATGCCCTTGTACATGTTGGGCACGAACCCCAGCTTGGCGTTGGCCTTCTCGAGCAGTGGCCGTGCCTTGGCATCGGCATTTTCGAGTGTCTGCGGGGGGAGTTGTAGTTGATAGTCGGCAGTCATGTTGAGTCTCCTGTATTCCTGTCATTAGCGTAGGGGACACCGTGGGGTGTCGGCTTATATATGGATCGATCGGTCCATATATGTCGTAAAAAATCACCTCGATCGTTCAGCGTAATGTGTCGAGCAGCAACTCGGCCGCGGCTTCAGTCTGTGCGGGTGCGGCGCCGGACTTGAGCAAGGTGCGCAGGCCGGCCATGCCCAGCGTGAGATAGGTTGCGAGCGCCAGTGCGTCACGATCTGAGGCGATATCGCCTTCGGCCTGTGACCGAACGACGGCTTCGTGGAACAGGGCAGTGATGGCTTGGACGCTGCGTCTGGCCTCGATGGCCGCGATGTCGCCACGTTGGCCAAGCTCACTGGCGGAATTGAAGATCAGACATCCCAGCGCAGCTCGCTCGCTGCCGGACTCCTGAGCCGTCTCCACGAACAGCTCCCGAAGAAAGCCCAAGGCTGAGGGCGACGCTTCCAGCCGGTGGTTGAGCCGATCGATCAGATTGCCGCGATAGCGGCGCAGTGCCTCGAGAAACAGCTGTTCCTTGTTGCCGAAGGCCTGGTACAGACTGCTGCGCGATATTTTCATCGCCTCCAGCAGGTCGCGGGTCGAAGCGCTGTCGTAGCCTCTGGCCCAGAAGACCTGCATGGCGGCGCTCGCGGCCTCGTCGGGGCTGAATGCAATGGGGCGTCCACGTGTCATGCCTTGAATTTAGAACCAATCGGTACATAAATCAAGCCTGGTGAAGTTCATCTTTCGACAAAGAATGCTGTATGGACTGGAGGCAAGCGCCGACAGAGTCATCACGGCAAACCAATAAGGGAGCAGCCTGCGGAAGCGCCGAAAGAGCGGAACAAGCGCGGATGACGGAGCAGTCGAGGCGCCATCGGCAGTTGGAGGCGCCGATAAGAAGCCAGCCGTAAGGGCTGACTTCTCTGCACGATGACATGCCATCGCATGTCTCTTCATGACACTACGGAGGTCATTATCATGACATTACAAGACGAGAAGCGCCGCAGCCTGCTGGGAAGGCTCAGCAAGCAGCTGGGTTATGCAGCCCCGGCACTGGTGCTGGTAGCCAGTGGTGCCACCTTTCAGGCCGTGGCCAGCGAGTCATCAACGGAGCCTACCTACACCAGTGGCGTGGAAGCGCCTCTGATGCTGGCAGAAGCCCATGCCGAAGGCGAAGCGGAAGCCAAAGCCGAGGGGGAGGCGGAAGGCGAAGCTGAGGGAGAAGCGGAAGGTGAAGCTGAGGCCGAAGCAGAAGCCGAGGGTTAATGGAACGTTATATCCCTGAGTGGGTGGTCGGGCCGGCAATCCTGGCGCCGGCCCCGGCTTTCTCACTTGCGATCAACAGGTAAACCGCCATGTCATCCATAATAAATCAGGCATATCCTCCCCAGGCGGGTCTCATTGAAGAGAACCTCCTGGCATTGTCACAGTTGGAGGAATTCGTTGATGCGCTCACGCCGGAGCAGTACCGGCACAACTTTGGCCACGATGGTCGCCATACGCTCGGCAAACACATACGACACATCATCGATCACTATAATGCCTTGCTGAGCAGCCTGGACGATGCTGTGATCGACTACGAAGATCGTCATCGGGATGAACGTCTGGAGCAGTGGCCGCAACAGGCCGCTCATCGTCTGATTGACATCAAGGCTGCACTGACCGCCCTGGTCGGGCACTGTCCGACTGCCTGCTTGAGCCTGAATTATCCCCTTGGCGCTGGCGTGCAGGTGCTGGACACCAGCCTGGCGCGCGAACTCGCTTTCCTGACCAGCCACACTATTCATCACATGGCGATACTTGGCCTGCTTGCCGAGCAGCTCGGTTTCACCTTGCCCGAGGCGTTCGGCGTTCATCCCTCTACGTTGAGGCATTGGCAGCGAGACATCTCTCGCCCTGTCGCCGCATGGCCCGCATGATGGCCCGCATGTGGCGGTCTACCTGGTCTCTGTTGCATTGCTGCTGGTGGTGGGGCCGTAGTTCAGCCTGTAACGGCTGGCAGGGGAGGGCTGCCCTGACTTGCCGTCGGAGAAAACTTTGACGAGGCTGAAGGCTCCTCTCGCAAGCTTATCGCTCCAGGAGAGCATCGACCATGAACAAGATTTTCGCTTTTTTCGGCGTAGCCGCTTTCATGGCCGCCCTTGGCAGTGCTCAGGCCGATGTCGTCGGCAAGGGTATCGAGCAGGTCAGGAGCGATGATGGAATAGATCGCGTCGAGGAGCGTCTACGCACGGCCCTGGACGAGCGAGGCATGGTGTTGGTTACCATGGTGGATCACTCCGCCAACGCTGAGCGAGTCTCGCTGTCCTTGCCTCCTACCCGCATGTTCCTGTTCGGCAACCCCGAAGTGGGGACGCCCATGATGCAATGCCAGGGCAGTCTCGCACTGGACCTGCCCCAGAAGATGTTGCTGCGTGAGGAGGACGGTACGACCTTGATCGAGTGGAACGATCCCCATTACCTGGCTGCACGCCATAACCTAGAACATTGCGACTTGCCCTTGGGACGTGTGGCTGACGCCTTGTCGGGCATCGCCAACCAGGCCGCGGGTGGCTGAACGGCGGGGCAGTTCCACGATCCGTGCTTAGGAGACGGAATCCCCCCTTGATGTGGCTCGCCTGGATAGACGGATACTGCTCCCTTCTATATACGACTTTCGCTGCTTGGCGTCACGAATCGAGGCCAGGTAGGGTGTGATTGCGGCTATCCTCATGGCCAAGGGAGGCGGTGTGCGTCTACCTGGGTCATCTCACGCCTGGAGCGACGATGAAAATTACCCGTTTGAAGACCTGGCAGGTGCCACCACGCTGGCTCTTTCTCAAGATCGAGACCGACGAGGGGGTGTTCGGCTGGGGCGAGCCGGTGGTCGAAGGGCGTGCCGCCACCGTGGAGGCCGCCGTCCATGAATTCGCCGACATGCTGGTGGGTGAAGACCCGCATCGCATCGAGCATCTCTGGAACCGTATGTACCGCGGGGGCTTCTACCGCGGTGGACCGATATTGATGAGCGCCATCGCCGGCATCGACCAGGCGCTCTGGGACCTCAAGGGGCGTGACCTGGGTGTGCCGGTACATCAGTTGCTGGGTGGTGCCTGCAGGGATCGAATGCGTATGTACGCCTGGACCGGAGGCGACCGGCCCAGCGAAGTGGGCAAGGGCGCCCGCGAACTCGTCGACCAGGGCTTCACCGCCTTCAAGATGAACGGCACGGCGGAAATGGCCATCGTCGACTCCCATGCGCGCATCGACGAGGCGGTGGCTCGGGTCGCCGAGGCGCGCCAGGCGGTGGGGCCTGAAGTCGGCATTGCCATCGACTTCCACGGCCGGGTGCATCGACCCATGGCCAAGGCGTTACTCCGGGAACTCGAACCCTTCCACCCGATGTTCGTGGAAGAGCCCGTGCTGCCGGAGCATCTCCCCTGCCTCAAGCAGATCGCCGGTGGGCTCGGCTACCCCATCGCGACGGGAGAGCGGCTGTTCACACGCTATCAGTTCCGCGATCTGCTGGCGGATGGCATGGTCGATATCGTGCAGCCGGATGTCTCCCACTGTGGCGGCATCAGCGAGGCCCTGCGCATCGCCAGCCTGGCCTCCTGCCATGACGTGGCCCTGGCGCCGCACTGCCCGTTGGGGCCGCTGTCCCTGGCTGCATCGCTTCAGGTCGACGCGGTCAGCCACAACGCCTTCATCCAGGAGCAGAGCATGGGCATTCACTACAATCGGGACAATGACGTGCTCGACTACCTCGTCGACAAGTCGGCCTTGGCCATCGAAGAAGGCTGCTGCGCGATTCCCCAGGGGCCTGGGCTCGGCGTGGAGATTGACGAGGCCTTCGTCGAGGAGCGTGCCAAGGTCGGACACCGGTGGCGCAATCCCCTCTGGACCCATGCCGACGGTTCGGTCGCGGAATGGTAGCCGCAATGTCAGGGAGACTGTCATGACCTCGAATCCGCTTCGCTTGCAGCAGGTTCTGGCGGAGTGTCCGCTGGTGGCGATCCTGCGTGGCATACACCCCGACGAGGTGCTGGATGTCGCCGACGTGCTCATCACCAGCGGGCTGCGCCTGATCGAGGTGCCGCTCAACTCGCCGCAGCCCTGGGAGAGCATTGCACGGCTCAAGGCCCACTGCCCCGATGAGGTGCTGGTGGGTGCCGGCACGGTGCTGTCGTCAGCCGATGCGCGGCGCCTGGCGGGTCTCGACGCCGCGCTGCTGGTGACGCCCAACTGCGACCCGGAGGTGATCCGTGCCGGGCGCGAGGCGGGCATGGCCTCGATGATCGGCTGCATGACTCCCACCGAGGCCCTGGCAGCCCAGGGTGCCGGGGCTTGTGCGCTGAAGCTGTTCCCTGCCGCCCATCTGGGGGTCGGTTACTTCAACGACCTGCGTGCCGTGTTGTCGCCCGAGCTGCCGGTACTGGCCGTGGGCGGCATCGATATCCCGAACATGGCGACCTGGCACGCGGCGGGTATCGATGGTTTCGGCCTCGGTGGCAGTCTTTATGCGCCGGGGCGTCCCGTTCAGGAGGTCGAGCGGCGTGCCCTCGCCCTGGTTGCCGAATGGCGACGCCTGCAGGCGAGTGGGGCCAGCCAGTGATGGACGCGTTCGTTGCCGTCGACTGGGGTACCAGCAATTTTCGCGCCTTTCTGGTGGATGCTGTTACCGGGCGATGCCTTGACGAGACACGCTCGAGCTCGGGGCTGCGTAACCTGAGCCACAGTGACTTCCCCGTGTACTGTCGCCAGCAGCTGTCGGACTGGCTCGATGCTGCGGGCGGCCATGACCGCCTGCCGGTTTATCTCGCAGGGATGGTGGGTGCGCGTAGCGGCTGGGCCGAGGCCCCCCAGCCGGCGCTGCCCCTCTCGCTCCAGACCCTGGCCGCGGGGCTGACGTCCGCTCCCGACTTCCCGAATGCCTGGCTGGTGCCGGGGGGCAAGATCGTCACGCCGGACCATGTCGACGTGATGCGTGGCGAAGAGGTGCAAGCCTTCGGGGCGCTCTCGCTGTTGGGCCAGACGGGCGGGCTATGCTGCCTGCCGGGCACCCACAGCAAGTGGGCCAGCCTGCGTGCCGGTGTGATGGAACACTTCACCACGCTGATGACCGGTGAGCTGTTCCATGCCGTGCGCTGCCATACCCTCCCGGGTGAGCCGGTTCCCGAGGATGACCGCTTCGACCTGGAGGGGTTCGAGCGCGGTCTTGTGGCCGCGGAGCATCCCGCCGGGGTGCTGCATGCGCTGTTCGAAGCCAGGAGTCGCCATCTGCACGACGGTCTGGCGGCCGGGCAGGTGGGCAGCTTTTTCTCGGGTGTGCTGATCGGCACCGAATTACTGGCGATGGGCAGCCTGATCGAGTCCCATGGGGAAGTGGTGGTCATCGGCTCGCATACCCTCGGCGAGCGCTATCGCCAGGCGCTTGGCAGCCGCGGAATTCCTGTGCGCGAAGTCGGAAGCGATGCCGCCAGTATTGCCGGCATACAGCTGTTGCATGATATTCACGCCAGGGCGGGCGGCTCGCTCGATCCTGGGCCCCGCCGATAACGAGGTAACCCGATGCAGATGCCCCGCAATCGCTTCAAGCAGCGGCTACTGGCTGGAGAGTGTCAGACCGGCCTATGGCTCGGTCTGTCCCATGCCTATACCGCCGAGATGGCGGCGACAGCCGGATTCGACTGGCTGCTGATCGACGGGGAGCATGCTCCCAATGACCTTCGCAGTCTGCTGGATCAGCTCCGGGCCATTGCCCCCTATGCGTCCCAGCCCATCGTCAGACCCCCGGCGGGGGACCCGGTGTTGATCAAGCAATACCTGGATATTGGTGTCCAGACCCTGCTGGTGCCCATGGTCGAAAGCGCGACACAGGCCACTGAGCTGGTGGCGTCGATGCGCTATCCGCCGGCGGGCTTTCGCGGCGTTGGCCACGTGCTCGGCCGGGCCGCGCGCTGGGGACAGGTGGCGGACTACCTGCAGCATGCCAATCAGGAAATGTGCTTGCTGGTGCAGGTGGAGACTCGCGAAGGGCTGGACAACCTCGATGAGATTGCCGCAACCCCAGGTGTCGATGGCGTCTTCATCGGTCCGGCGGATCTTTCCGCGGCCATGGGACACCTGGGAAACGCCGACCATCCCGAGGTGCGTGCCGTCATCGATGACGCCATCGAGCGGGTGCGTACTGCCGGCAAGGCCGCGGGCATCGTGACCGTGGACGAGGAGGCGGCCCGCCGCTATCTGGCGGCGGGCTGCACCTTCGTCGGGGTCGGCATCGATACACTACTGCTGGTCAATGCGATGCGCAGCCTGGCCGAGCGGTTCGGGACGGAGTGAGCCGGGGCAGGGCGCGTCAGCGAGGCGGCAGCAGCCGGCCAGCGTTCATGACCCCGGCCGGGTCGAATAGTGTCTTGATGCCCTCGACCAGCTCCCGCTCGGCCGGCGAGAGGCGGGCCAGATAGGCGCTCTGCTTGCTGCGCCCGATGCCGTGCTCGGCGCTGATGCTGCCGTTGAATTCGTCGAGCACCTCGAACAGCAGCGCTTCCAGCTCGTGCAGGTGGCGGTACTTCTCCGCTTCGGCCATGTCGACGGGGGGCAGTATGTTGAAGTGCAGGTTGCCATCCCCGACATGACCGTAGGCGATGATCTCGCACTCCGGTGAGACGTGTTGCACGCGCTGAGAGGCGCGCTCGACGAAGGCGGGAATCGCCGAGATCGGCACCGCGATATCGGTTCGCAGATGCTCGCCGCGCAGCCGCTGCCCCTCCAGCATGCTCTCGCGAAACTGCCACAGCTGCCCTGCCTGGGCTTCGCTCGAGGCCAGGGCGCCATCGAGTACGAGCTCGCGCTCCATGCCATCTTCCAGCAGCTGTTCGAGCATGGCGCCGAGATCCACCGGGCCGGTGGCGGCCACTTCCATCAGCACGTACCAGGGGTAGGCGCTGTCCAGCGGGTCGCCTAGCGTCGGTGTCGCCTCCATCGCCAGCTCGATGCAACGCCGCGGTATCAGCTCGAAGGCGGTGAGCAGGTCGCTGCAGCCGCGGCGGGCCAGGCCGTAGAGCGCGATCACGGCCTCCACGGAGGGCAGGCCGAGCAGGGCAGTGCGTGACTGATCGGGCAGGGGGACGAGCTTGAGCACGGCGCCGGTGACGATGCCCAGGGTGCCTTCGCTGCCGAGCAGCAACTGCTGCAGGGCGTAGCCGCGGTTGTCCTTGTGCAGCGACTTGAGGTTGTTCCAGATACGCCCGTCGGGCAGCACCACCTCCAGCCCCAGCACCAGCTGGCGCATCATGCCGTAGCGCAGCACGTTGAGGCCCCCGGCATTGGTGGCGATGTTTCCGCCGATCTGGCAGCTGCCCTGGGCACCCAGCGACAGCGGGAAGTCGCAGTCGTGCTCGGCGGCTGCCTGCTTGACGGTCTCGAGAATACAGCCGGCATCCACGGTCATGGTGAAGTTGACCGGGTCGATCGCCCGGATCTCGTTCATGCGCTCCAGGCTGAGCACGATCTCCTGCCCGCCCTTCTCGGGCAGTGCCCCGCCCACCAGGCCGGTGTGGCCGCCCTGGGGCGACAGGCGCATGCCGTGCTCCCCACACAGGGCGACGACCTCGGCGACGGCGGTGGTCGAGTCGGGGCGAACCACCGCCAGCGGCATGCCCAGCCTGTCACCGGCCCAGTCGCTGACGTAGCGTTCCATCTCCTGCGGGTCCTGTAGCACGCCGGTTTCGCCCAGTCGCTGCACCAGTTTGTCCAGAACGTCGGTTGCTGCGGTCATTGCGGATCCTGAAGGCCGGTTCGAGTGTATGGATGCCAGTGTTTCCCTAAGACTCAGCGGCGGTCAAGATGCTGCATCAGCGCCCGGATGCCATAGGTCCAAGGTGGCAGCTGGTCGCTCCTGCCCACGGGGTTGACCAGCGCCCCCAGCGTCGGAGTGGCGATGGTGACACGGTCGCCCAGGTGATGGGTGAAGCCCTGGCCCTTGCCGTCGCGGTCCTGGATCGGCGAGAACATGGTGCCGAGGAAGAGCATGAAGCCATCGGGGTACTGGTGATGATCGCCGATGGTCTGGCCCACCAGGTCCAGGGGATCGCGACTGATCTCGCGCATGTCGCTCTCGCCCTCGAGCAGGAAGTCGTCCTCCTCGCCTTCGATGCGCAGCGACACTTGGCAGCTGCGGATGCTATCGATATCGAAGCCGTCGTCGAACAGGCGAATGAAGGGACCCAGGGCGCAGGAGGCGTTGTTGTCCTTGGCCTTGCCCAGCAGCAGGGCGCTGCGCCCCTCGATGTCGCGCAGGTTGACGTCGTTGCCGAGGGTGGCACCACGCACCTGGCCACGGCTGTCCACCGCCAGCACGATTTCCGGTTCCGGGTTGTTCCACTGCGAGGCCGGATGCAAGCCCACGGTGGTGCCGAAGCCCACCGAAGAGAGCGGCTGAGCCTTGGTAAATACCTCGGCATCGGGCCCGATGCCGACCTCCATGTACTGGGACCAGGCGCCGCGTGCCTGAAGCGCCTGCTTGAGTGCTATGGCCTCTTGCGAGCCGGGTGCGATGCGTGACAGGTCGGTGCCGATCAGCGCCTGCAATTCGCCACGCAGCTCGCTGGCCCGGTTGGGATCGCCGCCGGCCTGCTCCTCGATCACCCGTTCCAGCAGACTCACGGCGAAGGTCACGCCACAGGCCTTGACGGCCTGGACATCGCAGGGAGCCAGCAGGTAAGGCGCCCGCTGCCTGGCGTCCAGCGAGTTGGCCAGTAGCGCCTCCAGGCTGCACAGCGTCGGGCCTTCCGCGCGCCGCACGACCGCCAGCAGGTCGTCGCGCTCCAGCAGGTCGGCCATGGTAGGGCCGGACTCGGTGATATCGATCACCCGCCCGTCACGCACCGCGACCAGCGCCGGACCAGGCCGTGGCTCATCGAGCCATACGCGTCCGACCAGCAGGGCATTGTCGAGATCATGGGGCAGGCAGTCCTGCGGGGATAAGGGGGGCATGAGTATCTCCGGTTCCGTTGGTCAGGCTGGCGGTTGGCCCACCATCGCCTATCATGGTATTCATTGTCGTGTTGTATGACAGGTATGCCAAGAGGGTCACTTTACCGCAACGCCCTGTTTGGGGTCGATAGGTTCGGGTCGATAGGCAAACTCGACGCAAGGGTGGGGTGATGGGGCTGCCTTGAACAGCAATAATCAGGAGGATGGCATGTTCAACGAGTGGAAAGGTAAGCGGGTACTGATCACCGGTGCAAGCCGAGGTATCGGGGCGGCCGTGGCCAGACAGCTGGGGGAGCTGGGTGCCCGGGTGGCGGTGCACTATCACGCCAGCGCGGATCTCGCCGAGACGGTGGCCCAGGCGGTCCGCGACGCTGGCGGCGAGGCCTTCACCCTGTCGGGCGATGTCAGTCGTTCCAGCCAGGCGCAGCGTCTGGTCGATGAGGCCGCGGAGCGGCTGGGAGGCCTGGACCTGCTGATCAACAACGCCGGCGACATGCTGGGGCGAGTCTCCCTGGACGACATGGATGACGAGCAGTACGACCGCGTGATGGATCTCAACGCGCGTTCGGTGGTCATGGCCAGCCGAGCCGCGCTGCCCCATTTCCGCCGTGCCGGGCGCGGCAATATCATCCATACCACCTCCATCGCCGCGCGCAACGGCGGCGGTCCCGGAGCCGGTCTCTACGCCTCGGCCAAGGGCTTCGTCAGTACCCTGACCCGCAGCATGGCCAAGGAGCTGGCGGGGGAGGGTATCCGGGTCAACGGTGTGGCGCCTGGCACCATCGCCACCGACTTCCACGAGCGTCACTCCAGCGAGGCCCAGATGGCGGCGGCACGCGCGTCGATTCCCATGGGGCGACTGGGCAGCGCCGAGGAGTGCGTGGGTGCCTATGTCTTCCTGGGCACCGATACCATGAGCGGCTATGTCACCGGTCAGGTGATCGAGGTCAACGGCGGACAGCTGATGCCATGACCACGCCCTCTACCTGCTATGCGATCGTCATCACCATGGGGGACCCGGCCGGCATCGGTCCGGAAATCATCTGTCGTGCCGTGGCCGCCATGTCTCCCGCCGAACGTGCCACCACCCTGCTGGTGGGGGATCCCGCCATCTACCGCCGTGCGGCGCGTTCCATCGGCGCTGAGCTTGCCTTCACCCCGCTCGACGAGGCGGGTGAAGCCACTAGCGTGGCCGTGGCCATCGTCGAGGTGCCGGAGGACGTCGAGATACCGGATGGCAGGATCAGCGCCGGCGGGGGTGACATGGCGTTTCGCTGTGTCGAGACAGCGGTCAAGCTGGTGCAGGACGGCCGCGCCCGAGTGATCGTCACCGCACCGCTCAACAAGGCCGCTCTGCACGAGGCCGGTCATCATTACGATGGTCATACCGGTATGCTGGCGGCGCTTACCGGGGCGCCGTCGTCGTTCATGCTGCTGGCCTCCGAGACGCTATCGACACTGCACGTGTCCACCCATGTCTCCTTGCGCGGGGCCATCGAGCGGGTCACCGAGACGCGTATCATCGACACGGTGGAGGCGGGCCATGCGCACCTGGTGGCCATGGGTGTGGCGAAGCCGCGCATCGCCGTGGCCGGGCTCAATCCCCACTGTGGCGAAGGCGGGATCTTCGGTGACGAGGATACCCGGGTCATCGCACCCGCAGTCCACACGCTCAAGGAACGGGGCTACGCGGTCAGCGGCCCGATATCCGCCGATAGCGTGTTTTACCGTGCCTCGAAAGGGGAGTTCGACCTGGTCGTGGCCCAGTACCACGACCAGGGTCATATCCCGGTCAAGCTGATCGCCTTCGACACGACCGTCAATGTCAGCCTCGGGCTGCCGGTGCAGCGCACCTCGGTGGATCACGGCACCGCCTTCGATATTGCCTGGCAGGGCAGGGCGGATGCCACCAACATGGGCTCGGCCATTGCCTACGCGCGTCGGCTGTCGGACGTCGCGGCCGGGGCTGAGTCGCGAGCGTCTCAGCCGTGAGCGTCTCAGCCGTGAGCGGGGCGGCCCATGATGAAGTGGGCGCTGGCAGCACCGGCTGCCGTGTCGCCATCGTGGCCGATGACCTGACCGGCGCACTGGATGCGGCTGCCCCCTTTGCCGCGCGCGGCGCCGATGCGCGGGTGGTGATCGCCCTGGAGGCGCTGGATGACGCCTTGTCCGACTGGGAGGGCACCTGGCCCGAGGTGATCGCGGTGAATACCGAGTCCCGCCATCTTTCTGCCGGCCAGGCCGCCGAGCGGGTGGCACGGGCCACCCGCTGTCTGGCCCGGACGGCGCCCACGACCTGGTTCAAGAAGGTCGACTCCACCCTGCGCGGCCAGGTGGTGGCCGAATGTATTGCCATGCGCGAGGCGACGGGCCACCCGCTGCTGTTGGCACCGGCGGTTCCCGCCCAGGGGCGGCTGGTGCGTGACGCCGCGGTGTGGGTCGACGGCGTGCCGCTAGCGGAGAGCGCCTACCGGTTTGATGCCCGTTCACCTCCTCTCCTGGGTCCGCTGGATCGGGCCTTCGGTGCCGAGGGAATGCGGCTTTTCCACCATGCCGGCCACGGCATGGCGCTGCCGGCAGGCGATTGCGTGGCCGATGCCGAGAGTGACCAGGACCTTGCCATTCTCTACGACACGCTACTCCGGGCGGGAGCGCCGCGCCTACTGGCGGGCGCCGCAGGCCTTGCCACCGCCATGGCTCAGCGCTGCTTCGGGCGACTCCAAGCGTGCCCTCGTCCGCTCGGTAGCATCCGCAGGGTGCTCTATGCGGTGGGCTCGCGTAGTCCCAGGGCAGGCGAACAGCTGGCGGTGCTGTGTGATCAGGCGCCATCCATTCCGGTACTGCAGGCACTTGCGGGGGGCGTGCCCGAGCTGCCCGGGGCCGTGGTGGTGCTGATTCCCGGCGTACCTCCCGCTTCCGGTTTGCAGGAGATTACCGCCGAGGACGTGGCCTATGCCATGGCCGAAGGGGTCGCCGCGGTTACCCGAGCCTGGTCGAACGATGGCGAGGAGCTGCTGTTCCTGACCGGTGGGGATATTGCCATGGCCGCGCTCTCGAGGCTCGGTGTCAGGTCGATTAGCGTGGAAGCGGAATGGTCTCCCGGAGTGGCCCTGGGCTTCCTGGATGGCGATCCGGCCCGCCGGGTGATGACCAAGGCCGGCGGTTTCGGAAAGGCGTCTCTGCTGGCCCGGCTGCATCGGCAGCTTTCGGCCGGCTTGGGTGCTGGCTGACCCGGCGCCGTTGGCGAAAGGTGCTGGCTCCGAGTTGCGCAATGGGCGTGGAGCGGCTAGGTTGGAATTTGATGGTATGACACGTATACAGCAGGATACCAAGCCAAGGCGGTGAGTGCCCGGCACCTCGCTCGAACACGCGAGTCGCCACCATCAACAACCCACACGTAGAACAAACTCAACAGGTCGTGAGGACAACAAGATGAGTCACAAGAGCCAACGCCATCTCAAGCTGGCCCGCATGCTGACCGCCAGCTTACTCGCTGCGGGCATCGGCTTTACCGGCGCCGTACAGGCCCAGCAAAGCCTGCGGTTCGCCCACGTCTACGAAACGTCCGAGCCGTTCCACAAGTGGGCGGAATGGGCCGCCGAGCAGATCGAGGAACGTACCGAAGGGCGTTACACCATGCAGGTGCACCCGGCGTCCTCGTTAGGCAAGGAAGAGGACATCAACGAGGGGCTCGAACTGGGTACCGTGGACGTCATCTATACCGGAACCCAGTTTGCCGGACGCTCCTATGGCCCCATGGGTATCGCCGGTGCCGCCTACATGTTCCGGGATTTCGACCACTGGCAGGCCTATGCCGAGAGCGACCTGTTCCAGGAGATCGCCCAGGGTTACCAGGACCAGACAGGTAACGTGCCGCTCGCCCTCAATTACTATGGCGAGCGCCATGTCACCTCCAATGAACCGGTGAACGAGCCCGCGGACATGCAGGACATGAAGATCCGTGTCCCCAATGCGCCAATGTACATGATGATGCCGCGGGCCGTGGGCGCCAACCCGACCCCCATCGCCTTCGATGAGGTCTACCTGGCCCTGCAGCAGGGCGTGGTGGATGCCCAGGAGAACCCGCTTCCGACGATCCGCGCCAAGGCCTTCCACGAAGTTCAGGACTACATCAACCTGACTGGCCATATCACCGACTCGCTGATCACCATCGTCGGTGGACCACGCTGGAACCAGCTCTCCGAGGAGGACCGCGAGATATTCCGTGAGGTTTTCCAGGAGGCTGCCGAGAACAATACCCGGGATATCCAGCAAGCCGAGGCGGAGCTGGTGGCCTGGTTCGAGGAGCAGGGCAACACCGTCAACGAGGTGGACCGCGAAGCCTTCCGTGAGGCCGTTGTACCCGCACATAACGGCTCAGCCGCCACATGGGATCAGGAAACCTACGATCGCCTGCAGGCCATCGGCCAGTAACCGCTACCCTGTGAGGGGCTTCCGTCGCTCTCGGGCGGAAGCCCTGGAGTCTTGCCATGAGTGAGAAGCGTGAAGATTCCGTGCCGGCTGCCGATCCCCTGATCGACTTCGAGTCGGCCTTTGACGATACCCCCTTTCGCTTGAACGACTATCGCCTGGAAGACCTGGCGACCCTGATCCTGTTCTGGGCGCTCATCCTGGTGGTGTTCGCCCAGTTCTTCAGCCGGTACGTGATGGGAAGCTCCATCGGCTGGACCGAAGAGATCGCCCGCTACCTGCTGATAGGCGTCGGCTTCTTGGGTAGCGTCATGGCCGCGCGCAATGGCAGCCACATCATGGTGGAGTTCTTCTACCACTACATGCCCGCGTGGCAGTCACGCCTGCTCGAACGCCTGGTGGGGGCAGCCAGTCTTGGCTTCTACCTGGCAATGACCTGGGTGACCTATCGCCTGGCGTCACGCACCAACAGCCTGATGGTCTCGGTAGACCTGCCCAAGAGCCTGATCTACTACACCGTCTGTGTCGCCTTCGCGCTGATGGCGATACGCACCGCACAACGGCTGTATCTCAAGTACCGGGACCGTGCTGCATGATGCCCGTGACGAGGTTTCCCTCAATGCCATCCTTATCGAGAGTCTTCGCATGTCCCGACTATCCGTGATGCGCTGGCAAAAGCCGGTCGTATCTCCGCTGCTGGCAACACTGGCCGTGCTGGGCTGCGTAATCCTGCCACTGATGGGCTACCATCTTTCCTTCCTCTTCTTTGCCCTGTTCACCATGCTGGTGCTTGGCGTGCCCATCGCCATCAGCCTTGCCGGTGCCTGCCTGATGTTCGTGCTGATCACCGGTCAGGTGCCTGACATCGTGGTGGCACACCGCATGATCAACGGTATCGACAGCTTCCCGTTGCTGGCCATTCCCTTCTTTATCTTCGCTGGTAGCTTGATGAACAACGGTGGCATCACCGAGCGCATCTTCAACTTCGCCAAGGCGCTGATGGGCTGGATGCGCGGTGGGTTGGGCCACGTCAATGTCGGCGCGAGTATCGTTTTCTCGGGCATGTCGGGAGCGGCGGTAGCCGACGCCGGTGGTCTCGGCATGATCGAGGTCAAGGCCATGAAGGATGCCGGTTACGACGAGGAATTCGCCGTTGGCATCACGGCGGCATCGTCGACCATCGGACCGATCATCCCACCCAGCCTGCCCATGGTGATCTATGGCGTCATGGCCTCGGCCTCGGTGGGGCAGCTGTTCGCCGCTGGCCTGGTGCCAGGCCTGCTGATGGGGGTCATGCTGATGCTGATGATCTTTGTCATCTCCCGTCGCCGAGGTTATACCGCCGATGCACGATTCTCGGTGCGCGTACTGGGACGGACCTTTGGCCGGGCATTCCTGTCGCTGATGACCCCGGTCATCATCGTCGGCGGTATCATCACCGGGGCCTTCACCCCCACCGAGGCGGCCGTGGCTGCGGTGGCCTACGCCTTGCTGCTGGGTGTGGTGGTCTATCGCACCCTGACCTGGCAGAAACTGCTCAAGGTCAGCATGGAGACCATCGAGACCACGGCGGTAATTCTGTTCATCGTCGGCTCAGCGTCGATCTTCGCCTGGATCCTGACCAGCAACCAGGTGACTCAGAATGTCATCGCCCTCATGGGGACCTTCGCCGACAGCAAGCTCGCCGTACTGATGATGGCCAATATCGTGCTCATCATCGTCGGCTGTTTCATGGAGACCATCGCCGCGATCACCATCCTGGTGCCAGTGCTGTTGCCCATGGCCATCGCCGTGGGGGTCGATCCGGTCCACTTCGGTGTGATCATGGTGCTCAACCTGATGATCGGCCTGCTGACACCGCCGGTGGGCATGGTGCTCTACGTGCTCTCGAGGGTCTCCAACGTCAGCTTCGAGCGCTGCATGCGCGGCACCATCCCGTTCCTCATTCCGCTGGTGGTCTGCCTGCTGCTGGTGACCTTCATACCGGCCATCTCCATGTGGCTGCCGACGCTGATTTACCGCTGAGGCTGATCGCCCTCTCTCATCACGACCGAGACCAGAAGCGAGCCGTCCATGAACGACACCCTGCACGATTTCCGCGTCGCCACCGAGGACCTCGAGCGCTTCATGCGCGAGGTGCTGGCGGCCGCCGGCGCCGACCAGGCGTCGGCGGACGCGGCGATCCGGGCGCTGGTCACCGCATCGCGCATGGGCACCGACAGCCATGGCCTGCGCCTGCTGCCCCATTACCTGAAGGCGCTCGAGGGCGGACGCATCAAGGGGGCGCCGAGGATGGTCTTTCATCGCCGCCTTGCGGCCACCGGTTTCCTGGATGCCGACGACGGTCTGGGGCATCTTGCCGGTTACACTGCCATGGAGCACGCCATGGCCATGGCCGGGGAGGCCGGCATGGGGGCGGTGGCGGTGGGCAACTCATCGCATTTCGGGGCGGCGGGGTGCTACGCCCTGGCCGCCGCCGAACGTGGCTACATCGGCATGGCCTTCTGCAACTCCGACCCTTTCGTGCTGCTGCACCAGGGGGCAGCGCCCTTCCACGGTACCAACCCGATCGCCTTTGCGGCGCCGGTGGCGGGTGACGCCCCCTACCTGCTGGATATGGCGACGAGTTCGATCCCCTGGAATCGCGTGCAGCAGTACGGTGCCATCGGTCGTGAGCTGCCCGACCAGGTGGCCGCCGACGCGGTGGGTCGGGTCACCCGCACGCCAGCCGAGGTCGCGGCACTCCTGCCCCTGGGCGGTAGCGATTTCGGCTTCAAGGGGGCGGGGCTGGGGGGAATGGTCGAGGTGTTGAGCTCCGCCCTGGCGGGGATGCAGAACGGCTTTCGCTTATTGCCCATGGGTGGGCCGGACATGGCGACGCCGCGGGGCATCGGCCACTTCTTTCTTGCCATTCAACCGGACGCCTTCGTCGAGGAGGGAACCTTCGCCCGCTGTCTCGCCGACTACCTGGCCGACTTGCGTAGCCGGCCCGCGATAGAGGGCGCCGAAGTCCTGGCATCCGGCGATCGTGAATGGCGCTGTCAGGCGAGGCGGGATGCCCTGGGCATTCCACTCGATGCGGCGAACCGACAGGCCTATGCCGAACTCGCCCGGGAGTACGGCCTTTGCCCGCTGAGCCGAATCGGCTGAACGAAAGCCGGGCAAAATACAGTAAAATAGCGGCAGATAAGCGGCTAACCAGGAGAGAGAGTGCCCATGACCAAATACCGGGTCGAGCGCAAGACGCTGTCCGAACAGGTCGCCGAACAGCTCGAGGCGGAGATTCTCGAGGGGCGGCTGGGCGAGAACGATCAACTCCCCTCCGAGCGGGAGCTGATGGAGCAGTTCGGCGTCGGCCGGCCGGCGGTGCGCGAAGCGCTGTTCCACCTGCAACAGCTTGGCCTGATCGCCATCAACAGCGGCACTCGTGCTCGAGTCATTCGACCCACGGCCGAAGCGGTGATGGCGCGACTCTCCGGAGTGACACGCCAGCTGCTCTCCAAGCCCGACGGCCAGCAATACTTTCAGGAAGCCCGGGCCATGTTCGAGATATCGCTGGCCCGCTATGCGGCCCGTCATGCCAGTGACGAGGATCTCGCCCGGCTTCGCGAGGCCCTTCAGGACAACCGCGATGCCATCGGCGACGAGGCACGCTTCAAGCGTTCCGATAACGATTTTCATGGCGTGCTGGCGAGCATCGGTCGCAATCCGATCTTCGATGCCATTCATGTGGCGCTGTCCGAATGGCTCGACGACCGCCGCGCCCAGGTGCTGCAGCAGAAGGATGAGGACAAGGCGGCGCTCACGGCGCATATCGAGATCGTCGAGTCCATCGAGTCCCGTGACCCCGACGCCGCCGAGGCGGCCATGCGCCGCCATCTGGACCGCCACTACGGTACCTATATGAAGCTCAAGAGGCGCCTGACTCCCGAAGCGGAGTGAAAAGTGACGGACTGAGCGTTTTCCTACAGCGACACGCCGCGTTTCCAGGGTATGAAGTCGTACTGGGCGAGGCCGACCGCACGGGGCTGGTAGCGCCCCGAGGCGGCGTCGATGCACAACTCCAGCAGGCGGTCGGCCAGTGCGTCGATTGGCTCCTCGCCGCGAATGATGGGGCCGGCATCGAAGTCGATGACGTCGCTCATGCGCAGGGCGAGCTCGCTGTTGCTGGCGATCTTGAGCACCGGGGTGACCGGGTTGCCGGTGGGCGTGCCGAGTCCGGTGGTGAACAGGATAAGGTTGGCCCCGGACCCTGCCAGCGCGGTGGTCGACTCCACGTCGTTGCCCGGTGTGCAGAGCAGGTTGAGGCCCTTGCGCATCAGGGGCTCGGTGTAGTCGAGCACGTCGACCACCGGGCTGTCGCCGCCTTTCTTCGCCGCCCCGGCGGACTTCATGGCATCGGTGATCAACCCGTCGCGGATGTTGCCCGGCGAGGGGTTCATGGAGAAATCGGCTCCGACCCGAGCGGCATGCTGCTGGTAGGCATCCATCAGGGCTGCGAAGCGTTCGGCAACCGCATCGTCGGTACAGCGGGCGATCAGCTCATGCTCCACGCCACACAGCTCGGGGAACTCGCTGAGGATGCCGCTGCCGCCCAGGGCCACCAGGCGATCGATGACCGCTCCCACCAGCGGGTTGGCGGACAGCCCCGAGAAGCCATCGGAGCCGCCACACTCCACGCCGATGACCAGCTCGGACAGGGGCGCGGGCCGCCGTTCGACCCGGTTGGCCTCGGCGAGGCCGTCGAAGATGGTGGTCAGGGCCTGGCGAATCAGCGCCTCTTCGCTGATGCTGGCTTGCTGTTCCAGGTAGTGCACCGGGCGCAGGCCCTGGGGGTCGCGCTCGGCCACGGCGCTTCTGAGCATCTCGATCTGCGCCTTCTGGCAGCCCAGGCTCAGCACCGTGGCACCGGCCACGTTGGGGTGGCAGATGTAGCCGGCGAGCAGTTCGCAGAGCGCCTGGGCGTCCGCGTCGGTGCCGCCGCAGCCCAGGGTATGGGTCAGGAATCGCACGCCATCCACGTGGGGGAAAAGCCGCTCACGCGGCGGGGCGACGGGCTCCTCGGAGGCCTGACCGTGGAGCAGCTCCCTGGCCAGCCGCTTGTAGTCGCGGTAGGGGTCTTCACCCAGGGCATCGGCGATACATTGGCGCAGGACCTCGATATTGCGGTTCTCGCAGAAGACCAGCGGCACCACCAGCCACACGTTGGCGGTGCCCACGCGGCCATCCGGGCGGTGGTAGCCGTCGAAGGTGGCGCCCTGGAAACGGGAGACAGCCGGCGCCTGCCAGCTGCCGCGCCTGGCCTGGGGCGAGGTGGTAGCGGTGCTGTGTTCGGTATTCTCGGTGGTGATGGCGCCGCCTCGTGCTATCGGCCGGGTGGCGCGGCCCACGGTGACGCCATACATGATGACGGTGTCGCCGGGCTCGAGGGCCGTGATGGTGAACTTGTGCTTGTGTCGAATGGCCTCGGCAAGGGGGAAGGGCTGGCCATCGTCGTCGATCTCGGTGCCGGCGGGCAGGTCCTTCAAGGCCACGCGCACGTTGTCGGCGGCATGAACGCGCAGGCTGTCCAGGTGGCCGGTGTCACTGGCAATGGTCTGGCTCATGGCTTGGCTCCGATTCAGCGCCGCGGCTCGGCGATGACGGCTTGATGCTGCTCGCCGAGGCCTTCGATGCCCAGGCGCATGCGCTGGCCCGGCTTGAGATAGACCGGCGGCTGCTGGCCCATGCCCACGCCTGGCGGGGTGCCGGTGGAGATGACATCGCCCGGCTGCAGGCTCATGAACCGGCTCAGGTAGCTGATCAGGAAGGGAATGCGGTAGACCATGGTGCGGCTGTTGCCGTCCTGGTAACGATGGCCATCTACCTCCAGCCACATGTCCAACTGGTGGGGGTCGGGCACCTCGTCCGGGGTGACCAGCCATGGGCCCATGGGGCCAAAGGTGTCACAGCCCTTGCCCTTGTCCCAGGTGCCGCTGCGCTCGAGCTGGAATTCCCGTTCGGAGACGTCGTTGATCACGCAATAGCCGGCGACATGTTCCATGGCGTCGGCTTCGTCGATGTAGCGGCCGCCCTTGCCGATCACCACACCGAGTTCCACCTCCCAGTCGGTCTTCTGCGAATCCCGGGGAATGATCACCTCATCGTCGGGGCCACAGATGGCGCTGGTCCACTTGTTGAAGACGACGGGCTCCGGTGGTACCTGGGCGCCGGTTTCGGCCGCATGGTCGGAGTAGTTCAGGCCGATGCAGATGAACTTGCCGACCCCGCCGACGCAGGGGCCAAGGCGAGTGTCGGGTGCCACCGAGGGGAGGCGCGAAACATCGAGCTCGGTCAGCCTGGCGAGACTGTCGCGGCCAAGGCGGGCCCCGGCGAGGTCATCGATATGGGCCGACAGGTCGCGGATCACGCCGTCGTTGTCGAGCAGGCCGGGTTTCTCGTGGCCCTTGGGGCCGAAGCGCAGCAGTTTCATGGGGTGTCCTTGTCTGTCATTCGTTCTCAGATGAGCCAACCACCGTCGATGACCTGGGCGGTGCCGGTGGTATAGGAGGATTCGTCGGCGGCGAGGTAGGTGGCGAGTGCGGCGATTTCATCAGGGGTGCCGAGCCGGCCCAGCGGTTGGCGCCCGATGAATTCGTCGTAGACGCTGGGCTCCTCCCGCTCCTGCTGCATCGCCTGGGCCCGAATGCGCTGGCGCAGCGAGGGGGAGTCCACGGTGCCGGGGCAGATCGCATTGCAGCGAATGCCCTGCCCGATATAGTCGGCGGCTACCGACTTGGTCAGTCCGAGCACCGCCGCCTTGGTGGTGCCGTAGGCGCAGCGGTTGGGCACGCCCTTGAGGCTCGAGGCCACCGAGGCCATGTTGATGATGCTGCCGCCGCCGTGGTCCAGCATCTTGGGAAGCAGGGCCCGTATCATGCGCATCATGGCGGTGACATTGAGCGCCAGCGACAGCTCCCAGTCCTCCTCGGTACCGCTAAGCAGTGAACCGCTGGCCACGTAGCCGGCGCAGTTGAAGAGAATATCCAGGGGGGGCAGCTCGCCGGCTAATGCCTCGATGGCAGCGGCATCCAGCACGTCCAGTCGTCGCGTCTCGACGCCCGGCGTTGAGGAAAGCTCGGCAAGTGAAGCTGCATTGATGTCGGTGGCGATGACCCGGGCGCCCTCAGCGGCGAAACGAAGCGTCGTGGCCCGGCCGATACCCTGGCCGGCAGCGGTGATCAGCGCCGTCTTGTTCTGCAGTCGCATGGGGGCTCCGGAAATCGTTGAGTGGCAGCATATAACCTGTATGACAGGATACTAGCACGACAGTCATTCCGATTATGGCGCAGTTTGCGGGGGTTGCCAAACTCGATGCGGCGTGGCGCTCAAGGAACGAGAAGGGTGGCCGGACTGAAGGGGGGAACGATAGTTGGGGGCGATGCATCGGAAGGGCTCCCTCCGGCATCGGCCGGAGGGAGAGGGTATCAGAAGCGAGAAGCCATGCGGCGCTGGGTGAGTTCGGCGTAGTCGGCGAGAATGGCAGCGGCCTCGGTCACCTGGACACGTTCCACTGGTTCGTCGTCGGCGGCGTCGAGGTCTTCTGTACGGGCATCCACCAGCTCATCGAGAAGGTCGAGGCCCAGGGCTTCGCGGCGCTGGTTTTCCAGCGAGAGCTGCTCGGCGTCCCTTGTCTCGACTTCACGCTGGCGCTGCTCGCGGTCCAGGCTCACGCTGGTATGCTCTTCGCGCAGGCGACGGGCCAAGTCGGCGCGCTGCTCCAGGAAGACGAAGTTGGGGTGGGTCTCGGCACGCTCCCTGTGACGGGAGCGCAGGGTTTCCAGATACTCCCAAGGCTCGCCGTAATGACGATACTGCACCTCCTGAACGGTATCCCACTCCAGCGCATTGTCCAGGCTGCTTTCGCCGATCCGTTCGGGGTCCACCAGGTTGGGGAACAGGATGTCCGGCTCGACGCCGCGGTGCTGGGTGCTCTCCCCGGAGATGCGGTAGAACTTGGCACGGGTGAGCTTGATCTGGCCGTGGCTCAGCTCGCTCAATGTCTGCACGGTACCCTTGCCGAAGGTGGCATTGCCCAGCACCAGGCCGCGGCCGTAGTCCTGGATGGCGCCGGCAAAGATTTCCGAGGCCGATGCCGATAGCCGGTTGACCAGTACCGCCAGCGGACCATCGTAAAGCGTGCCGGCCTCGGTGTCGCCATAGAGGCTGATGCGCCCCCGGGCATCGCGCACCTGTACGGTGGGGCCGCGGTCGATGAACAGCCCAATCAGGGAATTGGCCTCCTGCAGGGCGCCGCCGCCGTTGTTGCGCAGGTCGAGCATGATGCCATCGACACCCTCCTGCTTGAGCCGCTCAACCTCACGGGCAACGTCACGGGTAGTGCTGCGAAACTCTTCCTCGCCGGCCTGCCAGGCATCGAAGTCGACATAGAAGGTGGGTATCTTGATCACGCCGATACGCTGCATGCCGTCGTCACGCTCGACTTCGATGATTTCACCCTTGGCCGCCTGGTCTTCCAGGTCAACGGTGTCGCGGGTGATCTCGACCTCGTGGGAGCGCGTCATGTCCATGGCTTCCGCGGGGACCACTTCCAGGCGCACCACGGTGCCCTTGGGGCCGCGGATGAGGTCCACGACCTCGTCCAGACGCATGCCTATCACGTTGACGACATCTTCTCCGTCCTCCTGGCCGACACCAATGATGCGATCGGCCGGCTCCAGCACGCCGGCACGGTCCGCCGGACCCCCGGGCACCAGGCTCGAGACCTTCACGTATTCGCCATCGGACTGCAGCATGGCGCCGATGCCCTCCAGTGACAGGCGCATCTGGATATCGAAGGATTCGCCCTGGCGGGGAGAAAGGTATTCGGTGTGGGGGTCGATGCTGCTGGTCACCGCGGCCATGAGCAGGCCGAAGACGTCCTCCCCATTGGTCTGGCGAAGCCGAGAGAGTTGACCCTCGTAGCGCTGGCGCAGGTTGGTCTCGACCTGCTCTTCGTCCTGGCCGGTGATGTCGAGGGTGAGGGCGGCGTTCTTGAGACGCTTGCCCCAAAGTTGGTCCAACTCGTCCTGAGTCTCGGCCCAGTTTGCCTCGCGGCGGTCGAGTTCGAGGCGCATATCGGTGTCGTAGCTGTAGCCGAGCCCCTCGTCGATCTTGTCCAGCAGCCACTCGAAGCGCGACTCGGCACGATCGTGATAGCGCTGGTAGAGCTCATAGGCGGGGGCCAGCTCTCCCTCGAAGATCATGTCGTCGATGCGCTCCTCGAGGTGACGAAAGTCCTCGACATCGCTGCCGAGCAGAAACGCTCGCTGTCCGTCGAGCACATCGAGGTAGCGCTCGAACGCTAGCCGCGACCAATCATCGTCGAGGGGGGCGTCGGCATAGTGGCCATAGCGCAGCGACTCGGCTACCTCTACCGCCGCCTGGCGCTGAGCTTCGCTGGGCTGAATCTGCGCCAGCGCCACATTGCCGGTCAGCAATACAAGCGCCAACAGGGTGGCTGAGTGCCGAATAACGGCTAGCAGGCTCATCAATGAAGCACTCCCGGTTTCGTGTAAACTTCCTTCCCTAGACACGCGCAAGGCTTGCGAGTTGCAAAGGACGACACGGTATTGTAGCAGCTGTCTCGTCAACCACAGACCCCCCTGAAGAGGATTCTCATGTCTCAGGAAGCCCGTCTTGAGCGGCTGCTCGACTTTCTGCAGCGCTCGCCCTCTCCCTGGCACGCCGTATCGGTCATGGCCGAGCGACTCGAGGCCGCCGGCTTTCGTCGTCTGGATGAATCACACCCATGGCAGCTGGCGTCCGGAGAGCGGTTCTATGTCACCCGCAACGACTCCTCCATCATTGCCATGCAACTGCCCTGGGAGGGCCTCGACGCCCTGCGCATGATCGGGGCCCATACCGATAGTCCCGGCCTGCGACTCAAGCCCAATGCCGCCCAGACAACCTCGGCAGGCTGGCTGCAACTGGGTGTCGAGCTCTACGGCGGGGCGTTGCTGGCTCCCTGGTTCGACCGTGACCTGGGCCTGGCGGGACGCGTTCATCTGCGCAGGGCCGATGGTCGGCTGGAGGGCCTGCTGCTGCGTGTCGACCGCCCCGTGGCGATCATACCCAGCCTGGCGATTCACCTGGACCGCGAAGCCAACAACGGGCGTGCGCTGAACGCCCAGACCCAGATGGCGCCGGTCTTTCTCCAGGGAGGCGAGAAAGAGGACTTCACCCGGCTGCTGCTGGAGTGGCTCGATGCCCAGCATGGCATCGGGGACGCGGAGATTCTCGACTTCGAGCTGGGGCTCTTCGATACCCAGCCGCCGGCGCGGGTGGGGGTGAAGGGCGAGCTGATCGCCAGTGCCCGGCTCGACAACCTGCTCTCCTGCTTCATCGGCCTGGAGGCGCTGCTCGAGTCGGATGGGGCCCAGGGGGTCGTGCTGGTTTCCAGCGATCACGAGGAGGTCGGCAGCGCCAGCGCCTGCGGGGCCCAGGGGCCCTTCCTGGGGGATGTCCTGCGCCGCGTCAATGCCCAGCTCGGCGAGGTGGGCGGGGCGGGGGAAGCGAAAGACGAGGGCTTCATCCGCTTGATCCAGGCTTCGCGCATGATCTCCTGCGACAACGCCCACGCCCTGCACCCCAACTTCCCAGACAAACACGATGCGGCCCATGGGCCGGCCCTGAACGGCGGACCGGTGATCAAGATCAATGCCAATCAGCGCTATGCCACCACCAGCGCCACCTCGGCGCTGTTCCGCGACCTGTGCCGCGAGGCCGGGGTGCCGGTCCAGGCCTTCGCGACCCGCGCCGACATGGGCTGTGGCAGCACGATCGGGCCGATTACCGCCACCGAGCTAGGCGTGCCGACGCTGGACGTGGGCGTCCCCCAGTGGGCCATGCACTCGATTCGCGAGACCGCCGGCGCCCAGGACGTGGAATACCTGACGCGGGCGCTCGTTGCCTTCTGCAATCGCGCCGAGCTGGCCTGAGCGACGTACGAGAGGCGCTGGGGGCAGGGCGAAGAGGAGGTCCTACGCCAGGGGTGAGAAGCACTGCTTCGAACGGGCTGGCCATGGATGGCCAGCACCGGTCCTGCAAGCGGAGCAGGACGCGAGAGCGAAGCAGGGCGTCGGTAGCGTACAGGGATGTATTTACAGCGCCTCCTCGCAGGCTTGGTCCCGGAGCTCAAATAGCGAGGACACTTGTCATACAAAAACCCGGCGCCAATGGCGCCGGGTTTTTTGAATGCTTGGTGGCTACGCCCTGATTCGAACAGGGGACCCCATCATTATGAGTGATGTGCTCTAACCAGCTGAGCTACGTAGCCATTCAACGGAGGCGAAGTTTACGGACTCGCCTCCGGCAGGTCAAGGTTTGTGGTTACACATTGAAGCGGAAGTGAATCACGTCGCCATCCTTGACCACATACTCCTTGCCTTCCAGGCGCCACTTGCCGGCATCCTTGGCGCCCTGTTCGCCGCCGAGGGTGACGAAGTCGTCATAGGCGACGACCTCGGCGCGGATGAAGCCCTTCTGAAAGTCGGTATGAATCACGCCGGCGGCTTCCGGGGCGGTGGCACCTACCTTGACCGTCCAGGCGCGGACTTCCTTCACCCCGGCGGTGAAGTAGGTCTGCAGGCCGAGCAGACCGTAGCCCGCGCGGATCACCCGGTCGAGCCCCGGCTCTTCCATGCCCATCTCGTCGAGGAACATGGCGCGTTCCTCGTCGTCGAGCTCGGCGATCTCCGCCTCCAGTTGGTTGCACACCGGCACCACCACGGCGTCTTCCTCCGCGGCGATCTCACGCACCACGTCGAGGTAGGGATTGTCCTCGAAGCCGTCCTCGTTGACGTTGGCGATGTACATGGTCGGCTTGAGCGTGAGGAAGCCGAAGCTCTTGAGCTGGCGCTGCTCGTCATCGTCGAGGCCGAAGCTGCGCAGCGGCTGGCCTTCCGCCAGGTGGGGCAGAATGTGTTCCAGGATGGCCTTGGTGGCGATGGCTTCCTTGTCGCCGCCCTTGGCGACACGTACCAGGCGCTGGATGGCCCGCTCCACGGTGTCGAGGTCGGCCAGGGCCAGCTCCATGTTGATGATCTCGATATCGGCCCGTGGGTCGACCTGGTTGGCCACGTGTATGACGTTGTCGTTGTCGAAGCAGCGCACCACATGGGCGATGGCCTGGGTCTCGCGGATGTTGGCCAGGAACTTGTTTCCGAGGCCCTCGCCCTTGGACGCGCCCGCCACCAGGCCGGCGATATCCACGAACTCCATGGTGGTGGGCAGGACCTTCTGCGGCTTGACGATGGCGGCCAGCGCATCGAGGCGTGGGTCCGGCATCGGCACGATGCCGACATTGGGCTCGATGGTGCAGAAGGGGAAGTTCTCGGCATCGATGCCGGACTTGGTCAGGGCGTTGAAGAGGGTGGACTTGCCGACGTTGGGCAGGCCGACGATACCGCAGTTGAAACCCATGATGATGTCCTGAAAGTAATGGCGAAAATGGCGTCGGGGTCAGCCCTTGAAGCTGTGCAGCCGGCTCATGGCGCGGGCCCAGTCGCCGGCGACGGCCAGCGGCAGGGTAGCCAGACATTCACCGATGGCACCGCCGATGGCGCCGAGCTCGGCCTTGCCGGGGCGGCCCAGAACGTAGTGGGTGACCTGGCGTGAATCGCCGGGATGGCCGATGCCGATGCGCAGGCGATGGAAACCCTTGTCGTTACCCAGGGCGCTGATGATATCGCGCAGGCCGTTGTGCCCACCATGGCCACCGCCCTGCTTGTAACGAGCCGCGCCGGGGGGGATGTCCAGCTCGTCATGAGCTACCAGCAGTTCCTCGGGAGCGATCTTGTAGAACTGACACAGGGCCGCCACGGCGGCACCGCTGCGGTTCATGAAGGTCGTGGGTTCGAGCAGGTGCAATTCCTGACCGTCGAGCCTTACCTTGGCATAGAGGCCCAGAAACTTCTTTTCCGGACGCAGCTCGGTACCGGCCTGGCGTGCCAGGATTTCCACCAGCCAGGCGCCGGCATTGTGACGGGTCTCGGCATAGTCGCCACCGGGATTGCCCAGCCCGATGATCGCTTTCACCTGGGGCATGCGGGGTCTCCAAAAAAAACAAGCGCCGTAGCGCTTGGTCGGGTCGGGAAGGGGCCGCCGCAGGGCGGCCCCGACAGGGCCGATTATTCGGCCGCGCCTTCGCCTTCCTCGCCTTCACCTTCCTCGCCTTCGGTATCTTCACCGCGAACCTTGGGCTTGCTGATGGTCAGCACGGCATTGTCGTGGTCGGCGCCGTAGGAGAGCTCGACCAGGGTCACACCGGCCGGCACCTTGAGGTCGGAGAGGTGCAGGGTGGTACCCAGCTCGACCTCGGCGATGTCGACTTCCAGGAAGTCGGGCAGGTCCTTGGGCAGGCAGCTGATCTCGATCTCGTTGGAAAGCACGTGCAGCTCGCCACCGTCGTCCTTGATGCCCTTGGACTTCTCTTCGCCCACGACATGCAGCGGAACGCGAATGGTGATTTCGTGGGTGGCGTCCACGCGCAGGAAGTCGGCATGGGTGACCAGCGGCTTGTACGGGTGACGCTGCAGGTCACGCACGACGACCTGCTGCTTCTTGCCATCGACGACCAGGTTGAGCACCGAGGAGAAGAAGGATTCGTCTTCGATGGCCTTGTAGAAGGCGGCCTTCTCGACGGAGATGGGCTGCGGCGCCTTTTCGCCACCATAGATGATGGCCGGCACCTGGAGGTTCTCACGACGCAGGCGGCGGCTCGCACCTTTCCCCAGGTCGTTGCGAACGCTGGCATTGAGAGTGAAATCGGACATGATGTTGCCTCTTGCTTGAGATAAGGAAATCACGGCAGACCGCGACCTGACCACCGTGTTCCCGAAAGCCCCTTGGGGCACTTTTCCGACGCCCTGTTCTTGCTGAAAGTCGCTGAGACTCAGTGGAACATGGCGCTGACGGATTCTTCATTGCTGACCCGGCGGATCGCCTCGGCGATCAGGCCGGCTACGCTGAGCTGGCGGATCTTGCCGCTGCGTCGAGCCACGTCGGACAGCGGAATGGTATCGGTGACGACCACTTCATCGAGTACCGAGCCGGCGATGTTTTCCACAGCAGGGCCGGAGAGGATCGGGTGGGTGGCGTAGGCGACCACGCGGCGAGCGCCATGGGCCTTGAGCGCTTCACCGGCCTTGCACAGGGTGCCGGCGGTATCGATCATGTCGTCGACCACGACGCAGGTACGGTTCTCGATCTCGCCGATGATGTGCATTACCTGAGCCTGGTTGGCCTGAGGGCGACGCTTGTCGATGATGGCGAGATCGGCATTGAGTTGCTTGGCGATGGCGCGGGCGCGGACCACGCCGCCCACGTCGGGAGACACCACCACCAGGTCGTCGTAGTTCTGGCGCTCGATGTCGTCGAGCAGGATCGGTGAGCCGTAGACGTTGTCCACCGGCACATCGAAGAAACCCTGGATCTGGTCGGCATGCAGGTCCATGGTCATCACCCGATCGACGCCAGCCTTGACCATCATGTCGGCGACCACCTTGGCGGAGATCGGCACGCGGGCGGAGCGGACGCGGCGATCCTGGCGGGCATAGCCGAAGTAGGGCACCACGGCGGTGATCCGTGTGGCGGAAGCCCGGCGCAGGGCGTCTACCATCAGAATCAGCTCGAGCAGGTTGTCGTTGGTCGGCGCGCAGGTGGACTGCAGGATGAAGACGTCCTTGCCACGAACGTTCTCGTTGATCTCGACCGCGATCTCGCCGTCGCTGAACTGCCCAACCGTGGCGTTACCCATGCGGGTGTCCAGACTCTCAGCGATCTTCTGGGCGAGTTCGGGATTGGCATTCCCGGCAAAAACCATCAATTTTGACACGCGCATCCACCTATGCAGTGTTGGGGGGCTCTCGGGACTCATCGGTTCGGCACCTCGTCCGCATCGACCGGCAGTTCGTGACCCTGGCACGATCAGCGGTCCAGAGCAGCATGTAGCGGGGAGAGGTTGAGGCCGCGCGCCGTGAATGCCATGAAGCGGCTGGGCAGGTCGGCCACAATGCGCTTCGCCTCCGCGTCGGTCTCTATCCGAGCGAAGACACAGGCACCGGTTCCCGTCAGCATGGTCGGTGCGCGCCTGCCCAGCCAGTCAAGGGCTTCCGCCACTGGCGGATAAAGTGACCGGACCGTCGGCTCGCAGTCATTGTGCCAACTGGGCGCTCCCCCCTGCAGTGCGCGCGCCATGGTAATCGGGGGGGTATCGCGTGTCAATTGCGCGGCGCCGAACACCGCTGCGGTGGCGACGGCGACTCCGGGGTGGATCACCACGAACCAGGGGGTATCCAGGGTCACCGGTGTCAGTCGTTCGCCAACCCCTTCGGCCCAGGCAGAGTGGCCGCGCACGAAGACCGGCACATCGGCGCCCAGCGCCAGGCCCAGAACGGCCAATCGATCCTCGCCGAGACCCAGGCCCCATAGGCGGTCGAGCCCCAGCAGCGTCGTGGCGGCGTCGGAGCTGCCGCCGCCCAGGCCGCCACCCATGGGCAGGCGCTTGGTCAGGTGGATGTCGGCGCCGAGGCGGCAGCCGGTCTCGGCCTGTAGCAGCCTGGCCGCGCGTACGATGAGGTTTTCTTCGGCACCGATGCCACGCATGGCCGGCGCCAGGGTGACATGGCCATCGTCTCGCCGGGTCAGCTGCAGCGTGTCGCCGTAGTCGAGAAACTGGAACAGCGTCTGCAGCTCATGGTAGCCGTCGGCTCGTCGACCGACAATGTGCAGCATCCGGTTGAGCTTGGCCGGAGCCGGTAGGTTCAGCGTCGCCATCAGGATCAGTCGTCGAGGACGGGGCGCCAGTCGGTGACCACCAAGGTCACACGCAGCTCGCCGTACTCCATGATCATGCGACGCGGCAACCACAGCGACTCGACCAGCGTCCAGTCGCGGTAGTCGATCTCCCAGCCGTCCTGCTCCAGGCGCTGGGGGAAGCCGAGTTCATCGTGATCCATGTGGTATTGGCCGTGCTTCGCAGGCAGGCCGCGAATCCAGTCGGAGAGCGAACTGACCGGCAGGGTCCAGCCCAACTGCTGTTGCAGCAATGCCTCTGGGGTCTCGGCTTCGAACCGTCCCTCGGAAGTGGTGAGAGAAAAGCGGCCTTCGCGACCCTCCAGCGTATTGCGCCCGCTGCCGAAGGGGCCGCTGATGAGGATGCGATAGTAGTGGGGGTGCTGGCTCCAGTCGAGGTTGGCGCTGGTGTTCTCCTGGGGGGTGCGAAGCCCGGCCTTGCCGGCCAGCATCCAGGTGTCGAGGGTCTCGAGGCGTTCCTGCTGGGCCTCCCACTGACCTGATGCACGATCGGAGTCAGGGGCGGGCATGGGAGCGGCGCAGCCAGCCAGCAGCATCAAGGCCAGGCTCGAAAGCAAGAGTCGCAGGGCATTGGCGTGAAGCGTCATGGCAGTGTCTCGTCAGCGGGTGCGTGGCTGGGAAAGGAAAATAACGGTAGCGATCAGGGGGTCAGCTCGGGAATGCGTTCGAGCAGGTCGTCGATTACAGGATGCTCGGCAAAACGTTGCAGTGCCTCGTCGACCAGGGCACGGGCATCGTCCTGGCGATCGAGCGCCCAAAGCACCTCGGCGAGATGGGCGGCGATCTCCTGATCGGGCATGGCGGCATAGGCTCGCTCCAGCCAGGAGAGTGCGCGCTCCGGGTCACCGAGGCGAAAGTGGACCCAGCCAAGGCTATCCATGATGGCGGCATTACCCGGCTCGATCTCATGGGCCCGTTCGATCAGCTCCCGAGCTTCTTCTAGCCGATCCCTGACGTCCAGGTCGGCCAGGGTGTAGCCCAGTGCATTGAGGGCCGTGGCGTTATCCGGGTTGCGTTCGATGATACGCCCCAGGTCGCGATCCATGGCCTCGATGTTTCCATCGGCCCAGGCACGCATGGCGCGCAGATAGAGCAGCGATTCGTCGTTGGGGGTGCGGGCGAGCTCCCGGTCGAGCAGTGCGTCGGCTTCCGCCGCCATCCCGGCCTCGTCCAGCAGCTCGATCTCCAGCATGATCAGGTCGTTGAAGTGGTCTTCGTGGCGCAGCCGCTCGATGCGCAGGAAGGCGCGAGCGTCCAGCAGGCGGTCATCCTCGATCAACATACGAGCGGCACGCAGGCGAGCCCTGAGGAAGTCGTCGCCCGGTGCCACCTGGCGGTAGTAGAGGAGGGCGTTATCGATTTCACCCTCCTGCTCGGCAATGGCACCGAGGAGGTAGAACGCCGCAGGCGGAGGCTCGTCGCCGCTCACCAGGGGTAGCAAGAGGCGGCGGGCGGCCTCGGGCTGCCCCCCCTCCATGAACAGGCTGGCCAGCGTCGTGCGGAGCTCCTGATTGCCTTCGTGTTCCTCGAGCAGTGTGTCGGTGTGCGCCTCGGCGGCAGCCACATTGCCAAGCTGCAGTTCGGTCTGGGCCAGCAGCAGCAGGAATTGCGGATTATCCGGCGAGACGTCGAGGCCGCGCCGGGCGGCGTCCCGAGCCTGAGTGGTATTGCCCTTGTCCAGTGCCAGGCGGGCACGGGTCATCCACAGGGCCGGCAGCTCCGAGTGATCAAGGGCCAGGGTGTTCAGTCGGGCTTCGGCACGCTGTGTCTGCCCTGTGGCGGCCTCGAGTATCGCCATGGCCAGTACCGCATCATGGTGGTGCGGGTGATCGCTGGCGGCGGGGCGATTGAGGTGTTCGTCCATCCGCTCGCGCAGCGGGAGGGGCGGGACCCCGGCATCCAGTGCCAACTCCATGAACAGGGTGAGTTCACCGTGAGCACCCTGGTCGACCAGCAGCAGGCGTTTTTCGAGGGCGCCTACCCAGTCCCCGCGCTGCAGGGCCAGCCCTGCGAGCAATCGAAGAGGCGCCTCGGCGGTGGGCGAGAGCTGGTGCCAGCGTTCTACCGTTTCCTCGAGCAGCACGGGGTCATTGCTGAAGCGGGCCGCCAGGGTGGCGCGTTCAGCCAACTCCGCGGCCTGATAGCGTTCCGCCATTGCCAGGTAGCCACGGGTGGCACGGCGATAGTCGCCGCGTTGACCGGAGAGCTCTGCCACCAGCAGCGTGGCGAAGCTCTCAGCATCCAGGCCCCGTTGGATGGGAGGGGCGGAATCGAACGGGTCGTCATGGACCGGCATCGAGTGTATCAATGGCTTGCCTTGGCAGCCGGCCAGCAGGGCGGCAAGTCCAAGGGGCGCCAGTCCATGGCGAATGAAACGTGTCAGGGTCGGGGGCATGCGTGTCTCGTCCAGGATGCCAGCTGCCAGCATACCGACTCGGGCCCGGTGGGCAAAGGGATCGACGCCACTGTCGTCCTGTGTCAGGGAAACGACACCCCCTTGTCGTACGTCAATTGTCGCCAGGGTGTACATGGCGCCGAAGAGGTAAGGCTGTGGTAGAATGCAGCGCCACCAGCGGTGGATTTTTCTTGTTTCGGTACCGCCTGACGACACCACGCGAAGACGCCTAACGCATGACGCTTCTTGCCCTTGGAATCAACCACAAGACCGCCACCGTCGCGGTACGCGAGCGGGTTGCCTTTACGCCTACCCAGTTGGAGTCGGCGCTCGGGGAGCTGCGCCATGTCCCGCAGGTACGTGAAGCCGCCGTGCTGTCGACATGCAACCGCACCGAGCTGTATTGCGTCACCGAGTCCAGCGGCGAGGGGCTGATTCTCGATTGGCTGAGCCATTTCCATGGGCTGCCGGTGGATGACCTGACCTCGTGCGCCTATCACTACCGCGACAATGAGGCCGCCCGTCATTTGATGCGGGTGGCCGTGGGGCTGGATTCGATGGTGCTGGGCGAGCCGCAGATACTCGGTCAGCTCAAGGAGGCCTACCAGTCGGCGCGTCTGGCCAGTGGGTTGGGTGGCGAGCTGGAACTGCTGTTCCAACATACCTTTTCGGTGGCCAAGCAGGTACGCACACGCACCGGCATCGGTCAGAACCCGGTATCAGTGGCTTACGCAGCGGTGAGCCTGGCCAGTCGGATTTTCGACGATTTCGGGCGTGCTCGGGCACTGCTGATCGGCGCCGGTGAAACCATCGAGCTGGTGGCGCGACATCTGCGCGAGGCGGGTGTGCGCGACATGATCGTCGCCAACCGTACCCGTGAACGTGCCGAGGTGCTGGCCAGGGAGTTCAATGCCGAGGCGATCTCCCTCAACGAGATTCCCGATGCGCTGGTACGTTCGGATATCGTCATCTCGTCTACCGCTGCCCCGCTGCCAATCCTCGGCAAGGGCATGGCCGAAAGGGCGCTCAAGAAGCGCCGGCACCGGCCGATCTTCATGGTCGATATTGCCGTGCCACGGGATATCGAGCCGGAAGTGGGTGAGCTGGACGACGTCTTTCTCTATACCGTGGATGACCTCAACGAGGTCATCCAGGAGAATCGGCGCCATCGCCAGGCTGCGGCAGACCAGGCCGAGTCGCTGATCGAGCATGGTGTCAGCGTCTGGCTCCACGAGCGTCGCATCCGGGGTGGAGGCGAGTTGATTCGACGCTATCGCGATCAGGCCTCGGAATTGCGCCAGCGCTCGGAGCAACAGGCAATGGCGCGGCTGGCTCGTGGCGAGGATCCGGAAGAGGTGATACGCATTCTCGCGCATCAGCTCACCAATCGCCTGCTGCATCAGCCGACGGTCGCCCTGCGTGAAGCCTCGGGAAGCGAGCGTCGCGACCTGTTGACGGCGGCCGAAGCGCTGCTGCTCGACCCCTCATCAACAAAACCCTGACAGGAAACGCCATGAAAGCGACCCTGCGCCAGCGACTCGACTCTTTCGTTGAGCGCTTCGAGGAGCTCGCCGCCCTGCTGGCGGAGCCCGATGTGATTGCCGACCAGCCGCGGTTTCGCGACTACTCCCGGGAATATGCCGAGCTCGAAGCCCTCGTCGATGCCTGGCGCGACTATCGCCTCGTCGAGGCTGAGCTGGAAGATGCCGAGCACCTGGCCGGCGACAGCGATGCCGACATGCGCGAGCTCGCCGAGATGGAGCTGGTGGAGGGGCGGGAGCGTCTGGCGGCACTGGAGATCCGGCTCAAGCAGTTGCTGGTGCCACGGGACCCGGACGACAGCCGCAATGTTTTCCTCGAGGTGCGTGCCGGCACCGGCGGCGACGAGGCCGCACTGTTCGCCGGCGACCTGTTCCGCATGTACTCTCGTTATGCCGAGAAGCGGGGCTGGAAAGTCGAGGTGGTCAGTGCCAGCCACGGCGAGCAGGGTGGCTACAAGGAGATTATCTCGCGAGTAAAGGGCGAGGGGGTCTATGCTCGTCTCAAGTTCGAGTCCGGCGCCCATCGCGTTCAGCGGGTGCCAGCGACGGAGTCCCAGGGCCGCATTCACACCTCCGCCTGTACGGTGGCCATAATGCCCGAAGCCGATACGGTGGGCGATGTGGATATCAATCCAACCGACCTTCGCGTGGATACCTTTCGCTCCAGTGGCGCCGGGGGGCAGCATGTCAATACCACCGATTCGGCGATTCGCCTGACTCACCTGCCCACCGGCGTGGTGGTCGAATGCCAGGAGGAGCGCAGCCAGCACAAGAACCGCGCCAAGGCGATGTCGTTGCTGGCTGCCAGGCTCAAGCAGAGCGCCCAGGACAGCCAGCGACGCGAGCAGGCCGATACACGCCGTTCGCTGGTGGGGTCGGGGGATCGCAGTGAGCGGATACGCACCTACAACTTTCCCCAGGGGCGTTTGACCGACCACCGTATCAACCTCACCCTCTACAAGCTCGGTGAAGTGATGGCCGGCGAACTCGACGAAGTCATCGAGCCGCTGATTCACGAGCACCAGGCCGAGCAGCTGGCAGCGCTGCAGCAGGAGGCCTGATGCATATCGACAGGCTCCTCGGTCGTGCTGCTGAACGGCTGTCAGAGGCCGGCTCGGCTAGTCCGCGGCTGGATGCCGAGGTGCTGCTGGGGCATGTGCTGGGCGTCGACCGGACCTGGCTCTATACCTGGGGCGACAGGGCCGCCTCGGGGTTTGAGCGAGCCCGATTTGAAGCCTTGGTTGCGGCCCGGGCCGAGGGTCATCCCGTTGCTTACCTGATCGGGCAGCGTGAATTCTGGGGGCTGGCTCTTGCCACTTCGCCGCATACCCTGATCCCGCGCCCCGATACCGAAACCCTGGTTGAGATTGCACTGGAACTGGCTACTGCTACAGAGGGACGGTTGCTGGACCTGGGCACGGGGACCGGTGCGATTGCCTTGGCCTTTGCCAGTGAACGCCCCGGCTGGCAGGTAACCGGTATCGACCGCATCGAGGAGGCGGTGGCGCTCGCTGCCACCAATGCCGAGAGATTGAACATTGCCAACGTCCGCTTCCTGGTCAGCGACTGGTTTTCGGCCCTGGCCAATGAATGCTTCGATTTGATCGTCGCCAACCCACCCTACATCGCCGAGAGTGATCCTCACCTCATGCTCGGTGATGTCCGCTTCGAGCCCCTCAGCGCGCTGGTAGCGGGGGAGGATGGTCTGGATGATCTGCGTCGCCTTGTCAAGTCGGCCTTTCCCTATCTGCGACCGGGTGGCTGGCTGGCCATGGAGCATGGGCATGACCAGGCCGAACGCGTTCGCCAACTGCTCCAAGCGGCCGGGTATCTTGACGTCGCCAGTCATCACGACCTGTCGGGTCAGCAGCGAGTGACGCTCGGTCGCATGGCTGGCTAACGTTGAGGGTTCTCCACTGGAGGGGGGGGGCGTGCTGTGGTACACCTATTCAGGAAATATTTCCGATTGGCGTCATGATTCCATGTCTCTACACCCCCAGCGTGCTTCATAACCGCTGATTCTTGGGTGGATCCACCGACGTGGCGACATCATCCATTCACCCTGATCCGGTTTGCCAAAATACGATAATGAAAGCAAAAACCCGCTCGCTCGACCGTATCGATCTCAATATCCTGCGCTGCCTGCAGGAAAATGCTCGCATCTCCTATGTCGACCTGGCCGCCCAGGTCGGGCTCTCCACCACGCCATGCCTGGAGCGCGTCAAGCGCCTCGAGAAGGCTGGCGTCATCCGTGGTTACAAGGCGGTTCTCGACCCCAGGGCCCTCAAGGCCAATCTGCTGGTATTCGTCGAGATAAGCCTGGAAACCCAATCACCAGCGGTATTCGACGAGTTTCGCCGGGCCGTGGCGAGGCTGCCCCAGATCCAGGAGTGTCACCTGGTCTCGGGGCAGTTCGACTATATCCTCAAGTGCCGGATCCCGGAGATGGCAGCCTATCGCCAACTGCTTGGCGACGTGGTGCTGACCTTGCCGGGGGTCAAGGAGTCCAAGAGTTACGTAGTGATGGAAGAGGTAAAGGAGGAGTTCTCCCTCTACGTGCCCGACATCGAGGAGCTTGAAGGCAAGTGATGGTAATGGACGATGGCCAACTGCTGCGTTACAGCCGCCAGATCATGCTGGAGGCGATCGATATCGAAGGGCAGGAGCGGCTGTTGGCATCCCGGGTGCTGGTGGTGGGCGCCGGCGGTCTGGGCTCGCCGGTGGCGCTCTATCTTGCCGCCGCCGGCGTGGGACACCTTACCCTGGCCGATGCCGACAGCGTTGAGCTCTCCAACCTGCAGCGCCAGGTCGCGCACGGCATGAGCGACCTTGATCGCAACAAGGCCGAGTCGGCTCGCGAGTCGGCACTGGCGCTCAATCCCGGCTGCGATATTGCCGTGGTAACGCAGCACCTGGAGGGCGCCGCAATGGACGACGCCGTAGCCGCGGTGGATCTGGTGCTCGATTGTACCGACCGCTTTTCCAGCCGCTATGCCATCAACGCCGCCAGCCGCAAGGCGGGCAAGCCGCTGGTGTCCGGTGCGGCAATTCGCTTCTCGGGCCAGTTGGCGGTGTTCGATCCCCGTGACCCTGCAAGCCCCTGCTATGCCTGCCTTTATCCCCCCGGAGAGGGCGGCGACGAGGAGTTGCGCTGCGCCGAGAATGGCGTCGTCGCTCCCCTGGTGGGGCTGATCGGCTGCTTTCAGGCGCTGGAGGCGGTCAAGCTGCTCAGCGGTGCCGGCACCCCGCATCGGGGGCTCTCTACCTTTGATGGCATGAGCGGCCAGTGGCGGCATTTCCAGGTGCCGCGGGATCCCGCCTGTCCGGTATGCGCCTCGCGCTGAGGATTCGCTCATGGTCGACAGGTCGGGACTGAAGCTGGGCCAGGTCAGCGACTTCGATATTCGGCTGATACGCGTCTTCAAGGCCGTGGTGGAGTGCGGCGGCTTTTCCGCCGCTGAATCGACGCTTGGCATCAGCCGGCCGGCGATCAGTCAGCACATGAGCGACCTCGAGAAACGCCTGGGGCTGAAGCTGTGCCAGCGGGGACGAGGCGGTTTTTCTCTCACCGAGGAGGGGCGCCAGGTCTTCGAGGCGACCCTGACGCTGTTGTCGGCGCTGGAGACCTTTCGTACCGAAGTCAACGGGCTGCATCGCAACCTGCGTGGCGAGCTCAATATCGGCCTGACCGACAACCTGGTCAGCATGCCGCGGATGCATGTGACCGATGCCCTGGCCGACCTCAAGGCACAGGGGCCGGACGTGCGCATCAATATCCACATGGAGGCACCGGACAGTATCGCCCAAGGGGTCCTGGACGCCCGTCTGCACGTGGGCGTCGTCCCCGAGGTCAACCTGCCCGCCAGCGTCGATGCGCGGCCGCTCTATGACGAAACGTTGCGTCTCTTCTGTGCCGATCGTCACCCGCTCTTTCATCTGCGGGACGAGGCGTTGGACGAGACGGTACTGGCCGCGCATGAAGCGGTGCTGCCCGCCTACCCGCTGCCTGAGGCGGCCCGCCAAGCGCATGCCAGGCTGAGGGGTACCGCAACGGCCTCGGACCGTGAAGGCGCGGTGTTTCTCATCTTGACCGGCTGCTATATCGGCTACCTGCCCGATCATCTGGCGGAACCCTGGGTCATGGCGGGGCGCTTGCGTGCGCTCTGCCCCGAAACCTGCACCTACCTCATTCCTCTGGTGACGATCACCCGTCGGGATCGTCGCCCTCACCGGGTACTGGACGTCTTTCTGGCCTCCGTCGGTCGTCATGGCTAGCGGATCGCCGCCGCTCCGGAATCGCTCCTGGCAGCTAGGTCCAGTATGCCAGATTGATGGTGATTTCTTGACAGGCTGCCCTCTGCAGCTCCTCGTGCAATCCAGGTGTTTCTTGCCCTATATTCACTATAAGAGGCCTATATCATGCCGCGCAAGCAGGTGTTGGTGATTGCGCGTTGACGTCGTTCGTTATTGAATACTTGACAGGATCGGCGGGTTTGGTGCCAGACTGGTCGCATGGCTTGCCCGCCAAGGCGGCTCAACAAGAGGCTTGATCAACGCTCATCATGCCGGTTGGCCCCGGCCTCATCAGCGCAAGGACCGGTTTCATGGCTGTTGCCACTACGCTCGACATTCCGACATCCTACTACCGCGATACGGTGGCGGTAGGGCTGGACGCCTGTCCGCCGCTGGAAGGTGACCAGCGGGTCGATGTCTGTGTGATCGGCGGTGGGGTGACCGGCTGCTCGGCGGCATTGCATCTGGCCGAACGGGGCTACTCGGTGCGCCTGCTGGAAGCGCAGGCGATTGGCTACGGCGCCTCGGGGCGCAGCGGCGGCCAGATCCTCCCCGGCCTGGGCACCGATATCGCTACCGTGGAGCAAGCGCTGGGGCTCGAACGGGCCCGCGCCATCTGGGAAATGAGCCGTGAAGCGGTTCGGCTCACGGCGGGGCTCGTCGAACGTTACGCCATTCCCTGCGACCTGGCCTGGGGCTTCCTGCACGCTGCCGTCAAGCCACGCCACGTGCGCGAACTGCAGGCGTTTCAGGAACGCATGGCCCGCGATTACGAATATATGGACATGGCGTGGCTCGAGGGCCCGGCATTGCGTGAGCGGGTGGTGACCGACGCCTATCCCGGTGCCCTTTACGAGGGGGAGGGCGGCCACCTGCATCCGCTGAACTATACGCTGGGGCTGGCGCGTGCCGCCCAGCGTGCCGGTGTGACAATTCACGAAGAGAGTACCGTGCACAACATCCGCCAGGGGCAGCCCGCACGGGTGGAAACCGATAGCGGCAGTGTCACCGCCGACTTCGTGGTGGTGGCCGCCAATGCCTACCTGGGGGGGCTGGTGCCAGAGCTGAAGGGCCGGACGATGCGCGCCGCCAACTACATGGTGGCAACCGCCCCCCTGAGTGAAGCGCAGGCCGCCGCGGTGCTGCCACGCAACGATGCTCTGGCCGATGCCAACTTCGTGCTCGATTACTACCGGCTCTCTGCCGATCGGCGGCTGATCTATGGCGGCGAGGTGAGCTACGATGGCCGTGAGCCTCGCGGTTTGCGCGAGCGAATGGATGCCAAGATCGCACGGCTCTTTCCGGTGTTGGAGGGCGTGGCGATCGACTACCGCTGGGGTGGCGATGTGGCCATTACTCTCAACCGGGCGCCGGATTTCGGCCGCATCGGGCATAACCTTTACTACGCCCAGGGCTATTCCGGGCACGGCATGGCCCTGGCGGGCCTCGCCGGGCGGCTGATGAGCGATGCCATTGCCGACCAGAGCGAGCGATTCGATCTCTTCGCTGCCATGCCGCATCGACGTTTCCCTGGTGGCGACCGGCTGCGCACGCCGCTGCTGTTGCTGGCGACCAGCTTCTACAAACTGCGCGATCGACTATAACCATCAGCCCGAAACGGGGCGAAAATGAGGTTTTCATGAAAGATCTAGAGAGCTGGCTCAAGGAACGGCGCATCACCGAGGTGGAGTGCCTGGTCAGCGACATCACCGGGATTGCCCGAGGCAAGATCACCCCCGTTTCGAAGTTCATGGCAGAGAAGGGTATGCGCTTGCCCGAAAGCGTACTGCTGCAGACCGTGACCGGCGACTATGTCGAGGACGACCTCTACTATTCGCTGCTCGATCCTGCCGACATCGACATGGTGTGCAAACCCGACATCTCGGCCGTTTATCCGGTGCCCTGGGCGTTGGAGCCCACGGCCCAGGTGATTCACGACTGCTACGACAAGATGGGCAATCCCATCGAGCTTTCGTGCCGCAACCAGCTCAAGCGTGTGCTCGCCCTCTATGCCGAAAAGGGCTGGAAGCCGGTGGTGGCACCGGAGATGGAGTTCTATCTCACCAAGCGATGCGAAGATCCCGACCTGCCGCTGCAGCCGCCGATCGGTCGCAGTGGGCGGCAGGAGACCGGCCGGCAATCCTTCTCCATCGATGCGGCCAACGAGTTCGATCCGCTGTTCGAGGACATGTATGACTGGTGCGAGGCCCAGGGGCTGGATATCGATACCCTGATCCATGAAGAAGGGACCGCCCAGATGGAGATCAACTTCCGTCATGGTGACCCGTTGATGCTGGCCGACCAGATATTCCTCTTCAAGCGGACACTGCGGGAAGCGGCGCTCAAGCATGACGTGGCGGCCACCTTCATGGCCAAGCCGATCACCAATGAGCCGGGCAGCGCCATGCATATCCATCAGAGCGTGCTCGATGCCACCACGGGGCGCAGCGTCTTTGCCAACGACGACGGCTCCATGAGCCAGCTGTTCCTGCACCATATCGGTGGGCTGCAACGTTTCATCCCCGAGGCCTTGCCGCTGATGGCACCCAACGTCAACTCCTTCCGCCGTTTCCTGCCGGATACCTCGGCGCCGGTCAATGTCGAATGGGGGGAGGAAAACCGCACCTGCGGACTTCGCGTTCCCGACTCCACGCCACAGAACCGTCGCATCGAGAACCGACTGCCCGGCGCCGATGCCAATGCCTATCTGGCTATTGCCGCCAGTCTGCTGTGCGGTTACCTCGGCATGGAGCAGGGTCTGAACCCGTCGGCGCCGGTGCGGGGACGGGCGTTCGAGCGTCGTAACATGCGCCTGCCCTTTACCCTAGAGCAGGCGCTGGAGCGGATGGAGCACTGTGCGGAGCTGGAGCGTTATATGGGCCACCGTTTCGTGACCGGCTATGTGGCGGTAAAGCGGGTGGAGAACGAGAATTTCAAACAGGTGATCAGTTCCTGGGAAAGGGAGTTCCTGCTGCTCAGCGTATGAAGCGGTGGCGGGATGAAGGGCCCCGGCGTAGGGGATGCCGGGTATCAATGAAACCATGTGAATAACAACAGCGAAGAGGTGTGATGATGTCCCGACAAAGCAAGCTTTCCCTGGCCGTGGCTGCGGCATCCGTGGCGTTGATGACCGGTGCGGCTCATGCCGACGAAGTGCGGGTCTACAACTGGTCGGACTATATCGCCCCCGATACCCTCGAGAAGTTTACCGAGCAGACAGGTATCCGGGTGATCTACGACGTCTACGACAGCAACGAGGTGCTTGACGCCGCCATGCTCTCGGGGCGCTCCGGCTACGATGTGGTAGTGCCGTCCAACCACTACCTGACGCGGCAGGTCAGCGCCGGGGTCTATCAAGAGCTGGATCACGACAAGCTGCCCAACATGGCCAACCTCAACCCGGAGCTGATGGATGACCTGGAGTCCATCGACCCGGGCAGCCGCCACTCAATTCCCTACATGTGGGGCACCAACGGCATCGGCTACAACGTCGAGCGGGTCGAGGCGATTCTCGGCGAGGACGCGCCGGTGGACTCCTGGGCATTGATCTTCGATCCTGAAGTCACCGCCGCGCTGAACGAGGGTGGCTGCGGTATTGCCGTGCTGGACACGGGCGACGATATGCTCTCTGCTGGCATGGCCTACCTGGGCCTCTCGCCACTTTCCAGCGAGTCCGCAGATATCGAAGCGGCGGGTGATCTCATCGCCGCCGTGCGCGACAACATCACCTACTTCCACTCCTCGCGCTATATATCGGACCTGGCCAACGGCGATATCTGCGTGGCGGCCGGCTACTCCGGCGATATCTTCCAGGCCGCCGACCGTGCCGAGGAAGCCGGGCACGACTTCAGCATCGCCTACTCGATCCCCAAGGAGGGCGCGGCGCTGTGGTTCGACATGATGGCGATACCCGCCGACGCACCGAACCCCGACAACGCCCACGCCTTTATCAACTTCATCCTCGAGCCAGAGATCGCAGCCGCGATCACCGAATACGTCGTCTATGCCAACCCCAACGTGGCCGCCAACGAATTTCTCGATCCGGATATTCTCAATGATACCTCCATCTATCCCGACCAGGAGGTAATGGACAATCTCTTTGTACAGGAAGAGAAGCCCCTGGCGGTTCAGCGCGTGCGTACCCGCACCTGGAACCGGGTGAAGTCGGGTATCTGACATGACACGCCGGCCCGCCCGGGCCGGCTCCCTCCGATTGGCTGCCAGGAGACGCTGTGATGCCCCAATCCCAGCCGCATGCCACGGGCCAGGTTCGACGCGCCGAGCCTGTGTCTTCCGAATTTGATTCTGCAGGAACACTGACTTCCGGACAGCCCTCGTCGGCCCCTTCCGCCTCCGGCAGGCCGAGGCCGGCCCCCGGGGAAGCGCTGATGGAGATTCGCCGGGTCAGCAAGCGCTTCGATGGCGCCCTGGCGGTGGACGACGTTTCCCTCTCCATTCGGCGGGGGGAGATATTCGCCCTGCTGGGCGGCTCGGGGTCGGGCAAGTCGACGCTACTGCGCATGTTGGCGGGCTTCGAGAAGCCCAGCGAGGGCGAGATCATCCTGGACGGCGAGGACATCACGTCCATGCCGCCCTATGAGCGGCCGATCAACATGATGTTCCAGTCCTACGCCCTGTTCCCGCATATGAGCGTGGAGCAGAACATCGCCTTCGGTCTCAAGCAGGATCGGCTGAAGAAGGACGAAATCGCCCAGCGCGTGGCGGAAATGCTCAAGCTGGTGCACATGGAGGCGTTTGCCCGGCGCAAGCCGCACCAGCTGTCGGGGGGGCAGCGTCAGCGCGTGGCGCTGGCCCGCTCGCTGGCCAAGCGGCCCAAGTTGCTGCTGCTCGACGAGCCGATGGGAGCACTGGACAAGAAGCTGCGCACCGAGATGCAGCTGGAGGTGGTGCAGATTCTCGAACGGGTCGGCGTCACCTGCATCATGGTCACCCACGACCAGGAGGAGGCCATGACCATGGCCGACAGGGTGGCGATCATGGCGGATGGCTGGATCGCCCAGGTGGGCACCCCCATGGACGTCTATGAGAGCCCGGCGAGCCGCATGGTGGCCGAGTTCGTGGGCACTGTGAACCTCTTCGTCGGTGAGATCGTCGCCGACGAGGCCGACCACTGCATCATCGACAGCCTGGAGCTGGGCCGGCAGATCCGCATCGGCCATGGCGTGAGCACCCAGGCCGACGAGCGCAGTGTCTGGGTTGCGATTCGTCCCGAGAAGACCTGGTTGAGCCGCGAGCGCCCCGCCGGCGACTACAACTGGGCCGCCGGCACGGTAGAGGATATCGCCTACCTGGGTGGCTTCTCGGTGTACTTCGTGCGCACCGAGGGCGGACATCTGGTCAAGGCCAGCATGACCAATACCGAGCGCCGCGGCGACCGGCCGAAGTGGGACGAACCGGTCTACGTCCACTGGGACGAGTTGAGTGCCGTGATCCTCCACGACTGAGACTGCGAATTCTGACGCGCCTTGCTGCAACGAGGCCGTCTCATGGGGAGATTTCCATGTCCAATAATCTGGTTCGCCTGCGACGGCTGTTCAAGCCCCGTCGTGGCTGGGTCATCGCCGTGCCGTTGCTGTGGTTGACGCTGTTCTTCCTGTTGCCCTTTGGTATCGTGCTCAAGATCAGCCTCTCGGAGGCGGCGATCTCGATACCGCCATACAGTGCGATACTCGACTACGGTCATGAGACGCTCAATATCGTCCTCACCTTCAGCAACTACCTCTTCCTGACCACGGATACGCTCTATATCGCGGCCTATTGGGGCTCCGTGAAGATCGCCCTGCTGGCCACGGTACTTTGCCTGCTGCTGGGTTATCCCATGGCCTACGCCATGGCTCGAGCCCCCATGCGCTGGCAGCTGGTACTGCTGCTGCTGGTGATGCTGCCCTCCTGGACCTCGTTTCTGATCCGGGTCTACGCCTGGATGGGTATCCTCAGCAATAACGGGCTGATCAACAACTCGTTGATCTGGCTTGGCTGGATCGACTCGCCGATTCGCATGCTGAATACCAATTTCGCGGTGATCCTGGGTATCGTCTATGCCTACCTGCCGTTCATGGTGCTGCCGCTCTACGCCAATCTCACCCGCCTCGATGGGTCCCTGCTCGAGGCGGCATCAGATCTCGGTTCCAGCAAGCTGAACACCTTCTTCAAGGTGACACTGCCGTTGTCCATGGGCGGTATCGTGGCCGGCTCCATGCTGGTCTTCATTCCTGCCGTGGGGGAGTACGTGATACCCGAACTGCTGGGCGGCCCCAATACCGTGATGATCGGCAAGGTGCTTTGGGAAGAGTTCTTCCACAACCGCGACTGGCCGGTGGCCTCGGCGCTGGCCATGGTGATGCTGGCAATCCTGATCATTCCCATCGCCCTCTTTCACCGTTATCAATCCCGTGAACTGAAGGAGTGAGCCATGCGTAAGCCATCCTTTACCACGGTGATGCTGATCGTCGGCCTGCTGTTCCTCTATCTGCCGATGGTCATCCTGGTGGTCTACTCCTTCAACTCGTCGCGGCTGGTGACGGTATGGGCCGGTTTCTCAGGGCGCTGGTACATCGAGTTGTTCCGTGACCGGCAGATCCTGGCGGCCGTATGGACCAGCCTGCGCATCGCCTTCTTCTCGGCCTCCATGGCGGTGTGCCTGGGAACCCTGGCAGCCTTCGTGATGACGCGCTTCACGCGCTTTCGGGGCAAGACGGTGCTCTCCAGCATGGTGACGGCGCCGCTGGTCATGCCCGAGGTGATCACCGGGTTGTCGCTGTTGCTGCTCTTCGTTCACATGGCGCAGATGGTCGGCTGGCCGGCGGATCGGGGCATGGTCACCATCTGGATCGCCCACACCACTTTCTGTAGCGCCTACGTGGCGGTGGTCGTGGCGTCCAGGCTGCGCGAAGTTGACCTCTCCATCGAGGAGGCGGCCATGGATCTTGGCGCGGGGCCGGTGAAAACCTTCTTTCACATCACATTGCCGGTGATCGCGCCGGCACTGGCGGCGGGCTGGCTGCTGGCCTTCACCCTGTCGCTGGACGACCTGGTGATCGCCAGCTTCGTTTCCGGCCCCGGCGCCACGACCCTGCCCATGGTGGTGTTCTCCTCGGTGCGCCTGGGTGTCTCGCCCAAGATCAATGCGCTGGCCACATTGATCATACTGGCCGTGTCGCTGGCCACCTTCCTTGCCTGGTACTTCATGCGCCGCAATGAGGCCAAGCGGCGACAGGCGATGTTGCAGGATATGACGGCGGGACGATAATTTTTTTATGTGAGGTATCGAGATGACGAGCAGTGCCTGCAGCGAACATGTGGCGTCCTACTATGCGGCGACGGCCAACCCGTCGCCGGCGCGTCCCGCCCTTGCGGGCGACATCGAGTGTGACGTCTGCGTGGTCGGGGCGGGCTTTACCGGCATTTCCGCGGCGCTTCACCTTGCCGAGCAGGGGGTGAAGGTGGTGGTGCTGGAAGCGGCGCGAGTCGGCTTCGGCGCCTCGGGTCGCAACGGCGGGCAGATCGTCAACAGCTACAGCCGCGACATGGACGTGATCGAGGCGAAGTACGGCAGCGAGACCGCCAGGGCGCTGGGCGACATGGCCTTCGAGGGCAACCGCATCATCCGCGAACGCATCGCGCAGTATGCGATTCAGTGTGACCTGAAGGAGGGCAACCTGTTCGCCGCCTGCAACACCAGGCAAATGCAGGGGCTGGTCGAGCACAAGGTGCTCTGGGAGCGTTACGGCCACCATGAGCTGGAGCTGTTGGAAGGCCCGGCATTGAAGCGGGAGGTGAACAGTGACCGCTATGTGGGAGCACTGGTGGATCACTCCGGTGGCCACCTGCACCCGCTCAACCTGGTGCTCGGCGAGGCGGCGGCCTTCGAGGCGCTGGGTGGGGTGATCCACGAGCAGACCCCGGTACTGGAGGTGAAGCACGGCGAACCGGTCGTGCTGCGCACCCCGCAAGGCACGGTCACGGCACAGCGGGTGGTCATGGCCGGCAACGCCTATCTGCAGGGGGTGCTGCCGGAACTGGAGAACAGATCGATGCCCTGCGGCACCCAGATCATCACCACCGAGCCGTTGCCGGTGGCGCTGCGGCGTGAGCTGATACCCAACGACATGGCGGTGGAGGACTGCAACTATCTGCTCGACTACTACCGTTTCACCGGTGAGGGTCGGCTCCTCTATGGCGGGGGCGTCAACTACGGCGGCCAGGATCCGGTGGATATCGCGGCGCTGATCCGGCCCAAGCTGCTGAAGACTTTTCCCTCGCTGGCCGATGTCGGGATCGACTACGCCTGGAGCGGCAATTTCCTGATGACCCTGAATCGCCTGCCGCAGTTCGGGCGGCTCAACGGCAACGTCTTCTATGCCCAGGGCTACTCCGGCCACGGGGTGACCTGCTCCCACCTGGCCGGGCGTCTGGTTGCCGAGGTCATGAGGGGAGCGAGCGAGCGCTTCGATGCCTTCGCCGGCCTGCCGCACCTGCCCTTTCCCGGGGGGCGCCTGATGCGTGTACCCCTCTCTGCCCTCGGCGCCTGGTACTACTCGCTGCGTGATCGGCTGGGGTACTAGGCACTGTCGCCTTTTGCTGACGCCTGGTCAGAAATTGTGAAAGTGGTGCGTGGGAACATCTTTACACTTCGCGACCGCGTATACTGAGTTTCATTCCTCTGGCGGCGCAGGATGCGCCGTCCCTCATCGCATTCGCCGCATATCGCCGGAGCCGACCCTTGCACTTTGTCGGCAAGGCGCCTGTGCGCCACAGAGGAGGTGACAGATGAACAAATCAACCATCGTTGGTACGACACTGGCCGTTTTCGGTCTGGGCGGACTGGCATTTGGCGCCTGGCAGGTCCAGCAGCCCCCCGGGGAGAGCGGCCCTCAGTTTGCCGAGATCGTCGGCATGGAGCGTGTCACGCGTAGCGTCGAGATCCCTCGTGAGGTGTGCGAGGACATCGTGGTCAGTCAGGCTGCGCCGCAGCAGCCGAGCCGTGACCCCAATCGTATCGCCGGTACGGCTGCCGGGGCCGTGGTGGGTGGCCTGTTGGGCAACCAGATCGGGGGCGGCAGTGGCAAGACACTGGCCACGGTTGCCGGTGTGGTGGGCGGCGGCCTGGCGGGGCGCGAAGTGCAGGGCCGCATCGAGGCCAATCAGGCGCCCCAGACCTACACCACCACGCAGCGTCAGTGCCATACGGTAATGGATTCACACCAGGAAACCCTCGGCTACGACGTGACCTGGCGACACGGTGAAATGACCGATGTCTCGCGCCTGGATCATCGGCCCGAGGGCAACCGCGTGCTGCTCGAGGAGGGCCGGCCGCGCTGGGACCTGCCGCTGGCCAGCGACGGCTGAGGCTTGCTGCCAAGTCAGGCCCTTTCAAGCTCCTCTCGATAGCCGCTTTGGCGTAGCGCCCTGACTTCGGTCGGGGCGTTGTCGTCTAGACGTGTCTGAGGTACCACTCGTACTCGAGCTGACTCACCGCCTGCATGGCCTGTGCCCGTTCGGCCCGGCGGTTGGCCACGAAGACGCGGATAAAGTCGTAGCCCAGGGCCTCGCCCAACACCTCGTCCTCCTCCAGCAGGTCCAGGGCCTGCTGCCAGCTGTTGGTCAGGCTGTCTTCCACCTGTTCATAGGCGTTGCCGTTGATCGCTGGCGGTGGGGTCAGCTCCCTGCTCAGGCCGTCATGGAGGGAAGCCAGCAGGGTGGCCAGCAGCAGGTATGGGTTGACGTCGGCGCCGGCCACCCGGTGCTCGATGCGTCGCGCCGCCCGCGGCCCGGAGGGAACGCGCAGAGCCACCGAGCGGTTGTCGAAGCCCCAGGTAGGGGCCATGGGCACATAGAGCCCCGGTTGCAGTCGGCGGTAGGAGTTGAGGTTGGGGGCAAAGAGCGCCATGGAGCTGGGCATGTGCTCCAGCAGGCCGGCCACCGCCTGGTTGAGGAGGGCGCTACCGAGCACTTCCTCGTGCGGCTCGCTAAAGACGTTATTGCCCTCGGTGTCCAGTAGGCTGATATGCACATGGGTGCCATTCCCGGCTTCCAGGCCATAGGGCTTGGCCATGAAGGTGGCCTCGAAGCCGTGGGTCAGCGCCACGCCCTTGATCAGCCGCTTGAGTAGCACGGCGCTGTCGCAGGCCCGAAGGGCATCGTCGCAGTGCACCAGGTTGATCTCGAACTGGCCCGGTGCGCACTCCTTGAGTGCGGTATCCAGCGGCAGGTCCTGGACCCGGGCCGCGGCCTGGATGTCGTCGAGGAAGTCGGCGTACTCGTCGAGCTCCTGGATCGAGTAGAGCTGGCTCTGGGTGGCGCGCTCGCCGCTGCGGGGTGAGCAGGGCGGCTGGATTGCGCCTGAAGGCTTTCGCGCCTGGTCCACCAGGTAGAACTCCAGCTCCAGCGCCACCACCGGGGTCAGGCCCATGGCGGTCAGGCGCTGCAATACCTGGGTGAGAACCTGACGGGGATCGGCGAAGAAGGGCGACTCGTCGAGTTCCACCATGGTCATCAGCAGCTGACCATGGCGGCCGCCGCGCAGCCATGGCACTGGCATCAGGCTGCCGGGAATCGGCCGACAGAGGCGATCGCCGTCACCGGTGGCCAGACCCAGGCCGGTTTCCTCGATGGTATTGCCGTTGATATCCAGGGCGAAGACAGAGGCAGGAAGGGCGATGCCGCTGCTGTAAGCCTTGGCCAGGTTGTCCCGGGGGATGCGCTTGCCGCGGATGACGCCATTGAGGTCGCTGATCAGCAGGTCGAAGCTGTCGATCTCCGGGTGGCGGTCGAGAAAGACCTGGACGTCATCGGTGGGGGTGGAAGACATGGCGCTCACCTATCGGGCTTATGGTCGTTGTTGATGACCTTTATCCTTTCTCGGTGGGTGCGTGTTGTCAAATCCTTTACGATTTTACGATATAATGCTTGTCGGTATTAGACTTATTTCATTAATAAACAGTTATTTGATTGGTTTTGTCTGGATTTATCAGTGAGGTTCTTGGAAAGATAAATCAACAGCGGTATGTTGAATAAACCATAACAACACCTTAGCGACCCCGCGAGGAGCCAGCCATGACGACACGACCCCTGGTGGGTGTGATTGCCTGCCGCCGAGAGGTGGAGGGGCACGCCGCCCAGATGGTGACCGTGAAATACCTGGGCGCCCTCCGTGAGTATGGGCTGAACCCCGTTATCCTGCCGGTGTGGAGCGATCAGGAGAATGACCACGAGGCGGCCCGCGAGCTGCTCTCCCGGGTCGATGGGCTGGTGCTGACCGGCAGCTACTCCAATGTGGAGGCCCATCGCTATGGCGCCAAGCGCGCGCCCCAGAATACCCGGGACGATCGGGATCGCGACGCCGCCGCCCTGACCTGGATCCACGAGGCCCTGGACCTGGCACTGCCGCTATTCGGCATCTGCCGCGGTTTTCAGGAACTCAATGTGGCCTTCGGTGGCAGCCTGCATCAGGCGGTACAGGCGGTGCCCGGGATGCTCGATCACCGCGAGCCCGGCGGCACCGACAAGGCGGCCCAGTATGCACCGGCGCATGAACTGGATATCCGCGCCGACGGTGCCTTGGCGCGCCTGTTCGGTGATACCCGCACGCGGGTCAACTCCTTGCATCAGCAGGGCATTAAGCGCCTGGGCGAGGGGCTGGTGGCCGAGGCCTGGGCCCCGGACGGCCTGATCGAGGCGGTATCGGTGGCGAATGCCGCCTCCTTCGCCCTGGCGGTGCAGTGGCACCCGGAGTGGCAGCCTTGCGAGCATGCCCTCCACGACGCCCTGTTCCGCGGCTTCGCCGAGGCCTGCCGTGCCCACCGGGGCGCTGTTCACCCTCCATCCACCACCCAGCTGGCCTGAGTGCCCCTTTCTGGAGACGTTACCCATGAAGACTCGTGACTATCAGGTGCTGGACCGCGCCCACCATCTGCACCCTTTTACCGATTTCAAGGCGCTGGGTGAGGAAGGCAGCCGCATCATCGAGCGCGCCGAGGGCGTCTATATCCATGACAGCGAGGGTAACTGCATCCTCGACGGTATGGCCGGCCTGTGGTGCGTCAACCTGGGCTATGGACGCCACGAACTGGTCGAAGCCGCCACCGCGCAGCTCGAGCGACTGCCCTACTACAACAACTTCTTCAAGACCACCCACCCGCCGGCGGTGAAGCTGGCCGAAAAACTGGTGCAGTTGGCGCCGGAGCACATCAACCACGTCTTCTTCGTCGGATCGGGGTCCGAGGCCAACGATACTGTGCTGCGCATGGTGCGACGCTACTGGGCCTTGAAGGGCCGGCCGCAGAAGCAGTGGATCATCGGCCGCGAGAACGGCTACCACGGCTCCACCCTGGCTGGCATGAGTCTCGGCGGCATGGACGTCATGCATGGTCAGGGCGGCCCCTGCGTGCCGAACATCGCCCATATCCGCCAGCCCTACTGGTTCGGCGAGGGGCGCGACATGAGTCCCGAGAGCTTCGGTCGCGAGTGCGCCGCGGCCCTGGAGGCGAAGATTCAGGAGCTCGGCGAGGAGAACGTCGCCGCCTTTATCGCCGAGCCTGTTCAGGGCGCCGGTGGCGCCATCATGCCGCCGGAAAGCTACTGGCCGGCGGTCAAGGAGGTGCTGGCCAGGTACGATATCCTGCTGGTGGCCGACGAGGTGATCTGTGGCTTCGGGCGCCTGGGGGAGTGGTTCGGCAGCATCCACTACGACCTCAAGCCGGACCTGATGCCCATCGCCAAGGGACTCTCTTCCGGCTACCTGCCCATCGGCGGTGTGCTGGTGGGGGATCGGGTGGCGGATACCTTGATCGAGGAGGGCGGCGAGTTCTTTCACGGCTTTACCTATTCGGGACACCCCGCCTGTGCCGCCGTGGCGCTGAAGAACCTGGAGCTGATCGAGGCCGAGGGCGTGGTGGACCGGGTCCGCGACGATCTGGGGCCCTACCTGGCCAGGCGCTGGGGCGAGCTGGTCGAGCATCCGCTGGTGGGCGAGGCGCGCTCTCTCGGCCTGATGGGGGCCCTTGAGCTGGTCGACCCCGAGACCGGCGAGCGCTTCGACAAGGTACTCGGCGTCGGCAACCTGTGCCGAGACTTCAGCTTCGCTGGCGGTCTGGTGATGCGCTCGGTGGGTGATACCATGATCATCTCGCCCCCGCTGGTGATCACCCACAACGAAATCGACGAGCTGGTGACCAAGGCCCGGGCCGCCCTTGACGCCACCCTGGCCGATCTTTGCCAACCCGCTACCGAGGAGTCCATCGCATGAGCCAATCCACGAATGAGTCGCCGCGGACCCGTGACGACTGGCACACCCTGGCGGGCTCCCTGTCCCTGGAGACCCGCGCTTTCATCGACGATGTCTTCGTCGATGCCGTGAGCGGCGAGACCTTCACCACCGTCAACCCAGCCACCGGCGAGGTGCTCGCGGAGGTGGCGAGCTGCGATGCAGCCGATGCCGAGGCGGCCGTGACCTCGGCCCGGGCGGCCTTCGCCCGCGGCGGCTGGGCGCGCCTCGCGCCGGCCAAGCGCAAGAAGGCGCTGCAGCGCCTGGCCGACCTGATGGAGGCTAACAAGCACGAACTGGCGCTGCTCGATACCCTGGACATGGGCAAGCCGGTTTCGAGCTCGCTGGGCGACATGGCCGGTGCCATCGCCTGCATCCGCTACCAGGCCGAGTGCATCGACAAGCTCTATGGCGAGGTGGCGCCCACCGGCGAGGACGCCCTGGCACTGGTGCTGCGCGAGCCCCTGGGGGTGGTGGCGGCCATCGTGCCGTGGAATTTCCCGCTGATGATGACCGCCTGGAAGATCGCCCCGGCGCTGGCCGCCGGCAACAGCGTGATCCTGAAGCCTTCGGAGAAGTCGCCGCTTTCCGCGCTGCGGCTGGCGCAACTGGCCCGCGAGGCAGGAATTCCGACGGGAGTGTTTCAGGTGCTGCCGGGGTTCGGCCATACCGTGGGCAAGGCGCTGGCGCTCTCCATGGAGGTCGACTGCCTGACCTTCACCGGTTCCACGGCGGTGGGGAAGCTACTGATGCAGTACGCTGGTGAGTCCAACCTCAAGCGGGTCTACCTGGAGTGCGGCGGCAAGTCGCCCAACATCGTATTTGCCGACTGCAAGGATCTCGACAAGGTGGCGAGCCACGCCGCCGCAGCCATTTTTCACAACCAGGGCGAAGTGTGCATCGCCGGCTCCCGGCTGCTGGTGGAAAACAGCATCCGCGAGGAATTCGTCGAGCGAGTCTTGAAGGCGGCGGAGACCATGCAGCCCGGCGACCCGTTAGACCCCGAGAGTTTCATGGGCGCCATCGTTGACGAGACCCAGCATCGCCGAATCCTCGACTACATCCGCCAGGGCGTGGAAGAGGGCGCACGGCTGCGCACCGGCGGCCAGGCGATCGACGGCCCGGGGCTGTTCATTCCGCCCACGGTGTTCGACGGCGTAACGCCGGCCATGACCATCGGCCGTGAAGAGGTCTTCGGCCCGGTGCTCGCGGTGTTCGGCTTCGACAGCGAGGAGGAGGCCATCACCATGGCAAACGACAGCGTCTACGGCCTGGCCGCGGGGCTGTGGAGCCAGGACATCGACCGCATCATGCGCGTGACCCGGCGGCTGCAGTCGGGCCAGGTGTTCGTCAACAACTGGGCGGGGGGCGACCAGACCACCCCCTTCGGCGGCGTCAAGCAGTCGGGTAACGGTCGCGACAAGTCGCTGCATGCGCAGCAGGAGTACTCCGAGCTCAAGAGCGTCTGGATCAGCCTCGCCCCCTGAGCGAGCCACTCTGTAGGGACTTTTACAGCGACGAGGCCGGCCCCATGGGGCCGGCCTCGCAGTTTCTGGGAACTGCCGCGAAGCTGATCAACCGCCTCTGGCAGCATCACCTCGCAGGAACCGAAGGCCGACAAGCTGTCGCCTCAGCGCGACGGGCCCAGGCGGGGCTGCTGCTGGGTGATGCAGTGGATATTGCCGCCGCCGAGCAGGATCTCACGGGCCGGGACACCGACCACTCGCCTGTCGGGGAACAGTTCCTGAAGAATGGCGTAAGCCTGCTCGTCGCAGGTCGGGTCCAGCAGGGGCATGACCACCACGGAGTTGCCGATATAGAAATTGACGTAGGAGCCTGCCATGCGATCCCCGGGACGGCGCGGGTGGGAACTATCGAGGCGATCGAGGCCGCTGGCCTCATCCTCTTCGATGTACAGCGGATCGGGCTGGGGAAGCTTGTGAACGCATAGCTCACGGCCCCTGGCATCGAACGTCGATTCCAGTACGGCCAAGGCTTCCCGGCAGATGGCGTGCTGGGGATCGTCCTCGTCATCGGACCAGGTCAGCACAACCTCTCCGGGGGCGACGAAGCAGCACAGGTTATCCACGTGCCCATCGGTTTCGTCCAGGTGGCAGCCCCGGGGCAGCCAGATGACTTTCTCGACGCCGAGGTAGTCGCGGAGCAGCTGTTCCATTTCCTCGCGGTTCAAGCCGGGGTTGCGGTTGGGGTTGAGCAGGCACTCCTCGGTGGTGATCAGGGTGCCTTCACCGTCGACGTGCAGCGCCCCGCCCTCCAGCACCACCGGGGCAGTGAAGCGCGGGATGCCGAGCATTTCGGCGATCTTGGTGCGGATGCGCTTGTCCTTGTCCCAGGGGAAATAGAGCCCGCCGTCGAGGCCGCCCCAGGCGTTGAACTCCCAGTCGACCATGGCCAGGCGGCCATCGGGGTGGGTCAGGAAGGTGGGGCCCACGTCGCGCATCCAGGCGTCGTTGCTGGAGAGCTCCACCACGCGAACCTCGGGCGGCAACTGGTGGCGGGCATTCTCGTACTGCTCGTCGTTGACCCCGACGTAGACGGTTTCGCTCTCGGCGATGGCCGTGGCGACCTCCACGAAGGCCTGCTGGGCCGGCTTGGCCCCGAAGCGCCAGGTGTCGGGGCGCTGGGGCCAGAGCATCCAGCAGGCATCGTGGGGGGCGAACTCGGCTGGCATGGCGAAGCCCTGGGCCCGGGGCGTCGGTTCGGCGGTCGGAATGTCGAACATTGGCTCGTTCATGATTGGTCTCACAGGTGGCCAACTATCAGGAAGATGCCGGCGGCGATACCGGCGGCGATCAGCACATAGGGCAACTGGGTCAGGGCATGGGCCATGGGTGTGCACCCGCTGCCCTGGGCGGAGAGCACCGTGGAGTCGCCGTAGAAGCAGGCGTGGCTGCCGAAGGCACTGGCGGAGATCAGGGCGCCGATCACCAGCGGCATATGGCTGTCCATGCTCGCCGCCAGCGGCAGCACGATGGGTATGGCCACGGCGAACAACCCCCAGAAAGAGCCGGTGGCGAATGCCAGGAAGGCCATGGTGACGAAGACCACCGCCGGCAGCATGCCCGGGGTCATCAGTGGCTGGACGGTGGCGATCACATAGTCGGTGAGCCCCAGCACGTCGTTGACCTCCTTGAGGGCGAAGCCGGCCACCAGGGTACCCAACGGCATGATCATGGCCTTGAAGCCATCAAGGGCCGTGTCGAAAGTGTCGTGGAAGCTCAACAGCCGCTGGCTGAAGATCAGCACCAGGGTCACGGTCAGCGCCACGATGACGCCGCGCAGGATGTCGATCTCGAAGTGCCAGGTGAAGAAGATCAGGGTGGCGATGGGCAGCAGGAAATTGAGCAGGTGCGGGCGTTTCTTGCCGGTGTCCTCGACTTCCAGGGCATTGTCGTCGATGCCGGCTGGCATCAGCTGGCCGGCGGCGGCACGTGCCTCGGCGCCCCTCATGGGACCGAGGTCGGGAATCCAGCCCATGGCCACCAGGGGCACCACGGCGGCGGCCACCCAGGCGTAGAACATATAGGGAATGGCCTCGATATAGAGGCCCATGCCGTTGCCGGCCACATTGTTCTCCTCCAGCAGGCCGGCGAAGAACACCGCCCAGGTGGAGAAGGGCACCAGGATGCAGATCGGCGCCGCAGTGGAGTCGACGATATAGGCGAGCTTCTCCCGGGAGACCTGGAAGCGGTCGGTGATCTTCTTCATCGAAGCGCTGATGGTCAGCGCATTGAGGTAGTCGTCGACGAAGATAACGAGGCCGAGTAGCCAGGTGGCAAGCAGGCTCTGGCGGCGGCTATGGATACGACGGGTAACTGCGTCGCCGAAGCTGAGCACGCCACCGGTCTTGACCAGCAGGGCGATCAGGCTGCCGAACAGGCCGCAGACCAGGATGATCCAGGTGACGGTATCGTTGCCAAGCACCGTCAGCAGAATGTCCGAACCCTGCGATACCACTGTGGCGGGTTCGATCATGAGTAGTCCAACCACCGCCCCTGCCAGCAGGGACTCGATGGTTCGGCGGGTAACGATGGCCATGCCCAGCACTACGGCGGTGGGGAACAGACTCCAGGGGCCAAAGGTTTCCATACAAGACTCTCTTTTATCGTTATGGTTGTTGGTTCATGCGGGGGCCGGATAACTGGCCCCGGGGCGCTTACAGGTAGCCATCGGCCTTGAGTGAAACCGTGGTGGCGGCGAAGGCCTCATCGAGGATCGCCACCACGCGATCCACCACCTCGCGGTCCCAGATCAGCGGCGGCGAGAGGATATTGAGGTGACCCACCGGGCGAATGATCAGGCCGCGTTTCTGGGCTTCGGCGGCAACCCGGTCGCCGACTCGCGCTTCTACCGGAAGCAGCTTCTTGGTGGCCTTGTCGGCGACGTTCTCGATGGCCAGCATGAAATGGCTGCCGCGCACGTCACCGACAGTCTCGTGATCCGCCAGAGTCTTGAGCTTCTGCGCCAGGTAGGGGCCCACCTCGCGGACGTTCTCGCAGATCGCCTCGCGCTCGATGATCTCGATGTTCTTGAGTGCCGCGGCACAGCTGACCGGGTGGCCAGAGTAGGTGAAGCCAGTGCTCAGCACGCCGCCCTTGCGCTGAGGTGTGCCCAGCACCTTGTAGATCTCGTCGGAGATCAGGGTGGCACCGAGGGGGGCGTAGCCGGAGGAGAGTCCCTTGGCGCAGTTGATGATGTCCGGCTGGGTATCGAAGACCGCCTCGGAGGCGAAGAAGTGGCCCAGGCGGCCGAAGCCGGTAACGACTTCGTCGGCGATAAAGAGGATGTCGTTGGCGCGGCATACCGTCTGCATGCGGGCATGGTAGCCCTGGGGGGGCATCAGCACGCCACCCGCGCCCATGATCGGCTCGGCGATAAAGGCGGCGATATTCTCGGCACCGATCTCGACGATGGTCTCCTCGAGCTCGGCCACCAGATGATCGCAGTAGTCCGCCTCGCTCATGCCCTCGGGGCGGCGGTAGAGGTTGGCCTCGCTCAGATGGGTGACCAGGTGATCGAGGGTGTCGAAGTCCCAGTTGTTGCTCTCGATGCCGGTCAGGCTGGCGGCCAGGTAGGTGGTGCCATGATAGGCGTTGCGGCGTGACAGGATACGCTTCTTGCTCGGCTTGCCCAGGCGGTTGAAGTAGTAGTGCACCAGGCGGATGGTGGCGTCGTTGGCTGCCGAGCCGCCGCAACTGAAGAAGACGTGGTTGAGGTTTGCCGGTGCCAGCTCGGCGAGCTTGGCGGCCAGCTCCGCCGCCGGGGCGTTCGACAGGTTGTTGAAGGTGGAGAAATAGGCCATGCGGGTCGCCTGTTCGGCCATGGCCTGGCCAATCTCGGCACGCCCGTGGCCCACATTGACGCACCACAGGCCGGCAATGCCATCGATGAAGCGGTTGCCGTGAGCATCCTCGACATAGATGCCGTCGCTGTCGACGATAAGATCGCAGCCTTTCTCATGGAACAGGCTGAAATCGGTGAAGGGATGGATAAAGTGATCCTTGTCCTTCTGCCAAAGCGTGCGGCGATCGTAGCGTAGTGACGAAGGGGTGTTGCCAGCGGTTCGATGGGTCGTTGTCATGGTTGGCTCCTCACAAGTGACAGAGCCAGCCTACGAAGATGTGCCCCGTCGTCGGTATATCCTGATTGGGGTATATCGCCGCTGCGACCTTCCCGCCTAGGGTGGCTGGGAACAAACACAAGGGAGACACCCATGACGGTTTCTATCGACGGCCAGCGGCTCTGGTCGAGCTTGATGGCCATGGCCGAGATCGGCCCCACCGCGAATGGCGGCAGCTGTCGCCTGGCGCTCTCCGAGGAGGATGCCGCCGGGCGGCGCCTGCTGATCGAGTGGTGCAAGGCGATTGGCTGCACCTTGCGCGTCGACCGGGTCGGTAATCTCTTTATCCGGCGCCTGGGGAAGCGTGATGACCTTGATCCGGTTGCCACCGGGAGTCACCTGGATACCCAGCCCAAGGGCGGGCGCTTCGACGGCATCCTCGGGGTGCTGGCGGGGCTCGAGGTATTTCGCACCCTCGACGATCACGGCATCATCACCGAGCGGCCGCTGGAGCTGGTGGTGTGGACCAACGAAGAGGGCAGCCGCTTTGCCCCGGCCATGGTGGCCTCCGGTACCTACGCCGGGGCGTTCAGCGTCGAGTCGACCCTGGCACGCCGCGACCGTGATGGCATAACCCTGGGCGAGGCGCTCGCGGCCACTGGTTTCGCCGGCGAGATGGAAGTGGGCGAGCCGCGTCTGGTGGGCTTCCTCGAGCTGCATATCGAGCAGGGACCGGTGCTGGAGGAGAACCGTGAAGCGGTCGGTGTGGTGACCGGCGTGCAGGGCATGCGCTGGTTCGATGTCACCCTGCGCGGGCAGTCCTCACATGCCGGCCCCACCCCGATGCGCTACCGCCGCGATGCCCTGGCCGCCGCAGCGCGCTTGATCGATCGCCTGCAGGGCCATGCCCTGGCGGACACCAGCGGCGACACCAAGGTCACCGTAGGCTGCCTTGATATCGACAGCCCCTCCCGCAATGTCGTCCCCGGCGAGGTGCGCCTCACCCTCGACCTGCGCCATGTGGAAGAGAGTGAGCTGGATGCCCTGGAAACTCACTTCGAGCGTGAGTTGGCCGCTGCCGGCGAGACCTTCGACATCGAAACCCGAAGCGAGCGGGTCTGGGCCTCACCTGTCGTCGAGTTCGATGTCGGTTGCATCGACGCCGTGGAGCGGGCCGCCCGGGCCCAGGGCGTGCCTTACCGCCGCATGATGAGCGGCGCCGGTCACGACGCGGTCTATGTCTCCCGGGTGGCCCCCACGGCGATGATCTTTATTCCCTGCCGCGACGGTATCAGCCATAACGAGGCGGAGTACGCCAGCCCGGAGCACTGCGCCCTGGGCGCCCAGGTGCTTTTTGATGCCGTGCTGGAGCGGGCCAACACCCTGGAGGCGAGCCGATGAGTGCCACCCCGACAGCGATTCCAACCACCAAGGCCGACTGGCAGGCCCTGGCCGAGGAGCTAACCCAGGGCCAGGCCCTTGAGACCCGTGCCTATATCGACGACGCCTTCGTCGCCGCCGCGAGCGGCGACACCTTCGAGTCGCGCAACCCGGCGACGAACGAGATCCTGGCCCAGGTGGCAAGCTGCGACGCCGCCGATGCCGAGCTGGCCGTGACCTCGGCCCGGGCGGCCTTCGCCGAAGGCGAGTGGTCGCGCCTGGCACCGGGCAAGCGCAAGAAGGTGCTGCTGCGCCTGGCCGACCTGATGGAGGCTAACAAGCACGAGCTGGCGCTGCTCGATACCCTGGACATGGGCAAGCCGGTTTCGAGCTCGCTGGGCGACATGGCCGGTGCCATCGCCTGTATCCGCTACCAGGCCGAGTGCATCGACAAGCTATACGGCGAGGTGGCGCCCACCGGCGAGGATGCCCTGGCGCTGGTGCTGCGCGAGCCCATCGGCGTGGTGGCGGCCATCGTGCCGTGGAACTTCCCGCTGATGATGACCGCCTGGAAGATCGCCCCGGCGCTGGCCGCCGGCAACAGCGTGATCCTCAAGCCCTCGGAGAAGTCGCCGCTCTCGGCGCTGCGCTTGGCCCAACTGGCCAAGGAAGCGGGGATACCGCGTGGGGTGTTCCAGGTGCTGCCCGGCTTCGGCCATACCGTGGGCAAGGCGCTGGCGCTATCCATGGAAGTCGACTGCCTGGCCTTCACCGGCTCCACGGCGGTGGGTAAGCAGCTGATGCAGTACGCCGGCCAGTCCAACCTCAAGCGGGTCTACCTGGAGTGCGGCGGCAAGAGCCCCAACATCGTCTTCGCCGACTGCAAGGAGCTGGACAAGGTGGCGAGCCACGCTGCCGCAGCCATCTTCCACAACCAGGGCGAGGTGTGTATCGCCGGCGCCAGGCTGCTGGTCGAGAACGCGATCCGAGAAGAGTTCGTCGAGAAGGTTCTCGCGGCGGCGGAGACCATGCAGCCCGGCGACCCGCTCGACCCCGAGAGCTTCATGGGCGCCATGGTCGATGAGACCCAGCACCGGCGCGTCCTCGACTACATTCGCCAGGGTGTGGAAGAGGGCGCACGGCTGCGCACCGGTGGCCAGGCCATCGACGGCCCGGGCTACTTCATTCCACCCACGGTCTTCGATGGCGTGACGCCACAGATGACCATCGGCCGCGAGGAGATCTTCGGCCCGGTGCTGGCGGTGTTCGGCTTCGACAGCGAGGAGGAGGCGGTGGCCATGGCCAACGACACGCCCTACGGGCTCGCCGCGGGGCTGTGGAGCCAGGACATCGACCGCATCATGCGCGTGACCGGGCGGCTGCAGTCGGGCCAGGTGTTCGTCAACAACTGGGCCGGGGGCGACCAGACCATGCCCTTTGGCGGCGTGAAGCAGTCGGGTAACGGGCGGGACAAGTCGCATCACAGCCTGGAGGAGTACTCCAGCCTCAAGAGCGTGTGGATGGCGCTCGAGACCTGAGTTCTCTCCCTGCGATGCATCGACGCGGGAATCAACGTCTGGCCGGCTCCTTCTCGTCTACGGAGCCGGCCTTTCTCGTGTCAGCCGTTCATTACGCCTGCTGGCGCGAGACCAATGCCACGTGATCGAGGAATAGCCGGAACAGCTGCGACTGGCTGGAGACCTCGAGGCGCTGATAGATGTGCTTGCGGTGCACCTTGACAGTACCGTCGCTGATGTCGAGCTCTCGGGCTGCCGATTTCGTCGAGTGGCCAGCCAGCAGCAGACGCACGATCTCCTGCTCACGCATCGTCAGTACCCCGGCCCCGAAACTGGCCAGGGCCGCTTCCACCGGTTCCTGCTCCGCCAGGCGTTGCTGGAACTGGCTTCCCTGCCATTTCCAGTATTCGACCAGCAGCGCTTCCATCATGGGTGAGAGGTGACGCAAGGCTTGCAGGGCGCGACGGGTCAGCGGTGGCGACTTGACTCCGAACCCCAGCGACACGGCAATGACCACATCCTCTTCGACCCGGCAAAAGATGCCGACTTCATCTACCAGGCCCAGGGCGCGGTAGTAGTGAGCGTAGTAATCGCTGGCCTCGAACCGGTCCGGCGCCAGTTCGCGCAGGCGGTGGGCACCCTGATCCAGGCCATCGCTCACGGCAGTGAAGAATGGGTCGAGCAGGTAGGCCTTGCTCAGGTAGCGCTCGATGCCCTGTTCGCGTCGATGCAGGGGGTAGTCGTCATGAATCAACAGTGGCCGGCGGCGGCCGCGATAGGCGTTGATCAAGACGGTTTCGTGGCCCACGAGCTCCCGCAAGCATTGATCGAGCCTGGCCGGAAAGTCGGACGCTGCCGCCGTGCGCATCAGGCGTGCCAGTTGCTGGTGCCAGACAAGGCTTTTGGAATGGGCAAGGAAATCGAGCATGGAGTCGTAGGCTAAGTGGCGCGGAAGACTCACGATACCATGGCCCCGCGTTGACGACCGCACGCTGGCCGTGACCCGACCGAAGCCGATGAGGGACAGGGGCTTCTAGCAGGAAATCCGTGGGCAAACAGTGACAAGCTTGACCGTTTTGGGGAGACTTTCGCCCCGGCCCCATTCGCGCTGCAGCAGGAGAAAGCCCCTTGACCGATCTGACCACACTGCTGGACTCCCTTCCCGTCGGCTATGCCATGGCGCTCTCGGCGCTGCTGGCATTCCTGCTCGCCTTCGGTCTGGCCGGCCTGTTCGCTGCCCGGCGTCAGCGCGGCGATGCGCAACGGCACGCCGCCGCCCTGGCCGAGCTGCGCGAGCGGCTTGCCGAGCGCGAGCAACGCCTCGATGAATCGCAGCGCATGCTGGGTGAGGTGCAGATAAGCGAGGCGCGGCTGGCTACCACGCTGGAGCAGAAGCAGCAGCACTTCGCCGAGCAGCTCACGCTGCTGCGCGACAGCCGCGACCAGCTCAAGCAGGAGTTCGAGAATCTTGCCAACGAGATACTCGAACGCAAGGGCAAGGCCTTTTCGGAGCTGTCCCAGAAGCATATCAGCGGCTTGCTGCAGCCCATCCAGAGCGAGATGAAGGGCTTTCGCGAGAAAGTGGAATCCATCCACCGCTTCGACACCGAGCAGCGCGCCAGCCTGCGCACCGAACTCAAGCATCTGCAGGGCCTCAACCGCGAGATTACCGACCAGGCCGATCGCCTGACCCGGGCGCTTCAGGGGCAGAAGAAGGTCCAGGGCAACTGGGGTGAGCTGATGCTCGAGAACGTGCTGGAGGGCTCCGGCCTGCGCGCCGGCAAGGACTATCAGCGCGAGGTCAGCTTCGCTACCGAAGAGGGGTGGCGGCGGCCCGATGCCATCGTCTACCTGCCCCAGGGCAAGCATCTGGTCATCGATGCCAAGACGTCGCTATCCGCCTATGTGCGGTACGTGAACGCAGACGAGGAAGTGGCGAGGGGGCAGGCGCTGGCCGAACATGCCCGGGCAGTGGGCGATCGTATCGCCGAGCTGGCCGACAAGCACTACTACGACCTGCCGGGGCTCAACTCGCCGGAAGTGGTGGTGATGTTCATTCCGGTGGAGTCCGCCTATGTGGAAGCGCTGAAGTTCGACGAGTCGCTCTTCCAGCGGGCCATCGAGAACAACGTCCTGGTGGCGACGCCCACCACGCTGCTCACCAGCCTGAATATCGTGCGCCAGCTGTGGCGCTTCGAGGATCAGAGCCGTCACAGCGCCGAGCTGGCCAGCCGTGCCGAGAAGTTCTACAACAAGCTGCGTCTCTTCCTGGAGAGCATGGAGGACGTGGGCAGGAAGCTGGACGGGGCCCGTGACAGCTATGACAGAGCCATGGGCCAGCTGGTCAATGGCCGTGCCAACCTGATCAAGCAGACCGCCGAGTTCCAGGAGCTGGGGGTGGCGGTGAAGAAGGAGCTGCCCGCCGAACTCGTCGAGCGAGCCCGCCTCGAACTCACCCCCGGCTGGAACGACGAGCCGGGGGACGGGGAGGATGACCTGACGCGCAGCGCCCCGGGGTCACTGAAATAAGCCGGCCTTCCGGCGGCACCCGCTTGGCTATGGGTATTGCCTGAGCTCGGCGAGCAGGCTTTCGGCTTCTTCGGTCAGGGAGGCATTGGCGCGCATGTCGCCGTTGCGGGCTGCCTCCATCGCCTGCTGCAGCTTGTGCTCATACGCTTTCTGCAGCTTCTTCTTCGGGTCAGGCTTCAACCATCCGAACATGGTGTCTCTCCGTTAGGGCCTTGAGGAGCACGAGCCGGCACTCCCTCGTGCTCAGAAATTTTCCCATTCGGGCTGGAGTCGCTGTCCAACGATACCCTTGGGCGAGCGGCTCCGGGTGGGTTGTGGGTCATCGAGTGTAAGCCAATCACTGTAGGTAGTCCCCATGGAGGAGGATGGCCGGTTTGCGGCGGCGCTGCCTTGGGGCAGGTGGAAGGCCGACATGGCGTTGATCAACTGCTGGGCATGCTGGCTCAGGTTGGCGGCGGACGACGCGCTCTGGTTTACCAGGATGGCATTTTGCTGGGTCACCTGGTCCATTTCGTAGACCGCCTTGCCGGCTTCCTGTACGCCGGTGCGCTGTTCGGCGCTGGCCTGGCTGATCTCCTGCATGATCTGGCTGACCCGGCCGATCGCTTCGATGATCTCCTCCGTTGCCTGGCTGGCATCGGCGGCACGAGCGTTGCCATGCTTGACACGCTCCACGTTGCTGGTGATCAGCTCATTGATCTCGCGGGCGGCATTGGCGCTGTTCTGGGCTAGCTTGCGCACCTCGGCGGCGACCACGGCGAAGCCGCGACCGTGCTCGCCGGCCCGGGCGGCTTCTACCGAGGCATTGAGGGCCAGGATGTTGGTCTGGAAGGCGATGTTGTCGATGGTGGAGATGATGCTGGCGATCTCGCTGGAGCTGCGGTCGAGGTCGTTCATGGTCTCCGCGACCTGCTGCACGGCGGCGCCACCGCGCCTGGCCGTGACGGACGCGCCCTCTGCCTCGTGGCTCGCCTGCTCGGCATTGGCGGAGTTCTGGGACACGGTGCCGTTGAGCTCCTCCATGGCGGAGGCGGTCTGGGTCAGGGCGCTGGCCTGCTGCTGCGTGCGTGATGCAAGGTCGTTGTTACCTTCGGCGATCTGCTCGCTGTTGGTGGCCACGGCGTCCGCTGCGGCACGTACCTGGGCGACGATGCCCTGGAGCTGTCGTGCCATGTTCATCTGGGAGGCCATGATGCTGCGGTCGTCGTTCTGCCGCAGTCGCCCGGAGGTCGTCAGCTCGCCGCGGCCGATTGCCTCGGCGAAAGCTTTCACTTCGTGGGGCTCGGCGCCCAGCTCCCTGAGCAGCTGGCGGGAGAGCAGGTAGGCGATGATGCCGCCGATGAGCAGCGCGGCCAGGCAGAGCCCCAGCATCAGTATTTGGAAGCCCTCTGCCGTGTCACGGGCCACGGCGGTATCGGCGGCGCTGTTGCTTTCCTGGTAGTCGATGAAGCCGTTGATCTCGTCAAGCCAGGCGAAGAAGGCGGGACCGGCCGCGGCGAGCAACTGCTGGCGGGCCGCCAGCAGATTTCCGTCCTGGCGTTGCGCCATGACGTCGGCGGTGAGCGCCTGGGTGGCGGCAGCCTGACTTTCGATGGCGTCCAGCAGAGTGCGCTCCCTGGCGGTAACGCTGTCCGGCGCGGCGCTCATGACGTCGCTGAGCCCCCCGGTGGCGCGCTCGTAGTTTTCCGCCAGCACCCGGTAGTCGGCCTGCAGGGCGGCCAGGTCAGCGTCGCTGGTGACCAGGGTCATGTCGCGCAGCAGGATGGCGCGGTCATGAACGCTGCCTCGCCAGTCGATGGCGTGGCGCAGCTTGGCACCATTGATGTCGTTGATGGTGGTGAGGCCACGGTCGATGCGGTTTACCTGGCTGATGCCGATGAGGGTCAGGGCCACGATCAACACCAATACGGCGGAGAAGCCACTGGCCAGTCGGGATCGGATGCCAAGCCGGGAGAAACGTGCCATCAGGGAGCTCATTGTCTTTCCTTCTTTTTTATGAGGCGCTCTGCGGCGCCCGGGCCAGCGGCGCTCGAGTAGCGCCCTGCGTAGGAAGGCAGTCTATTCTCTGTACGGTAATTGTACAACTGCATATCTTGTGTACAGGTATTGTCGGGCAGGCACAGTTACACACCGCCTGGTGGCGGTGGCCTGGCAATCAGCGCGTAAGACGCGGAAGGCGGGTCAGAATGTTCGAGCGGGAGTGCAGCAGCTCACCAGGCGACAGGGTTCCTTGCCAGGGTTGCGAAAGCGGTGGGGTACGTTGGTATCGAAATAGTAGGCTTCGCCCTCACCGAGGGTGCGGGATTCGGCACCGATGGTGATCTCGATCTCGCCTTCCAGCACAACGCCGGCTTCTTCGCCCTGGTGGGCGATCATCTCGCGACCGGTGTCGGCGCCGGGGGGGTAGGTCTCGATCATGAACGCCAGCGCCCGGCTGTCGCGGTTGGCGCCGACCAGCTTGTAGATGACCTCGCCGGTGCCCACGTCGGCGAGCTCGGCGGCGGAGTAGAAGACCTGGTCGCGGCTCTCCAGGTCCATGGTGAAGAAGTCGCCGACACTGATGGGAATGGCGTCGAGGATCTTCTTGAGGGAGCTGACCGAGGGGCTGACCTTGCCCTGTTCGATCAACGACAGGCTGGAGTGGGTGACCCCGCAGCGCTTGGCCAGCTCGCGCTGTGAAATGCAGCGCAGAGTACGCAGGGCGCGCAGCCGTGCACCGACGTCATCCGACATGCTGATCTCCTTGTGGGCTCGGGCAGCGGGGCATGCGCGCCGTCGGCACGACATGCCCCGATGGGCTCAGCACAGCGCGTCCAGTTTTTCCTTCAGCAGTTGGTTGACCTGCTGAGGGTTGGCGGTGCCCCGGGAGGCCTTCATTACCTGGCCGACGAAGTAGCCGATCATCTTGCCGCGCTTGTCCGGCTCGGCATCGCGGTACTGGGCCACCTGGCCTGGGCTTTCGGCAATCACCTGGTCGATCATCGCTTCGATGGCACCGCTGTCGGTGACCTGCTTGAGACCCTGAGCCTCGATGATGTCGTCGGCGCGAGCGCCCTGGCCGTTCCACAGGGCCTGGAAGACCTGCTTGGCGGCCTTGCCATTGATGGTGTCGTCCATCACCCGGGCGATCAGCTCGCCGAGCTGACGGGCCGAGACGGGGCTGTCGACGATCGGCAGTCCCTCCCGGTTGAGTGCCCCGGAGAGCTCGCCCTGCACCCAGTTGGCGGCCTGCTTGGCATCGCCGCAGACGTTCTTGGCTTCCTCGAAGTAGTCGGCCATCTCCCGCGTGGCGGAGAGCACGCTGGCATCGTAGGCGGAAAGCCCCAGTTCCTGCTCGAAGCGGGCGCGCTTCTCGGCGGGCAGCTCCGGCAGGTTGCTGCGCAGGTGATCGACATAGGCTTGGTCAAGCACCACGGGAAGCAGGTCGGGGCAGGGAAAGTAGCGGTAGTCGTTGGCCTCCTCCTTGGTGCGCATGCTGCGGGTCTCGTCGCGGTCGGGGTCGAACAGGCGAGTCTCCTGCACCACCTTGCCGCCATCCTCGATCAGCTCCACCTGACGCTCCACCTCGAAGGCGATGGCGCGCTCGACGAAGCGGAAGGAGTTGACGTTCTTGATCTCGGCGCGGGTGCCGTAGGCTTCCTGGCCCAGGGGACGCACCGAGACGTTGACGTCGCAGCGCATCGACCCCTCGGCCATGTTGCCGTCGGAAATCCCCAGATAGGTGACGATCGAATGGATCGCCTTGAGATAGGCGGCGGCCTCCTTCGCCGAGCGCAGGTCCGGTTCGGAGACGATCTCCAGCAGCGGGGTGCCGGCCCGGTTGAGGTCGACCCCGGTCATGCCGTGGAAGTCCTCATGCAGCGACTTGCCGGCATCCTCCTCCAGGTGGGCATGGTGGACGCGGATGCGCTTGGTGCTGCCGTCATCCAGGGTGATCTCCACTTCGCCGGCACCGACGATGGGGTGATACATCTGGCTGGTCTGATAGCCCTTGGGCAGGTCGGGGTAGAAGTAGTTCTTGCGGTCGAACACCGAGACCTCGGGGATCTCGGCGTGGATCGCCAGGCCGAACTGAACGGCCATGGCCACCGCGGACTCGTTGAGTACCGGCAGCACGCCGGGCAGGCCCAGGTCCACGGCGCACGCCTGGGTATTGGGCTCGGCGCCGAAGGCCGTGGACGCACCGGAAAAGATCTTCGAGCGAGTGGCGAGCTGGACGTGGACCTCCAGGCCGATCACGGTTTCCCATTGCATCAGGCGTTCTCCTCGGCAAAGGCGGGATGACGACGGTGCCAGTCGGTGGCCTGCTGGAACTGGTGGGCGACATTGAGCAGCCGCGCCTCGGTGAAGTGGCTACCGAGGATCTGCAGGCCCACCGGGCGGCCTCCCGCAAAGCCGGCCGGCACGCTGATGCCGGGGATGCCAGCCAGGTTGACGGCGATGGTGTAGATATCCTGCAGATACATCGATACGGGGTCCTTGTTGGCCCCCAGGTCGAAGGCCGGGGTGGGCGAAGCTGGCCCCATCAGCACGTCGACCTCCTCGAAGGCATCGAGGAAATCCTGGCGGATCAGCCGCCGCACCTGCTGGGCCTTCTTGTAGTACGCATCGAAGAAGCCCTCGGAGAGGGTATGGGTGCCTATCAGGATGCGCCGCTTGACCTCGTCGCCGAAGCCCTCGGCGCGGCTGCGCTTGTAGAGGTCGATCAGGTCGACTGGGTTGTCGCAGCGATGGCCGAAGCGCACCCCGTCGAAGCGTGACAGGTTCGAGGAGGCCTCGGCAGGAGCGATGACGTAGTAGGCAGGGATGGCATAGTGGGTGTGCGGCAGGCTGACTTCGCGCACGCTGGCCCCCAGCGACTCGAAGACAGCGATCGCCTCGTGGGTCGCCTTCGCCACGGCCGGATCGAGACCATCGCCGAAATACTCGCTGGGCAGGCCGATCTTGAGGCCGTTCAACGGCGCGGCGAGCTCCTCGGAATAATTGGGTACGCCGCGGGCAACGCAGGTGGAGTCGCGCAGGTCGTGCCCGGCGATGGCGCCCAGCAGCAGCGCGCAGTCCTCGGCGGAGCGCGCCATGGGGCCCGCCTGGTCGAGGCTCGAGGCATAGGCGATCATGCCGTAGCGCGATACCCGTCCATAGGTTGGCTTGAGACCGGTGATACCGCAGAAGGCGGCCGGCTGACGGATCGAACCACCGGTGTCGGTACCCATGGCCGCGGGCACCAGCCCGGCGGCAACCGCAGCGGCGGAGCCCCCCGAGGAGCCGCCGGGAACCGCCGTGAGGTCCCAGGGGTTGTGCACCGGGCCGTAGTAGCTGTTCTCGTTGGAGGAGCCCATGGCGAACTCGTCCATGTTGGTCTTGCCCAGGCTCACTGTGCCAGCGGCCCTGAGCTTCTCGACCACCGTGGCGTCGTAGGGCGAGACGAAGCTGTCGAGCATCTTCGAGCCGCAGCTGGTCTTCACGCCGCGAGTGCAGAAGATATCCTTCAGGGCAAGCGGCAGGCCGGTGAGCGGCCCGGCATTGCCCTTGGCCCGCACGGCATCAGCCTCATCGGCGGCGGCCAGGGCCTGGTCGAAGGTGACGGTGATGAAACTGTTCAGTTCGCCGTCGAGGCGGTCGATGCGGCCCAGCAGGTGCTGGGTCAGCTCGCGACTGGAGAACTCGCCGGCGTCGAGCGCTCGGGCGAGTTCGACAAGCGTCTTGTCATGCATGCGGCATGGCTCCATGAAGGCGTGCCGTTAATGTGGACAGGGCGTGTGCAATCATTCGACGACCCGAGGCACCAGATAAAGGCCGCTCTCGACGGCGGGGGCGCAGCGCTGGAATTCGTCACGCTGATCGCTCTCGGTGACTTCGTCGGCGCGCAGGCGCTGGGTGGCATCCAGCGGGTGGGCAAGCGGGGCAACGCCGTCGGTGTCGAGGGCCTGGAGCATGTCGACCATTTCAAGAATACGACCAAGATCATCGACATAGCCGGCGGCTTCATCGTCGTTCAGGCCAAGGCGGGCCAGGTGGGCGGCCCGCTGCACGTCTGCGTGTTCAAGCGCCATGGGCTGGGTGTCCTCGCACGGATTGGGGGTGTTGAATAGCGGGAAAAGGTACCACATCCGAGGTGCTGCGGGCACTCTTCTCTCGGCGATGGGCGTGGCATGTCGCTTGCTGCGCGGGGGCCGCGATGATACCGTTTGCATCCGCACAAGGGTCCCCGGTCTGCACTAGGTAACGACGTCCATGTTCAAACGCTTGAGGGGGCTGTTCTCCAGCGATCTGTCGATCGATCTGGGTACGGCCAATACACTGATATACGTCCGTGGTCGCGGCATCGTGCTTGATGAGCCGTCGGTGGTGGCCATACGCCAGTCCGGCAACATGCGCAGCGTGGCTGCCGTCGGCGCCGATGCCAAGCGTATGCTGGGTCGTACGCCGGGTAACATTACCGCCATACGGCCGATGAAGGACGGGGTGATCGCCGATTTCACCGTCACCGAGCAGATGCTTCAGCACTTCATCCGCAAGGTCCATCAGAGCACCTTTCTCACGCCGAGTCCGCGCGTGCTGGTCTGCGTGCCCTGCATGTCGACCCAGGTGGAGCGACGCGCCATCAAGGAGTCGGCCGAGGGTGCCGGTGCCCGCGAGGTCTTCCTGATCGAGGAGCCCATGGCGGCTGCCATCGGAGCCGGCCTGCCGGTGGACGACGCCCAGGGCTCCATGGTGGTCGATATCGGTGGTGGTACCACCGAAATCGCCATCATCTCGCTGAACGGCGTGGTCTACTCCGAGTCCATCCGCGTTGGTGGCGACCGCTTCGACGAGGCTATCACTGCCTATGTTCGCCGCCACTATGGCAGCCTGATCGGCGAGGCCACTGCCGAGCGCATCAAGGAAGAGATTGGCTGCGCCTACCCCGGCGGCGAGCTGCGCGAGATCGACGTGCGTGGGCGCAACCTGGCCGAGGGCATTCCACGCAGCTTTACGCTCAATTCCCACGAGATTCTCGATGCCCTGCAGGAGACGCTGGCTTCCATCGTCGCTGCGGTCAAGAGTGCGCTGGAGCAGTCGCCGCCGGAACTGGCTTCCGATATCGCCGAGCGCGGCCTGGTGCTGACCGGCGGTGGTGCCTTGCTGCGTGACCTGGACAAGCTGATTGCCGAGGAAACGGGGCTGCCGGTCATCGTCGCCGAGGATCCGCTGACCTGCGTGGCTCGCGGTGGTGGCAAGGCACTGGAGATGATCGACCGCCATACCTTCGAGCTGCTGTCCAGCGATTAGGCCTTGCCCGACCGTGCCTGCGCGGTCGGGCGGCTTCGTCGCGCGGCGGTGACAGGAGCGCCTGTCCATGAGCTCCTTGCCGTTTGTCGTGGTCCGAGGCGTACCATGCTGCCTGCACTCGACCGCTCGGTGACGGCCTCAGCCCTTCCCTGATAGCGGCAAGGCGTATAGGAGACTTGGGGGAGATTCGCCATTAAGCCGCTGTTTTCTCACGGATCGGTGCCAGGCTATCGCATGTTCTTGTGTGCGATGGCCGCTTCCGCCCTGATGTTCGCCGATCATCGCTTCACGCGAATGGAAGAGGTCCGCGCCCAGCTTTCTACTGTGGTTGCACCGATCCAGTGGCTTGTTGCAGTGCCCAGCGATGTCCTGGCCTGGGGCTCACTGGCACTCTCCGACCAGCGTGCCTTGGTGGAAGAGAATCAGCGACTGCGGGAACAGATACTGCATCTCTCACATCGGGTACAGCACATGTCCAGCCTGACGGCCGAGAACGTGCGCCTGCGGGAGCTTCTGGGTGCGGCGGCGCGCAAGGAGTCCCCCTACATCACCGCTGAACTGCTCTCGCTCGACCCCGACCCCTTCAACCATCAGATGGTGATCGACCGTGGCCGGCGCAATGGCGTCTATGTGGGGCAGCCGGTGCTGGATGCCTCGGGCCTGGTGGGGCAGGTGACGGCCGTTTCCGCCTATTCCAGCCGGGTGCTGATGGTGGCTGATGCGAGCCATGCGCTGCCGGTGCAAGTCAATCGCAACGGGCTGCGTTTCATCCTGCAGGGCAGCGGTCAATACGATCAACTGCGGGTACTACATGTGCCGGATACCGCCGATATTCGCGAGGGAGACCTGCTGGTGACGTCGGGCCTTGCTGGACGTTTCCCGGCCGGCTACCCGGTGGCGCGGGTCACCGAGGTCGTGCACGATCCAGGCCAGCCATTCGCCCGGGTCAACGCAGTGCCCGTCGCCCTGTTGCAGCGCTCGCGCCACTTCCTGCTGCTGTTTCCGCCCGACCCGGTGGCGGTGCCGGATGACGAGTCCTGGGATATCGACCCGGATCGTCTTCCTGGTGAGCTGGCGCCTGGAGCCGAGGTGCCCGCCGAACAAGCCCCGGGTGCGGACGCGCTGCACGGGGAGGAGACAGACTGATGGCGAGTTCTCCGCGCACCGCACTGCCCTGGGTATGGTTGACGCTGCTGCTGGCCCTCTGCCTTCAGGTGATGCCCCTGGCCGAAGGGTGGCAGATATGGCGCCCCGACTGGCTGGGGCTGATGCTCATCTACTGGTGCATGTCGGCTCCCGACCGGGTTGGGGTGCTCCATGGTTTCGTGCTGGGCATTCTGTTGGACCTGATCGAGGGCGCGCCGCTGGGGCTGAATGCCCTGACACTATCGCTGCTGGCCTTTCTTTCCGCGTTGATCTATCCGCGGTTTCGAACTTACTCCCTTTTTCAGCAGTCGCTGCTGATCCTTGTGCTGCTGGGGCTGGTGCAGCTCGTCGAGCAGTGGTTGCGGACCCTGTTCGGTCCCTTTTCGATGCATCTTGCCTTTCTGTTGCCTTCACTGATCGGTGCCGTCCTCTGGCCCTGGCTGACGACCATGTTCCAGTCCATCGAGCGGCGCCTGGCGGGCAACGCCTGATCGGAGCCTATCTGCATGAGCGAATTGTCCACCACTGCGGTCCTGTGCCTGGCGTCGGCGTCGCCGCGTCGCCGAGAGCTGCTGGCCTCGATAGGGGTCGAGGTCGAGGTCCATCCGGTAGACATCGATGAGACGCCCAACGGAGCCGAAGCCGCTGGCGACTACGTGACCCGCCTGGCGCGCAGTAAGGCGAGCGCCGGTGCTGGGCTCTCCTCCCTGCCCGTGCTGGGATCGGACACGGCGGTGGTCTGCGATGGCGTGATCCTGGGCAAGCCCGACGATCACTATCACCGGCTGCCATGCTGCGTACGCTGTCGGGACGTGCCCATCAGGTGTTGACTGCCGTCGCGGTATCCGGTCCGGCCGGTATGCTGGAAGCCTGCGTCACGACACGGGTGATCATGCGCGACATAGCCGAGCACGAGATAACCGCTTACTGGGCCACCGGTGAGCCTGCCGACAAGGCCGGTGGCTATGCGATACAGGGGTTGGCCGCGATCTTCGTCGAGCGCATCGAGGGCAGCTACTCCGCGGTAGTCGGGCTGCCGCTGTACGAGACGGCGACGCTGCTGTCGCGTCAGGGCGTACCGCTGTGGAATCGTCCTGGTCGATAACGCCCCTGTCTGCCGTCTGCACTATGTCATAATGCTCCGAAGACTGACTGGACAAGGATTTCCGCATGAGCGGCGAAGTACTGATCAACCTGACGCCGATGGAAACCAGGGTAGCCGTGGTGGAAAACGGGGTGCTGCAGGAGGCGCTCATCGAGCGTACGCGCCGGCGAGGCATCGTCGGCAACATCTACAAGGGGCGCGTGGTAAGGGTGCTGCCCGGCATGCAGGCGGCATTCGTCGACATCGGGCTGGACCGAGCCGCCTTCATCCATGTCCATGAGGTAATGCCGCCGGGCCCCTCCTGCGAGGAGCAGGTCGCCATCGGACAGCTGCTCAGCGAAGGGCAGTCGCTGATCGTCCAGGTCACCAAGGATCCCATCGGTTCCAAGGGTGCCCGGCTGACGACTCACTTGTCGGTGCCATCACGTTATCTGGTCTATATGCCGGAGTCCCCGCATCACGGTGTCTCCCAGCGCATCGAGGACGAGCGCGAGCGCGAGCGCTTGCGCGAATTGCTCGAACGCTGTCAGCTTGAACAGGATATCGAGGTCACCGGCGGCTTCATCGTTCGCACCGCAGCCGAGAACGTGGGGCAGGATGAGCTCTTCGCCGACATGCATTTCCTGCTGCGACTGTGGCGCAAGGTCAGCGAGCGCAAGGCCACAGCAGAGTGTCCGAGCGTCATTTACGACGACCTTCCGCTGTTCATTCGCACCCTTCGCGACCTGATGCGTGACGATATCGAGAAGGTGCGTATCGACTCGCGGGAGAACTACGTCAAGCTGATCGAATTTGCCGAAGAGTTCATGCCCGACTCCTCGGCACGGATCGAGTACTACCCCGGCGAGCGCCCCATCTTCGACCTCTACAGCGTCGAGGATGAGATTCTCAAGGCACTTGGGCGCAAGGTACAGCTGAAATCCGGTGGCTACCTGGTGATCGACCCCACCGAGGCGATGACGACCATCGACGTCAATACCGGTGGCTATGTGGGCCATCGCAATCTCGAAGAGACTATCTTCAAGACCAACCTCGAGGCGGCCAACGCCATCGCCCGGCAACTGCGTCTGCGGAACCTGGGCGGTATCATCATCATCGACTTCATCGACATGGAGGAGACGGAGCACCAGCGCCAGGTGTTGCGCGTACTGGAGAAGGCGCTGGAGCGAGACCATGCCAAGACCAAGTGCACCGGCGTGACCGAGCTGGGCCTGGTTCAGCTCACACGCAAACGCACGCGGGAAAGCCTGGAGCAAACGCTGTGCGAAGCCTGTCCAACCTGTGGAGGGCGCGGCACGCTGAAGACCCCCGAGACGGTCTGCTACGAGATCTTCCGCGAGATACTGCGCGAGGAACGCGCCTACAGCGCGGAGACCTACATGGTGCTGGCCTCTCAGTCGGTGGTGGATCGTCTGCTCGACGAGGAGTCCGCGGCGGTGGCCGACCTGGAAACCTTCATCGGCAAGACCATCCGCTTTCAGGTGGAGACCCACTACTCCCAGGAGCAGTACGACATCGTGCTGATGTGACGCCGCGATGCATCCGATACGTCTGCTAGGCCGCTGGGTCCTGACGCTGGCGGCCATCGTGCTGGGGCTATTAGCTCTGGCGGTACTGGTGCTACGCCTGGCATTGACCCAGGTCGACGAGCTTGCACCGCGCGTTGAGCGCTTGCTCGAAGCTCGCTCGGGAGCTGTGGTCGAGCTGGCTCGCATGAAGTCCCGCCTGGCCGGGCTCGATCTCTTGCTGGAGGGCGGTGGGCTGACCGCCCGCAGTCAGCGGGGCCCCGACGGGGTGCCGCTACTGGAAGTCGAGCATGCCAGTCTGCGCTTGAACACGTCCGATACGCTCATGAACGGCTTTCTGGTGGTGGAGGATGCTCGGCTGGAGGGGCTGACGCTGCACCTCTACCAGGACGCGCAGGGTGGCTGGCACTGGCCTGACCCCGCAGACATCCCCCCCGAGCTCATGCCCAAGGGCGACTTCGACCTGGAGGCGCTGGACTTCTGGGTAGGTGTGCTGCTGCGCCAGCGTGCCTGGGCCGAGGATGTTCGCCTGGTGCTGCATGGCCAGCAGGAGCAGGTGGAGATGCATGCCCCGCGGCTTCTGCTCACCGGTGACGAGCGTCATGCCCATCTCGAAGGGGAAGTGCATCTTGAAGGCCAGGAAGAGCCTGCTCTACTGGCAGCCCTGAATGTTTTTCCGGGTCCCGGTGGCCTGCGCGACTTCAGCGCCGCCCTTCAGGCCGACATGAAGCTTGATACGCTGATCGGCCTGGTCGAGCTGCTAGCCTTTGATGACCCGCTACGGTTGGAAGAGGCTCAGGGCGATGCCCGGCTTTGGGGGCGTTGGCACCGAGGTTCGCTGGCCGATGCACGGCTGGATGTCGATGTGCCGCGACTGGCGCTGCGGCGGGGTGACGATCTTGTACTGATGGAGCCATTCAGGGCCCGCGGTCAATGGCTACGCAGTGACGATGGCTGGGAAGCCTGGTTGGAGGGCGATGCCGAGGCCACCGACTGGGCCGAACCCGAGGCGCTGGCGGCAGCACCGGGACCAGCGCTGCCGCGCTACTGGTACCTGCGGTATGGCGCCGACGACTGGTGGCTCACCACCAGCGAATTCGACCTCGCTTCGCTCGCCGCATGGCGAGAGCGGGTCCTGCTGCCCGAGGGGCTCACCCGGGTCATCGAGACGCTCGATCCCCGCGGGCTGGTTGCGGGTCTGGGTGTGGGGCGTGAAAGCGGCAGCTGGGTGGCCCGTGCCGCTGTTCACCAGGTCGCCGTCTCGGCCTGGGAGGGTGTGCCGGGCGGCGGGCCGCTGGACGCCTGGGTCGAGGCTCGGGATCTCTCCGGGCGCGTCCATTTCGTCGGCGTCGACGGCCCGGTTTTCGAGCTGCCGCAGATCTTTGCCGATCCCTTGGCGCTATCCCACGCCAGCGGGGTGATCAACTGGTCCTATGATGGGCCGCGCAGCTTCGTCAGCGGACGCCGCCTGAAGGCGGGCTGGCAAGGTGCCGAGGTGGAGGGCAGCTTTGGATTGGTGGTCGGCGGCGAGCTGCGCGGGGGCCTGGGGCTGGACCTGCATTTTCGTGACGCCGATGCCCTGGAGCGTCCCCTCATGTCCTGGTTGCCGGTCGGCGTGCTTGGCGATGAACTCGAGCAGTGGCTGGATTCCGGGGTGGCGGGCTTCGTACCCAAGGGTTCTTTCAAGCTCCACCTGCCGATGTTCAGAGAGGGGGAGCGTGTACCTCCCAGCATGGCACTGGACCTGGATATCGTGCGTGGCCGGCTGCCTTTCGCTCCCGGCTGGCCGGCCCTTGAGCAGGTCGAAGGTCGATTGCAGCTGGGTATCGAAACCCTTGACGCCGATGTCCACCATGCAGAAAGCCTCGGCGTCGAAGTGCGTCGCGGCCGCGTCACCCTTGCCGATGAGCATCTTGAGGTGAGCGGCGACCTGATGGCCGATGCCGATGCCCTGCGGCGTTATCTCGAGGCGATGCCGGTGGAGGGCATGGAACTGGTCGAGCCATGGCGAGGCGTCGGTGGCGCCACCGGTAAGCTGGACCTGAGCCTGCTTCTCGGCGAGCCCGACAGCATGGCACTGGATTTGGAGACGAACGTTGCGTTGGAACAATTGATGCACCGGGACTTCGGTGTCACGTTGCGAGACGTGAACGGTCCGCTCGCCTGGCGTCAGCGAGGCGAGGAGGAGGGAGGGCTCGAGGGGCGGCTTGAGGCACGCCTGCTGGGTGGCCCCGTGACGGCAGACATCGATACCCAGGCTGGCCGAGTCGATCTCGAAGGGGCCATCGAGGTGTCTCGCCTCCTCGAGTTGGACGCCATGCCCGACCTCGGGACACTGCTATCCGGCCGACTGCCATGGCAGGGGAGGCTGCGCATGGATGATCACCACTCGCTCCGCCTGGAGAGCGACCTGCAGGGCCTCGCCATCGACCTGCCGGCTCCGCTGGGGAAGGCTGCCGGAGAAGCGCGCTCCCTGTGGGTTGACGCCGACCTGGACAGGCACAGCGTAGCAGCCGAGCTGGGCAGCGAATTACGGATGCGCTGGAGAGACATGCCGGGCCCGGGAGGCGGGCAGGGGCAGGTCTGGCTGGGGCGTTGGCCCAGCGCCCCGGCCTGGCCCGACGGCGAGGGCTGGGATCTGGACCTCTACCAGCCCCGCCTCGATTTCCGGGAGTGGGGGGGTGTCCTGGCTTCGCTGACGAACGTCGGGGACGCGACTGCTGAAATACCTCCGCTACGTCGAGTGGGGCTGGAAACGGCCTGCCTGGTGGGAGCTGATGGCTGCCTGGGTGTGGCGACGGCGCAGGCGGCGCCTCAAGCGGGGGGAGGGTGGCGTGTGGCCATGGATTCCAGCCTGTTGATCGGCCACCTGGACTACCGGCCGGCGTTGGGCGACCCCCTCGACATTGCACTGCAGCGGTTGACCCTGGACGGACTGATACCGGCTCAACAGGAGGGCGTGGGCGCATTACTGGATGAAATCGAGACCGCAAGCGAGCCTGCACCGCTGCCTGGCTGGGTCGAACAGCTTCCGAATGGACGCCTGCGGATTGCCGATATCCAGTACCAGGGCCGCCAGATGGGGCCCTTGACCGCTCGCTGGCAGAGCGAACCTGACCGCTTGACCGTGTCGCCATTGGGCCTGACCCTGGGGCAGGTTTCGGCCCATGGCGAGGTGATCTGGGAGTCCGCGGGTCCAGGCGACAGCTTGACCCGTTCCCGGCTCTCCCTGGATGGTCGGGATCTGGGTACGGCGCTGGAGAAATTCGGGCAGCCGGTGGCCATACGCAGTGGCGAAACCCGGGTCAGAAGTCAGCTTGCCTGGCCGGGAGCGCCGTGGCAGTTCGCGCTGGCCCGCTCGCGTGGCAATATCGACGTGGAGTTGCGCGACGGGCGCTTTGTCAATCTGGCGTCGCCGACGGCCAGGCTGGTCGGCCTGCTCAACGTGGACAACCTGGTGCGCCGCCTGCGAATGGACTTTTCCGACGTGACCGGGCAGGGTACGGCTTTTGATCATGTGGTTGGTGCCGCAACCCTCTATGAAGGGGTGCTGGAGACACAGGGCCCCGTGAATATCAGCGGGCCGGCAACGACCTTCACGCTCGATGGCACCGTTGACCTGGCCAGGCGGGAACTCGACCAGCAACTGAGCGTCACAGTCCCAGTCAGCAGCAGCCTGCCCCTGGCCGCCGTTATTGCCGGCGCGCCGGTGGTGGGCGGCGCCCTGTTCATCGCCGATCGCCTATTCGGCCGCGCCATCGACCGGGTCACCCGAATTCACTATCGCGTGCGCGGTCCCTGGACCTCGCCGCAGATCACACTGGAAACCGCCGAATGACGACACGATCGCAAGCCATGCTCGATACCGCCACCGATATCCTGTTGCGTCCCGGCGGCCTCGGGCTCGAGTCGCTGGATGCCGGCCTGAGACATGTGCTCACTCCCGGTGTGGATTACGCCGACCTCTATTTCCAGCGCAGCTGGCACGAGAGCTGGGTGCTGGAGGATGGCGAGGTGAAGGAAGCCGGCTACAACATCGACGGCGGCGTAGGCGTGCGCGCCATGGCCGGCGAGAAGACCGGCTTCGCCTACTCCAACCAGATCACGGCCGATGCCCTGGCTGAGACGGGGCGTACGGCGTCTGGCATCGTGCGTAGCGGGGCTGCGCTTTCGGCGGCGCCCCGGGTGATCAGCCAGGCCAGCGTACGCTACGACGCCATCGATCCCCTCTCCGGTCTTTCGGCCGAGGAGAAGATCGCCCTGCTCAAGGAGGCCGATCGTGTGGCGCGTGCTGCCGATCCGTCGGTTTCCCAGGTCAGCGCCTCGCTTACCGGTGTGCACGAAGTCGTGCTCGTACGCGCCAGTGACGGCACCCTTGCGGCGGATATCCGGCCGCTGGTGCGATTCAACGTCAGTGTGATCGCGGTGAAGAATGGGCGTCGCGAACGCGGCAGCGCGGGTGGTGGCGGGCGCTATGCCATGGCCCGTCTGCGCGACGAGAACGTGGCCGAGCGCTATGCCCGTGAAGCCGTGCGTCAGGCCTTGGTCAACCTCGATGCGGTGGATGCCCCGGCGGGCCAGTTGCCGGTGGTTCTTGGGCCGGGCTGGCCGGGTATCCTGCTGCACGAGGCGGTGGGGCATGGGCTGGAGGGCGACTTCAATCGCAAGGGGAGCTCGGCCTTTGCCGGGCGCATGGGCCAGCGCGTCGCCTCGCCCGGTGTGACGGTGGTCGACGATGCCACCCTGGCCGATCGCCGAGGTTCCATGAGCGTGGATGACGAGGGCACGCCGGGGCAGTATACGCCGCTCATCGAGGACGGCATTCTCACCGGCTACATGCAGGACAAGCTCAACGCCAGGCTGATGGGCATGGCGCCCACCGGCAATGCTCGTCGCGAATCCTTCGCCCATATGCCGATGCCGCGCATGACCAATACCTACATGCTGGCTGGTCAGGACGAACCGGCCGATATCATCAAGAGCGTCAGACGCGGCATCTATGCCGTCAGCTTCGGCGGTGGCCAGGTGGATATTACGTCGGGCAAGTTCGTCTTCTCGGCAAGCGAAGCCTACCTGATCGAGGACGGCCGCATCACCGCGCCGGTCAAGGGCGCGACGCTGATCGGAAACGGCCCGGAGGCCATGGGGCGAGTCTCGATGATCGGCCACGACCTGGAGCTGGATACCGGTATCGGCGTCTGTGGCAAGGACGGGCAGGGGGTGCCGGTGGGCGTGGGCCAGCCGACGCTCAAGCTTGATGAACTCACTATCGGTGGGACAGCCTCCTGAAGATAGGCGGCTTGTCGGAGGCTGTTTGAGGCTCACTGTAGAAGGCTGGTCGTGCCAGGCCGAGCGCTCCAATAGAGACTTGTCTATGAGTCTTCGCTGTAGGAGCGCCGGTTCCCGTCGCGACTGGTGGCCGCAGGCCTCCCGGCGGTGTTGCCTGGGCTGCTAGAGCCCCGCCGTATCGCGGATCAGCCGGAACAGCCGACGTGAGCTGGTGGGGGGCTTGTCCTGTTCGCGCTCGCGACGAGCGTTGCGGATCAGCTGGCGCAGGGCCTGGCGGTCGACATCGGGATAGTCGGCGATGAAGGTCTCGACGGCCTCGTCGCCCTCCTCGATGAGACGGTCACGCCATTTCTCCAGGCGGTGGAAGGCCAGGTCGCGATGGCGGGATTCCTGCTCGATGGAATCGAATACCGCCTGGATGGCGTCGAGGTCCTCGCCGCGCATGAGCTTGCCGACGTACTGCATATGGCGGCGACGCCCTTCATGGGAGCGGATGCGCGAGGTCTCTTCCACCGCCGCCAACAGGTCATCGGAAAGCGGGAACCGTGACCGTTCGGCGGGGGTCATGGCGATGATCTGCTCGCCCAGCGCCTGCAGCTTGTGCATCTCGCGCTTGAGCTGGGATTTACTGGGCCGCTCGTCTGGCTGTGAAGGGACTTCCTGGGACATGCCGTTACCAACTAGTGTGATGGGTAAACAGTATCGTGAGCTTGATCGCACCCGTGGGATCAATGCGACACAGTATACCAGCCCGCCAGCGTATGGCGGGATACTGACACGTTCGAATGCCGGCCGGGCCGGTGAATGAGGGAGAGACAGATGACACAGGCTTTCGATGCCGCCGCCCAACAGCCGCTGCTGGAGTCCCGTGCCGCGCAGGCACTGGCACTGGCACGCCGCCTGGGCGCCGATGCCTGCGAAGTGGGTGCCAGCGTTGACCAGGGAATCGGCATCAGCGTACGCGAGGGTGACGTGGAAAGCGTCGAGCTGTCCCGCGACCAGGGCATCGCGGTGACCGTCTATCAGCGGGGGCGAAAGGGCAGCGCTTCCTCGACGGATGCCAGCGATGAGTCGATACGCGCGGTCGTGGAGAAAGCCATGGCCATCGCCCGTTACACCGGCGAGGATCCCGCGGCGGGGCTGGCGGATGCCGCCCTGATGGCGACGGAGTTGCCTGATCTTGACGTTCACCACCCTTGGGCGCTGACCACCGAGCAGGCCATCGACCTTGCCCTGGCCTGCGAGTCTGCCGGCCGGAGCCAGCCCGGCATACGTCAGTCTGAAGGAGCCTCGCTCTCCAGCGGCGAAGGCGTGCGGGTCTACGCCAACAGCCATGGTTTCCTGGGCAGCCAATGCGGTAGCCGCCATTCGCTTTCCTGCATGCTGATTGCCGAGGACGAGCGTGGAATGCAGCGCGACTACGACTACACCAGTGCCCGCAACCCGCAGGACCTGCTGGCACCCGACGTGGTCGGCCGGTCGGCGGCGGAGAAGACCCTGCGTCGCATGGGGTCCCGGCGGCCCGATACCGGGCGCCTGCCAGTACTGTTCGATGCCACGGTATCCAGCGGCCTGGTCGGTCACCTCATGAGTGCGATTGCCGGAGGCTCCCTTTACCGGCAGGCCTCATTTCTCTGCGACCGCCTGGGTAATGGGCTCTTTCCTGCCTGGTTCTCCCTCTACGAGCGACCCATGGAGATAGGCGGCATGGCCAGCGCGCCCTTCGACAACGATGGGGTCCAGACCCGTAACAATGTCTTCATCGACAGCGGACGCCTGGCCAGCTACATGCTGTCCGCCTATAGCGCGCGGCGCCTCGACATGCAGACCACCGGCAACGCCGGCGGTGCGCGGAACCTGCGTATCGACGCTCCGCTGGAAACCCGTGACGAACTGCTGGCGCGCATGGGCCGCGGGGTGCTCGTCACCGAGCTGATGGGGCAAGGCGTCAATGGCGTCACCGGCGATTATTCCCGGGGCGCCGCCGGCTTCTGGGTGGAAAACGGGGAAATCCAGTATCCGGTGGAAGAGTTCACCATTGCCTCCAACCTGGAAGCGATGTTCAGGGGGCTGGCCGCCGTCGGTAGCGATATCGACACCCGTGGCAGCATCCACTCCGGCAGCTGGCTGATCGACGAGATGACCATCGCCGGCGGTTGAGGGGGCATCGGAGACGCAGTTGGACCATCCGAAGAGTGCAGTGTCTGTGTGAGTCTGCCGAGCGTGCGTCGCTGAGATTAGCGGCACACGTTCAGGCATCCTCCTCGAAGCGGGCATCGAACAGGGTTTCCAGCGCATCGAGTACGCGCTCGGCGTCTTCGCCCTCGGCTCTTACTGTCAGCTCGGTGCCGCACGGGGCACCCAGCATCAGCAGTGACATGATATTACAGGCGTCGGCATCCTGGTCGCCACGGCTGACGGTGACGCGTGCCTGGAAGGGTTGGCAGCACTGAACCAGCTTGGTGGCCGCCCGGGCATGAAGGCCGCGCTTGTTGGTCAGTATGAGCTTGCGGCTGGCCACACTCAGGACTCCTTGCTTTCAGGCGATTCCGGTGTGGCCTGCGTGGAAGGGGAGACTGGCGTATGGATACCGAGCTCGCGATGTCGCAGGCGGACGTCGGGCTGCCGTTGAGCCAGGTGGTGTGCCAGCCGTTCGGCCAGATAAACCGAACGGTGTTGCCCCCCGGTACAGCCGATGGCGACGGTAAGGTAACTCCGATGGCTGCTGCGATAGGCGGGGAGCCAGCGCTCGATCCAGCCGATGATGTCATCGAGCATCTCGCCGACCAGCGGATACTGCTCAAGAAAGGCAACGATACTGGGGTCGCGGCCGGTGGCGGAGCGCAGGCGCGGGTCCCAATAGGGGTTTGGCAGGCAGCGCGCGTCGAAGACGATATCGGCATCCAGCGGTACGCCCCCCTTGAAGCCGAAGGACTCCACAGTAAGCGTCAACTGGTCGGGCCTGTGACTGGCGACTTGATCGGTGATACGACCGCGCAGGTCGTGGACCGAAAGCCGTGAGGTGTCGATGATCAGGTCCGCCAGGTTGCGAATATCGCTGAGGGTGGCGTCTTCTGAATCGATTGCCTCTCCCAGTGTCATGTCGCTACCGCGGGTCATCGGGTGGCGGCGTCGCGTGGCCGAGTATCGCTCGATCAGGATGCGGGCGTCAGTGGTGAGGTAGATGACCTGGCAATCGATCTTTCGCGTTCGAAGCTCTTCAAGCAGCCGCGGAAAGCGCTCCAGTGCATGGGGCAGGTTGCGGGAGTCGATGCTCACGGCGATGGAGGACTGCCCAGATGGGCCGCTGGGAAGTTCCTCCACCAGCGACCCCAGCAGCATCGCCGGGAAGTTGTCGATGGCGTAGTAACCCAGGTCTTCGAGCGCCTGCAGCGCGATCGACTTGCCGGAGCCGGAACGGCCACTGATGATCACGAGCTGCATGCGGGTCTCCTGGTTGGCTGGCCGGGCGGCCCGGGGAGTGTGTCAGGACGGCGTCTGTCGTCGAATCGCTTCGAGAAGTCGCTCGTGGAGCTCTCGCTGGCTGGTACTCTTGCGTAGCCCCATTCGCGTGTCGACGTCGTTCATCACGCTGGCGACCTGGCTGAGTAGTGCCAGGTGTGTATCGTCGGCCTCTTCCGGTACCAGCAGCACGAAGATCAGGTCGACCGGCTCACCGTCGATGGCATCGAAATCGATGGGTTCCGCCAGCTTCAGGAATGCCGCAACCGGGCTATTGCAGTGGGGGCTCCGGGCATGCGGGATGGCCACGCCATTGCCGATGCCCGTGCTGCCCAGGCGCTCCCGCCCGATGAGACGGGCAAAGACTTCCTGGCTGTCGAGGCTCGGCGTGTTCTGGGCGATGAAGGTGCTGAAGAACTCCAGCACCCTCTTTTTGCTGCCACCGGGCACGTCGAACAGGGCGCGCTCCGGGGGCAGAATGGTTTCCAGTGTCATGGCAATCAGCGAATGCCGGCGCCTTGGGCGCGGGCCTGGGCCTTTTCCTTGTGTTTGACCAGTTGCCGATCGAGCTTGTCGGTCAGTGCGTCAATAGCGGCGTACATGTCGGAATCCGTGGCCTCGGCATGAAGGTCTGCGCCGGCGGCATGAAGCGTGCAGGCGGCCAGTTGGCGCTCCTTCTCTACCGAGAGCGTGACCTGGACGTTGGTGATGTTGTCATAGTGGCGCTGCACGCGGGTCAGTTTTTCGCTGACATAGTCACGCAGGGCATCGGTCAGTTCAACATGGTGGCCGGTAATATTGACTTGCATGACAAGCTCCTTCGTCCTTCGAATGGTGCTTCGATTGTAACCCTTTTTAGGGCCCTGCAAACCCCTCCCTTGCCGGTTTCCTGCAGGGGGGTAGCCAGGGGTATCGAGTCAGCGGAATCGCTTGCGGTCGCTGGAAGAGGGTATGCCCAATGCTTCCCGGTATTTGGCGACGGTTCGACGCGCAACGCGGATGCCATCCTCGGCCAGCAGGTCGACCAGGCGACTGTCCGACAGCGGCTTGCGCGGCGGCTCATCCTGAACCAGCTTACGGATCCTGGCGCGAATCGCCGTGCTGGAATAGGCGTCGCCTTCGCCTTCGCCACCCCCGACATGGCTGGAGAAGAAGAATTTGAGCTCGAACACGCCGCGCGGTGTGTGGATGAACTTCTGGGTCGTGACGCGGGAGATGGTCGACTCGTGCATGTCCACGGCCTGGGCAATATCGGCCAGGATCAGTGGGCGCATGGCTTCTTCCCCCTGCTCGAGAAAGTCGATCTGGCGGGCCATGATCTCGCGGCCCACCCGCAGCAGGGTGTCGTTACGGCTGGCCAGGCTCTTCATCAGCCAGCGGGCCTCCTGGAGGTGATCCTTGAGGAACTGGTTGTCATGGCTCTTGTCGGCGCGGCGTACCAGGGCTACGTAGTCGGGCTGGATGCGCAGCCTGGGCAGGGCATCGGCATTGAGCTCGACGCGCCAGCCGCGCTCGTCATGGCGGGCGAGCAGGTCGGGGGTGATGTAATTGCCACCCACCTCGGCGAACTCGCTGCCCGGGCGTGGGTCCAGCGAGCGAATCAGGCCGATCACCTCCTCCAGGGCCTCATCGTCCAGGCCCAGGCGGCGCTTGAGCAGCCTTCGATCATCGCCGGCCAGGGCTTCGAGAAACTGGCGCACAAGGCGTCGCGCCTGTGGCAGTAGCGGGGTGTCGTCGGGTAGTGCCGCGAGCTGAAGCATCAGGCATTCGCGCAGATCCCGGGCAAAGACGCCGGTGGGTTCGAATTGCTGCAGGCGCAGCAGTACCTGTTCGACCTCCCGAGTCGGCAGGCCCTCCAGGCCCTGCTGTCGCAGCCCGTCGCGGATCTCTTCCAGCGGCTGCGCCAGGTAGCCGGTGCCGTCCACGGCATCGATCAGGCTCTCGGCAATCTGGCGCTGGCGCTCGCTCAGGTCGGTCATCGCCAGTTGCCAGATCAAGTGGCTGGCAAGGCTCTGGCCGGCGGCCTGGCGCTCGAAATCGGGCCCTTCGCCGCTGCCGGAGCTGGTGCCATGATCGGGATAGGTATCCGTCCAGTCGCTGTCAGTGGAAAGCTCGGAAGGAATTTCGCTGGCCCAGTCGTCGTCTTGGGTCTCCTCGGCGGTCTGTTCGCCGAAGCCGTCGTCAAGCTCCAGCATGGGGTTGGCTTCCAGGGCCTGCTGGATTTCCTGACGCAGATCGAGTGTCGATAGCTGCAGCAGTGCGATCGCCTGCTGTAGCTGGGGAGTCATGGTCAGTTGGGTGCCGACACGGAGTTGCAAGGATGCTTTCATGGCCATGAGAATAGGGGCTCATTTGCCGAAAAAAACCACCCTAGCCCGCTGCGGATTGACTTGCAAGTGCTTTGTTTGCAATAAGCATGCCATGCGCAATTTTCATGCCGCGTGAGCGTATAATTATTGACAACAAGCGGTTGTGGTGCCCTCGTTCGAGTCTATTACAAACGAAAGTCCTCGCCCAGATAGACTTCACGCACCCTGCGATTGGCCAGAATGGCATCGGCGTCGCCTTCGGCGATGATCTGTCCGTCTCCGACGATGTAGGCGGTATTGCAGATGTCGAGGGTCTCGCGAACGTTGTGGTCGGTAATCAGGACCCCGATGTCGCGCGCCTTCAGTTGGCGGATGATGCCCTTGATTTCACCGACCGAAATGGGGTCGACGCCGGCGAAAGGCTCATCGAGCAGGATGAAGGCGGGCTCGGTGGCCAGGGCCCTGGCGATCTCGACCCTCCGCCGCTCGCCACCCGACAGGCTCATGCCGAGATTGTCGCGAATATGGGTGACGTGGAAGTCTTCCAGTAGCTCCTCGAGACGGGCATGGCGGCTGCGCCGGTCCAGATCCTTGCGCGTCTCGAGAATCGCCATGATGTTATCCGCCACCGAAAGCTTGCGGAAGATCGAGGCCTCCTGAGGGAGATAGCCGATGCCGGCGTGAGCACGCTCATGCATGGCCGATCCGGTCAGGTCAAGGTCGTCGATATGCACTTGCCCGGCGTCGGCGCGGACAAGGCCGACGATCATGTAGAAGGAGGTGGTCTTGCCGGCGCCGTTGGGGCCGAGCAGGCCAACGATGCTGCCCTGCTCAATGGTGAGGCTGATGTCGTGCACCACGCGGCGACGCTTGTAACTCTTGGCCAGATGGGTGGCTCGCAGGGTCTTCATTGGCACATCAGCGCTCCGGTTGCAGGGTCATGCGAATCCGCTGGCGACCTTCGACCCCTTCGCTCTCTGCACGCGCCTGAACCACTCGGCGATCGAGGAAATATTCGAGATAGCCGCCATCGAAGGTGTCGCCACGCTGATGCAGCTCGGCTTGGTCGATCAGCTCTACCCGGCGTTCGGCGACATGATAGATGATGGTCCTTCCCCAGCCTCGCACCACGGGCTCGTCGGGCTCGGGCTGCTGTTCGATATAGGCGCGTTCGCCGGTAGCGGTGGCGCGAGTCAACTCGCCGGCCTGGTTGCGGCGGATCTCCACTCGGTCGCCGGTCAGCTGCATGGTGCCCTGGCGAATGTCCACGTCGCCGGTATAGACGGCGGTGCCGGCAGTGTCATCGAGGTCGAGCCGGTCGGCTTCCACCTCAATGGGCTGATCGGCGTCGCGCTGCTGGGCCATGGCCGCGCCGCCTCCCCATGCCATGCCAGCCAGTGCCAGGGTGAGCAGGATTCGGGCGGTCGGGAACTTGTATCGCTTCATGGCGTGACATCCTCTGGGTTGACGGCGTCGGCCTGGCCCCGCTGGGCGCCCTCCGGGGGGTGGTGGCCGCGCACATTGTCGGTCAATCGTGCACGATTGTCATGGACCCAGGCATCGAAGCGGTCTCCACGGATGTGTTGGGGCGGCTGCTGGAGCAGCGCCGGAGTGTCACTCCAGGCGTGTCCGACATCGGCGTCGAAGTGCAGGATATCGGTGTCGAGCTGCCAGCGCTCTTCCGGGGCAAGCAGGCGGGCGTTGCCGGTCAGCGTCAGCGGGTTGCCTCCGGGACCGAGTCGTCCTTCGTCGCCACTGGCGATCCAGTCCCGCCCCTCCCGGTCGATCATGTGGGCAATCGGGGTCACCGCACGGGTGACGTCATCGTGAGGGGTGTGCACCAGGCGCGGGCTATCCAGGCGCTGGTGTGCCCGTCCCTGGGCGTCGAACCGCGTCAGCCTGGCCTCTTCGAGGTAGTAGTCCGGCTCCCCGGCCTCGTCGGTGGGTACAGGGCCGGGAGTGGGAGTCTGCCAAGGGGCCATCCATGACAGCAGTGCGCCGAGGCCAAGCAGGATCAGCAGCAGCCAGAATCGAAACGGGGGGCGGGGCAATTGCTTGAATGTCATGCGGTCAGTGCTGGACGTGAAGATAGGTGTCGACCAATGCGTCCCGGTGACCCTGGGCTTCGAGCAGGGTGTCGCAGATCTCGCGAACGGCGCCGTGGCCACCGCTTCGTACGGTGATCCAGTCGGCCAGGGTGTGAATATAGCTGGGCGCCCCTGGGACGGTGATCCCGATGCCGGCGCGCTGGATGGCGGCCAGGTCGGGGAGATCGTCGCCGCAGTAGGCGACCTGCTCCAGGGAGAGGTTCTTGCGGCGACAGAGTTCCCTCAGGGTGGCCAGCTTGTCTTCGCAACCCTGGAAGACGTGGTCGATGCCCAGCGCCGCGGCGCGATGGCTGACCATGGGCGACTCACGGCCCGTCAGCAGGGCAACCTGGAGCCCGGCGCGGCGCAGCAGCTTGATACCCAGCCCGTCCTGGGTGTGGAATGCCTTGATCTCCACGCCGTCGGCCTGGAAGTAGAGGCGACCATCGGTCAGTACGCCATCGACGTCGAGGGCCAGCAGCCGGATCTTGCGCAGGCGGTCGAGGAGGCGGGGGTCGTTGATCGGGGTTGCCAGAGCCATGGGCTCTCCTTGTGGTTCAATAATGTCAGAGTTTCAAAAGGTCACAGGCTCGAAGAATCAAGGGTTCAAAGGATCGTCAGATCACGCCGCTACGCAGTAGATCGTGCATGTGCAGGGCGCCGACCGGGTGCCCCTCGGTGTCGACTACGGCCAGGGCCGTGATCAGGTTGTCCTCCATGACGCGCACAGCCTCGGCGGCCAGGAGGTCGGGAGCGATACGCTTGCCGGGACGGGTCATCACGTCATCGACGGTCAGTTGGCTCAGGTCGTTATGCTGGTCCAGGGTGCGACGCAGATCGCCGTCGGTATAGACACCGATCAGGTGATTCTGCTCATCGACGACGCAGGTGAAGCCGAGCCCCTGGCGTGATATCTCCAGCAGGGCATCTCGCAGCGGGCTGCCCAGCGGTACGCTCGGCAATCGCGTGCCTTGATGCATGAGATCGGCAACCCGCAGCAGGAGCCGCTTGCCCAGGCTTCCACCCGGGTGGGAGCGGGCGAAGTCCTCGGCGGTAAAGCCGCGTGCTTCCAGCAGGGCGACGGCCAGTGCGTCTCCCAGGGCGAGTGCCGCAGTGGTCGAGGCGGTGGGGGCCAGGTCCAGGGGGCAGGCTTCCCGGGCGACACCGGCGTCGAGATGGGCGTCGGCATGGCGCGCCAGGGTTGAATCGGAGCGCCCCGTCATGCTGATGAGCGGTGTGCCCAGGCGCTTGAGCAGCGGCAGGATGGCGGTGACTTCGCCGGTTTCGCCGGAGTTCGATAGGGCCAGCACCACGTCGCCAGGGGTAATCATGCCGAGATCACCATGGCTGGCCTCGCCGGGGTGGACGAAAAAGGCGGGCGTGCCGGTGCTGGCCAGGGTGGCCGCGATCTTGCCGGCAATATGGCCGGACTTGCCCATGCCGGTGACGACGACCCGACCCTGACAGGCAAGCATCAGCTCGCAGGCGTGATCGAAATGGCTATCCAGACGGTCGGCAAGCGCGGCGATGGCCTGCTGTTCGACCTCCAGGGTGCGGCGCGCGCTGTTCCGCAGTGGCGATTCACCATCGGCAGGTTCGACAGGCTGGGAGTAGGAGGTGTCATTGGTCATGGCGATGATTGTTGCCCGTTGTGGCGTTTCACTCAAGGACTGCCGTTGCCGGCCAGCGCCAACCAGCCCAGATAGGCGAGATAGATCGCCAGCAACAAGCCGCCAGGCAGTCGTTGGATGCGACCATGGCGCTGCCATAGTAATAGCATGGCCATGGCCAGGGTCAGTAGCAGCATGACGGGATAGTCCCGGCTGGCCGCTGCGGCATCGACTGGTCCGGGCGCGAGCAGTGCCGGAATGGGTAGCACCGCCAGCAGGTTGAAGAGATTCGAACCGATGATGTTGCCGATAGCCAGGTCATGGTGTCCCTTGAGTGCGCTGGCTACGCAGGCGGCGAGTTCCGGCAGGCTGGTGCCGATGGCCACGACGGTGAGGCCGATGACCAGTTCGCTGACGCCCATGCCCTGTGCCAGTTCGCTGGCGCCCCATACCAGCGCTCGGGAGCTGAGCGTGAGCAGCAGTAGCGTGCCAACCAGCCAGCAGAGCGCACGTAGCAGTGGCATGTCGGGAATATTGTCGGCCGGCACGGTGTCCGGGGTGTCGGCGCGCACCAGCCACCACAGGCTGAAGATCAGCAGCAGGGCGAGGAGCAGGGCGTCGAAGCGGCCCAGGATGCCATTGGCCAGGGCATATCCCGCCATACCGGTGGCGCCCAGCAGCAGGGGCAGTTCGCGTCGCACCAGGGAGAAGGGGACGGGGACCGGCCGCACCAGGGCAGTGACACCGAGTACCAGGCCGATATTGGCGATATTCGAACCCAGGGCGTTACCGGTGGCGAGGTCGGGAACCCCATCCAGAGCGGCGATGACAGCCACCACCATTTCCGGTGCCGAGGTGCCCAGCGCCACCACCGTCATGCCGATCAGCAGCGTACTCAGCCCGCTGCGGCGGGCGGTGGCCGCCGCAGCGCCGACGAAGCGATCGGCACTCCAGACCAGTCCGATGAGCCCGAAGGCGACCATGAGTAGGGGTATCAGCATGAGCGGAGAAGGGCCGAGGGGTTCAGGAGGCGCATATTAGACGTGTTGAGGGGCTGTTGTGCAAGTGCAACCGGAGCTGGGCTGGCGCCCTGCGACCCAGTTAGGATACGATGTTCGATAATTTTTTCGATGGACGTCTCGAAATGACCGATTCCCCCTTCGTGGTGGTGGAGGGTCTGCATTTTGCACGAGGGGAGAAAGACATCTTCCGTGGCGTGGAGCTGCAGATCCCGCGGGGCAAGATCACTGCCATCCTGGGCCCCAGTGGCACGGGCAAGACGACCTTGCTCAAGCTGATCGGCGGACAGCTTGTTCCTGATGCGGGCCGCGTCACGATCGAGGGCGAGGATGTGCATGCCCTGTCGCGCAAGGCGCTGTTCCGCTTGCGGCGGCGTATGGGCATGCTGTTCCAGAGCGGTGCGCTCTTCTCCGACCTCAGCGTATTTGAAAACGTGGCCTTTCCCCTGCGGGTGCATACCGATCTGCCCGAGGCGATGATCCGTGACGTGGTGCTGATGAAATTAGAGGCAGTCGGATTGCGCGGCGCGCGTGAACTGATGCCGTCCGAGCTCTCGGGGGGCATGGCCCGCCGTGTCGCCCTGGCCCGAGCCATTGCCCTGGACCCCGAGCTGATACTCTACGATGAGCCCTTCGTGGGTCAGGACCCGATCTCCAAGGGCGTCCTGGTACAGCTGATCAAGCGACTCAACGATGCGCTGGGCCTCACCGCCATCGTGGTATCGCACGATATCAAGGAGACACTGTCCATTGCCGACTATGTCTACGTGATCTCCGACGGCCGGGTCATGGCCCACGGCACGCCGGACTCGCTGGATGTCGACGAGGATCCGCGAGTCAGCCAGTTCGTCCATGGCGAGCCAGACGGTCCGGTTCCTTTCCACTATCCGGCGTCCGATTTCTTCAGCGACATCCTCAACATGGAGAAGCGTCCATGATCGGGCGAATCGTGATCCTGGGACGCCGTGGTTGCGAAGTGCTCGAAGCTCTGGGTCGGGCGGGGCAGTTCCTGGCCCAGTCGGCCGTTGGCGTGCCATCGCGGGAGGGCTGGTACCTGTGGCTGCGGCAGGTGCATTTCGTCGGCGTGCTGTCGCTGGCCATCGTGCTGGTCTCAGGGCTCTTCATCGGCATGGTGCTGGCGCTGCAGGGGTACACCCTGCTGGTCGACTTCGGCGCCGAGCAGGCGCTGGGGCAGATGGTGGCGCTGTCGTTGCTGCGTGAGCTATCTCCGGTGGTTGCCGCGCTGCTGTTTGCCGGCCGTGCCGGTTCGGCGTTGACCGCCGAGATCGGCCTGATGAAAGCCACCGAACAGCTCACCAGCATGGAGATGATTGGCGTCGACCCGCTGCGGCGGATAGTGGCCCCCAGGCTGTGGGCCGGTTTCGTGGCGCTGCCAGTGTTGACCATCGGCTTCAGTGTCGTCGGCATCTATGGCGGTTACCTGGTCGGTGTCGAGTGGCTCGGGGTCTTCGAGGGCTCCTACTGGAGCAACATGCAGTCCAGCGTCGACTTCATTGGCGACGTGGGCAACGGCATGGTCAAGAGCCTTGTCTTCGCCCTGGTGGTCACCTGGATTGCGGTGTTTCAGGGCTATGACCTGGTGCCTACCTCGGAAGGCATTTCCCGCGCTACCACGCGTACGGTGGTTTACTCCTCGCTGGCGGTGCTCGGCCTGGATTTCGTGCTCACCGCGCTGATGTTTGGAGGATTTTCCTGATGACGGGAAGGCTTGTTTCGATGTTCGGAGAGACGGAATGAAGCGCAGCAAGACGATGGAGCTGGGTGTTGGTCTTTTCATGCTGGCGGGCATCCTCGGGCTCTTGTTCCTGGGGATGCGTGTCAGTGGCATGGCCTTCACCACGCCGGACGACACCTTCCGGCTCGAGGCCAATTTCGCCAATATCGGCAGCCTCAAGCCGCGCGCCCGGGTCACCATGGCTGGCGTGACCGTGGGACGGGTCACCGCCATCGAGCTCGATACCGACTGGTACGATGCCCGCGTGGTGCTGGAACTCAATGGCGAGCTCGAGGGCGAGCTTTCCCGTGATACGACCGCTGCTATTCTCACTGCCGGCCTGCTCGGCGAGCAGTATATCGGGCTCACGGTGGGGGGGGATCCGGACACCCTTGCCGATGGCGATACCATCCGCGATACCCAGTCCGCCATGGTGCTGGAAGAACTCATACAGCAATTCGTGTCCAATATGGTCAGCGACTAGAGGCCTTGCCTCGCGTCACCCAATCATCGTTTCGTTAGAGGTCAACCCATGACAGGTCAACCCAAGACACTCATGTCTCGCTCCCACACTCTCCTTCGTCTGCTGGTGGTCGGGTTGTACCTGGCTCTGTTTTCCCTTTCGGCCAAGGCCGAGCCGGAGCGGAGCCCGGAGCAGGTGATCCGCGATAGCATCAACGAGATGATGGGACAGATTGAGGGTCGGGAAGACCACTTTGCGGCTAACGTCGATGAGCTCAAGAGACTGGTCGACGAGAGCTTGGACGAGATTGCCGATTTTCGCTATATCGGGGCAAGCGTGATGGGGCGCTACTTCCAGAACGCCACGCCCCAGCAGCGCTCCCGTTTCGTCAATACCTTCCGCCAGACGCTGATCGACACCTATACCAAGGGTCTCGTCACCTTCGACTATCGCGAGCTGCGGGTGCTGGAGAGCCAGCGGGCGCCGCGCCACGAGGATCAGGCGAGCGTGGCCATGGAGGTGGTCGCGGTCGATGGCACCGTTTACCCTGTCAGCTACACCTTGCGCCTCTCGGATGGTCAGTGGAAGGTGGTCAATGTCATCGTCAATGGCATCAACCTGGGGCTGACGTTCCGGAATCAGTTCGACCAGGCCATGCGTGATCACAATCGCGATTTCGACGCCGTTATAGACACCTGGTCGCCGGAGCTGGCTGCCGATGAGCTCGAAGAAGGTGGCAGTGAATGAGCCTGCTGCTCGATCGCGGCGGTGTCCGTCTCGAGGCCAGTCCCGCCAGGCTGGCCGTGACTGGCGACGTCGATTTCGACATGGCAGCTCAGCTTGCCGATGCCGGTAGCGTCTGGCTTGACGAGCAGTCTGCCGGCTCCCGGATGGAGCTGGACTTGCACGGTGTCGAGCGAGTCAGCAGTGCGGCCCTCAGCGTGTTGCTGGAGTGGACCCGGCGCGCTCGAGTGGCCGGTATCCAGATTGATGCGGTACGCCTCTCCGAACCCCTGCTCAGGTTGACCAGGGTTGCCGGCCTCGATGCCCTGCTTCCGGTTGCCGAAACGCCTTCCTCTTGAGTTCTGCCCTGCCCGGCATCGCCAAGTGGGGCGCTTTTCATTACCATGTCACCATTGACTGACTCTGGCACCCGGCCACTGCGCTCGCGTGCCTCCTTTTCGACCCACAGGAGTTCCTGTTTCCATGCAACCCAGTGACGTCAAGGCGCTGCTAGAGGCCCGTATCGAGGGCTGCGATTTCCACATTCAGGGTGAAGGCTGCAATTTCCAGGTCATCGCGGTGGGCGAGATGTTCGACGGCCTGTCTCCGGTGAAGCGCCAGCAGTTGATCTATGGCGCCTTGTCGGAAGAGATCGCCTCCGGTGCGGTTCATGCCGTCAGCATCAAGACCTACACCCCGGCGCAGTGGGCTAGCGCGCCGGAGAATGCGGCTTCACAGAACCAGGGTGCCTGACGGTCGAACCTCCATGGACAAGTTGATCATAACCGGCAATGGCCCCGTCAGCGGCGAGGTCTGGGCCAGCGGCGCCAAGAACGCCGCTCTGCCCATTCTCTGTGCCACCCTGCTCGGCGACGAGCCCGTCACCATCGGCAACCTGCCGCATCTACAGGACATCACGACGACGCTGGAGCTGCTCGGCCGCATGGGCGTCGAGCCGGTGATGGGCGAGAAGATGACCATCCAGCTGGACGGTTCCCAGGTGAAGGATTGTCATGCGCCCTATGAGCTGGTCAAGAAGATGCGCGCCTCCATTCTCGTGCTCGGGCCCTTGCTCGCCCACTTCGGCCATGCGGACGTCTCGCTGCCCGGCGGCTGCGCCATCGGTTCTCGCCCCGTGGACCTGCATATCCGCGGGCTTGAGGCCATGGGCGCGGAGATCCGAGTCGAGGGTGGCTACATTCGTGCCCGGGTCGACGGTCGCCTCAAGGGTGCCACCATCTACTTCGACACCGTGACGGTCACTGGCACCGAAAACCTGCTGATGGCTGCGACCCTGGCTGCCGGTACCACGATACTGGAGAATGCCGCCCGCGAGCCCGAGGTGGTCGATCTGGCCGAGTGCCTGATCAAGATGGGGGCGAATATTCGTGGCCACGGCACCGATACCATCGTGATCGAGGGTGTCGAGCGGCTTCACGGTGCCTACCATGAGGTCATGCCGGACCGTATCGAGACCGGTACCTTCCTGGTGGCGGCCGCGCTCAGTCGCGGCAAGGTGCGGGTGCGCAATACCCGTGCCGACATTCTCGAGGCAGTGCTGGCCAAGCTGGAGGAGGCCGGTGCCAAGATCACCCTGGGTGACGGTTGGATCGAGCTGGACATGGAGGGGCGTCGCCCGCGGCCGGTCAATATCCGTACCGCGCCGTATCCCGCCTTTCCGACCGATATGCAGGCCCAGTTCGTGGCGCTCAATGCGGTGGCGGACGGCAGTTCGCGGGTGGTCGAGACCATTTTCGAGAATCGCTTCATGCACGTGCAGGAACTGAACCGCATGGGTGCGAAGATCGTGCTTGAGGGCAATGCGGCGCTGATTACCGGCGTCGAACGGCTCTCGGGCGCGCCGGTCATGGCGACCGACCTGCGGGCCTCGGCCTCGCTGGTGATCGTGGCCATGATGGCTGAAGGGGAGACGCTGGTGGATCGCATCTATCATATCGATCGCGGCTATGAGTGCATCGAGGAGAAGCTGCAGCTACTGGGCGCGCGAATCCGCCGAATTCCCGGCTGAGCGGCTTCTTTGACATGCGCTTTTCCCGACCATAGGCGAGACCATGAGCAAGCAACTGATTCTGGCCCTATCCAAGGGCCGTATTCTCGACGAAACGCTGCCGCTGTTGGCCGATGCCGGCATCACCCCGGCAGAGGATCTGGGCAAGAGCCGCAAGCTGCTCTTCGACACCAACCTGGCGAACGTCAAGCTGGTAATCATACGCGCCACCGACGTGCCGACCTATGTCCAGCTGGGGGCCGCGGACCTGGGGGTTGCCGGCAAGGACGTGCTGCTCGAGCACGGTGCCGAGGGCTTGTACGAGCCACTGGACCTCGAGATCGCCCGGTGCAAGCTGATGACCGCTGGCATCGACGGCGCCGAGCCGGCTCGTGCGCGCCGCCGGGTGGCCACCAAGTTCGTCAACGTGGCGCGCCGGTATTATGCGGAGCAGGGCATCCAGGCGGAGGTGATCAAGCTCTACGGTGCCATGGAGCTGGCGCCGCTGATGAATCTGGCAGACGAGATCGTCGATATCGTCGATACCGGAAATACGCTGCGTGCCAATGGCATGTCGCCGCGGGAACTGATTGCACCGATCAGCACGCGTCTGGTGGTCAACAAGGCGGCCATGACCATGAAACATGCCCAGATCAAGCCGCTGATTGCGCGGCTCACCGATGCGGTAGGCAAGCGGCGTGCTACCGAAGACGCCCTCTCACCTTGAGCGCTTCGGCCGCCAGGCGAGTCAGCGTATTACGACTGCTTTCATCCTTGTAGAGGCGAATTCCATCATGAGCGAAACCCTTGTCGATACCGTTGAGATCGCCCGGCTCTCCACCGCCGACGGCGATTTCGAGACGCGTCTCGATGCGCTGCTCGCCTGGGAAGGCGTATCCGATGCCGAAATACAGGGCCGTGTCGATGACATCCTCGCCGGTGTGAGGGCGCGTGGCGATGCGGCACTGATCGAGTATTCCAATCGCTTCGACCGGCTAGCCGTGTCTAGCATGGCAGAGCTGACCCTCGGAGCGGAGCGGCTCGAGCAGGCCTTCATCGGCCTCCCCGAAGAGCAGCGTGCCGCCTTGTCGAAGGCGGCCGAGCGCGTTCGTGCCTATCACGAGCGCCAGAAGCCGGAGTCCTGGGCCTTCACCGAAGACGACGGTACCGTGCTGGGGCAGCAGGTCACGGCACTGGATCGTGCCGGTATCTATGTTCCCGGAGGCAAGGCGGCCTACCCCTCCTCGGTGCTGATGAATGCCATACCCGCTCATGTGGCCGGGGTGCGCGAGATCGTCATGGTGGTGCCCACGCCAGACGGCGTGCTCAACGAGCTGGTGCTGGCCGCGGCGCATCTGGCCGGGGTCGATCATGTCTTCACCATCGGCGGCGCCCAGGCCGTAGCCGCGCTCGCCTATGGCACCGAAACGGTACCCCGGGTCGACAAGATCGTGGGGCCCGGCAACATCTACGTCGCGACGGCCAAGCGAGCGGTATTCGGCCAGGTGGGGATCGACATGATCGCCGGTCCCTCCGAGATCCTGGTGGTTTCCGATGGTGGGACCGACCCCGATTGGCTGGCCATGGACCTCTTCTCCCAGGCGGAGCATGACGAGGACGCCCAGGCTCTGCTGGTCAGCTGGGACGCCAGCCACCTGAACGCCGTCGAGGCGTCCATCGAGCGGCTGCTACCGAGCCTGGAACGAGAGGAAATCGTGCGGCAGTCGCTGTCCCGTCGCGGCGCTCTGATTCACTGTCGTAACAGGGAAGAGGCGCTCCGCCTGATCAACCGGATCGCGCCGGAGCACCTGGAGCTTTCCATGGCCGACCCGGAGGCGCTGTTGCCGGAAGTGCGCCACGCGGGTGCCATCTTCATGGGGCGCTACACCGCCGAGGCGCTGGGAGACTACTGTGCCGGCCCCAATCACGTGCTGCCGACATCGGGAACGGCGCGTTTCTCATCGCCGCTTGGGGTCTACGATTTCCAGAAGCGCTCCTCGATCATCAACTGCTCTCGGGAGGGCGCGTCGGAGTTGGGTCGGGTGGCATCGATCCTCGCCCGGGGCGAGTCGTTGACCGCCCATGCCCGTTCGGCCGAATACCGGATCCAGAAGTAGCGTTTGCCGGACGTTTCCGGGGCGATAACACGAAAGACCCTGTCCAGCGATTCTGGGCAGGGTCTTTTTGCGAAAGCTCAGCGCACGTTCGTAGGTTCGTAGCGGCCTCGGCCGATAGACGGTGGCCGGGGCGCCTCTTAGCGTTCCGGCTGTCTTGGCTGCGGGGGCGGCCGCTCCCCGACTTCCAGTTCGATGCTCAGTTTCTCGCCGCTGCGCACGACCGTCAGCGGTAGCGTGGCGCCGGGCTGGATGGCGGCGATGTCGCTCATTGCCACGCGGGCGTCGAGGATCGGACGGTCATCGACTTCCAGCAGCACATCGCCTGGCCTGAGGCCTGCTCGGGCGGCGGGGCCTTCCGGCACCACCCCGGAGATCACCACCCCGCGAGGGGCCTGCAGACCGAAGGAGGCGGCCAGCTCCGGGGTGATCTCCTGCGCCTCGATGCCCAGCCAGCCGCGGATCACTCGCCCCTGGGTCACCAGGTCGTCGAGAATGCTGTGTGCCAGGCGGGTAGGTATGGCGAACCCCACCCCCTGGGAGCCGCCGGAGCGTGAGAAAATGGCGGTGTTGATGCCTACCAGGGCGCCGTCGGCATTGATCAGGGCGCCACCCGAGTTGCCGGGATTGATGGCGGCATCGGTCTGGATGAAGTCTTCATAGGCACTCAGGCCCAGGTGGGTGCGACCGGTGGCGCTGATGATGCCCATGGTCACGGTCTGGCCTACGCCGAAGGGGTTGCCGATGGCCATGGCGATGTCGCCGACCGCTACGTCCTCGGTGTCATAAAGGACGATCACCGGGAGGTCTTCCAGATCGATACGCAGCACGGCCAGGTCGCTTTCCGGGTCGGTGCCGATGACCTGCGCCAGGGTCTCACGGCCGTCGCGCAGGGCCACCTGGATTTCGTCGGCACCGTCGATCACGTGATGGTTGGTCAGCACATAGCCGTCTTCGCTGACGATGACGCCCGAGCCCAGGCTGGAAAGAAAACGCTGCTGGCTGGGGAGGTCGTCGCCGAAGAATTGACGGAAGAAGGGGTCTGACATCATCGGATGCTCTTCTAGAGCGACGACCCGTGACGAGTAGATATTGACCACCGCCGGGGCGGCCTTTTCCACCGCCTCCGAATAGCTGACGGGCCCCTGCATGCGGCTCAAGGGGGCGGCCTGGCGCACCTCGGGGGTGGCCCGCACTACCGGTTGCTGCAGCTCACTGGGCGCTTCCACCTCTGGCGTGGGGGCATGTGGCTTGGTTGGGGAAGGTCCCAGCAACTGCGGGAAGGTGTTGAGCAGTACGATGGCCAGCAGCACGCCAATGAGGACGGGCAGGGCATAGGCTAAGAGCGGACGACGCATGCGGTGCTTTCCTGATCGGCGAGGCGCGGTCGATGCCGCCCCGCGCAGTCGTTACAATTGAGTTATCGTAACATTCCAAGTGAACCGCTGTCCGGAGGGCCGAATGATTTCCCGCGATGACCTGGTAAGGACCTGCGACGCCCTGCTCGATGCGCCTCGCTTCAAGGATTACACGATCAATGGATTGCAGGTGGCAGGGCGTGATCGCATTGCCCGGGTCATGACAGGCGTTACCGCCTGCCAGGCGCTGCTTGACGAAGCAGTGGACTGGGGGGCCGATCTGGTGCTGGTGCATCACGGATATTTCTGGAAGAACGAACCGATTCCCATCACCGGCATGAAGCAGCGTCGTATACGGACGCTGCTGCTGAACGACATCAATCTACTTGCCTACCACCTGCCGCTGGATGCCCATGCCGAGTTGGGCAATAACGCCGAGTTGGCCAGGCGGTTGGATTTTCTGGTGGAGGGCTGCGTCGATGGCGAAATCGGTGAGGGGTTGATATGGATTGGCCGCCTTCCACAAGCCCGTGGGGCTGCCGAGCTGGCAAGCCACGTGGCTGGCTGCCTGGGGCGTGAGCCACTGTTGATCGAGGCGCCAGGCGTTGGAGCGATACGGCGTCTGGCCTGGTGTACGGGCGGGGCGCAGGACATGATTACCCAGGCTTGGGAGGCCGGCGCCGACGCCTTTGTCTCGGGTGAAATCTCCGAGCGGACTACCCACCTGGCGCGAGAGCTCGGTATCCACTACCTGGCCGCCGGGCATCACGCCACCGAGCGCTATGGTGTACAGGCACTGGGCGAGTGGCTGGTCCGGAAGTTCGGCATCGAGCACCGCTTCGTCGACATCGACAACCCGGCATAACGCCGGGCAGGGGGCCTACTTCCTGACCTGTCAGTAGCGTGGAGGCTGCGGGGAGTCGGGTTTGTCACTGTTACCCTTGAGCCCGAAATCCTCCGACAGGGTGCCGCCGGTGCCATCGGCGTAGTCCCGGGGCGTGGGGACCTCGTCGGTCTGAGGGCCGAGTACCTTCTGCTCGGCCGCATCGAGACGGCGGGTGGCCGGCGTTTCGCAGTTCAGGGTGCTGGCGTCTTCGGTTATCCGGTGTTCGAGAGTCCGGATTTCGCGCTGTATGTTGGTGACCATCATGCCAACCTGAGAGAAATGCTCACCCAGGCCTTCCTTGAGTTCGCTCAGTTCCCGCTCGCGTTCTGCCACCTGCTGTCGCTGCCGCTGCAAGCGATCCGCTGAGGCGCCGAACAGGTGATAGCCCAGGCCGCCGAGGCCCAGGCCGGCCAGCAGGCTGACGATGGCGACGAGCCAGTTGATGTTGCCGTATTCCACGTGGTTCTCCCCCTGATGCAGATACACGCTGAGCGCGTGGTGTCGCCATGACGCCGCACACGGTCGCCTGACGGCCCATTATAGGGGTGTGGGCGGCGGGCCGGTCAACGCAGTCACCGTGGGTGGGTGGCGATGGCCAATATTCTGCGCAATGATTTCAGGGTGCGTATAATGCCGAGCCTGCCAACTTTCGAGCCAAGTCAGCAAGGAATTGCCATGTGCGCGACTGCGACCCCTCTGGATTCTCGTTCGACTCCCGGTAATACGCCGCTGGGGCGTTACCGTGCCGACATCGAGCGTGAAGGTTTCCAGTACGATCCGGCCCAGGAGCAGGCCGTCATGCACCTGCAGCGTCTCTTCGATCAACTGGTCGCGACGCCGCGTGTCGAGCCAAGGGCAGTGACTACGGGGCGTGGTCTCAAGTCGAAGATGGCGGGCCTGTTCGGCAGGCGCGAGAAATCTGACGATGCGCCGACGCTACCAGCCATCCAGGGGCTCTATCTCTGGGGCGGGGTGGGGCGGGGCAAGACCTACCTGGTCGATACCTTCCACGAGTCGCTGCCGTTTCCCGACAAGATGCGCACTCACTTTCATCGCTTCATGCAGCGAGTGCACAATGAACTCGGGCACTACAAGGGCGAGAAGAACCCATTGTCTCTGATTGCCGGCAAGTTTGCCGCCGAGGCGCGGGTGATCTGTTTCGATGAATTCTTCGTCAAGGACATCACCGATGCGATGATCCTGGCCAACCTTATCGAGGCGCTGTTCGAGCGGGGCGTCGTGCTGGTGGCGACGTCGAATATCGTTCCCGACGAACTCTACAAGGATGGGCTGCAGCGGGCACGATTCCTGCCTGCCATCGACCTGCTCAAGCGACACTGTGAGGTGGTCAATGTCGATTCCGGCATCGACTATCGACTGCGGGCGCTCGAGCGTGCCGAGATCTTCCATGCCCCCCTCGACGCGGCGGCCGAAGCCGAGCTCGCACGCAGCTTCCGCGAGATTGCTGGCCACGAGGGGGAGCGTGACGTGGCCATTGAGGTCAACCATCGCGTGCTGCATGCACGCCGGCTCCATGACGACGTGGTTTGGTTCGATTTTCGCGAGCTGTGCGACGGGCCGCGTAGCCAGAACGACTATATCGAGCTGGCTCGGGAGTACCATACCGTGCTGGTGTCCAATGTGACTCGCATGGGGGCATCGACCGACGACCAGGCGCGTCGCTTCATCAACATGGTCGACGAGTTCTACGACCGCGGCGTCAAGTTGCTGCTCTCAGCCGAGGCGCCCGCCGAGGCCCTTTATGCCGATGGCCGACTCGAGTTCGAATTTCAGCGCACCCTGTCTCGGCTCCAGGAGATGCAGTCCCACGAGTACCTGGCGCTGCCGCATAAACCGTGACAGGCCCCTTATCATGGGCCGGCGAGTCGTGTAGAATGCCGCCTCGCTCGAACGTTGTCGTCGCTGTCGGTGGCGGCAACCAAGAAGAATAGGGATGATCCCCAGCCGGCAACCCGGCGGCAGGATCCAATACATCTATATTGTGGTGATTTCATCCATGAAGACGTTCACTGCTAAGCCGCAGTCCGTCCAGCGCGATTGGTACGTCGTCGACGCTGCGGACAAGACGCTCGGTCGTCTGGCCACCGAAATTGCTCGTCGCCTGCGCGGCAAGCACAAGCCGGAATTCACGCCTCACGTCGATACCGGCGACTACATCGTCGTGATCAACGCCGAGAAGGTGCATGTCACCGGCAACAAGGCGAAGGCCAAGACCTATTACCGTCACACCGGTTATCCGGGTGGCCTGCGCTCCATGAGCTTCGAGAAGATGATCGCTCATGCTCCCGAGCGTGTCATCGAGTCCGCTGTCAAGGGTATGCTGCCGAAGGGCCCCCTGGGACGTGCGATGTATTCCAAGCTCAAGGTCTACGCCGGCGCCGAGCATCCGCACGCCGCCCAGCAGCCGCAAGAACTGAACATCTGAGGGGGTCATTGCCATGACACAGCACTATTACGGTACCGGGCGCCGCAAGACATCCACCGCCCGTGTCTTTCTGAAGCCGGGAACCGGCAAGATTACCGTCAACAGCCACGAGCTGGACCAGTATTTCGGCCGAGTCACCGGTCGCATGGTGGTTCGCCAGCCGCTGGAATTGACCGACACCGTGGGTCAGTTCGACGTCTATGTCACCGTCAAGGGTGGCGGTGGCTCCTCTCAGGCCGGCGCTATTCGCCACGGTATTACCCGTGCCCTGATGGAGTACAACGAGGACTTCCGCCCTGCACTGCGTGCGGCCGGCTATGTCACTCGTGACGCGCGCCAGGTCGAGCGTAAGAAGGTCGGTTTGCGCAAGGCGCGTCGTCGCCCGCAGTTCTCCAAGCGCTGATCGCACTCCTTGCAGACAGAAAAACCCAGGCAAATGCCTGGGTTTTTTCTTTTGAAAAACAGAATTTTGCATTGGAAATTACACCTTGGTCAGGCGTGCTTTGTCTTGTGCCAAGCGGCAGGATTCCTTAAGATACGACGGATTTTATATCCGTGGTCGCGGGACACCACCCCCGTGCTGGATCAACGGGTAAGCTGATGGGAGAAACCATACAATGGCAGATAACGGCGTGAACAAAGGGCGGCGCCGTCTCCTCCTGGGTGCCACCACCGTAGTGGGTGCGGTGGGTGCAGTGGGAGTGGCGGTTCCCTTTGTGGCTTCCTGGCAGCCGAGTGCCAGGGCACGAGCGGCGGGGGCACCGGTAACCGCAGATGTCTCGAAGCTTGAAACGGGGCAGCGCATGACCGTCGAGTGGCGAGGCCGACCTGTCTGGATTGTCAGGCGTACCGACGACATGATCGAGCGTACCGAGAACTTCGATCCCGATCGTCTGGCCGACCCGGATTCCAACGAGCCGCAGCAGCCGCAATATGTCACGGGTCCACTGCGTTCGATCCGGCCCGATATCTCGGTGCTGATCGGGATCTGCACCCATCTTGGTTGCTCACCGCTCTACCGGCCCGAGCCTGATGACGTTGATATGGCCGCCTGGCCCGGGGGCTATTTCTGCCCTTGTCATGGTTCCTATTTCGATCTGGCGGGGCGCGTATTCCGCAACGTGCCGGCACCGACCAATCTCGAAGTGCCGCCGTATCGCTTTGAGAGCGATGACGTGATCGTCGTTGGCGAAGACGAGGAGAGTGCCTGATGGGTAATCCGAATAAGGTCAAGGCGGAAAGCGGCTTCATGCGCTGGGTGGATGATCGCTTTCCTGCCACGCAGATGTGGCAGGACCACCTGTCCAAGTACTATGCGCCGAGGAACTTCAATTTCTGGTACTTCTTCGGCTCATTGGCCATGTTGGTGCTGGTCAATCAGATACTGACCGGCATCTGGCTGACCATGAGCTACAACCCCTCGGCCGAAGGTGCCTTTGCCTCGGTCGAGTACATCATGCGTGATGTCGAGTGGGGCTGGCTTATTCGCTACCTGCACTCTACCGGTGCTACAGCCTTCTTCGTGGTCATTTATCTGCACATGTTCCGCGGCCTGCTCTATGGCTCCTACAAGGCGCCACGGGAGCTGGTATGGATATTCGGCATGGCCATCTACCTGGCGTTGATGGCAGAGGCCTTCATGGGCTACCTCCTGCCCTGGGGGCAAATGTCCTATTGGGGCGCGCAGGTGATCATCTCGCTATTCTCGGCGATACCGGTGATCGGGCCGGACCTGACCCAGTGGATTCGAGGCGATTTCCTGATCTCCGGCATCACACTCAACCGCTTCTTCGCCCTGCACGTGGTGGCGCTGCCCATTGTCATCCTGGCGCTGGTGGTGCTGCATATCATCGCCCTGCATGAGGTTGGCTCCAACAACCCCGACGGCATCGACATCAAGGCCAAGAAGGATGAAACCGGCAAGCCGCTGGATGGCATCCCGTTCCACCCCTACTACACGGTGAAGGACATCTTCGGGGTGGCGGTATTCCTGTTCGTCTTCATGGCAGTGGTGTTCTACTTCCCGGAGGGCGGTGGCTACTTCCTTGAAGCGCCCAATTTCCAGCCGGCCAACCCCATGGTGACGCCGGATCACATTGCGCCAGTGTGGTACTTCACGCCTTTCTACGCGATCCTGCGGGCTATCACCTTCAACCTCTTTGGCCTGGATGCCAAGTTCCTGGGGGTGGTCTTCATGGGCGGGGCCATTGCTGTGCTCTTCGTGCTGCCATGGCTGGACCGTAGCCCGGTGCGCTCCATGCGCTACAAGGGGTGGATGTCCAAGTCGATGCTGGTGATATTTGCCATCAGCTTCGTCATCCTCGGCATTCTCGGCGCACTGCCGGCGACTCCGCTGCGCACGGCGGTGGCTCAGCTGTGCACGGCACTGTACTTCGCCTTCTTCCTGCTCATGCCGTTCTATACGCGGATGGAGAAGACCAAACCCGTTCCGGAGAGGGTGACTGGCTAATGAAAAAGCAACTGTTCGCACTGCTCTTTGCGCTGCTGCCTTTCTCGGCCTTCGGTGCTGCCGCCGAGGACGTGCCCTACTCGATGACGCCGGACCTCAACGATCAGGCATCGTTGCAGAGGGGCATGCAGCTCTATACCAACTACTGCATGGGCTGTCATAGCCTGGAGCACCAGCGTTTCGCGCGGGCCGCCGAGGATTTCGGCATGCCCCAGGACCTGGTGGAAGAGCATCTGATCTTCTCGTCCGACCTGGCCTACAACGACCAGATGCACATTGCCATGAACCGCGATGATGCAGCCAACTGGTTTGGGGCCGCAGCGCCGGACTTGACCCTTCAGACGCGGGTGCGCAGCGCCGACTGGGTCTATTCCTACCTGCTCACCTTCTACCGCGACCCGAGTCGTCCTAACGGGGTGAACAATGAGGTCTTCGACATGGTGGCGATGCCCAACGTGCTCGAGCCGCTGCAGGGGGTCCAGGAGAAGGTCTGTGCCGAGACCGACCGCCCCGGCGAGGGTGCCGAACTCGATCCGCTGACCGGCAAATACCAGTCCTGCGACGTGCTTCAGGTCACTCGTCCCGGCTCCATGGAGCCGGACGAGTTCGAGGAAGCGGTCTATGACCTGACCAACTTCCTGGCCTACGTGGGCGAGCCTTCCAAGCTGCAGGCTCAGGTGCTCGGGCCGAAGGTGCTGCTCTTCATCTTCATCTTCGGCGTGCTCGCCTATCTGCTCAAACGCGAGTACTGGCGCGATATTCACTGACCCCTCGCGGGTCGGTCGTGAGAAGCAGGGGGCGTATGGCGGTTATGCCATACGCCCCCTGCGTCTTGTCTTCTGCCGGTTGCAACGCACACGCACGACGATGCATGTGCGTGTTATCATCCCGGTTCGAATTGATGCGAGGATTGTTTCATGGGTGTAGTGGCCAAGCGGTCGTCGATGATCTTCTATTCTGGAAGCGATGATCACTTCAGTCATCGCGTGCGCATCGTACTCGCCGAGAAGGGCGTGGCGGTGGATATTGTCGAAGTCAGTGGCGAGCAACGCCCTGAAGAACTCGCCGATCTCAACCCCTACAACAGTGTGCCCACGCTTCTCGATCGCGACCTGGTGCTGTACGAGTCCAAGGTGATGATGGAGTACCTGGATGAGCGCTTCCCGCATCCACCGCTGCTCCCCGTATACCCTGTGGCGCGGGCTCAGAGCCGACTCTGGATGCATCGTATCGAGCGTGAATGGTGCCCTCTGGTCGAGCAGATCGAGCAGGGACCGAAGAAGGAAGTCGAGAAGGCGCGCAAGGAGCTTCGCGAAAGCCTGGTAGGTATCTCGCCAATCTTCGAGGACGTGCCGTTCTTCATGAGCGAGGAGTTCTCGCTAGTCGACTGCTGTATCGCTCCGATTCTGTGGCGGCTGCCGGTGCTGGGCATCGAGTTGCCGGAGAAGCAGGTCCAGCCGCTGATTACCTATATGGAGCGGTTGTTCGAGCGTGATGCGTTCGTCTCTTCGCTGAGTGAGACTGAGCGCGAAATGCGCAACTGATTATAGCGCCGGGCTCTGTCCGGCGTCTTCAAACGGAGGAGGGCAGCAGAGATGCTATCGAGCCGTCCCTATCTTGCAAGAGGCCTCTACGAGTGGCTTCTGGACAACGAGCATACCCCCTACGTGGTCGTGGATGCCGAGCAGGCGGGTGTCGTGGTTCCGCGCCAGTTCGTCCAGAACGGACAGATCGTCCTCAATGTGGGCCCAACCGCGGTGCGCGACCTGCGCATCGAGAACGATGCCATCACCTTCAGTGCCCGGTTCGGCGGCCAGCCCATGCAGGTGGTGGTGCCCATGCCGGCGCTGATCGCCATCTATGCTCGTGAAAACGGCGTAGGCATGGTGTTCGGCCATGAGCCGGTGATTCCGCAGGGAGGGGGTGGCGATGGCGCAGAGGAAGCCGTCGAGCGCCCGGAGCTGACTGCCGTTGAAAGCGACGCTCATGAAGCGGATTCCTCGGATGATGAGCGCCAGGATGAGCCTAAGGGAAAAACCAAGTCCAAGGGTCGCCCATCGCTTCGGGTCATCAAGTAGGCGAGCTCATCGGCTCATGCGTCAGTGGCAATCCATTCGATGGACGCCTCGCTCAGTTGACGGTTGAGGTCGGAAGGGTGGGGTGAACGAGCCCAGCGAAAAACGGCAGGCCCATGGGCCTGCCGTTTTTATCTCCGTTGTTTTTTCCGCTGCTGGCGTCAATCGATATAGTCGAAGACCTTGACGATACGCTGCACGCCGCCGATACGCGAGATGGCGTTGACGATGCGATCTGCCTCGGCGCGGGTGACGATGCCCATGACATAGACACTGGCGTTCTCGGTGACGAAACGCAGTCGACTGGTGTCGATGGTCTCGTCGGTGGCCAGGCTGGTGCGAATGCGGGTGTTGATCCAGGTGTCCGACAGGCGCTGGCTTGCCGGAAGGTTGGCGGCGACGGTGAGCTCATTGTGAACGTCGCGCACGTTGCGTACGTCACGGGCGATCTCGGTTGCCATCTGCTTGAGTTCCTCGCTGGGTACCTGGCCGGTGAGCAGTACGATGGCATTGTAGCTGTCGACATTGATGCGGGCATCGCCCAGGCGGGCATCGTTGCGCCGCAGGTTATGGGCGATCTTGGTTTCGATGCTCTCGTCCTCGACCTGGGCGCCTAGGGTGCGCTTGCCATAGTTCTCGTCGATGGTGCCGGGGTTGGTGACACTGGTAACCGTGGTGCAGCCCGCCAGTGTCAGCACGAAGGCGGTCAGAAGAAGGGGGATCAGTCTCGAAAGGGCCATGTCGTTTACTCGCTGCTGCCGAAGAGTTGTTCATCGATAAGGTCGCAGAGGCAGTGAATCACCAGTAGGTGAACCTCCTGGATGCGTGCTGTAGAGGTGGCCGGGACGCGAATTTCGCAGTCGTCCTGGCCGAGCAGGGATGCCATGTCGCCGCCGTCACGGCCGGTCAGGGCGACGACCGTCATGTCGCGGTCATGCGCTGCCTGTATCGCTTGGATGACGTTGCCCGAGTTGCCGCTGGTGGAGATGGCAAGCAGGATGTCGCCGGGCTGACCCAGAGCGCGAATCTGCTTCGAGAATACCTCGTTGTAGCTGTAGTCGTTGGCGATGGACGTCAGCGTCGAGGTGTCGGTGGTCAGGGCCAGGGCGGGCAGGCTGGGGCGCTCCCGCTCGAAGCGGTTGAGCAGTTCGGAAGAGAAGTGCTGGCTGTCGCCGGCACTGCCGCCATTACCACAGGCCAGGATCTTGCCCTCATTGACCAGGCACTGGACCATCATCTGGCTGGCCACCTCGATGAAAGGCGGCAGTACCTCGCTGGCATAGGTCTTGGTGTCGATGCTGGCGTTGAAGTGGCCGAGTATGCGTTGCTGAAAATCCATTCTGTGAAATCCTGGTCCTGGGGGCTTTAGCAGGCCGGTCAGAACGCTTCGAAGGCGCCTTGCACCCATTCGAAGTCGAGAGCGGGCGGGATGCCGGTGACGGCCAGCGCATCAAAGCGGCACGGACATGATAGCCGGTTGCGTGCAAGATAAAAACGCGCTGCGCGTATCAGGCGACGCTGCTTGGTGGCGGTGATGGTTTCCAGTGGATGGCCATGTCGGCTATCAGCGCGGTGACGGACCTCGACGAAAACGAGTGTCTCGCCTTCGCGCATGATCAGATCGAGTTCTCCGCCTTTGACCTGATGGTTACTGGCGATCAGTGCCAGGCCTCGTGCAGTGAGCCAGTCGGCAGCGAGGCGCTCGATGCGAGCCCCCCTTGCCCGTGCATCAGTTCCGCTGGCCATTCGAGGACGGCTCGCGGTCAGGAAGTCCGTTTTCCAGCAGGTCGGTGTCGAGCAGGTCGATGGCCAGAATCGGCTGCGGCACGCCGCGCTGGAAACGTGCCCAGGGGAGCTGCCGCTCGATGCGTCCGTCGGCGGCGCGGGTCAGTCGACCCGTGGCGCCGTTAAGCTCACTCTCAGGTATCAGCTGGAACTGGGGCAGGCGGCGTGCAAGCTCGTAGGCGTCCACGCCCATGGCCATGAGACGGAATACGGAGGGGTCAGCGTCTGCATGCAACTGCTGATAGCTGCTGAGGTAGGGAAGGGCCTCAACCCCGCCGACGGCCGCATCGGGTATCTGCCAGGGAATGTCGATGAAGTTAACGTCATCCAGGTCATGATCCAGCAGCGGCTGGGGGCGCCCCTCGAAGAGGTGCGAAGTGGCATAGATCGGCAGGGTGGACGCGTTGTAATAGTCCAGGGTTGGGGGAACCTGGCGGGCGTAGCTGGGCAGCGCCAGCAGGAACAGCATGTCAGGCCGGCCACCGGAGAGGACGCGGCGCGTGCTCTCGGTGGCGGAGCCGCGGGGGTCGTAGGTGACGGCGTTGGTGATGATGCCGTCCCTGCTGCGCCACTCTTCCTCGAAGGCGCGGCCGACCCGTCGTCCCCACTCGTTGTCAGGTACCAGCATGGCGCTGCGACGATGGCCATCATCGCGTCCCCGCCTCGCCACCTGGCGTGCTTCGTCCTCGGCCGACAGGCCGTATTGGAAGAATCCCTCGGCACGATTGGTCTCGCCATGGCCGTAATTGAGGCCCAAGGTGGGCAGCGGTAGCCGGTCGCGGTTTTCGAGTTCCGTCACCAGGTCCTTGTCCAGCGGGCCGATGACGACCTGGGCGCCGCGGTTTCGCGCTTCCTCATAGAGTGCATCGATACTGCCGCGGCTGGTATCCAGGAACGACAGGCGAACGCCGCCGTTGCGTTCGGCGGCACTCTGGTGGTGGGCGCGTATGCCGTCCCGAATTGCTTCGGCGATACCGGCCAATGGGCCCGACTCCGGAAGGAAAACGGCGATATGACGGACTTCCTGGCCGCGCAGGTCGCGAAGGGCTAGCAGGTCTGAGGGAACGCTTCGGGCGGCGGGGTGTCGGGCATTTCGCTCGCGCCATTCATCGAGGCGTGTGAAGAGTTGCTCGATATCACCACCGCTTTCGCGCACCAGGTTGGCGAGCACCAGCCAGCCCAGGCCCAGGGCATCCATCTCGTCACGCATGCTGGCAAGCTCGGACCCCTCGAGGCGAGAGAGCGAGGCCCAGATGGGGTCGTTCAGTGCCTCGCTGTCCGTTTCGGCCTGTACGCCGATCAGGATCCTCGCGGCAGCGCGATGTTCGTCGACCTGGGCCAGGGCCCGGCCGTGCCGTTCGCGGAGTATCAAGGCGGCGTCTCGTGGTATCTCGATTTCGTCTAGTAGCTGCGCGGCCTGAATCACGGCCCAGGGTTTCCCCTCGGACTCGCCGAGTTCGGAGAGCAGCATCGCCCACTGCAGGCGATATTCGGTGGGTAGCCGCTGATCGTCGATCTCCATGGCCACTTCGAGTGCCTGGGTACGCTGACCCTGGCGTGCTAGGATGTCGGCCGCTTCGAGGCGGCTGAGCGCTGCCTGTTCGGGCTCCTGTTGCCGGGCCTGCTCGAGGAGATAGCCCGGGTCGTCGTCGGGAACACGATCGACGATGCCGGGAGGCGCACAGCCGGCCAGCAGTATGGCCAGAAGTGCAGTGGCCAGCAGGCCGCGGGGCATTTTCAGCATGATTCTTCCTTGTCCGGGGAGCTTGCCAGGGAGCCGACATGACTGATGTGAATCAGGGAACATTGTACGTGGTCGCCACGCCAATTGGGAATCTGGAAGACCTCTCGCCGCGTGCAGCCAGGGTGTTGAGCGAAGTGGCGGTGATTGCCGCCGAGGATACTCGCCATACAGCGCGGCTGATGCGCCACCTGGGGCTTGCCATGCCCATGCTCTCGCTCCATGAGCATAACGAGGCGGCGCGCGTCGCTCAACTCGACGAGCGGCTGGCCGGCGGCGAGGATATCGCCCTGGTCTCGGATGCCGGCACGCCGTTGATCAGCGATCCCGGTTTCGTGCTGGTGCGGGAGCTGCGCGCCCGGGGGCGGCGCATCGTACCGGTGCCAGGCGCCTGTGCCCTGGTGGCGGCGCTCTCGGCTGCTGGCTTGCCCACGGACCGTTTCCTCTTCCAGGGTTTTCTGCCGGCAAAGGGTGGGGCGCGCCGCTTGCGCCTGGAGGGGCTTGCCGCCCGCGAGGAGACGCTGGTGTTCTACGAGTCGCCGCACCGTATTCGCGATACCCTGGCGGATATCGCCGGTACGCTGGGTGGGCGACGAGTGGTATTGGCGCGGGAGCTGACCAAGGCCTTTGAGACCTTTCTGGACGGCAGTGCGGAGGCGCTCCTGGCGCGCATGGAGGAGGACCCGGACCAGGCTCGGGGGGAGTTCGTGATCATGATAGCCGGGGCTGAGCCGCGCGACGCGCCCGAAGCCGGCGATGTCGAGGCCGATGCCTTGCTGGATGCGATGCTGTCGGAGGATGTCGGTGTCAAGCAGGCGGCAGCCGTGGCCGCACGGCTGCTGGGTGGCCCGAAGAAGGTCTGGTATGGCCGGGCCCAGGCGCTCAAGGATGCGCGCTGACTTGCTCTGTCCCATCCAAGGCAACACGGAAAGACATTGAGAGGGCCCCGGCGCGCTGTTATTCTTGCGCTCGGAGTCGGCCAGACAGTCGCCGCCGTGCCGGCCCTCGCGGTCGGTCGGGGGAGGAAAGTCCGGGCTCCATAGGGCAGGGTGCCAGGTAACGCCTGGGCGGCGTAAGCCGACGGAAAGTGCAGCAGAGAGCAGACCGCCTACGTCTCCTTCGGGAGGCCGGTAAGGGTGAAAGGGTGCGGTAAGAGCGCACCGCGCGCCTGGTAACAGTGCGTGGCATGGTAAACCCCACCCGGAGCAAGACCAAATAGGAACCCAATGACGTGGCCCGCGTCGGGTTCGGGTAGGTTGCTCGAGGGCCGTGGTGACGCGGCCCCTAGATGAATGGCTGTCCTCGACAGAACCCGGCTTATCGGCCGACTCCCCCTGATTTCAATCTTCCGTTACCGGTCCTAGGGAAGCGCTGAATAAATTGGCGAGCGGGATGAAGCACAAGGCGCACGGAGCGCAGAAACCGGAGCCTATGGGGTAGTAGGTGAGGATTTCGAGCACCGCGCAACGCAGTGATTCGCACGCAGCAGACATTTATGCAGTGTTTCCCAGGCCGGTAGGTACACCCAGCGACCGACCATCCAGAGAAGCGCATGTCGTCAACCGCACCTGAATCGGCCCACCGCGGCTTTCGCCATGCCAGCGTATTGCTGGACGGCGCCGTGGAGGCGCTCGTTCACGACCCCCGCGGCGCCTACCTGGACGGCACCTTCGGCCGAGGTGGCCATTCCCGGGCCATTCTTGCCCGGCTGGCCCCCGAGGGGCGCCTGTTGGCCATCGATCGTGACCCCCACGCCATTGCCGAAGCGGCGGACATCGACGATGCCCGCTTCACCATCGAGCAGGGAGAATTTGCGCGACTGGGTGAGCTGGCCGAGCGCCATGGCCTGCACGGAAGGCTGGATGGCGTTCTGCTCGACGTCGGTGTCTCTTCGCCACAGCTGGATGATCCCGAACGTGGTTTCAGTTTCCTGCGCGACGGTCCGCTGGACATGCGCATGGATCCGACCCGTGGCGAGAGCGTGGCCGCCTGGCTGGCTCGTGCCGGTGAATCGGATATCGCCCATGTCTTCAAGACCTACGGCGAGGAGCGTTTTGCCAAGCGGTTGGCCAGGGCCGTGGTAACGCGTCGCGCCGAGCGTCCCTTCAGCCGGACGGCGGATCTGGCCGATGTGCTGAAGGTCGCTCATCCAGCCTGGGAGAAGGGCAAGCATCCAGCGACTCGAGCCTTTCAGGCGTTGCGTATCCACATCAACGGCGAACTGGAGCAGCTCGATGCGGCTCTCGAGGCTGCGCTGGAAGCCTTGGCCCCCGGTGGTCATCTTGTGGTAATCAGCTTTCACTCGCTGGAGGACCGTCGGGTCAAGCGATTCATTCGTGAGCACGTGCGTGGGGATACTGACTTGCCTCGCGGGGTTCCGATCCGTGATGATCAGCTCGCCAGGCGCCTGGCCCCGCTGGGCAAGGCCCAGCGCCCGACACCAGAGGAGGTCGATTCCAACCCCCGAGCCCGTAGTGCGGTCATGCGCGCCGCGCGCAAGCTGGTCTGAGGTACGGCATGAAGCAAGGACTGCAATCCTCACGCGCCAACCTGTCCCGCTGGGCGCCTGACAGCATGCCGAGTACTGGTCTTCTGGTCGTGGCGGGGCTGGTGGTGGCTTGCCTGATCACTGCCACTGTGGTGATCAACGTCAGCCACCTGACCCGCGAGCAATACGCCCGCCTGCAGGATCTCGAGCGTGAGCGCGACCAACTGCAGACCGAGTGGGGGCAGCTGCTGCTGGAAGAGAGCGCCTGGTCATCGCCGGCGCGAATCGAACGCCTGGCCATCGAGAGGCTGGAAATGCGCTTGCCCCATGTCAACGAAGTCGAGGTCATCCGACCATGAGCACGGAGACCCGTAACGGTGTGTCGCCACGCCGTCGTGCCCCTTCGGCCCCCATGGGCGGCGCGCGCTACAACTTGATTCTCTTTCTGGTTCTTGTCGGCATGTTGCTGTTGGCGGGGCGCATCGTGACGCTGCATGTCATCGATCGCTCGTTCCTGCAAGGGCAGGGAGACGCGAGGACGCTACGCACCGAATCCCTCACTGCCCACCGCGGCATGATCAGCGACCGTAACGGTGAGCCGCTGGCCATCTCCACGCCGGTGGTGACGCTATGGGCAAACCCCCAGGAAGTGCCCGAGGATCGTATCCAGCGGCTGATGCTGGCCCAGGCCCTGAACATGTCTCTGGACGATCTCGATGCGCGTCTGGAGCGCTTCAGCGAGCGTGAATTCATGTACCTGCGGCGGCAGCTGACGCCGGAGGCGGCACAGCGCGTTCTCGGCCTGCGCATGGCTGGAGTCTATGCCCAGCATGAGTACAAGCGCTACTACCCGGCTGGCGAGGTGACCGCTCAGCTGCTTGGCGTGACCAATGTCGACGACCTGGGCCAGGAGGGCGTGGAGCTTGCCTATCAGCCCTACCTGGCGGGTACGCCGGGGCAGCGGCGCGTGATCAAGGATCGTCGCGGCCGCCTGGTCCGCGACCTGGCCGTACTGCGCGAGGCGCAGCCGGGCGGCGAGCTGGTGCTCTCCATCGATCAGCGGCTTCAGTACATGGCCTATCGTGAACTCAAGGCCGCGGTGGCTGAGCATGAGGCCGATGGTGGCGTCGTGGTGATGATGGATGCCCGCACCGGCGAGGTGCTGGCCATGGCCAACCAGCCCTCCTATAACCCCAACAACCGCGCCGGTCTCGACCCTCGGGGGCTGCGCAACCAGGCCATCGTCGATGTCTTCGAGCCGGGTTCGGTGATGAAGCCGCTGGCCATGGCGGCGATCATGGAGAGCGGTCAGTTCGACCTGGATGTCGTGGTCGATACCTCGCCCGGCTGGATGATGCTGGACCGCTTCACCATTCGCGATATTCGCAACTATGGTCGGCTGGATCTTGCCGGGATTCTCGAGAAGTCCTCAAATATCGGCATGTCGAGGCTGGTGCTTGAGCTAGACGAACCCCTGGTGCCCGAACTCTATCGTCGCCTGGGCTTCGGCCAGAGCACCGAAACGGGCTTTCCTGGCGAGGCCGTTGGCCACATGCCGGCACCGGTACGCTGGTCGCGAAGCCAGTGGGCCGCTCTCTCCTACGGCTATGGCCTCTCGGTTTCTGCTCTGCAGCTGGCGAGTGCCTATACGGCACTCGCCAACGACGGGGTGCGTATGCCCCCCTCGCTGCTCAGGTTGCCGGAAGGCCCGCCCGGCACGCCGACCATCGATCCGACGATAGCCCATAACCTGTTGCGCATCATGGAGGAGTCCGTCCAGCCTGGAACGGGGGGGCGCCGGGCGGCGGTGCCGGGCTATCGGGTGGCCGGCAAGACAGGGACGGTGCGCAAGACCTCGGCCAGCGGCTACGAGCAGGATGCCTACCGCAGCCTGTTCGCCGGGGTTGCGCCGGTTTCCGACCCTCGCATTGTCACCATTGTGATGATCGATCACCCCCGTGCCGGTGACTACTTTGGCGGTGCCGTGGCGGCTCCGGTATTCTCTCGTGTCACCGGCGGTGCGCTGCGGCTGCTCGATGTGCCGCCAGATCAGCGCATACGATGACGCTATCCTGCTTTTCCTCGGAGGTGACCCCATGGAGGTGAGTGCTTCCCGTTTTCAGGCGGCGCTGAAGCGATGCTGGCCCGGCCTGGCAATCCCCGATATCACCTCGGAAGAATCGGTACGGCTGGTGCTCGACAGCCGCCGCCTGTCGCAGGGAGACATCTTCGTGGCCGTCCCGGGGGTCAGTGTCGATGGACGCGCCTTCCTTCCTGATGCCCTGGCCGCCGGGGCCGGACGGGTGCTCTACCATACCGAGCCAGGGGAGGCCCTGCCGGCCTCTGCCCAGGAGCAGCGAGTGCTGGCCTTGCCCTTTCTGCGCCAACGCCTGGGCGAACTGGGCCACGAGCTCTTCGCGGTCCCCGAGGGGCTCGAATTGATCGGCGTCACCGGCACCAATGGCAAGAGTTCGGTGACGCACTATTTGGCCGAGCTGAGTGCCGCCGTGGGGCGGGATGCGGGGGTCGTCGGGACCTTGGGCCATGGCCGCCCTGCCGCTCTGGCAGAGGCCGGGCTGACCACGCCTGGGCCGCTGGACCTGCAGGCGTCGCTGGGCAACATGGCCCGGGACGGCATTGGCCGCGTCGCCATGGAGGTGTCCTCCCATGCCCTGGAGCAGGGTCGGCTGGACGGCTGCCGGCTAAGGGCAGCGATCTTTACCAACCTGAGCCGTGACCATCTCGACTATCACGGCAGCATGGCGGCCTATGCCGCCGCCAAGGCACGGCTGTTCCGGCGCCCCGAGCTGTCGCTTGCCGTGGTCAATGCCGACGACCCCCTGGCACGCCTGATGCTGGCCGGCGTGGCGCCAGGGGTGCGGGTGCTGGCCGTGGGCGACGATGCCGCAGCGACGCTGCGGGTGCTCGACTGGAAGCCCTCCGAGCATGGTCAGCTGGCGTTGGTGGCCACGCCCGAGGGGGAAATGGCCCTGGAACTGCCGCTGATGGGCCGCTTCAACCTCGACAACGTGCTGTTGGCCATTGCCACGCTCTACGGTCTGGGAGACCCCCTGCCAGCGCTGTTCGAGGCAGCAACACGACTGGCGCCGGTGCCGGGGCGAATGCAGGCGGTGCGTCGGCCTTGCTGCCCCACGGTGATCGTCGACTACGCACACACGCCGGATGCCCTGGAAAATGCCCTGATTGCCCTGCGCCACCACCTCCCCGGCGAGGGGCAGCTCTGGTGCCTGTTCGGCTGTGGCGGTGATCGGGACGGCGGCAAGCGGCCAATGATGGCAAGGGCCGCCGAGCGCCATGCGGATCGGCTGGTGGTAACCGATGACAACCCCCGCAGCGAGGACCCTGCTGCCATTCGCGACCAGGTGCTGGAGGGCCTGTCGGCTGAAGCTCGCCGACAGGCCTGGGTCATCGCCGGGCGCGGCGAGGCCATCGATCGGACGCTGGCAGAGGCGGGCGCCGACGACCTGGTGTTGATCGCCGGCAAGGGCCACGAGACCTATCAGGAGATCGATGGCGTGCGCCAACCGTTCTGCGATACGCAACGGGCCGAGGCAGCACTGCTGCGGCGTGGGAGCGACAACGATGCCTAGGCCCGGACTGACGACACTGGCGGAGGTGGCCGAAGCGCTCGGGGTGGCCCTTCCCGGGGAAGATAGGCGGTTGGATGACATCGTGACCGATTCACGCAGGCCGGTCCCCGATGCCCTGTTCGTGGCGCTTCGCGGCGAGCGTTTCGACGCCCATGACTTCATCACCCAGGCGCGGGAAGCCGGGGCGGCAGCGGCGCTGGTCGAGGAGCCGATAGACGACCCGCTGCCGCAGCTGGTGGTGCCGGATACCCGCCTGGCCCTGGGGTTGCTGGGGCGGGCACGGCGCCGGGCCTGGGGTGGACCGCTGGTAGCAGTGACCGGCAACAGCGGCAAGACCAGCGTCAAGGAGATCCTCTCTCAGCTGCTGGGCGGCCCCGGCGAGACCCTGGCCACCCATGGCAACCTCAACAACGATATCGGTGCACCGCTCACCCTGATTGCGCTGAGTTCCAACCATCGGCAGGCGGTGGTGGAGCTCGGTGCGAATCATCTGGGCGAAATCGCCTGGACCACGATGCTCGCTCAGCCGCAGGTGGCGATCATCACCAACGTCACCGGCGCGCATGTGGGCGAGTTCGGCGGCATGGGACAGATCGCCCAGGCCAAGGCGGAGATTCTCGCCGGCCTGGGCGACGACGGCATCGCGGTGCTCAATCGCGACGATCGCTACTTCCCGCTCTGGTCGCGGCTTGCCACTCCGCGGCCGGTGATGGACTTCGGCTTTGGCCCGAAGGCGCGGGTGCATGCCGTCGAGCTGGCCTGTGACGCCATGGGGCGCTATGCTTTCACGCTTGTCGTGGACGGGCGTCGATGCGGACGGGTGCAACTGGCCCTGCTGGGACGTCATGGGGTGGCCAATGTGCTGGCGGCAATGGCGGGTGCCATCGCGTTGGGGCATGCCCCCGAACCACTGCTGGCCCGGCTGGAGGCCGTCGTACCCATGCCAGGCCGCCTGAGCCCGGAACCCGGTATCAACGGATGCCGGCTGCTCGACGATACATATAATGCCAACCCCGGCGCGGTGAAGGCGGCCCTGTCGCTGCTGGCCGAATTGCCGGGGCCGCGATGGTGCCTGCTGGGGGCCATGGGCGAACTGGGGGAGGCATCGGACCGACTGCATGCCGAAGTCGGCCGCTATGCGCGGGAACTGGGAATCGACGTGCTCGGCACCTGCGGCGAGCTGGCGCAGCCAGCCAGCAGCGCCTTCGGAGAGGGCGGGTGCCATTTCAACGACCGCGACGCGCTGACGCGCCACGTCCTGAATCAACTCCCCCCCGGGGCAAGCGTACTGATCAAGGGATCGCGCAGTGCCGGAATGGAGCGGGTCGTGGCCACACTACGCGCTGACGCATCAAGGTGAACGCAACACATGCTGCTTTTTCTGGCTAATATCCTGGCGCAATACCAGAGCGCCTTCAACGTCTTCAATTACCTTACCCTACGGATGATCCTGGGGACCATGACGGCCCTGCTGCTCTGTCTGTGGCTAGGTCCATGGATGATTCGCCGGCTGGTCGAGCGCCAGATTGGCCAGGCGGTGCGCGATGACGGCCCCCAGTCCCACCTGTCCAAGGCCGGCACGCCGACCATGGGTGGCGCCATGATCCTGATGGCCATCGCCGTCAGTACGCTGCTGTGGTCGGACCTGAGTGTGCACTACGTCTGGGTCGTGCTGGTGGTGACCCTGGGCTTCGGTGCCATTGGCTGGGTCGACGACTATCGCAAGGTGGTGGAGAAGAATCCCAGGGGGTTGCCGGCACGCTGGAAGTACCTGTGGCAGTCCGTGATTGGCCTGATCGCCGCCCTGGTGCTGTATTACACTGCGGGCAGTCCGGTGGAAACCAGCCTGATCGTGCCCCTGTTCAAGGACATCGTGATACCGCTGGGGGGCTTCTACATCGTATTGACCTACCTGGTGATCGTCGGTAGTTCCAATGCCGTCAACCTCACCGATGGCCTGGACGGGCTGGCGATCATGCCCACTGTGATGGTTGCCATGGGCCTGGCGGTATTCGCCTACGCCAGCGGCAACGCGGTATTCGCCAACTACCTGCAGATTCCCAATATCGTCGGGGCCGGCGAGCTGGCGGTCTTCTGCGCCACCATTTCGGGAGCCGGCCTGGGCTTCCTGTGGTTCAACACCTATCCGGCCCAGGTCTTCATGGGCGACGTCGGAGCGCTGGCCCTGGGGGCCGCGCTGGGGGTGGTGGCGGTCATCGTTCGCCAGGAGATCGTGCTCTTCATCATGGGCGGAATCTTCGTCATGGAGACGGTCTCGGTGATCCTTCAGGTAGGCTCGTACAAGCTGACGGGGCGCCGTATCTTCCGCATGGCGCCGCTGCACCATCACTTCGAACTCAAGGGATGGCCCGAGCCGCGTGTCATCGTGCGCTTCTGGATCATCACCGTGGTAATGGTGTTGATCGGCCTGGCTACCCTGAAGATACGCTGAGTCACCAGGTCTGGCCTATTCTGTGCAACGGACAGGAGTCGAGCATGCATAAGGTGCCGAAGGGTATGACCCTGGTGGTCGGGCTCGGTATATCCGGTCGTGCCATATGCCGGCACCTGTCGCGCCAGGGGGTGCCCTACATGGTGGCCGATACCCGTGCCGTTCCGCCCGATGTCGACGATTTCCGTGCGGCGCATCCCGGTGTCGAGATTCATTGTGGCACGCTGACGTCGCTTGACCTGAGCGAAGTGGAGGAAGTGGTGCTCAGCCCCGGGGTGGATCCTCGCGCCCTGGGGCTCGCCGAACTTGCCGGGCGGGTGCGCGATGCTACCGGCGATCCCCTGGTGGTCGGCGAGATCGCGCTCTTCGTGCGCGCCTGTGGCGCGCCCATCGTCGCCATCACCGGCTCCAATGCCAAGTCCACCGTCACCACCCTGATCGGAGAGATGGCCCGGGAAGCCGGCCGCCGCGTCGCGGTGGGCGGCAACCTGGGTACGCCAGCACTGGACCTGCTCGATGACGAGCCGAATGCCGACTGCTACGTGCTCGAACTTTCCAGCTTCCAGTTGGAGACCACGCCACGCCTGGGGGCCGAGAGCGCAGTCTTCCTCAACCTCTCCGAGGACCACCTCGATCGCCACGGCGACATGGCCGGCTACCGGGCCGCCAAGCTCGGGATATTCCGTGGCGCTCGCCATGGGGTGGTCAACGCCGAGGATCCCATGACCTGGCCCGAGACCCGCCTGCCGGCGCAGGATCGCTTCACCACCCGCGCCCCCGCGGCCGGTGAGTGGGGCGTCGGCCGCCGTGAGGGTCGTGACTGGCTGATGCACGGCGACAAGCCGCTGATGCTCGCCGACGAGGTGCGCCTGCCGGGGCGCCACAACCAGGCCAATGCTCTGGCGGCCCTGGCCGTGGGGCGCCACCTCGCGCTGCCGCTGGACGCCATGCGCCGCGTGCTGCGCCGCTTTCCCGGATTGCCGCACCGCTGTGAGTGGATCGCCGACATTGGCGGGGTGCGCTGGATCAATGACACCAAGGGCACCAACGTGGCGGCCACCCTGGCCGCCATCGCCGGTCTCGGCCCGACCCTTGAAGGTCGGCTCGTGCTGCTTGCCGGCGGCATGGGTAAAGGGGCCGATTTCCGTCCGCTTGCCGATCCCCTCGCCCGGTATGGCCGTGAAGCGATCCTCTTCGGCCTGGACGCCGGGCGCCTCGAAAAGGCGCTTGGAGGGGCCGTGCGCGTGACCCAGGTCGACGACCTCGAGGCGGCCATGGTGCGGGCACAGGCCATCGCCGAGCCGGGAGACTGTGTGCTGCTATCGCCGGCATGTGCCAGCCTGGATCAGTTTGCCAACTACCAGGAGCGCGGTGAGGTATTCCGGCGCTGGGTCGGCCTCTGTGCCACAGGAGTCTCTTCGTGACCCGTCTTTCCAGGCTGCGCCAGCGTCTCTCGACCGAGCACCAGTCCTTCGACGGCTGGCTGGTATTCGCCGCCGTAGCGCTGATGCTCATTGGCTGGGTGATGGTGACATCGGCCTCCACGGAAGTGGCTGCCGGGTTGACCGGCAATCCCTGGTACTTCAGTCAGCGCCATGCCCTTTTCGTGGTCGTTGCCCTGGTGGCGGCCGGCTTTACGCTGCGCACCCCGCTGGCCTGGTGGCGGGCCAACGGCCCGCTGCTGCTGCTGGTCAGTATTGTCCTCCTGGTACTGGTTTTATTCGTCGGCCGCGAGGTCAACGGCAGCCGGCGCTGGCTCTCTATTCCCGGGATACCCTTCAACCTGCAGGTGTCGGAAATCGCCAAGCTCTGCCTGATTGCCTACCTGGCCGGCTATCTTGAACGTTTCCTGCCCCAGGTGCGGCGTCAGTGGGGCGCCTTCCTGCGTCCCCTGCTGGTGATGGGCGTCATTGCCGTGCTGCTGATTCTCGAGCCCGACTATGGCGCCGTGGTGGTCATGACAGGGTGTGTGATGGGCATGCTGCTGATGGCCGGGGCGCCCTGGGTTCGCTTCGTGCTGATACTCGGCGGTATCGGGGTGCTGGGTTTCTATGTCGCCATCGCCGAGCCCTATCGCCTGGCCCGACTGACCAGTTTTTCCGACCCCTGGGCGGACCAGTTCGCCAGCGGTTACCAGTTGACCCAGGCACTCATCGCCTATGGCCGAGGCCACTGGCTGGGCATGGGGCTGGGCAATAGCGTTCAGAAGCTTTTCTACCTGCCCGAGGCCCACACCGATTTCGTGTTCGCCGTGCTGGCTGAGGAGTTGGGGCTGTTCGGTGCGATTGGCGTTGTAGGACTCTTTGCTCTGTTGATCTACCGGGCCATGGCGATAGGGCGGCGTGCGGAACTGGCCGGTAAGGCGTTCGCGGCTTACCTCTGCTATGGCATTGCCCTGGTGGTGGGAGCCCAGGCTTTCATCAACATTGCTGTCAGTACCGGCATGCTCCCCACCAAGGGCTTGACCCTGCCGCTCTTGAGCTACGGAGGGTCGAGCCTGTTGATCAGCGCCATGATGATGGCGCTACTGCTGCGTGCCGATATCGAGACTCGGCTGGCGCAGCAAAAAGCGAAGCCCGTCGCGCGTCGTGAGACCGAGGCCGGGCGCCGGGTGCCCGAAGCACAAGGAGTCGGCAAGTGAGCGAGGCGAAGACACGGCGCGTAGTGATCATGGCGGGAGGCACCGGAGGACATGTCATACCTGCTCTGTCCCTGGCCAGAGGGCTTCAGGCACAGGGAATGGAAGTCCACTGGCTGGGTAGCTCACACGGCATCGAGAACCGCCTGGTCCCCGCCGCCGGTATCCCTCTTAACCGCATCTCCGTGACCGGACTGCGTGGCAATGGCCTGACCGGCTGGCTGCTGGCCCCCTTCAACCTGACCCGTGCCATATGGCAGGCTGCCGGTATCCTGCGAGGGCTCGATCCGCAGCTGGTGGTGGGGCTTGGCGGCTTTGCCAGTGGACCTGGCGGGCTTGCCGCCTGGCTGATGCGGCGTCCGCTGATCATCCATGAGCAGAACGCCGTGGCGGGCTTGACCAACCGGGCTCTGGCGCGGCTTGCGAAGCGGGTCTACGGCGCCTTCGATCACGCCTTTCCCGGCCGTGCCGAGGTGATCGGCAACCCGGTGCGCGCCGATATCGCCACCTTGGGAGAGACCCCGCGGGACAGTGGAACGATGACCGGCCGCCCTCTGCGACTGCTGGTAGTTGGCGGTTCGCTGGGGGCGCAGGCATTGAATCAGCGTGTGCCGGAAGGTTTGGCACAGCTGCCGGAAGCGTTGCGGCCCGCGGTGAGGCACCAGGCCGGACGTAACAAGGAGGCGGCCACCCGAGCGGCCTATGCCGCACAAGGGGTCGAGGCTGAAGTGGTCGACTTCATCGATGACATGGCGGCGGCCTACGACTGGGCCGACCTGGTGGTGTGCCGTGCCGGGGCGTTGACCGTTTCCGAGCTGGCTGCCGCCGCCAAGCCGGCTCTGTTCGTGCCTTTGCCCCATGCGGTCGATGACCACCAGACCGCCAACGCTCGTGCCCTGGTCGCGGCGGGGGCGGCCGAACTGCTGGCACAACACGACATGACGGCAGTGTCACTCGCCAATCGCCTGACGACACTGCTGCAACCCGATACCCTGGCCACCATGGCGCAGCGCTCGAGGGCGTGTGCGCATCTCGACGCCGTCGAGCACCTGGTGGCCGGTTGCATGGAGACAGCTCTTGAGCGATAGCACCCTGAGGCCGGTTCCCGGCCAGGCAGCCTTGCCCCATCATGGGCGTGGCCTGGGCATGCGCCGTATCCGGCGCATCCATTTCGTGGGCATCGGTGGTGCCGGCATGTGCGGCATCGCTGAAGTGCTCGCGAATCAGGGCTACCGAGTCAGTGGCAGCGATCTCAAGGCCTCTCCGGTCGTCGAAAGGCTGCGGGAGAAGGGCATCCAGGTCGCCATCGGCCACGGCGTGGAGAACGTGATGAGCGCCGATGTGGTGGTGGTCTCAACCGCCGTGGACGAAGCCAACCCGGAGATCCTCTGGGCGCATGAGCATCGTGTGCCGGTGGTGCGCCGCGCCGAAATGCTGGCCGAGCTGATGCGCTTTCGACATGGCATCGCGGTTGCCGGCACCCATGGCAAGACCACGACCACCAGCCTCACGGCGACGCTGCTGGGCGAAGGGGGGTTGGACCCGACCTTCGTGATCGGCGGACGGCTGACCAGTGCCGGCACCAACGCGCGGCTGGGGGAGGGGGACTACCTGGTGGCCGAGGCCGACGAATCCGATGCCTCCTTTCTCCACCTTCAGCCCATGGTGTCGATTGTCACCAATATCGACGCCGACCACATGAGCACCTACGGCGGTGACTTCGATCGTCTCAAGAACACCTTTATCGAGTTTCTGCACAATCTGCCCTTCTATGGGCTGGCCATTCTGTGCATCGACGATGAGCACGTGCGTGGCCTGCTGGAGCAAGTCCAGCGCCAGTTCGTGACCTACGGTTTCAGCGAGGATGCCGATTACCGCATCGCGGACTTCGTCCAGCAGGGTGGCGAGGTCTGCTTTACCGCACTGCGTCCGGACGGATTCGCACCGCTGTCGGTGCGCCTGGCGATGCCGGGGCGCCACAACGCCCTCAATGCCTTGGCCGCGATTGTCGTGGCTACCGACGCAGGCGTCGAGGATGCCGCCATACTTCGCGGCCTGGCCGGCTTTGCTGGGGTGGGGCGTCGGTTCCAGGTCCATGGCCACTTCCCGCCGCCCGACGGTGAAGGGGAGGTCATGCTGGTGGACGATTATGGCCACCATCCGCGGGAAGTGGAGATGGTCATCCGCGCGGTTCGCGCTGGCTGGCCAAAGCGCCGCCTGGTGATGGTCTATCAGCCCCATCGCTACACTCGCACCCGTGACCTCTATGAGGATTTCGTGAAGGTGCTTGGTGAAGTCGATACGCTGCTGTTGCTTGACGTCTATAGTGCCGGCGAGGCACCGATTCCCGGCGCCGACGGCCGGACACTGGCGGGCTCCATTCGCCAGCGGGGCGGGCTCGATCCGATATTCGTACAGCACAAGTCGGAGCTGCCCGACCTGCTTGCCCGGGTACTTCGTTCCGGAGACATCCTGATCACCCAGGGTGCCGGCGATGTGGGTGGCATCGCCCTGGGGCTGGCCGAGAGTCGGCTCAAGCTCGATGAGGTGTCGCTATGATCCAGGCAAGGGATTTTGGGCGAGTGGTGGTGCTCTATGGGGGTGACTCCGCCGAGCGTGACGTGTCGCTCAGGAGCGGGGCGGCGGTATTGAGAGCGCTGGAGCGCAGCGGTGTCGACGTCATCGGCTACGACCCCGCGGATGGCGGGCTGGGCGGGCTCGAGGCGCTGGCGCCAGATCGCGTCTTCATTGCCCTGCATGGCCGCGGCGGCGAGGACGGCACCTTCCAGGGGGCGCTGGAACTGCTGCGCATTCCCTATACCGGCAGCGGCGTGCTGGCCTCTGCCCTGGGGATGGATAAGCGGTTGACCAAGCAGATATGGCAGTCGGTGGGCCTGCCGACGCCGGAGTCGTTGATGCTCGAGCCGGATGCTGACTGGGATGACGTGATCGCCCACCTGGGCCTGCCACTGATCGTCAAGCCCGTCCATGAGGGATCGACGCTGGGTATCGGTATCGTCGACAGCCGGGAAGCGCTGGTGGCAGCCTACCGTGATGCCGTCCGCTACGACGCACGGGTGATGGCCGAACGCTTCATTGAGGGTGAGGAGTACACGGTCTCGTTGCTTGGCGACGTGGTGCTCCCCGCCATACGCGTCGAGGTGCCTGGTGGCTTCTACGACTATGACGCCAAGTACGTCTCCAACGATACGCTTTACCACTTGCCGTGCGGGCTGGAGGCCCATGAGGAGGCGGAGCTGGGTGAGCTCTGCCGCCAAGCCTTCGATGCCGTTGGCGGTGAAGGCTGGGGGCGGGTCGATGTCATGCGCGATGGGGAAGGCCGCTTCTGGCTGATCGAGGTCAATACCTCGCCGGGCATGACCGATCACAGCCTGGTGCCCCAAGCGGCCGCCCACGCGGGGATCGATTTCGATACCCTGGTGTGTCGTATCCTGGCCACCACTTTGCCAATCGAGCGGACATGAGCAAGCGCGGCTCGCTGACGGGACTGCTGCTGCTATTGATCCTGCTCGGGGCCGGGGGGCGGGCGCTCTGGACGTGGCTGGACCGACCCATAGAGCGGGTCTCGATTCGTGGGGATCTCACCCATGTCAACGCCGACTACCTTCGCTCGCAGCTGGCACCCCTGGTACAGGGAGAGACCTGGCTGTCGGCGGATCTGCCTGCACTACGCCGGCGGGCGAGGGCGGTCAACTGGTTGGCGGAGGTCCGCGTGGCGCGGGAGTGGCCTTATGCCCTGGCCTTCGAACTGGTCGAACAGGTCCCGGTGGCCCGTTGGAACGACGACTACCTGCTGAACCCCGAAGGTGAGCCCTTCGCCTATGCGCCGGTACTGCCTCCTTCCGGCCTGCCCGATCTCGCCGGTCCCGTGGGCAGTGGGGCCGAAGTGCTGGCCTATCATGACCGCCTGGTACCCCGCTTCGACGCCCTGGGGCTGACCATCAGCCAACTTCGGCTCGAACCCCGTGGCGCCTGGCGACTGCAGCTCGATGACGGGGTCTGGGTCATGCTGGGACGCAGCGATCGCGAGGCTCGTCTGGCACGCCTGGGGGCCGCCTGGCAGCGACAGCTGGGTCAGCAGGCTGAGCATATCCGCTATATCGACCTGCGTTATCCCAATGGCGTTGCGGTGGCCTGGCACGGTGAAACGGATATCGAAGAATCGGATAACGACGATGCAGGATGAGTCCTTTTTTGAATGCACGGCTACAGGATTCGAACGAAGCCGGTGTTCCTTTTGTGAGAAATAACCCGTATCGTGAGCGCAGTTTTACGTATTGGACTGGTGGTTTAACGCTAGTTGTTCCTATAATGGGCGCAATGACCATTTAAAGCAGTTAGTGGAATTCCCAGCGGGTCAAGTTTTAGGAGATACCCCGGCGCATGGCAGTCACTTCCAATTCATCTAACATGGTAGTCGGACTGGATATCGGAACATCCAAGGTGGTGGCGATCGTCGGACAGCCAACCGATGATGGCGGCATCGAGATCGCTGGCATCGGCTCACACCCCTCCCGCGGTATGAAAAAGGGTGTCGTGATCAATATCGAATCCACGGTGCAATCTATACAGCGTGCTGTGGAAGAGGCCGAATTGATGGCCGGTTGTGATATCCATTCGGTCTATGTCGGCGTTGCCGGCAGTCATATCAGCTCGATGAATTCGGACGGCGTGGTTGCGATAAAAGATCGCGAAGTCATGTCAACCGACATCGATCGGGTTATCGACTCGGCAAGGGCAAGGGCAATATCGGAAGGGCAGCGAGTCCTGCACGTGTTGCCCCAGGAGTTTTCCATCGACACCCAGGGCGGTATTCGCGAGCCGCTGGGCATGTCAGGTGTTCGCCTCGAGGCACGCGTCCACTTGGTAACGGCGGCACTCAACGCGGTCCAGAATATCGACAAGTGCGTTCGTCGCTGTGGCCTGGAGGTGGATGCCATCATCCTTGAGCAGCTTGCCTCCAGCATGGCGGTGCTCACCGAGGATGAGCGGGAGCTGGGTGTCTGCATGGTGGACATCGGCGGTGGCACCACCGATATCGCCGTTTTCACTGAAGGGGCCATTCGCCATACGGCGGTGATACCCATTGCTGGCGATCAGGTCACCAATGATATCGCCATGGCATTGAGAACGCCGACCCAGTACGCTGAAGAGATCAAGGTCAAGTACGCCTGCGCATTGACGCAGCTGGCTTCCAGCGACGAAATGATCAAGGTACCCAGCGTTGGCGACCGTCCGGCCAGGGATCTCTCCCGCCAGGCGTTGGCAGAGGTGGTCGAGCCCCGCTACGAGGAGCTGTTTACCCTGATCCGTGACGAGCTGCGTCGCAGCGGCTTCGAGGATCTGGTGGCGGCTGGCGTGGTGCTGACCGGCGGGACGTCGCGGATGGAGGGCGTGGTCGAGCTGGCCGAGGAAATATTCCATATGCCGGTGCGCATTGCCTGTCCGCTCAACGTGCGCGGCCTGGCCGATGTGGTCCGCAACCCGATTTATTCTACCGGCGTGGGTTTGCTACATTATGCCCTTCAGGAGGTGCGGAATGGGCGAGGTCGCGAAGGCAGATTGGTTACGACACAACCCGGGCGTGATGACGTCTCCCGGCGTGGGGTAGTGGAAGGGATTCCGGCGCTGGCAAGAATCAAGGGCTGGTTGAAAGGAAATTTCTGACAGGGCCGCGGCGCGGTCCAGGAGACGGGGCTTATGTTCGAACTGGTAGATAGCGCACCCTCGAGCAGTGCGGTCATCAAGGTCGTCGGCGTGGGCGGTGGCGGTGGCAACGCCGTCAACCACATGGTCGAAAGTAATATCGAAGGCGTGGAGTTCATCTGCGCCAACACCGACGCCCAGGCGCTCAAACGGGTGTCGGCCAAGACCGTGCTCCAGCTCGGTGGCGAGATCACCAAGGGCCTGGGCGCGGGTGCCAATCCCGATGTCGGCCGGCAGGCCGCCATGGAGGATCGTGAGCGCATCGCCGACTTGATCCGCGGTGCCGACATGGTCTTCATCACTGCGGGCATGGGTGGCGGTACCGGCACGGGCGGTGCACCGGTGGTCGCCCAGGTGGCCAAGGAGCTGGGCATCCTCACCGTGGCGGTGGTCACTCGCCCGTTCCCGTTCGAGGGGCCCAAGCGCATGCGTGTCGCCGAGGAGGGCATGAAAGAGCTCTCAGAGCACGTCGACTCCTTGATCACCATTCCCAACGAGAAATTGCTGTCGGTGCTGGGCAAGAACGCCAGTCTGCTGACGGCGTTCAGTGCTGCCAACGATGTGCTGCTGGGCGCGGTACAGGGCATCGCCGAGCTCATCACCAGCCCCGGCATCATCAACGTCGACTTCGCTGACGTGCGCACCGTGATGTCCGAGATGGGCATGGCGATGATGGGAACCGGCGGTGCTACCGGTGAGAATCGTGCCCGCGAGGCCGCCGAGAAGGCGATCCGCAGTCCGCTGCTCGAGGATATCGACCTGCATGGGGCTCGCGGCATTCTGGTCAACATCACTGCCGGACCGGATCTCTCCATCGGTGAATTCAACGATGTAGGCGCCACCGTCCAGGAGTTTGCCTCCCAGGATGCCACCATCGTGGTGGGCACCTCTATCGACATGGACATGACCGACGAACTTCGCGTCACCGTCGTGGCGGCTGGTCTGGAAGGACGCCAGCAGAAAGTGGCCGGCCGCGAGAGTGCCAAGCGTTCCGAGGGCAGCGACTATCGCCAGCGTGCTCAGCCGGCCATGCGCCAGCAGGGCGCAGCGGCCAAGGCCGAGCCCCAGGAGGCCCCGAAGCCGCAGCCCGAGAAGCGCCGCACCCCTCAGGAGTTGGATGACTATCTCGACATCCCGGCCTTCCTGCGACGCCAGGCTGATTGATAGCGGCTGTTTGCGCGATCAGGCAGGGTCAGGAGATGTTTTTTTGTTGAAACGCCTGTTCGGTGTTATAGTGAACGGTGTTTGATAACTAACAACTGCCTGGCTACTGCCCATGATCAGACAACGCACTCTGCAAAACAGCATCCGCGCCACCGGCGTCGGACTCCATTCCGGCAAGAAGGTCTATCTGACGCTGCGCCCGGCACCGGTAAATACCGGTATCGTGTTCGTGCGTACCGACCTCGACCCGGAGGTTCAGGTACCGGCTATCGCGTCCCTGGTTACCGATACGACGCTGTGTACCGCGCTGTCGCGGGATGGCGTCAAGGTCGCCACCGTGGAGCATCTCATGTCGGCCCTGGCGGGCCTGGGCATCGATAATGCCTACGTGGATGTCAGCGCCCCCGAAGTGCCGATCATGGATGGCAGCGCCGGCCCCTTCGTTTTCCTGATTCAGTCGGCGGGTATTGCCGAACAGGAAGCACCGAAGCGATTCATTCGTATCAAGCGTGAGGTGCTGGTCCAGGAGGACGACAAGGAGGCGCGCTTCCTGCCCCACCAGGGCTTCAAGGTGTCGTTTGCCATCGAGTTCGATCACCCGGTGTTCGAAGACCAGAAGCAGACTGCCGTGGTGGACTTCTCCACCACCTCCTTCGTCAAGGAGGTGTCTCGGGCGCGTACTTTCGGCTTCATGCGTGATCTGGAGTACCTGCGCGCTAATAACCTGGCGCTGGGCGGGAGCCTCGACAACGCCATCGTGGTCGACGATTATCGCATCGTGAACGAGGGCGGCCTGCGCTACGAGGACGAGTTCGTCAAGCACAAGGTGCTCGACGCCATCGGCGATCTCTACCTGCTGGGCTACAGCTTGATCGGTGAGTTCCGTGGCATCAAGTCGGGCCATGCGCTGAACAACCAGCTCTGTCGTGCCCTTCTGGCCCAGCCCGATTCCTACGAGATCGTGACCTTCGAGAACGAGCGCGAGCTGGCGCCGATCTCCTACGCCCAGCCCGCCATGGCCTGACCGCCGACGACGCGCCCCCTAGCCAGGCAGAACAAGCGCCGCGCTCCGTGAGGAGTGCGGCGTTTGTGCATCAGGAGAACCAGGCTTTCATCACGCCGGTGATGCGGCGCATGTCCTCTTCCGCGGTGATATAGGCCGGCATGGTATAGAGCCAGCGGCCGAAGGGGCGCAGCCAGACGCCCTGGCGGCGGGCGTACTCCGCGACGCCTTTCAGCGAGGCGGGATCCCGGACTTCGATCACGGCGGTGGCGCCGAGGGCGCGGACATCGGCAACCAGGGGATGCGCGCGCAGCCGTGTGTCCAGCACCAACTCCTCGCGCAGTATCCGATGAAGGACGGCAATACGGTCCAGGTAGTGCTCCTCCTCGAAGATGGCGAGACTCTCCAGCGCGACCCGGCAGGCCAGCGGGTTGCCCATGAATGTGGGGCCATGCATGAAGGCATGATAGGGGCTGTCGCCGATGAAGGCGTCATGCACCCGGTCAGTGGCCAGCGTCGCCGCATGGCCGAGGTAGCCGCCGGTCAACCCCTTGGAGAGCACCATGATGTCCGGCGTGATGCCGGCGTGGTCGGCGGCGAACAGGGTGCCCGTGCGGCCAAAGCCGGTTGCCACCTCGTCGAAGACCAGCAGCACGTCGTACGTCTCGCATAGCGCCTGCGCGCCAATGAGGTAGAGGGGGGAGGTCATGTTGAGACCACCCGCCGCCTGCAGCAGCGGCTCCATCAGCAGGGCGGCGATCTCCTGATGGTGACACTCCAGCACCGCTTCGAGGCGGTCGAGATCGGCCTGGACCGAGGCCGGATCGGCGTCGAAGGGTGCCGTGGGGGCGGGGGCGAAGTGGTGCCGGGGCAGGTAGCCGGCGAACAGTGAGTGCATGCCCTCCTCGGGGTCGCAGACCGCCATGCAGCCAGCCGTGTCGCCGTGATAAGCCTTCATCAGGGAGAGCAGCCGGTGCTTGCCGGGCTTGCCTCTCAACTGGTGATACTGCACCGCCATCTTCATGGCCACTTCCATGCCCACCGAGCCGCTGTCCGAGAAGAAGACATGGTTGAGGCCCTCGGGGGTCACGCGAACCAGCTCCCCGGCCAGGCGATCGGCTGGTTCATGGCTCAGCCCGCCGAGCATGACATGGCACAGCTCGCCGGCCTGTTCGCGTATCGCCGCCACCAGGCGGGGGTGGCCGTAGCCATGGATCATGCACCACCAGGAGCAGGTGGCGTCGAGCAGCCGTTCCCCGTTCTCCAGGGTAAAGCGTGGACCTTCGCCGCCGATTACCTTTGGCGCAGGCGACTGTGTCTTGAGGTGGGCATAGGGGTGCCAGACGTGGGACATCAACGAGCCTCCGTTGAGTGGCGACGGACGGGAAGGGAGCGGGGGCGCGCGTTCAGGACGGTACGGTACCAGGCTACCAGGCACGCGAAATGCATGCCTCTCATTGCGAAGCGGCAAGAAACGAGGGAAATCAATGTATTGAAATGGTGCGGATGGGGAGACTTGAACTCCCACGCCCGAAGGCACCAGAACCTAAATCTGGCGTGTCTACCAATTCCACCACATCCGCAGGGTTGGGCAGGCGTCCACATTGTACGGACGCCCGCCGGCAAGTCAATCGTCATCGGGCAGCACGAGACAGGTAGCGGCGGACTCGGGGCGCCTCTGCTCATCGACGGCGTCCAGGCGTGGCAGTATGCCGAGACAGGGACCGGGGAGGGTGCGCTCGAGGGTGTCCAGATTCTCTTCATAGAGGGGTGCATCGGTGGCAAAGTCGGCGTCGAGCAGGTTGCCTATCCAACCGGCGAGGCGCAGGCCATCGGCTTGGATCGCCTCCGCCGTCAGTCGCGCATGGCTGATGCAGCCAAGCTTCAGGCCGACGACGAGGATCACCGGTAGCTCGAGGCGCAGGGCTAGCCCGGAGAGGTCCTCGCTGTCATTGAGCGGCACCCGCCACCCACCGGCACCTTCAAGCAGGATCAGGTCCTGGGGGCCTTCCAGCAGCGGCTCGACATGGCTTGCCAGGGCCGTCAGGGTGACGACGCGGTCGTCCCGCCTTGCCGCCAGGTGGGGGGCGATGGCGGGCGCGAAGGCGAAGGGGTTGACGACGGCATAGGGCACGGCCGGCTCGCTGCGCGACTGCAGGGCAAGGGCATCGTCGTTGCGCAGCCCTGCTGGAGTGAGCCGACAGCCTGAGGCGACGGGCTTCAGCCCCAGGGTGGTGAGGCCCTGGCGACGAGCCAGGGCCAGCAGGCCGGCGGTGGCCAGCGTCTTGCCGGCGTCGGTGTCGGTTCCGGTGACGAAGTAAGCAGGCATCGTGCTTATTTCCTGTCGAGAATCAGGGTCAGGCGCGTGTAGCTCACCGGCAGGCCCTGGGATTCGCGCAGGGGCTCGTAGCGGCGTTTGGCTTGGGCCAGATCGGCTCGGGTGAGGCAGGCGTCGGGGCGTGCCGTCTGAGCGCCGACCCCCTTGATGGATGCCATCACCGCGGCCAGGTCCGGATAGAAGAAACGCTCGACTTTCTCCTCCAGCCGGACGGCGTCGAAGCCCGCCAGTTGCGCACCGAACAGGTGGTGCTCGCGGGAGCGGAAGCCGAGCAGGGCGGCGGAGGACCAGGCATGGGCCACCTCGCCCAGGGTGCCCGGCCCCAGGGTGTTGATGAGGGCGCGGCCGCCTGGGCGCAGTACGCGCTGAATCTCCGACAGCACGACATCCAGGTCGGGACACCACTGAATGGCCAGGTTGGAGAAGACGAGGTCCTGCGTCGCATTGTCCAGCGGCAGAGCGCCGGCATCGGCCTGGAGCCACCGGATGCCCTCGCCATGGTCGTCGCGAGCCTTTGCGAGCATGCCGGGGGCCAGGTCGAGGCCGGTTACCCGGGCACTCTGCCCGTAGCGAGAGGCCAGGCGCGCGCTCCAGTGCCCTGGGCCGCAGCCGAGGTCGAGGATGGCTGTGGCACGCGAGGGCAGATGGCGCCAGAGTGCCTCGCCCATGGATAGCTGTGCTCCGGCCAGGATGGCATAGCGGGAAGCGGCGCGGGAGAAGGCGTGCGCCACCCGGCTGCGCCATGTCTCGGCTTCGACAGGGGTGATGACCACTTGAGCGGCCCCCGTCATGAGACTTCCTCCCTGCTGTCGGTGATTTCGTTGCGGCCATCGCCAGCGCGCTGGGCGATATCTACCAGGTGGTCTGCCAGCAGGTCTGGACGGGTGAGCATTGGGCAGTGCCCTGTTGCGCTGAGTGTGACGTCGGCGGTGTGTCGCGAAGCGGGCGAGAGCAGGGGGTCCTGTTGACCTGCCATGCGCAGTACGCTGCAGGGAGGGGCGGCCAGTATAGGGGCAACATCGAGCGTGGCCAGTTGGATGAGCCCCGCGGCCATTGTCGCGTGGGATGCGCTGGGCTTTCTGCCGATCAGGTCCAGCAGGCGCCGATGTGCGGTGCGTGCATCGGGTTCGCCCTGCAGCTGCCAGCGCAGGAAGTGTTGCCAGGTCGCATTCGGGTTGCGTGCGAAGGCGCGTTGGAAGGTGCCCAGTTCCTGCGGAGTGACACCCTCCGTGCTGCAGAATCGGGGGCCGGTTCCCAGCATGGCCAGGGAGCGTGGTGCAGGCAGGTACGCAAGCAGTGCACAGGCAAGCAACCCGCCCAGCGACCAGCCGACCCACACCGCATCGGCAGGAAGTGCCGCCGCCATCCGGCGACCAAGGCCGGCCAGGTCATCGGGGGCCAGCATTTCATCAAGCGCCTGACCGGCATAGCCCGGCCAGTCGGGTGTCGTTACCTCGACGTCATCGGGCCAGTAGGGGGCAAGGGGCTGCCAGATACGGGCATCGATGCCCCAGCCGGAGAGTAGTACCAGTTTCGTCATGCCTCACGCTCCGCCTGTTGAAGGCCGGCCAGGGCTTCCAGCAGGGCATCGAGGGTGTCGTGGGTATGTCGCGCACTGAGGGTAATACGCAGGCGCGCCTGGCCTTGCGGTACGGTGGGCGGTCGAATGGCACCGACGAGAAAGCCGGCTTCCCGCAGCGCGGCGGCCCAGCGCAGGGTGCGAAGGCTCTCGCCCAGCAGCAGGGGCTGTATCGGCGTGTCGGAGTGGGCAAGCGGCAGCCCGACCCGCTCGGCCTCATGGCGAAAATAGCGTACCAGGCTCAGCAGCCGGGTGCGTCGTTCGGGTTCGGCAGCGAGAATGTCCAGCGCCTTCAGGGTGGCGGCGGCCACACCCGGGGGCTGGGCCGTGGTATAGACATAGGGGCGAGCGAACTGGATCAGGTGGTCGATCAGTTCATGGCTGCCGGCGACGAAGGCACCGGCGGTTCCCAGCGCCTTGCCCAGGGTGCCGACCAGGATCGGTACCCGCGCGGCATCCTGGGCTCGTCCTGCACACCCTTCCCCGCGGTCGCCGAGGACACCCAGGCCATGGGCGTCATCGATCATCAGCCAGGCATCGTGTCGGGCGCTGACGGCGGCCAGGCCCTCGATATCGGCCACGTCGCCATCCATGCTGAAGACCCCGTCGCTGATCACCAGCTTGAGGTTGTCGGACGGCACCCGTGCAAGAAGGCGGTCAAGGTCATCCAGGTCTCGGTGGTGAAAGCGTCGCGACCGGGTACCGGCAAGGCGCGCGCCATCGAGCAGCGAGGCGTGATTGAGACGGTCTTGGAAGAGGTGGGTATTGGCATCGCAGAGCGCCTGCAAGGTGCCCAGATTGGCCATGTAGCCGGTGGAAAAGAGCAGCGCCCGTGGCCGGCCGGTAAGCTCGGCCAGGCGCTGCTCCAGGGCCTCATGGACGCCGAGGTGGCCGCTGACCAGGTGCGAGGCGCCGGCACCGGCACCGAAGCGTCTGGCGCCTTCGGCCTGGGCCTGGGCCAGGCGTGGGTCCCGGGCCAGGCCGAGGTAGTCGTTGCCGGCGAAATCATGCATGCCGCTGTCGGGTCCGTACGTATCTCGCTGGCGCCAGAGCCCCTGGAGCCTTCGCTCCTGTGCTCGGGCAGCAAGCCGCCGGGACCAGTGGTACTGCTGGATCACGGCGCGCCTCAGGCCAGGGTGGCGTCGTAGGCGAGGGCATCGGCTCTGGACTGGCCCGTCTTGAGGGCCATGGCCGCTTCCAGGGTTTCCTGCTGGCGTGAGTCGTCCGTGCAGGTCTCGCGACGCTCGGGGTGCAGGCCGAGCTTGTCGAAAAGGGCGCGGTCGCGCTCCGCCTGGGGGTTGGCGGTGGTCAGCAGCCGCTCGCCGTAGAAGATGGAGTTGGCGCCTGCCAGGAAGGCCAGCGCCTGGGTGGACTCGCTCATCTGCTCGCGCCCGGCGGAGAGTCGCACGTGGCTCCTCGGCATCAGGATGCGGGCCACGGCGATGGCGCGGATAAAGACGATGGGATCGAGGTCCTCGACGTCCTCCAGCGGCGTGCCGGGTACCTTGACCAGCATGTTGATGGGCACCGACTCGGGGTGCGGCTCCAGGCGGACCAGCTGCTGAAGCAGGGCCGCCCGGTCACGAGGGGCCTCGCCCATGCCCAGTATCCCCCCCGAACAGACCTTCATGCCCGCTTCCCGCACGCTCGCCAGCGTCTCCAGCCGGTCGCCGTAGGTACGCGTGGTGATGATCTCGCCATAGTACTCAGGGGAGGTATCGAGGTTGTGGTTATAGTAGTCGAGCCCGGCGCCGGCCAGGCGCTTGGCCTGATCGCTGTCCACCATGCCCAGGGTCATGCAGGTCTCGAGCCCCAGCGACTTGACCCGGCTGACCATCTCCATTACCACCTCGAGGTCCTTCTCCCGGGGGCTGCGCCAGGCGGCCCCCATGCAGAAGCGGCTCGCACCGGCGTCGCGTGCCGCTTGGGCCTGTTCCACCACCTTCTCGATTTCCAGCAATTTTTCCTTGTCGAGGTCGGTATTGTAATGCCCTGACTGGGGGCAATACTTGCAGTCCTCGGGGCAGGCGCCGGTCTTGATCGACAGCAGGGTGGACACCTGCACGGCGTTGGGGTCGAAATGGGCGCGGTGCACCTGTTGTGCCCGAAACAGCAGGTCATTAAAGGGCAGGGCAAACAGCGCCTCGATTTCGTCCAGGGACCAGTCGTGGCGGACCTCGAGATTTCCGGCTAGGGTCTGCTCAGAAGGGCTGGGAAGAGTAGGCGCTGAGGACATGATCAGACTCGCTGTTGGTCAACCGGTTGAATAGATTTGGTTGACGGTAGGATTGCGTAGAGGCTTATTACTGTCAACCCTTGGCTGCTTCAGTGTTGACAAAGTCGAGGATGGGTGGGGAACGCGATGGAGAAGAGGGCGAACAAGGCGACGGCGAAGCGGCGGGCGCTTGGCACCGGGCATGGCTGGACGCATTGGCCCCGGCTGGCGCTGTCGGGTCTGGACGGTGGCCTGAGGCGCGTGCTGCCCGGGCGCTGCGCCTTCTGCCTGGCGCCCGGAAAATCCGGGCAGCCCTGGTGCCAGCCCTGCTTCGAGGCGTTGCCCTGGAACCTCCCGGCCTGCCCGCGCTGCGCCGAGCCGCAGCCCCCCGGTTCGCTGGCTGGGCGGCTCTGCGGTCGCTGCCTGGAGCACCCCCCGGGCTTCGATCGGGCCTGGGTACCGTTGCGCTACCAGGACGAGGTGGCGTCCCTCATGCAACGCTTCAAGTTCCAGGCCTCGCCGCGAGCGGGCAGCGTGCTGGTGGCGATGCTCGAAACCCGGCTGGCCGACATCACGTGCCCTGATGCACTGCTCGCCGTGCCGCTGCATCCGAACCGGTCACGACAGCGGGGGTTCAACCAGGCCGAGTGGCTGGCCCGGCGACTGGCCCCGCGCCTCGGCGTTCCGCTTCGGTCGGCCAGGCGCCTGGGCGACACTCCCTCCCAGCGGGGGCTCGACCGCAGCGAGCGCCGGCGCAACCTGAAGGATGGCTTCGACGTGGCCGGGCCGTTACTGGGAAGGGTAGTGCTGCTGGACGATGTCATGACCACCGGGGCGACGCTGGATGCCCTGGCCCAGGCATGCCGCCGCGCCGGCGCAGAGGAGGTGGAGGCCTGGGCGGTGGCGCGTACGCCAATTTCGCAACTCTGGTAGCATGCTACTCCCTGACTGGTCCCTTACTGGAACTTCGGAGGCAGCATGGCGTCGACGCACCCCTTTGCCCGGCTTGAACCGTCACGAATCGTGGCGGCGGTGGAGTCCCTGGGCCTGTGGCTGCCCGGCGAACCCTTCGCCCTGAACAGCTATGAGAACCGTGTGTTTCTGGTGCATGACGACGAGCGCAGGCGCTGGGTGGTCAAGTTCTACCGCCCCGAGCGTTGGAGCGACGCCCAGATCCAGGAAGAGCACGACTTCCTGATCGAGCTGGAAGAGGCCGGGGTCGCGGTATCAGCGCCCTGGCGGGATGCGGCAGGGCAGTCGCTGCATCATGACCAGGGGTTTCGTTTCACGCTCTTTCCCCAGGTGTCGGGGCAGGCCCCCGAGCTGGAAAACCCCGCGCACCTGTTTGCCATGGGCGAGGTCATCGGCGCGCTGCATGCCGTTGGCGAACGATCGTCATTTCGGCACCGCAACACGCTCGATCTCGATACCATGGTACTGGAAGCGAGGGAGCGGGTGCTTGGCAGCCACTGGCTGGGGCGTCAGCAGCGCCGAGCCTATGAGCGGGTGACCACTGCCCTTCACGAGGCCCTTCAGCCGCATGCCTGGGCTGGGGAGAAGGCGATCCGCGTGCATGGCGACTGTCATATCGGCAATGTGCTCGGACGCGACGAGGATTTTACCCTGGTGGACTTCGATGACTGCCTGACGGCACCCGCCATTCAGGATCTCTGGATGCTGCTCACGGCGGAGCACGACGCCGAGTGGCAGATGCAGCTGTCAGAGGTGATGGAGGGCTACGAGCAGCACCGCGACTTCGATCGGCGTGAGCTGACGTTGATCGAGCCGCTGAGGACCCTTCGGCTCCTGCGCCACAGTGCCTGGCTGGTGGCGCGCTGGGAGGATCCCGCGTTTCCGCCGGCCTTCCCCTGGTTGGCCGATGCTGGTTACTGGGACGGCCATATCCGCATACTGGAGCAGCAGCGGCTGCTTCTGGAAAAGGCGCCGCGCTGGCTGGCGTGAGTCATTGCTGGAGTGGCCTACGAAAGCAGACGCGCCCCTGGGGGCGCGTTCGCGTGTGTTGTAGCGAGAGGGTCACTGGTCCGGGTCGGGGCGCTCGGCTGGTATGGGATTGGCAACGCCGGCGCCATCCGTCTGGCGCCGTTGTTCATTGATACGAGCCGCCGGGTTGTCCTGCCGCTCGATGTCGAGGGCGCTTGCCAGCTTGAGCTGAAAGGCGTGCTCCGGCGTCAGCTCGCAGCGGCCGGCGTCACAGGCGTCTAAGCCATAGCTGCCGTCCATCTCGTAGGCGGCGGCCGAGATCTCGCCACTGAATATCTCGCTGTCCGCGCCCTCCGTCTCGATGCAGGTCAGTGATTTGGCGGTAATACGGAGCCGTTCAGCGTCCAGCCGGGCATCACCCACCAGCACACAGTATTCAGGCAATTCGTGGGAGGTTCCGGTATCGCCGCTGACCGGGCTGAGCAGGATGTCATCCTGACGCGGATTGTCCGCGTCGAGTGTCAGTTCATCGATGACCTGAACGGCGACGCTGGCATCGGTGGGCAGCGACAGGGTAGCGGCAGATGCGGCAAAGGGCAGAAGCAGCAGGGACAGGCCGGCGGCTGCCAGGATCGGGATATGGATCATGTCGGGCTCTCGATAGACACGGCTGCGCATAAGGCAGTTATTCGAAGGATGCGATTCTAGCATAGCTCCCGAAGGGGCCGTAGCGTAGGAATGTCGCAGGGAGGAGTCCGCTAGGTACACATGGCCTGCGAACGGGCCGTGGTTGCGATAGAATCACCGTTCCAAGCAAATTTTTATTATACAAGATGATTTTCTTGTATATTATTTGTGCATTAAGTGGTGGCCAGGCCATCACCAAACCACCGGTAAGCGTAGGGCCTGACCATGATCGAAGAACTTGCCAACCACTACCGCCAGATCATTCTCGAACTGGGCGAGAACCCGGAGCGTGAAGGGCTACGTGATACGCCCAAGCGGGCTGCCAAGGCCATGCAGTTTCTCAATCGAGGCTATGCCCAGACGCTTGAGGACATCATCAACGGGGCGGTTTTCGAGTCCGAAACCGATGAAATGGTGCTGGTCAAGGACATCGAACTCTATTCGATGTGCGAACACCACCTGCTGCCGTTCATCGGCAAGTGCCATATCGCCTATCTGCCCAACGGCAAGGTGCTTGGGCTCTCCAAGTTTGCGCGTATCGTCGACATGTTTGCCCGGCGCATGCAGATCCAGGAAAATCTGACGCGGCAGATCGCCGAGGCGGTCCAGCAGGTGACCGATGCCAGGGGGGTGGCCGTCGTCGTCGAAGCACGGCATCTCTGCATGATGATGCGAGGCGTCGAGAAGCAGAACTCCAGCATGACGTCATCGGTGATGCTGGGGGCCTTTCGTGAAAACCAGCCGACTCGGCAGGAGTTTCTTACCCTCGTCAACAGCCGCTGACGGCTCGGGCCATTGGCGACTGGGGGTTCCCGCCGCACCGGTTGCGCCATGTCCTTTCACTGGAGTTCGCCATGACGCTGCACGCCCTGGATGACCAACACTTCGATCACGACCTCGCGACCATACGCATCAAGAATCTTCGTTTACGCACCCATATCGGCATCAAGGAAGACGAGATACTCAACCGCCAGGACGTGGTGATCAACGCCGTCATCCGCTACCGGGCGGACAATGCCGTGGCATTCAATCACATCGAGCAGGCACTGAACTACCGGACCATCACCAAGGCGGTCATTGCCCTGGTCGAAGAAAACCGCTTTCAGCTTCTGGAGCGCATGACCCGTGAGGTCCTCGATCTGGTCATGTCCCATGCAGCCGTACTCACCGCCCAGGTCGAGATTGACAAGCCCCATGCGCTGCGCTTTGCCGACTCGGTGTCGGTCACGCTGTCGGCGAGCCGTGAGCCCCGCCGGCTGCGTTGATCTCGCTTCATGCTGCCTGAACTTGGTGCATGGGAGCTGAGCGCGTAGCATGGAGGGTATCCTGTCCGGATTCACAGGGAGTGAAGACTCGTTGCATAGTGACAATGCCAACCGTTCCTCGCCGCGCCGACACTATTCCCCCTGGGCCATGGCATCCATCGTCACGGCGCTCATCGCACTGCTTCTTGCGGGCAGCATGCCCCCGGTGAACATTGCCGCCGCCATCTTTGGGATCATGGGATTGCGCCAGATTCGCCGCGACCCCGGGCGCTATATTGGCCGCGCTTTCTGCTGGATTACCATCGCACTGGTGCTGATACTTGCCATACTGACGGCCATGGTCCAACCCCCGCTTCAGGAAGGGGCCGAGCAGCATATGGTGCCGGAACAGGGCGTCGAGCCGATCGAGTGACAGCGACACCGCCTCGCATGCACCGCTTACACATGAACACTGACAACAGGGCCGTTCGTCGGCCGGGAGAGACGATCATGGAAGCCTTGAAGGAAACGCAGCTCTACTGCCCCTTTGCCTACATCGACGGCAGCTGGGTCGCCGCCGACAGCGGTGAGCAGATCGATGTCGTCAACCCCGCCACTGGAGAGTCCTTCGGCAATGTACCGCGTCTGGGTCGTGCCGAGACGGAGCGAGCGATCGCTGCCGCCGAAGCGGCGCTCCCCGGATGGCGAGGCCTCACTGCCCAGGAGCGGGCCGATATCCTCATGAAATGGCATGACCTGATGCTGGACCATCAGGATGACCTGGCCATGATCATGACCCATGAGCAGGGCAAGCCGCTCAAGGAAGCCGCTGGCGAGATCGCCTACGCGGCGAGCTTCCTGCGCTGGTTCGCCGAAGAGGCGCGGCGCGTCTATGGCGAAACGATTCCCGCCGCAAAATCCAATCAGCGAATCGTGGTCACCAAGCAGGCGGTGGGGGTCGTGGGTGCGATCACGCCGTGGAACTTCCCCGCAGCAATGATCACCCGCAAGGCCGGGGCGGCGTTGGCGGCCGGTTGTACCATCGTGGTCAAGCCAGCCAGCCAGACTCCGTTCTCTGCGACCGCGTTGGCGCTGCTGGCCGAGCGCGCCGGCGTTCCCCGTGGCGTATTCAACGTGGTGCCTGGGCGGGCAAGCGAGATTGCGGCGGCGATGACCGAATCGCCCATCGTACGCAAGATCACCTTTACCGGCTCCACTGAAGTGGGGCGCCAGCTGATGGCGCAGGCGTCACAGAACATCCAGAAGATATCGCTGGAGCTGGGCGGTAACGCCCCCTTCATCGTCTTCGAGGATGCCGATCTGGACGCTGCCGTGGAAGGCGCCATGGCGGCCAAGTTCCGCAATGCCGGCCAGACCTGTGTCTGCACCAACCGCTTCCTGGTGCAGTCCAGTGTGGTCAACGCCTTCTGTGAGAAGCTGGCGGTTGCCATGAACAGCGAGCTCAAGGTGGGTGACGGCACCGAGTCGGGCGTCAATATCGGGCCGCTGATCGACAGCAAGGCGGTGGAAAAGGTGAGCGAGCACGTGCATGACGCCGTGGACCATGGTGCCCAACTGCTGCTGGGGGGGAACCCCCACCCGCTGGGGGGCAACTTCTTCACCCCGACCCTGATCAGCTTCGCCACCGATGAGATGAAGGTGGCCCATGAGGAGACCTTCGGCCCGCTTGCCGCGGTCTTCCCCTTCGAGGATGAAGAGGATGCCGTGCAGATGGCCAACGATACCCAGTATGGGCTGGCGTCCTATTTCTATTCCCGCAACCTGGGTCGGGTATGGCGTGTGGCCGATGCGCTGGAGTACGGCATGGTGGGCATCAACACCGGCCTTATCTCCAACCCCACCGCGCCCTTCGGCGGGGTCAAGGCGTCAGGGCTCGGTCGCGAGGGCGGCCATCAGGGGCTGGAGGAGTTTCTCGAGACCAAGTACCTCTGCATCGATCTTGGTTGATAGTTAAAACCCCGCCAAGGCCAGCGGCTCCAAGCCGCGGCTGAACCGGCGACAGGCGCTACGCGGAGGCGCTGTGAACCCTTCCATGGGCGCTACCTTTTCCATCCCTGGAAAAGGACCTCCGCTTCGGCCTGTCCCCGGCGCCGCTCGCGTCGGCAATCAAGGCAAACCCCCATCGGTTCAAACCGATGGGGGTTTCCATTATGCGGCTGAGAAAACGGCTGGGCGAAGGTCAGGCTAGGCAAAGGTCGGCGAAACAGCGGAGTTTGTTGTTGCAAATGAGCATGTTGAGTCGACCTTTAACGATGCATGACCGAGATCCAGCGTTTTCAATGCTTAAAATGGCGCATGCCGGTAAACACCATGGCAATCCCCGCCTCATTGGCGGCGTCGATCACCTCCTGGTCGCGCATCGAGCCGCCGGGCTGGATCACCGCCGTGATACCGGCCGCAGCAGCGGCATCGATACCGTCCCGGAACGGGAAGAAGGCATCGCTCGCCATGACCGAGCCGGGCACCGTCAGCCCCTCGTCGGAGGCCTTGATGCCGGCGATCCTGGCGGAGTAGACGCGGCTCATCTGGCCGGCGCCCACGCCGATGGTCTGGCCGCCCTTAGCGTAGACGATGGCATTGGACTTGACGTACTTGGCCACCTTCCAGGCAAAGGCCAGGTCGCGCATCTCCTGCTCGCTGGGCACCCGGTCGCTGACCACGGTCAGCTCGTCGCGACCGACCATGCCCAGGTCCCTGTCCTGAACGAGCAGGCCGCCCGTCACGCGCTTGAAGTCATGGCCGTGTTCGCGCTTGCCGGGCCAGCTGTCGCCGACGTCAAGCAGACGCACGTTCTGCTTCTCGGCGACGATGGCCAGGGCCGCCTCCTCGATGCCGGGGGCGATAATCACCTCGACGAACTGCCGGTCGATGATGGCGCGGGCAGTGTCGGCGTCCAGCGGCACGTTGAAGGCAATGATGCCGCCGAAGGCGCTGGTGGGGTCGGTGGCGAAGGCCTTGTCGTAAGCCTCGATGGCATTGGCGCCCACCGCCACGCCGCAGGGATTGGCATGCTTGACGATCACGCAGGCGGTATCGGTGAAGGTCTTGACGCACTCGAAGGCGGCGTCGGTATCGGCCACATTGTTGAAGGAGAGCGCCTTGCCTTGCAGCTGGGAGGCAGTCGCCACGCTGGCTTCGCAGGCATCGGCTTCCACGTAGAAGGCCGCACTCTGGTGTGGATTCTCGCCGTAGCGCATGGATTGCTTCTTGTGAAGCTGAAGGTTGTAGGTCCGCGGGAAGCCGTCTTCGCCGCCGCTCACCCGCTGGCCCAGGTAATCGGCGATGGCGGCATCGTAGCCTGCAGTGTGCTCGAAGGCCTTGACGGCCAGGTCGAAGCGGGTGGTATCGCTGACGGTACCTTGCAGTTCGCTCATCTCGGCCAGAACGCGATCGTAATCGCCGGCATCCACCACGATGGTGGTATGGGCGTGGTTCTTGGCGCAGGCGCGCACCATGGTGGGGCCACCGATGTCGATGTTCTCGATGGCATCTTCCAGGCTGCAGCCCGGCTTGGCCACGGTCTGGGCGAAGGGGTAAAGATTGACCACCACCATGTCGATGGGGGCAATGTCATGTTCGGCCATGACGGCATCGTCCTGGCCACGGCGGCCAAGGATGCCGCCATGGATCTTGGGGTGCAGTGTCTTGACTCGCCCATCCATGATCTCGGGAAAGCCGGTGTGTTCAGAGACTTCCGTCACGGCGACACCGCTTTCGGCAAGCAGGCGAAAGGTGCCGCCGGTTGAGAGCAATTCGACCCCTTGTGCACTCAGGCCCCGGGCGAAGTCGACGATGCCGTCCTTGTCGGAAACACTGATCAGGGCGCGGCGAACCGGTCGGGAGGCGGGGATATCGGACATGATACGACTCTATGTTGGTGGTGAGGGACGGGGTGACGCGGTGGGGTGCGACCCGGCTGGCCCAGGGGGCCGACCGGATCAGATCAGGTCATGCTGCTTGAGCTTCTTGCGCAGCGTGCCACGGTTGAGACCCAGGATCTCGGCGGCGCGTGTTTGATTGCCCTGGGTATAGTCCAGAACGGCAGCCATCAGCGGTGCCTCGACCTCGGTCATCACCATGGCGTAGAGATCGGTTGCGGTCCCGCCATCGAGGTGGTCGAAGTAACGTCGCATGGCGCAATCCACGGCTTCTCGCAGTGGCTGTTCTACCGACGCTGACGGTGAAGACGGCGCGTCGAGGCCGGTCAGTTCGGTGCACGGGCCGATGTCGATATCCGACAGGTCGGGGTTCCTGTTGAAGGCTTCACGATTCATGCGGCACTGATTCCATTCGCTATCCCTGGGTCGGCATGGCCGCTTCCGGGGCAAAAGAGGTCGTCGATGAAGTCATACTGCTCGGCTGGGTGCTCGAGGATGTTGAAGGCAGCGCGGAGCTCGCGCTGCTGGCCCTCGCCGAAGCGACGGTCCGATGCGAGGTACCAACCGAGGTGTTTGCGCGCGATACGCGCCCCCATTGTCTCTCCGTAGAAGGCGTGCAGGGCCGACAGGTGACCACGCAATACGTCTGCGCGCTCGCGTTCCGCGGGAGGGGGCAGTGCCTGTCCATGGCGAAGGTAATGATCGACCTCTCGGAAAATCCAGGGGTTACCCTGGGCGCCGCGGCCGACCATTACCGCATCCGCTCCAGTATAGTCGAGAACGAAGGCGGCCTTCTGTGGAGAGTCGATATCGCCGTTGGCGAACACCGGAATGTTCACCCGTGACTTGATATCCGCGATGGTGTCGTACTCGGCCTCACCGCTATAACGCTGCTGACGGTGGCGTCCATGCACTGCCAGTGCCTGGATACCGGCCGATTCGGCGAGGCGGGCCACGCGTACTCCGTTGTTGCTGTCGGCACACCAGCCGGTTCGTATCTTGAGGGTCACCGGCACGTCCACCGCGGCAACCACCGCCTCGAGAATCTCAGCCACCAGGGCTTCGTTGCGCAGCAGTGCCGAGCCGGCGGCCTTGTTGCAAACCTTCTTGGCCGGGCAGCCCATGTTGATGTCGATGATCTCGGCCCCCTGCTCGGCGTTCAGGCGAGCGGCTTCGGCGAGCATCGTCGCATCGCCACCGGCAATCTGCACCGAGCGTGGACCTGGCTCGCCGCGGTGATCCATGCGCTGGCGGGACTTCCTGGTATGCCACAGCGTGGGGTCCGAGGTAACCATTTCGCTCACCACGAGGCCGGCACCAAGTCGACGGCAAAGCTGCCGAAAGGGGCGGTCTGTCACGCCGGCCATGGGCGCAAGGACCACCCTGTTTGGGAGGCGATGGCGGCCAATCTGTGGCAGGGGGCGGCTATCGGACATGATGCGGTCCAGTGGCTCGGGGGCTGCATATCATACGCCCCCGCCGTCGTATGGTGAAGGTGGCAATAGGTGTTGTTACCCAGCTCAGGCTGGGCGGCGGCCACTCAGGCGCACCCAGCCTTCGCGAACCACGGGCTCGTCCATGAACAGGCCCTGCTCACGGTAGGCCTCGAGTACCTCGTCGGCCTGGCTCTCGAGGATGCCCGACAGCACCAGCCGGCCGGCCGGTGCCACATGTCCGGCAACGGTCGCTGCCAGGTCGATCAGCGGGCCGGCGAGGATATTGGCGATCACGAACGGGAATGTCGCCATGGTTTTGCCTGCTTCGTCCAGTTCCTCGGGGTAGCAGAGTCTGAAGTCGTCATCGGCAATGGCGTTTCGGGCGGCATTGTCACGGCTGGCTTGCAGCGCCTGGGGGTCGATATCGGTGCCGGTGGCCTGTCCCGCGCCCAGCTTGAGGGCGGCGATGGCGAGAATGCCCGAGCCGCAGCCGATGTCGAGCACCTCGCGTCCCATCAGCTCGTCCGAAAGGGCCATGCCGTCCAGCCACTCCAGGCAGAGCGCGGTGGTGGGATGGGTACCGGTGCCGAAGGCAAGCCCCGGATCCAGGTGCAGGTTGACCGCGTCAGGATCGGGCGGCTCGTGCCAGCTCGGCACGATCCACAGCCGCTGCCCCATGCGCAGGGGCTGGAAGTCGTCCATCCACTCCCGCTCCCAGTCTCGATCGGCAAGCAGCTCATGCTCGATTTCCGGGCAGGGTTCGCCTGGCATCGCCTGTGCCCAGGCTACCGCCAGTCGCTCCAGCATGGTCGTCAGGCCTTCCAGGTCGTCGTAGAGGCCGCTCAGTACTGTCTCGTCCCATAGCGGCGTGGTGCCGCGCTCGGGCTCGAAGACGGGGTCGTCATGGGCGTCCTGCAGGGTGATGGCGGTGGCGCCCTCCGCCATCAGAAGCTCTTCTAGTAGCTCCGCCTGCTCCGGGGCGATGCGGGCTTTCAGCTGCAGCCAGGGCATGGTGGTTCTCCGTGCGTAACGCATGCGGGGTGGCCTATGGCCACCCCGCAGGGATCGAAAGTCGAGCTCAGGCTCAGGAGCCGAGCTTCTTCTCCAGGTAGTGGATATTGACGCCACCCTGCTGGAAGTAGCCGTCGCGAACCAGATCCTTGTGCAGGTCGATATTGGTCTTGATGCCTTCAACCAGCAGCTCATCGAGACCGTTGCGCATGCGCGTCAGGGCGATCTCCCGGTTGTCGCCCCATGTAATCAGCTTGCCGATCAGCGAATCGTAGTGGGGCGGAACCGTATAGCCGGTGTAGAGATGCGAGTCCATGCGCACGCCAAGGCCGCCGGGAGGATGGTAAAGCGTCACCTTGCCGGGCGAGGGCATGAAGGTGCGAGCATCTTCGGCATTGATGCGGCATTCGAAGGCATGCCCATTGAGCTTCACGTCTTCCTGGGCGATCGACAGCGGCAGCCCGGAAGCGATGCGAAGCTGCTCGCGGACGATATCGACGCCGGTCACCATCTCGGTGACCGGATGCTCCACCTGAACGCGGGTGTTCATCTCGATGAAGAAGAACTCGCCATCCTCATAGAGGAATTCGAAGGTACCGGCGCCGCGATAGTTGAGCTCGATACAGGCCTGTCGACACGCCTCCAGCACCCGGGCGCGTGCCTCGGGGTCGATGCCGGGGGCAGGTGCCTCCTCCAATACCTTCTGGTGGCGTCGCTGCAGCGAGCAATCGCGATCAAAGAGGTGGATGGCGTTGCCCTGGCCATCGGCCAGTACCTGAACCTCGACATGACGGGGTTTCTCGAGAAACTTCTCCATATAGACGGTGCCGTCGCCGAAGGAGGAGTGTGCCTCGGTTCGTGTCACATTGACGGCCGAGAGCAGGTGCCCTTCGGTATGCACCACCCGCATGCCACGGCCACCACCACCGGCGGCCGCCTTGATGATCACCGGGTAACCAATGCGCCGAGCGATGGCGATGATATCGCCTTCGTCATCGCCCAGCGGGCCATCCGAGCCCGGCACCGTGGGCACGCCGGCTACCTGCATGGCCTCGATGGCGCTGACCTTGTCGCCCATCAGGCGAATGGTCTCTGCTCGGGGTCCGATAAAGACGAAACCGGAGCGTTCCACCTGTTCGGCAAAATTGGCGTTCTCGGAGAGAAAGCCGTAGCCGGGGTGTATGGCGCTGGAATCGGTGACCTCAGCGGCGCTGATCAGCGCTGGGATGTTCAGATAGGACTGAGCCGAGGGGGCCGGTCCGATACACACGGCCTCGTCGGCCAGGCGCACGTGCATGAGCTCACGGTCTGCCTTGGAGTGAACGGCCACGGTCTTGATGCCCAGCTCCTTGCACGCACGCAGGATACGCAGAGCGATCTCGCCGCGGTTGGCGATGAGAACCTTGTCCAGCATGATGGAGTCCGCCAATTCTGGGTGAAAGATCAGGTGATGACGAGCATCGGCTGGTCGAATTCAACGGGTTCTCCGTCCTCGACCAGAATTGCTTCGATCACGCCGTCACGATCGGCTTCGATCTGGTTCATCATCTTCATGGCCTCGACGATGCACACGGTCTCGCCTTTCTTGACGCTGGAGCCGATTTCCACGAAGGGCTTCGAGCCCGGCGCAGGGCTGCGATAGAAGGTGCCGACCATGGGGGACGTCAAGGCGTGACCCTGGTAGAGGGGGGCTGTCTCGGCAGCCGGCTCAGGCGACGCTGCAGTGGCAGCCGGAGCGGGAGCGGGCTGAGGTGCACCGTACTGGGGGGGCATGTGGGGCTGCGGCCAGCTCACGCCATTGGGGTGACGGCTGATGCGGACAGACTCCTCGCCTTCCTGAATCTCGATTTCGCTGATATTGGATTCTTCGAGCAGCTCGATCAGTTTCTTGACCTTGCGAATGTCCATGACTCTGTCTCGATCGGTGGGTAGGTGACGGCTGGCCGGGACGCTGTTAACCCAAGCCAACTTTCGATAGATCCCGGCAAGATGTCGAATATTGCCGACGCTATCGGCCTTGATAAGTGTTGTTGGCGGAGTGTGCCTAAAATTGTGAGCGATGTCCAGCCAGAGGGAACGGTGTTCGCCATCCCGGCTGGAGGGGAGTACGGACAAGGTTCATGACAGGCGTGGTGCGCCTGGGTCAACTGCTGCGTTGCCCAAGCCAGTCGAGGACGCCCTGCAGGTGACCGGCAAAATCGTTGGCTCGTACTTCGCCTTGGATACGGGCCTCGCGAATCTCTTCGCCCTGGTCGAAGAACATCAGGCTGGGTGGGCCGAACAGGCCGAAGTGATCCAGCAGTTCGCGGGACGATTCGCCGGTGTCCGTCACGTCGACATTGATGCGAGCGAATTGCGACAACGGCTCTGCCACCTGGGGGTCGGGGTAGACCTGTCGTTCCATCTGCTTGCAGGAAATGCACCAGTCGGCGGTGAAGTGGACGAAGGAGGGGATGGCCTGCTCGGCGTTGCGCTGCAGGGCGGCCTCCAATGTCGCCAGGTCATCGACGGTGGTGATCTCGGCCGCCTGCTGGGCGCCGCCCGTCTGGGCCAGCGGTGGGGCCAGGGGACGCAGCGGATCATGGCCTCCGCGTGCTGCGCCGATCACCAGGGCAATGCCCCAGGCGAGCAGCAGCAGGCCCGCGGCCTGGCGGACCCGTGGCCAGCCCTGTGCAAGGTTGAGCGACAGTGCGCCCAGGGCCAGGGCGCTGCCAATGGCAAGGGCGGCCCACAGCAGCAAGGTGACAGGAGCCGGTAGCAAGCGTTCCACCAGCCAGATCGCCACCCCGAGCAGCAGGATGCCGAAGAGTATCTTGACGCCGTTCATCCAGGCACCGGTGCGTGGCAGCGATGTTGCGCCAAAGGTGCCGACCAGCAGCAATGGCACGCCCATTCCCAGGCCCAGCGCTAGCAGGGCGGCGCCGCCCATGATGGCGTCTCCAGTGGTGGAGATAAACACCAGGGCGCCAGCCAGCGGTGCCGAGACGCAGGGCGAGACCACCAGCACCGAGAGTGAGCCGGCGCCGGCCAGGCCGAGAGGTCCGCTCCGCTGGGCGCGAGCCTGCCAGGCATCGACGCGCCCGGCCAGTCGAGGGGGAAGGCGCAGGTCAAAGGTGCCGAACATGGCCAGGGCGAAGAGGGTGAAAAGGCCGGCGAAGGTGATCAATACCGGCGCCGACTGCAGATGGGCCTGCAGGTTGAGGCCGGCGCCGAACAGTCCCATCAGTATGCCGACCGCGGCGTAGGTCAGTGACATGCCGCCGACATAGCTGGCCGAGAGGACGAAGGCGCGGGACCGGGTCGGATTCTGGCCGACGATGATCGAGGAGAGAATCGGGACCATAGGCAGCACGCAGGGCGTGAAGGTCAATGCCAGGCCGGCCAGGAAGAACAGGCCGAGGGTCAGCGGCAGGCTGGCGTTACTGATCAGGGCATTGAAGCGGCCGTCTTCGCTCTGCGGTGCCTGCGGCATGCCGGGTGCATTCGTGGTGCGATTCGCGTCGCCGGCGCCCTCGGCGGCGTCACGCCAACCCAGGAATGCGGCGGGCATGGCGCGCTCCGGTGCCTCCAGGTCGACCTGCTCCGGGGGGTAGCAGAGCCCGGCGTCGGCACAGCCCTGGAAACGGACCGTGATATCCAGCGGACCGGCGGCGTCGCCGTCGATGGGGGCTTCGAATACGACCCGGTCATAGAATACATAGACGTCGCCAAGGAACTCGTCGCTCTTGAACTCGCCCGGCGGTATTTCCGGCTTGCCCAGTTCGGGGCCGGCGTTACGGCTTTCGACGTCGAGCTGATGGCGATAGAGATAATACCCCGTGGCATTCTCGAAACCGATGTAGAGCGTCTCGCCGTCATGCCAGGCGCTGGGCTGGAAGGCCTCCATGACCGGCAGGAAGTCACCCTGGTTGCTCGATGAGGAGGAGAACCACTGCGCGTGGGCGACGAGTGGCAGACACAGGAGCAGACCCAGGGCCAGCCATCGAATCGGGTAGCGGATCGGCAACGCAGTCATCCTTTTCAGGCCAGGTTGGGCGCCATTGAGACTCGCCTTGCAGAGCGGAGTTCACCAAGGGTGGCGCAGGGGGCGTTAACAGATTAACTCACGTCTATATGGCATTTGAACCGTAGAGGGCCTGGCCGGCTGCGTTCGTTTGTCGCACTGGCGATTCGTCATGCCACTGGCCCGGGGTGCGGCCGAGCTGGATTGGATGCCGATAACGACACGGGCCGCCTGGTGGGCGGCCCGTGGCATCATGCTGGACGAGAAGCGGAATCAGGCTTTTTCGTAGGCTGCCACGGATTTTTCAATGGCCTTGCGCGCGGCATCGGCACCTTCCCAGGACTCCACCTTCACCCATTTGCCCTTCTCGAGATCCTTGTAGTTCTCGAAGAAGTGGGCGATCTGCTGACGCAACAGCTCGGGCAGGTCGGTGACCTCATGCACGTCGTCATACAGTGTGCTCAGCTTGGCGTGGGGCACGCAGACGAGCTTGGCATCCTCGCCGGCTTCATCGGTCATGTTCAGGATGCCTACTGGCCGGGCACGGATGATGCTGCCTGCCTGGACCGGAACGGGAGTGACCACCAGGGCGTCAAGTGGGTCGCCATCGTCGGCCAGGGTGTGGGGGATGAAACCGTAGTTGGCCGGGTAGAACATCGGGGTGGCCATGAAGCGATCCACCAGCAGGGTGCCCATTTCCTTGTCGATCTCGTACTTGACCGGAGCATGGTGGGCAGGAATCTCGATCGCCACATAGACATCATTGGGGAGATCTTTGCCGGCAGGGATGTTATCGAAGTTCATCGTCGCTTCCTTGGTTTGGCGGAAATGCTTTGGCGAAAATGCGGGTGGCCTGAAATGCGGCAAATTATACGGAGCCGGGCTGGGGATTATCAATGCGACATAGGTGATGAGTCGGCTTTTTGTCACCGGCTTGGGCTTTGGTTGACAGGCTTGGGTCTTGGCAAGCGTGTATGATGTCCTGCGCAAGTAGCAGTAGACAGGCCGATCGACGGCAGCACCTGGCAACACATAGCGCAAGCGGCAATCGTGAGGAGCGTGCCTTGGTATCTTCCCAGCTGTCATTGAATGTCGGTCAGGCCTTCGTGGCCCCGGACCGCCGTCGCCACCGCAGCTCCATGTCGGTTCGGATCCCCGACGAGGCTGCTCAGCTCGCAGCGAAGGGAGCCTGCGCCCTGATCAGCGATACCAGCTCGCGCAACGCCATTGCCAAGCAGGCGGGTGACCTCAGCGTGCGTGGCTTTCTTGCCGACTATTTTTCCACCCCCGATCACTGGGATGTGAAGACCTCAGCGACACGCGTGCTGCGTGCCCTCAATGGCTGGTGCTATAGCCAGAGCACCTTCGTCGAGGGCGGTAGCTATGTCTCGTCCCTCTCCGCCATGGTCTTCCAGTCTCGCGAGGCCCACCTCTTTCACATGGGCGACACCCTGGTCTTTCGCCTGCGCGGAGCGGAATTCGAGCAGCTGTCGCGGGATCACATCACCGATCTGGGCGGGTATCGTTATCCGTCCCGTGCGCTGGGGTTGGATGGCAGCATCGATATCGATTACCTGCAACTCCCCCTAAAGCAGGGCGATATCTTTCTGTTCACGACTCAGGCGGTACGGGGCACGTTGATGCCGTCGGACTATGTCCAGCTGATACGCCAGGATGCCAGTGACCTCGATGCCGCCTGCGAACGGCTGGCCAGCGCGGCGAGTGACCGCGCCCAGTCTCGGGGCTACGGCGCCGATCAATTCTGTTTTCAACTGGTGCGCATTGACCAGCTGCCGGATGAGGGCCGCGACCACCCTGGCCGCATCTATGGGGACCTGCCGATCCCTCCGGAGCTTTCGCCCGGCGAGCGCATTGATGGTTTGGAAGTGCAGGAGGTGCTGTCGCGCACCGCCCAGTCGCGTGTCTATCGGGTGCGTGATACGCGAACCGAGCGTGAGATGGTAATGAAGGCCCCAAGCCCGGAGCTCTCCACCCGCAACGCCTACCTCGAACACTTCCTGCTGCAGCAGTGGGTGGTTGAGCGGGTCAAGTCGCCCTTCGTGGCTCGCGTCATGGAGCCTTCCCGACCGCGCCGGTATCTCTATTACCTGATGGTCTACGTGGACGGCATGACCCTGGCCGACTGGGCCAGGCGCCATCCCCAGGCCAGCCTGGCGCAGCGGCTGGACATGGCGGTTCAACTGGGCAAAGCCGTACAGGCGCTCCACCATCGCGATCTACTGCATCAGCGCATTCATCCTGAGAACGTTCTCATTGATGTCCATGGCCAGGTCGTGCTGACCGATTTCAGTGCCTGCCACATGCGTGATCTGGAGGGGCATCGTCGCTCCCGCGAGCTGGCCCGCCAGCTCGGACTCAGCGAACACAACGCCCCTGAATATGCACTCGGTGATAGCGTAGGCCGGCGCAGTGACCAGTACTCGCTGGCATCCACCGTCTATTGGCTGTTGACCGACAAGTTGCCCTATGAGCTGCCACCGAACCAGCTGCGGGGGCACACCGACCTCGAGCAATTGAGCTATCGCAGTGCCCGACTGTTCAATCCCGAGGTCACGCTGGAATTGGACGATACCCTGCGCCGGGCGCTGGACCCGCAGCGCCCGCTGCGTTTCCGGCGCATGTCGGAGTTTCTCTATGCATTGCGGCATCAGGACGGCCGGGGGAAGACGGTGGTGAAACCTTCTCGCCTGCTGCGCGAGCCGGCCAATTTCTGGCAGGGTATCGCCGGGATCCTGCTGCTGCTGCTGGTACTGTCCTGGTTACTGCGATAAGAGTGACAGAGACATGTCCTGAACGGTTTGAGAGAGGGGGTACGTACCGGATCAGGGCTGGCCGTCCCTGGCCAGGACCGGTGCTCAGAGCTTGAATTCCTTCAGCTTGCGCTCGACCTTGGCGAGCTTGAGGCGGGCGACCTTGGGCAGGCCGTTCTCGTAGGGCGGGTAATCCTCGCCCTGGATCAGTGGTGACAGGTATTGACGGCAGGCTTCAGTGATACCGAAGCCGTCCTCGCGGATGTATTCGGCGGGCATGAATTTCTCTCGGTTGGCCACCTCGGCCAGCGGTGCCGCTTCGATGCGCCACTCGTAGGGCGTCTCGCTGACCCGCTTGATGGCCGGCATCATCGAGTTCTTGCCTTCGATGGCCAGCTCCACCGCCTTCTGCCCGACCGCATAGGCCTGTTCGACGTCGGTCTTCGAGGCCAGGTGGCGGGCGGCGCGCTGCAGGTAGTCGGCCACGGCCCAGTGGTATTTGTAGCCCAGGTCCTGCTTGACCATGCCTGCCAGGGTGGGTGCCACGCCGCCCAGCTGGCGATGGCCGAAGGCATCGGTGTTGCCCGAATCAGCCAGGAAGGTGCCATCCTCGTAGCGTGCGCCCTCGGAGACCACGATCACGCAGTAGCCATACTTCTGGACTGCCTCTTCCACCCGGGCCATGACCCGAGCGCGATCGAAGGCAACTTCGGGAAAGATCACCAGGTGGGGGGGCTCGCCTTCACCGTTCCCCGCAAGTGCTCCAGCGGCGGCGATCCAGCCGGCATGGCGACCCATGACCTCGAGCACGAAGACCTTGGTCGAGGTGGCGCACATGGAAGCGATATCCAGCGAGGCCTCGAGTGTGGAAGTGGCGATGTACTTGGCCACGCTGCCGAAACCCGGTGAGTTGTCGGTGATCGGCAGGTCGTTGTCGACGGTCTTGGGCACATGAATCGCGGTCAAGGGATAGCCGAGCTTTTCGGAGAGCTGGGACACCTTGAGACAGGTGTCGGCGCTGTCGCCGCCGCCGTTGTAGAAGAAGTAGCGGATGTCGTGGGCGCGGAAGACCTCGATCAGGCGCTCATACTGGGCGCGGTGCGACTCGATGTCCTTGAGCTTGTAGCGACAGGAGCCGAAGGCCCCGCCGGGCGTATGACGCAGCGCAGTGATGGTTTCGTCGCTTTCCTGGCTGACGTCGATCAGGTCTTCGGTCAGGGCGCCGATGATGCCATTGTGTCCGGCATAGACCTTGCCGATGCGGTCGGAGTGACGCTTGCAGGCTTCAATCACTCCGCATGCGCTGGCATTGATCACGGCGGTGACACCGCCAGACTGGGCATAGAAGGCGTTATGCTGGGCCATGGGGCTTGCTTGCTCCTGATCACGTGCGGGGGAATGGTCCGTTTCATGCTTCACGAAAAGGCGCATTATTCTAGTTGAAAGTCGACGTGGCTGCACGCCGCTGGAGGCGTATCGTCGGGCCGTGATAGTCTGCCGACTCTTCTGCATAGGGCCTTGGCGCCCGTTTCCCTGTCGATAAGGTCGGATTCTGATGCACCTGCATATTCTCGGCATCTGTGGCACATTCATGGGCAGTCTGGCGCTATTGGCACGCGAGCTGGGTTTCCAGGTCAGCGGTTCGGATGCCGATGTCTATCCGCCCATGAGCACCCAACTGGAGGAGGCCGGCATCGCGCTGCGCGAGGGGTATGCCGTGGCCAATCTCGTCCCTCGCCCGGACCTGGTGATCGTCGGCAATGCGCTCTCCCGCGGCAACCTCGAGGTGGAGGCGGTGTTGAACCAGGGGCTACCCTACGTGTCAGGCCCCCAGTGGCTGGCGGAACATGTCCTGCCGGGGCGGCGGGTCATCGCCGTAGCCGGCACTCATGGCAAGACCACCACGGCGAGCCTGTTGGCCTGGCTGCTGGAGTCTGCCGGCCTTGCGCCAGGCTTCCTGATCGGAGGGGTGCCTCGCAACTTCGGTATCTCTGCTCGCCTTGGGGCGGCGGAAGCCCCCTTCGTGGTCGAGGCCGACGAGTACGATACGGCCTTCTTCGACAAGCGCTCCAAGTTCGTTCATTACCGCCCGGAGATCGCGATCCTCGGTAATCTGGAATTCGACCATGCGGATATCTTTGCCGACCTCGCCGCCATCGAACGCCAGTTCCATCATCTGGTGAGAACCGTTCCCGGCCGCGGAAAGCTGCTGGTGGCCGATGATGAACCGGCCCTCGATCGCGTTCTTGCCCAGGGATGCTGGACGCCCGTCGAACGACTGGGCGGTGCACCCTCGAGCCCATGGCGGTTCGCGCTGGAGCGCGATGATGCGAGTCGCTTTCGGGTGATTCACCAGCAGGCGGAAGTCGATGAGGATGCGGTGGTCGACTGGCCGTTGACGGGTACCCATAACGCACGCAATGCCCTGGCGGCTCTGGCGGCGGCCCATGCGTGCGGCATCGACCTGGCCCGGGGCTGTGCGGCGCTGGCACGCTTCGAGACGCCGCGGCGGCGCCAGGAGGTGCGTGGCGAGGTGGCCGGCATCCAGGTCATCGATGACTTCGCCCACCACCCCACGGCGATCGCGACAACGCTCGAAGGTCTCCGTGCCGCCACGACACGGGGGCGGCTGCTGGCGGTGATCGAGCCGCGTTCCAATACCATGCGTCTGGGCACCTTGAGTGCCCGGCTGGCGGCGAGCGTCGCCGCCGCCGACCAGAGCTTCTGGTATCAGCCTGCCGGGCTTGACTGGTCTCTGGAGTCGGTGTTGTCGGCCATTCCCCAGCCGGCTCGGCTGGTCTCGGATATCGATGCGCTGGTTGCTGAGCTGGTCGCCGAGGCCAGGCCGCTGGACCGTATCGTGGTGATGTCCAACGGCGGGTTCGGCGGCATCCATGAGAAGCTGCTGTCGGCCCTGGAGGTGGCGCATGGCTGAGGCGGTATCGGATAAGGGCTTCAAGGCGCCGGTCACCGTCGCCATCACAGGGGCTTCGGGGGCCCAGTACGGACTGCGCCTGATCGAGGTGCTGGTCGCGGCTGAGCATGAGGTGTGGGTGATGGTGTCCAAGGCGGCGCATCTGGTCATCGCCACCGAGACCGAACGGGAACTGCCGGCGAGGCCCGAACGTCTGGTTCAGGCGTTGGCCGAGCTTACCGCCGCGGCGCCGGGCCAGATTCGCTGCTTTGGGCGCGAGGACTGGCTGGCCCCGGTGGCCTCCGGCTCAGGTGCCCCGTCGGCCATGGTGATCTGCCCCTGTTCCACCGGGACGCTATCGGCAGTGGCGACCGGTGCCAGCAACAATCTGATCGAGCGGGCCGCGGACGTTGCCCTTAAGGAGCGCCGACGCCTGATACTGGTGCCCCGTGAGACCCCGCTGTCGGCGATCCATCTCGAGCACATGCTGGCTTTGTCCCGGCTAGGTGCGGTGATCCTGCCCGCCGCGCCAGGGTTCTACCATCGACCCCAAGGGGTCGGCGACTTGATCGACTTCATCGTCGCCCGAATTCTCAATCAGCTCGAGATCGAGCATCGCCTGATGCCCCGCTGGGGGGCGTCGGAAGGCGGAGAGAGCGGTGGAGAGAACGCTTGATCAAGCTATCGATCCTGTCGGTCTTCATTCCGACCTTCCTTTTCGTCTCTCTGACGCCGGGCATGTGCATGACGCTGTCGATGGTGCTGGGCATGACCCAGGGCGTGAGGCGCACCCTGTGGATGATGGCCGGCGAGCTGGTGGGCGTGGGGCTGGTGGCCTTTGCCGCTGGTGCCGGTGTCGCCACGCTGATGCTGCGCCAGCCGGAGCTCTTTGCCCTGTTCAAATGGGTCGGGGGTGTCTATCTGGGCTATCTGGGTGTGATGATGTGGCGTTCTCGGGGTCGCATGGCGATTCCTCTCGAAAACGTCGACCTGCCGCCGGCCTCACGCGGCCAGTTGGCGCTGCAGGGGTTCGTCACCGCGGTGGCCAACCCCAAGGGCTGGGCCTTCTTCGTGGCGTTGCTGCCCCCCTTTCTGGATGCCTCTCGCGCATTGCCGGGCCAGCTGGCTGTGCTGATCACGCTGATTCTGACGATCGAATTCCTCTGCCTGCTGCTCTATGCCGCCGGCGGGCGAAGCCTGCGACGCCTGCTCGGCGAGAGCGGCAATGTGAGGCTGCTCAATCGAATCGCCGGTTCGCTGATGGTCGGGGTGGGGCTGTGGCTGGCACTGGGCTGAGCTGAGCAATGAATGAGCGAAGCATGAGCCGTGCCGCCACCGGGCAGCACCTATACCGGTGGCAGCCAGGCCACCCGGGCCCCGATCAGGACCAGCGACGCTGCGGTCAGCGAGATCCAGGGGCAGGGCGCCAGGGTCGGGCGGGGCCTGCGCTGCCAAGAGAGTCGGACGAGCGCGCAGACCACCAGTCCCAGCAGTGCACCGCCGATCAGGTCGCTGAGCCAGTGTACGCCGATGGTGAGACGAGACAGGGCCATCGGGAGCGTCAGTGCAATGGCGACCCAGTAGGCCCAGAAGCGCCGCTGGTGCGGCAATTCCTGAGCCAGGAAGGCGGCGGCCAAGCCATATAGCACCACGGCGGAGGAGGCGTGGGCGCTGGGGTAGGCCAGCGAGCCGGTGAGATAGTCGGGGGAATCCGGTCGCGATCTGCCAATGATCGCTTTCCCCAGGGTGTTGAGCAGGGCGATGGCACCTAGGCCGGCGGCGAAATGGGTGAGAGCCGCCAGGTGTCGCCTCGCCAGTAGCCAGAGCCCCCAGGGGATGACCAGAGCCAGAATGCCGTACATGTCACCGATGCGCGCCAACAGTTGCCCGGCAGCGGGCAGGGCCGGAACCACCAGGTTGTCGAACAGGGCGTGCACCTTGAGATCAAGCTCGAAGGGGCCGCGCTGGCGTATCACGGCGATGGTAAGGCCAGAGAGCCCTGCTAGTGAGAAGATCAGCAGCAACCAGCTTGCCAGCGGGATTTCGCTGCGGCCACGCCAGCTGTGCGTCAGCCACAGTCGTCGCATTACCGGATGGCGTCTAGCCCCGCTTGCCAGCAGGCGGTAGAGTCGGCCGCGGCGGCTGAACTGCTGGCGTAGCCAGGAGAAAGTGACCGCCAGTGCCACCACCATCAGTGTCAGGGCGATCAGCAAGCCACCCAGGCCGGGGGGCAGGCCGAGGAGTTGTTGCCAGGTCTGGCCCAGCAGGTAGCCGGGCAGGACATAGGCGGGCGCCCATAGGGCCGCCGAGGCGACGTTGGCCCAGACGAAGGCCCGCGGCGACATGTGCAGCATGCCGGCAATCAGCGGTATCACCGGACGTACCGGACCGACAAATCGTCCGAAGAACACTGAAAGGCTGCCGTAGCGCTGGAAGAAACGGGCGCCTCGTGCCAGCCACTCCGGGTGGCGCGAGAAGGGCCAGAGTCGCGTGACCCGCTCCCGCTGGGTATAGCCCAGGACGAAGCTCAATCCGTCGCCGATGACCGCGCCGGAAAAGGCCGCCAGCAGAATGGCCGTGATGGCCAGGTCCTGGTGCCCTGCCAGCGACGCAGCGGCGGTAATCAGGATCACGCCGGGGAGTATCAGGCCCACCAGCGCCAGGGACTCGAGCAAGGCGATCAGGCCAATGAGGAAGAGCAGCATTCCCGGCGAAGGGGCGAGCTGATAAAGGGTCTCGGTCAGGCTCAAGCATCGGCTCCTTTAGGGCAACGGCATGCGTCATTGCTCAGTGAGTCGTCGGGTCATTGTCAGCAAGCGTTGTTCGAACCGCTGCCATGATTCACCGGCGAAGCGCTGGCAGAGCACGGTGGGCGCGCGAAGTGGCCCGGTGTCCACCAGTACCGTGCGGTCGATGGCCTGCTCGATTCGCTGCTGGACCATCTGGGCACCGCTCTCGCTGGTATCGGGCAACACCAGCCAGAAGGTAGCTGGGCCATGGCGTCCCAGGAAGTCATGCCGTCGGGAGCAACGATTGACCTCCCAACAGAGTGCGTCCAGTAGCGATTGGCGTGCCCGGCTGCCGAACTGCTCGCTGGCCATCTCCAGCTGAGGCAGGTGAATGGCCAGAACGGCAAGCGGTTGGTGAAGCAGTTCGGTGCGCTGGTATTCACTGGCGAGGAGTTCGTCCAGGGTATCCTTGGCCAGCGCGTTGCACTGCGGGTCCCTGGGATCGGTGGCCTTCAGCAAGGCATGCTGGCGACTCTGCTCCCAGGGCGCCAGCGCTGCAACGACCATCAGCGCGAGGTAACCCAGGACCAGCTCGCCATCGAGATGACCATCGTCGACCAACACCAGCCAGACCGGTGCCAACAGGATGTTGAGCAGTATGGCTGGGGGCAGAGGCACCAGCAGTAGCGTCAGCAGGGGGGCCAGGCCCGCCCAGAAGGGGGCGGCGCTATCGAGCTGCGGCAGCTCGAGCGCCAACATCAGGTAGCCAGCAATCAGCACCAGATAGGCCGAGAGACGCGCCTTGTTGGCCAGTGCGAGACGCAGCAGCGTGGCGACCAGTATCAGCAGGGCCAGGATGGCAGGGATCAGGATGCGGTCGTAGTCGCCCATCAGGTAATGCCACAAGGCATAGCCGCCCAGCAGCAGGGAACCGGCGGCATAGGCAATGGCAATCCGGGTTGACGACCACTTGCTCTCATCTTCCATGGTCGGGCTCCGGGTCGATCGCAAGGACGCTGTCCTGCTTGTCGAATCGAGCCAGTTGCTCGTCGAGAGAACCGGCGACTTCGAGGAAGGTGAACCTTGCCTTCACCGGGGCTCGCAAGCCGTCGAGGAGTTCCTGGCGACGGGAACTGGCCTGCTCCGGGTCCCGGCTGAGCAGAAGGGCGGCCAGCGTACGCTGGTTGAGCCGGTAGCAGGTTTCGAAATCGTGCGTGTGTCGACACAGGTCCTGAGCCAGCGGCCAAAGCAGGTGGCGAGATGTGCCGAGCAGCAGCAATTCACCATGCACCCCTTCACGGCGGCAACGTGCTCGTTCACGGCGCAGGTCGGTGGCCAACTGGTGCGCGGTCCATAGCGGAAGGCCGGGAGCCAGGCGGACGCGTTGGCGTGAGGCGTGTCGCAGCGGCTGGAGCTGAAGATTGCGAGCCAGCCCGAGCAGCATCAGAGTCAGCAGGAGAAGCCCCGAAAAGAGGGCCTGCTCGAAGCCGAGTATGTCGATGAGTGACCACCAGGCAAGGCTGGCCAGCACGAAGGTGAAGCCCAACATCCACCCCGGTTGAGGCAGCATCAACAGGGCCGGCCAGCTCCAGATCCATAACGCGTGGCGCTCGGGGTCGGTCCACAGCAGGCCAGCGAGCAGGAGGCCGGGAAGCAGCTGCCAGGGGACAGTGGCGGGGCGTCGATGACTGAATTCGAGCAGGGTTGCCGTGACGGCCAGCCAGGCAACAGCCAGCCATAACAGCAAGGTACTGGCGAAGAGTTCCGTCTGGTAGGCCAGCAGTGCCAGCAGCATCGCAGCGGCCAGCAGGTTCAGGCGCATCAGCCCAACTTTGTACTTGCTTTGCATGGTGCCTTACTATCTATGGTGATCGACACGACGTCGCGCCAGTATAACGTCCACAGCCCATCTGAGGCTGTAGCTCAGGAGATATTGATACCGCATGTCCGCTCACGCCTCACGAACCGCATCCTCCGCCGAACAGGCCGTCGGCGATGTCGATGCCTACATGGCTAGCCTGGGCCTGGCCGCCCGTGCCGCCGCCAGCCAGATGCGCCGCGCTGTCACTGCCGACAAGAACGGCGCCCTGCGGGCCATGGCCGACCATCTTCGGCGTCATCGTGGCGAAATACTCGCCGCCAACGAAAGAGACCTTGCCCGGGGCCGCGACAGCGGACTCGATGCCGCCCTGCTTGACCGCCTGGCGCTCGATGATGGACGACTCGACGCCATGGTGGAAGGCCTGCTGCAGGTTGCAGCCCTGCCCGACCCGGTGGGTGAGATCGATGGCATGAGGATGCGTCCCAGCGGCATCCAGGTCGGCCAGATGAGAGTGCCGATCGGTGTCATCGGCATCATCTACGAGTCGCGGCCCAATGTGACCCTCGAGGCTGCCAGTCTGTGTCTCAAGTCCGGCAATGCCTGCATACTGCGTGGCGGCTCGGAGGCTCGTGATTCCAATGCTGCCATTTCGACCTGCATCCGCGAGGGCTTGCGCGATGTCGGGCTGCCCGAAAGCGCGGTGCAGGTAGTGGCGACCACGGATCGTGCGGCCGTTGGGCGCTTGATTGCCATGCCGGAGTACGTGGACGTGATCATTCCCCGCGGGGGGAAGTCGCTGATCGAGCGTATCACCCGGGAGGCGCGTGTGCCGGTGATCAAGCACCTGGACGGCGTCTGCCATGTCTATATCGACGCCACCGCCGATCCGGAAAAGGCCCTGGCCATCGCGATCAATGCCAAGACCCAGCGCTACGGTACCTGCAATACCATGGAAACGCTGCTGGTCGATGCGCCGCTGGCCGAATCGCTGTTGCCTCGGTTGGCGGCGGCCTATGCCGAGCATGGGGTCGAGCTGCGTGGCTGTGAGCGGACCTGCCGTATGCTGAGGGACGCCACTCCCGCCAGCGAGGCGGACTGGGAAGCCGAGTACCTGGCGCCGGTGTTGGCGATTCGCGTGGTCGACGGCATGGACGCCGCGATCGCGCATATCGAACGCTACGGCTCTCACCATACCGACGCCATTGTCACCGAGCACTATGGCCTGGCCCGGCGCTTCATGACCGAGGTCGATTCCAGTTCGGTGATGGTCAATGCCTCGACCCGCTTCGCTGACGGCTTCGAATATGGCCTTGGGGCGGAAATCGGGGTTTCCACTGACAAGCTGCATGCCCGTGGCCCGGTAGGCCTCGAAGGCCTCACCACGCGCAAGTACGTGGTGCTGGGCGACGGTCAGGTAAGAGGGTGAAACGGTCACGCCAAAGGGGACCGGCAGGCCGAGAGGGCGCCGGCGGGTCCAGGCCGCAGCGTATCGCCATGCTGGGAGGAACCTTCGACCCGGTGCACCTGGGCCATTTGCGCAGCGCCGTCGAGTTGCAAGAATGCCTGATGCTGGACCGGGTGCACATGGTGCCTGCCAGCATGCCGCCGCTGCGTGATGAACCCTCGGTGCCGCCAGAAGAGCGCCTCGCGCTGCTGAGGCTCGGCATCGGCCAGACCCCGGGCCTGACGGCCGATGCCCGTGAGCTCGAGCGCCACGGGCCCTCCTATAGTGCCGATACCCTGGCCAGCCTGCGGGAGGAGTACGGCGCCGAAGCGAGGCTGGTGATGGCATTGGGGCACGACGCCTTCCTTCGCCTGGTGGAATGGCGAACGCCGGAACGCCTCTTCGAACTGGCCCATCTGGTGGTGATCGATCGCCCCGATCACGATGCCCCCTTGCCCGATGCCCTGGTAGAACTGATCCACCGGCGGGAGGTCGATTGTAGCGAGGCACTCTTTCAAGAACCTGCGGGAAGCTTGTTGCGCCTGGCGCTGCCGACGCGAATGGCGATCTCGGCTACCGAGGTGCGCCGTCGTCTCCTCGAAGGTAGCAGTATCCGCTACCTGCTCCCCGAGGCCGTGGAGGCGCGAATTCAAGAAAGAGCACTATATCGGCGTCATTGAACGCTGCCAGGGGACGCGCAAGACGCTACAATGGGCATCGACCAAGACTTCCCGTTGACGAGGGGCTATGCACAACGATTCGCTCAAGACATTGGTGGTAGATGCACTGGAAGATCTCAAGGCCAAGGACGTGGCCATGCTGGACGTATCGCGACTCACCAGCGTGACCGACCTGATGATAGTGGCTAGCGGTACTTCCACCCGGCACGTGGCAGCGCTGGCCAACCATGTTGTCGAGCAGTCCAAGGCGGGAGGCCATCCGCCCTTGGGTGTGGAGGGGCAGGCCGGCTCCGACTGGGTACTTGTGGACCTTGGTGACCTGGTCGTGCATGTCATGCTTCCCGAAACCCGGCAGCTCTACGACCTTGAGCGCCTCTGGGCAGACCTGCCAAGCGACATCGAGCTCAAAGAGGAGCGCGGCGGCGCATGAGGATCCGCCTACTGGCGGTGGGTACCCGCATGCCTGCCTGGGTCCATACAGGCATAGAAGAGTATCGCAAACGATTGCCTCGGGACTTTGCCCTTGAAATCGAGGAGATCGCTCCGGGGCAGCGGGGCAAGAATGCTGATGTGGCTCGCGCCGTTGCCCTCGAGGCGCAGCGCATCCGCGAACGCCTGCGGGGGGATGAACTCACGGTGGCACTGGAAGTCGAAGGCCAGGCCTGGAATACCGAGCGCCTGGCCCGCGAAGGCGAGGCTTGGCGCCTGGAGGGCCGCGACGTGGTGCTCATGGTGGGGGGCCCCGATGGCCTCTCCCCGGAGCTCTCCGCCAGCGCCGACCGACGATGGTCGCTGTCGCCGCTGACCTTGCCGCATCCGCTGGTCAGGGTGATCCTGGCCGAACAACTCTATCGTGCCTGGACCTTGATGGTGGGGCATCCCTATCACCGCTGATCGGCGGGTCCCCCAGAACACTCATTAGAGGTCATTGTCGGCATGCGCGATCGCCGTGACACCCTCAAGAATCCGCAGCAGGAGCTGCGCATCTTCCGAGTCCGTTCGCTCCTTGCCGCCTTGTTGATCGTGGCACTGACGGGCTTGTTGATGGGTAGGCTTGTCTACCTGCAGGTGGTACAGCATGAGGTCTACAGTACTCGCTCTGAAAAGAATCGCGTGCGGGTCGAACCCCTGCCCCCGACCCGTGGCCTGATCCAGGATCGCAATGGCGTGCTGCTCGCCGAGAACCGGCCCACCTACAACCTGACGCTGACCCGCGAACGGGTCGAGGATCTGGACGAGACACTCGACCTGCTCGAAGCCTTGCTTGAGCTCTCCGAAGAGGAGGCCGAGGCCTTCCGCCTGCGCTCACGGCAGCGTCAGCGTCCCTTCCAGCCGGCGCTGTTGATGAGCGATCTGGATGAAGCCCAGATCGCTCGCCTGGCCGTCAACCGGCATCGTCTGCCAGGTATAGAGATCGAAGCTCAACTGCTGCGCTACTACCCCGATGCCAATATCACGGCGCATGCCCTGGGCTATGTCGGACGCATCAACGCCGAGGAGCTGAAGACACTGGATCTTGGCCGCTATGCCGGGACACACTTTATCGGCAAGACCGGTGTCGAGCGATTCTACGAGGATGTGCTCCACGGCCAGGCTGGGTTACGCAAGGTCGAGACCAATGCCCGGGGGCGGGTATTGCGCGAGCTGGGGCGTACGGATCCTGTGCCGGGCCAGGACCTGACCCTTACCCTCGACATGAAGCTCCAGACCCTGGCGTACGAGCTGCTCGACGGGCGGCGTGGCTCCATCGTGGCCATCGCCCCCGCCACTGGCGAGATCCTTGCCATGGTCTCGGCTCCGGGCTTCGACAGCAACCAGTTCGTCACCGGTATCGACTTCGCCTCCTATCGGGCGCTGCAGGAAGACCTCGACCTGCCGTTGTTCAACCGGGCTATCCGCGGCCAGTATCCACCGGGGTCGACGATCAAGCCGTTCCTGGCCATGGCGGGCCTGGCCGAAGGCGTGATAACCCCGGACCGCACCATCAACGACCCCGGTTTCTACCAGTTGCCCAACGACAGTCGCCGCTATCGCAACTGGCTGCGCTGGGGGCATGGGCGTGTCGATATGGAGCGCTCGATCGCTGTCTCCAACAACACCTATTACTATTCGCTGGCCCACGACCTCGGCATCGATCGGCTGCATGACCAGATGAGTGGCTTCGGCTTCGGTCAGCGGGTGGGTCATGACGTCTTCGGTGAAAGCGCCGCTCTGATGCCTTCGCGGGATTGGAAACGGGGCCGTTTCGGTCAGCCCTGGTATCCCGGCGAAACGCTGTCGGTGGGCATCGGCCAAGGCTACTGGCAGGTCACCCCGCTTCAACTGGCTACCGCCACGGCCGTGCTGGCCAACCGGGGCGAGTGGGTGAAGCCGCGCCTGGCAAGTCGTATCGGGGATGAGATCGTGGAGCTCGATTTGCCGGCGACCCCACCCGATTTGAAAATCGAGAACGACCAATGGTGGGACAGGATCTTTTCCGGCATGGAGAAGGTGCTCACCGGCCACGAGGGGACTGCCCGCCGAACCGGCGTGGAACTCGAATACCGCATGGGGGGCAAGTCGGGTACCGCCCAGGTCTTCTCGCTGGGGCAGGACCAGCGCTATAACGCCGAGGAATTGGCCGAGCGACTGCGTGACCATGCGCTGTTCATGGCCTTCGCGCCGCTGGAAGACCCGCAGATTGCCGTGTCGGTGATCGTGGAGAATGCCGGTGGGGGCAGTACCCATGCGGCGCACCTGGCCAGGGCCATGACCGACGCCTGGCTGCTGGAAGAAGAGGAAGTGGATGTCGAGGAACTGCGGGAGGCGTTGGAGCATGACACCGGCACCGTGGCGGGAAACTGACCGATGGCGTTGACGTATCTGACCAGAAGTCTGCGCCGCCGGCCGGTGCGCCCACCCGAGAGCGGCATAGCCCGTCGCAAGAGCATCTGGGAACGTAGCCATCTCGATCCCTGGCTATTGATCATGCTGCTGGTGCTGATGGTGGCCGGTCTGGGTGTGCTCTACAGCGCAAGCGGGCAACACATGGATGCGGTCATCGCCCAGGGGTCCCGCTTCCTGATAGCGGTGGTGGTGATGCTGGTGCTCGCACAGCTGACGCCAACCACGCTGCTGCGCTGGGCTCCGCTGGTCTACGGTGGCAGCCTGCTCATGCTGGTGGCGGTCGAACTGATGGGCGACATGGGCATGGGGGCGCAACGCTGGTTGACGATACCCGGGGTGGTGCGTTTCCAGCCATCGGAGCTGATGAAGCTGGCCATGCCATTGATGGTGGCGGCCTGGCTGAGCCGCCGGGAATTGCCGCCCCGCTGGCATGATCTGTTGGTCTGTGCCTTGCTGATCGGCGTCCCGGTGATGCTCATCGCGCGTCAGCCCGACCTGGGTACCTCCCTGCTGGTTACCTCCGCTGCGATCTTCGTGGTGCTGCTGGCCGGCCTCTCCTGGCGCTTCATCGCCTTCCTGGCCGTATTGGCCGCCGCCGCCTTGCCGCTTCTGTGGCTGAATCTGCACAACTATCAGCGCCAACGAGTTCTGACTTTTCTCAACCCCGAAAGCGATCCGCTGGGTTCTGGCTGGAATATCATCCAGTCGACGACCGCCATCGGCAGCGGCGGCGTATGGGGCAAGGGTTGGCTCCAGGGTACCCAGTCCCAGCTCGAGTTCCTGCCGGAACGGCACACGGATTTCATCGTTGCCGTACTGGGCGAGGAGTTCGGGCTCATGGGCATGCTGGTCGTACTGGTGCTCTACCTGATGATCGTCACCCGTGGCCTGTGGCTGGCGGCAGGGGCGCACGATACCTTCGGCCGGCTGCTCGGTGGCAGCATCATCCTGACGTTCTTCATCTATGTTTTCGTCAATGTCGGCATGGTCAGCGGGATCCTGCCGGTGGTGGGCGTGCCCCTGCCGCTGGTCAGTTACGGCGGGACCTCCAGCGTGACCTTGCTGGCGGGTTTCGGTATTCTCATGTCCATTCATGGTCACCGTCGCCTGTTGCCGCGTTAGCGATAGTGCACGATGATCATATCCGACCGACAAGCCCCAGCAGGAGTGGCTAGCGAATGATGCCAGTGGGTAAGTGGAAAAGGGCGAGCGGTAGCGCCGTGGCGGCATTGGCCTTGTGGGCACTGGCGCCAGGGTTGATTGTCGCTGACTTTGATCCTGCGGAGCACGAGGGAGCGAGGCAGCTTGTCGATACTCTTGCCGGTCGGGGGATCGAGCGCGAGTGGCTGGAGGCTGCCCTGCGCGGCGCCGAATTTCAGCAGGGCGTGTTGGATGCGATGGAGGGTGCCGCTGAGCGCCGGCTGCGCTGGGACGAATATCGGGAAATCTTCCTTCAGCCGGAGCGGATCGAGCGAGGCGTGGCCTTTATCGAAGCGCATCGCGAGGCGTTCGCCCGCGCCGAAGCCGACTATGGCATACCGGCGGAAATCATTGCCGCCATCATCGGCGTCGAGACCAGCTATGGGCGCTTTACTGGTCGCCACAGGGTCATCGACTCGCTGTCAACACTGGCCTTTCATCATCCCGTTCGGGGCGGCTTCTTTCATGGCGAGCTGACGGCCTTCCTCGAAATCACCCGGGAGCAGGGGGTGGAGCCGGGTAGTCTGAAAGGTTCCTACGCCGGCGCTATGGGATACCCGCAATTCATACCGACCAGCTATCGCGCCTATGCCGTGGACTTCGACGGTGACGGGGTACGGGACCTGTGGACCAACCCGGTCGATGCCATCGGCAGTGTCGCCAACTACTTTGCGGAGCATGGCTGGGAGCCGGGCAGTCCGGTCTACGATGAAGCCCAGGGGCCGGACACGCCGCCGGCGACGGTGGATTTCAACCGCACGGCCAAGCCCTATGCCAGCGTCGTCGAGCTTGCCGACGCGGGTATCCGGGTCGAAGCCAGCCTTGATGACGATGCCCTGGTGGTGCCGCTCTCCCTGGAGGTGTCCGAAGAGGCTTGGCGCTACCGGGTGGGTCACGAGAACTTCTATGTCATCACCCGCTACAACCATAGCCATCTCTATGCCATGGCGGTAACCGAACTGGCCGAGGCGATCGAAGCCTCGCGTGCACTGGGCATGCACCCACTCGACCCGACGAGCAACGGCGCGGGAGGTGATGAATGAAGCCCTGGTATCTCGGTCTGGCATTGGCGACCCTCCTGGCCGGCTGTGCCGGTGGCGGAGGTTCACCGCCTTCGGGTGAGCGTGAGGCATCGCGCAGTGCACCCGCGGCGGCCCCTGCCGGTGGCGGGCGCTACGCCATGAGTGGTGATGCCTACCCCGAGAACCCGCCAGACGTCAGTACCATCCCGGATGCGGTGCCGCGTGTCGAGGCACCGTCCCGTGGCGGCAACCGCCCTACCTATGAGGTGTGGGGCAAGACCTACCGGGTATTGCCCGATGCCCGTGGCTATGCCCGGCAGGGAACAGCCTCCTGGTACGGCGAGAAGTTCCACGGCTATGCCACATCGAATGGCGAAATCTATGACATGTACAAGATGTCCGCCGCGCATCGCTCGCTGCCGCTGCCCACCTATGCCAGGGTGACGAGCCTGGATAGCGGCCGTTCCGTGATCGTGCGGGTTAATGATCGAGGGCCCTTCCACAATGATCGTGAGATCGACCTTTCCTATGCCGCCGCGGCGCGCCTGGATATCCTGGGCAGCGGTACCGGTCGCGTGAAGGTAGAGGCAATCGACGCTGAGCGCTGGCTGGCCGAGAATGGCAGCAATGGCGAGAGCCGAAGTGCCTCGCCGGTGGTCCAGCCGCCGCCCGCCGCTGAGTCACGGGTTGCGCTGGCGGAGCCGGAGCGGCAGGCTTCGTCCGAGTCTGCCAATGGCGCGGTTCGCGAAAGCGCAGCAACGAACCGAGCCACGGAAGCAACCACTGACCAGGGTGCCATCTATCTGCAGATTGCGGCACTGGGGTCGGTGGACAATGCCCGGGCGCTGAAGGCGAGGCTCGACAATGAGTTGTCTCATCCCGTGCGGGTGGCAGATTCAGCCGGGATGTACCGGGTCCAGGTTGGGCCATTGGCCAGCGCTGCCCAGGTTGAGCCGGCACGTGACGAACTGAGGCGCGCCGGTTTTGACCAGACCTTTATCGTCAATGGTGCCGACTGATCGGCGCCTTGCTCCTGACTTTCCGATGTTTTCGATGAGATCCGAACCAATGAGAGTGCTGTTTCGTAAACGCCATCCGCTACTGCTGCCGGTGATGCTGGTGAGTCTGGTCCTGATGACGGCCCAGGCGCTGGCCCAGGCGGTGCCTACACCTCAGGTGCCTGCGCCTCAGACCATGATTCCCGCCCCCCCCCAGATTGCTGCCAAGTCATGGTTCCTCATGGATGCCGACAGTGGACGGGTGTTGGTCGAGCACAACGCAGACGAGCGCCTGCCGCCAGCCAGCCTCACCAAGCTCATGACGGCCTATCTGGTGGAACGGGAGCTGGATCGCGGCAATATCAGCATGGACGACATGGTGCGTGTCAGTGAGAACGCTTGGCGCACCGGGGGCTCGAAGATGTTCATCGAGGTCGATACCGAAGTGTCGATCCACAACTTGCTCTACGGCATCATCATCGCTTCCGGCAACGACGCCAGTGTCGCCGTGGCGGAGCATCTGGCCGGAGGCGAGGCGCCCTTCGCCGACCTGATGAACCAGCACGCCACGCGGCTGGGGTTGCACAACACCAATTTCGTGAACGCAACGGGTCTGCCGCATCCGGAGCAGTACTCGTCAGCCCGCGATATGGCACTGCTCTCGCAATACATTATCAACGACTACCCCGAGCACTACGCGGTTTACGCCGAGAAGTACTTCACCTTCAGCGATATCCGTCAGCCCAATCGCAATCGCCTCCTGTGGCGCGACCCCACCGTCGACGGGTTGAAGACGGGTTGGACGACCGAGGCGGGTTACGGTCTGGTGGCTTCCGCCAAGCGTGACGATATGCGCCTGATATCTGTGGTGATGGGCACCAGCTCCGAGGAGGCCCGGGCCCAGGAGACTCAGAAACTCCTGAGCTATGGCTTCCGCTACTACGAGACGATGAGCCTCTATGAGCAAGGTGCAGTGCTCAATACACCGCGGGTTTGGGGCGGTGAGAGGAACGAGCTGCGCGTGGGCGTTGACGAGAACGTCTTCATGACCGTTCCCCGTGCCCGCAATCAGGAGCTCAGCGCTCGTCTCGATATTCGCCAGGATCTGACCGCCCCGATCAGCCAGGGTGATCGCGTTGGAACGCTGGAGGTGCGGCTGGGGGACGACATCGTCGGTGAACAGGCCCTGGTGGCGCTGGAGTCGATCGAGGAGGGCAATATCTTCAAACGCCTGTTCGACCAAGTCAGGCGCTTCTTCAGCAACCTGATCGGTGGCTGGTTCGGCTAGAAGCCTATCGGACTTCGCGCGGATCTACTGCGAGATCCGGTCTTTCGGCCAATTTCATTCGATCTGATTCGTTAAATAGCGGGCTATTCGCCTGATCAGATCGATAAACTTGTCGCGAAATCCAATTTCTCGTGATGATCGGTCAAATCCGACAGGCTCCTGGGCGGTCCTTGGGTCGTGTTAAATAGCCGAGTAAAATACTCGGAAATGTTCTGAAGGGTAGATGGTCATGACCGACAGGAACCTGCGCGACTTGCGTCGGGCAGCAAAGACGAAGACAGCCGCCCCTGGGGCGCCGCCCACGATCACCTTCCCCTGCGACTACCCGATCAAGGTGGTGGGGGACGCCGCCGAGGACTTCGCGGCCGTGGTCTGCCAAGTGGTGTCTCGCCACGACAGCGAGTTCGATGCAACGACGCTGGAAGTGGTGGAGAGCCGCAACGCACGCTTTCAGTCGGTGCGGCTGACCATGCGTGCCACCGGTGAAGCCCAGCTCAAGGCGCTGTTCGCCGAGCTCAAGGCAACCGGGCGCGTCCACATGGTGGTTTGATGGGCGAGCTTGAGCTCCATCGCCTGGGCCGCCGCGCCTACGAACCGGTCTGGCAGGCCATGCGCACGCTGACCGATACTCGTGACGAGCATACTCCCGACCAGCTGTGGCTGGTGGAACACGATCCGGTGTTCACCCAGGGCCAGGCCGGCAAGCCGGAGCATCTGCTGATGACGGGCGATATCCCCGTGGTACAGACCGATCGCGGCGGCCAGGTGACCTATCATGGCCCCGGACAGGTGGTGCTCTATCCGCTATTGGATGTACGCCGTGCTCGGCTTGGCGTGCGCGATCTGGTTTCAGCCCTGGAGAATGCCGTGATCACCGTGCTGGCGGAGTTCGATGTGGAGGCGCGAGCGCGGCCCGATGCCCCCGGCGTCTACGTGGGTCAGGCCAAGATCGCCTCGCTGGGGCTGCGCATTCGTCGCGGGGCGAGTTTTCATGGGGTAGCACTCAACGTCGATGGGGATCTTTCCCCCTTCGACCGCATCAACCCCTGCGGCTACGCGGGCATGGCCATGACGCGTCTGGCCGACCTGGTCACCGACTGCCCCGGGGCCGAGGCGGTGGGCGAACGCCTCGCCGAGTGCCTGGCCCATGAGCTGGGAAGAGATATCCGCAGTACTGAGCGGTTGGCGCCCAGTCCTTGAGCAGGGCCATTGATTGATGTGCAGCGCGCGCCAGTGATGGCGCGCGCTGCTGTTTCCGTTCTAACGGTGCTCAGCGACACTAGCCGACGTTGATGGCGTCGATACGGTTGGTATCTGCTCCCTGGCCCGGCACCTCGGCGGGCGCTGCGAGACCGAGATTGTTTTTCTCGAAAACCTGGTCGGCGCGATAGCTGGAGCGCACCAGTGGCCCCGAGGCCACTTCCAGAAAGCCCTTTTCCAGCCCCAACTGACGATAGCGTTCGAACTCCTGGGGGGTGACCCAGCGCTCGACCGGCAGATGGTTTCGCGTGGGGCGCAGGTACTGGCCGAGGGTGACGATATCCACGCCGATGGCGCGCAGGTCGTCGAGGGTGGCCAGGATCTCCTCCTCGGTCTCGCCCAGGCCCAGCATGAGGCTGGTCTTGGTCAGGACCTCCGGCTTGTATCGCTTGGCATGGGCCAGCACGTCGAGCGTCTTGCGGTAGCCGGCACGCGGGTCGCGTACCCGGTGCGTAAGGCGCTCCACCGTCTCGACGTTCTGGGCAAAGACTTCCAGGCCGGAATCGACGACGCGCTCGATGGCCTGCGGGTCGCCGTCGAAATCGGGGGTGAGGGCTTCCACCACCACCTTGGGCGTGTTCGCCTTGATGGCGCGGATGCAATCGGCGTAGTGCGTCGCACCGCCATCGGGCAGGTCGTCGCGATCCACCGAGGTCAGCACCACGTAGCGTAGCCCCATCAGCTCCACCGACTTGGCGGTGTTGGCAGGCTCCTCGCTGTCGAGCCAGCCCCTGGGGTTGCCGGTATCCACGGCGCAGAAGCGGCAGGCACGCGTGCACACCGACCCCATCAGCATGATGGTGGCCGTGCCGTTGCTCCAGCACTCACCCATGTTGGGGCAGTGCGACTCGGTGCAGACGGTGCTCAGGCGGTGTGTGCTGACATTCTTCTTGACCGCCTCGAAGCGCTCGCCACCGGGGATCTGGGCACGCAGCCACTGGGGCTTCCGGCCCGGCTCGGGCTGCTCTTCGACCTGCTTGCGCTGCTTGATGCCATCCTTGATTACGGCCATGCCGTGTTCATTGCGGAATTTCTCACCGCTGGGCACGCGTTTTGAGGTGCTGTCGCTCATAAGGGTGTGAGCCCCTCCACTCGGCGGCTGCCAGGGCCATGTGGCTGTACGTCGAAGGCGCCCGGAAGGGGCGACGACAACGTCACGAGCGCTGCATGGCGCGCAGATTGATACGTTGGACGCAGGCCGCTAATCTACCATATTCGCCCTGGGAGGGGACAGCCGAGGCGGGCGCGCCGTGGCTCAGGTCGGCTGAATTGGCAGGCACACCACGCCGTGATCCGGAATCGGCTTGGGTGGCGCCTTGAAATGAGCGTCGAATTCGCCGAGTCGCTCGCGCACGAAGCGCAGGAATAGCTCCGTCACCGGGGTGGGGAAGCGATCTCGGGGATAGACCGTGCACCAGGAGCGGCGCAGGGGAAAGCCAGGCAGGGTGAGTTCGGCCAGCAGGCCCGCTCCCAGCTCCAGCTTGACGGCCAGCCGTGGCAGGACCGCAACGCCCAGGTGCGCCATCACACCCTGCTTGATGGCTTCGTTGGTACCAAGCTCCATGGTGTGGGGCAGGGGGACGTCCTGTTCGGCCGCCTGCTGCTCGAAGGCGGTGCGAACCCCGGATCCTGACTCGCGCATCAGTAGATAGTGCTGGGCCAGGTCTTCCAGGGTGGGGGTGGCGGCCGCCAGCAGCGGGTGCCCGGGCCACACCACCGGTATCAGTTCGTTTTCCAGGATCGGCATGAAGATCAGGTTGTCGTCGTCTTCGGGCACCATGGCCATGATTACCAGGTCGTCGCGGCGCTCGGCCAGGCGCTCCAGAGCCTGGCTGCGGTTGCAGACCTGCAGGCGCACCTGGACATTGGGATAGTGCGCGCGGAAGCGTGCGATCAGGTGGGGCACAACGTATTGCGCGGTGGAAACGGCCGCCAGGTTGAGTTCCCCTGAGATGGTGCCGGCCATGTCCGAGAGTGCCATCTGCAGTCGTGAGACCTGGCCGAAGATGGCCAGGGTCGAGGCCGATAGTGCATCGGCGGCGGGCAGCACATGCAGGGTCTTGCCGGTGTACTTGAAGAGGGGCTGGCCGATGACCTGTTCCAACTGGCGGATCTGCGCGCTGACCGCCGGCTGGGTCAGTCCCAGCGTTTGGGCCGCCCGCGAGTAGGAGTGTTGGCGATACACGGCCTGGAAGACCTGGAGTTGGCGAAAGGTCAGGCGGTTCAGCAGGCTTGGCGTGGTCATCGATCAATCCGCTGGAGGGGCGCCAGGCACCCATTGAACATCGGAATTCATGCTATCACCGCCTGCGGGCAGCGGTCATGCCCGGTTTTCGGCATCCACGAGGAAAGGCTTCATGAAACCTAGCGACAGTGCTGTCGGGCAGCCTAGCGCCAGGCAATCGGTCATGGTGGTGGGCAGTGGCCTGGAGGCGCTGCGTGCCGGCCAGGCGTGTACCGAGCTGGGGCTGGACTGGCACGGCAGTGATGGCAAGGTCGGCGACGAGCTGATGGGGCATGCCCGTCGGCTGGGCTGCGATCTGCTGCATCCCGCCGAGGCGGGGGCCGACGTCCAGATAGCCCTGGCAAAGGCCTGCCGCCAGGCCGGTCTGGCGTTTGTCGGACCCTGTGTCAGCCTGCTTGCGACACTGCACGATCTGTCGGCTGGCCGTCAGCTGATGCGGGAAGCGGGAGTCCCGCTCAGCCACTTGGAAGATGGGTCGCCTCCCCTGCATCTGCCGGTACTGGTCGACGCCCGGGGACAGGCGTTGGCCCTGATCGAGCATGAGATTCTCGATGGCGGTCTTGCGGTGGCACCAAGTGACAGACTGACGCCGGAGCAGCGCGCCTATCTGGGCCAGCTTGCTGTCAAAGGCGCCCAGTCGGCTGGGCTGGTCGGCCTGGCGACGCTCAGCTTCACATTGGTGGGCAATCGACTGGGGTTCGCCTACATGCGGCCCGGCTTGACGGGCTATGAGGGCCTTGCCGAAGTGCTTACCGGGCTCGACCTCGCTGTAGAGCAGCTGCGTCTGGTCGGCGGCGGTCGCCTGCGGCGTCCACGGGTGGGGCACATGGGGCATGGGCCGGGTCGTCCCGGCCAGGCGCGCTTGCGCTTGCTGTCGCTCTCGGGGGGCTTTCTGAGCGGCGGGCCAGGGGTCAGGCTCGACCGGCCTCGAGGTGATGGTGTCGGCGCGCCAGACGCGAGGTTGCTGGTTTGGGGGCGTGATGCCGCCGAAGCGGAACGCAGGGAGCGGCGGGCAATGACGGAGTGGCAGGTATCGGCTAGTTATTCTTGATTAACATTACAAAACAGAGGGTTGCGAATTTTGGATACAGAATTTCAATAAAATGACTCGTCAGCATGTCCCCCTACGTACTATGATTGTTGCATTGCAGCAATCAATCTCCCTCCTGGTGCCGACACAATCGGTGCCAGCGAACCCTGGAGTCGCACATGAACTCACTGATGCCGACACCGCCTGAAGAGGCGATGACCTTTCTGGATCCCTTCGGTTTCGGCCGTGCCGCGTTCGACTACTGGCGTGATGCCGTCGAACGCAGCGTGTTGTACATGGACGTCATGCGCGAGCGCGGTAACCAGTACCTGGAGCATATCGAGAAATCCAAGCCCAACGTGCTGGGTTTCGAGGCCGAGGTCGTCATGGATGGCCGCACACTGCCGCGACCGGTCAACTATGAGTTGATGCGAATCCTGCCACCGTCCAATGTCGAGCTTGACCTCCAGTCCCGTCCCTTCGTGGTCGTGGATCCGCGGGCGGGACACGGCCCGGGCATCGGTGGCTTCAAGCCCGACAGCGAGATCGGTGTTGCCCTGCGTGCCGGTCACCCCTGCTACTTCATCGGCTTCTTGCCTTACCCCGAAGAAGGCCAGACGGTGGAGGATGTGGTGGAGGCGGAGATCGCCTTCCTGCGCCGTGTCATCGAGCTGCATCCCGAGGCCGCGGAAAAGCCGATGGTGGTGGGCAACTGCCAGGCCGGATGGCAGATCATGATGGCGGCATCACTCGAGCCAGACCTGTTCGGGCCGATCCTGATTGCCGGTGCGCCGCTCTCCTACTGGGCCGGCGAGCGGGGCAAGGCACCGATGCGGTATACCGGCGGCATGTCCGGTGGCAGTTGGATGACCACGTTGGCCAGCGACATCGGTAGCGGCCTGTTCGACGGCGCCATGCTGGTGCAGAACTTCGAAAGGCTCAATCCGGCGAACACCTGGTGGAACAAGCAGTACCAGCTGTTCGCCAATGTCGACACCGAAGCCGACCGTTATCTGAATTTCGAGCGCTGGTGGGGCGGCCACGTGGTGCTTGGTGGAGAGGAAATCCAGTACATCGTCGATAACCTCTTCATCGGCAATCGACTCTCCACCTCGCAGCTGGTCACTTCCGACGGCCGACGCATCGACCTGCGCAACGTGCGCTCCCCGGTCGTGGTGTTCTGCTCGCAGGGTGATGACATCACGCCGCCGCCTCAAGCGCTGGGCTGGGTGCGAGACCTCTATGAAGACGTGGACGATATCATCGCCAGCGATCAGACCATCGTCTATTGCGTGCATGACACCACCGGCCACCTGGGAATCTTCGTGTCGGGCAGTGTCTCCCGCAAGGAACATACCGAATTCACGGCCAACATCGATTACATCGACGTATTGCCTCCGGGGCTCTATGAGACCACGGTGACGACTGCGGCCGAGCGTAGTGATGCGGAGCTGATCGAGCGGGACTACCTGCTCGAGTTCAAGCCCCGCTCCATCGAGGGAATGAATCGGGACGTCATCCGCCATAGCGAAGAAGACGACACGCGTTTCGCTACGGTGGCACGGGTGTCCGAGATCAACCTGGGGCTGTATCGACTCTTCGTCCAACCATGGGTGCGCGGAGTGATGACGCCCGAGGCGTCGCGGCTTATCCGTCGCATGCACCCCATTCGCCTGGGCTACAAGCTGCTCTCGGATCGCAATCCGCTATCCGTGCCGCTGCCCGTATTGGCCGACTGGGTGCGCGAGGATCGTCATCCGGTGGGGAAAGACAATATCTTCCGTACTTTCGAAGGTATTGCCTCGGACCAGCTGACTCGGGGGCTCGACGCCTGGCGTGAAATGCGCGACAACGCCACCGAGCAGCTGTTTCTGCAGGTCTATGGTCAACCGTTGCTGCAGGCTATGGTAGGCCTGGGAGGCGATGCGCACATTCACCGCCGTCGCCCGGGGAGCGAGCCCGAGCATCGCCGCTTCATCGAGCGTCGCCAGGATGAGCTGCGTCATCGGGTCGCCGAGGGTGGCAGCCACGAAGCCGTGATGCGCTCCGTGATCCATGTGCTGGGCGGATCACCTACAACCGATGAGCGCAACTTCAAGCGGCTGCGGGCTTCACGGGCTGAACTCGAGCCGGGGCGTAACCTGGCCGACTTCAAGCAATTAGTGCGTGACCAGTTCTTCATCCTCAAGCTTGACCGGGAAGCAGCCCTCGAGGCTATCCCGGAGCTGCTGCTGGGGGAGAAGGCCGATGAGATACGCGGCCACCTGGAGCATATCGATCATGTGCTGGCCGCCAGCGGTGACCTCAACGAGCGCGCAAGCAAGCGTTACGATCACGTCCGGGAACTCTTCGGCAAGGCGCTGGAGCGGGTCGATCCGGCAGGTCAGCGCCAGGCAATCGCCGAGTTGCATGCGGACGTAGAGAGTGGCGCCAAGGCCGAGGCGATGGCCCGTGGGGAGGTCGAGAAACTGCTGGAAGACAGGCAGGCCGAGTCCAAGCCGGTTGCCAAGCAGGCCGAGCCCAAGCCGGTTGCCAAGCAGGCCGAGCCCAAGCCGGTTGCCAAGCAGGCCGAGCCCAAGCCGGTTGCTAAGCAGACCGAGCCTAAGCAGGCCGAGCCCAAGCCGGGTGCCAAGCAGGCCGAGTCCAAGCAGGCCGAGCCCAAACCCAAGCCGAAGGCGACCCGTAAACCGCGCAAGCGCTGATTGTTTCCTTCGCTACCGTGCCCCCGTCGATTCCATCAACGGGGGCACCCGCCTTTTATAGAAGGAGCATTGGCGGGCCCGCTTTGGGGGAGGATGTTGGCGGGGCAGGCGGCGAAGTAAACGACAGCAGCCCTGCCTTGCTGCTACGTTCAGAGTGCTGGTTCCGTGCCGTCATTAGGGCCGTGACTGGCGCAAAGAGGGTTGCTGGGGTAGGGTAAGCGGATTTTTCACCCCGCGAGGATCGTCCGCTCGGACAGGCGGGCCGGAACCGTCAGGGGGGACCATCGGGTCCCCGCCGCGCAGAAAGTGGAGCACTATGGGCAAGTCATTGGTCATCGTCGAGTCGCCGGCCAAGGCCAAGACGATCAACAAGTATCTCGGCAGCGAATTCATCGTGAAGTCGAGCGTGGGTCATATACGCGACCTGCCGACCAGCGGCTCGGGCAAGGCTGCCTCCGACCCCAAGGAGCGCGCACGCCAGGCTGCGGCTACCCGCAAGATGTCGCCTGAGGAGAAGGCCGAGTACAAGCAGCACAGGGCCAAGGATCAACTGATTCGCCGCATGGGCATCGACCCGGAACATGGCTGGAAGGCACAGTACGAGATCCTGCCGGGAAAGGAAAAGGTCGTGGCGGAGCTTCAGAAGCTGGCCGAGAAGGCCGACGCCGTCTACCTCGCGACCGATCTGGATCGCGAGGGGGAGGCCATCGCCTGGCACCTCAAGGAGACCATCGGCGGTGAGGATTCTCGCTACAAGCGGGTTGTCTTCAACGAGATCACCAAGAACGCCATCCAGGAGGCTTTCACCGAGCCCGGCAGTCTCAATATTCCCCGGGTCGAGGCCCAGCAGGCGCGTCGTTTCCTGGACAGGGTGGTGGGGTTCATGCTGTCGCCCCTGCTGTGGGCCAAGGTCGCTCGCGGCCTGTCGGCGGGCCGCGTCCAGTCGGTGGCCGTGCGCTTGATCGTTGAGCGTGAGCGTGAGATTCGCGCCTTCGTGCCCGAGGAGTTCTGGGACGTACATGCCGACCTGGTCTCGAGCGAGGGTGAGCCTGTTCGCTTCGAACTGGTTCGCCAGGACGGCAAGGCATTTCGCCCCACCTCAGAAGCCGAAACCATGGAGCGCATTGCCGCGCTGCGTGAGGCGAGCCTTGCCATTACCTCCCGGGAGGACAAGCCGACCCGTTCGAAGCCGAATGCCCCCTTCATCACCTCGACCCTGCAGCAGGCCGCCAGCGGCCGGCTCGGTTTTTCGGTGAAGAAGACCATGACGCTGGCCCAGCGCCTCTACGAGGCAGGCTACATCACCTATATGCGTACCGACTCCACCAACCTGTCCAAGGACGCGGTGGAGAACGTGCGCGAGTATATCAACGCCGAATTCGGCAGCCGCTACCTGCCCGAGGCACCCAACCGCTACTCGAGCAAGGAGGGTGCCCAGGAAGCGCATGAGGCAATCCGCCCCTCGGAGGTACAGCGCAAGGCGGGTGAACTGGCCGGCATGGAGCGTGACGCCGAGCGTCTCTATGAATTGATCTGGCGTCAGTTTGTGGCCTGTCAGATGACGCCGGCGGAGTATCTCTCCAGTACCCTGACCGTGGAAACCGGAGGCTACGAGCTGCGGGCCAAGGGCCGTGTGCTCAAGTTCGACGGTTATACCCGTGTCATGAAGCCGGCGGGGAAGAACGAGGATCAGGCGCTACCCGACCTGCCCACGGGCACCCCCATGACCCTGGCCGCGCTTGACCCCAAGCAGCATTTCACCAAGCCGGCGGCTCGCTACACCGAGGCAAGCTTGGTCAAGGAGCTGGAGAAGCGCGGTATCGGCCGGCCCTCCACCTACGCGTCGATCATCTCCACGATCCAGGATCGTGGATACGTGAAGCTGGAGAATCGACGTTTCTACGCCGAGAAGCTGGGCGATATCGTCACCGAGCGTCTCAAGGAGTCCTTCCCGGACCTGATGGACTTCTCCTTCACGGCACGCATGGAAGACGGGCTCGACGAGGTGGCCGAAGGCGAACGCAACTGGCGGGAGCTGCTCGATGCCTTCTATGCGGAGTTCCGACAGGAGCTTGAGGCGGCCCAGAGCGAGGACGGCATGCGGCCGAACCAGCCGGTCCCCACGGATATCGATTGCCCCACCTGCGGTCGCAAGATGCAGATCCGTACGGCCTCCACCGGCGTCTTCCTGGGCTGCAGCGGTTACAACCTGCCGCCCAAGGAGCGCTGCAAGACCACCATCGACCTGCTGCCCGGCGAGGAGGCGGTCGCCGCCGATGCCGACGAGGAAGCCGAGGCCGAGGCGCTGCGTGCCAAGCATCGCTGCCCCAAGTGCGGTACGGCCATGGACAGCTACCTGATCGACGAGCAGCGCAAGTTGCATATCTGCGGCAACAGCCCCGACTGCGACGGCTACGAAGTCGAGAGGGGCCGGTTTCGCATCAAGGGTTATGATGGTCCCACCATCGAGTGCGACAAGTGCGGCAGCGAGATGCAGCTCAAGTCCGGCCGTTTCGGCAAGTACTTTGGCTGTACCAACAGCGAATGCAAGAACACACGCAAGCTGCTGAAGAGTGGGGAAGTGGCGCCGCCCAAGATGGATCCCATTCCCATGCCGGAGCTGGCCTGTCAGAAGGTGGAGGATCATTATGTCCTGCGCGACGGAGCCAGCGGCCTGTTCCTGGCCGCCAGCAAGTTTCCCAAGAATCGGGAAACGCGTCCGCCGCTGGTGCGCGAACTCAAGGCCCACGCCGAGGCGCTGCCCGAGAAATACCACTACCTGCTCGATGCTCCCACCGAGGATCCCGATGGCCGCCCGAGCCAGATCCGCTTCTCGCGCAAGACCAAGGAGCAGTTCGTGATGACCGAGGAGGAGGGCAAGGCCACCGGCTGGAAGGCCTACTTTGACAATGGCAGGTGGCAGGTGGAGGACAAGCGCAAATGACGCCTCGGGCCCGCACCAATCAGCTGCTCTATCAGGCCGAGCTGTTGCTCGATACGCCAACGGGCAGCGACGAGCATGCCGAAGCGCGTCGTATGGCGGCCGAGGAGGGTGCGCTGGCCTTGACGGAGCTGGCGCTGGAGTCGCTGCTGCGGGAGGTGACCGAGCATGCCCACCTGGCTCGTCATGACTGGCGCGAGCTGCTCGGCCCCGAGGGGGCCGGCATCGCCGAGCTGCACCGACTGCGCGAGCTGGCCGCCCAGCCCGACAGCTGGCTCGCCTGGCTGGTCACCCGGCTCGAGGCGCTGCACGGCTGCGATGGTGCGGCGCGGCGCTCCAGCGGCGCCACCCGGGGTCTGATCGCCGTGGGCAGCGCCGCCGCCCTGGGCGATGAGCTGCGCGGCTGTCTGCTGGACGCCAAGGTCGAGATCGCCGCCTTGCGTGAGACCAGTCAGGAGTGGTGAACCGAGCGGAGCGTGTCGCCATCTTCGTCGATGTGCAGAACGTCTACTACACTACCCGTCAGGCCTTCGGTCGTCATTTCGACTATCACGCCTTCTGGGCCCGCTTCGCGGCCGGCCATGACGTGGTCGTGGCCAATGCCTACGCCGTGGAGCGGGGCGATCCCAGGCAGCGCCAGTTCCAGAACATCCTGCGTGGCATCGGCTTCAGCGTGAAGCTCAAGCCCTACATTCAGCGTAGCGACGGCTCGGCCAAGGGCGACTGGGACGTGGGAATCGCGCTGGATGCCATGGAGGCCGCTCACGCCGTGGAGCGGCTGGTGCTCGTCTCCGGCGACGGCGATTTCGACCTGCTGGTCGAGCGAATCCGGCAGCGCTGCGACATCCCCGTGGACGTGGTTGGGGTGGAGCGCTTGACGGCCGACTCGCTGATACGCGCGGCCAGTGAGTTCATTGCCATCGACGCCTCTCTGCTTCGCTAGCGCGTATCGCTTCTCGTTGATATGCATCAAACCGCTCTCGCTGTGCTTTGGCTAAGATGAAGGCAGGGCGAGCCGATTAGGCTGGCAATGACGATATCGGGGGAGGTTCGTATGCGCTTTCATCAAGTGAAGGAACTGGTGCATTGGGCGGCCGACTATCACGCTCGTCTTGCCAGCCACTACTCGCAATTGGCCGGCAGCGGCGTCGACGACCGGGTACGCATGGCGTTGGATTATCTGGCGGAGCGCGAGCGCAAGCAGCAGTCCGATCTCGCCGGCTACCTGGATGACGGCTCTGATCATACCGGCGTGCTGGAGACATGGTTCGATGACCCGAACGATTTTCCCCACGCACCGGTGCTTGAACGTCTGCCCGAAGGGGTCGACAGTGAGAGTGTGCAGAGCGTACTGGCGACGGCACTGACCGCTCACCGAACGCTGCAGGATCTCTATGCGCACCGCAGTGAGCTGGCGGGAGGCAGCGACGAGAGAGCATTTTTCAATGCCCTTGCTGCCGGGCATGAAGCGGAGGTACGGCGTATCGTCCGTGACATGCAGAGACTCGAGGATTACTGAGCCACCAGGAGGAAGACCCTATGTCGGAACAGCTGTTATCCCCCAAGATGCTTGGCTACTGGACTCGAGATCAACTGCATGACGCTCCGGACGAATCCGGTATCTATTGTGTTTTTCGTGCCGCCAAGGATCCCGAAACCGAGGAAATGGACGTGCAGGAGCTTCTCTACGTTGGAGAGCATCGCAATGCACGCTATGGTCTCGAACACCACGAGGATCGTGCCAAGTGGGAGGCCTTCCTGCAGCCCGGAGAAGAGCTCTGGCATGCTGTCGGACTGGCCGGGCACGCCAATCGGGAGCGACTGGCGGCGGCCATGATCAATGCCCACAAGCCGCGTTTCAACAACCACAGCGAGTACCTGGACCGCTTTCCCTTCGATGAGACCACCGTCCACCTCTATGGCAAGAAGCACAAACTGCAGAGTATCTTTACGGTAGAGCGCCACGACTGACCTGGCCACCCTTGCCATCGTCCCGCCGGATTCCGCCCGGCGGGGCGTCAGGTCGGGGCAATCGTTCGGTGCAGGTAGGAGAATGGCCATGTGATAGGCGGCCATAAGAGGTACAATCGCGGTCTTTTGCACTACGGAAACACTACACAAATGCCTGCACGAGCGAATCGCTGCGTTGCGCGGTGCGCGGAATCCTCACATATACCCCATATGCTCCGGTTCCTGTGCTCCGTGCGCCTTGCGCTTCATCTCGCTCGGTGATTTGTTCAGCGTTTCCCTACGATTGGGCCTTCCTACGTGATCTCCACCGCCAATATCACCATGCAGTTCGGGGCCAAGCCCCTGTTCGAGAACGTTTCCATCAAGTTTGGCAACGGTCACCGCTACGGCTTGATCGGGGCCAACGGCTGCGGCAAATCCACGTTCATGAAAATCCTCGGAGGCGATCTGGAACCCTCGTCGGGTCAGGTGATGATCGATTCGGGGTCCCGTCTCGGTAAGCTGCGCCAGGACCAGTTCGCCTTCGAGTCCGAGCGGGTCATTGATACCGTCATCATGGGCAATCGCGAGTTGTGGGAAGTGGCGGCAGAGCGAGAGCGGATCTATTCGTTGCCGGAGATGAGCGAAGCGGATGGCATGGCTGTGGCCGACCTGGAGGTGCGCTTCGCCGAACTCGACGGCTATACCGCTGAATCCCGGGCCGGCGAGCTGCTGATGGGGCTCGGCATCCCCATGGCGCAACATGCCGGCCCCATGAGCGAAGTGGCGCCGGGCTGGAAGCTGCGGGTGCTGCTGGCCCAGGCGCTCTTCTCCGATCCCGATGTGCTGCTGCTCGATGAGCCCACCAACCATCTGGATATCAATACCATCCGCTGGCTGGAAGGCATGCTCACGGCCCGTAGCAGCACCATGATCATCATTTCCCACGATCGCCATTTCCTGAACAGCGTCTGCACGCACATGGCGGACCTGGACTATGGCGAGATCAAGCTGTTCCCTGGCAATTACGACGACTACATGACCGTTGCCACGGCGGCACGTGAGCGCCAGTACGCCGACAACGCCAAGAAGAAAGCGCAGATCGCCGAACTGCAGACCTTTGTCAGCCGCTTCTCGGCCAATGCCTCCAAGGCCAAGCAGGCGACTTCTCGAGCGCGGCAGATCGAGAAGATCAAGCTCGAGGATATCAAGCCTTCCAGTCGCGTCAGTCCCTTCATCCGCTTCGAGCAGGGCAAGAAGATCCACCGCAACGCGGTCAATGTCGAGGCCCTCAGCCAGGGGTACGCTGGCGAGCCCTTGTTGTTTGAAGGGCTCTCCATGACCGTCGAGGCGGGAGAGCGAATCGCCATCATCGGCCCCAACGGCATTGGCAAGACCACGCTGCTGCGTACCCTGGCCGGCGAATTGCATCCGCAGGCCGGCGCGGTGCGCTGGACCGATAGTGCGGAACTGGGCATCTTCGCCCAGGACCATGCCGACGACTTTGCCAACGACGCGACGCTGTTCGAGTGGATGTCCCAGTGGAGCGATGGCGGTGAGCAGGTGATCCGTGGCGCTCTGGGCCGCATGCTGTTCTCCAGCGACGATATCGACAAGTCGGTGAAGGTCATCTCCGGTGGTGAGCAGGGCCGCATGCTGTTCGGCAAGCTTACGCTGACCCGGCCCAACGTGCTGTTGATGGATGAGCCCACCAACCACCTGGACATGGAGTCCATCGAGGCGCTGAACCTGGCTCTGGAGCATTATCCCGGTACGCTGATCTTCGTCAGCCACGACCGTGAGTTCGTCTCCTCGCTGGCCACCCGGATCCTCGATATGAGCGATGCCGGGATCGTCGATTTCACGGGAAGCTATGACGATTACCTGAGAAGCCATGGCCTGCCAGGCTGAACAGCACTGGACGCTCGCCCGCAGGCGTTGATCGCTGTTGCACGAGGGGCTTGACTGGAAACCCTGCCAGAGGCCGGCTATGGAGCGCTGCAGGGGCTTCCATGGTCCGGCACCGGCCGCCTCGAGCAGCCATACGTCTTCGCCCGGGGGCATGAGCCACTCGATACTGGTGGTCGGTTTTTCCGCAAGTGATTGGTGCGCAAGAAGCCTGTGTAGTAATTTTTCTTGGTAAGGTGTGGTTTGCCAGCAGCGAAATGGAATTGCTTGGTCTGCAAGCGGAGAAAGGAAGCGGGCCCAGCGGGGCGGCTACATTTTTTTGCACTTCTATTTCGACTGACACCCATGCAACGGATAAGCTATAACAACGCCATAAGGCCCCGTTTTTCTGCTTTCTTCTTCCCCTGTGAGGAGCCGATGACCTCTGTCACTCGACGCCGCTTCGGCCTGCTTGCCCTGTCAGCGCCTTTTGCGCTGCTGATGTCCAATAGCGCCCGAGCCAATCTGATCGAAACCCTTCTGGCTCGCGCGCAGATTCCTCGTCATGACGACGAACTCTGGGTGTTGGTCGAAGACGAGCGGGCCGTGCTCAGTGTCTACCGGGGCAATGCACTGGTCGAGCGTTTCTCACCGGTCTCGTTGGGGAGAGCCGGTGCCGGGCCCGAGCGGTTGCGCGGTGGTAATGTGACCCCAATGGGCGAGTTTCGCGTCAATCGCTTCAATAACGAGAGCGATTGGCACATCTTCATCGGGCTTGACTATCCGACGCCGGCCCACGCGCGCATGGCTCTCGAATCAGGGCTTTACACTGAGCGCGATTACGAAGATTATTTCGCGTACTATCGGAGCCATGGCTATCCGCCGCAGCAGACCGTGCTGGGTGGGTTTATCGGTATCCATGGACTCGGTGGGGCAGACCCTGATGTGCATGCCAGTTACCACTGGACTCAGGGGTGTGTGGCGGTCACGAACGAGCAGATCGAAAGGCTTTCGGAGCTAATCGAGATTGGCACTCGCGTCGTGATCCGCTAGGCTCAATATGCGCAAGGGACGTTTCGAGCTATGGACAAGCGCCGTAAGGTGTTATAAAACAGCGTTTGACTCCTGTGCTTGGCAGCAGTCGCTGCAAGAATCCTGCAATTTGCAGGATAGCCTGACCTCAGGCTACATTAACGCCGCTGTACTAACCGTGCAGTACCAAGGAAGACTCAAGGAGAACACCATGACTCTGAAGACCACCCTGAAGCTCACCGCCGCTGCTGCATCTATGGCTATTCTGGCCGGTTGTGCTTCCAACGCTGCTCTGGATGAAGTTCGCCAGACTGCAGAATCTGCCCAGGCTGATGCTGCCGAAGCACGCAGCATTGCGACTCAAGCTCAGAACACTGCCAACCAGGCACAGCGTGACGCCCAGGCGGCGCTGCAGATGTCCGAGCAGAACCGCGAAGAAATGAACCGTATGTTCCAGCGCTCCATGCAGAAGTAACTCTGCGTGAGTGCCGGTATCACCCGTCAGGGTGATGGCGGTTTTGCAGTACAAGAAAACCCCGCTTCGGCGGGGTTTTCTTGTTGCTATTCTCGTTGCGCTCGAGGCGATAGGTGCGTTATCGCTGGCTGATCTCCAGCTCGGAAAAGAGCCCTTCCTGATGGGTAAGCTCCAGCTCGGAGAAGAGGCCTTCTTCATGGTCATCCAGGCTGGGAGCAGACGGGGATGGTTCTTCTTCGGCGACCATCAACAACGAAACCATCTGGCCGTTCGGGTTCTCGACGACGCGACGCAGCTGGGCATAGTCCACCGGGGGCTTTTCGTCGCCGAAGGTATTGGCGACCACCTCAATGGCGTTGAGAATCGGTTCGAAGTTGCCCAGGTTCTCCTCGAGCTGCGGGAAGGATTGGGCGTAAAGAATGCCATCAGAAGACCAGGCGGCCTTGAAAGGCTGGTCGATGATGTTCACCTTGGTACCGCTGGGCACTCGGTCATAGAGCGACTCGATATCTTCCGGGAACATCCGGATGCAGCCGCGGCTGGCTCGCATGCCGACCCCGTCGGGCATGTTGGTGCCATGGATCAGGTAGCTCGGCAGTCCCAGCAGAATGGCGTGCCGGCCCAGTGGGTTGTCGGGCCCAGGTGGGACGATTGTCGGTGCCGGTTCGCCCCTTGCGGCGGCTTCCTCGCGCATGGAGCGAGGCGGTGACCAGTGCGGGTCCTTGACCTTGACGGTGGTCCTTGTGACCCCCACCGGTGTGGCGAAACCGTCGCGGCCCACGCTGATGGGGTAGGTCTCGACCACGTCGTCGCTGGAGTAGTAATAGAGACGCAGTTCGGAGAGGTTAACGACGATTCCTTCCCGCGGTGCGTCGGGCAGGATGTGCTGGGCAGGAATCACCACTTCGATACCGGCAAAGGGTGCCCAGATGCTGACATCGGGATTCGCCATGCGGATCTCGTCATAGCCCACATTGTGCTGGCGCCCGATATCGATCAGGGTCTGCCCCTCCTCGACGGTAACGGTGTAGGCCTCACCGATCACGTTCCCCTGTTCGGGCAACAGGAAGTGGCCGCGGGGGAGCGTGTTTTCCTCGTCAGGCTCATTGGCAAGCGCCGGAGCTGCGAGCAGGGCAACAAGGCCGAAGAGCGCGGCAGAGCGCAATGTTCGTCTGGCCAGTGTCGGGTTTTTCATCAACGTCATGATCTCGTTGGAGAGTCGTCTGCAGCCGAGGCAGTAAGCACCCGGTACCCTGCGGAGCGACGGTTCAGGCATCCTGGCGAAGCGCCAGTGATGCCGTTTCGTGTCTTGGGTTGCGATGTTGAGAGCACGTATCGCCATTATAGCGCTCAAGGCGGTCGCGGGGAGTCCCCCTGTGAAACAAACGAGCTGGTGCGCCGCTTCAGGCGGCATCCGCCTTGCGGTTGAGTACTTCCAGCAGCTCCTCGATGGCGTGGAAGCGAGCCTCCTCCGTTTCCATTTCCCGCTCGAAGCGCAGCGTATCGGCGCCGTCGAGGCGATAGCACTCCGGGGACTTCTGGATCAACTGTACGAGTATCAATGGGTCGACTCGAGTCTGTGCGCCGAAGATCAGCCGGCCTTTCGCGGCACCGGCCTCGAGCCGCACGACTCCCAGGCGCTCGGCCCGCTGGCGCAGCTTAGTCTGGCGCATCAGGGTTTTCACCGGGGCCGGAAGAAGGCCGAAACGATCGATCATTTCCACCTGCAACTCCTTGAGGTCGGCCTCGGTCTCGGCACTGGCGATACGCTTGTACATCACCAGGCGCTGCTGGACATCGGGCAGATACGCTTCGGGGATCAGTGCCGGCAGGTTGAGGCTCACTTCGACGCCCTGGTCCAGCGGGGCGTCGATATTGGGCGTCTTGCCGGCACGAATGGCGGCCACGGCGCGATCGAGCATCTGCATGTAGAGGCCATAGCCGATTGCCTCCATCTGGCCGCTCTGCTCCTCGCCGAGCAGCTCCCCGGCGCCGCGGATCTCCATGTCGTGACTGGCCAGGGTGAACCCGGCGCCAAGGTCCTCGGCACCGGCTATCGCCTCCAGGCGCTTGGATGCGTCACGGGTCATGGTCCGCGGTGGCGGGGCGAGCAGGTAGGCATAGGCCTGGTGATGACTGCGGCCGACGCGGCCACGCAGCTGGTGGAGCTGGGCCAGGCCGAAGCGATCGGCGCGCTCGATGACGATGGTGTTGGCGCTGGGCACGTCGATGCCGGTCTCGATGATGGTGGAGCAGACCAATACGTTGAAGCGCTTGTGGTAGAAGTCGGACATCACCCGCTCGAGCGCGCGTTCGGGCAGCTGTCCGTGGGCCACTGCGACTCGGGCCTCGGGCACCAGCTCGCGTACCTTCTCGGCGGCGATCTCGATGGTCTTGACCTCGTTGTGCAGAAAGTAGACCTGCCCACCACGGAGTATCTCGCGCAGGATCGCCTCTTTGATCACCGACTCGTCGCGTTGTTGGACGAAGGTCTTAACCGACAGCCGGCGGGCCGGTGGCGTAGCGATGATCGAGAGATCGCGGATACCGCTCATGGCCATATTCAGTGTGCGCGGTATGGGTGTGGCGGTCAGTGTCAGGATGTCGACCTCAGCGCGCAGGTTCTTGAGTCGCTCCTTCTGGGTGACGCCGAAGCGGTGCTCCTCGTCGATGACGAGAAGTCCCATGTTGGGCAGTTTCATTGATTTCGACAGCAGCTTGTGGGTGCCGATGACGATATCGGCCTTGCCGGACTCGATGCGATCTAGAGATTCGGCCTGCCCTTTGCCGGCAGTGAAGCGCGAGATCAGCTCGATCTGCACGGCGGTGTCGGCAAAGCGATCGCGAAAGTTCTCATAGTGCTGGCGGGCGAGCAGGGTGGTGGGCACCAGCACCACCACCTGGCGGCCCGACTGCACGGCGAGGAAAGCGGCACGCATGGCGACTTCGGTCTTGCCGAAGCCGACGTCGCCGCAGACCACGCGATCCATGGGGCGAGGGGCCGTCATGTCACCGATCACCGCGGCGATGGCGGCGCGCTGGTCTGGCGTCTCCTCGAAGGGGAAGCTGGCGGCGAAGCGGCTGTACTCCTCGTCAGGGGGGGCGCAGGCGAATCCCTCGCGGGCCTCGCGGCGGGCATAGACGTCGAGCAGCTCGGCGGCGGTGTCGCGGATCTTCTCGGCGGCCTTCCGGCGCGCCTTGTCCCAGTGGTCGGAGCCGAGCCGATGCAGGGGGGCTAGTTCGTCGTCGGCGCCGGCATAGCGTGATATCAGATGCAGGCTGTCCACGGGCACATACAGCCTGGCGCCGTCGGCGTATTCCAGGGCAACGAACTCGGCTGCCTGGCCACCCGCTTCCAGGGCCTCCAGGCCACAATAGCGACCGACGCCGTGGGTCTGGTGGACGACGGGTGCGCCTGGACGAAGCTCGGAGAGATGCCGTACTGCCAGTTCGTTGGCATCCGTGGCCTTTTCCCGGCGGCGACTCTGTCGTACCACGTCGCCGAGGAGCTCGGTCTCGCTGATCACGGCGAGATCGGGCCGCTCCAGCCACAGGCCGGCGTCGATCTCGCCTTCGGTAATCGCCAGTTGGCTGTCGTCGGCAAGAAAGCTGCGAAAGTCGGCCACGTGGGGCAGTTGGAGGTGCAGCGGGGCCAGGGTCTCCTCCAGGGCTTCGCGACGCCCTCGGGATTCGGCGACGAACAGGGTCCGGGTGTCGGGGTTCTGGGCGAGGAACGCCTCGAGCGCAGCCAGCGGCTGCTTCGCCCTTGCATTGATGGGCACCGGTGGTGGCGCCTTGGCCGCGGGCTGCAGGGCGTGGCGATGGTCGGGGTCGTCGGTCAGCTCGACTCGCGGGTGCTTCTTGATGGCCGCAAACGCCTCGGCGACCGGCACGAAGGCGCGGTGAGGTGGCAGCAGGGGGCGGGTCGGATCGACGCCGAGATTCTCGTAACGACTCTCGATAGCCGCCCAGTGATGTTCCGCGGCGTCGAACACTCCCGGTAGCATCGCCACTCGGGTGCCTTCGGCCAGGTGTTCGAACAGGGTCGCGGTCTCTTCGAAGAACAGCGGCAGGTACTGCTCCAGCCCGGGTGAAGGGATGCCCTTGAGCGCATCGATATAGAGCGGACACTGGCGTGGGTCCACGTCAAACAGCGTCTCGAACCCTTCGCGGAAGCAGGCGATTGCCGAGCGGGCCAGCGAGTACTCGTGCGCCGGCAGCAGTTCCACGCCTTCGACCTTTTCCTGGCTGCGCTGGGTATCCGGGTCGAAGTGTCTCAGGGTGTCGATCTCGTCATCGAACAGATCGATACGCAGTGGAGACTCGCTGCCCATGGGAAAGAGATCGATCAGGGCGCCGCGCAGGGCGTACTCGCCGGGTTCGTAAACGGTCTCGACCGCCCGGTAACCAGCCCGGGACAGGCTTTCGCGGAAGCCCTCGCGGTCGAGGTGCATGCCCACATCCAGCGTCAGCACACGCCCTGCAATGTACTCGACCGGTGGCAGGCGTTGCATCAGGGTGTTGATCGCCACCAGCACGATGCCGTGCATGCCGTCCTGCAGCCGGCGCAGGGTGCGCAGTCGTGCCGAAACGATGTCCTGATGGGGTGAAAAGCTGTCGTATGGCAGGGTCTCCCAGTCGGGGAAGGACAGTACCGGCGTGGTGGAGAAGAAACGCAGGTCGTTCTCGAGGCGCTGGGCGCCGGCGGTATCAGCCGTTACCACCAGCAAGGGGGCGTCCTCGGCAAGATGCGCCAGGGCCAGGGCGGTGCCGCTGCCGGGAGGGGTCTGCCAGAAGAGGGTGTCACGAAGACCCTGCGGGCGTGGCGGATCCAGCAGTGAGAAATGGGACATGGTGTCGTCAGGCACTATCGTTGGGCTCTCTCGTCGGGCCGATGGATCAGGCGGGGTGCGGGATCGAGCCCGATCACGGTCTCGTAGTCGAATTCAATGGGGAATCATACCAGCCCGAAGATTCCCTTGTAGTCAATCTGCGATTTCTGTAACCCCCCTACAGCGCCTGCGACCATCCTGCGATTGCTCCGCCCGATGGCTGCACTGATAATGCGTATGAATTCCAGACCATCAGAGAGGCTTCACGTGAGTCAGCAACCCCTCGACACCGTTTTTCAGGATTGGCACGATAACCAGGCTCTTGCCGAGCAGATGATCCCGCTGATCGGCAGCCTATACCGCCACAACAACGTGGTCACCACCCTCTATGGACGGTCGCTGTTCAACCGCTCGGTGATCCGCATCCTGAAGGACCATCGTTTCGTCAGGAAGGTCGAGGGAACGGCGCTCTCCGTTCAGGATACGTTCCCGCTGGTGCAGGCTATGGCCGAACTCAACCTGGGGCCCGCCCATGTCGATGTAGGCAAGCTGGGCGTGGCCTTCAAGCAGCGTGGCGGGGGCGATGCCAAGGCGTTTCTGCGTGAGGAGCTCGCCGAGATCGTCGATGGCCGCGACGTCAACGGCAACAACGGGCAGTCGAAGGATGTGGTGCTTTACGGCTTCGGTCGCATCGGCCGGATCCTGGCGCGCGTGCTGGTCGAGAAGGCTGGCGGCGGAAACCTGCTGCGCCTGCGTGCCATCGTCGTGCGCGGCCGTGGCGATATCGCCAAGGACCTAGAGAAGCGGGCCAGCCTGCTGCGTCGCGACTCCGTTCACGGTCCCTTCGACGGTACCATCAGCGTGGACGCCGAGGCACGCACCATCACCGCCAACGGCAACGTCATCCAGGTGATCTATGCCGATTCGCCGGAGGATGTCGACTACACCGTCTATGGCATCGACAATGCCGTGGTGGTGGACAACACCGGTATCTGGCGCGACGAGGCGGGCCTGGGCCAGCACCTGCAGTGCAAGGGTGTGGCGAAGGCGCTGCTCACCGCGCCGGGCAAGGGCGATATCAAGAACATCGTCTTCGGCATCAACGATGGTGACATCAGCGCCGAGGACACCATCCTCTCGGCGGCGTCGTGCACCACCAACGCCATCGTCCCGGTGCTCAAGGTACTCAACGACGAGTACGGCATCGAGCACGGTCATGTCGAGACGGTTCACGCCTACACCAATGACCAGAACCTGATCGACAATTACCACAAGGGCGATCGCCGTGGCCGCAGTGCGCCGCTCAACATGGTGTTGACCGAAACCGGCGCCGCCAAGGCCGTGGCCAAGGCGCTGCCCGAACTCGGCGGCAAGCTGACCGGAAACGCCATCCGCGTGCCGACGCCCAACGTCTCCATGGCGATCCTCAACCTGACCCTGGAGAAGGAAACCGACGTCCAGGCGCTCAACGACTACCTGCGCCGCATGTCGATCGACTCCCTCTACCAGAAGCAGATCGACTACGTCGACTCGCCCGAAGTGGTCTCCTCCGACTTCGTCGGCAACCGCCATGCCGGTATCGTCGACGCCAAGGCCACCATCGCCAACGGCCGGCACGCGGTGCTTTATGTGTGGTACGACAACGAATTCGGCTACAGCTGCCAGGTGGTGCGCATCCTGCAACACATTTCCAACGTGCATTTTCTCAAGTTGCCCCGCGCCCGGGGCTGAGCGCCGGAGCCGAAGCGTCGCCCATTCCCGACCCCCGTGGTCGGGAATGCCATGACCCAGATCATTCTTGCCTCATCTGCGTCGGCACTCTCCGTGTGCCGGCCCTTTACCGTCAAGGCCGCGCCGCGGCTCGCTATCAGCGTTTTTCAACGTCTTCTCGACTCGCCGTTCGCCCCGTCTGGCATGTTTCGCCTGGCGGTTTGCGACTATAGGTCGTGTGGTCTTTGAGTACGCTTGTCTTTATAATACCGTGGATTTTTCGGGGTGGTCCGAGCATGCCTCGGGCCTGACTGGTAACGTACTGACGCCAATAAGAATTCGAATCCATTCGAACCCCTTTCCTTCGTATATCCGATCCATCAACTGGGCGAGACTATGATCGAAGTCAAGAAAGGCCTGGATCTCCCCATCATGGGGGCGCCCGAGCCGCGTATCGACGATGCGCGGCCGGTGCGCCACGTGGCAATCCTGGGTACCGACTACGTCGGCATGAAGCCGACCATGGAGGTCCGGGAAGGGGACAAGGTGAAACTGGGCCAACTGCTCTTCACCGACAAGAAAAACGAAGGCGTACGCTTCACGGCACCGGCTGCCGGCGAGGTCACCGCCATCAACCGTGGAGAGAAGCGCAGGCTACTCTCCGTTGTCATCAAGGTCGACGAGACCGAGGAGGCGGTGTCGTTCACCGCTCATGGCCGCGACAAGCTCGAAAGCCTGGAGCGCCAGGCTGTGGTCGACCAGCTGGTCGAGTCGGGGATGTGGACCGCTCTGCGGACCCGCCCCTACTCGCGCAGCCCGGCCATCGACGGCGTGCCGGCCGACATCTTCGTCACCGCCATCGATACCCACCCGCTGTGTCCTGACCCTGTCGGGATCATCAACGAGCAGCCGGAAGCCTTCGAGGACGGTCTCAAGGTGCTGGCGCGCCTGACCGAGGGCAAGGTGTACCTCTGTACCGCCCCGGGGGCGCAGATCCCCGGCGGTAACGTCGGCGGCGTGCAGGTCGAGACCTTCGCCGGACCGCACCCTGCCGGGCTCGTCGGCACCCATATCCATTTCCTGTCGCCGGTCGCCCTGCACAAGCGCGTCTGGCACATCGGTTACCAGGATGTGATTGCCTTCGGCAAGCTGTTCGCCGAGGGCCGGCTCGACATGAGCCGTGTCGTCGCCGTGGGCGGCCCCCGAGCCGAGAACCCGCGGCTGCTGCGAACCCGTATCGGTGCCAGCACCGAAGAGCTGTTGGCTGGCGAGGTCATCGAACCCGATGAGACGCGCGTGATCTCCGGTTCGGTCTTTTCCGGCTTCGCCTGTGAAGGGTCGCTGCGCTATCTGGGGCGCTTCCACAACCAGTTCAGCATGCTGGAAGAGGGCAACAAGCGGCAGTTCATGGGATGGCTGTCGCCGGGTACCAACCGGCATTCGGTCATGGGGATCTATCTGTCGAAGTTAACCGGGCTGCGTAACTATGCTCCCACTACATCGACGAATGGCTCCGAGCGCGCCATGGTGCCGGTCGGGATGTACGAGGAGCTGATGCCGCTGGATATCTTGCCGACCCAGCTGCTGCGCTCCCTGATCGTCGGCGACATCGAGGTGGCCATGCAGCTCGGATGCCTGGAGCTGGATGAAGAGGACCTGGCGCTGTGCACCTATGCGTGCCCGGGCAAGTACGAATATGGTCCCATCCTGCGTGACAACCTCACCTTGATCGAGAAAGAGGCCTGATGATGGGTATCCGACAGACACTCGACAATCTCGAACCGCATTTCCACAAGGGTGGCAAGTACGAGAAGATGTATCCGCTGTTTGAGGCGGTCGACACCATCTTCTATGCGCCGCCCAGCGTGGCCAAGACCACTGCCCATGTGCGTGACGGGGTCGACCTGAAGCGCATCATGATCACCGTGTGGGCCTGTACCTTCCCGGCGATGTTCTTCGGCATGTGGAACGCCGGCTGGCAGTCCAATATGGCGATCGCCGAAGGCTACGCTTCCATGGCGGGCTGGCGCGAGGCCATCATGCTGACGCTGACCGCCGGGCACGACCCGGGCAGCTTCTGGTCCAATATCGTGTTGGGTGCGACCTACTTCCTGCCGATCTATCTCGTGACCTTCGTGGTCGGAGGGTTCTGGGAGGTGGTCTTCGCCGTCAAGCGTGGCCACGAGGTCAACGAAGGTTTCTTCGTCTCCTCGGTGCTCTATGCACTGATCCTGCCGGTGGATATCCCGCTGTGGCAGGTTGCCCTGGGCATCACCTTCGGCATCGTCATCGGCAAGGAAATCTTCGGCGGTACCGGGAAGAACTTCCTCAACCCGGCGCTGACCGGCCGCGCCTTTCTCTACTTCGCCTACCCGGCGCAGATCTCGGGTGACGCGGTGTGGGTGGCAGCCGACGGCTACACGGGCGCGACAGCCCTCTCCCTGGCCTTTCAGGAGGGCATGGCCGCACTGACCACCGAATTCACCTGGTGGGACGCCTTCCTCGGCTTCATGCCCGGCTCGATCGGTGAGACCTCCACGCTGGCGATCTTCCTCGGTGCTGTCGTGCTGCTGTGGACCAAGATCGCCTCGTGGCGAATCATGCTCGGGGTGTTCCTTGGCATGGTTGCGACCAGCGCGCTGTTCAACTTGATCGGCTCCGACAGCAATCCGATGTTCGCCATGCCCTGGTACTGGCATCTGGTGGTCGGCGGCTTCGCCTTCGGTATGGTCTTCATGGCCACCGACCCGGTGTCTGCTTCCATGACCAACCAGGGAAGGCTGATCTTCGGGGCGCTGATCGGTGTCATGACCGTGCTGATCCGTGTGGTCAACCCCGCGTTCCCCGAGGGCATCATGTTGGCGATCCTGTTTGCCAACCTGTTCGCGCCGTTGATCGATCACTTCTTTGTTCAGGCCAACATCAAGCGCCGCCTGCAGCGCACCGGTGTACCGGCCGAGGAGACTGCCTGATGGCACAGAGCAATAACTCCATCAAGAAGGTCCTGACGGTGGCGTTCGCACTCTGCATCGTGTGTTCGGTCATCGTCTCCACCGCCGCGGTGGCACTGCGTCCCATGCAGCAGCTCAACGAGGAGCTCGACCGCAAGACCAATATCCTGCGTGTCGCCAACCTCTATGAGGCGGGCATCGACGTGGAGACGGCATTCGGTGAAATCACCCCCCGCGTGGTGGACATGCGTAGCGGTGAGTATACCGACCAGTTCGATCCGGAGACCTTCGACCACTTCCAGGCCTCGCGGGATCCAGCCACAGGTCGCACCCTCTCAGGGGAGCGCGACATCGCCGGCCTGTCTCGTGTCGAGAACTTCGCCACCGTCTATCTCGTCGGTGACCCCGAAGACCCCGAGCAGATCATCGTGCCGATTCGCGGCCAGGGCCTGTGGGGCCTGATGCGGGGCTACATGTCTGTCGAAGGCGACGGCAACACCATCGTTGGCATTACCTACTACGAGCACAGTGAGACCCCGGGGCTTGGCGCCGAGGTGAACAATCCGCGCTGGCAGGCTCAGTGGCAAGGCAAGGAGATCTATGCCGACGAGGAAAGTGTTCAGCCGGCTATTCGCGTGGCTCGTGGCAGCGGCAGCGGTGAGCACCAGGTCGATGGCCTGTCCGGTGCTACCCTGACCAGCAACGGTGTCACTAACATGCTTCAGTTCTGGCTGAGCCCGGAAGGCTTTGGCGAGTACCTGGCGAGATTCCGCAGCGGTATCGAACCGGAAGACGCTCAGGAAGCCGATGTCGAATTCGAAGCGGAAGGAGCCTGATCATGTCAACCGTCACTCCAAAAGGCGTCGTGTTGACGCCGATCTTCAAGAACAACCCCATCGCCTTGCAGATCCTCGGTATCTGCTCCGCGCTGGCGGTGACGACCAGCATGAGCGTCTCGCTGGTCATGACCATGGCGGTCATCTTCGTTACGGCCTTCTCCAACCTGTTCGTGTCGTTGATCCGCCATCATATACCTTCTGCGATTCGTATCATCGTGCAGATGACCATCATTGCTTCTCTGGTCATCGTGGTGGATCAGGTGCTCAAGGCCTTCGCCTATGAGATGTCCAAGCAGCTCTCGGTGTTCGTGGGCCTGATCATCACCAACTGCATCGTGATGGGGCGTGCCGAAGGCTTCGCCATGCAGAATACGCCGGGGCTCTCCTTCCTCGACGGTATCGGTAACGGCCTGGGCTACGGCATGGTGCTGATGTTCGTCGGCTTCGTGCGTGAGCTGTTCGGCTCCGGCAGCGTGTTTGGCTTCACCATTCTGCAGACCGTGCAGGACGGTGGCTGGTACGTGCCTAACGGCCTGCTGTTGCTGCCGCCGTCGGCGTTCTTCATCATCGGCCTGCTGATCTGGGTCATTCGCGAGACGCATCCCGAGCAGGTCGAGGAGAACGAGTTCAAGATGAAGCACAACACCGAGCCGAAGGAGGCTGTGTAACATGGAACACTATATTAGCCTTTTCGTCGCCTCGGTTTTCGTCGAGAACCTGGCGCTGGCGTTCTTCCTGGGTATGTGTACCTTCCTGGCGGTGTCCAAGAAGGTCTCGGCGGCCTTCGGCCTGGGTATCGCAGTCATCGTGGTGCTGACCATCTCCGTGCCGGTCAACAATGTCATCTACCATGGCCTGTTGGCGGAAGGGGCACTGACCTGGACCGGGATCAGCGGTACCGAGAACGTCGATCTCTCGTTCCTGGGTCTGCTCTCCTATATCGGCGTCATCGCCGCTCTGGTGCAGATTCTCGAGATGTTCCTCGACAAGTACGTGCCGGTGCTCTACAACGCGCTGGGCGTCTTCCTGCCGTTGATCACGGTGAACTGCGCCATCCTCGGTGGCGTGCTGTTCATGGTCGAGCGTAACTACAACTTCGGCGAGTCCGTGGTCTACGGCTTCGGTTCCGGGGTCGGTTGGGCGCTGGCGATCACCGCACTTGCCGGTCTGCGCGAGAAGCTCAAGTACAGCGACGTGCCTGCCGGCCTGCAGGGCCTGGGCATCACCTTCATCACCGTGGGTCTGATGTCGCTGGGCTTCATGTCCTTCTCCGGCATTCAGCTCTGAGCCAGGGCTTGTTTCCGGCGGTGCAAGGCACCGCCGGCGATCCGGTTACTCACAGCAAATAGGAAACCGACATGGTTGGAACATCACTCATCTTGCTCGGTGTGTTCATGTTCACCCTGATCGTCATCGGTCTGACCGGTGTGATCCTGGCGGCTCGCAGCAAGCTCGTGAGCAGTGGGGACGTGACCATTGAGGTCAATGGCGATCCCGAACATACCCTGACCACCCAGGCGGGTGGCAAACTGTTGAACACCTTGGCTGCCAACGGCATCTTCCTGTCTTCCGCCTGCGGCGGCGGCGGTTCCTGCGCCCAGTGCAAGTGCCGCGTTGAAGAGGGTGGCGGTGCGATTCTGCCCACGGAAGAGTCTCACTTCACCATGCGCGAGAAGAAGGAGGGCTGGCGTCTCTCCTGCCAGGTGCCGGTGAAGCAGGACATGAAGGTGGAGGTTCCCGAGGAAGTCTTCGGCGTCAAGAAGTGGGAGTGCGAGGTCATCTCCAATCCCAACGTCGCCACCTTCATCAAGGAGCTCAACCTCAAGCTGCCCGAAGGCGAGAACGTGGACTTTCGCGCCGGCGGCTACGTTCAACTGGTGGCGCCGCCCTACGATATCAAGTTTTCCGACTTCGATATCGAGGAGGAGTACCGGGGCGACTGGGAGAAATTCGACCTGTTCAAGCTCTCCCACAAGAACAACGAGGAAGTCATCCGCGCCTACTCCATGGCGAACTATCCGGAAGAGGTGGGGATGCTCAAGTTCAACATCCGTATCGCCACGCCGCCGCCCAACACCAACCATCCGCCGGGGCTGATGTCGACCTATGTCTTCAGCCTGAAGCCGGGCGACAAGGTCACGGTGATGGGGCCCTTCGGTGAGTTCTTCGCCAAGGAAACCGACGCTGAAATGGTCTTCGTCGGCGGCGGTGCCGGTATGGCGCCCATGCGCAGCCATATCTTCGACCAGCTCAAGCGTCTGAAATCCCAGCGCAAGATCTCGTTCTGGTACGGTGCACGCTCCTGGCGTGAAACGTTCTACAACGACGAGTACGACCAGCTGGCCGAAGAGTATCCCAACTTCGAGTGGCACCTGGCGCTCTCCGACCCGCTGCCTGAGGACAACTGGGAAGGCCCCACCGGCTTCATCCACAATGTCCTCTACGAGAACTACCTCAAGGACCATCCGGCGCCCGAGGACTGCGAGTACTACATGTGCGGGCCGCCCATGATGAATGCCTCCGTGATCAAGCTGCTACTTGACCTGGGGGTGGAGCCCGAGAACATTCTGCTGGACGACTTTGGCGGATGATCTCACTCGCCTCACGGCGATTTGCAGGGCTGGCCCATGGTGGGCCAGCCCTGTTCATGTTCCTGCTGCTGATGCTGCCCATGGCGCTTCTGAGCGCCTGCCGCAGCCAGTTTCAGGAGCATCTTTACCAGGGCACTGCCCTGGGTACGGGTTACCATATCACCCTGTATGCCGATCTCGATGCACATGAGCGCGAACGGATCGCGGTCGGTATACAAGGTGAGCTGGCACAGCTCCAGTCGCAGCGCGAAGCACTCCTGGGTTCGCTGGCCGCCGCCTTTTCCGCCAATCCATACACCAGGGCGGTGGCCCCGGTCTCGTTTGGCGACGAGCTGGAGCGTCTCATTCACGCCCTTGCCGTCGACCGCCTCACGGAATGGCTGACCGAGCTCGAGGTCGAACACATGATGGTCGAGGTCGGCGGCGTGATTCGCACCCGTGGCCTGCCGCCGGGCGGAGGCTGGTGGCTCTCCCTCGAGCATGCGGGGCTACCCGAGCAGGGCAAGAGGCGGCGAATCAATTTGACGGATGCGGCACTGGTGCATCGACTGGTCAGGCCGCACCCCGTGGCGATTCCCGTCCTGCCCAGGACGCTGGGTATCACGGTGGTGGCGGCCACCGCCAGCGAGGCTTCGCGCCAGGCGTTGTTGCTGATGGCGGCCGACCAGCAGGGTACGACGCCAAGCAGGACCATGGCTGTGGATAGTGCCGCCCGAATCGTTGTCAAGACACCACAAGGCATCGAAATACGCTACACCACGGCGATGGAGCCGTGGTTCGAGACCTAATGAAGAGGAGCGCGACATGAACATCTTTTTCCTCGTTCTAGGCTTCATGCTGCTCGTCATGGCCGCCATGGCAGTCGGTGTGATCATGGGACGCAAGCCCATCGCCGGTTCCTGCGGGGGCCTCAACAATCTAGGACTCAAGGAGGGGTGTGATATCTGCGGCGGCAAGGATGAGGTTTGTGAGGAAGAGAACCGCAAGGGGAATACGAGCCAGCGGCGTCGTAGCGACGAGAACCGTGGCACCGACCTGGGGTACGACGCAACCCGGCGCTGATTGCCATCCTCAACCAACGAGCAAGGGAACAGGAGACGCGAGAGCCCATGGCAGTTCATAACTATGACGTGGTGGTGATCGGAACCGGTCCTGCCGGTGAGAGCGCGGCCATCAATGCCGCCAAGCACGGCAGGCGGGTTGCGATAGTGGAGAAGCAGCCGGTGGTGGGCGGCAACTGCACCCACTGGGGTACGATTCCCTCCAAGGCGCTGCGCCACCAGGTGAAGCAGATCATGGCCTTCAATACCAATCGCATGTTCCGCGATATCGGTGAGCCCCGCTGGTTCTCCTTCCCCCGCGTAATGGAGCGCTCGCGCATCACCATCGATCAGCAGGTAGAGATGCGGACCCGCTTCTATGCCCGGAACCGAATCGACCTGTTCAGCGGTGTGGCACGCTTCAAGGATGAGCACACGCTTCTGATCCGTGATCGTCAGGAAGCACTGGAAGAGCTGGTCGCCCAGAAGATCATCGTCGCCACCGGCTCACGCCCTTACCGGCCGGCGGATATCAATTTCCGCCATCCCCGCATCTACGAATCCGACACCATTCTAAGCCTGTCGCATACACCGCGTACGCTGATCATCTTCGGTGCCGGTGTCATCGGCTGTGAATATGCGTCGATCTTCTCCGGCCTGGGCGTCAAGGTGGACCTGATCAATAACCGTGACAGCCTGCTTTCCTTTCTCGATGACGAGATCTCCGACGCACTCTCCTACCATTTGCGCAAGCATGGCGTCCTGATCCGTCACAACGAAGAGTACGAGCGTGTGGAGGGTGACGAGTCGGGTGTCGAGGTGCACCTCAAGTCGGGCAAGCGCCTGCGCGCCGACGCCTTTCTCTGGGCCAACGGTCGTACCGGTAACACCGATGAGCTTGGGCTCGAGAATATCGGCCTGGAGGCCAATGGTCGCGGACAGCTGCAGGTGGACGACCATTACCGCACCGCGATCCCACACATCTATGCCGCCGGCGACGTGATCGGCTGGCCCAGCCTGGCAAGCGCCGCCTACGATCAGGGCCTCAACGCCTGCGATGAACTGCTCGACCGGGATTACCGCTACGTCAACGAGGTACCGACCGGGATCTATACCATTCCCGAGATCAGCTCCTTCGGCCGAACCGAGCGTGAGCTGACCGAGGCCAGGGTGCCCTATGAAGTGGCACAGGCGTTTTTCAAGGATACTGCCCGTGCCCAGATCACCGGCGATACCGTCGGGATGCTCAAGATCCTCTTCCATCAGGACACCCTGGAGATCTACGGCATCCATTGCTTCGGTGACCAGGCCTCGGAAATCGTTCACATCGGCCAGGCGATCATGCAGCAGAAGGGCGAAGCCAATACGCTGAAGTACTTCGTCAATACGACTTTCAACTACCCCACCATGGCCGAGGCCTATCGGGTCGCGGCGCAGAATGGACTCAACCGGGTGTTTTGAGCACTGTCCGGAGGAGGAGCCAAGCCTCTCCTCCTCATTCTCCTTCCCTTGATATCCTTTTCGGAAAGAAGGATATCGTCATGATGATAGCTAGCAAGGCTCTTGAATCCATGATGCCTGTGCTGCTCCTCTCTCCCGTCGCCGACAACGAGTGTTTCTGATCACTCAACCGCATATCGATGGATACGCGAGCCTGATGCCACCGAAAACCACCGTACCTATCGGGTCTGATAGGCCGGCTTCCTCATGATTTTTACCTGCCAAACACGGCCAATATGGCGTCCGATGGCTGTCGCTTGCTCCTCACATGATTGTGGTCTCTGGTAGGCGGACCAGCATGCTAATCCTTGCGGATAATGCAGTCGACTCCGCAGGATTTTCAGAACCGTTATGCGCTCAATGCTCCGCCCGACGTCAAGGCTGAACTACGGTACCTTGTAGTTGGCCAGTGTGACGGGAAAGCGTTCGTGATGCTTTCATCACTGGCAATCTCGAGGTATTGCCCGATGATCGACAGCCCGGCAGGGCGAGTGACGTGGAATGGAACGCTTGGCGTGAGAAAAAGAGCGGGCAAACGAAACTCCCGGGAAAAATTTTAATAATATCAGTGGGTAGTATGATTTGTCGGCCAGGTTTATGAGCTTTTGAAGATTCTAATGCTACGCGACTGATTTTTTTGTCACTTTATAGTTGAAGTTTGCGACCAGGTGTAACTGTGTGTAATGTTTAAGTGGGTCTTGCGTGCGATCGTCGGCATTGAAAACTCGTTGGCGTGGCTCGCCGTCGTTGCACATAAGCGAATCTATCTATGCCGATGGGACCAGGGGGGATCCTCGATGTCTCCATTCTTGTCGATAGTTTTTGGGTTGCCCCGCGCCAGCAAGCGGTTGATACAAGTGGTGGCGGACGTTTTCCTCATTACGGTCAGCTTTCTCGTGGCCATGTGGCTGCGTGTGGACAATTTCGACTTCCTGTCTCAGCCTGGCGTGTGGATCGCCCTGTCCCTCGCTGTACCCATCAGCATCGCATTGTTCATCAAACTGGGCTTCTATCAGACAATTATCCGCCACCTTGGACTGAAGGCCACCCAGACGATGCTGATCGGTGTGGTTGTCTCGTCCGGAGTGCTGGGCCTGACAATCATTCTATTCGGACTTCCCATCCCGGGCTCGGTCCCTTTCATCTATGCCATGGTGGCGCTGATTGCGGTCGGCGGGGTCAGGCTCGGCCTTCGCCATCTTTTTCTCAGTGACCAGGTGCGACGCAAGGGACGAGTATTGATCTATGGCGCTGGCGCCTCTGGTCGCCAACTGGCTATGTCGCTTCGTCATGGGCGAGACTACCAGCCTGTTGCATTCGTGGATTATGCGCCCAGGCTGCAGGGCAGCCATGTGCAAGGGCTCAAGGTATACCCACCAGAAGAGAGTGGTTGGTTGATCAAGACCTACGCTGTGCAGAAGCTCCTCTTGGCTATACCTGAAGCGACTCGAGCCAGGCGGCAGGAAATCCTTCAGTCCATCGAGACATTGAACATACCCGTGCAGACCATTCCTGACATGGCCGACATCATCTCGGGGAAGGCAAGATTCAACGAATTGCTGGACGTTGCGATTGAAGACCTGTTGGGGCGGGATCCTATTCCCCCCGACCCAACACTGATGGGGGCCGACATCACTGGCAAGGTTGTGATGGTGACGGGTGCTGGTGGTTCCATCGGTAGTGAGCTTTGCCGACAGATCTTATGTCAGAGCCCCCGACAACTGCTACTTGTCGATGCCGCTGAATACGCGCTCTACCAGATCGAACAGGATCTCCAGCAAATGCAGGAGAGGGCTGGGTCGAGTATTCCATGTCTGCCCATCCTGGCATCGGTTCAGGACGGTGAGCGACTCGAGGCCCTACTGCTGGGATTTAATGTCAATACGATCTATCACGCTGCAGCTTATAAGCATGTGCCGTTGGTCGAGCAGAACATGGCCGAAGGCATTTGCAACAATGTGTTCGGAACGCTAGCCATGGCCAAGGCTGCCATAGCGGCTCAGGTATGCAATGTAGTCTTGATTTCTACCGATAAGGCAGTCAGACCCACGAATGTGATGGGGGCGAGTAAGCGGCTGGCCGAAATGATATGTCAGGCTCTCGCCAAGGAGCAGTCCGTAACCTGTTTCTCCATGGTTCGATTCGGCAATGTGCTGGGGTCCTCGGGCTCCGTTGTCCCCCTTTTCAGGAAGCAGATCGAAATGGGAGGGCCCATTACCGTGACCCATCCCGATATCACTCGATACTTCATGACGATTCCAGAAGCGGCTCAACTGGTCATACAGGCGGGAGCCATGGCACGTGGAGGGGATGTCTTCGTACTGGATATGGGCGATCCAGTGAAGATAAGTGACCTTGCCTTTCGCATGGTGCGGTTGACGGGGTTACAGCCCTACTTTCCTGAAATCGAAGAAGCAGTCGATGCGTCAAATCATTCTAGTGGCTCGAAAGGGGATATTGCTATTTGTTTCACCGGCATGCGCCCTGGTGAAAAGCTGTACGAAGAGCTTCTGATAGCCGATTCTGCAAAAGCCACGTCGCATCCGAGGATCATGACGGCCGTAGAAAAAATGCTGGGATGGGATGAGCTACAGCAGTTATTGCGCGCGATCAATAAAGCTTGCTGCGAGCAGGACATGAATCAAGTCCGAAATATTCTTTTGTCGGCGATGATCGGTTACGCCTCGCAAAGTGAACTCGTCGATATTCGTTGGCTTCAGAAAACGGATCATGCGCGGACACCTGAAGATGCATCGGCAGAATGGCTGGATGCTGAGCTACCCATTAAGGAAAAAGCGTCAAGCCTGGCAAAGTTTAATCCTGGTGGTACCAAGGTGGCTTTTCATTCCCAAGGTAGTCCCGAGACCAATGTTGCAATGATGTACAGGAAGCCCGACCAATAGTGACTGATTTTGATTAAGTGGCAAGCCAATAGGAGTAGCAAGTAGTTGTTCGGATTATACGAATTGGTGAAAGGCTTCGAGGACGCGCCGTCACTTCGGGGCGGTAGCGTGGGTAAATGACCACATGGCCAATCCAAGCCCTGAGAGATACTAATAATGAGGGACACATTCATGGCAATACCCCGATCGCTTCGGGCGACACTGGCAAGCTTGGCTATGCTTGGGCTGGCAGGCTGTGCCTTCGCCCCCGGTGGGCATATGGACTATCCCGAAGTCGAAAGTGTCGACCTTGCCTCGATGGTGGATATCGAGCCGATCACTCCGGCGCTGCTACAGCGTATCGAGCGAGAGCGGCCGACCGCGCAGGCACGGTCGGAGGTATTGCGCCGCCAGATTGCCGAATATGACTACCAGGTAGGGCCTGGCGATATCCTGAGCATCATTGTCTACGACCACCCTGAGCTTACGATTCCCGCAGGGGCAGAGCGAAGCGCTGCGGAAGCGGGCAACATTATCCGGCCGGACGGCACCATCTTCTACCCCTTCCTGGGGCGCATCAACGTTGCCGGCAAGTCGACCGATGAGATTCGCGTCCAACTCACACGCGGTCTGTCTGCGTATCTGACGGATCCCCAGGTGGATGTGTTCGTGGCCCAATACAACTCACAGAAGGCATACGTGACCGGTGCCGTAGATGAGCCAGGGGCGCTGCCCATCACCAACGTGCCCTTGACCATCGTGGATGCCATCAGCGCCGTGGGTGGCCCTTCCGACGATGCCTACTGGCATGACCTCACTCTGATTCGCGAGGGGCAGGAAGAGCGGCTCTCGCTGTTTTCCCTGCTTAGCGAGGGGGACCAGAGCCAGAATCGCCTGCTCCGCGATGGCGATCAGCTGCACCTTGCCAGCGCTGACAACAAGGGAATTGCCATGCTTGGTCAAGTCCTCGTGACCGGCAATCTATCCATGAACCGTGAGCGGCTCTCGCTGACCGATGCCCTGTCACGCGCGGGTGGAATCAACGAAGAGCGCGGCGATGCCACCGGGATCTTCGTGATGCGCTCTCAGCCGATGGAAAGCGACAAATTGGCCACGGTCTATCAACTGGACGTGAGCGACGCAACTGCCTACATGATGGCCAGCAGGTTTCCACTTAGAGCCAACGATGTCGTGTATGTGACAACCGCCCCGCTGGCTCGCTGGAACCGGGTGATCACTCTAATCCTGCCGTCCCTGGGGTTGCCGGGTGATATCCGGGGTGGCCGCGACAGCTTCGAAGATCTGCTCTAGGCATGTTCCAGCGCATATTGGTCGTGTGTACCGGCAACATCTGCCGCAGCCCGGTAGCGGAGGTTATGTTGCAACAGCGGCTGCCACATCTGACGGTAACGTCGGCTGGCCTGGGCGCCTTGATCGGCCAGCCGGTGGATGCGCAGGCCCGACGACTGGCCGAGGCCAATAGGCTCGACGTATCGTCGCATCTGGCGCGCCAGTTGGACGCTGACTTGCTAGCCGAGGCCGATTTGGTGCTGGTAATGACGGACGGCCAGCGCCAAGCAGTAGCCAAGCGTTGGCCGGAGGTGCGTGGAAAGATTTTGCTGATGGGCAAGTGGCTGGCACAGCAGGAGGGGATCGACATCCCCGACCCCTACCGTAAGAGCCCGGAAGTCTTCGAACATGTGCACCGGCTGCTGGATGAGGCAACTCGCCTCTGGGCAGAACGCCTCTGATGCCCGTGCCATGTCCCCATTCTTCCCCTCCTTATTCGCGGAAGAGTTAATGAACGAGACACCACAACAATCGCCACAACAGCAGGACACGCAGGAAGCCACCATCGATCTGGGGCGGTTGCTGGGTGTGCTGCTGGATCACAAGTGGCAGATTCTTATCATCACTCTGCTCTTTGCCGGGGTCGGCTACGTGCAGGGGCAACTGGCCACGCCGATCTATCAGGCGGATGCCTTGGTACAGGTGGAACGCCGCTCCAGCGTTAGCCCCTTTGGTACCGTCGGTAGCATCCTTGGTGAGGATGTCGTCAGCACGCCGGCAGAAGTGGAAATTCTGCAGTCTCGAATGGTGTTAGGTCAGGTAGTGGACCGCCTGGAGCGAGACGTGATCATTCGCCCGGTGGAGCTGCCCTTCATCGGCAATTACGTGATGCGTCACGGCATTCCTCGCCCCGAATTCATGGATCGCCAGCCGCATGTCTGGGGAGATGAATCTCTCGATGTGGCGCGTTTCGAACTGGCCGACAGCCGTCGCGGTCAGCGGCTCTTGGTTGAGCGACTGCCCGAGGGTTATCAGGTACTGCTGGATGGCATGCCCATTGGCAGTGGGCAGGTTGGCCAGGCAGAGCGCTACCTTGAGGGTGATTTGACGCTGCATATTGCCAGCTTCAATGCCGCACCCGGTGCCCGCTTCCGACTCATGAAGCAGCATCGAACCTCGGCAATCGGCAGCATCGGAGCGCGGTTGCAGATTCGGGAAACTTCATCGAGCAGGGATGGTGCCGGCATGTTGCGCCTGATCATGACCGGTGACGACCCGGCTGAACTCACCCGTACGCTGGGTGCCGTGGCGGAAACATTCCTGACTCAGAACGTTGAGCGGCAGTCTGCTCAGGCCCAGCAGAGCCTGGAATTCCTGGAAGAACAGGCGCCGGAGTTGCGCAGCCAGCTGGCCGATGCCGAACGGCACCTGAACGAGTATCGGGCGGGTCTGGATAGTGTCGACCTCGATAGTGAGTCGCAGGCTGCCATTGAGCGCTACATCGAGCTCGAAACCCGTCTGAACGAACTTGAGTTCCAGGAAGCCGAGCTCGCCCAGCGATACACGCCCAGCCACCCCTCCTATCAGGCCCTGCTGCGACAGCGCCGCCAGATCCAGCAGGACCGGACCGAGCTGAACGACCGTGTAAAAGAGTTGCCCGCCGCCCAGCAGGAGGTTATTCGTCTGCGGCGCGATGTGGATGTCACCCAGGCGATCTACGTCAACGTACTCAACACTATTCAGGAGCTGGAAGTGGCACGTGCTGGCACCATCGGCAATGTGCGCATCATCGACACCGCGGTGATCAGCGGCCTGGTGGCTCCCAATCGCATCCGTATGATTCTTCTGGCTACGTTGGTTGGCCTGGTGCTCAGCGTTGGCCTGGTGCTGATGCGTGAGTTATTGCGCCGAGGCGTGACCTCACCCGACCAGATCGAGGCAGCGGGGATTCCCGTCTATGCCACTATCCCGCTTTCCAGCGCACAATCACGCCTGACCAAGCGGATGAGGCGAAAAGGTCTTAAGCAGACCAAGAGCGTGGTGACCGGGATACTGGCCGAACAAGCCCCGGCTGACCTGAGCGTCGAAGCGATACGCGGGCTGCGCACCAGCTTGCATTTTGCCCTGCTGGAAGGTTGCAACAATCGCATCATGATCACGGGCTCCAGCCCCGGCGTGGGAAAGAGCTTCCTTACGATCAACCTTGCATCGGTCTTTGCCCAGGCCGGTAAGCGGGTGTTGGTAGTGGATGCCGATTTACGAAAGGGGTATCTGCATCGCGCCTACAAGCTGGATGCCAGCCCGGGATTATCCGACTACCTGGCGTGGCAGTGCGAGCTGGCCGATATCATTCGTCCCACCGGCATCGAAAACTATTATGTGATCAGCCGGGGCAGGGTGGCTCCCAATCCTTCCGAGCTGCTCATGCAGTCGCGCTTGGCTGAGGCCATGGTGGCCTTGGGCGACCGTTTCGATCTGGTGCTGGTTGACACCCCCCCGATGCTTGCGGTGACTGACGCCAGTGTGGTCGGCAAGCACTGTGACACCACCCTATTGGTGGCTCGCTTTGAGCAGAACCCGGTGCGTGAGATCAAGGCGGCCAGGCGGCGCCTGGAAGACAACGGCATACGGGTACGCGGTGCCGTGCTCAATGCCGTCGAGCGCAAGCCCTCGACGGCCGGCGGCTACTACGGTTACTACCACTATCAATATCGGTGAGAGAGCCCTTTTCCACATCAAGATTCTTGTCACTGGCAGCGCTGGCTTCTTCGGCGTTCATACGTCCAAGCGGTAGCTGGAGCGGGGTGACAGCGTGGTTGGGTTCGATAGCACGAACGACTACTACGACATCGCCATCGAGGGGCCTGGCTGGAGGTACAGTGGACCACGGAGGTGAAGTCGTGCGTGGTTGGCGTCGTGGACTGGCATCACGAAATCTATGGACATAAACCATGAATCTATTGATGACCTGGGTTTACCAGACGCCTGATTGTTTCACAGGCACCATTACGCCATGAGTAGAACGGTGCTCAACCGTCTACATGACCGCGTTAGGGTGTTTGGAAAAAGCAGGTTCGTGCGCAATGTCGCCACCGTGGCAACGGGTATCGCGGCCGCGCAGGCAATCTCGCTAGTATTCGCTCCATTCCTGACACGGTTGTATGGGCCTGAAGCATTCGGGGCGTTAGCTGCGTTTACTGCCATGATCAATATCATCACGCCACTTGCCACGCTCGGTTATGCCAATGCGATCGTGATGCCCGAGACGGATGAGGGGGCGACCGCGATTGCTCGGTTGGCCATTGTGTGTGCAACAATGGTGGCGCCGGTGATGCTCAGTTTCGTATATATCTTCCAGGACCAGTTGGCCACTTGGGCGAGCCTGGAAGCAACGCCAGCGATACTGTATTTGATCCCAGTTTCATTACTGCTGGGGGCGCTGCTGTCAGTTGCTGACCAAACAGCCATCCGTGAAGGATTGTTCAAAGCCAAAGCGGGCTCCCATGTAGCCAGCACGCTCCTGATTAACATCGGAAAGTTGACCGGCGGATTGCTTGCGCCTTCTGGCCTGCTGCTTATCGTATTTTTTATGCTCGGAAAGGCAATCAACTTTGTGATGTTGCTGGCGCTTGTGCCAAGAAATGGTGCTTACGAGGTGCGGCGCTGGTTCGGTGCTGCTGGTATTCGCAACGCAGCTAGGGAGTATCGTGACTTCTCGCTGTACCGGATGCCACAGAGCATGATCAATGCCGCTGCGCTTGGTTTGCCTGTGATTTTGCTCACTAGCTTTTTCGGTTCCGGCGCTGCTGGCCAATACTCTCTTACTGTGCTGGTGCTGGGGGCGCCTGTGATGTTGCTGGGGCAATCGGTAGGAGAGGTGTTCTATCCCAAAATCACACGTGCGATCCTTGAAGGAAGCCAGGACGCTGGAAAGATGCTCATTCAAGCAACTACTGTTCTCTCGCTATTGGCATTGGTGCCATTCGGGATCATCGCGATTGCCGGCCCCGTATTGTTTCCCATTGTGTTTGGTGATGAGTGGAGTCGGGCCGGCGAGTATGCCCAATGGATTGCCCTATGGTTGGCGTTTGTACTGGTTAGCGGGGCATACGTCGCGGCCTACCCCGCGCTGAAATTACAACGATACCTTCTTGTACAGGAGGTGCTGAGCGTGATTCTACGTGTCACGGCGCTCTATATTGGTTTCACTTTTTTTAAGTCTGACCTGGCTGCGATCGCGCTATTTTCAATAGTTGGCTGTTTTCTCAGCACCGCCTTGTGTGTGGTTGCGTTCATTCGCCTCAATGGCGGGATCTATTTTCAGAAAGATAAGGATTGAACTATGGGGAACAGCATAGACATATTTCCTGAGCCAACTGCTATGGGGGCTGAAAGCTGGAAACGAAGTTGCCGGTTAGTGGAGCGCGTGGACGGTAGTGAATCAGAGAAACAGCTCTGGTGGGAGTATCCTAGCAACGTTCCTCAGGCGACCCAAAAAAATTGCGATTCATATCTTCTTGCGGTCCTGTTGCCGGCCATGAAGCAGGGAGCTGATATTCACGTGCACGGCAGTGTGTGTAGTGAATTGCTAGCTAATATGACCGAGCTACAGAGGGTTTGGGTCAAGTGGTGCCCGGAAGTTTATCAGGAAGTAAAAATCGAGGTGGATGAGGTTCGTGATGAGGGGGAGCCTGTAGCGGGCGCGGTTGTCACTTTTTCAGGAGGTGTTGATGGGCAATTCACAACCTATCGTCACACGAAGGGGTTGGCCAGAGATAAACGAATATCAATCTCAGCTGGAGTATTAGTCCATGGCTTTGATATTCCACTGGAGGACCATGACGGGATCGCAGGTGCTGCCGAACGGGCACGGGTAGCGCTAGCAGATTTAGAGCTGAATTTGATCTTAGTGCGAACGAATATTACCGAAGTTAGCTTGGTGAACTGGGAGCATTACTGCGGTACTGCACTAGCATCAGTGTTTAGCGGCATGGCAGACTTTGCAGGGATGGCTCTAATTGCATCAGGAGATGCTTATGATAGACTTGTAGTCCCGTGGGGCTCCCATCCCATCACTGACCCTCTGCTCAGCTCAAAGCGTATGCAGGTCATTCATGATGGAGCCGGGTACAGCCGATTTGAGAAAATAAAAGTCCTTTCAGCTTGGGAGGTTGGTGTTAGGAATCTCAGAGTTTGCTGGGCCGGAGAGCTGCATGATCGAAATTGTGGAAACTGTGAGAAATGCGTGCGAACACGCCTAGATTTCCTGCTTGCGGGCGAGCCGGATCCGACCTGCTTTGATACTCCTCTGGGAAAAAAGAGCCTGGCCTCTGTAGTACTTCGTAGCGAAGCGGAGCGATTAGACTGGAAATTCTTCTATGACAAGATAATTAGAACGGGAATTGGTAAAGACATGCTGCCGGAAATTGAGAAGGTACTTAAACGCCCCTCGGTGCGGTGGGGGAGTATTCTTCCAGCCAATACACGCAGACGCCTGATAGCTAAGCGCTTCCTGGGGAAATAGTGATGCGGGTGGGGCAGAAACGAATACTTCCGGTTTTACTCGAGAAGTATCTTGTGATTTGTCTCTTTTTCAGAAGTATTTGTCCACATCTCAGCCACTGATTATGTACTGCTTGATTTTGTATTGGAGATCAAAGCATTTTCATAGAAAAATAATAATGCAATTTACTAGGTATCATGTGGTTCCAGTACCTATCAGTTTTCTCCATTGGGTCATCAGCTATATATTCATTAGATATCAGGTGCGAGATCTGAATTAATTAATTTTTGGACAGTGAGCATGAAGTTAAAGTTTTCAGTGATTATACCTGTTTATAATGGCGAGATGTATCTTAAATACTGCTTAGATAGCATTCTTTTGGCGGCAAAAAATCATGCGGTAGAAGTTATAGTCATCGATGATGGTTCTACGGATTCATCGGCCGGTATAGCGCAGAAATATTCAGAGTCCTTCGAGAGTTTTCTTTTCATTACTCAAAATAACAAAGGGCCTTCTGCTGCCCGCAATGTAGGATTGGGTGTGGCGAATGGAGAGTATGTAACGTTTGTAGACTGTGATGACATAGTCTTTAATAATTATTTCTTTTGCCTTGAAAACGCATGCCGAAAAAATCCAGATATTATAGTTTTTGGTTATCAACGTGTCTTTTTAAATGGTGAAAAACAATCCTTTCCCACTAGTGGAATGGAGCAATATATATCGCCAGGGAAATTTCTAGATGATGTGATTGGCGACCGAGAGCTGTTTTGGTTCACTTGGAGTAAAGCATTTCGAAGATCTGCCCTGAGTGATTTGCGCTTTGATGAGAGGCTTCATCTTGGTGAAGATACTATTTTTAATATGTATGCGGTTCTTTCGGCAAAGTATATCATAAGAATTCCTGAAATAATTTATTCGTACTATCAGGTAGAGGGGTCTCTTTCAAGCCCTCGATATAAACCACTGCTTTTGGAAAATATGCAAGTGCATTTTGATACTCGGCTTGATATTCAAAATAAAGCAGGTGAGATAACAGATGAAGGCCGTCGTGATATTCGCGACTACTATATGCTTCATATATTACCTTGGCTGATCTCCAATGCCATAAAGATTAGTGATTTTTCAGCACAAATTGACGAGCTCAAGAGAATTAGAAACTCAGAACTAGTAGAAACATGCCTTTCCTGGAAGGGGAGGAGGGGAACTAGAGGAATGAATATAATTCAGCTTTTGTTTAAAGCTAGAATGTTAAGGTTATTGCGGTCTCTCTTGGTATGGAAATCAAGAATTGAGAGTAGCAAAAAAGATGGAGTGAGATCATGGTCAATAAAGTAATCGCTACGTTTTTTGCGCTGATTCCAAGATCAATCAAGATTTGGCTGTCAACATGGTTTCACAAGACTAACCTTTCTCTACCTTCAGGAAATCGGGCGCTAGTGTTCTTGGCTGCCGATTACGGAAACATTGGTGACTTGGCGATTACTGCAGCTCAGGAGTCGTTTCTCCGCAGCACCCTGAAAGACTATTCCATTATACGAGTTCCAATCAGCAGTACCCGCAGCCTGCTAGATTCTATTAAACATCAGGTTTTAGCCAGTGATGTTATAACAATTGTTGGTGGTGGCAATATGGGCTCACTGTACTCTGACATAGAAGAGTTGCGACAACTTGTTATCAAGTCGTTTCCCAATAATCGGATTATCTGCTTTCCTCAGACACTTGATTGGGACAATTCGAAAGTGTCGCAGCGGGCGCTTCGAAAGATCGTGCGTGTCTATTCAGCTCATGCAGATATTCATATTTTTGCACGCGAATCGGTTACACGCGACAAGCTCGAGGCATTGTTTAGTGCTTATGCTAACGTAACTATTGGGTATGCACCTGACATCGTGCTGAGTGCAAGTAGAATAGTTTTTTGCAGACATGCTGATATTCATCCTGCGGGCATTTTACTTTGTTTGCGTGACGACCGAGAGAGTGTAATCAAACCACAGCAACGAATGATACTGGAGGACATGCTGATTAATACCGGTATGCCAGTAGAAGTTACTGATACACATGTCGGCGGAATTCGGCTTGATAAATTTCGATGTGAACAGTTGCTGGCAGAGAAGCTTAATCAGTTCAGTTCATCCAGGCTGGTGGTTACTGATCGCTTGCATGGCATGATTCTATCGATAGTTGCCGGTACGGCCTGTCTTGTGCTTCCGAACGCAAACCATAAAATTCACCAGACTTGGCTTGATTGGCTCGACGATAAACCTCAGGTACAGTTTATCATGTCTGATTGCTTCAATTTGATTCCTGAAGTAGTCGAAAATCTACTTGCATACGAACGGTGCAGTCCAGTTAATCCACCACTCGATCTCGGAAACTATGACGAACTGAGACAATCCGTGACTTACCCATGAAAGATGAAAAAAAACCTTTGGTCAGCGTGATCGTTCCTGTCTACAACGTGGAACGTTATCTCGACTGCTGTCTGGATTCGATTCGCGACCAAAGCTATCAGCGGCTTGAGATCATCATGGTCGAGGATTGTTCAACCGACGGCTCACTATCGATGCTGGAGCGGCACCTGGCCGATCCTCGTGTGCGCCTGCTGAGGCACAAGCGTAACTCTGGTCTTTCTGCAGCCCGTAACACCGGTATCGAAGCGGCCACTGGTGACTTCGTGCTGTTCGTAGATTCTGACGACGTGATCGCTCATGAACTCGTTGACACCTGTCTTTCTCATGCCTTGGAGACTGGTGCAGACCTGGTGGTATTCGACTTTGTCGCATTCAAAGATGGTGATGATCTTCCCGAAGTCAATCAGGCCGTTGATACCATCGGCGCTGAGCCACTCGGTGGAGTCGAATACTTCAAGCTGCCTCATTTTGCATGGTTGAAGTTCATCAGCGCCGATTTGCTGAATGACCCGCGTTTGCGCTTCCCGGTAGGAGCCTATTACGAGGATTGGCCATTTCATTGGGAGCTAGGCTTCTCAAGCGGTCAGATAGTGCGCCTAAGCGGATATTGGTACTGCTATCGGCAACGCGTTACATCCATTACGTCTTCCATGGGGAGAAAACTCCTTGATCAGTTTGTAGTGCAACGTATGGTGCTGCAGACGGTCCGTCTGCGTGGCGATAGCGCTGAATCGAAAGTATTTTCTGAGAAGGTTTACGAGGCATCATGGTCAGTGCTGATGAAGATTGATATCAATCTTCTTTCAGAGGCAATAGAGCAGGCAAAGGGTTTGCAATCGGAGCTTCGATTGCTGGAAATAAACTCGCCGCGCGGAATAAGAGCTAAACTTCTGGCCGAAATTATCTCTGTTCCTTATTGGCTATCCATTTTGAGCGTTCGTTTACTTCGCGGGATAAAGACTATAAGCAGGGTTAAGCCACGCGTATTAGGAAGCTTAAGATTCAAGGAGGTGCCATGAATATCGCTCATCGAAGTCCTCCACGCCGCATTTTGCACATTGTTGGTCGAATGGATAGAGCGGGCGCTGAAACCATGATCATGAACATTTATCGGGAAATCGATCGCAGTCAATATCAATTTGATTTTATATATTTTACAAGTGATCGCTGTGATTTTGATGATGAAATTGAAGCGCTTGGGGGGCGTATTTTTCATGCAAGCGGAAGTAATTCAATCACACGATCTTTGAATCTATGGCGTATTCTGCGTAAAAACAACTGGACTGTTGTGCAATCTCATACACTCTTCAGTAGCGGCTTGAATCTATTGGCTGCTAAGGTAGCAGGTGTGCCTCGCAGAATTGCACATTCACATAACACTAGCGACATAAATAGCGTTTCAGTAATTGGTAGGTTCTACCAGTTCTGCATGCGCTGGATTCTTGCTTGGGTATCTACCGATTGCGTTGCTTGTGGCAAGGCTGCGGCATCGTACCTTTTTACTGATAAAGAACACGTTGAAATTATTCCAAACGCCGTAGATATATGCCGTTTCATAGAAGCAAATGGATATGCAACAAAGAAGGCATTGGCAATTCCTGATGGAGTCATCACAATACTTCAGGTCGGTCGATTAATGGCGGTTAAAAATCATAACTGGTCCGTCAGGCTAGCGGCGGCGCTTAAGGATGCCGGTATCGATTTTCAAATGCTATTTGTTGGTGATGGTCCGGATTCTGATGCCATTAAGGAGCAGATTAATTTTTTGGGTTTGCAACAAAATATACGATTGCTGGGAGTGCGTCATGACATTCCAGAATTGATGGCAGCCTCTGATGTGATGTTAATGCCATCATTGTATGAAGGTTTTCCGGTGGTGTTGGTTGAATCTCAAGCTTCTGGCCTTCCCGCAGTTATTTCGAATACAATTTATCCTGAGGTAGATCTTGGCTTGGGACTGGTTCATTTTGTTGAATTGGATAATTCTCCCCAGTGCTGGATTGAGAAGGTGCTAAATTCCATCAAACAGCCTGAGGTTGATCTCTTGATACGCCAACAACGCTTAGAGACACATGGTTTTTCTTCGAAAGCTGGAGCCCTTCGATTGGTTTCGTTGTATCGGTTCTCATGATTCCATATCTTTTTTTGTTATTTTTTGTCGTTTTTGTTGCCACACTTGGTCGCAAATACGGTAGTGTCGGTGTCCGGCGCTTAAGTTTAGTATTTGTCGCTGCTTTTCTCATTTTTTTTGCCGGGTTTCGTGATAGGACGGTTGGTACAGATACGGGAAATTATGTTGCCTGGCTTTTACGGGTGACTTCCATTGAAGAAGCGTTAATCTTTCCAATAGAGATTGGCTATAGTTTTTTAGTTTTGCTCAGTTCATCGCTATCTGATAGCTATGCAGTGCTACTGACTTTAACAGCGTGTCTCGTCGTTGGATGCTACGCGGTTACAATTGTACGCCTCGTAAAGGTTTATGAGTTTTCGTTGTTTGTCTTTATTACGTTAGGGGTATACACTTTTTTCTTTAATGGCGCGAGGCAAGGAATAGCAGCAGCGTTGTGTTTTCTTGCATTGCCTTGGTTGCTTAACCGTCGGGCGATTCCATATTTTTTCTTTGTCTTTGCTGCAACTCTGTTTCACAAGACAGCAATTATTGCAGCGCCACTTTATTTTATTGCAAGATCACATATTGGGTTGCGTGAAATCTTTTCGGTTATGTTTGGAGTCGTGACACTTTCTGTATTTTTATCTAGTTTGACAGAGTTTGCCGCTTTTTTTATTGATGAGCGGTTTGCGTCATATGGTCAGTCTGGAGTAGGTGGTGGGCACGTCCAGCTTGCATTCTTATCTGTACAAGGTATTCTGTTGTTATTGTTTAAAAATCAGATCGAAGAAAATAAAGTCTGGTACTGCAGGCTACTTAATATTTATTTTATCGGATTAATTCCTGCCATTGCTTCTGTGGTTTCTAGTGCAAATCCATCAGGTATACTAAGACTGGCGACGTATTTTTCCCATACAAGCATACTTCTTTGGCCTATGGTGTTTGTCAGCTTTAAAAGGGTTACTGATAGAAGAATATTTTTACTTGGATTTTCCTCATTTGCGCTCCTCTACTTTGTGTTGACTACTACTAGTTTTAGTGGTCTTTCACCTTATCAGCTTAATATGAAGCCTTTCTTGTGAAATGTTCTCTTCCTCCTGTATCAATCGGTATTCCTTTTTTTAACGCCGAGGATACTCTCCTTGATGCTGTTCGTGCCGTATTCTCTCAATCTCATATTGATTGGGAGCTGATTTTGTTAGATGACGGTTCTACCGATAACTCTCTTGAGTTGGCGCAGTCTATAAAAGATCCTAGAGTGAGAGTATATTCGGACGGAAAAAACCGATGGCTTGCGGCTCGACTTAACCAAGTAACAGCATTAGCGTCTCATGACTTTATTGCGAGAATGGATGCCGATGATTTGATATCTCCTGAAAGGCTAAGGATTCAGCTGGAGTTTTTGCTTGCCAGACCGAAATTAGACTTGGTATCTACAGGAATATGTTCCTTGTCAAATAATAACTATCCACTTGGACTTCGTGTGCCTTCCAATGGTTATAAAATATCACCAAAAACCCTTTTGTCCGGAAATTCCGGGATTGTTCATGCGTCTCTCCTTGGAAAGCGAGCCTGGTTTCAACGTAATCCTTACCGTGAAAACATACGCGTTGGTGAAGATGCAAACCTTTGGGTGAGAGCCTTCTCACAAGGTGATCTGCAAGTTGGTTTTGTCGACAAGCCCCTGTATTATTACCGCGAAGATGGAAATGTAGTTCCTTCCAAGCTGGCAGTTGCTTATCGTGAATGTTTGCGAACAATAATGAAAGATTCTGGTTTCGGGTTTTCGCTTGCTGATAAGGTACATGCCTTTTCCGTCACTCTGGCAAAGTTGATGGTTGCACGTGGACTTTCGATTGCTGGATCGCTGGATATTCTAAGAAGGCGGAGAAATAAGGCGCCGTTGTCCCAAGATGAAAAAGACTTTTTCTTGGAAGAGATAAAGCACATACAAGCAATTGACCTTCCAGTCTAGTACCTTTCTGTTTTGCCAAATATTACAATTAAAGAGAAAAAAATGAAGCGTATTGTATTTGTCGTAGCCGCACCAGCTACTGCAGAGGTTTTTTTGAGTGGTCATATTGCTGCCCTGGGAGAGCGCTATCAGGTGGATTTGATCGCAAATCTACATCAACATTATCCATTATCTCTTTCGGCCAATAATATAATTCATGCGCCGATCCATAGAAGTATCAATGTCTGGCTTGATTTTATGGCTCTTGTCGCACTCGTCAGAATTTTTTCAAATAATCGCTACGATGCTGTGCATTCTGTGACACCGAAGGCAGGCTTGTTGACAATGATAGCCGCTTGGATAACTCGGGTGCCAGTCCGGAACCATACTTTTACTGGACAGGTGTGGGTAACACGAACTGGTTTACCACGCTATCTTCTCCGCTCACTTGATAAGCTGCTTCATAGTATGTCCACGCACTCGCTGGTGGACAGCCACTCTCAACGAAACTTCCTCCTCACTGAGCAAGTCATCCAGCGAAGAAAGTCATCAGTTCTGGCGAATGGTTCTATATCGGGAGTAAACGTTGACCGTTTCAAACCTGACTCTGAAATGAGGAAAATTGTACGAGATAAACATGGGGTCTCCGAGAATGACTTTGTTTTCCTGTTTCTTGGACGCATTAATGCTGAAAAAGGGGTTCCTGAGCTGGTTTCCGCCTTTCGAAGAATTTCAGAGGCCTACTCCGAGGCGAAGCTGCTGATTGTGGGGGAGGATGAGTCAGGAATGTTTGATGACGGCTCTATTGTGGATTCTTTCACGGGTAAGCTCATACGTGTTGGCTGCACTAGTGAGCCAGAGGCCTATTTTAATGCGGCGGATGTGTTTTGCTTGCCCAGCCATAGAGAAGGATTTGGTTCCGTTTTGATAGAGGCAGCAGCTTGTGGTGTGGCTAGTGTCGCGTCAAACATCTATGGTATTTCTGATGCACTGGTTGATAATAAAACAGGGCTCTTGCATTCTGTAAAATGCGAAGAGGATTTGTTTGCGAAGATGGTCGTTCTGATTTCAAATCCACTCTTAAGAACACAGTTGGCTAACGCAGCGATGTTTCGTGCTCGTGGTGATTTTTCGTCTTCTGTATTGGAGCAGGAGTTGGTTGAATTTTATGAGAAGGCTTTTCTTGATAGTGAGAGGGCTTCTTACCCTTGTTGATTGGTAATGCATACGGCAGGCAAGGTTTTATACACGCCCGGGAGGCCGGCGTTATAATGGATGAGTTATATTTGTTGGTGCAAGTATCGCCGTTGTCTGTAATCTGAAGTATGACACCACAGTAATCGCTTTACCTACCAAGCTCTTCGCTTAATAAATTGCTTGCTACTTTTATCTTCTCTTGGTGGAATAATGTTGAAAGGACCCTTTTCCCCTTGGCCTTCTTTCTCCGAAGAGGAGGCCCAAGCGGTGCAGTGTGTTTTGCTTTCCAACAAAGTGAATTACTGGACCGGTACTGAGGGGCGTGAATTTGAGCGAGAATTTGCCCATTTTGCCGGTACTGATTATGCCATTGCCGTATCCAATGGCACGACGGCATTAGACCTTGCCTTGAAGGGGCTCGGTATCGGTGGGGAGGGCAGCAGCGGACGTGACGAGGTGATCGTCACTCCGCGCACATTCCTGGCCTCGGCTTCTTGCATCGTCACTGCTGGCGGTGTGCCGATATTCGCGGATGTGGATCGCCATTCCCAGAACATCACCGCTGAGACGGTAGCCAAGAAGATCTCTCCTAATACCCGAGCGATCATCGCTGTTCACTTAGCCGGTTGGCCCTGTGAAATGGATGAGTTGATGGCGCTGGCCGCGCAGCATGGGATCTACGTAATCGAGGACTGTGCTCAGGCGCACGGTGCCACTTACCGCGGCCGTAGCGTGGGAAGTATTGGCCATGTAGGCTGCTGGTCGTTTTGCCAGGATAAGATTATGACCACTGGCGGGGAAGGTGGCATGGTAACCACCAATGATAAGGCTCTATGGGAAATGATGTGGAGCTACAAGGACCATGGCAAGAGTTGGGAAGCGATTTACAAACGCGAGTCTACCCCCGGGTTTCGCTGGTTTCATGAAACATTTGGCACGAATTGGCGGCTGACTGAGATTCAATCGGCCATCGGGCGCATACAGCTTGCTCGAATGCCTGATTGGAAGGCAACTCGCTTGGCCAATGCTCAACGTATCTGGCTTACGGCTAGTGAGTGCGCTGGGCTCAGGGTGCCTCGGGTGCCTGAGCATATCGATCATGCGGCTTACAAGTGCTATGTCTTCGTGGAGCCGGAACGGCTGGACGAAGGTTGGGACCGCGAACGTATCATGAACGAGATCGTCGCCAGAGGCGTCCCATGTTTTTTTGGTTCGTGTTCGGAGGTTTATCTGGAGAAAGCTTTTGATGGCACCGGTTGGCGGCCAGCGCAGGCGCTTCCGATTGCACGCGAGTTGGGGGAAACAAGCTTGATGTTTCTTTGCCATCCCACGCTTACCGATGCTGAGATCGACAAGACCTGCCAGGTGCTGAAAAGTGTGATGGACTTGGCAGCCAAGCCACAGAGGGCTCAATGAAAGTGTTGGTAACCGGTGGAGCTGGCTACATTGGCTCGCATACCATTCTCTCGCTGCTCGAAGACGGGCACGAGGTGGTGGTGTTGGACAACCTCTGCAACGCCTCCCGAGAACCCCTGCGCCGAGTAGAATGCTTGGCTGGCCGTGAACTCGCTTTTATCGAAGGGGATGTTCGGGATCGCACGCTGCTGGATCGGCTGTTCAGTGAGTATTCGGTTAGTGCGGTGATTCACTTTGCTGGCCTCAAGGCGGTAGGCGAAAGTGTGCATCAGCCGCTGGCATACTACGAGAACAATGTGGCTGGTACTGTTACGCTTTGCAAAGCCATGCAGTCGGCGGGAGTTACTCGTTTAGTGTTCAGCTCCTCGGCAACCGTGTATGGCGATGGCCACCCCATGCCGTTGCACGAAGGTCTGACCACTGGAACACCCACCAATCCTTACGGCCGCTCGAAGCTGATGGTGGAAGAGTTGCTCCGCGACTTGGCCGCTTCTGATAACCGCTGGTCCGTTGCATTGCTTCGCTACTTCAATCCGGTCGGTGCTCATCACAGCGGTCAGATTGGTGAAGATCCCCTGGGAGTTCCCAATAACTTGCTGCCTTTTGTGGCCCAGGTAGCAGTGGGGCGCCGCAAGTGCTTGGCAGTATACGGTAGCGACTACCACACGCCAGACGGCACCGGCGTACGCGACTATATCCATGTGATGGACCTGGCCGAAGGGCATCTGTGTGCGCTATCTGGCTTGGCAGATGGCAGCGGCGCGCGCACCTGGAATCTAGGCACTGGCCAGGGGCATTCGGTGTTCGAGGTCGTAAAAGCCTTCGAGCAGGCATCGGGACAATTGGTGCCCTACCGGATTGAGCCGCGCCGCCCCGGTGACGTGGCCGAGTGTTGGGCCGATGCCAGCCTTGCTGAATGCGAACTGGGATGGAAGGCCAAGCGCAGCCTTGACGACATGATGCAAGATACCTGGCGCTGGCAGCAGCTCAATCCGGATGGTTATCGCCAGAACACTACTACGAAAACTCAAAATAGTTCAAACGACTAATACTATGTGAGACTGTGTTTGGAACTTGAGGCCGTCATTCATTTAAGTGTACTACTTGCGCGTGCAAGAATATAACTTGGAGAAATCTTTGATGATTCATTCCGATTCGATTGTGCGGCGAAATCCCGACATTATTGCTGCAGGAGTGGATGAGGAAGTTGTCATGATGAGTGCAGATTGTGGCCAATACTTTGGCTTAAGTAGTTTGGCGGCACACATTTGGCGGTTGACGGAAGAACCGGTCCGCATCGATAATCTGGTAGAGTTGCTTTGCCAGCATTATGATATTGACCCCGTCTCCTGTGAGGCAGATACGTTGGATTTTGCTCAAAAAATGCTGGATGCAGGCCTGTTTGAAGAGATAAATCACTAGCCATGTTCGGTATTTTGCTCACGAAATTGCATGCTCGCTTAGTCCGAAAGATACGCTCACTTGTTGCCAAGCCAGCCTTTTTCAAAATATGGTTCCTCCCTGTATGGTGTTTGCTGGGTGTCAGCAAGATAATGATATTAAAAGCTAAGTTTTGTCAAATGGAGAAATTTCTAGGGCGTAAGCTGGGTGTGTCAGTACTGGTTCCCTTGCTGGATTCCAAGCAGCAGAACCGCGCAATACAGGTAGGACATGTGGTGCGTGTTGTTTCGCATTATACACCTTGGGAATCCAATTGCTTTCCGCAGGCATTAACGGCATTGATTATGCTGCGGCTTTATCGCGTGCCCTATCTTCTCTCCTTTGGGCTACGCCGCTGCGCATCTACCAGGGATTGCCAGGCTCACGTTTGGCTTGTTGCCGGGCCTGTTTGCGTTACTGGTGGGTATGGATTTTCTAGCTATGCATTGGTTGGATCTTACCTATCTCCTCATATAAATATCAGCATTGATAGTGAAAATTGCTAAGCATTTAACGACAATTAGCGTTGTTCTAAATTTGATGTGTGTTTAGCGATTAGAGCAAGTCGCTTTCAGATGGCGTGACCCTTGTGGCCTCACTGGCTTTCCAGTATCCACCAGAGGTGTGACATTATGGCATTAACCTCTCGATCACCAGTGCTTAGCACGGAGTTTCGCTTAATACTATTATTGTCTCGTCTGGTGCTTGACGATGCCCAGGCAAGCGCGGCGTGGAAACTCTGCAATGAGGTAAACGATTGGGAGGCGGTTCGCCACACGGCAATGGATCGCTTTATCCTTCCTGTCGTGTATCGCCACCTGCGTCATCTAGAGCCTTCCTCGTTACCTGCCGAGCAGCTGGTCCTGATAAAGCATCAAGTCATGGCGCTGTATCGGCATGACTTGAACGTAATAGCGAACCTGGCAGAGATCCACGAACAACTGCTGCTGCCGCTGCAAGTTCCCTACGTCACCTTCAAGGGGCCGTCGCTGGCTGTCTGCTACTATGACGAGCCCGCCATGCGTTTTTCTCGTGATATCGACATTTTGGTGCCCAGAGAGCGGATGGCTGAACTCTTGGCTCGCGCCCTGGCGGCGGGATACACACCGCTCGTGCCTCAGGATCTGGGCAATGATCCTGTCAGTTTGGCCTTCGTGGCGCGCTACCAGAAAGTGATAACGCTGCTGTCGCCGAGGGACATCGTTATCGAATTCCACTCTCAGATCGATAATATCGGTACGGTGTATGATACGCGTGCGTTAATTGCTCGGGCTGAGCCAGCTCGCGTGGGTAGTGCCGAGGTGTCGGTGCTGCCAACCGATGAGCTTTTTGTTTACATTTGCTGGCACCACACTAAGCACTTCTGGTCACACCTGCACTGGCTGGTCGATCTCGACGCAATTCAACGCCACCCAAGTTTCGATCGCCAGAAAGCCTATGCTTGTGCGGAGCGTCACGGGTTGACCGCCACGGTCGAGGTTTGCGTGAAAATGGCCGAGTTGTTGGGCTCACCCGAGTTCGAGCCGCATGACAACCAGGACGAGCGGCTTAATGCTCTCTTGAAGTTCTCTCTCGAAGCCATGCAGGGTGATGTGTTGTTTGAGCACCATCTCGCGAGCAAGAAAGCGACGCCTGATTACGCCTTTCACTGGCAGACCGACCGCCGCCATAGGCTGAGTTGGAAACTGCTGGGCTGGCTGCGGAGGTTTCGTCCAAGCTATGCCGAGTACCGAGTAAGGCCTTTGCCCAGCGGCTGGCAGTGGCTCTATTGCTTCTTGCGGCCTTTGCTGGCATGTCGGCGTCGCTTGATAAATCATGACGCTGACTAGCCAATGGGACGTTATGTCTTACATCAGCAAGTTGATGGCTCCCCTTACCACCCTGCGGCGAATCTTTCCCATTCTTTGGGCTAGCAGCCGCAAGTGGGCACTAATATCCGCCGGCCTGATGGTGCTCGAGATCATCTTCGGCCTGGTGATGCTGTTTCTTCTAAAGTATCTCGTTGATGTGGTGACGACGATGCTAGGCAGTGATGCCTCGACAGACGATATTCAGCTCGTGCTGTGGGCGGTGGCGGTAACCGGGCTGTGCTCGCTGGTATTCCTGGCTGCTCGAGGATTCTCCGGGCTGGCCAGAGAAACCCAGGGCTTGCTGGTGGCCGAGCGCATAGATAGCGCGATTCACGATCGCGCCGTGCGGGCGGACCTCGCCTATTACGAAAGCCCACGCTACTTCGATACGTTGCAGCGTGCCCGCCAGTCGGGTAGTCAGAGACCTGTCCAAGTTGTCAATAATCTGATGCTGCTGGTCAAGAATACACTGATGCTGGCCGCCATCGTGGCTGTGTTGGCTACCATCAACTGGATGCTTCTTCCGCTATTGGTTATGGCCATCGTGCCGGCACTACTGGTGCGGCTAGGCTTCACCCGAAAACTATACGACTGGGAGCTCAGACGGACACAGATGGAGCGCCGAGCGGGCTATCTCGACTGGTTACTGACCTCGGATATCAACGCCAAGGAGCTACGTCTCAATCAGTTGGGTGATTTCTTGCGCGATCGGTACGCTGAGCTCAAAGCCTTGATACGTCGTGAGCGGCTGGCTATCAGCCGACAGCGAACCATCGTTGAAGTGGGCGTGGCCACCGTGGCCACGGCGGCCTTTTTTTCGGCATTAGGGTATCTGGCATGGGAAACCTCCGTAGGCCGAAATAGCGTCGGTGACTTGGTGCTTTTTCTACTGGTGTTCCAGCGCGCCCAGTCCATGGGGCAGGAACTGGTGTTTCAGCTGTCGCGGCTCTACGAGGATCACCTCTATATTGGGCTGTTGTTCGAATTTCTCGATGTGCGTCCTGTAATTTCGGAGCCTATTCTCCCAAAACCGCTACCCACCCGCATGAATGATGGCGTATGTTTCGAAAACGTTGGATTTCTCTATCCCGGTACCACCCGTGAGGTCTTGCGCAGTATCGACCTTACCATCCGACCAGGACAGATCGTGGCGCTGGTCGGGGCTAATGGGTCCGGGAAGACGTCACTAATCAAGCTGCTCTGTCGCCTTTATGATCCCACTTCTGGGCGTATTATCCTGGATGGAGTTGACGTGCGGGAGTACTCGTTGGACGATTATCGGAGCAAGTTCAGCGTGATCTTTCAGGACTACGGCAAATATGCCGATACGGTACGCAATAATATTCGTTACGGTGATATACATCAGCCACTGGATACTCCCATGGTGGAAGAGGCAAGCATCAGATCCGGGGCGGATTCGTTTATTCAGTCGCTGGATAAGGGCTATGATACCCCTCTCACGCGCATGTTTGATGAGGGGCGTGAGCTCAGTATCGGCCAGTGGCAGAAGGTGGCGCTGGCGCGGGCTTTCATGCATCAGTCTGAAATCTTGATTCTCGATGAGCCGACCAGCGCTCTCGACCCGGGGGCAGAGTTCGATCTGTTCGCCAACTTCCGCGAGCGGATCGACCATCGCGCCGCTCTGGTAATCAGCCATCGGCTTTCCACGGTGCGAATGGCGGATTACATTTATGTTCTGGATGACGGGGAAATCCGTGAGGCGGGTACCCACGACGAGTTGATTCACCAGGGTGGCATGTACTTCGCGCTCTTCAGCCAGCAGGCATACTATTATCGAGAGGTCGAGGCTTGAATGAGTGCCATTTGCGGCATCGTGAGCCTCGACGGGCGTCCAGTCGCGCCTTCTCAGATGGCAGCCATGGTATTGAGGTGTGAGCATCGACTGTTCGACGATGTCTTCTGTCATTACCAGGCGGGTATGGGGATGGCTTGTCTATCCCGAGATATCTCCTCGGATGGCACAGGGGAGTGCCGGCCTGAAGTCTACGAGGAGGGACGTTGGGTTTTCGCGGCAGACGGACGTCTGGACAACCGAGAGTCCTGCCTTGGCTGGCAGCCCCCGGGCTTTGCCACGCATGATAAGGCATCCGATAGTCGCCTGATCTTCGGGACTCTGTTGCATGACCCGCTTCAGGGGCCGGGTAGGTTACTCGGGGATTTTGCCTATGCGCTCTGGGATACTCGGCAGCGAGTCCTGCGGCTGGCGCGCGATGCCATGGGCATGCGCTCATTGTATTTTCGTGTCGAGCCGGGGCGTATTCTGTTTGCCACGGAGCTGAGCCAGATCCTGGCCGTGGAAGGGGTGACGAGGCGTCCCAATCGCCTAGCGATGGCTTGGCATCTTTCTGACCTGCAAACCCCTCCAGGCTGTACCTTCTTTGAGGGAATCGATGAGGTCCTGCCTGGTGAGGAGGTCGAGATCGATGTGCGTGGCAGGGCGCGGCGGCGTGTGATATGGAAGCCGGATCCCTGCCATCGGCTGCACTATCGGGACAGCAGCGAATACGCCGAGCATTTTCGTTCGCTCCTCGTCGAGGCGGTGCGTTGTCGTTCCCGGGTGGCCTCGCCTGCCGCCATCTCTCTGAGCGGCGGGGTGGATTCGGGGAGTGTCGCATCGATTGCGGGATGGTTGGCTGAGCAGGGTCAGGATATGCCTGCACTCAGGGCTTATAGCTGGGCCTTCACACAACACCCCGAGTGTGATGAGCGAGAGAATATCTACCGCATTGCCAATCGCTTTTCCATTCCTGTCACCGAGATTCCGGCCGAGCAGACCTACCCCTTGATGAATCTGGCTGCCTATGTGCCGGACGAGGACGGTCCCTTCAACCTGATCTATCAGGGCTTCGTCGAAAAGGTGCTGCAAGGCGCTGCGGAAGATGGTTGCCGCAGCGCCTGGTTCGGCTACCGTGGCGATGTCGTGGCGGGAGGATTGGTTCACGATCTGTCGGGCCTGATTCGTGAAGGACGCTGGCGCGAGGCGCGGCGTGAACTGGCTTGCCTCCGACTTGGCCATGGGCTGAGTCGGGCTCGAGGCCTGTATCGTTTCGGGATCAGGCCAGTGCTGGATGATGCCTTGAGTTTTCTGACAAGGCCCGTAAGGCAGGCCCCCTTCAGCGACGCTTTGCTGCCCGCTTACTCCCCGCAAGATCGGCTGCCCTCCTTCGTGACGTCAGACCTGGCTCTGCGCTGCGGCTTGCCCGACAGGGACCCCCTGGTTGCCGACTCCAACGCCTGGAGCCGAGCCTCTCACCGCGAGCGCTATCGCCAGATTTTCTCCCCTCTGGTCATGAGCGTGATGCGACTCACGGAACGACACTGTGCCGCCCATGGTCTGGTCATGGCAGATCCGTGGAGTGATCGGCGCTTGGCAGACTTTGTTCTCGCCTGCCCACAGCATCAGGTCGATAGGTTTCGTCAGCCAAAACGTCTTGCCCGCCAGGCAATACGAGGCATCATGCCGGATGAGGCGCTCCTGCACTGTCGGAAGGTGATACCGGAACCCCTGTATGAACATGCGATTCGTCATGTGGTTCATGACTCAGTGCTTGACTTGATGACGGATAGTCGATGCGCGGCTCTTGGCCTTGTCGACGAGGCACAGTATCGGGCGCTGTTCCGCCGCCATTGTCGCGGAGACCCTCAAGAAGTCGATTTCTGGCCTGCGCTATCGCTTGAACTCTGGCTGCGTCGCTGGTGGGCTTAGAAGGATGTCATACGTAATGCTGATTTTACTCTTGACGCAGATGAATGTATTGCAGTCAATGCTTTTTGCAAACAATATGTAACTTGGGCCGGTAAGCGATATTTTCAACGGTACTGGCGGCGGTTGATATTCGGGTCACCAGACATGACTGGATCATCTTCGATGATCAGGGAGGTAGTAATGGACAACAATGCAAAAAACGCTCGCCAGTCCAACGGCAGGGCAAGGTATCAGCCCCCTCAGCTCCAACATTGGGGCGCCGTGTCGGACCTGACTCGCGCTGGCGGCTCTGGCGGTGCCGGAGATATCGCCTACAATCCTGCCGGCAAAGTCGTTGGCCGTGATGACGGTAGCGCGACACTCGGGTTCACTTAAACATCGTAGCCTGACTCCGGGGTTCGCCAAAGCCGACCGGGCATCCTATGAGTAGGACCGAGGCACGGCCTCAAGGCCGCGGCTTTTTCCTAGATGCGCCAGCACTTGATGCCTTGGCCGCTCTTGCCTCAGGATTCACTGCTTGGAGGGGGGGCCGTGCCCCGATTCCGTCTGTTTGGTTTCGAAACCCTCGCCGATATGGACCTGCCCACTCCCATGGCAGAACCCTTACCGTCGGCGGCTCCCGAGCTCTCTTTCAGATGCCTGACGGCTGATCCGGCCGAAACTCAACTTTCCATAGGCAATACCCTCTACCTTAGCAAGAGTCTCAACGATACAGGGGAGCCTTCCGTTCAGCTTTTCGAGGCGAGTGGGTCTGCTTGGTTGATGCGCTTTCCAGGGATTGCCGACTTCTATCTGCGACCGGGGGAGATCGAGTGTCGGCTCGTCGAGCCGGGACTGGCTTACATGATCAATGTCCTGCTGCTGGGGCATGTCATGGCCTGCTACCTGGAGCGTCAGAGTATCCTGGCCCTGCATGCGGGCGCCATTGTTGTTGGCGATCAGGCCGTGCTACTGGCCGGAAACAAGGCGGCAGGCAAGAGCACTCTGGTGACCTCCATGGTCGCGGCAGGTTTTTCCTTGATGGCAGATGATATCGCCGCTGTGGAGGAGAGGGCGGGTAAGGTGCTTTGCCGCTCGGCCTTTCCCCTGGTCAAGCTGACACCCGAGCAACTCAAACGCTTCGTGAAGGGGGGAGGCAGATCATACCCCCGTTTTCACCCGGGCTTTACCAAGCTGAGTGTGCCGGTGGCGGATCTAGGCAGTTACGATCCAGGCTCCCATCCGGTGGGGACGATCTACCTGCTCGAAAGGGGGAACGACGAGAGCCCGGTCATCGAGACTCTGCCGCCTGCCAGGGCGGTGGCGGAGCTGGCCAGGCACTCCTTCCTCGGCCATGTCCTCGAGTCGACTCCCATGCAGCGTGATCGCTTCATCCATCTGGTACGTGTAGCACGCTCCATCCCCGTCAAGCGCTTGAGCTATCCGAACGGCTTCTGTCATCTGGCCGACGTGCATGCGGCCATCGTGCGTGACCTGGAGGCTCAGTAGTGGGTGCAGACAATCTGATGGTGACGCTCCATGACGGCGCCCAAGTCCCCACTGCTAGGTTGCTATCAGTGACCGGGAAGTCGGACGTGCCCTCGGCAGTCGAGGAACTGGCCGCGGCCGTTCGTGCCAATCCGCTCTGGTGTCGGTTGCCGGGTTCGGTACTGATCGGGAGGTGTGAGCCCGTGCCCTTGCTGGCGGTGGCCGGCACCTTTACCGAAGAGCAGCAGGTACTGCTGGTACAGCTCAGAGAGCACCTTGATGTCCTTCTACATGAACGTGCTTTCGTCGACTATTCCCAGGCAGAGGAGGTGTGTGGCCAGCTTGCGGATAGGCTGGTCATGGTCTTCGGTACCGACATTCTTCAATCCGCGCAGTTTGCTGCCATTCCCCGAGGAGGCCTGTTCGTGCTGGGAATGCTCGCCTACCATCTTGACTTGCGCCCCGACCAGCTCACTAGCCTGGAGGCGGCTCATGCCGGCAGGATGCTGTTCGTGATTGACGACTGCAGCCTGTCCGGCACCCGTTTCCGCGAAAGCCTGAACCGTATCGTCACCCATTCCGTGGTTTTCTGTCCCCTCTATGCGCCGGAGGCGCTGTGCGCGAGCATTGTCTCTAGAGAGCCCAGGGTGGTGAACTGCTTGGCAGGGGCCAGTCTCAGGGATACCTCGCCGACTTCGGACGATGTCGGTTATTCCGCCTGGAAGCATCAGCGTCTCGCCCAACTCGGCGGTGACGGCTACTGGCTGGGGCAGACACTGGGCGTTGCCTTTGCCTGGTGTACACCGCAAACGCGGCGCTGGGATGAAACGGAAGGGCGCTTTATGGAAGGCTGGGATGTGGTGCCGCCGTCGCGTAGCCTCAAGCGTCGTCGGCTGTTGCAGCGGCTTGAAGGTGATCCTGCAGTGGACTATCTACCGCCCCTGACACTGAATATGCCGATTTCCGAGGCCGACGTTCGGGCCCATGATCGCGTGCTCTGGTCTTGCCGAGGCAACGAGGTGATCGTTGCGAAGATCCCTCAACGGGCTGGCATCGGCGCCAGGGTATATAGCCTGGCCGGCATCAGCGCGGAGTTTTGGCAGCTGTTGATGACGCATGGTTCTATGCAGCACGCCATTCAGGTGTTGCTGACCCGCTACCAGGTAGCGAGTGAATGGCTTGGGGCTGACATGAGCAGCTTGGTGGAGCAGATGCGCTCGGAGGGGTTGATCGTGCAATGCGATGGAATACCTCGGGGTGGTGGCTCCGTTGCATGAAGTCGTTGTGGCAGCAGGGACTGACCTGTTGGCTGGTGGCTCTGTTGCAATTTTGAGACTGATATTCTCCGTTCGGAATGCCTGAGAAAAATCGTACGGCAACGGAATGGCTTATATGCAACACTTCGTGAGGAGATTGATAAGTTCTGTAAAGCCTGTTGCTGACTGCAGAAGCTGATTACGGTTTCGGCATCAGCCAATGTCCAGGGCGACAATGAAAATAGGCTGTCGTGACAGGGAGATGGGTGGGGGAGGAGTGATGATGAACATCCGACTATGGCATGCGAGTCGTGACGAGGTTAGTGCCCGAGCTGGGCAGCTTCGTGCTCTTATTGCTGTAGAGCAGGAGTGCCAAGATGGGCAGCTTATTCATTCAGATCTCAATCCTTACATCGACAAGATCCTGGGCTTGGCAGAGTTTATCCTTCTGGAGGTGGACGATGAGTGTCAGGGTTTCTGCGCCTTTTATACCTATGACGAATTGCAGGACAGTGCCTTTATCACTCTGATTATGATCTCGCCGATATTGCGCAGCAGCGGGCTGGCAGAACAAATTCTTGACCATGTCGTCGAGGCGGCCAGGTCACATGGATTCATGGGCGTAACCCTGTGGGTCAACCGTCACAACGACAGGGCCATTCGGTTCTACCGTCGGTTGGGCTTTCAGGCGCTGCAGAGTGACCGTAATGGCCAGGTTTTTATGAGGCTTGATCTTGCTTTATATAACAGTGTTTGCAGGGCCTCAGACTACCGGGTTGGTGTCATAGACTAGCATCGGGGCAACAGTGAGGGATTTAAGATGTTGGGGGGAGTTACACTCGAAAAATTTGAGCAGGATATGCACGAAAAAGGCTGGGTAATCTTCGAGGAAGCTTTGCCCGATGATTTTGTTAAGGAGCTTAGAGATGATTGCTTGAAGTGGGTCGATATATGCAAGAAGTATCAGATTAAAAATGGTGTTAATGGATCAGGCGACGGCACGGCACACCATTGCCTAGGATCGGGAGACAGCATAGATCGCTATGTCGACATGCACCTTTTTCACCCCTATATTTCGCGATATTTTGATGACCAGCCTTATATCTGCAACTCACTCACACCGATTGGTGGATTTCCGGGAGTGACGACCTATGTACACAAGTTGCATCGTGATGTACGAACCCTGATCCCAGGATATCCATTAAAGCTTAATATGTTAGTAATGTGCGATGACTTCACTTCAGAAAACGGCACCATGGTATTGACGGGGTCACACAACCGGCCCGACAGGCCCAGCGATGAGGAGTTTGGACGCTATCATGAACGCTTCGTGGGCCGAGCTGGATCAGTTGTGCTCTTCAATTCCACCCTGTGGCACAAGGGAGTTACGATATTAGGCTCTCGCCCACGAGTCGCCTTGACTGTTGGGTATGGACGAGCTTTCGTCAAACCAGCCATGGACTATGCACGCATGCTGGGTGAAGTGTACGGAGACTCTCTCTCCCCATTGACTCGCCAGGTCCTGGGTTATAACTCCCGGGTTCCTGTGACGTTAGATGAATGGTATCAGGCCGTGGATAAAAGGCTGTATCATCCTGATCAAGGATGATGATTTGTTTATTTATTATTTTAAGGTTTCCGCGCTATGATTAAAAGAGCTTTTGATGTTTTCATGGCCAGCATAGCCCTTCTGGCACTTTCACCACTGATGCTGGTAGTGGCGATTTTGGTAAAGTTGACCATGGGTGGTGATGTATTTTTTCGCCAATGGCGGCCGGGTAAAGGTGAAATTCCCTTTCAAGTGATAAAGTTTAGAACGATGCGAGAAGCGGTCGATAAGCAGGGCGTTCTCCTTCCTGACGAAGAACGTGTTACACGACTTGGACTGATGATTCGGCGCGCTAGTCTCGATGAGCTACCGCAACTCTTCAATATCCTGAAGGGAGACATGTCTTTCGTAGGCCCGCGTCCATTGCTGATGGACTACCTGCCCTATTTTATTGGAGACGAGCGCCGTCGCCACGATGTTCGGCCAGGCGTGACCGGGCTGGCTCAGGTTAATGGTCGCCACGACATAAGTTGGGAGAATAAGCTGAAACTGGATGTTGAGTATGTCGAGCGCCATACCCTATGGCTGGACCTGAAGATCCTGTATGCCACTTTCTTTATTGTGCTCAAGCGTGAGGGTATATTGTATACGGCTCCTCAGGGGCGGCTGGATGATTATCGCAGGCGGCTCGGGCTTCGACATGTCGCCTGATCATGCTTTTCTGGCTTCTGTGTCCCATCGGGTGGGTGGCGCCTTCTATCTCTTCGATGCGCGTAAATTTCAGGACAATTATCTCGACCTGCGGGACCAGCTTCGCCGTCATTGGCCGAAAACCGAGCTGGCTTATGCCATGAAGGCCAATTACATGCCCCCGATCGGTCGTGTGCTGGCCGAGTTGGATGGCTGGGCTGAAGTGGTGTCCGCCTTTGAGTATCAGATCGCCAGGGCCTCATTACCTGGCGACAGAATCATCTTCAACGGGCCGGTCAAGCGAGAGCAGGATCTGCGAATGGCGCTTGATGACAGTAGTCAGGTCAACCTGGATTCCTTCCGGGAAATCCAACTGCTGAAGAAGATTGCACCGGAGTTCGATCATGTCGAGGTGGGCCTGCGGGTCAGCTTCGACTTTCCTGAGCTGGCCAGCCGTTTTGGCTTCGAGGTGGAAACCGGAGAGCTGGATAAGGCGCTCATGGCGCTAGATACAATCCCGGGTGTCGAGGTTGTGGAGCTGCACTGCCATGCCACCCGCCGCCAGCTGGGTGTGGCTGACCCCGTGGAGCGGGTAGAACGTCTTTGTAGCCTGGCCGGTGACCTGATGCATCGACATCCCATCCGGTCGATCAATATCGGCGGAGGGTTGCTGGGCGACATGCCCTCGTCACTCAGGGAGCAGTTTCCCTATGCGGTGCCGAGCCTTGCCGAGTACGCCGATGCTATTGGCCGTGCTCTTATACACCGCTCCCCTGCGGCATCCATGCGCCTGGTCGTGGAGCCTGGTACGTCGATGGTGGCGAACACCATGTGTTTGGTCGCGCCGGTCGTCGAGACCAGGCAGCGTCGAGGGGGCTGGCAGGCCTTGCTCGATACCGGCATCAATAGTCTCAACGCTACCCGTTCGGCTGCCCGGCCGAGTCTGAGAGTGGTGTCGTCATCTCTGTCGGTTATAGGCGACGCACCGCGGGACTATCGCTTGGTAGGCAATACCTGTATGGAGCATGACATCATTTGCGAATCGTTCATGGGATGCCTTGATATCGGTGACTTTGTGGTCTTCGAGAACCGTGGTGCCTACTCATTGAACTACACGCCACCGTTCATTGTGCCCTGTCCCGCGGTGGTGGATTTCCAGGGACGCCTGCTGAAGCGGGCCGAATCGCCCGACGATATTCTGGCTTCCTATCGCAACCAAAGCACTTGATGAACTCGAGGAAGCCCAGCATGAACATCCTTCTTACCAGCGCCGGAAGGCGTAACTATCTGCTGGCGTATTTTCGGAATGCCCTGAGGGGAAGGGGGCGTGTGCTGGCCGCTGATTGCTCCGGCTATGCCGCTGCACTGCAGGAGGCAGACGAGGCGTTTGTAGTGCCCCGTGTAGACGCGCCCGACTATGTAGAACACCTGCTACAGCTCAGCATATCCTGTGAAGTGGGACTGATTTTATCTCTCAATGATCACGAACTGCCGATCCTGTCTGCTGCAAAGGAGCAGTTTACTGCTCAGGGAGTTCAGGTGGTGGTCTCACGTCCCGACGTTATAAAGCTGGCAGCTGACAAGCTGATGACGGCGAGATTTCTCAATGAGGTGGGACTGGGTGCTCCTATAACCTATGCCTCTCTTGAGGAGGCCCTGGCAGGCCTGGATAGCGGTGACGTGGCCTTTCCTCTGGTGGTGAAACCACGCTGGGGCACAGCATCGCTGGGCATCGAGTTGGTTGATGACCTGAAGCAACTCAGGCTGGCCTGGGACTATGGGAGGTTGCGTCTGCCCAAGATGGGACTTAGTAACGGAACCACCAGGGCGGAAGGTTTGCTAATCCAAGAGCTTTTGCCAGGTCAAGAATATGGTCTGGATGTGGTCAATGACTTGAATGGCCGTTACCGAACCACCTTTGCCAAACGCAAGTTGGCCATGCGAGGCGGAGAAACCGACAGGGCTGTGACAGAGAATCGTCCGGAGTTGATTGAGCTGGGAAGGCGGATTGGTGAGTCGCTAGGGCATGTCGGCAATCTGGACTGTGATGTGTTCCTCCATGGTGACTCGTGCTTTGTGCTGGAACTCAATCCGCGTTTCGGTGGCGGGTATCCGTTCAGTGCCGAAGCAGGGGCCGATGTGCCTGCCGCCTTGATAGCTTGGGCCGAGGGCCGCGATGCTCCTGTTGGCTGGGATTCGCTACGTAACGATATTATTTCGGCCAAGTGCGATCGCCTGGTGAGAATCGACGAAAGCCTTTCGACTACTCTTATCGAGCCGGTGGGACGCTAGCCCATGGATATCTGGGGTGGTTTGGGGGTTCTAGCGCTGGGTGGCTTGTCACTACTGGTGCCTCATGGTTTTCAGATCTTCCTGCTGGGGCTGGCCGCTGGCATGTTCCTCTGCATGATGCGACCGGGAACAGGCGTTGCCGCCCTGACAGTGCTTCTGCCTCCCCTGTTCATGACCCTGTTCGGCGTGACCTGGCTGGCGTTGGCGGCGTGGCATGGTGAAACTCTGGCGACCTGGCAACTGATATGGCCGGTGCTGCTGGCTTGTCCGGTCGCATGGGTCGTGCAATGTGTCAAGCTGGATCCCGTCTGGTTCTGGGGTGGCCTGGCACTGGGCGCTTCCGGTGCCGGAGCTTGGGCGATATTCCAGGTACTGGTGCTGGGGGCGGACAGGGCCGCGGGACATGACCCCCTGCATGCGATCCTGTTCGGCAATCTGGCCTTGATGATGGGCCTGTTTTGTCTGGTTGGGTTCAACTGGGCCTGGCGCCAGCCCGAGCGCGCTTTCTGGAGCTGCGTGATGGCCATTGGAGTGCTGCTGGGAAGCTTTGCTTCGTTGCTCTCAGGGACCCGGGGCGGCTGGGTGGTGCTGCCGGGGCTTCTGGCGATATGGTTGCTGGCGTTCGGTGGCTGGATAACAGTGCGTCGTCGAGTGCAGCTCGCTGTCTTTGGGGCTTTGCTAGTGGTCTCAGCCGTGGCGATTCCACAGATGGGGGTTCAGGCACGGCTGGCGTTGGGCATAGAGCATGCTTGCCGTTACCTGTCCGGGGAGCGCACAGTGGCCACTGCTGCCCGTCTAGAGATATGGCGGGGTGCGGTTCTGCTGATCAGTGAGCATCCGCTGAGGGGATGGGGGAGTGCAGGATATCTGGAGGGTATGGCGCAGCTCTCGGCGGAAGGTCGACTGGATCCTGCCACCTCCAATTACTGGCATGCCCACAGCGACCTTCTTGATGCCTGGGTGCGACGTGGTGTTTTCGGCCTGGCCGCGCTGCTGGCTATCTACTTGCTGCCGGTCTATCTGTTTCGGAAAGGCATCAGCGCCCGAGATCCGACAAGGCGAGCGTTGGCAACCTGTGGTCTGCTGCTTCCCGCCGGCTTTGCCGGTTTCGGACTGAGCTATGCGTTCATGGCCTATTCGGCAGGTGTGGCGGCCTACACCGGCTGGCTCTGTGTGATCTGGGGATTGTATGTCTCCCTGCCGCCCAGTGCGGATTACTCGGATTCATCAAGCTGATGCCCAAAACAGGGAGGCGAGGCCGGTTCGCAATCGGCGGCATCCTCGTCCTGCAGCGCCTGAAGCAGGGCGTCCCGCAGCAGAGGCAGATGGGAATCGTCGAGGTGGCGGGCCGCAGAGAGCAGAGTCAGTCGCCCGCGCCGGGCATGGCGCATCAGGGGCGTCAGGCAGGCAGGGTCATCGCGCAACTCGCCCCGGTAGCGTGCAGCGAAGACGGTTTCGCTGATCTCACCCTGATGGTACTGGCGCCTGAGTAGCGTGGAGGGGGATGCATCACGATACCACTCCGTCAGGGCCAGGCCCTCGCGGCGCTTGCCGCGAGGCCAGAGGCGATCCACCAGCACCCTGGCACCATCCCCTGCCTCGGCCGGGCTGTAGATGCGCTTGAGGACAATCTCGTAGCTCATGGTCTGGCTCTTCCTGTTGCGAATGACCTGGTACGCCCTAGTGCTCCTTCAATGCCTCACGAGCCTTTGCCTGCCACTGGCCGGGGATTTTCGCCGCTCTCGATAGGGCATGGTGGGCCTCCTCGGCGTCACCTCGATGCTGCAGCGACAGCCCCATGTTGAGCCAGGCCACAGCGAGTTTATCATCATGGCGCACGGCTACGCGGAAAGCTTCAATGGCACCGTCCCGATCGCCTAGCACATGGCGCGCATTGCCCAGGGCGAAGTGGCCCATGGCCGACGTCGGGAAGCGGCTGACCAGGGCTTCCCAGGCGGGTAGTGCTGCCTGTGGCCCCTGTACCTGCTCGTAGGAGGCGATTGCATCGAGCGCCTGGTATGCGCCGATAGCTTCGGGCAGTTGCCCCGGCGGCAGTGCGACGAAAGCCCAGCGGTCGCTACGAGTCCAAGTGGCGTCGAAGCGTCGGAATGACTCGATGCGTTCCGCTTCCTCGCCGCTATGCAGGATCATCTCCTCGGCCTCTCGATCGTAGCCGATGGCCACGGCGTAATGCCACATGGGCCAGGCTGGAAGCGATAGATTCTGCATCACCACCACGGGGTGGCCTGCCGCGATCTCAGTAAGCAGCGCATCGAAGGTATTGTTCAGTACGTAGGGGATGACGCCATGGCGACGGGTGGTTGCCAGCATTTCCGGTTGAACGCTGCCTTCTCGATCCGGAATGAAGACCTGCGGAATCAGGGTATCCACTGTCACATCGACACCCTGGCTATTGAGTACCATGGCAAGCGATGCGGGACCGCACTGGTACTCCCGCTGGGCGTGGAATGGCACGCCATCGATCTGAGCCCGCATGGGCAGAGAGGCTTCCGTGGCATCGGCCAGCTGCGGAGTGGTGGCACAGCCGGCGAGCATCATCGAGACAGCCGACAGCAGAACGCCCGCAAAGCGGGCGTTCAGAAGCTGCCGAAATCGGCGGGTTGTCATGAGGCGTCCTGTGTCAACGCGTGAAGGGGAAGACGTTGGTCAGACCGAGGATATCGGTGACCAGCAGCACGACGAAGACGAACAGCAGTGCACCCACGACACTGGCGCCTGCGGGCAGCTGCTCGAGCTGCTCGGCCATCTGGCGTGCTTCATCATCGGAGAGTGCGGCCACCCGGGCGTCCACTTCATCGAGATCCACGCCCTGGGCGATGAGCTGCTCCTGGACGTCGGCCCGGGACAGGATTTCCTGGATCCGCTCGCGATCGGCATCGGGGCGCTCGGCGCTCAGGGCCGCCTGGGTGGTCACCAGATCACTGGTAGGCACGGGGGCGGCGGCCACGGAGACACTTCCCAGCAGCAGGGCGAGGATCAGCAGCGGGCTGAGGTAACGGTAGAATCTTTTCATGGCGATCTTCCTTCTTCTTTGGATTGGGCTTCCGGCTCTTGAATGATCCATGTCGCCATCGCGGCGAGCTGGACACGTCCTGCACTCCAACGATGTCTTCTTAGTATAAGCAGAAAGGCCGTGGTATTTCATGCTCTTGCATCATGTATAATGGCTGGCTCAGGCGATCCGGGTGCAGTTTCGCCCATTGGCCTTGGCTGTGTAGAGGGCCTTGTCGGCGCGTGAGTAGAGTGAGTCGAAGTCAGAACCCTGCTTCTGGCCGGTGGCCAGGCCAAGGCTGACGGTGAGCATCGTGGACGCACCGAGTGTCGGTGCGGTGAGTCCAGCGATGCGGTGGCGAATCCGCTCGGCGACTTCAAAAGCCCCTTCTGACGATGTGTCAGGCATCAGGATGCAAAATTCCTCGCCTCCGATTCGACTCACGATATCGGCTTGACGCGTCTCCTCCTGCACGGCGTTGGCGAAGGCCTTCAGTACGCCGTCGCCGGTGGGATGGCCCAGTCTGTCATTGAGCTGCTTGAATAAATCGAGGTCGAGTAGCGCTATGCTCAGTGGCTTGCCATTGCGCAGGCTCTGTTCGTGAAGACGATCTGCGGCTTCCTTAAGGTAGCGTCGATTCCCGAGCCCGGTCAGTTCGTCGACCAGGCTGAGGCGCTTCACGGCTTCACGTTCCCGATGCAGACGTAACAGAGCGAGCATGAGCCCGCCGACCACTATCAGTACCAGCAGGACCAGGGCGCCGATTGCCCAGGTGAGCCGTTCCATGAGTATGCGCTGCTCGGCGGCTGCGACGTGGATCAGTTCATTGAGCTCGCTATAGGCTCGTGCCATCTCGTTCTCGATCTCGTAACCGAGTCGCGTCAGCTCGACCGGTACGACACCGGCTTGCAGCTCATCGACCCGGTTCTGTAGCTCGGGCAACTGCGCTGCCGCCTGATGCAGTGTGTCGAGCGACGGGACATACTCGGCCGGGTCGAGTTGACTTCTGGTCAGGCCATGACTGACGCCGTTGATATGCTGCGGTATGCGCCACAGCAGATTGCCGAGGCGCTCTTCGGGTGCGCGTTCGGGCGACTCTTGCAGTCGATCCAGGGTATGGCGGAGCAGCACGGGGTGCTGCTGGGCACGCACCACATCGGCGACCAGTGCCGTGTAGTTGGCCCCCACGTGCTGACGTGCATTGACCACGTAGAAGCCTATCGTCAGGGCGCAGACCCCCGCCAACAGGGTGAACCCCAAGGCCAACTGCCAGCTCAGGGTGCGGTGCTGGCGTTGGCTCATTGGGCCTGAATGTCTCGAATCGACCAGATCCAGTGGGTCATGCTCGCTGTGCCTGCTTCAACGGCCTGGGCATCGGCGGGTATGATCAGCATGGTGGGGCCGAACTCCGTAAGCGTCAGGGGGTCACCATCGAGGCGTGTGGCGAGCAGGTAGCGCGTCTCTTCACGATCCTGGGGGGTGATGAAGACCGTATAGTCATCGTGGGCGATAAGCCGCAGCGTGGCAGAAGCGTCAAGATTCTGGGAGTCGAGAAAGTCGTCCAGCCACACACCCGCGAAGCTCCCCTGCGGGCCTTCGAAATGCTGAAGTGTTACCTCATGGAGGGGCGATGACTCGATCTCGGCGCGACTAACGGGACGGCGCTCGCCGTCGCTGTGCAGCGTGAGAATGGGTGTCTCATCCTGTGACGGGGACAGTTCGCTGGGGGCGGCCTCGGTGGCTTTGACGGGCGCCATGGCGAGCGCCATGAACAAGCAGGTCGTCAGGGCGACCAGTGAAAGCGTCAGGTGTGAGGGGCGGCTCATGCGGATGGCTCCCAGGCAGCAGTTTTCAAGGGGATGATGGCAGGATTCCAGGCCGAATATCTGACGCAGAGTTAACGCTTTAAATCAGAAGCGTTAACCCACGCGGTATGAGGAGGGCAGTTCCGCGAGCAGGCCACGGCCGCCGGCCAGTGTCAGGGCCAGGTCATGCAGGCCGTCCCATAATGGCAGTGGGCTGGCACCCTTGATCGCCAGGTCCAGGCGCTGGGCCAGTAGCAGCAGTTTGTGCAGTCGTTTCATTGGTAGTCGAGCGATGGCCTGCTGATAGGCCGGTCGACGCTTGTCGAAGATGGCGGGCTTCTGGGCCTTGCAGGCATGTTCGAAGCTCTGGCCCTGGTCCAGGTGCTGATGAAGCGAGAGCAGTGTGCGCAGCTCACGCGTCAGCGCCCAGAGCACGATCGGTGATTCGACGCCTTCACCGCGCAGCCCGCGCATGATTCGTGACACCCGTTCACGCTCCCCCTTCAGGCAGGCATCCATCAAGGTGAAGACGTCGTAGCGTGCGCTGTTTTCGACGCCACTGGCGATCTCGGCCGGGCCGACACGGGCTCCCCTGGGCAGCAGCAGGGAGAGCTTCTGCAATTCCTGATCGGCAGCCAGCAGATTACCTTCGGTTCGATCACCCAGCATGCGGGCGGCCTCGAGGTCGAGGATCAACTGGTGACGCTCGGCGCGGTCGCGCAGCCAATAGCCGAGGCGAGAGGGGTCTACCGGCCATACCGGCACGAACAGACCCACCTTGTCGAGCGCCTGGAACCAAGCACTCTTCTGCTGGCGGTAGTCGAGCTTGCCCATGGAGACCAGGAGCACATCATTACTACGCTCGAGTTCCCCGGCATGCTCCTTGAGTGCCTTGGCTCCCTCCTGGCCCAGGCTGCTGGAGCCCAGCCTCAGTTCGATCAGCTTGCTGGAGGCAAACAGCGACATGCTGGCGGCGGTTTCGCGTAGCCGTCCCCAGGCGAAGTTGGCTTCCACATGGAGAATATCCCGCTCTTCGATGCCGCGGGATCGCGCGGCCAAGCGGACGGTGTCGCAGGCTTCCATGTGCTGCAGGGGTTCATCACCGGCGACGATGACCACCGGGGGCAGCTTCTTGTCCAGCGCGTCGGCAAGCTTGTCGGCAAAGACCTTCATCGTCTATTCGTCATTCCAGTGAGCGTAGCCGGTCAAGGAGACGGCGAGTCGCATCGCGACGCAGCTCCTGCTGGGCTTCCTCGCGGATCTCCTCCTGTGCCAGGAGGTTGTCATCGCTGACCGTGAAGCGGGTGACGACCTCTAATGACTGCTGAGGCAGCCGATAGGCACCATCGGATCGTCGCTGAACCGAGAAGGGGACGCGAAGGGACATTTCCATCTCCCGGGGGCCCGTATCCTGTACGCCAAGGGGGCGTTCGCGGAACTCCTCGTCCCCCAGATTGAGCACCAGGGCGGCATGGGCGTGCACATGTGTATCGCCGGACTCCAGCCTTTCCTGCACCATTCCGGCAAAATCGCTGTCGCTGCCGGAGATGGCGAGTTCGCTGATGGCCGGGCCTGGCGTATCGAGACCGCGCAGACGATAGCCGCAGCCTGAGAGGCCAAGGCTGGCGCTACCGGTCAGCAATAGCCCTAGGAAGGTGCGTCGTTGCATTAGCCTGCTCCTTACGCGACTACGATATTGACCAGCTTGCCGGGCACTACGATCACCTTGCGGACCGCCTTGCCCTCGATGTGGCGCTGCACGTTCTCGGCAGAGAGTGCCTGGGCCTCGATGGCAGCCTTGTCGGCATCGGCCGGTGACTCGATACGTGCCCGCAGCTTGCCGTTGACCTGCACCACCAGTTCCATCGTGTCGCGTGTCAGGGCGCCTTCATCCAGTTGAGGCCAGCGAGCGTCGATAGCGGGCTCGTCATGGCCGAGGTGATGCCACAGGGCATGGCAGGCGTGAGGCGTGATCGGGGAAAGCAGCAGTACACTGGCCTCGATCGCCTCGCGTGCCACGGCCAGGCCCCGGGGTGAGTTGTCGTCGAATTTCGAAAGGGTGTTGGTCAGCTCCATGACTGCGGCTATGGCGGTATTGAATGTGGTACGCCGTCCGATGTCGTCGCTCGCCTTCTTGATCGTCTCGTGAGTCTTGCGCCGAAGCTCACGCTGGGCATCGTCGAGCGATGCGCTATCCAGCGTGCCAGGCTCACCGGCCTCGAGGTGTTCAAAAACGATGCGCCACAAGCGCTTGAGGAAGCGACTGGCACCCTCCACACCGGAGTCGGACCACTCCAGCGACTGTTCGGGAGGGGCAGCGAACATCATGAACAGACGCACGGTATCGGCACCGAAACGGTCGATCATCGACTGGGGATCGACGCCGTTGTTCTTTGACTTCGACATCTTCTCGATGCCGCCCATTTCCACGGACTTGCCGTCTTCGATCAGCACTGCACTGATTGGGCGGCCCTTGTCGTCACGCTTGACCTCCACGTCGGCGGGGTTGAACCACTCCTTTCCGCCGTTGGGCGTCGAACGATAGAAGGTCTCGGCGATCACCATGCCCTGGGTCAGCAGTCGCTGGAAGGGCTCGTCGACCTTCACCAGACCCAGGTCGCGCATCAGCTTGGTGAAGAAGCGCGCATAGAGCAGGTGCAGGATGGCGTGTTCGATACCACCGATGTACAGGTCTACCGGCAACCAATAGTCGGCACGCTCATCGAGCATGGCGTCGTGGTTGTCGGAGCAGCAGAAACGCGCGTAGTACCACGAGGACTCCATGAAGGTGTCGAAGGTATCGGTTTCCCGGGTCCAGCCCTCGCCCAGGTCCGAGAATTCGGGCATTTTCTTCAACGGCGAACCGGAGGCATCGACGGTGACCTCCATGGGCAGCGACACCGGCAGTTCGTCGTCGCTGAGCGGCACAGTCTGGCCCTCTGGGCCGTATTTGACCGGTATCGGCGCCCCCCAATAGCGTTGGCGGGCGACCCCCCAGTCGCGCAGGCGGAAGTTGGTCCTCACCTCGCCCCGGCCGAGCGATTCGAGCCTGGCGGCGATGGCGTCGAAGGCCTGGGTGAAATCGAGGCCGTCGAACTCGCCGGAATTGATTACCGTGCCGTACTCTTCCAGGGCGCCCGCGGAGAGGTCCGGTGACTGGCCGTCCGCATCGGCGATTACCGCTTCAATGGGCAGGCCATACTTGGTGGCAAACTCCCAGTCCCGCTGGTCATGACCGGGCACCGCCATGACGGCGCCGGTGCCGTATTCCATCAGCACGAAGTTGGCCACATAGACCGGCACTTCACGGCCGGATAGCGGGTGTACCGCCACATGCCCCGTCGGCATGCCTTTCTTCTCCATGGTGGCTAGCGCCGCCTCGGAGGTTCCGCCGTGTGTGCACTCCTCGCAGAAAGCGGCGAGCTCGGCATTGCCTTCGGCAGCGGCCTTGGCCAGCGGATGGCCGCTCGCGACTGCCACATAGGTCACGCCCATCAGGGTGTCAGGGCGTGTGGTGTAGACGCTGATGGGGTCAACACTTGCGCCGTCACTGCGCTTTATATCGAAGGAGAGTTCCACGCCGCGCGACTTGCCGATCCAGTTGCGCTGCATGGTCTTGACCTGTTCGGGCCACTCGATCTTGTCGAGGTCGGCCAGCAGTTCCTCGGCGTAGTCGGTGATCTTGAGGAACCAAAGCGGGATCTCCTTGCGTTCGACCAGGGCGCCAGAACGCCAGCCGCGCCCCTCGATGACCTGTTCGTTGGCCAGCACTGTCTGGTCTACCGGATCCCAGTTGACCGTCGACATCTTCTTGTAGACAAGCCCCTTCTCCACCAGCTTGGTGAAGAACCACTGTTCCCAGCGGTAATAGTCGGTATCGCAGGTGGCGAACTCACGCCCCCAGTCGTAGGCAAAACCCAGCGCCTTCAACTGATTGCGCATGTAGTCGATGTTGTCGTAGGTCCACTTGGCCGGCGGGACCCGATTCTGGATCGCGGCATTCTCGGCAGGCATGCCGAAGGCGTCCCAGCCCATGGGCTGCATGACGTTCTTGCCTTGCATGCGCTGATAGCGGGAGACCACGTCGCCGATGGTGTAGTTGCGCACGTGCCCCATGTGCAGCTTGCCGCTGGGGTAGGGGAACATCGACAGGCAATAGAACTTCTCGCGACTGGCATCTTCCACCGCCTTGAAGCACTGATTCCTGTCCCAGTACTGCTGGGCGTCGTGTTCGGTTTCTTGGGGCTTGTACTGTGCGTCCATCGGTTTTCGCGCTTACCTTGAATGTTCGGGCACTGTGGCGGGCACGGTGCGGGTCGGCGGAGTCTTGTCCGGCGTCAGGCGTTGATCGCTTCTTGGCGATAAAACGTTGAACTGACGGCTAGATATCGTCTAAATGGTAACCAAGGATACCCCAGTAGGGCGGGGTCGGCCATGCCCGGCCCCGCCTGCGAGCCGCTTCGAGGAGAAGAACATGAGCGAACGTCCCGACCCCCATCGCGAACATCGCCTGCGTGAAGGCTATGAGCGGTTGCTGGCCCGGATGCAGGAGGGCGCCCGCGACCTGACCTGGGAAAACCTGCAGCGTGAACTCGACGAGGCGGTGGAGTTCGAAGCCGACCTCGAGGAGTTCACCAAGGATGAGCTTTCCCTGCTCCGTGCCTGGGTCGAGCGTGACCTGGTTGACATGCGCCGCTACCTGCATGCCGGTGGTCGCAGTGTTGCCACCTGGCTAGGAATCGATCTCGACCAGCTGTCGCGCCGGGTGGTGGAGTCGCTGCTTTCCATTGCCGACCGGAGCATCGTCGACAACGAGCGTCTGAAAGATGATCTGGAAGCGGCCCGTGCCGATTATTGCGAAGGCGAAGTGGCTGCCCCGGGCCGCATGGCCTGCGTCCACTGCGACGCCATGGTGGAACTGGAGGGCGTGACGCGCATTGAACCCTGCCACCAGTGTGGGCATCGCTATTTCTATCGCGTTTCCGAGTAAACGCGTTCGAAAGGAGGAGGGTGCCCGGGCGGGCTACCCCATTCGGTCCAGCAGCAGAATGGCAGCTACCGCCAGGCCGCTCATTACCAGCGCATAAACCAGGTTGTGTTTCATCATGCGGTAGCCGCTGACGCCGTAGCGCCCCTGCAGCGAGAGGTTGATTCCGGACAGCGGCCCTACCGAGGTGCCGACCGCCCAGGAGGCCAGGGCCGTGAAGGCGAACAGGGTCTGACGGTCTGCTCCCAGGTCGAGCATCGAAGCCAGTACCGAGACGCCGATAATGGGATGCAACCCGATGATGGCGCTGGCAACGATGGCCAGAAAGCTGAAGATCGCTTCCCTTGCGCCAAAGTGGTCAAACAGTGTCCATTCGCTGCCGGTTGCGGCGGCAATGGCGGTGGAGAGGCCGAGCGTCAGCAGGCCGGCCGACAGGAACAGTGCAATCTCCCCGCGCATGGCGGGCAATCGCACCAGGGTATGCTGACGAACGCGATACAGCGTCCAGCGAGGGCCGGCGGGCAGGTTGCTGGCCAGTGCCACTGCGGGCAGCAGGAAGGTAATGATGCTGACGATGCCAAGCTGGGGTGTCAGGCGATAGTGAAACAGCATCACCAGGGCGGCCATGGCCAGTGGCATCAGCAGGCTGCGTGGAGAAAGCGAGAACCCAGCCACCTCGGCGAGATCGAAGCGACGCGATAGCTCGAAGGTAGTCAGTGCCCCGCTGAGCAAAGCAAGCGGCAGGCCGATGGCCAGCACCCGGGAGTACTCCAGTGCCGGGGCCAGCGTCATCACCACCCCCATGGAGGCGAAGAAGGGCGACCAGAGGGCAGCGCTGGAGAGCCCCCGGTTGAGGGCCAGCAATTGCGGCGTGGTCAAGGGGCCGCGTCGAGCCAGCCGATCACCGATCATGAATACGGTCGATAGATTGAGGATGGTGCCGAGCATATGAACGCCCAGCCAGGTGCCAGCGGTGCCGCGTCTCCCGGTGACAGGTCTTCCCAGCGGCCGCTTCGAACCGCTGCGGTTGCCGATCAGCCCGATGAAGCTGACCCCCACCAGCATGGCGACCACATAGGTATTGCCATCCAGTATCGCCGGCCAGGCAATGGCGGCATCGAAGCGCAGTCGAGCCAGTGCCAGAAGCCCCACCCCGATGACGGTGAGTGCCCCTGCCTGCCAGCGCGTCCGGCGGGGCGTGTCGCGCCACAGCAGTGCCGTTGCCAGCCAGAATGCGTAGCCAACCAGATGGGATAGCGGCAGCAGATCGACGAAGCCCAGGATCTGCAACAGTAGGCCTAGCAGGATCAGAGTCCCGGCCAGTTTGTGGCGCAATGAAGGTTCGGTTGATGAAGGTTCGGTCGATGAAGGTGCGATCGATGAAGGCGAGTTCACGTCGGCTGGAGGCTCCGTCTCGAAAGGCTGATCCACAGTTTAATAAGCAGTCTAACAAGATTCCTGCATATCAGTCCCGGCTAGCTTCGTCACGAGCGGCTTCCAGCAGGCCAAGCATCGCCCTGGCGGCATTGGAGAGGGTTCGGCTCTTGTGCATCAGATAGCCCAGGGAGCGATGGATAGGCGGATGATCCACCTCCAGCTCATGCAGCTCACCGGCCACCAGTCGTTCCGGTAGCAGACTCCAGCCCAGGCCGATGGCGGTCATCATCTTCAGCGTCTCCAGATAGTTGGTGGAAAGTGCTACCGGCAGTTCGAGACCGGTGGCGGCGAAGCGAGACTCGATCAGTGTGCGGGTGAAGGTCAGGGGGCCGGGCAACACGGCATCGAAGGCACATAGCTCGTGCAGCGAGAGCCGCCCGCGTCCGGCCAGAGGATGGTCGTGGGCGCAGACGAAGCACATCCGATCATCCCATACCGCCACCACGTCGAGCTGTGGGTCCGGGTGTGGTGCTAGCGTCACCACGGCGAGCTCCAGCTCACCGTCGAGCACCCCCTGGTAGGCCTGCTCGGAATCGAGAAACTGCAGGTCCAGGCGTACATTCTGATGCTTTCGGGTATAGGCCTTGAGCAGCGGTGGCAGGCGGTGAAGGCCGATGTGGTGGCTGGTGGCGAGCGTCAGGCTGCCGGCTACGTTGCCGCCAAGATTGACCAGCGCCCGTCGGCTGTCGTCCACCATGACCAGGATCTGCCGGGCGCGCGGCAGCAGGATTCGCCCGGCTTCGGTCAGCGTGACGCGGCGGCCGATGCGGTCGAACAGGCGCGCGTTGATCTGGTCTTCCAGCGTGGCGATGCGCTTGGAGACCGCGGGCTGGGTCAGGTGCAACTGCTCGCCTGCCCGGGAGAAACTGCCGCTGTCGGCCACGGCGAGAAAGGCCTGAAGGCTCTGGGTATCCACGGGCTTCCCTTGTTGAAGTGATGTCTTCCAATTGGTATTCCAGTATGGAATCCAATGAATAAATAACATGAATTGCTTTTATGATGGAGTCGGGCAAGACTGGCTGTCAATCGGCCAATCTATGCTGGCAGGGGCTTTGCCGGCGACAAGGTCTTCGAGGGGGCGCTGTAAATCCATCCCTGGACGCTACATTTGCCATCCATGGCAAATGACCCCCTCTCCGACCTGTCCCCGGCGCCCCTTGGCTAGCGATGCTGCAATGGCCACCTGAAGCAGAACGTCAATACAAGACCGGACAGGCAAAGGGCCCCAGAGCCCGGGAGAACGATATGGCAGGCCAGACACTCTACGACAAGCTGTGGTCGCAGCACCTGGTGAAGGAGCGCGACGACGGCACCGCGCTGATCTACATCGACCGCCAGTTGCTCCACGAGGTGACCTCGCCGCAGGCCTTCGAGGGCCTGCGCCTGGCCGGGCGCAAGCCATGGCGTCTCGATGCCAACCTGGCCACGCCCGACCACAACGTGCCGACGACGCTCAAGGAGCGTGCCGAGGGCAACGCCGGCATCAAGGATCCGGTGTCGCTGATCCAGGTGCAGACGCTGGATGACAACTGCGTAGAGTTCGGCATCGAGGAGTTCAAGATCAACGACCCGCGCCAGGGCATCGTCCACGTTGTGGGACCGGAGCAGGGCGCTACCCTGCCGGGGATGACCGTGGTCTGTGGTGATTCCCATACCGCGACGCATGGCGCCTTTGCGGCGTTGGCGCACGGCATCGGCACCTCCGAGGTCGAGCACGTGCTGGCCACCCAGTGCCTGCTGGCCCAGAAGATGAAGAACATGCAGGTGCGTGTCGAGGGCAAGCTGGGCACGGGTGTCACCGCCAAGGACATCGTGTTGGCGGTAATCGGCAAGATCGGCACCGCTGGCGGCACAGGCTATGCCATTGAATTCGCCGGCAGCGCGATTCGCGACCTCTCCATGGAGGGGCGCATGACCGTGTGCAACATGGCCATCGAGGCCGGTGCCCGGGTCGGTCTGATCGCGGTGGACGATACCACCATCGACTACCTCGGCAACCGGCCATTCGCCCCGACCGGTGAGCAGTGGGACGCCGCCGTTGCCGATTGGCGCAACCTTGTCTCCGATTCGGACGCCGACTTCGACAAGGTGGTGGAGCTCGATGCCGCCGAGATCGAGCCGCAGGTCAGCTGGGGCACCAGCCCTGAAATGGTCACGGGTATTTCCGGCGAGGTGCCCGACCCGGCCGAGGCTGGTGACGACACCGTGCGTCGCGGTTACACCCGCGCGCTGGAGTACATGGGGCTGGCGCCGAAGCAGAAGATCACCGACATTCGGCTCGACAAGATATTCATCGGCTCCTGCACCAATTCGCGCATCGAGGACCTCCGCGAGGCCGCCAAGGTGGCCAGGGGCAAGAAGGTGGCCGACTCCATTCAACTGGCCATGGTGGTTCCGGGCTCGGGCCTGGTGAAGCGTCAGGCCGAGGCCGAGGGCCTGGACAAGATCTTCATCGAGGCCGGTTTTGAATGGCGCGAGCCGGGCTGCTCCATGTGCCTGGCCATGAACGCCGACAAACTCGGCGCCGGTGAGCACTGTGCTTCCACTTCGAACCGCAACTTCGAAGGGCGCCAGGGCTACGGCGGGCGCACCCACCTGGTCAGTCCGGCGATGGCCGCCGCCGCCGCGATTGCCGGACACTTTGTCGATGTGCGTCGATTGGATGCCCATCCCGCAGCTGAGGAGGCCTGAGCCATGAACAAGTTCGAACGTACCGAAGGCCTCGTCGCGCCGCTGGATCGGGCCAACGTCGACACCGACCTGATCATCCCCAAGCAGTTCCTCAAGTCGATCAAGCGCACCGGTTTCGGTGTCAACCTGTTCGACGAGCTGCGCTATCTCGATGAGGGCTATCCCGGCCAGGATATCTCGGCGCGCTCGCTCAACCCCGATTTCGTGCTCAACCAGGCGCGCTACCAGGGCGCCAGCGTCCTGCTGACGCGGCGCAACTTCGGCTGCGGCAGCTCCCGCGAGCACGCCCCCTGGGCGCTGGAGGACTTCGGCTTTCGTGTGGTGATCGCACCGAGCTTCGCCGACATCTTCTACAACAACGCCTTCAAGAACGGCCTGCTGCTGGTCACACTGGCAGAGGAGACGATCGATCGCCTCTTCGCCGAAGTGGAAGCCAACGAAGGCTATCGCCTCGACGTCGATCTGGAGAACCAGCGGGTGATCACGCCCTCCGGCGAGATCCTTGAGTTCGAGGTCGATGGCTTCCGCAAGCACTGCCTGCTCGAGGGGCTCGATGATATCGGTCTGACTCTCAAGGACGAGGATGCCATCCGCGCTTTCGAACAGCGCCATCGCGCCGCGCGGCCGTGGCTGTTCCGCGAGTCTGCCCGGGCCTGACACGCTTACTCGGCATTCGCCCTCTGCATCTGCCGGAGGCAGTGGGGCTGATCCGGGAATGGATTGACCAACCTAGAATTGTAGGGCGTAGGGGACAGGCCGGAGAGGAGGTCTTTTGCCATGGATGGCAAAAGTAGCGCCCAGGGATGGGTTCACAGCGCCTCCTCGACGGTCCGGCGCTCCGGGGCCTGTCGCCGTACAGCCCGCCGCCATTCGCTAAAGAAAGGCAAGGACAAGGATTGAATAACACATGACACGCAAGATTCTGGTACTGCCGGGCGACGGCATCGGCCCCGAGATCACTGCCCAGGCGAGCCGCATCCTGGCCGCCTGCCAGGCCCGCGGCCTCGACGTCGAGGTGGAAGAAGGTCTGGTCGGCGGCAGCGCCTACGACGAACACGGCGAGCCGCTGCCTGCGGTGACCCTGGACAAGGCCAAGGCCGCCGATGCCATCCTGCTCGGCGCCGTGGGCGGCCCCAAGTGGGACAAACTCGAGGATCTCGCCAAGCGTCCCGAGAAGGGCCTGCTCGGCCTGCGCAAGAACCTCGGTCTGTTCGGTAACCTGCGCCCGGCCATCACCTACCCGCAGCTGGCCTCCGCCTCGAGTCTCAAGCCCGAGCTGGTCGCCGGCCTCGACATCATGATCGTCCGCGAGCTCACCGGGGGGATCTACTTCGGCCAGCCGCGCGGCATCGAGGTACGCAACGGCGAGCGGGTCGGCTTCAACACCTACGTCTACTCCGAGAGCGAGATCGAGCGCATTGGTCGTGTCGCCTTCGAGATGGCGCAGAAGCGGGGCAAGAAACTCTGCAGCGTGGACAAGGCCAATGTGCTCGAGGTTACCATCCTGTGGCGCGAGGTCATGGAGCGCCTGGCGCCGGAGTATCCCGACGTCGAGCTCTCACACATGTACGTCGATAACGCCGCCATGCAGTTGGTGCGTGCACCGAAGCAGTTCGATGTGATGGTCACCGGCAACATGTTCGGCGACATCCTCTCCGATGCCGCGGCCATGCTGACCGGCTCCATCGGCATGCTGCCCTCGGCTTCGCTCAACGAGAGCGGGCAAGGCATGTACGAGCCTTGCCACGGCAGCGCGCCTGACATCGCCGGCCAGAACGTGGCGAATCCGCTGGCCACCATCCTCTCGGTGGCGATGATGCTGCGCTACTCGCTGGACGAGCCGGCGCTGGCCCAGCGCATCGAAGATGCCGTGGGCAAGGTGCTGGACGACGGCCTGAGAACCGCAGATATTGCCTCCGAGGGGACGCGTACCGTATCCACCAGTGAAATGGGTGATGCCGTGCTGAGAGCCTTCGACGCAATTTGATACGAAGGCCGGGGGCTATGCCCGCTATCCTCGTAGATACTGGCGGCATGGGGGCGGATGCCCCGGTATACCTGTCTTGCGGCAGGAGCGGCTAAAAATACCCGGCTCAATTCTGTATAATGGTTGGTTCATACTTTTCTGGAGGACTTCACATGTTGAAAGTCGGTTTCGTCGGTTGGCGTGGCATGGTGGGCTCGGTGCTCATGCAGCGCATGCAGGAGGATGGAGATTTCGACGGCATCGAGCCGATCTTCTTCACTACCTCCCAGGTTGGCAAGTCCGGCCCGGACATCGGCGTCGACGTTCCTCCGCTCAAGGATGCCACCGACATCAATGAGCTCAAGGCATTGGATGTCGTGATCACCTGCCAGGGTGGCGACTACACCAAGCAGGTCTACGGTGACCTGCGTGGCGGCGGCTGGAAAGGCTACTGGATCGATGCCGCCAGCACCCTGCGTATGGAAGACGAGGCGACTATCGTCCTCGATCCGGTCAATCGCAAGGTGATCGACGACCAGCTGGCGCGCGGTGCCAAGACCTTCGTGGGGGGCAACTGCACGGTCAGCCTGATGCTGATGGGCCTGGGCGGCTTGTTCGAGGCCGATCTGATCGAGTGGATGACCTCGATGACCTACCAGGCCGCTTCCGGCTCCGGTGCCAAGCACATGCGTGAGCTGCTCAACCAGATGGGCGCCCTGCGCGACAGCGTCGCCAGTGAGCTGGACGACCCGGCCAGTGCGATCCTTGATATCGACCGCAAGGTGACGGCAGCCATGCGGAGTGGCGATTTCCCGGTCGATAACTTCACTGCTCCCCTGGCCGGTAGCCTGCTGCCCTGGATCGACACCAAACTCGACAATGGCCAGAGCCGTGAAGAGTGGAAGGGTAGCGTCGAGACCAACAAGATTCTCGGTCTGCAGGACAACCCGGTCCCCATCGATGGCCTCTGCGTGCGTATCGGCGCGATGCGCTCGCACAGCCAGGCCTTCACCATCAAGTTGAAGAAAGATGTGCCGATAGATGAGATAGAGGAGCGCATCGCCAAGCACAACGAGTGGGTCAAGGTGATTCCCAACGACAAGGAGGCCACCATCGCTGGGCTGACGCCTTCTGTCGTCACCGGCACCTTGAGTGTCCCGGTGGGTCGCCTGCGCAAGCTGAACATGGGCGGCGAGTATCTGTCCGCCTTCACAGCCGGTGACCAGCTTCTGTGGGGGGCGGCCGAACCGCTCAAGCGCATGTTGAAGATCCTGCGCGAGCAGTGATCCACCGCGTCGACCAGTGATGACGGGGCACCTCCTCAAGAGGTGCCCCGTTTTCATATCCTTTGAAGAAAGCCCGAGGGAAGGGCGGGTATAGGCGAGATACTCTGCGTCCGCACAGACACAGGCTGACGAGAATGTGATACAAATTTCGTATTGGCTTGGTCATCGGCCTTAGAAAAATCAAACGAACTGTTGCTCGTCGGTGACGACGGCTACGCAAGGGAACCTATGAGACGCAAGCTGACAATTGCCATGCTGCTATCGCTGTCGGCCGCTAGCCTTCAGGCGCTGGCACTTGGGGTCGGGGAGGTGGCGGTCCATTCACCGCTCAATGCGCCGTTGCGTGCCACGATCCCGTTGACCGATACCGCTGGTATGGAGTCAAGCTTGCTCAGGGTGTCGGTGGCCGAACCTCGTGAGTTTGAATCCGCAGGGCTGACACGCTCGCCGCTGGCGGCCAGCGTGCGTGCCGCTGTGCAGGTCCGCGAGGGGCAGTTGGTGGTGGAGCTTTTCAGTGAGCGGGCAGTGCGCGAACCCTGGTTGGATCTGATGCTGAGCTTCGAGTGGCCCGAGGGAAGGCAGCTTCGTGAAGTCACCCTGTTGCTGGATCCACCCGATTACGACCAACTGCCGGTGCTGGTCGGAGTGTCGCGCGCGCAGCCTGCTTCCACGGCCGAGCGTTCTGCCACCGAAACCGTGCGGGAGGCGCCGACGCAGCCCGTCGTGACCCAGTCGCGAGACACCCAGTCGGGAGATCCGGCCTGGGTAAGCAGTGGCGATACTCTGTGGGCCGTCGCCGGCCGGTTGCGGCCCGACAGCGGTATCAGCATGGACCAGATGATGGTGGCACTGGTCGAGGCCAATCCGGATATCTTCCCCTCTGGCAACATCAACGCCATGCGGGCGGGGCATACCCTGGTCGTTCCCTCCCGCGACGCGATTGCGGCGCGCTCGTCTCAGCAGGCCGGCGCCGTGGTGCAGGCCATGAACCAGGCCTGGGCCAGTCGCGGCAGCGGCGCGCCTGCAACTGTCCCCTTGGGTACGACCGAGGTCGCCAGTGTCGATGCCGTGCCAGCCGACTCCACCGAGCTTGTCGACACCGATGGCGAGCCCGAGGCGGTATCCGGGGCCGAGGGGGCTGCCGGTGGCTTGGTGGCTGGTGTGGAAGAGTCCGCGGAGCCTCGGCTGACATTGCTCAGCGATGCCGAGCTGGCCGCAGAGGCCGCTTCGGACCCGGCACAATCTGCCGAGGCCGAGGCGGATACGCGCTCCCAGAGCGAAGCTGGCCAGGTGGCATCGACTGAGTCGCAGCTCGATCCCGAGGTGCTGGCTTCGCTCGATGCCGGGGGACTCGTTTCCCAGAACGAAGCGCAACGCCTGGCAAACCTGGAGCGTCGCTGGTTGGAAAGCCAGAATGCACTCGAGGCGGTTCAGGCAGAGCGCGATGCGCTGCAGAATGAACTGGGTGGGCTGCGCAGCGAGGTCGATGCCATGCGCGACCAGTTGGCCACTCTGGTTGCCGGCGGGCAAGGCGTGGATGGCCCCGGTGGAGGGGGCATGGTGCCACCTGGCGGAGAGGCGAACGGGGCGGAGTCGCCCTGGTGGGGAGCGGTCTATCAGGATAGCCTGGACCGCCAACTGATGTTGGGCGGGGCAGGTCTGGCGGCCCTGTTGGGTTTATGGCTGCTGATCCGCCGTCGTCGGTACCGGGAATCGGAGTCGACCAAGGGCTTCGCCACCATGCCCAACGTGACCTACGGGGCGCCGGCTGCGCCCGCGGATGTTCCGCCGGCTTCCCAGGTGACGCCGCCGGTTGTGGCGGGCATGTCCGTTACCAGTTCCGAGCCGGCCGTCGAGTCGCCTGCGCCGATGCCCCAGGCCGAGGCAATCAGCGAGGCGGATATCTTCATGGCCTACGGACGCTACGACCAGGCCAGGGAGAGCCTCCTGGCCGGGCTCGCCCGCGAACCCGACCGGGACGATCTGCGACTCAAACTGCTTGCTGTCCATGTGGAGCAGGGGGACTGGTCAGCGGCCGAGCAGGAGGCCGAGCGGCTTGCCGAAGGAGGCGACCCATCGATGGTGGCGGAAGCCAGCCGACTCATGGCCGCCCGTCGTGCGGCAGCGCCCGACAACGACCAGGGAGTGGGCCAGCCACGGTCCGAATTTGCCGCCGCCAGGGAATTGCCGCCACAGGAATTCGACTCCCTGCTTGACCCACAGAACAGAGCGGCTGAGAAAGGCGGTGAGACCGGGAATGGCAGCGCGGTTGAGAAAGGCGACGGGGTGGAGCAAATCAGTGGCCTAGGCGGCAGTGAGAACGACTGGCCACGGGTCGGCCAGCCCGACGACGATCACCAGTTCCACGCAGCGAATGAGCCGACCCGATTTTCCGAACCGATGACCTCCCTGGAGAACGAAGAGGTTGAGAAAGCTGAGGAGCAGGAGGAGGAGACGAGGAAGGGCGAGTCGTCGCCGGAACAGCCTTCCCGCAGAACCACGGGTCTGGCGAGCGACATGATCGACTATCAGCCACCCACCCTCGACCCTGAGCCGGGTCGGCGTGAAGAGACACCGATGCAGCCGAGTATCGATTTTCCCACCACCGCGCCGGGCAAGGAGGCGGCCGGGGGCGCAGCAGGCGAGCCGGTTGATACGCCGAAGAATACTGCGCGCCCTAACGAGGCGCTCCCGACAGAGGAGGAGTGGGAAGTGGAGGAGGTGGCCTTTCCGCCTCTGGAACGGGATAATGATTACGCTAGCGACACCCGGGCCGGATCCGATGACCTCGAGGAGGCGCGCCGGCTGCTCGAGGTCGGCGCGACCGAGCGTGCGCACGCCTTGCTCAAGCGCCTGCTGGACAGCACCGCCGATCCCGGGCTCCAGGCCCAGGCCCGGGAACTGATCACCCACTATCGACTCTGATGGCCGAATGACCCTCTTTCGACGTCTCGATGAACGTAGCCCCCTCAGCGGCCGCCTGGCCCTGGGGGTGGAGTACGATGGCAGCGCCTACTGCGGTTGGCAGCGCCTCAAGAATGCACCCTCGGTGCAAGCCGAACTGGAGCGGGCGCTGGCGAAGGTCGCCAGCCAGCCGGTAACGGTGCACTGCAGCGGTCGCACCGATTCCGGCGTACATGCCACCCGCCAGATCGTTCATTTCGATCCTCCGGTGCCGCGTTCGCAGAAAGCCTGGGTATTCGGCGTGAACGCCAACCTACCGCGGGACATTGCGGTGCGCTGGGTGCATGAAGTGCCGGACGATTTTCATGCGCGCTTCAAGGCGCTGGCGCGGCGCTACCGCTACATCATCCTCAACCAGCCGAGTCGGCCGGTGCTCGAGAGAGCCAACGTCACCTGGTGTCGTGACCCGCTGGACGCCGAGGCGATGCATCGCGCGGCTCAGACGCTGGTGGGCGAACATGATTTTTCCAGCTTCCGGGCGGCGGGCTGTCAGTCCACGACACCTTGGCGCAAGTTGCATTTCATCGAGGTGCATCGGCACGGACCCCTGGTGGTCGTCGACGTCCAGGGCAACGCCTTTCTCCACCATATGATCCGCAACATCGTTGGCGCCTTGGTGACGGTGGGGCGTGGTGGTCGCGGTGACGATTACCTGGCGGAACTGTTGGCACTCAAGGACCGTTCCCTCTCCGACGTCACGGCCCCGGCCTGCGGCCTGCACTTTGTCGATTCGCTCTATGACGAGATCTGGGATCTGCCCCGGGAACCACTGGGGCCCAACCTGCTGGCGTTCCTGGGCGAGTGGACCGGTGAGCGGGCGCTTCCCGACTGTCCGATGGTCCAGTTCCGTCGAGGCCGGCCGCTGGCTGAGCCGTTCACTCCAGCAGTGCTGGAGGAGACGCTGGTCGAGGAGAAGGCGCCATGAGCGAATCGCCCCAGCACCCCATTCGTACCCGGATCAAGTTCTGCGGGCTGACTCGCGAGCAGGACGTGGATGTCGCCGTGGCTGCTGGCGCCGATGCCCTGGGTTTCGTGCTCTGGCCAGGTAGTCGCCGTTGTGTCGACGATGATCGCCTGGCGTCTCTCGCCGGGCGTGTGCCCGCCTTCGTCACTCGCGTCGGACTCTTTGTCGACCAGCCGCCGGAACGAGTCGCCTACCTGAGCCGCTTCCTTGACCTCCTGCAGTTCCACGGCGACGAACCCCCGGACTATTGCGCTGGTTTCGAGCGTCCCTGGATCAAGGCATTGCGCATGCGCGAGGGCCTCGACCTGCACGCTGCGGCGGCGGCCTATTCCGGTGCCCAGGCGCTGTTGCTGGATGCCTATCGTCCCGGCGTGCCGGGCGGCACCGGGGAGACCTTCGACTGGTCGCGAATCCCCGCAAGCCTGACAAAACCTGTTATTCTCGCGGGAGGTCTGACGCCGGCCAATGTGGCCCAAGCCATTGCCAGCGTGCGCCCCTTTGCGGTGGATGTTTCCGGTGGCGTCGAGGCAGCTCGCGGCTGCAAGGACCCCGAGCTGCTGAAGGCCTTTGCGGCGGCGGTGCATGGTGCCGATGACGGGTGCCGTTGAGCGTCGACCGTATCTTCGTTGTACTTCCCCTGTTCCTACTGGCGACCTTGTGAGGTGTCTTTCGTGAGCAAGTTCAGTGACCTGACCCGACTGCCGGATGCCCGTGGCCATTTCGGCGCCTATGGTGGCCGGTTCGTTTCGGAGACCCTGAGCTTCGCCCTGGACGATCTTGAGAAGGCCTACCTGAGCCTTCGCGACGATCCCCAATTCCAGGCCGAATTCGACTATGACCTGGCCCATTACGTGGGCCGTCCGTCACCGCTCTATCATGCCGAGCGATGGTCGAAGCAGCTTGGCGGGGCGCAGGTCTGGCTCAAGCGGGAAGACCTCAACCACACCGGCGCCCACAAGGTGAACAACACCATTGGCCAGGCTCTCTTGGCCAAGAAGAGCGGCAAGCCGCGGGTGATCGCCGAGACCGGGGCAGGGCAGCACGGTGTGGCGACGGCCACGGTGGCGGCACGCCTCGGGCTGAAGTGCGATGTCTACATGGGCGCCGAGGACGTGCAGCGCCAGAAGCTCAACGTTTATCGCATGCACCTGCTGGGTGCCAATGTGATTCCGGTGGAGTCCGGGACCCGCACGCTCAAGGATGCCATGAACGAGGCGCTGCGCGACTGGGTCACCAACGTCGACGACACCTTCTACATCATCGGCACCGTGGCCGGCCCGCACCCCTATCCCATGCTGGTACGCGACTTCAATGCCGTGGTCGGTCGTGAGGCGCGTCGTCAGTCGCTGGAGGAGTTCGGCAGGCTGCCCGATGCGCTGGTTGCCTGCGTCGGCGGCGGCTCCAACGCCATGGGCCTGTTCTATCCTTTCGTGGAAGACGATGACGTGGTGATGTATGGCGTCGAGGCCGGTGGTGACGGCGTCGAGACCGGCCGCCATGCGGCACCGCTCGCCTCCAATGCGCCCCGTGGCGTGCTGCACGGCAACCGAACCTACCTGATGTCCGACGAGGGTGGCCAGGTTTCCGACACCCACTCGATCTCGGCGGGCCTGGATTATCCCGGCGTCGGCCCCGAGCATGCACTGTGGAAGGACGTCGGGCGGGTCAACTACGTGGCTGCCAACGATAAAGAAGTGCTAGAGGCGTTTCGCGAGTTGACCCGGGTCGAGGGCATCATGCCCGCGCTGGAGTCCGCCCACGCCCTGGCCTATGCCAAGGTGCTGGCGCCGACCATGCGTCCCGACCAGAACATCGTCGTCAACCTTTCCGGCCGCGGCGACAAGGACATCATGACGGTTGCCAAACTCGACGGCATCGAATTCTAAGGGGCTCAAATGAACCGTATCGACCAACGCTTCGCCGCGCTCAAGGCCGATGGCCGTCGGGCGCTGATTCCCTTCATCACCGCCGGCGACCCGGCCCCGGAGTATACCGTCGGGTTCATGCATGCGCTGGTGGAGGCGGGCGCCGACATCATTGAGCTGGGTGTGCCGTTTTCCGACCCCATGGCCGATGGTCCGGTGATCCAGAAGGCCTGCGAGCGCGCCCTCAAGCACGGCGTGCGCCTGACCCATCTGTTCGAGATGGTGCGTGAGTTCCGCCAGACTGACACGGAAACGCCGGTGGTCCTGATGGGCTACCTGAATCCGGTCGAGCGGATCGGCCTGGACGCTTTCGCCGACCAGGCAGCCGCTGCGGGTGTCGACGGTGTGCTCACCGTCGACATGCCCCCTGAGGAAGCCGATGTATTGGGCCCTATCCTCAAGGCGCGTGGGCTCGCCTCGATCTTTCTCGTTGCCCCTACCACTTCCCATGAACGGGCCGCTACAATATGCGGCCATGGCGAAGGCTACCTCTACTATGTGGCCCTCAAGGGGGTGACCGGTGCCGCTACGCTCAATGCAGAGGATGTGGCCGTCCATCTGGCCCCGCTGCGTGAACTGACCGACCTTCCGCTCTGCGTGGGCTTCGGTATTCGCGACGGCGCCTCCGCCGCCGAGGTCGGCAAGGTGGCCGACGGCGTGATCGTCGGCAGCGCGCTGGTCAGCCGCATTGCCGCCAATGCCGAGAACCCGGGCGTCATTGCCGGTGAACTCAAGGCGGTATTGAGTGACATGCGCACGGCCCTGGATGCCCTGAGCGGGCGCTGAAGTCGCCAACCGATTCGATACACGACGCCCGGCTACGCCGGGCGCGACAGCATACGGAAGCCTTTCATGAGCTGGCTTGACAAGATCGTACCTTCCATGGGGCGTATACAGCGCAAGGACCGCCGGGCCAGTGTGCCCGATGGCCTGTGGCGCAAGTGCCCCAAATGCGAAGCGGTGCTCTACCTGCCTGAGCTGGAGAAGCACCACAACGTCTGCCCCAAATGTGATCATCACATGCGGCTGACCGCGCGCAAGCGCATCGACTGGTTTCTCGACAAGGAGGGGCGCGAGGAGATATCCGCGGAACTCGAGCCCGTCGATCGTCTCAAGTTCCGCGACTCGAAGAAGTACAAGGATCGCCTCAGTGCCGCCCAGAAAGAGACCGGCGAGAAAGATGCGCTGATTGCCATGCGCGGTAGTCTGGACGGTCTACCGGTGGTTGTGGTGGCCTTCGAATTCACCTTCATGGGGGGCTCCATGGGGGCCGTGGTTGGGGAGAAGTTCGTGCGTGCCGCTACCCTGGCCCTGGAGGAGCGCGTACCGTTGATCTGCTTCTCCGCCTCGGGCGGCGCGCGCATGCAGGAAGCGCTGTTCTCGCTGATGCAGATGGCCAAGACCTCGGCGGCGTTGGAGCGCCTGCGCGAGGCGGGCGTGCCCTATATCTCGGTGCTCACGGATCCGGTGTTCGGTGGCGTCTCGGCGTCGCTGGCGATGCTTGGCGATCTCAATGTGGCCGAGCCCAACGCCCTGATCGGTTTCGCCGGTCCGCGGGTCATCGAACAGACCGTGCGTGAGAAACTGCCCGAGGGCTTCCAGCGCAGCGAATTTCTGCTCGAGCACGGCACCGTGGACATGATCGTGTCACGCGGCGATATGCGAAACCGGCTGGGTGGAGTGTTGCGCAAGCTGACCCACCAGCCAGCCAGCGGTCTCGACGAGGAGATGCTGGCGCAACCGGACCTGGTCGATATAGCCGAGCAGGTCGAAGAGGTTGAGATCGAGCAGCCCATAGGCTCCGATCCGGCCGGTTCGCAAGACGAGTCACCCGGGGCTGGCGAGCCTGACAGGGAAGATGACCGTTCTGAGCCGCCGCGTTGAACCGGCCGTGACGCGACCCGCCACCTCCCGCCGACTCGAGGCCTGGCTGGCTCAGCTGGAGGCAGCGCATCCCATGGGCATCGATCTCGGCCTCGACAGAGTGTCCGAGGTCGGCCGGCGCATGGGATTGCTTGGTATCACCCTGGCTCGGCGTGTCATCACCGTGGCGGGGACCAACGGCAAGGGCTCCACGGTCGCCATGCTCGAGGCACTGGCCCGAGCGCATGGCCTCTCCACGGCTAGCTACACGTCGCCCCATCTGCTCCGCTACAACGAGCGACTGCGCCTGAACGGGGTGGAGGCCAGCGATAACATGCTGATTGCCGGCTTCGAAGCGGTCGAGGCAGCACGCCTTGACGGCAGCCCCGTCAGTCTCAGTTACTTCGAGGTAGGTACCCTGGCGGCTCTTTGGGCCATCGCAGGCTCGCAGCCGGATCTGGCGATTCTGGAGGTCGGCCTGGGTGGACGCCTGGATGCGGTGAATATCATCGATGCCGACGTGGCAGTGATCACCACCATCGCCCGGGACCATGCGGAATATCTGGGCGATGACCTCGATGGCATCGGACGTGAGAAGGCGGGTATCTTTCGCGCCGGCAGGCCTGCCGTGCTGGGTAGTCGCGACCTGCCGGAGAGCGTCCGCGCGACCGCTGCTGAGCTTGGGACGACTATCGTCGCCATCGGCGACGCTTTCCATTGGCAGGAAGCGGGTCCTTCCGTCTGGTGCTGGCAGGGCGGCGGATGCGCCGCCGCCGGCCTGTCTCTCGATGACTTGCCTGACCCGGGCCTGCCGCTGGACAATGCAGCAACGGCGCTTCAGGCGCTGACCCTGGCCGATGTTGCCCTGGATGTTGTCGCCACTCGGCGTGCACTGGCCGACGTCCGGCTACCGGGGCGGATGCAGTGGCTGGGGCAGTGGTGTCTCGATGTCGGGCACAATCCGCATGCAGCGGCCTATCTGGCAGGGCGGCTTCATGCGATGCCTTGCAAGGGCCGAACCTGGATACTGCTGGGCATGCTGGGCGACAAGGATGCCGATGGCGTGATCGGCGCCTTGGCGGCGGTAGCGGACGCCTGGGTGACAGTGACGCTGGAGGGCGTGCGGGCGCGCAGCGCAGCGGAGCTGGCCGAACACGTTCAGGCAAGTGGCGCGGCTGTGGCCTTCCAGGCGGCATCGCCGGAGGCGGGAGCCGAATGGCTGAGCGGGCGGCTCGCCCCCGAAGACCGAGTACTGGTCTGCGGCTCCTTCTTTACCGTAGGCGCCATTCTGGCATGGATGCAGGCGTAGGTGTGGCTTAGCCTGGGCAGGAGGTCAAGATGAAGTACGGAATGCGTGAGCGTATCAGCGGGGCCATTATCCTTGTCGCCCTGGCGGTGATTTTCGTGCCGATGTTGTTTGACGATCCGGCACCCCGCGACGAGCGGCCACAACCGGTCATGAGCATCGAGCAGCCGGTTCCGGTGGAACGACGTGATGTGCCAGACCCGCAGCCGCCAGGTAGCCTGGGAGAGATCCGTGGCCCCGAGTCGGCACCGGGCGAGGTAGGCTCGCTGCCTGAGCCCGTTGACAACGAATCTGTCACAGAACCGGGCGTCGAGGCGTCGGATGAACCGGCTGTCGTCGAGGTGCCGCCAGCAGACGTGCTCCGGCCAGCCCCTGACCAACAGGCGCCCGAGGCCGTCGAGCCGCCGGCTCGAGAAGCACCTGCCGATGATCCGATCGCCGACCTGGCCCGTGCGGCATCCGAGCGGATGGACAGCCAGCAGGCCGATCCTGCACCGAGCGCCACGCCAGCGACTCCCGCCGGGGAGTGGGCGGTACAGGTGGGCAGCTTCGCCGAGCCGGGCAACGCCGAGCGGCTTCAGGCTCAGCTGTTGGAGCAGGGGTTCTCGGCCTATAGCCGCCGGCGGGACAACAACATGACCACGGTATACGTCGGGCCCTACGACTCCTCCGAGTCCGGCGAACGCGCCATGGCTGAGCTGAAAGAGCAGGCCAACCTTCAGGGACTGCTGGTGAGGGTGAGGGAGTGACGTCAAGAGTGAGCCCATGTTACTGACCTGGATCGACTGGTTATTTCTCGGCGTACTGGCGGTATCGACCCTGGCAGGGTTCATGCGTGGCTTGATCCGGGAGGGGCTTGGGCTGGCGGCCTGGATCATTGCCCTGCTGGCAGCAAGGTTGCTGGCCGAGCCGGTGGCCGACCTGTTGTCGGGTTTTATCGACAATCCCGATGGCCGCCTGGTGCTGGCCTTCGTGCTGGTGATCCTCGGGGTCATCCTGCTCTGTGGCATCGTCATCCGCATGGTCCATGCGGCGGTGGAGTGGGTCGGCATGGGGTTTTTCAATCGCGTAGCCGGCGCCTGCTTCGGCGTGGCCCGCGGAGCGGCGATACTGGTCATCGCTACTATCCTGATCACGCTGACCCCGTTGGCACAGCTTCAGGCCTGGCAGGAAGCCGAGCTGAGACCCGCCTTCGAGCAGCTGCGTGACTGGGCTGTCAGCCAACTGGAAGCCTGGGAGGACAGGGTGCCCGAGACGCCGGAGTCATGGCGAAACCTGTCGTTTCCTGAAGGCCGCGAAAGCGTCGAACCCGACGCGTCCAGTGCCCCAGACGCCCCAAGCGAAAGCGCGCTCTGAGGCTGCAGCTTCGTACTACCGACGATCGACTCGATCCAGCGAACGACAAGCGAATGACAAGCCGGCCTCCAGGTCGGCCCCCATGGCAGCGAGGTAAGGTGGAATGTGCGGTATCGTGGGCCTACTGGCCAAGCAGACCGTCAACCAGGCGATCTATGATGCCCTGACGGTGCTACAGCATCGCGGACAGGATGCCGCCGGCATGATGACATGGAGCGAAGGCCGCTTCCTGCTCCGCAAGAGCAACGGCCTGGTGCGCGATGTCTTCCATACTCGCCACATGGCACGTCTGAAGGGCAACGTGGGCATCGGCCACGTGCGCTACCCCACGGCCGGCTCATCCAGCGAGGCGGAGTCCCAGCCCTTCTATGTCAACTCGCCCTACGGTATTTCCCTGGCGCACAACGGCAACCTGACCAACTCGGATCAGCTCAAGCAGGAGCTGTTCTCCTCCGACCTGCGTCACATCAATACCAGCTCCGACTCCGAAGTGCTGCTTAATGTCTTCGCCCATGAGCTGGGCAAGCAGGGTCCCCATCTGGAGCCCGGCGACATCTTCGATGCCGTGCGTCGTGTCTATCGGCGCTGCCGGGGCGGCTATGCGGCCGTGGCGATCATCAACGGCTTTGGCCTGGTAGCCTTCCGTGACCCCAACGGCATTCGCCCGGTGGTCTTCGGCACCCGCGATGAGGGCAGCGGCCAGGAGGTGATGATTGCCTCAGAGTCGGTGGCCCTCGACGTGGGCGGTTTCGAACTGCACCGCGACCTGGCGCCCGGCGAGGCGATCTTCGTCGACATGGAAGGCAATATCCATACGCAGTCCTGTGCCGACCGGCCCAGCCTCGCGCCCTGTATCTTCGAACACGTCTACCTGGCTCGCCCGGACTCCATTCTCGACGGGGCCTATGTCTACGGCACCCGCATGCAGATGGGCCGCAAGCTTGGCGACCGCATTCGCAGTGAATGGCCGGAGCATGACATCGACGTGGTCATCCCGATTCCCGATACGTCGCGCACCTCGGCCCTCGAGCTGGCCCAGCACCTGGGAGTGACCTATCGTGAAGGCTTCATGAAGAACCGCTATATCGGCCGGACCTTCATCATGCCGGGCCAGACCCAGCGCAAGAAGTCGGTGCGCCAGAAGCTCAACGCCATCGATATCGAGTTCAAGGGCAAGAACGTCCTGCTGGTGGACGACTCCATCGTGCGCGGTACCACCTGCAAGCAGATCATCCAGATGGCTCGGGAAGCGGGCGCCAACAAGGTCTACTTCGCCTCGGCGGCTCCGCCGGTGCGCTATCCTAATGTCTACGGTATCGACATGCCGGCCGCCACGGAGCTCATTGCCCATGGCCGTAGCGAAGCGGAAGTGGGCGAGCTCATCGGTGCCGACAGGATATTCTACCAGGACCTGGAGGATCTCAAGGCGGCCTGCCGCGAGGTGAATCCGGAACTGGCCAGCTTCGATTGCTCGGTCTTCGACGGTTGCTACATCACCGGCGATATCGATGCCGGCTACCTGTCGGCGCTGGAGGCATCGCGCAACGACGCCGCCAAGCAGCAGCAGAGTACGGGCGGGCATGCGTTGGTGGGAATGCACAACCAGGACGACGATATCGACGACTGATCGTTGTCACGGCATTCCACCACGTTGGCCACAGGAAAAAAGGACGAAACATGCACGACGACCCGACACCGGAAGCGGCCTGGGCGCTGGAGACCCAGGCGATCCGCGCTGGTCACCAGCGCACCTTCGAGCAGGAACACAGCGAGCCGATCTTCCCCACGTCGAGCTTCGTCTATGGCAGTGCGGCGGAAGCAGCGCGGAAGTTTGGTGGTGAGGAGGCGGGTAACGTCTACTCGCGCTTCACCAACCCCACGGTGCATACTTTCGAACGCCGCCTGGCGGTGATGGAGGGGGGCGAACGCTGTGTGGCAACCAGTTCGGGGATGTCGGCCATTCTGGCTACGGTCATGGCGCTGCTGTCGGCCGGCGACGAAATCGTCGCCTCACGCTCGCTGTTCGGTTCGACGGTCAGCCTGTTTGACAAGTATTTCGGCAAGTTGGGCATCACCACGCGCTATGTGGAGCTGTCGGACCTCGCCGCCTGGGAAGCGGCCATCACGCCGAATACCCGTTTGTTGTTCGCCGAGACACCCTCAAATCCACTCTCGGAGGTCGTCGACATCGAGGCGTTGGCCGAAATCGCCCATCGTCATGGTGCCTTATTGGCCATCGATAACTGTTTCCTGACCCCGGCTCTCCAGCGTCCGCTGGCGCTGGGGGCCGATATGGTCATCCACTCGGCCACCAAATACCTGGATGGGCAGGGCAGGGCAGTGGGTGGCGCGGTGGTCGGACGCAACCAGGAGCTCGAGGAGGTATTCGGCGTTGTGCGCACGTGCGGGCCTTGCCTCAGTCCCTTCAACGCCTGGATATTTATCAAGGGACTTGAGACGTTGAGTCTGCGCATGCGGGCACATTGCGACAATGCCCTGGCGCTCGCGCAGTGGCTGGAGCGGCATCCGGCAGTGGAGCGGGTTCATTATAGTGGCTTGGAACATCATCCCCAGCATGCACTGGCAAGGCGTCAACAGCAGGGCTTCGGTGCGGTACTCGGTTTCGAGGTGAAGGGGGGGCGTGCAGGTGCCTGGTCGGTGATCGATGCCACGCGCATGCTCTCCATTACCGGCAACCTGGGTGACGTCAAGACCACCATCACTCATCCGGCAACGACGACCCATGGTCGTCTCTCCGATGACCAGAAAGCCGCTGCCGGCATTACCCAGGGCTTGATTCGCGTGGCGGTGGGGCTGGAATCTCTCGACGACATCCGCACCGACCTGGCGAGGGGGCTCGACGTCCTGGCTTGAGCGGTTCGTTTGTCCTGTGGGGTCTGCGAGAACCTGGCCAAGGACCTGTGTCCTTGCTGTAGTGCATAGCGTTTACAGATTGCGTTATTTTTTTGAACGTTGCATTCGGCTTTTTTCAGCAGATGCTGATACTGCACTGCGGTAAGCTCCGTCTCGTTGAAGTCTCTTCATTCCGCGAGGGCGATATGTGGCGTAATACCCGCTCAGGCTGGGGCCTGGTCAGCATACTCCTGCATTGGCTCAGCGCCCTGGTCATCATTGGGCTCTTCGTTCTCGGCTGGTGGATGACGGGCCTGAGCTATTTCGACAGCTGGTATAACCTCGCGCCATGGTGGCATCGTTCTATCGGTATGTTGCTGTTATTCGCCACGTTACTGAGATTGGTCTGGCGCTTCATACAGCCGACGCCTGTCGCTCAAGGCAGTCGCTTCGAGCGTCTCGCGGCACACATGGGCCATATTACCCTCTATGTGCTGCTTGTGCTGGTCATGGTCAGCGGCTACCTGATATCTACCGCCAAGGGGCGAGGAATCAGTGTCTTTGACTGGTTTGAAGTGCCGGCACTGATAAGTGATCTGCCAAACCAGGCCAGCGTCGCGGGAGACATCCACTGGTATAGCGCACTGGCGCTGCTGCTGCTTGCTGCTGGCCATGCTTTCGCAGCACTCAAGCATCACTATCTCGATCGCCGCGATACCCTGACCCGCATGTTGAATCCGGCGCGCTCGCGTCGCCGGTGACCGTTGCGCCCTTCGCGCATCTTCACAAGGAGAACCCTCTCTATGATGACCAAGACGTTCAAGAAATCCGTTCTCGCCGCCGCCCTGGGCACCGCTTCCTTCGTCGGCTTCAGCCAGGCTCAGGCCGACGACTACGTGATCGATACCGAAGGCCAGCACGCCTTCGTCCAGTTCAAGATCAATCACCTCGGTTACTCCTACATACTCGGCAAATTCGAGGAGTTCGAGGGGCAGTTCCACTACGATCCGGAGAATCTCGAGGCTTCGAGCTTCGAGATGGAAGTCCAGGTCAACAGCCTGAACAGCAACCATGCCGAGCGTGACCGCCACTTCTTGAGCGATGACTTCCTGAGCGCCGGTGACTATCCGACAGCCACGTTCGTTTCCACCGGCTTCGAGCCGACCGGTGACACCGAAGGGGTGATCACCGGTGATCTGACGCTCAAGGGCGAGACCCGCGAGATCGAGATGCCAGTCACACTGGTGGGTGAAGGAGAAGATCCCTGGGGCAGCTACCGCGCCGGTTTCGAAGGCAGCACCATCTTGACCCTGGCCGATTTCGGCATCGACATGAGCGACTTCCCCGAAATCATGCAAGAGCTCGAGCTCTACGTGACCTTCGAAGGTGTGCGTCAGTAAACGCATTCACGCTCTCTTCGTGACCCTGCACCCCCGGCGCCGGCCGGGGGTGCGCTTGCTGAGGAAAGTCGCACGGAAAACCGATACCATGCATCGCTGAGAAATCGTCAGATGAGTCATTGTCGGGGTCGTGCATGCAGTTCATGAATCGAGGCCGTTTGTCCGGGATTCGGTTGACCATAGTGGTAATGCTAGCGGTGCTGCTACTGCTGGTGGGATGCATCGTTGCAAGAGTACACCCCAGCCTGATGCCGGTTCTGCTTCCGGCATCAGGCGTTCTGGTTGCCGTTGCTTGGATCTGGGTCAGCTCCAGTTCTCGGCGAGCCATGCTGTCGCATGACATGGCCCGGTTGCAGGCTGGAGATGCCCGATTCCGTGCCATGCTGGAAGGCCTGCCGAACATTGCCGTTCAAGGCTATGATCGGCAGCGGCGGGTGATTTTCTGGAACGAGGAAAGCGCAAAACTCTATGGCTACAGCGAAGAGCAAGCCAAGGGGAGGCAGTTGGAAGAGTTGATCATACCTGAAGCCATGCGGTCCCAGCTGGTTAGCCGCCACCAGGCCTGGGTCGTGGAAGGCAAGCCGATCCCAGCCGGGGAACTGGTCCTTCGTCACCGGTCAGGCGTCGGAGTGCCCGTCTATTCCTATCATGTGATGCTCGGTGAAGCGTCGGGGAATCCCGTCATGTTCTGCGTCGACGTCCCATTGGACCGCAAGCCGGCATGAATGGGGTCCGGTCCATGGAGAACCCGTGACGTTCCAGCCTGCCACTTCCCCTCCCCTCGGCTTGACCCTGTGGCGCCAGACCTGGCCAATGGCCATCGGCGTGCTGGCGCTGCTCGGCTTCCAACTGGTGGACAGCGCCTTTATCGCCCGGCTGGGTACCGCGCCTCTGGCGGCCCAGTCCTTCACCTTTCCGCTATCGTTCCTGGTCATCGGTGTCCAGGTCGGGTTGGGCATCGCGATTGCCGCCATGATCTCCCGTACGCTGGGAGCAGGCGAGCAGGAGCGAGCACGGCGGCTGGGGCTGCTGGTGTTGTTGGTGGGTGCGGCCCTTATCGCACTGCTGGTACTGCTGCTGTGGTGGGTACAGGAACCCGTGTTTGCTCGCCTGGGAGCCGATGCAGCGACGCGTGAGTTGATTCGTATCTATTGGGCGCCGCAGTTGCTGGCTGCCTGGCTGGGTGCCGCGCTCTACTTTGGCTACAGCCTGTTTCGTGCCCATGGCGATACGCGACTGCCCGGCAAGCTGATGGTAATCACCAGCCTGGTGAACCTGACCCTCGATCCCCTTTTGATTTTCGGTATCGGCCCCTGGGATGGGCTGGGGTTGCCCGGGGCGGCATGGGCCACGGTCATCGCCTTCTCCTGTGGTCTGCTGGTGCTGGGTCGTCGCCTGTTGCGGACCGATTGGCTGGCCCGTGACGGAATCGCCGCCGAGCTGCGCCATTCGGCACGCCCCTTCGCCGGAATCGCGGGGCCGGCCATGGTCAGCCAGTTGATGCCGCCTCTGGCAGCCATGCTGGCGATCTCGGTGGTGGCGGACCTGGGTGACACATCGGTGGCAGCCTGGGGGTTGGCCAGCCGACTTGAGACTGTCTCCCTGATGGTCGTGCTGGCCATGACCATGTCCCTGCCTCCCTGGCTGGGACGCTGTTACGGCGCTGGGGACTGGGACCAGGTGCATCGGCTGATGAGGCTCGCACTCAAGGTTGTCGTGTTCTGGCAGCTGGGGCTGGGGCTGGTGATGGCGGCGACGGCTTCCTGGGTAGCACTGGTGCTCTCCGGCAATCCGGAGGTGCGCGATGAGCTGGCGACCTTGATCCGGTTTCTGTTGCCAAGCTATGCCCTGCTCGGCGTATGCATGCTGGTGGTTTCCGCGGGCAATGCCCTGGGTTGGCCTCTGCGAGCCATGCTGCTCTCCTGTGCGAGACTCTTTCTCTTCTACTTGCCCTGTCTATGGCTGGGGGCGCAGTGGGGGAGCCTGACCGGGTTGGCGCTGGGCGCAGCGGTTGGCAACCTGTTGGCAGGATTGGCTGCTTGGCGGATGCTCCGGCGGATTCTTGACCGCCCCCAGCGACGCTCTCGTTGCCGGGAAGGCCCCGGGCCACATCGACCGATCTCGGGGGGCAGGTGCAACCGGCCGAACTAGTTGAGTTTTTCCGTGTCAGGGTAGGGTGGGTGGCCATTCAGCCACAGACTTGTCCATGACGAATCGGAGTAATAGATGAAGGTAGTGAAACTGGTAGCAACGGCTCTTGTGGCACTGGGTATGGCATCACCGGCTATGGCGCAGCAGTCCATGCAGGCTCCGCCACAAGGTGATCAGGTGGACCAGCTCAACGAGCTGTTGGACCTTGATGAAGGTCAGCAGCAGGAAATTCGTGGACTTCTCGACGATGCCCAGCAGCGTCTGCAGCCCATGGAGCAGGAGGCTCAGGCCCTGCAGACTGCACTGGGCAACCATATCGATCCCAATTTCGATGAATCAGCGATTCGTCAGGATGCAACAAGGCTGGGTGAACTGACCGGCGAACTCGCCGCCGAGACCACCCTGCTGCAGGCCAGGGTTGAAGCCGTCTTCACCGAAGAGCAGCGTAATCGGCTGGAAGAGGTGATGGCGCAGCAGCAGCAGCAGATGGATCAGATGCGACAGCAGATGCAGCAGCAGGCGCCGCCCGCACAGTAAAACCCCTTTAGCTGTGTCCGAAAAGCTGCTGAGCGCAGGTAGTTTTCAGACAAAGCGCAGCCGATGGGCGTAGGCCGCTGAACGGTCTTCTATGGGCGCCACTGGGTCGAGTGGCTTGGTGGCGTCCTTCCGCCCCAGGCTTTGCCGCCTGCTTCGAAAAGTGGCCCTGCCGATGTCAATCGGCAGGGCCATTTTGTGGCATGAACCGGCGACTGGTTCAGGAACTGAAGGGTAACTGCCGAAGCGCGCCGCCCTTTCGCACATCGCCTAGTCGGCAGCCGGAGGCGTGGTGGGTGCCGGTCGCGGGGCAGCCAGCCGCTCTTGCTGCCAGGCGAAGTAGAGGAAGAGAACGCCCATGCCCAGATAGCCCAGGGTGAAGTCCGAGGCGGCATTGAAGGCCAGCTCCGGGGCGTGCATCAGGCCCACGAAGGAGAAGCCCGCTGCGATAGCTGCAAATACGGCGGCGCGGCGGAAGTGGTGATCGATCACCGATACGGTCATCGCGCCGATGAAGATAGCCATGAACATCGCCCCCTGGCCCATGGCGACGATGCCTCCCGAAATATCGGCAACCACCTCGCCGGCTCCCCGGTTGAAGCGCGTCATGACATAGTTGGCGAAGTAGGGCAGCATGGCCAGCGCGACGGCCGGATAGTAGCGGGTGTCGTTGCTTTGAAAGGCGGTGGCGATCATCGACATGCCGACGAACACCAGGATCGGCGCCACTACCGAGACGGGAATGATGGCGGCCAGGGCCGCTATCAGGCCGAACATGGTGGCAATGGCATAGACGGCACCGTTGAGAATACTGTAGCCACGACCGGCACCCATCCACTTGGCGCCCACCGTGGCGATGTAGACCGTGGTAGGAAAGACGCCGCCGAACAGCGCGCCAATCATTGTGCCGGCACCGTCCACTGCCTGGCATTCACGGACGTCATACTTGTCGCCGGCGGCTTCCATGGCCTCGACATTGTTCATGGTTTCAATTGCGTTGTAGAGCGTGATCGGCAATACCACCGTCAGCACCGCCAGCATGCCGGTGAACAACAGTCCCAAGCCTTCGAGCCAGGCCAGGTTGGGCAGCAGCGGATAGAAGCCCAGATGGGCGAAGGCATCGCTGAATCGCTCACCACCGGCATCGCCGATCAGGTAGGCCATGGCGGTACCTATCACGATGGCAAATAGTGAGGTCGGGATCCGGAATGGCATCGACACCCTGGCGACCAGGCCTACAATGATGATGGCCAGCACCAGCAGGCCGATGATCGGCATCTCCAGGGTCTTGAACAACATCTCACCAGCGATGAAGGTGAGTGCCACACCGGCCACGGCCCCGAGCATGGCGGCGCGAGGCAGGTGGTACTGCACCCAGCGACCCACCAGGCTGACCATCGCTTCGATGGCGCCGCTGATGAAACAAGCCGCTACCGCCACTTTCCAGGCCAGTTCGGCGTCTCCGGTCAGCTGCTTTGCTGGAAGCAGCACGCCGAACAGAAAGACGAACATGACTGGCGTCGAAATACCGTAGGAGAGTGCGGTCACATCTGCGCGGTTCTCTTTTCGCGCCAGGCGTGCCGCCGTCCATGCGTAGTAGAAATTGCCCACCATCACCGCCACTGCGGCCCCGGGGAGCACCTGACCGAAGACGATCGACGCGGGAAAGCCCATGCCCAGCATGGTGATGGCAATGATGACGAAGTTGGCAATATTATTCTGGAACAGAGCGAAGAAGGCATCGGTGTCCTCCTTCTTGTACCACGGATAGTGCACAGGGGTTGCCGCCATGGTGAGCCTCTTCTGTTATGGGGTTGTATACAAGGCAGCTGACAGTCTGATGCCAATCTGACTGATTGGTCAAGCCTGCTTTAGACGTAGCCGTAAACGGAGCGAGTGCTCGTTGAATGATGAATGGAGTGGTTCCAGTCACGATATGCTGGACGTTACTGAAGTTGCGGTTTACAAAGGAGAAAGTACATTCGTGGCAATCTGAAACGTCCATGTGCTGTGGCTGCTTAATGATTCAGATGGCTCGGTCGGCTAGCCAAGCCGATGGCTCGGTTGGGGCTGCCGCCCATGTCCTTGAGCTTGCGAGCATGGTCTGCCCATTGTTTCAAACGAGGGGGAGTGAAGGTGAAGCACCTGGATAGCTGTATCGTGCGTCATTTCAGCTACTACTATGACTTGTCCCGGAAAGACGAGGAGTTGTTGCTTGAGCTGGAAAAAAGTCCGGTACGAATCAAGGCAGGCACCCAGCTCTGGGAAGAGCGGGATGGCGCCAACGAATTCTGCACCCTGAGTCGTGGCTGGGCCTACTCCTACCGTATCCTTGAGAACGGTACCCGACAGATCCTCGAACTGTTCTTGCCGGGCGATATCATCGGCCTACGCGAATTTGCCTTCTCCCAGCGCCTGGCCGGAGTGAAGATGGCCGAGGATGGTGTTGTGTGCTATTTCCCTCATCAGCATGTATTGGATCTCTTCCGCCAGTCGATGACCCTGACCACCATTATGTTCGCCATTTCCAGCCGCCAGCAGGTGTTGATCACGGAGCGCCTGGTCAATCTGGCTCGGCGCAATGCAAAGCAGAAACTCGCACACTTCCTGCTCGAGACCTACCAGCGCCTGAGGCAGACACAAGCCGATGGGCACGACAGCTTTCGCTTGCCGTTGTCCCAGGAGCTACTGGCGGACCTGCTCGGACTCAGTCCGGTTCACGTCAGTCGCACCCTGACAGCCCTCAGTGATGAAGGGCTGGTCTTTCGTGAACGACATGTCGTGACGATTCCGGATTTGAAGGCATTGAAGGAGATGGCCGACTTCGACGACCGTTACCTCATAGACAACATACGGCCACTGTTTGGCAGACACTGAATCCCGTGCGGGAGGATGAGAAAAGGCGGCGCTGGTTAACGCGGCTGGGTGGATGGTGCCCCGGTTCCCTGGGGCACCGTCCCTTCAGGTGTCGTGCTCGGCGCCGCTATCAGTTGACCGCAGCGATTGCCTTGGCCAGGTAAGGAAGGTTCTCGTGCGAGAAACCCGCCACATTGGCGCGGCCCGAGCGAACCATGTAGATGCCGAACTCGTCGCGCAGGCGGTCGACCTGCTCCGGGGTCAGGCCGGTATAGGAGAACATCCCCCGCTGCTCCGCCACGCAGGCATACTTCTGATCGAGACCGTAGGGCTTGAGGGCTTCGACGAAGTCACGACGCAGCGTATTGATGCGATCGCGCATTTCCGTCAGCTCTTCGCGCCACACGGCGGACAGCTCAGCGGAGTGAAGGATTTCGCTGACGATGGCGCCGCCATGTGCCGGGGGATTTGAATAGTTCTCCCGGGCCACGATGGCTACCTGGGAACGTACGTTCTCCATCTGCTCGGCGTTCTTCGCCACCATGATCAGGCAGCCGGTCCGTTCGCAGTAGATACCGAAGTTCTTTGAGCAGGAACTGGTGATGATCACTTCGTCGAGGTTCTCGGCCAGGAGGCGAACGCCATAGGCATCCTCGTCGAGACCCTCACCGAAACCCTGGTAGGCGAAATCGATCAGCGGCAGCAGGTTGCGCTCGTGGACGACCTCCAGGACCTGCTGCCACTGGTCGCGAGAGAGATCAAAACCGGTAGGGTTGTGGCAGCAGGCGTGCAGCAGCACCACATCACCTTCGGGAATCGACTTCAAGGCGCTCAGCATTCCGTCGAAGTCCAGGCGGTTCTCGGCATCCACGTAGGGATACTTGTGCAGCGTCAGGCCCGCGGCGGGAAAGATGCCCAGGTGGTTTGGCCAGGTCGGGTCGCTGACCCAGATATCCTTGCCGGGCAACTGGTGAGCGATGAAGTCCGCCGCCAGGCGGAGGGCGCCCGTTCCGCCCGGAGATTGAGTTGCGCTGGCACGCTTTGCCTCGAGTACCGGGGAGTCTTCACCCAGCACCATCGGCAGGACCACTTCGCCATAGCTGGGAGCGCCGTGGGAGCCAATGTAGGTCTTGGTTGTCTCGTTCTTGAGCAGCAGGGACTCGGCTTCCTTCACGGCGCGCATCACCGGTGTGTTGCCCTGAGCGTCCTTGTAGACGCCAACGCCGAGATCGACCTTCTGGGGGTTGGTGTCCTTCTTGAAGGCCTCGATCAAGCCGAGGATGGCATCCCCGGGGACCCGCTCAATATGTTCGAACATTTATTTCGCTACCTCGTCGGTTCTGGCGGCAAGTATGAAGTCGTTGCGGTGCAGGCCTTGAATCTTGTGTGACCACCAGGTCACGGTAACCTTTCCCCATTCGGTCAGCAGGGCCGGGTGGTGATCGGCCGCCTCGGCGATTTCGCCGACACGGTTGGTAAAGTCCAGCGCCTGCCGAAAGTCGGTGAAGGTAAAGACCCGCTCAAGCTGCATGATGCCATTGCGCTCGAGGATCTGCCACTGGGGAACCTCGGGTTTGAACAACAGTATCTCTGCCTCACTGACGGTCGGGGCGTTGCGACGGCAGGCTTCGCAGGGCTGTCGAGAAAGTCGGGCCATGTCATCTTCCTGAGGCGATTGGTGGGGGCGCTACATCAACCTTCTGGCGGTACGGACATCCTGTCAATAAATCAAGGCGCTATGCTTGAAGGACTAGTCATGAAGGGCGTGCTTGAATGACATGCTTGAAAGGAGGGCACCATGCCTCGCCGCATTTTCCGGCTGCCACTCTGGCTCAAACTGCTCTTTACTGCCTGGATTCTGTTCTGGGCGCCGGCCTATGCCATCATGCTGGGGGCGGAGAACTACTTCTGGCTATGCAATCTTGCCAGCTTTCTTATCCTGTTCGGGCTGTGGGCGGAGAGCCGGCTGCTGCTCTCCATGCAGTGGCTCGCCGTAGTGTTGGTCGGGCTCTTCTGGGCGCTGGACGTGGGAGTGGCGTGGCTGGCCGGTTTCCATCCGATCGGCGGTACCGAGTACATGTTCGACCCGGCGCATCCGTCATTGGCGCGTGTGCTGTCGCTCTATCATCTGGTACTGCCTCTCGTGGCGGGGTATGCCGTTCTGAAACTCGGTTATGACCGCCGCGCCATGGTCTGGCAGACGCTTCTCACCTGGCTGGTGATTCCGTTGACATTCCTGTTCACCGAGCCCGGGCGCAACATCAACTGGGTGCATGGACCCTTCGGCACGCAGCAGGAGGCTCTCGCCCCCCTCGTCTATCTGGCGGGATTGATGCTGGGCTGGCCACTGGTACTGTATCTGCCGGTGCATGGCCTGCTGTGTTATCTCCAGTGGCGTGGCAAGGTACGGTGAGTTCGGCCTCAGCTCTCGACTCGATTGCGCCCCAGATGCTTGGCCGCATAAAGACTGCGGTCGGCGCGCTCGATGAGGACGTCTCGGGGTTCGCCAGGCCGGTATTCTGCCAGGCCAATGCTGACGGTGATCTGTCCGGGCTCGATGCCGAAGGCGTGTTCGGCAATACGTTGTCGCAGCCGCTCGGCAAGGGGTAGGCTGCGGACAAGAGGGGTGAGCGGCAGGACGACGGCGAACTCCTCGCCGCCGAGCCGGGCGATAGTATCTTCTTCGCGCAGCAGTTTGCGGCACAGCTTGGCGAGCTCGATCAGTACCTGGTCGCCCTGGAGGTGCCCCCAGGTGTCGTTGACGCGCTTGAAATGATCGAGATCAATGAGCATCAACGACAGTGGTGAGCCATGTCGGTTGCATCTCGACGTCTCTTCGGCGAGTCGAACCATCAGCTTGCGGCGGTTAGCCAGGCCGGTGAGGTCGTCGGTATCCGACAGACGGCGTAGGCGTGCCTCCTCCACCATCTGTTCGGTGATATCGATCATCAGGCCATGCCAGAGCACACCTGTCTGGGCATCCTCCGGCTGCGCGCGTAGCGCTACCCAGCGACACCGGCCATGAGGCAAACGGATACGGAACTTGGTGGCGATGGGGACGCGCCAGCGAGCCGAGCGCTCGATGGCGGCCATCAGCTTCGGATAGTCGTCGCCATCGAGCCGGTCGAGCATATGTCGTGCATCCTGGCCCAGTGCATCGCGGTCGATGCCTGGCAGGCTGGTACCGCTACCGGCAAGGTAGGGGAAATGCATGTGGCCATCGAGGCCACGATGAAACTGGAAGATGACGCCGGGCAACCGTTCGGTAAAGTCACGAACGTTGCCAGGCATATCCAGCCCCCCACCCGTCATGGCGTTCTCTTCAGTCATGCGGGCGTCCTAGTGTTCCCTGCTGCGTGCAGGCCTGTCATTCTTATAGTTTCGGCTCAACGGGTGACAAAAGCCGAGGCGCTAGGCGCCGAGATCAAAGGCTGAGCCGTTAGTGAACGGCTAATATACGTTGTAACTCAGCGTAAATCATCTGGCGCTTGCTGTAGGAAATCGCCGACAGTGATTGTAGGGGGGAGCTTCTTCGCAGTCTGGCTTAGCGCGGGGCGTCATAGCGACTGGCACGGTCGCGTGAGAAGACGACCTGCCAGAGCTGCATGTCCCTGCCGCGGAAGGCGCCAGCACATACCGAAAGATAGTAGCGGAACATGCGGTGGGTGCGTTCGCTGTAGCGCTCGGCCAGCTCTGGCCAGGCGTGCTCGAAATTCTTCAACCAGGCCATCAGGGTCGTGTCATAGTCGGGCCCAAAATTCTGCCAATCCTCCATCAACAGCAAGTCTTCGCTGGCGTCCGCCACCTGTCGGGCAGAGGGCAGGACGCCATTGGGAAAGATATAGCGATCGATCCAGGGGTCGACGGTGATGTGCGAACTGTTCGAGCCAATGGTATGAAGCAGGAAAAGGCCATCATCGGCCAGCACACGTTGGACGGTTTCGAAGTAGGCACGGTAGTTGCGGTGTCCCACATGCTCGAACATGCCAATGGATACGATGCGGTCAAAGCGGCCATCGATATCGCGGTAATCCTCGAGATGAATCTCCACGGGCAGGCCTGAGCAGCGCTGTTGGGCCAGGGCAGCCTGTTCCCGGGAAATGGTGATCCCGGTGACGGAGACCCCATGGTGTCGGGCGGCGTGCTCGGCAAAGCTCCCCCAGCCACAGCCAATATCGAGTACCCGCATGCCGGGTCGTAACTCGAGCTTGCGGCAGGCGAGCTCCAGTTTGGCCAGCTGTGCCTCGTGCAAGGAATCGGCTTCCTTCCAGTAGCCGCAGGAGTAGCACATGGTGGGGTCGAGCATCCGCTCGAAGAGATCGTTGCCCAAGTCGTAGTGGGCCTCTCCAACCATGTAGGCGCGCGCCTTGCTCTGAAGATTCATCAGCCCCGCCTGGAGTCGATACATCAGCCGATCGGAGGGTGGGCGGGCACGTTCTCCAAGGCCATGAAGCAGAAGGCGCCTGGCCAGTTCGTCGAGACGTTCGCACTCCCACCAGCCATCCATGTAGGATTCGCCCAGGCCCAATGAGCCCTGGCGGAGTATTCTGGCACAGAAGTCGGGGTTGTATATCTGCGGGTCCCAGGGGGCGTCGCCGTTAAGGCTGATCCCCGAGTCTTCCAGCAAGGATTCGAGTACTCGCCGGGCGCGGTTATCGGGCAGGGCGATGGGGCCGATTCGATGGTCACTGGTCATGGAGTCCTCCCGGTCCATCAGTCGAGTGCTAAGACAGGCTCTGTCAATGTGGTCTTTCCCCCTGGATTTGAGCATAGCCCAGGTAGTGGGGAACGGTTAATCGACGGGGCTGATATACTCCCCGGCATCCAACCAAGATGCCGACTGGAGCCTTCATCGTGTCTAGTGACTCGCCGCTGATCATCGCCCTGGATCATCCTTCGCTCGATGCCGCCCTTTGCCTCGCCGACCGACTCGACCCGTCCCGCTGCCGGGTCAAGGTCGGCAAGGAGCTGTTTACCCGCAGCGGTCCGGATGTGATCGAAGCACTGCATGGGCGGGGCTTTCAGGTTTTCCTGGACCTCAAGTTCCACGACATCCCCAATACGGTGGCCGGCGCCGTCCAGGCCGCCGCCGAGCAGGGGGTCTGGATGGTCAATGTCCATGCCGGGGGCGGACGGCGCATGATGGAGGCGGCGCGAGAGCGTCTCGAGCGCCATGGGCTGGCCACGCACCTGATCGCCGTGACGGTATTGACCAGCATGGAGGCCGCGGATCTGCAGGAGGTGGGCGTGACCCTGGCTCCCGCGGAACAGGTCGAGCGCCTGGCACAATTAGCCATGGCCAGTGGCATGGCTGGCGTCGTCTGCTCCGCTCAGGAGTCGACACGGTTACGAGAGCTGTGCGGTGATACTTTCCTCAAGGTCACGCCGGGAATACGGCCGAGCTTTGCCGCAGCAGACGACCAGCGGCGAATCATGACCCCTCTTCAAGCCATGACGGCAGGCAGTACCCACCTGGTCGTCGGCCGGCCGGTGACACAGGCCGAGGACCCCATGGCGGCCCTGGAGGCCATCGAGCAGGAGCTGGCGAACTAAGCCGATCTGCCTTGTCGGTCACTCTCCTTCGATGCCCGTAATGGGGCGGGTCGTGCCCCAGCTGCGGCAGCGTGGGCACTGCCAATGCAGCGGTTCGCCGGCGAAGCCGCAGCGTCCGCAGCGATGACGAGGGCGTGCCTGGAGCAGGGTGTGGGTGTGCTGCTTGAGTAGTTGGATACGGCTATCCGGGGAGCCCCGCTCATGCTGCTGGTGTTGATAGAGGTCTAGCAGGTAGTCGAGCGCACCCAGGCTCGGCGAGCGATTGAGCTGCTCGCTGACCAGATCGATGGCCGACTGGATGCCTTGGCGTCTTCGCTGTGTCTCGGCCAGCATGATGATCAGGCTGGTGAAGTGGGCGCGTTCCAGCAGACCTTCCAGATGGGCCACCAATCCTTCTTCGTCACCCAGCAGCTGATAGGCATGGTGCAGGGGTTCCAGCACCGTGGGGATAAATTCCAGGTCCTGGTCGGGAATGCGCATCAACAGGCGAATGGCGTCCCGGTAATGGCCGGTATCCTGCGCCATGGCCGCTAGCAGAAGATTGGCCCGAACGCAGCTTGAATCGACAGAGAGCGCTTGTCGCAAATGCTTTCGAGCCAGCCCGGGGCTGGCGGAGTGGCGTTCCTGGTCGGCCAGTTCGCAGAGCCAGTGTGCAGCGGCGCGCCGGACATCATCGTGCTGACGAGTCAGGGTGGGGTGAGCCACGTCGAAAGCGGCCTGCCATTCGCCTTCCCGGTCGAAGAGGTCGGCCAGCAGGCGCTTGGCGGCATGACGGATCTCGTCGCGACTGGATTCACGGATCAGCTGCTGCAACAGGCGCTCGGCACGGTCGAGCAGGCCCAGTTTGAGAAAATCGCGCGAGAGCTCCAGTTGAACCTGGTCACTCTGTGCGGCCGTGAGGGTCGGCCTGGCCAGCAGGTTCTGGTGTATCTTGACGGCGCGATCAGCTTCACCCCGGGTGCGGAACAGATTACCCAGGGTGATATGGGTGTCTATCGTTTCGCTGTTGACTTCGAGCGCCCCGACAAAGGTCTCGATGGCGCGATCCGGCTCTTCGTTGAGCAGGTAGTTCAGCCCTACGAAGTAATCCCGCGACAGCGATGTCGTCGACTCGTCATCACGCAAGCCACGGCGTTCACGGCGGCCAAGCCACCAGCCGATGGCAAGGGCTGCCACCAACAGGGTCAGCAGCAGGGCGTCGGGCATTTAGGGCAGTTCCTTGAGCTCCTGCACACGCAGCCGGTCGAGCTCCTTGCGCTGTTGCCGGTTCTGTCGCTGGGCTCGGGATAGCGCTGTGCGCAGTCTCAGCCATACTCCGGTCATGGCCAGCATGCCCAGCAAGACGCCACAGACCAAGGCGGCGAGCAGCCAGACCGAAAGCGAAACGGCCGGCAGCTCCGTCCAGATCAAATTGAGCGGCACCGTCTGCTGGTTGTTCACGGCAAACAGGATGCCGACCAGTAGTACCGCCAGCAGAATAATGGCCAGGATAAGGCCTTTGAGCCAACGCATGTGGGTATCCCTTGTAGAAAAGTCGGTTAGTAGCCGAGGGCGCGGCTGGCATTGACCTGCTCGCGAAGCTCCTTGCCCGGTTTGAAGTGTGGCACGAACTTGCCCTCGAGTGCGACCGGGTCGCCTGTCTTGGGATTGCGGCCGACGCGCGGCTCGCGATAGTGCAACGAAAAGCTGCCAAAGCCACGAATTTCCACCCGGCCACCCTCGGCCAGGGTATCGGTGATGTCGTCAAGGATCAGGCGAACCGCAGATTCGACTTCCTTGATCGAAAGCTCCGGCTGATGCATCGCAATCTGCTCGATCAATTCGGATTTGGTCATCGGTGATCTCCAGGCAGCCCCCTGATCCGGTTGGACCTGGGCGAGATTATTGTTCTGTCATCAGCATACTGCGCAAACCGAGATAAAACAACGCACTACGACCAAGGTCAAGCAATCCTTCGAAAGCGACCGGTTGTGCTGCCCCCTTCGGGTGGCTCCGGTATACTGATGGCTTACTCACCAGCACAGCCGAGGCAGACGTTGAGCGACACGACGAATCCGGATGACCAAGTGACAACCCCCGAAGCGGCGGCCCTGCGCAAGCAGCTCTACTGGCACTCCCGCCGTGGCATGTGGGAGCTGGACCTGCTGCTGATTCCCTTTCTCGAGCACTGTTTTGACCACCTGGGCGCCGAGGACCAGAACGCCTACCGGCTGCTGATCGAAGGGGAGGATCAAGACCTGTTCGCCTGGCTGATGCGGCGCGAGCAGCCGGAAGATCCCGCCTTTCATCGAATCGTACGGCTGATTCAGGAACATGCCGAGAACGCCGATAACGATCCGCGTCGTCCCGTCTAGGCTGGCACGCTGGGTCCACGGCCTGTTGTCTCTGGTGCTGTTGGCTCTGCTGGTCCGCTATGGTGCTACCTGGCTGGCAGGTCTGGGCATGGCCTGGTTGGGGCTGATGGCGTTGTTGATGACGGCATGGCGGCGCGAGCATGGCCGTGTCTGCGGTGAGCTGCGTATCGTGCCCCGGGAGAAAGTCGGTTGTCGCTGGGATTGGCGGCCCCGGTCGGGTGATGAGAGACAGGATGTCGCACTGCGCTGCCGCTATCTGGGGCCCTGGCTGATTGCGCTCGAGATCGAGGGCAGCCGTATATGGCTATGGCCGGACAGCAGTTCCCGGGAGTCGCTGCGCCAGCTGCGTCGCTGGCTGGTTCATTCTGGCTGACGGTTCTCGCCAGCGCTTTACATTTTTCCCGGTTTAATCATTCGAGTTTCTTATTCGATATCAGTGATATGCAGTCGGGAAGGTTGAGGATTCGGCGCCGGTTCAGGGCAGTCGGGATTGAAGTGCAAGCCGCGCGACTCCCGGCGTGCTCTGGCTGCCATCACGGTCAACCTTGCCAGCCTCATGGCATGCCATAGGCTGGCAAGGGGCGCGCTCGGGGCGGCGTGGTTCACCGCTTCTTCCACCTCGGCGCTCAATGCGCGAAGCTCGCTCGCCGCGTTTTCCAGGCCCTCATCCCGCCGCACGATGGCGACACGATAACTCATGATGTCGCGCATGGCCCGGCGCCAGTGCCGAACCTGATCGAGATCCACATGCCGTCGCCCTGGCTGCCACTCCTCCAGCGGTGCAGGGAGAGGCGGCGGCACTTCGGCCAGGCGTGACGCACAGCTGCGGGCGAAGACCAGGCACTCCAGCAGTGAGTTGCTGGCCATGCGGTTGGCGCCGTGCAGGCCGGTGCAGGCCGCTTCCCCGATGGCGTAGAGGCGGGGGACGGTGGAGGCGCCGTCGAGATCAGTGGCGACCCCGCCGCAGCTGTAGTGAGCAGCAGGCACCACCGGTATCGGCTGTTGGGCGATATCCATCCCGCGACCAAGGCAGTGCGCGTGAATGGTGGGGAAGTGGTGGCGAATCGCAGCTTCACCCAGGTGGCGTACATCGAGCCAGACGTGGGGTGCCCCGGTGCGCTGCATTTCGGCATCGATGGCGCGGGCGACGATATCCCGGGGCGCCAATTCCGCCCGCGGGTCCAGCGCCGGCATGAAGCGTTCGCCTTGCGCGTTCAACAGGTGGCCCCCTTCCCCCCTGACCGCTTCGCTGATCAGGAAGGGGGTGCCTTCCGGATCGTAGAGGCAGGTGGGATGGAACTGCTGGAACTCCAGGTTCATCACCTCGGCGCCGAGCTCGGCGGCCATCAGCATGCCTTCGCCGCTGGCTGGGTTGGGGCTGGTGGTGTGTCGATAGAGGCCACTGGCGCCGCCCGTCGCCAGGATGGTGTCGGCTGCCAGCAGTTCGGTCGGCTCGCCTCGCTCGCTCAGGCAGCGTGCCCCGCGGCACTGGCCGAGGGTATCGGCGAGCAGACCGATGGCGGTGAGATCGTTCCGTATCGTGATGGCGGGGTGGGCCAGGGCGTTGGCCATCAGGGTGTCGAGTACGGCGCGCCCGGTAGCGTCTTCGGCATGAATGATGCGTCGTGCCCCGTGCCCCCCTTCTCGAGTCAGGTGGAAGGGGTAGGGCGAGGCGGGGTCCGGGTCGCGAGTAAAGGGAACGCCCAGTGAAAGTAGCCATTCAATGGCGGCGGGCCCCTGTTCGACGGTGAAGCGGACGGCGCGTTCGTCGCACAGGCCGGCACCTGCCACCAGGGTGTCGGCCACATGGGCATCGAAATCGTCTTGCGGAGAGAGAACGGCGGCAATGCCACCTTGTGCCCATCGGCTGGCGCTTTGATCGTCGCTTGCGGGGCGAACCAGGGTCACGCGGCGATGGCCTGCTGCGTGCAGTGCGAGGGTCAGGCCGGCAACGCCACCGCCGACAATCAGTACGTCATGTTCGCTACGGGGCATTCGGGGGTCTCGCTGGATCCTGTCACATCAGCCGACTGACTCGGCTCGTTAGCGTCCGATGATACCGGTAGAGGAGCAGGATAGCGAAGAGTCTGGTGCCCGGAGCCGGGCTCGAACCGGCACGGTGTTGCCACCGAGAGATTTTAAGTCTCTTGCGTCTACCAATTTCGCCATCCGGGCGGCACGGGATTTCGAGCAGACAACTGAAGGGAATAAGTGGAGGCTGGAGTCGGAATCGAACCGGCGTACACGGAGTTGCAGTCCGCTGCATAACCACTCTGCCATCCAGCCTCAATGAGTCGTATGGATCGGGAAAGGAGATCGATCGGACCGGCATACCGGCTCACGACCCTCGATACCGCCTCTCTTGGGAACCTTGTTCCAAGGCATTACCCGAAGAGATTGGAGCGGGAAAGGAGATTCGAACTCCCGACCCTCGCCTTGGCAAGGCGATGCTCTACCACTGAGCTATTCCCGCTCGACTCGAGAGCGAATTATACGGATAAGGTCGTTTCTGTCAATCACTTGTTGGCATCGAGTACTACATGGAGCGGCTCAGGTGGGGCCAGGCAGAACGCAGGTAGAGCGCCATGGACCAGAGGGTCAGGATGGCGGCAACGTAGAGCGTGGCGACGCCGACCAGGGCGAGCTGGGTGCCCGGCGAGAAGGCCAGCAGCAGCAACAGCGCAACCATCTGCAGGGTGGTCTTGACCTTTCCCAGCCAGGAGACGGCGACGCTGCCGCGCTTGCCCATCTCGGCCATCCACTCACGCAGGGCCGAGATGACGATCTCGCGGCCGATGATCACCAGCGCCGGTAGCGTCAGCCAGACGCTGTCGAAGCGCTCGATCAGCAGGGCCAGGGCGACGGCGACCATCAGCTTGTCCGCCACCGGGTCGAGGAAGGCGCCGAAGGGCGTGGCCTGGTCCCAGCGGCGTGCCAGGTAGCCGTCCAGCCAGTCAGTTACCGCCGCCAGGGCGAAAAGGCCGGCGGCTATCGGCATGCTCCAGGCGAAGGGCAGATAGAAGAACACCACCAGCAGCGGGATGAAGGCGATTCTAGCCAGCGTCAGGATGTTGGGGATGTTCATTGACAGGGGGATCCTTGCCTGAGGTCAGGGTTGCCGAGAAGGCCACCATTCTATCCGCAGTGGCCTCTTTCATCCATGCAGCGAGCGATGAATCGTCTCGGCCAGTGTGGCGCTGATGCCGGGTACCCTCTCCAGCTCCTCGCGGCTGGCCTGCTTGACGCCCTGTAGGCCGCCGAAGAAGCGCAGGAGTTCCCGTCGGCGCTTGGGCCCGATGCCTTCGATGTCTTCCAGTGTTGAGCTGCGCCTGGCCTTGTCGCGCCGGGTGCGGTGCCCGGTTATGGCGAAGCGGTGTGCTTCGTCACGCACATGCTGGATGAGATGCAGGGCCGGGGAGGCGCTATCCAGGTCGAGCGTGCGGTCGACGGTTTCCACGAACAGGGTCTCCAGGCCGGCCCGCCGCGTGGTGCCCTTGGCCACGCCAAGCAACAGAATATGCTCGAGCCCCAGCTCGGCCAGCACCTCACGGGCCTGGTTCAACTGTCCCTTGCCGCCATCCACCAGCAGGATGTCCGGCGCCACGCCTTCTCCCTCGGCGAGGCGACGAAAGCGACGGCTCAGGGCCTGGCGCATGGCGGCGTAATCGTCGCCGGCCGGCACGCCCTCGATATTGAAACGCCGGTAGTCCGATTTCCGTGGCCCGCTCAGGTCGAAGACCACGCAGGAGGCCACGGTGGCCTCTCCATGGCTGTGGCTGATGTCGAAGCACTCCAGCCGCTGCGGCGTCTGGGTCAGTGCCAGGGCGTCACGCAGTGCATCGAAACGGTGGGTGATCTGCGCCTGGCTGGCCAATTGCCCCGCCAATTGCTGCTCGGCGTTAGTGCGTGCGAGCTCGAGCCATTGCTGGCGATGGCCACGCACGCTGTGTGTCAGGCGAACGCGGCGCTCGGCGCGAGCCGCAAGCGCACTTTCCAGGATATCGGCATCGGCAAGCGCCAGGCTGGTGATCACTTCCCGGGGAATTTCCCGACCCTGGCCGAGGTAGTACTGGCTGACGAATTCAGCCAGCAGGTCGCAGGCCGCCAGGCCCAGGCTGTTGCCGGGCTTGTGATGGCGTGCCCCAAGCAGGCGCCCCTGGCGCACCGCCAGCACGGAGATGCACAGCGAGTCCTCGCGCTCCGCCAAGGCGAAGACATCGGCGTCGCCGCCCTCGGTATCGACGAACTGGCGCTGCTGAAGCTGGCGCAGGTGCTGGACCTGGTCGCGCAGGCGTGCGGCGTCCTCGAAGGCCAGCGCCCGGCTGGCGGCCTCCATGGCCTCGGTCAGCTCGCTGGTGACTTGCTCGCTACGGCCTTCCAGGCACATGACGGCATGCTCAAGATCGCGCCGATAGTCGGCTTCGCTGATATAGCCTACGCAGGGGGCGCTGCAGCGCTGGATCTGGTACTGCAGACAGGGACGTGTTCGATGCGCGAAGACACTGTCCTCACAGTTGCGGATGCGGAAGATTTTCTGCATCAGCGAAAGGCTTTCGCGTACCGCACCGCTGCTGGGGTAGGGGCCGAGATAGCGGCCATCCTCGTGACGCCTTCTGGCTCGCTTGTACTCGAGCGCCGGATAGGGGTGGCGATCGGTGACAAAGACGAAGGGATAGGACTTGTCGTCGCGAAGCAGGATGTTGTAGGGCGGCCGCAGCTCCTTGATCAAGGTTTGCTCGAGGAGCAGCGCTTCGATTTCGCTGCGGGTGACGGTGACCTGAACGTCTGCTATACGCCCTACCATGGCTTGCGTCTTGGCGTTGAGGGCGCCGCGGAAGTAGCTGGCCAGGCGGGCCTTGAGGCGCTTGGCCTTGCCCACGTAAAGGGTGTCGCCTTGCGCGTCGAGCATGCGATAGATGCCCGGTGCCTGGGTCAGGTGGGCGAGGAACTGCCGGGAGTCGAAGGTCATCTTGGGACTGGCTGGAGCGTGAGCCTCCAGCTTACCAGATCGTTCCCATCAGGTGGTGGTGTCGAATCCATCGACCAGGCCATGCTTCAGGCCCAGGTGGGTGAGCTCGACGTCGGTCTGCACACCCAGTTTCTCGAAGATCCGGTAGCGGTAGGTGTTCACGGTCTTCGGGCTGAGGAAGAGACGGTCGGATATCTCGGCGACACGCTGGCAATTGACGATCATCATTGCCACCTGCAGCTCGCGCTGGGAGAGCTGGTCGAAGGGGTTTTCTTCCGAGTCGAAGCGCGACAGTACCAGGCGCTGAGCGATGTCGGGGCTGATATAGCGATGGCCGGCGAATACGCTGCGGATCGCATCGACCATATCGGGCACCTGTGTGTCCTTGCTGATGAAGCCTCCGGCTCCCGCTTCCAACAGGCGCTGGGCGAAATTGTCTTCCATGAAGCCGGTCAGGGCCAGTACGCGGATGTCGGCGCTGTTGCGCATGATCTTGCGCGTGGCTTCCAGGCCGCCGATACCCGGCATGCGCAGGTCCATCAGCACCACATCGGGATCGAGCTTGCGGCTCAGGGTAATGGCTTCCTCTCCACTGGCTGCCTCCCCTACCACGTCGATGTCTTCCTCCTCCTCCAGCAGGCGAGCGAGACTGGTGCGAACCAGGTGATGGTCGTCGACAATGAGAACCTTGATCAAGGCTGACGTTCCTCGTCGTTGCTGTTGATCACGGGGGTGTCCGTGAAGAGAGCGGATGGTCTAGCAGCCACCAAGCTTGCCATACTCGTCGTCCAAGGGAAATTGGCTAAGTGCCGGTACTAAACGATATCGTCAACGGGGGGTGAAACCTTGTTGGTGATATTGACGGGCCAGGTGGGGGTCGGTATTATTCGCCTCGTTCTCGAAAGAGCAACAATGTGGGGCCTTAGCTCAGCTGGGAGAGCGCAACACTGGCAGTGTTGAGGTCAGCGGTTCGATCCCGCTAGGCTCCACCATCGAATTTCATGAAATGCCGCCTGGCGTAAAGCGCCAGGCGGCATTTTCGTATACCTGTGGTTCGTCGACGGCTATCCCCGCGCCGGTTGCCAGGCGTCGACGCCGCTAACTTGTCAGATGGCAGACATTTCCCACACTCTATACGGACTCACTGGAAAAATTGGAGGTCCGTGTGAGCGATACCGATCTGGGAACCATGGATGCCAGCCAGCTGCGAAAATTGTTCGAATCCCATGAGGCTTCCCCGCTGGAGGCCACGCGAGCCGCTCTCGACCGAATCGACCGCTTCGACGGCGAGGTCAATGCCTACGTCTACGTCGACCAGGAGGGCGCCGAAGCCGCCGCCCATGCATCGGCACGGCGCTGGGGGCAGGGGCGGGCGCTCAGCCCGATCGATGGCGTGCCGGTTTCATTGAAGGACCTGACTGAGGTCGCCGGCATGCCGGCCAGGAATGGCTCGTTGACCGCGTCCGCTGCCCCCTGCGAGAGTGATTCGCCTCCAGCTCGCCTGCTGAGGGAGGCCGGGGCCGTGATCCTCGGCAAGACCAATACGCCGGAGTTCGGCTGGAAGGCGGTCACTGACAACAGGGTGCATGGCGCGACGGCCAATCCCTGGGATACACGGCTGACGCCCGGTGGTTCTTCTGGGGGGGCCGCTGCCGCTGCCGCGCTCAATATGGGAGTGCTGCATCAGGGCGGGGATTCAGGAGGGTCGATCCGTATTCCCGCTGCCTTCACCGGTGTGTTCGGCTTCAAGCCGACCTTTGGGTGGACGCCTCAGTGGCCGCCTTCGAAGGAGCCAACCTTGTCGCACATCGGCCCCTTGACACGAAATGTCACCGATGCGGTGAGCATGCTCAACGTCATCGGGCGCTACGATTATCGCGACCCTTATGCCACGCGAGGTCAGCCCGATGACTGGGGCGAAGAGATGGGTCAGGGGCTTCAGGGGCTGCGAATCGCCTATTCGCCGGACCTGGGCTATGCCAGGGTGGATAGCCAGGTGGCGGAGAGGGTGCGTGCGGCTGCCCACAAGCTGGAGGCGCTGGGTGCCGTGGTGGAGGAGGTCGACCCCGGCTTCGAATCACCGTTGGAAATCTTCAATAAGCTCTGGTTCACGGCGTCGCTGGCGGTCTACTGCGAAATGGATGAGCGCAATCGTGAGCTGCTCGACCCGGGTATGGTGTCCGATGCCAGGCGGGCAGAGCAGTGGAGTGCACTGGACCTGTTCCGAGCGCTGCGTGGCCGAGCCCGCCTGACCCAGCAACTGGAACATTTCAACCAGCAGTACCATCTGGTGATGACCCCCTCGGTCGCCATCTCACCGTTCGAGATCCTTCACAATGTGCCGCCCGACAGCGATATGCGGGACTGGGAGGAGTGGGCACCGTTTTCTTATCCGTTCAACCTCAGCCAGCAGCCCGCAGCATCGGTGCCCTGTGGCTTCACCGATGCGGGCCTGCCCGTTGGTTTCCAACTGGCGGGTGGCAAGCATGACGACGCCCGCATACTGCGGGTCGCCCATGCCTTCATGGAGGCCTATCCGGCTCGCTATCCCGCCGTGCCTAACCCGTACCAGAGTGGATAGGTGTATCGCAGTGAATAGGGCGTCGAAGGGTGGCTAGCCGCGGGCTGCATGGCGCTCCGCAAGCCACCGATCCAGCTTCTCTGCCGGCAGAGCCGGGCAGTAATGGTCGCCCTGGACGCGCCTGAGGGAGAGGCCACTCACGGCGGATACCTGCGACGGATCGTCGATATCCGTGATGACCGGCTCGATATGGAGTGCCTGCAGCAGCTGGCATAGCGCATCCGCCAGGTTGCGCTCCTCCAGGAGGGGCGTCATGGCCAGGCTGACGCTGATTCTGGCCTTGTCGAAGGGCAGGCGTGACAGCCAGGTGAGGTCGATCGGGCTGGCCCCCAGATCATCGATGGCGAGCCGAACACCAAGTCGCTCGAGCCGCTTGAGCATATGGGAGGCGGCGTCCAGGTCGCTGGACAACCCCTGGCCAGGCACCTGCAGGGTTAGCCACGCCAGGTTGTCGAGGCTCTGAAGGCGCAGGAAATGGTCGAGAGGTCGGCGGTCGAGGGTGTCATTGACCAGGTGAGACTCGCAAAGGCGGATCGAGACCGGCAGTTTACCCAGCAGTGAACCGCTCTCCAACCAGCTCAAATGGTGGGCAATGACGGTCTGGATGGCCCAGCGATCGAGACGAATGCCAAGGCCCAGTCGGTCGATGGTGTCGAGCAAGGCAGCCGGCGGCTCCTGCCACTGCTTGGGCTGTTTCCAGCGCAATACGGCCTCCAGGCCGGTGCAGTGGCCGGTGTCGATATCGATTTCAGGCTGATAGTGGAGCTGGAAATGGCGCTCGGGGAGATGAATGGCTTCGCTTAGCCGGTTCTCGAGCCGATGTTTTTCCTTCAGCTTTGCCGTCAGGCGGTGATCGACAAAGGCCTGGCGTCCGGGGCCTTTCCTGCGAGCCGTATACATGGCGCTGCGTGCCGCAGTGATCAGTGTTTCCTCATCCTGTGCGTCGGCCGGGTAGAGCGCAATGCCGATGGAGGCCGTCAGCAACAGGTAGCGGTTCTCGGAGAGAAACGGCGGTTCCAGCGCCTCCTGAAGGCGCTCTGTCACGGCTTGTGCGGCTTCCGCTGTGCCATCCTTTTCCAGCAGGACGATAAACTGGTCGCCACCCAGCCTGGCCAGGGTATCTCGGCTGCGCAGGGCCTTCTGCAGGCGCTGGGCCAGCTCGCCCAGCAATCGATCGCCCTCCAGATGGCCGGCGGCATCGTTGACCGCCTTGAAACGGTCGATGTCGATGAACAGTACGGCGAGACCGTTATCGGCACGATCCGCTTGGGCCAAGGCGTGATTGAGGCGGTCGCGCAGCAGTAGCCAGTTGGGAAGGCCAGTCATTGGGTCGACGTGGACCCAGTGCCTGTCGCCGAACTGCTTGCCCTTGGGGGAGGCGAGGCTGATGAAGGTGCGCAGGTAGTGGTGAGGTCGCTGCTGGTCATCGAGCAGGGCGTCTACGGTCATCAGTACCGGCATTGACTCACCGTCGTTGCGTCGACACAGCACCTCCTGCTGCCAGGAAGTGGCGTCGTCGATGCTCGTGTCCGGGCCGGCCGGATTCGTTGCGGGCGTCCGCAGCGAAACAAAAAAGTGTTCGACTGGCCAGCCTGCGACCTCGCTGCGCTCGCAGCCGGCAATTTGGCAAAATGATTCATTGGCCAGGACGACGAGTCCGGCGGCATCGGTTATGACCATGCCGGTTTGCCCCTGCTCGAATGCGCTCAGGGTGAGCCGTGCGGGGTGCTGGTCCAGGGATTTGACCCTGTCGCCTGGTGGGCGTTTGCCGTGATGACTCATCGATTCGCTTGTGTAGCCCCTGCAACTTGGGTTGAAACGTCGAGATGGGTTTTGACGTTGACACTAGTGATTATCGACACAATCAGGCCGGACTTTAGCTCTGTGCAAGGTAAAATTCGGAACTGTCTCAAAATACGGGTCAATAAAGACATATTGACGCCTGGGCAAGCCTCAAGTTCGGAATTCTGATGCCGATTAAAGGGGGATAGGTAACGTTCCCTGAGGCAGGGTCGCCAAGGGTGGGGTTTCAGGCTTAGCGTCGTTCACGGTGGATGGATCGCTTTGCCCCCTGTTTTCACCAAAGGGGAATGCGTTGCGCACCTCGGTTCGGATAGAAGCATTGACTCGAGTCCTCTGCTCCCTGCAGGGGCGACTCCTCGCCGGTCTTGCCGCGACGTGGTTGGTCATCGTGGGTATTCTGCTGCTGCTGGCATGGCAATATGGAAAGGCGTTGGTGGATGAGGTCAACCTGGAGCACCTGCGCGACGAGTCACACTTGATTGCCGATGGCCTGACCGAAAAGGTGAATCGGCGCCTCAATGCCCTTGCACGGCTGGAAGTTGTCCTTCAGGGGGTGAGTCCGGAGCGGCTGGGAACCTTCCTCGAGAATAGCCAGGTCCTGATGGAGTGGTTCGAGGGTATCATGGTAACCGGCCCCGATGGCGTGGTGCTTGCCGACTGGCCGGTGGTGGAAGGCAGGGCCGGCCTCGAGACGGCTGAAACGGAGTATTTTCGCATGTTGCGCCGCTTGCGCCGGCCTTACGTCAGTGAGCCTTTCGTTGGCCGGGCCAGTGGCGATGACCTGGTGCTGATGCTGGTGCCACGGTTTGACGAGCAGGGGGCGTTCGCCGGGGTTGTCGGAGGGATGGTCAACCTGTCCCAGGGTGGCCTGTTCCAATGGCTGGAACGAAGTTGGCTGGGCGAGGAGGGGCGTATCTCGGTGCTGTCGGCATCGGGAGAGCTGCTCTTTCATCCCCGGCGTCCGCCCTCTGTGGCGAATGGTGAAGCTTACAATGGACTGCCTGCGCTCGATCGGGCCCTGGGAGGCTGGGAGGGAGAAACCGTGGCCCGTGGGGTTGATGGTGAGTCGATGCTGATGTCGTATCGTCAGATCCGGCCGGCGAACTGGGTCGTCAAGGTGGCGCTGCCCCGACAGCAGGTTCGTGCGCCACTGGGCGATTATCTCGTCACGCTGTGGTGGGCCTGGCTGGCGTTGGCAGTGCTGCTGATGTTCAGCATGCGTTGGCTTGTCAGGCGCCTGCTGGAGCCGCTGCATCGGCTGGAGCGTCAGATTGCTCAGGTGGGTGCGGGGGAGCGGCGCTACCTGGCGCTCTCGACCAATATGAATGAGTTGAGCCAGGTAGCCTGCAGTTTCAATCGCCTGGAGCATGAACGGCTCTTGGCGCTGGAGCACTTGCAGGATCGTCAGGCGTTTCTCGATGCCGTGCTGGGCTCCACGCCGGTAGGCATGTTTGTTGCCGATCTCAAGGGTCACGTCAACTACATGAACCCGGCGCTGTTGGAACTGCTTGGCCTTGATGCGTCGTGTGGCCCAAGCGAATGGTGGGAGCGGATCCATCCGGATGATCGGCAGGGCACCGAGGACATGTGGCGTCACTCGCTGAGGACCGGAAACGACTTCATGCGGCAGCTGCGATTCAACCACCCGGGCGGGATCACCTTGTGGGTGGAGGTGCATGCCAGCCAGGTGAGGGAGAGTGATGAGCCGCTCGGTTTCGTCGGTATGGTGAAGGACATCACTGAGCGCCGCCAGCAGGAGGCGCTGCAGCGCTGGGAGGCGGAGCACGATCCGTTGACCGGGCTGCTCAATCGTCGCGGCTTCCAGCGACGCCTCGAAGAGGCGCTGGCGGAATACTCCAAGACCGGCACGCCGTCGGTACTGATTCTGTTCGACCTCGACCATTTCAAGCCGATCAACGATGAGGGTGGGCACGCCCTGGGTGACGAGATGCTCAGGCGCATCGCCCAGGTAGTGGCGTGGGAGGTGCGGCGTAGCGATCATGTGGCCCGGCAGGGCGGAGACGAATTTGCCGTTCTGCTGCCGAGTTGTACCCTCAAGCAGGCCGGGGAAATTGCGGAATCGCTGCGTCAGGCGGTTTCCGAGGTCACCGTGGTCAATGAGAACAAGGTCTACAGCATCACCCTGAGCATGGGGGTGACCGCGTTCCAGGAAGGCGATGATGCCGTCGAAACCGTGCTGGAGCGTGCCGATGCCGCCAGCTACGAAGCGAAGGCCAAAGGTCGCAATACCGTAGTCATGGCCGCTCCCTACGATGAGAGTCTCATCGATTCGCCGTGGTAGGCCGGCTCGCCGGGGTAGGGGCTTTCCATGGCGGCATTATCGTAGCCTCAGCTCTGCTGGAGAGGCTGTTTTTTAGTGGGCGTCGTCTTTGTAGTAAATAGTGGTAGCAGTGGCAGTAATGATAGTAGTAGCGAGGTTTCTGGCGGAGACTGGCAGGTAAACGTCTAGACCGACGTATTGAAGCGTCCCGGCTGCGCTCTCACCCGACCGCTGGCGCCATAGGTCGTCTTTTCGGCGGCCTCATGAATGAACTCGAGCAGGCGCTTATTCTGGCCCATGCGCAGGCTGACAAGTTGGCCGTTCATGGTATTGAGCCGATGGGCCTTTCGGGTCCGCTCCAGGGTGTTCTCCCACTCATGGAGACAGCCGGCGTCGTCAGCCGCCTGGCGCGCACCGGCGGCACCCTCGGCGTAGCCCAGGCGGTGCTGGACGCTATGGCGCAGGGTCTCGGTGGCCTCCAGCTGCTGCAGTCGTCGCTGTTTGTGCTCGGCAATCGCGGCCAGCTGCCGCCCGTCGATATCGGCAGCGGCTAGCAGCTCGCGCTCTTGCTCAAGCAGCTCGATGACGCCGTCAAGGCGCAACTGTTGCTCCTGGAGAAGCTTCGCCAGACTCATTCCTTGCCTTTACCCATGGTCGGTTGGAGTGATTCAATCAGTCCATCGGCGATGCGGTCGGCGTGAATTTCCAAGCGACCCTCGCGAATGGCTTCACGGATCTCGTCGACCCTGGCGATATCGATGTCACGGGAGGTGTCTGCTGCGTTCTGGCGCAGGTGCGTCGTGGCCCCAGGGCCGGCATCCTGCTGGCTCGACTGGCTGGGCCCCTTGACAGGCTGAGACTCCTCGCGGGGCGTCGTCGGTGTCGGGCGCGGCAGGGGGTTCTGGCTGTTGATCTTCACTATAGTGGCCTCTTGACCGGTGCTTTTACACGCTATCGGCTGCCCCGGGGAAAACTTTAGGCATGATATAGCGAATGCGCACGCGACGCATCCGCTAGAGTCTAGCATGTGCTTGACGGTAGGTCGCTCGACATGACGTGTCGAACGTGCCCTCAGAAGTCGACGATCACGATTCCTTCGCCCGCCACTTGGCCGGTGACCACCTCGCGGGAATCGAATCGAATGCGGACGCGGTCGCCCATCCCGCCGGGCTCCAGTGCCTGCCCTTCCCGGGAGACCCGAAACCCCGCGCCTCTCGCCTCGACCACGACACGCTGGTTGCGCTCTACCAGCGGCAGGGAGCGGAACTGGTGGGCCTGCAGCGGCTGGCCGGCGCGTAGCGTACGAGTCGCGACCTGACCAATGATCTGCTCAGAATCGAGTAGCGCGTTGTTGGGTAGCTCGGCCAGATTGCCCTGCCTTTGCACCAGGTGCTCCTGGCGCACCGTATCGCCAGCATTGAGCGTGGCTGCCAGCACCGGATACTCCCCAAGAACGCCGATTTCAGCCTGCATATAGCGCACCTGGCGCCCATCGCTGCCGCAGCGTACCCCAACCGACACCCGTCCGAGAGGCAGCTCGCCTTCCCGGGTCATGAAAGGCTGGGGCGATACGCACTCCGGCAACCGGGCCGAAGGGGGGTGCAACTCAATGACGATCTCCTCGCCCAGGGACTGGGCCTCGCTGTACAGAAAACCATGCACGGCCTGAAGCAGGGCGTCGTCGTCGGCCTTGGCGATGCCGGGTAGCAGTACCAGGCTGGCGAGAAGCGGCCAGAGGGTGAGCGGAAGCTTGAAGGGGTGACGCTGCATGGCATTCGGCCGAGGTTGGTGATGGTGCCAGTGAATTCTAGCGCTCGGCGATCTCATGAAACAGTGGAAATGAATGCGGAAAACCGGCCTGTTCTTGCCATTGATGTGACACCACCCTGGCTATTCTTCAGTCTCAACAAGTTCCGCACACTGTTCATATGGGTTTCGACAACGGGGAGCGCCGGCATGATCGATCAGCTCGAGGCCGCCTTTAACTACCATCAGCAGGCGCTGGGCTTGCGCCAGGAGCGCCACAAGGTGCTGGCCAGCAATATCGCCAATGCCGATACGCCGAATTACAAGGCGCGCGACATGGATTTTGCCGGCGAGCTCAAGAAGGCGGTCGAGCATGGTCGCTCATCCGGTGGCGGTTTGTCACTGGCCAGGACGTCTGCGGGGCATCTTGCCGGTCAGGGCTTCGCGCCGCCGAGCCAAGGGCTGCTGTATCGGGTGCCGGATCAGCCGAGCCTGGACGGCAATACGGTGGACATGGACCGCGAGCGTACCCAGTTCGCCGACAATTCGGTGCGCTACCAGGCGGCGTTGACCATCCTCAACAGCCGTATCCAGGGGCTGAAGAACGCCATGCAGCCGGAGTAAGCACCCGGAACAACCAGAGAGAGATCGTTCCATGTCGATGTTTTCCGTTTTCGATATCGCCGGCTCGGCCATGAGCGCCCAGTCGCAGCGCATGAACGTCACGGCCAGCAACCTGGCCAATGCGGACAGCGTGGCGGGGCCGGATGGCGAGGCCTATCGCGCCAAGCAGGTGCTGTTCGAGTCGCGTCATCAGGGCACCCATGGCGTCGGTGGTGTGGGCGTGCGCAGCGTGGTGGAGGACACCTCGCCTATGCGCATGGAGTACCGCCCCGAGCACCCCCTGGCCAACGAAGAGGGCTATGTGACCATGCCCAACGTCGAGCCGGTGCACGAGATGGTCAACATGATCTCGGCCTCCCGCTCCTACCAGGCCAACGTCGAAGTCATGAACACGAGCAAGCAGATGATGCTCAAGACACTCACCCTGGGTGAAGGATAACCGCCATGTCCACGACCATTGATTCCAGTGTCGTCACACGCATGAACCAGGGTGGCCCGTCCAGTCGTGACGCCAGCCAGTCCGCCGAGCTGCGCAACAACTTCATGACCCTCCTGATTGCCCAGATGCAGCACCAGGACCCGCTCGAGCCCATGGACAACCATGAGATGACCTCCCAGCTGGCGCAGATCAACACCGTCAGCGGTATCGAGGATCTCAACAAGACCCTGAAAGGCATCACCAGCCAGATGAACGCCGGCCAGACGCTGCAGGCGGCTGGGCTGATCGGCCAGGGCGTCCTGGTGCCGGGTGATCGCGTGCTGATGGAGACCGATGACGACGGCAACGCCCACACCACGCCCTTCGGGATTGAGCTCGGCCAGTCCGCCGAGAACGTACGAGTGACGATCACCAATGCCAGTGGCCAGGTGGTCAATCGCTATGACATCGGCTCGGTCAAGGCCGGGGTCGAGTCCTTCACCTGGGATGGCAGGACCACCGAGGGCGAAACGGCGGCGCCGGGTGCCTATCGGGTTCGTGTCGAAGCGACCAGTGACGACAAGACACTGGATGCCTCCACGCTCAACTACGCCGTAGTGGGTGGGGTCACGCCGCCGGATGGCAATGGCGGTGTGAAGCTCGACCTCGGTGCCATCTATGGCCAGGTGGGCCTGGGTGACGTCAAGCAGATTCTTTGATTGGCAACATTGATTTCCATAATAGAACCGCGACAGCGGCATCTTCGGTAGGCAGAGGAACAAAACATGAGCTTTTCCCAAGCACTGAGTGGTTTGAATTCCCAGGCGCAGAAGCTGGGAACCATCGGTAACAACATTGCCAACTCCCAGACCGTGGGCTTCAAGAGCTCCAACGTGCAGTTCTCGGATGTGTTCGCCGGCTCGAAGGTTGGCCTGGGCACCCGGGTGGCGTCCGTGTTGCAGAACTTCAATGAAGGCAACGTCGAGTCCACCAACCGTAATCTGGATCTGGCGATCGCCGGCGATGGCTTCTTCCGATTCCAGGATCCCAGTGGCGAAGTGGTCTACTCGCGCAATGGCCAGCTTTCCATGACATCCGAGGGCAACCTCATCAATTCCCAGGGTGCGCAGATCATGGGCTTCGGGCTCAACGCCGCTGGCCAGGTGCAGGTAGGTGGCCAGCCGGTGCCATTGAACGTTTCCGCGGAAGAGCTGGATGCGAGCGCCACTACCCGGGTCGGTACCACGATCAATCTGGATGCCCGCAAGGCAATGGGTGAGGGTCTGAGTACGGTGGAAGCAACCGACTCGACGGGCAACCCGGCTATGATCGACTACCATTATTCCAATAATTTCACTGTGTTCGATTCGCTCGGTAATCCCCGCAACATCACTGTTTACTATGAAAAGACCGCGGCCAACGAGTGGACTGCCAAGATGACGCTCGACGGCACTACGCTGGACGATGGCGGGGCACCCGCTAACGTGACCGAGTATTCCGTTCGGTTCGACAGTAATGGCAAGCTAGTCAATGGTGGCGGCGACGTCGATGCCAACGGTGCAATCGCGGGTATAACGTTCGATGCAGCCGATTATCTCGGGGGCGAGCCTGAGAATCTCACCTTCGACCTTAATCTTGCCGGAACCACCCAGTTCGGCAATACCTCCACGGTCAGCAGCCTGAACCAGAACGGCTATACCTCGGGCACCCTGGTGGGCATCACCATCAACGATGATGGCACCATCATGCGCAACTACTCTAATGAGCAGTCCCGCCCGGCCGGCCAGGTCGCCCTGGTCAGTTTCCGCAACCCCGAGGGGCTGACGCCTGCCGGTGACAACGTCTGGTCGGCCAGTGCCACGTCAGGCCAGGAGTTGATCGGCGCGCCGGGCACCGGCCTGCTCGGCAGCGTGGTCTCCGGCGCTGTTGAGACATCAAACGTGGACATGGCCCGTGAGCTGGTGGACATGATCGTGGCGCAGCGGGCCTATCAGGCCAACTCCCAGACGATCAAGACCCAAGACGAGCTCCTGCAGACCGCCATCAACCTGCGCTAAGCGCCAATACCAAGCGCTAGGCTCTGTCTGAAAAGTCGGCGAGCGATGGCCAGACAAGGCAAAAATCGGCGAAAGGACGGACCGGGCTCGCGTTCGAGTTTACGAGCTGTAAATGAGTACTTTGAGCCGATTTTTAACGCCGTATGGCCGAGCGCAGGCACTTTTGAATAGAGCCTAAGGGAGTTGAGTCATGGATCGCATTCTCTACACCGCCATGAGCGGGGCCAAGCAGAGCATGGACCAGCAGGCGGTGGTCAGCCACAACCTGTCGAACGTGTCGACTGCCGGGTTTCGCGCCCAGCTGCATGCCATGCGCGCCGTGCCGGTGCAGGGCGAAGGCGCGCTGCCGACCCGGGTGTCGGTAGCGGCCACGACCCCAGGCAGCGATTTCTCGCCGGGCCCCATCAACCACACCGGACGGCCCATGGACGTGGCGTTGGAAGGCGACGCCTGGATCGCCGTGCAGGCTGACGACGGCACCGAAGCCTATACCCGCCGGGGCGATCTCGAAGTCGACGGTGACGGCCTGGTTACCCTGGTGGGGCGGCCGGTGATCGGCGACGGCGGGCCCATCGTCGTGCCGCTGGGTGCCAGCGTCTCGGTGGGTGCCGACGGCACCCTCAGCGGCATCGGTGAAGGAGAGAACCCCGAAGCGCTGGTGGATATGGGGCGCATCAAGTTGGTCACCCCAGAACAGACGCTGCTGCGTGGCGCTGACGGTCTCTTTCGTCCGGCTCCCGATGCAGACGGTGAAGTGGCAGCGCTGCCTGCCGACGAGAATGCCAGGGTTGCCAGCGGTGCGTTGGAGGGCAGCAACGTCAGCGCCATCGAGGCGATGGTCTCGATGATCGACGTGGCACGGCGCTATGAAATGCAGATGAAAGTGATCAGCACCGCTGATGAAAATGCCCAGCGGGCCAATAACCTGCTTTCTCTACAGGGCTGAAGGCTCTCTATCCGGGGCTGAAGGCTCTATTCAGGGCTCATGGTCTGACAGCTAGGCACTTTTCGAGTAGTGCCCGAGGAAACGAATATGATCAAGTCACTTTGGACGGCCAAGACCGGCCTGGAATCGCAGCAGGTCAAGCTGGATGTCATCTCCAACAACCTGGCCAACGTCAGCACCAACGGATTCAAGCGCTCGCGGGCGGTGTTCGAGGATCTGCTTTACCAGAACCTGCGTCAGCCCGGTGCCCAGAACGACGTGCAGAACCGCCTGCCCTCCGGCATGCAGGTAGGCTCTGGCGTTCGTCCGGTTGCCACCGAGCGCCTGCACACGCAGGGCGGGCTCGAACAAACCGAGAACTCCCGCGACCTGGCGATCAACGGCAATGGCTTCTTCCAGGTGCTGATGCCGGATGGCACCACCGCCTACACCCGTGACGGCAGCTTCCAGCTCAATGAAAACGGCCAGATGGTCAATGCCAATGGCTACCCGCTGGAGCCGGCCATCATCCTGCCGCCGACCACCCTGTCGGTCTCCATCGGCGAGGACGGCATTGTCTCGGTGACCCAGCCGGGCGACAACCAGGCGATGGAAGTTGGCCAGATCACCGTCTCGACCTTCGTCAACGCGACCGGGCTCGAGAGCATCGGCGGTAACCTCTACCGGGAAACCACGTCTTCCGGGCCCCGCAACGAGACCATGCCGGGCATGAACGGGGCCGGCCGCCTGTTCCAGGGCTATGTTGAAACCTCCAATGTCAACGTGGTGGAGGAGATGGTCAACATGATCCAGACCCAGCGTGCCTACGAGATCAATAGCCGCGCCGTGCAGACAAGCGACGAGATGCTCTCCCGCTTGAGCCAGCTCTGACAGACGACGGCATGACGATTTCCACTCCCTGCCATGGGAAGCGAGCAAGCATGAAAGGCGCGGGTTTTTCGATATCGAGGCTGGTTCTGGTCCTCCTCGCCCTGGCTGCGCTAGCCCTGAGCGGTTGCGCACAGGTTCCTCGTGCCTCCGTGGTGGGGGAGCAGGAGCAGATCGCCATTATGGAGCCGCCCCCTCGCCTGGCCAACGGCTCCATCTACCAGGCGCATCGCGGTTCCCAACCGCTGTTCGAGGATCGGCGGCCGCGCATGATCGGCGACATCCTTACCATCGTGCTGGACGAGCAGGTGAGTGCCAACAAGAACTCACAGTCCAACGCGAATCGCAGCGGTTCAGCAGGGCTCGATATTTCAGCGCTGCCTGATGTGCTGGAGCGGCTGGCTGAGCAAGGCATCGACCTGTCCGGCAATCTCTCCGGCAATAGCGACTTTGCCGGCGGCGGTGGTTCCCAGGCCAGCAACAGTATGACCGGCACCATCACCGTGTCGGTACTCGAGGTGATGCATAACGGCAACCTGCGAGTGCGTGGCGAGAAGCAGATCGCCATCAATCAGGGCGTGGAGTTCATCCGTTTCTCCGGCGTCGTGAATCCGCGCACCATCACCGGCCAGAATACCGTGCCCTCCACGGCGGTGGCCGACGCACGGATCGAGTACGTGGGCAGCGGCTACATCAATGAAGCGCAGCATATGGGCTGGCTGCAGCGGTTCTTCCTCAATATATCGCCATTCTAACGATGACCGAACACCGAGGCGCAGGCATGACGCTGTTCAAGACGCTAACCATGACGTTCACCTATCGGCATGCTCACCGCTTTGTGGTGAAACTAGCGCTACTGCTGTTGGCAAGCATGCTGGCACTGCCGGTACAGGCCGAGCGGATTCGCGAGCTCGCCAACTTCGCTGGCGTGCGTGACAACGTGCTGGTGGGCTATGGCCTGGTGGTCGGGCTCGACGGCACCGGCGACCAGACCATGCAGGCCCCCTTCACCGGACAGAGCCTATCCAACATGCTGTCGCAGCTCGGTATTACCGTGCCCCCGGGTACCAATATGCAGCTGCGTAACGTGGCGGCTGTCATGATCACCGCCGACCTGCCACCATTCTCGCGCCCCGGCCAGCGGTTGGACATTAATGTCTCTTCCATCGGCAACGCCCGCAGCCTGCGTGGCGGTACCCTGCTGATGACGCCACTCAAGGGCGCCGATGGCGACACCTACGCCATCGCCCAGGGCAACCTGCTAGTGGGCGGCATGGGCGCTGCCGCCGGTGGTGCCTCTGTTCAGGTCAATCAGCTGGCCGGTGGACGCATCGCCGGGGGCGCCATGGTGGAGCGGGAAGTGCCTCTCAACCTGGGGGCCGAGGCGGGGCTGCTCGAACTCGAGCTCAAGGAGGCCGACTTCGGCACTGCTCAGCGTGTGGTCAACGCCATCAACAGTGAGTTCGGCCGGCCGGTGGCCGCTGCCCGCAATTCCCGGGTGATCGCCCTTGATGGGCCCATGAACGACAACTCTCGGGTCAACTTCATGGCCCAGGTGGAGAACATTCGGGTCACGCCCATGGATGCACCGGCCAAGGTGGTCTTCAATGCCCGTACCGGATCGGTGGTGATGAACAGCGCGGTGACCCTGCGCCGTGCGGCCGTGGCTCATGGCAATCTGTCCATCGTCATCGATACCCGCTTCCTGGTCAGTCAGCCGCCGCCATTCGGTGATGGCGACACCGTGGTTGTGCCCGATACCGAGATCGAGGTCCAGGAGCAGGATGCCTATCTGCGCGTGGTCGAGGGCGCCGATCTGGTGGACGTCGTCAATGCGCTGAATGCACTGGGTGCCACGCCGAGTGACCTGATGTCCATCCTGGAAGCCCTCAAGGCCTCTGGCTCGCTGCGTGCCGAACTGGAGATCATCTGATGAGCATCCAGGACTTCAGCAGCCAGTTCGCCCTCGATGTGCAGGGACTCGAGCGCCTCAAGCAAACGGCGCGCAATGATGAGGCCGCCGGCCTGAAGGGGGCTGCCCAGCAGTTTGAGGCGCTCTTCCTGCAAATGATGCTCAAGAGCATGCGTGATGCCACACCGACCACAGGGCTGCTGGACAGCGAGCAGACCGAGTTCTACCAGTCGATGCTCGACCAGCAGTGGGCGCAGACCATGGCCGGGCGGGGCATCGGCCTGGCCGATCATCTTGTCGCCCAGCTGCAGAGCCAGGGAGTCGGGGCTGGGCGCCAGGCGCAGCAAGCCGATCGTGAACTGAATGAGCTGATTGCCGGCATTCCCCGCGGCACGCCGCGTGTCCTGAAGGATGCCCTGCAGCCCGCCGAAGGCGATAGCGCCGCAGAAGACAACGAAGGCGAGGGCCGTGTCGATAGCGTGGTCGAGGCACCACCCGCGAGCTTCCTGGAGGAACTGGTGACCGCCCGCGGGGACTTCATGTCCGCGGTGGAGGCCTTGCCTGCAACAGCAGCAGCAGCGGGGGCAGAGTCTCAGCGTAACGTCGCGGCCACTGTCGCCAGTTCGGCCGAATCACGCAGCCGTGGCCAGAGCGGCGAACACGTCAAGCGCTTCATGGACCAGCTGTCAGCGCCCGCCCAGGCGGCAAGTCGTCGCACCGGCGTGCCGGCCGAATTAATCCTGGCCCAGGCAGCGCTGGAAACCGGCTGGGGGCGTCACGAGATTGCCAAGGCAGACGGCGGGAATAGCCATAACCTCTTCGGCATCAAGGCCGGCAGCAGTTGGCGTGGCCCCACCACGGACGTGACGACCCACGAGTACATCAACGGCAAGCGAACCCGGATCGTCGATTCCTTCCGTGTCTACGGCTCCTTCGAAGAAGCCTTCACCGACTACGCACAGCTGATCGGCAACAACCCGCGCTATGCGGAAGTCACCCGGGCGGGGACTGCCGAGCAGGCGGCCAGGGCGCTGCAGGCCGGGGGCTATGCTACCGACCCGGCCTACGCCGACAAGCTGATTGCGATCATGAACACCATGGGGCCGCAGGTCGCCCAGGGTGGCAATGATTCGTTAGTCTTCCTGCGCTACTAAGGAAACACTGCCCAAATGCCTGCACGAGCGAATCGCTGCGTTGCGCGGTGCGCGGAATCCTCACATATACCCCATATGCTCCGGTTCCTATGCTCCGTGCGCCTTGCGCTTCATCTCGCTCGGCAATTTGTTCAGCGTTTCCCTAAGGCGCTAAAGTTTTTGTTCTAGGGGCCGATATTTCGGACATTGGCGAAAGGAAACAACACCATGAGCATGTTCTCTATCGGTCTCAGCGGCCTGAATGCCGCTCAGAATGCGCTGAATACCACCAGCAACAACATCAGCAACGTCTATACGCCGGGCTACAATCGCGAACTGACGATCCTTGGCCAGCAGGGTGCTACCGCGGGTGGCGTTCAAGTCAACGACATTCAGCGTCAGTTCAGCCAGTTCGTGGCCTCGCAGCTCAATGCAGCGACCAGCTCGTCGAGCGCGCTTGCGACCTACGAGAAGCAGATCAGCCAGATCGACAACCTGCTGGCCGACCGGGACGCCGGCCTGGCGCCGCTGATGCAGAACTTCTTCTCCTCTCTGGAGGATCTGGCTGGCAGTCCGTCCGATCCCGCCGCGCGTCAAGGCGTGCTGGGTACGGCCAACACGCTTACCGCCCAGTACCGCGCCTTCGACGGCTACCTGCAGGACATGCAGGAGGGGATCAACGGCCAGATCAGTGATGAAATCACCCAGATCAACAACATGAGTGAGCAGATGGCGACCCTCAATCGGGAGATCGCCCTGGCCCGGGCGCGGAGCGGCGAGGCGCCCAACAGCCTGCTCAACCAGCGCGACCAGCTGGTGCATGAGCTCAGCGAGCGCATGGATATCCGGCTCAACATCCAGGACGGCAAGTCCTACAATATTAGCCTGCCCAACGGGCAGCCGCTGGTGGCTGGCACCAATCACTATCGTCTCGAGGCCATGGATGCACCCAATGATCCGCAGCGCACCGTGCTCGGCTATCGGGACTCCGGCGGCAACCTGGTGGCCATGCCCGAGGACACCATCAAGGGTGGCACCCTGGGTGGCCTGATGACCTTCCGCTCCGAGACCCTGGACAAGACCCAGAACCAGATCGGCCAGCTGGCCGTATCGCTGGTGACTGGCTTTAATGAACAGCACCGCCTTGGCCAGGATCTCGATGGCAATCAGGGTGCAGATTTTTTCAGCATTGGCCAGCCACAAGCATATGCCCATGCGCGCAACACCGGCGGGGAGGACATTGTTGGGGCTAGTTTTGACGCGGTGAATATCGACCAGTTGCGAGCGACTGACTATACGGTGCGCTTTGGCAACGCAGGCGATCCGCCCCAGGTCTTCCGCAAGGACAACGGCCAGCAGTTGCCCGCGGATCAGATCGAGTGGGATGCTGGTGCCTCTACACTGGGCTTCGGGGGTATCAACCTGGAATTCAGTGGCACACCGGCCAATGGTGACCGGTTCGAAGTGCAGCCGTTACGTCGTGCCGCGGCCAATATGGAGTCGCAGATCATCGATCTGGATAAAATCGCCGCGGGCAGCTTCGTGGCGTCATCGGGTGACCTCGCCGTTTCGGGGTTGCGTGCCGAGCCGGGCGCTTTTGCCAACGGAACAGCGCATGACTTTACTTTGGAAACGGCGGGGGGGGTGACATCCGTCACGGCTCCGGCGGATCCCAACGAGTTCACCGTTAACGGTGAGCCCTACATTCCCGGTGTCGGCATCGTCGCGGGGGATCGCATCAACCTCGATGGCATCGAATTCGTTGTCGACAGTGTACCTGACGATGGTGAGAACGCGACCCTTTCTCTCTCCATCGCTGCGTCCGGCACCGGCGACAACCGCAACGCCCTGGCGCTGCAGAACCTGCAGAGCCAGGCGCTGGTGGCGGGGCGATCGTCGCTCAGCCAGGCATACGGCGGCATGGTCAGCGATGTGGGCAACCAGTCGAATATCGTCAAGGTCAACCTCGATGCGCGCCAGGGTCTGACCGCTCAGCTAAAGGCGGTGCAGCAGTCGGAGTCCGGGGTCAATCTGGATGAGGAAGCGGCCAATCTGATCCGCTATCAGCAGTACTATTCCGCCAACGCCCGCGTGATCGATACCGCTTCCACGGTTTTCGATACCATTCTCGGTCTGCGTAACTGATTCCAAGGAGTCCAGCGCGATGCGTATCAGCACCGTCACCATGTTCGATCAGAGCGTCTCGTCCATGAACCGTCAGCAGGGCGACTTCCTCAAGGTCGGTCAGCAGATCGCCAGCGGCCGTCGAGTGGTCAACCCCTCCGACGACCCCCAGGCCTCGTCCCGGGCAGTGGGTGTATCCCAGGCCAAGGCCATCACCGAACAATTCGCCGATGCGCGGGTCTCCGCCCGTAATACGCTGTCACAGTCGGAAAGCGTCCTCAACAGCGTCAGCGATGCGGTGACTAGCGCCAAAACGCTGTTGATCCAGGCCGCTAGCGACACCCTCAGCGATTCTGATCGCCAATCCGTAGCCTCCGAATTGCGCGGCATCTACGAGACGCTGCTGGGGCAGGCCAACGCCAGCGATGGTAACGGCCGTTATTTATTTGGCGGCTATCAGGATTCGAGTGCTCCCTTTGTTCGTAACGAAAACGGAGTCACTTATGTGGGCGATAACAATTCACGGGCTCAGCGCATCGACGCCTCTCGTGAGATGCCTGTAGCAGATAATGGAATCCGCATATTCAATAGCGTTGCGAGTGGCGCCGGTTACCTCTCGGAGGCAGGCAAGCTCGATGCAGATGGAAATATAGATGTTGGCAATGGAGGGAACGTTACGTTTTCCGGCCCGCAAGTTACGAATAACTCAGGCCCGGATTATGGCAATGCGTTTCGTGTCGATTTTTCCAGTGATGGTATAACGCATACTTATACCGTCAGAATGCAAGATGCTGATGGGACCTGGGTCGATACTACGCCGGCACAGAACGATGTACCTTATGATCCGGCTGGGCAGGCGATAAACGTAGGAGGTTTACGCCTAGAGTTGCAGGGCACCCCTGAGGATGGCGATGGCATCAGATTTGCCACTGCCGATAACATGAATCATGATCTTTTCAAGACCTTGGAAAAGGCACTCAACGTACTTGAGAATCCGGCCGCCACGCCCACAGAGAAAGCTGAGCTGAGGAACACACTTCGAACGACGATGCGCGAGCTCGACAATAGTCTCGACAACGTCCTCACCGTACGCGCCTCCATGGGTGCCCGCCTCAACGAACTGGATGTGGTGGATGCCGTCAGCGGCAATCGAATGATGAACTACGAGCAGACCCTCTCCGACCTGGTGGACCTCGACTACAGTGAAGCCATCGCCGAATACAGCTTGCGTCAGGTTGGGCTGCAGGCGGCCCAGAAGGCCTTCGTCGACGTAAAGGGACTGTCGCTGTTCAATTTTCTCTAGTTTCACCGACTCTAGCCCCGCTGGCTTGAGTCTCGTTAGCGCTAATCCCGCAGGTTGATTGCCTCTTTCCCTGAGACCGGGCACTTGCCCGGTCTTTTCGCCGCCTAGGCTCGCTTGGGCGGTTTTTTTTGCTGGTACGAAGTGCCGTGAAATCAGGTGCCCAGTGGGGCGAGCATATCGATGAGCTGGTACATGAACTGCAGGCCGTTGCTGAACAGCCGCTGCAGAAAGCGGCCCATGTCAGTCATCAGCACCATCAGCAGCGTCAGGCCCACAGTAAGGGAGGTCGGGAAGCCGATATTGAACACGGTCAGCTGCGGCGCGGAGCGGTTGAGGATGCCCATGGCCAGGTTGATGATCAACAGCGAGCCGACCAGCGGCAGGGCCAGCGACATGCCGGCTACGAAGATGGTGCCGCCGTAGCGCACCAGCATCTCGAAGGCCGCAGGATTGAAGACACCGATGCCGATCGGCAGGCTATGAAAGCTGGTTGCCAGTGCTTCCAGCACCATCAGGTGGCCGCCCATGGCCAGGAACATGAGCAACGTAATCATGAAGAAGATCCGCGACAGGATCATGGTATTGGTCCCGCTGCCGGTATCGAAGAAGGTGGCGAAGGCCAGGCCCATCTGCAGGCCGATGAACTCTCCCGCGGCCTGCACGACGGCGAATACCACGTGCATGACCAGGCCGATGGCGATGCCGATCAGTATCTGCTCCACCATCAAGCCGAAGCCGGCCCATGAGACGATCGGCACGTCGGGCATGGCAGGCAGTACCGGCGCGATGACAACAGTCACCAGGAACGCCAGGCCGATCTTGGCCTGGTTGGGTACGCTGGAATGGCCCCACAGCGGCGAGGCGACCAGAAAGGAAGTGATTCGCACGAAGGGCCAGAACAGTATCACCAGCCAGCCATGCAGCTGAGCAAAGGTCACCTCGACCATGGCGGTCTCACATCAACATGCTGGGGATGCTGGTGAACAGGTTGCGGGTGAAATCGGTGATCAATTTCAGCAGCCAGGGGCCGGCTAATACCAGTACGGTAAAGACGCCCAGGATCTTGGGGATGAACGAGAGGGTCATCTCGTTGATCTGGGTCGCGGCCTGGAAGAGGCTCACGGTCAGGCCGGTCAGCAGTGCGGTGATCAGCAGGGGGGCGGCCAGGAAGAGCGTGACGCGCATGCCCTGGTAGGCGATGCCCATTACCATTTCCGGTGTCATACTTCGCTCCTTGTCGACATCGTCGTGCCGACCCAAGTAGTTCCGCTAGATATAGAAACTTTCCGCCAGCGAGCCGATGATCAGCTGCCAGCCGTCCACCAGCACGAACAGCATGAGCTTGAAGGGCAGAGAGATCGTGGCGGGCGGGACCATCATCATGCCCAGTGCCATCAGGGTGCTGGCCACCACGAGGTCGATGATCAGAAAGGGAATGAAGATGGTGAAACCGATCTGAAAGGCCGTCTTCAGCTCACTGGTCACGAACGCCGGCACCAGGATGCGAAAGGGGACGTCTTCCGGTCCCTGCATGGGCCCGATATCACCCAGTCGCGCGAACAGTGCCAGGTCGGGTTCCCGGGTCTGGGCCAGCATGAATTCGCGGAACGGCAGCTGGGCCAACCCCAGAAACTCCTCGAAATTGATCTCTTCGGCGGTCAGGGGTGCCCAGGCCGTTTCGTAAACCATGCCGATTACCGGCGACATGATGAAGAAGGTCAGGAAAAGTGCCAGCCCGAGCAGCACCTGGTTGGGCGGCGTAGCCTGGGTTCCCATGGCGGTCCGCAGCAGGCTGAGCACGATGATGATCCGGGTGAAACTGGTCATCATCAGCAGCGCCGCCGGCAGGAAGGCCAGCGAGCTCAGCAGAAGCAGCGTCTGCAGCGATAGCGACCACTGCTGGCCGCCGTTTTCCAGCGGCTGGCTGACGATACCGGGCAGCTGCTGGGCGAGAGCCGCGACCGGCATGGCCAGCAACAGTAACGCCCCCAGCATGGCGAGCAGGGCCTTGGTCCGGGTCTTGGGCCGAGTCTTCGGTAAAGCAGGGTGAATCATGACGCTCCCCGGCCGGGGCCTCCGAGTCCGGCATTGTGCTTGAGGGCACGGGCAAAGCGGGTGGCGAAGCGCTCCCCCTGCAGGTCGGCGCTTTCAGGTTCGAGGGGACGTTCGGGCGCCTCCAGCTCATGCAGCTTGTTGATTTGTCCCCCGCCCACGCCGAGCAACAGCCAGGTACCTTCGACCTCCACGATCACCAGGCGCTCGCGGCTGCCCAGCGCGGTGCTGCCGACGATCTGAAGGTGACCACCGGCGGCATGACGCTGAGGCCCCCAGCGCTTGAGCAGCGCTGTGCAAACCAGGATGATGGCGATGACCAGGCCCAGGGCGGCAGCGGTCTTGCCCAGCGTCGCCATGCCAATCAGGGCATCGCCGCCGACAGCCAGTGCGTCGAGCCCTGTTGACTGAGCCTCGGAGGAGGGAGTGTCTCTCATCGGTTCAGTTTCTGGACCCGTTCGGAGGGTGTGATGATTTCGGTGATGCGGATACCGTACTTGTCTTCCACCACGACCACTTCGCCCTGGGCGATCAGGTAGCCGTTGATCAGGATGTCCATGGGCTCGCCGGCCAGGCCATCCAGCTCGATCACCGACCCCTGGGCGAGCTCCAGCAATTGCTTGATGGTGAGCTTGGTGCGGCCCAGTTCCACGGTCAGCTTGACCGGGATGTCCATGATCATTTCCAGATCGCGGGCCGTACCGCCTTCGCTACCCTTGTCCAGCGGACGAAAGATGCGGTCGCCGGCAGCCTGGGCCTCCGGTGCCGCCACGCTCCGGTCGGCCGCTGCTGACTCCTGTTGGCTGGACTCGGCGGCTTCCTGCTCGGCCAGCGCACCGGCCCAGGGGTCATCGTCGGCAGAGGTGCCGCCGGCCGCTTCCTGCTCGGCCATGGCTTCTGCCCAGGGATCGTCTTCGGCCTTGGCTTCCGCAGCCTCCTGTTCGGCCATGGCTTCTGCCCAGGGGTCATCGTCGGGAATATTCTGATCGGGCTTCTTGGGATCAGTCATGCTTGGATTCCTTGGCTTGAGGCACAGGGCCCTTCTTGAAGGCATCGGGTGAATTCTGCGCACCATGATCGATGATGCGGATGACACGCAGCGCGCGCTGTTCGTGCTGGCTGCCGTAGTCGCATTCCATGACCGGAACCCCGTCCACACTGGCGGTAACGGTTTCCGGAAGCTCCAACGTCAGTACATCCCCGACCTTCAACGCCATCACATGGGCGATGCGGCTGGGAACATCGGCAAAATTGGCGATAAGCTCCACCTCGGAGTGGCGGATCTCGCCGGCCATGCGTTTCGACCAGGTGCCGTCCTGATCGTGATGGCTGTCATTGAGCGGGTTGGCCAGCAGATCGCGCACTGGCTCCACCATCGAATAGGGAATGCAGATCTGGAAGTTGCTGGAGAGATTACCGACCTCGATATTGAAGCTGGTATTCACCACGATCTCGTTGGGCGAGTTGGTGATGTTGGCGAACTTCGACTGCATCTCCGAGCGCAGGTACTGGATTTCCAGCGGATAGACCGACTTCCACGATTCCTCATAGGCCTCGATGGCCAGCCGCAGCAGGCGCTGGATGATGCGCTGCTCGGTATTGGTGAACTCCCGACCCTCAGACTTGGTCAGGAAGCGTCCGTCGCCGCCGAACAGGTTGTCCACCACCATGAAAACCAGGTTTGGCGGGAACACGATCAGCGCCGACCCGCGCAAGGGCTTCATGGCGATGATGTTGATGTTGGTCGGCACAGGCACGTTTCGCGAGAAGTCGCTGTAGCTCTGGTAGCGTACCGAATCCACCGTGATGTCGGCGCTGCGACGCAACAGGTTGAACAGCCCCATGCGGAAGTGCCGCGCGAAGCGTTCGTTGATAATGTCCAGCGCCTGCAGGCGCTCGCGGATGACGCGATGCTGCGATGCGGGATCATAGGGACGGATGCGAGACGTCTCACCACTGCCTGCGGCAGGTTCGTCGTCTCCGCTGACCCCCTTCAGCAGGGCGTCGATCTCATCCTGTGACAGTAGATCGTCTTGGGACATGGCGGCCAGGGCACCCGGTTATTGCACGATGAACTCGGTGAACAGCACGTCCCGTATATCAAGAGGCGGCTGTGGCTCGGTCAAGGGGTCGGACAGAATGGCAATGACTTCCTCGCTCAGCCGACGCTTGCCTTCCGGTGAGGTGAGCTGACTGGCCTGCTTGCCGGAAAACAGCATCAACAGCCGGCTGCGAACCTGCGGCATGTGCTCGTGGAGGATCTCACGCGATACCTCGTCGCCGACCTTGAGCGACAGCCCGGCATACAGCAGGCGGGAACCGAAATCGTCATCGGCGAGGTTCACGGTAAAGGGGTCGATCTTGAGGAAGATCGGCGCCTGACGCTCGAGCTGCTGCTCCTGCATGTTGCCTGAGCTACCGTTACGGTCGTTCATGACCAGATAGATCGCTACCCCGGCTGCTGCCGTGGACATCAGTACCAGCAGTATCATCAGCCACAGCAGCTTGGATGAGCCACCCGTCGATTTCGCCATTGCCTTGCCTATCGTGAAGTGTTGGTCCAGCCGGAAAAGGGCAGTATGCAGAAATCGCGCGGGTCATGATGAAAGGAACAGACCGCGCGAACAGCCCTATCTTGGCAATTTGTCTCAGGCGTAGAGATTCACCCGACCATCCAGGCTGACGCCCGTTGTGTTCTCAGCCATGCCGATCTCGACGGCGGAAGGCAGCTTTCCTTCGCCCTCATTGGCGCCGTTGCCCCCCTGGCCGTCCTGGTTGGCGAAGGCCTGACCCTCCTGCTGACGCTGTTCGCCCACGGAGGTTTCACCCAGGGAGATCCCCTGTTCGGCTAGTGCCTCGCGTAGCTGTGGAATGGCCTGCTCGAGTACCTGGCGTACCTGAGCATGGGCGGAGAGAAACTGCGCCTGCGCGCCCTGTTCGGTCATCTTCAGGGTGACGGAGAGCGGGCCCAGTTCGGCAGGGTTCAGCTTCATTTCTATCTGCTGCTCGCCACCGTGACGCGCGAACTGAACCAGCTGCTGGCCAAGCTGGCTGGGCCAGGCTTGGGATTGCACCGGCGCGGGCAGGCTTGCCTGGGCTGCCATGGGCTGTGGTGCGGCCCCGGCGGGCTGGGTCGTCGCCTGCAGGCTCGGTGTGGTTGGCTCGATGGCCACAGGGCGATAAGTCTCTGACGCCATACCACGCAGTTCGCCGGCGTTCGGCTGCGGGGCCATCTCGGTCGAGCGAACGAACTCGGCGGCGCGCGGCGGCCGCTCGGCCGTATTGGTCTCCAGCTGTGCGAGCAGCGCCGCACGAGGCGTTGACTCCAGGGCATCGCGGCCGGCAGCTTGCTGGGGTTGCTGGGCAAGGGGTGCATTCAACGCAGCCTCGGGGGAGCTCGCAGGGCGTGTCTCAAGTGCGCGCATGGTTTCGCTGGCGGCCTGACGCAGGACATCGGCAGCGGCGAGGGCGGTCTCGGCACGTGCGGTGGGCTTGGAGGCCTGTTCCGCAACCGTCGCCTGAGGGGCAGCGAGATCGGCAAGCGGGCGAGCCTCGGCTTGCGCAGGGCCGTCGATCAACGCCAGGCGCTCCATGATCTCGGTAAGCGACAGCGAGTCGGGCAGGGGAGTTGCCTCCAGGTCCGCGGTGAGATCTGGGTCGTGGGCGCTCAAGGCCTGCAGCATCGCCTGCTGCGCCGCCATGGTCGGCGGCAGGTCGGGCTTGAACCCGTTTGTTAGCGGGGCTGGCAGCTGGACAGGCAGCTCGATCGGGGCGTCGGCCAGCGGCCGGCCTGCGCTGGCCAGGGCCAGAGCAAAGTGGCCATCGGATAGGTTGGTTCCTGGATCGGCCTTGCCCATCGGCTTGCCCGGCAGGGCGGACAGAATCATCTGTATATCCATTACGATCTCCTGGCTCGGATCACGAGTCGCGCTCGGGGCGCTGGCGAAGCAGCCGTCCGGCGGCCATTTCGTCACTGTTGCGTTGCTCGCGCCGCGCTTCGTGCTTCTGCAGTTCGGCGTTGCGGCGAGAGGAAAGGGTGTCGTAGGCCGAGAGGCGCTTCTGCTCCTGCTGCCACTGCTGTTGGCTCTGCTGGACACGGCGCTGCTGCGAGTCCAGCGCGTCCCTCGCGCGCTGGAGCGCGGCGTCCAGGGAGGCGAGGAACTGCTGGTAGTTGTGCATGCTGGCAGGATCGATACCATCGCGCATGGCGCTTTGCAGCCGCTCGGCGTATTCCAGGCGATATCGGCTGAGAGCGTCGAGCTGGGACGCTACCTGGCGTTCGCTGATGCGTTCCCCGGCCAGCAGCTGGCCAGCCTGGTCGCGGGCATCCCTGGCGAGATCGCCCAGCATGGCGAGTTGTGACGATGCACTCATTGCCTGGCTCCTAGGGTCTCGGAGAGAACCTGTCGAGAGGCCTCGATCGAGGCATTTTCGTGTATGCCCTGCTGGAGAAACTGCTCCAGCAGCGGATAGCGCTGGACGGCCTCGTCCAGTTGCGGGTCGTGGCCCGGACTGTAGGCCCCCACGCTGATCAGATCGCGGTTGCGCTGGTAGCGGGAGAACAGCCGCTTGAACGCCTGGGTCATGGCCAGCTGTTCGTCGTTGATGATGTGTGTCATGACGCGGCTGATCGAGGCTTCAATATCGATGGCCGGGTAGTGCCCCGCTTCCGCCAGTGTCCGGGACAGCACGATATGACCGTCGAGGATGGCGCGAGCCGAGTCGGCGATCGGGTCTTGTTGATCGTCGCCTTCGGTCAATACGGTATAGAAAGCGGTAATCGAGCCTCGTCCGCGTTCCGCATTGCCGGCACGCTCCACCAGGCTGGGAATCTTGGCGAAAACCGACGGCGGATAGCCTTTGGTCGCGGGCGGCTCGCCGATGGCCAGGGCGATCTCGCGCTGGGCCATGGCATAGCGCGTCAGCGAGTCCATGATCAACAGGACGTTCTTGCCCTCGTCGCGGAAGCCTTCCGCCAGGCGCGTGGCATAGGCGGCACCCTGAAGGCGCTGCAGCGGCGAGGTGTCGGCCGGGGCCGCCACCACCACGGCGCGACGTCGGCCCTCTTCTCCGAGAATATTGTCGATGAAGTCCTGGACCTCGCGCCCCCGCTCGCCGATCAGCCCGACGACGATCACGTCTGCGCCGGTATATCGCGCCATCATTCCCAGCAGCACCGACTTGCCCACACCGGAGCCGGCGAATAGCCCCATGCGCTGGCCGCGGCCGACGCTCAGCAGCGCGTTGATGGCGCGGATGCCGACATCGATCTGTTCATTGATCGGTGCACGGGCCAGCGGGTTGAGCGGCGGAGTGGAGAGCGGCGCCCTGGGGGCGCTGTCCAGCGGGCCGTAACCGTCAAGGGGGTCGCCATTGCCGTCCACCACACGGCCGAGCAGGGTTTCGCCCAGAGGAAAGCGGCGCGCGGTATGGTCGGGGCCGTCGCCCAGCGAATAGACGCGGGCGCCGGGCATCAGCCCTGTGATCTCCGACAGCGGCATGAGGAACAACCGCTCGCCGGCAAAGCCGACCACTTCGGCTTCGGCGAAGCGCGGCGCTTCGCTGCCGCCCGGCGAGACCAGCTCGATGCGACAAGCGTTGCCCAGGGCGACCCGCAGGCCGATCGCCTCGATCACCATGCCGGTGGCACGCAGCACACGGCCGCTGGCACGAAATCCTGGCACGGTTTCCACACGCTCGCGCACGTGCTGCAGCGTCTGCTGCCAGCGTGCCTGATGTGCATTGCGAGGCTGTGCCGGGGTTTCGGGCATCTCGTTCACTCCTGTACGTCTTCCGGATCGGGCGTGGAGGGGCGCCGCCGCCGCACCTGTGCCTTGACCGCCTGCCAGCGGCTTTCCCAGGTGGCATCGAGCTCGCCGCTGGCACTGGTGACGCGGCAGCCGCCGCGAGTGAGCTGATCATCGGGCTGTAACTTCCAGCCGGCGGCCCCCAGTTCCTGGCCGAGATGCTGCTCCACCAGCTTATGGTCAAGCGGATGCAACCACAGGCGCTGCTGCCCCGTCAGCGGCGGGTCGGTGTGCAATAGCGCCCTGACCAGTTCGAGAACTTGCCTGGGACGCGCCTTCAAGGCCTCGCTGGCCAGCTGGCGGCCGGTCGCGAGTGCCAGTTCGACCATCTCATTGGCCACTTCTTCATCGAGCACGGCCAGGGCTTCGGTAAACTGCTCCGCCAGCGGCTGTAGCGGCGCCAGTACTTCGCGGGTGCGTTGTTTCAGTTCTTCCTCGGCTTCGCTGCGTCCTTCCGCCAGGCCCTGGGCATGCCCTTGGCTGCGGCCCTCCTCGAAGCCGGCCTTGAAGCCCTCTTCACGCGCGTCGCGCAGGGTCTTTTCGCGTAGCGCCTTGAGTTCGGCCTGGCGTCGGAAGCGTTCCTGGCGTGCGGGGTCTTCTGCGGGCTTAGCCGCTCGCTCGGCCTCGTGGCGGCTTTCTGACTGCAGTTCTCCCATCTGCCAGCGACGCCAGGACGGCGACTGCTCGGGTTGGGAGGGTGAGCGATCAGACATAGGTATCGTCTCCGCCGCTCAGCACGATGTCGCCAGAGTCGGCGAGCCGGCGAACCACCTGCAGGATCGACTTCTGCTCCGCCTCCACCTGGGAGACCCGGATTGGTCCGCGAGCCTCCATGTCCTCGCGCATCAGGTCGGCGGCGCGACGGGACATGTTGCGCAGGAACTTCTCCATGAGCCCTTCCGGCGCTCCCTTGAGTGCCACCACCAGGGAGTTGGTGTCGATCTCCTTGAGCACCATCTGGATGCTGCGATCGTCCAGATCCATGAGGTTCTCGAACAGGAACATCTCGTCGATGATCTTCTGTGCCAAGTCCTCGCTGTGCGCCCGCACGGTCTCGATGGCCGTCTCTTCCTGAGTGGAATTCATCAGGTTGAGGATCTCGGCCGCGGTTCTTACGCCGCCCATCTTGCTGCGCTTGAGGTTCTGGCCGTCGAGCATCCCCGACAGCACTTCAGTCAGCTCTTGCAGGGCGGCCGGCTGCACGCCACTGAAGGTGGCGATACGCAACACCACGTCGTTGCGCAGTTTGTCGTCGAACAGCTCCAGCACGTCGGCGGCCTGATGGCGCTCCAGGTGAACCAGGATGGTGGCGATGATCTGCGGATGCTCGTCGCGGATCAGTTCCGCCACCATGGGCGCTTCCATGAGGTTGAGAGAATCGATGCCGCTGCTGCTGCCCGACGTCTCGAGGATGTCCTCGATCAGGCTGGTGGCACGCTCGCTGCCCAGTGCCTTGGTCAATACCGAGCGAATATGGTCGCTGGAGTTGAGGTTCAGCGCGATGAACTCTTCGGTCTCGTCGTTGAAGTCCTGCAAGACTTTCTGCATGTCTTCGTGAGAGACCTGGTCCATGTCGGCCATCTCCATGCTGAGCTGTTGGATCTCCTTTGGCGCCAGGAACTTGAACACCTCTGCGGCGCTGTCCTCGTCCAGGGCCAGCATCAGGATGGCGCTGCGGCGTACGCCGCTCATGGCTTTTGCGGTGCTCATTCTTTATTCATCCAGCTGCGAACGATCATGGCAATCATGCGCGGATCCTCCTGGGCCAATTCGCGTAGCTCGGCAAGGTGGTCCTCATAGGCCGACGACTTGCGCTTGCGCTTGGGCTTCTGGTAGGTCCGAGATGTCTCGATGTCCTCTTCCAGTTCGCCGTCGATACCTTCCGGGGTATCGTCGTCGACCCGGACCCGCAGGCCGGTGCCCGGCGCCGAGGCCAGCATCGGCTGCTGCGTATGCCGCTTGATCAGCGGGCGCAGGATCAACAGATAGGCGAGCAGGGCGGCCAGTGCCACCAGCAAATAGCGTCCGAAGGTCAGTGCCAGGCTGTGGATCTCGGGCGACTGCCACCACTCCAGGGTTTCCTCGTCGTCCGCGGGGCGGCTGAAGGGGCTGTTGACCACTTCGATTTCGTCGCCACGAGCCTGGGAGAAGCCCATGGCCTGGCGCACCAGTCGCTCGACCTGGGCGATTTCCACGTCGCTCAGCGGGACACGCTGCCACACCCCTTCTTCGTCGCGCTCTTCGCGATAGTCCACCACTACCGCGGCCGAAAGCCGCTGTACCTGTCCCTGGCGATGCTGGACATGCTCGATATTACGGTCGACTTCATAGTTGATCACGCCGTCCTGGCGCAGGTTGCTCAGCGCCAACAGCTCCTCTTCGGCTTCCTCGAGGAGCTCACCATCCTCGTCAACCGGCAGGTTGATGGGGGAGGGCGCGGTGCCGGGAGGTGTATTGCTCAGCGCGCCGGGAATGCCCATGGCCAGGTCGTCGCCGCCGCTGTACGTGACGCTGGACTGGCGGCTGCGCACCGCCGCTTCGTTGGGCGGCTGGTTGGGGCCGAAGCGTTCGTTGGTCTCCTCGCGGCGGGAGAAATCGATCTGGGCGGCGACCTGGGCGCGCACGTTCCGCTGGCCGAGGATCGGTGCCAGGATGTTCTCGATACGCTGCTGGAAGGAACGCTCGACCTCGGCGATATAGTCGAGCTGCGTGGCATCGAGGCCGCGGCGGTTGGCGCCGGGCATGGAGAGCAGGCGGCCGTTCTGGTCGACCACCGTGACGTCTTCGGCGGCGAGTTCCGACACGCTGCTGGAAACCATATGGATGATGGCGTTGACCTGTCCGTCGCCGATCACGCGGCCCGACTCCAGTGTCACGATGACCGAGGCCTTTGCCGGCTCCTGGTCCCGCACGAAGACCGATGATCGTGCCATGGCCAGGTGTACGCGTGCTCGGGACACAGGGCCGAGGGACTCGATAGAGCGGGACAGCTCCCCTTCGAGGCCGCGCTGGAAGTTGACCTGTTCGGCAAACTGGCTGACGCCGAATGCCTGGTTGTCCATCAGCTCGAAGCCCACGTTTCCGCCGCGTGGCAGGCCCTGTTCGGCCAGTTGCAGGCGCAGGCCGTGTACCGCATCGCCGGGTACCAGCAGCGCCGTGCCGCCTTCGCTGAAGCGATAGGGCACGCCGCGGCTGTCGAGTTCGTTGATGATGCGACCGCCATCGGCCTCGGTGAGGTTGCTGTAGAGCACACGGTAATCGGGCTCCCGCGCCCACATCAGCAATACCACTACGATCGCGATCGAGGCGGCACCGCCAATCAGGATCATGATCAGCGGGTTGCCACGCATCTGCTCTTGAACGCGCTGAAGTAGCGTGCCCCCGGGCTGGTTGGGAGTGGTCTCCTGACGACCAGGCGTAGCGGCGCCATTGCTCATGCGCACCTCCCTTGAGAGGCGTCGTTCGTCGCTTGAAAACTCTTACTCGAAGATGGCATTGAGTGCATCCGTCCACCGCATTCTGGCTACCCTATACGGGCGCAACTGTGATGAACGCTATTATGCGAACCCTCGTCGAGTCCAAAGGCGGGAAAAGCCCGCGTTTTTCATGCCATTTGGCAGTATGGTCGCGGGACAGCAGCTGATAGCCTTGGCAGCATTCCCAGAAACGACAGTTCCGTATGATTCTAGAAACGACAGTTCCGATCCAACAGAACGGGGGCCGCGAGCCATGAGTTCACCTGCCATCCAATCCGCGCTGGCCCAGATGCAGACCCTGGCGACACAGGCCGGCGGCCAGGCTGCCAAGGGGCAACAGGTCTCGACCATGGTGGGGCAGGGTGGCTTCGCCGGGGAGCTGCAAGCCTCCATTCAGCGCATCAACCGCCTGCAGCAAGCATCCAATGCCAAGGCGATGGCTTTCCAGGCCGGCGACCCCAATCTCGAACTCAACGACGTCATGGTCGACATGCAGAAGGCCAGCGTCGCCTTCCAGATGGGGCTGCAGGTACGCAACCGCCTTGTTACAGCCTACAAGGATGTCATGAATATGCAGGTCTAAGAGCCTGTCGGACTTAACGCTGATCTACTGCGAGATCCGGTCTTTCGGCCAATTTCATTCGATCAGATTCGTTCAATAGCGGGCTATTCGCCTCATCAGATCGATAGACTTGTCTCGAAATCCAAATTTCTCGTGACGATCGGTCAAATCCGACAGACTCCTAGGCTTCGAGGCGAATCAGGCGGCCTTGCAGCTCATCCAGCCTTTCAGCAATGGCCAGCACCTCCTCGGAGGGTATCTGGCGTAACACATCGCCGGTCTCGCGGTCCACGATACGCGTCACCACTCGTGATGGCATCTCGTTGAGCTCGAATTCCACGCCATACTGACGTAGCACTTCATTGATACGCTGAATCGGCTCGACCAGGTCCGCCTGAGCCGGCGAATGGCCGTGGCTCTCGGCCTGGCTCAGCATGGTGCCCGCGGTGGGCAGTGAAGCCAGTACGGTTTCCTTGCGCTGTCTCGGTGTCAGGTCGTGCAGCGCCGAAGCGCTCAAGCTGTTGGTGGCATCGGTTAGCGGTGAAGACATGGCCTGTTTTCCTTGTACGTTCCTTGGTAAGCACTCCACCATCAACCGCGTCATGGCCCGGCTTTCCGGCCCGGACGTGATTCATGGTCGGTGCACCCCCGAAGCCGGCCATCGAGCCGGCTTGTTCCCCGTCGTGCGATTTTGTTACGAGCTATGCACTCTTCCTATCGGCAAGATCGGGTCGAAACTTTAGCAACAATGTCATCGAGCACTCAGAGACGGCGTCAGGATGCCGTATAGGCCAGCCTTCCTGGTGACTCGGCCTCTGTCGGCAGAGCCTCACCTTCCCAGACGTTGCCGACTGCCAGCCTTTCGCCGACCTTGAACCGGGCGATCAACCGGGTCATGTCGGCAGCCTGTCCATCCAGCGAGTGGCTGGCCGCCGCTACCTGCTCGACCAGGGTGGCGTTGTGCTGTGTCATCTCCTCCAGCTGGCTGATCGCCTGGTTGATCTGCTCGATGCCGGCCGACTGCTCGGTTGCCGCCGTCGACATCTCGGTGATCAGGCCGGCTACCTGGCCGATGCCCTTGGCGATTGTCTCCAGCGTCTCGCTGGTGGCGTTGACCAGCTTCTCTCCTTCGTCGATACGCGCCACATTGATGCCGACCACTCGGCGTATCTGTTCGGCTTCCTCGGCGCTGCGGCTGGCCAGATTGCGTACTTCCGCGGCGACGACGGCGAAGCCGCGGCCCTGCTCGCCGGCCCTGGCGGCCTCCACCGAAGCATTCAGCGCCAACAGGTTGGTCTGGAAGGCGATGCTGTCGATCGCCTCGACGATGCGCGTGACCTCGCGATTGGCTTCATGAATCTGGCGCATGGCGCCGCGGGCCTCGCTGGCCACTCCCTTGCCCTGATCCGCATGGCTCACGGCTTCGCGGGAAAGCGCCTGGGCCTGGCGGGCGTTGTCGGCGGTCTGGCGCACGCTGGCCGTCATCTGCTCCATGCTGGAGGCGGTCTGCACCAGGGAGGAGGACTGCTCCTCGGTGCGCTGGGCGAGATCCTGGTTCCCTTCGTTGATCTGACTGCTGGCCACGCCAACCGACATGGCCCCCTGTTTGATATTGGCCACCAGCACCTCGGAATCGGCGGTCGAGTCATTGAACGCACGATAGAGATGGGCCAGTTCGTCGTTGCCCTGGGCGTCCAATCGCAGGGTGAGATCCCCGCTGCTGCGCTGGATCGATGCGAGGGTGGCACGCAGTGGCAGCACGATACTGCGTACGATCGTGGCGGCAAGCAACAGTGCCAGGCCAGTGGCTGCGGCTGCCACGACGAGGTGCCCGATCAGGTCTCCGCGCGCCTCGGCCCTCAGCATCGAGGCCGTGGCCAGTACGTCCTCCGCCACGGCGTCTTCCACGTCCTTGAGCCGGTCGATCTTGTCGGTCTGCCAGTCGAACCACTGCTGTGCATCGATACCGTAGCCACCTGCTGTGCCTCGTTCGATGGCGACGCTGCGCAATGATTCCAGTCGTTCGGCTGCTGGGCTCTCGCTCACCGCTTGGAAACGCTGATGCATCTCGGGGGTGGAAAGCGTAGTGAAGGCCTCCTGGAAGGCATCCTGCCTGCCCAGCAGTTTCAGCAATTGCTCATAGCCTGCCGGTGTCATGCTGTCGGAACCGAAGGCGCCGGCGAGCACGGCACGCTCGATGCCGGCCAATTCCTTGGTCTGCAACAGGTTGTAGTAGGCTGCCATGCGGGTGGCTACGCTGCCTTCTTTCTTGGCCAGTGCCATGCGCCCTACGGCAGTGATCAGGCCGCTGTTAATTTGCGTGTAATGGCCGATAGCTTCGCCGCTTTCGACCGTCAACTGGTCGATGCGCTGGCGCAGTTGCGGTGTTTGCTGCATTCGTTCCAGGACCGCATCGATGCGGTCGGCAAGCGCCGGATCCAGCGCGGTCAGGTCGACGTTAGCGAGATAGTGCTGGAAGGTATCGAGCTGGTTGTCCGAGGTACGACGCTGATCGGGCAGCGCATCACGAAAACTCTGACCCTCGCTGGCCAGGAAGCCGGCAGTCATTCCCCGCTCCCGTTGCAGCTCATGGATCAGGCTGCCTGCCTGCTGGGACAGGCGTGTCATCTCCTGCAGGTCGGTCATGTCAGACGTGACTTGCTGGCGCTCGAGAACGCCGGAGGCGGCAAACCAGGTCATGGCCAGCAGCGGTAGCAACAGGGCAAGAAAGAACTTCCAACCCATGTCCATACGGTGAAGGATTCGGTTCATCGTAGCCATTCCTTTGCGAGTGCGGGGATTGCCGTGTGCAGGGCGATAGGCATTTATTGCTGCCGTTAGGCTGACATATCGGCGATGGGAAAGGCTGGCTTTAGCGATTCGGGCGGGGATCGGAGGCGTTGTTGATGTGGGTCATGAATTCGTCGATCTGAGTGTTTTCATGCTGGAAAATGGGGTGGGTCCCTGACAGGTAGTGATCCCGTTGATTGTAAGTTAATCGTTGCGGTTAGTTATTTAATACGAGATTATTGTATGTATAGTAAAGAATAATCAGGGTTGTTCTTGAGTCCTGTTCCGTTTTCCTGCAGGAGAGGGTGTTTCAAGCAGGATTTTTCAAGCAGGATTTTTCAAGCAGGGTCTTTCAAGCACACCCCCTCAGTGAGGCGTCATGAATCACGAGCTTCCCATCGAGCGCATCATGCAGGCCGGTCTGCTGACCTGTGAAGTCGATACGCCGCTCTGTACCGCCGCCCAGCGAATGGCAGAACGCCAATGCAGCTCGATCATCGTGGTAACCCGGGAGGGCAAGGCGAAGGGAATCTGGACCGAGCATGATGCCTTGGCGGTCAACTTTGCCGACTCCGAGGCGGGGCGTACTCGTATCGGTGAGGTGATGAGTCAGCCGGTTGCGAGCCTGCATCTCGAGACGCCGATCAGCGAGGCCGCACTGCGCTTCAGCGCCGAAGGTCGACGCCATTTTGTCGTGGTCGATGGTGATGGCCTGCCAAGGGGCATCCTCTCCCAGACCGACATGGCCATAAACCAGGGCATCGAACCCTACCTGCGTCTGCGGGAGGTTCGATCCGCCATGCGCCAGCGGGCGCTGGTGCTTCAGGGAACGCAGCTACTGGCCGAGGCGGCCCGGTCCATGCGCCTTTCCAGCTGCGATGCTGTCGTGGTGAAGTGCAACGAGCAGGCGCTGGGCATTCTGACCGAGCGTGACATGGTGCGCTTCGTTGCCCATCATCCGGGCAATACCCCCATTGCTGAACTGGCGAGTCGACCATTGCTCACCGCTCGCCAGAACGAGCCCCTGATATCTGCCCGGGACAGGCTGCTTGAGCAGCGGGTGCGCCACCTGGCCGTAGTGGACGATGACGACAATGTGATTGGCCTGATCGGTTTTCGTGACATGCTGGCCGGTGCCGAACAGCACTTCATGCAGGATCTGCGTGACGCGCTGGAGCAGCGTGACCGTGCCCTCGCCAGCTCCCGCGTGAACCTGCAGATGGCCGAGCGGATCATCGAATCTTCGCTTGAAGGGATCATTGTCACCGACCCGAACAATCGCATCGAATTCGTCAATCCCGCCTTTACCCGCATGACCGGCTACACGGCCGAAGAAGCGATCGGCCGGACTCCCGAGATACTCGCGTCGGGGCGCCACGATGCAACCTTCTACCGCCAGATGTGGGATGCGTTGAAGCAGCACGGTTACTGGCGCGGCGAGATATGGAACCGCCGCAAGAATGGCGAACTCTACCTCGAGCTGCTGACCATCACCGCGATCACCGGCGATGACGGCGAAGTGACCCACTACGCGGCGCTGTTCAACGACATCACCCATGTTCGCGAGAAAGAAGATCGGATTCGCAAGCTGGCTTACTACGATCCCCTGACGGCGCTTCCCAACCGGCGCCTGCTGGAGGATCGGCTGCAGTTGGCGATTCGGCATGCGCATCGCAACCAGTCCCGGCTGGCGGTGGTCTTCGTCGACCTGGACCATTTCAAGCGGATAAACGACACCCTGGGCCATGCGGTAGGCGACGAGCTGCTGGTCATGATCGCCGATCGGCTGCAGAGTCGGTTGAGGGAGGACGATACCCTGGCTCGGCTGGGTGGCGACGAGTTCCTGATCCTGCTGCCAGACCTGGAAGAAGTCGAGGAGGTGACCCGTGTTGCCCGTCGGCTGGTCGAGGCAGTGGGCGAGCCCTGTATCATCGATGGCCACGAGTTCAGCATTGGCTGCAGCCTGGGGATCAGCCTCTATCCGGACGATGCCGCCAGCGCCGAGGCGCTGATCCATGATGCCGATGTGGCCATGTATCGAGCCAAGCAGGAAGGGCGCAACTCCTACCGGCTCTATCGCACCGAAATGAACATGCAGGACGATCGCCAGCGGGCGCTGGAGGCCGCGCTGCGTGAGGCTATCGAGAGCGGCGAAGGTCTCGAGGTTCACTTTCAACCGCTCTTCGAACGGGAGAGCGGCACCCTGCACAGTGCCGAAGCCTTGATGTGCTGGCACCACCCGGTGCTGGGCAGCATTCCTCCCGGTGAGGTCATTCCGCTGGCCGAGCGTGCCGGGCTTATCGTGGCACTGGGCGAGCGGATGATGCGTATGGTCTGCGTCCAGCTCAGCGAATGGCATCAGGCGTCTGCCGATCCGGTGCCGGTGAGCATCAACCTCTCTCCACGGCAGTTCTGGCAGAAGGACCTTCCGGGAAAGATTGCCGGCATGCTGGTCGAGTATGCCTTGCCGCCGGGGCTGGTGGGCTTCGAGCTGTCCGAAAGTACACTGCTCGACAAGCCGTTGCAGGCCGCTGCCATTTTGAAGCAGCTACGCGACCTGGGTGGCGATATCACCATCGACGACTTCGGAACCGGTTACGCCTCGCTGAGCTATCTGGAGGAGCTGCCGGTCACTACGCTGAAGATCGACCGCCGCTTCATTCAGCGGCTCGATGGCCAACAGCGCGGCAGTGCGGCCATCGTGGCAGCCGTCTGTGGCCTGGCCAGGGAACTGGGGCTGCGGGTAGTCGCAGTCGGGGTGGAGACCGAAGCACAGCAGGATGCGTTACTACGCCACAACATGGATCTGATCCAGGGATTTCTCACCGGAAGGCCCGTCTCGGCGCCTCACTTTGCCAGCAGTTATCTCGTTTCCCCCAGTGACGACGTTACCGAGAAGCCTGAGCGGGTCGACCCACCGCAAGTTGCGCCCACCAAATAGCGGCCAGCAAGTAACGGCCACAAGGTGGCGCTTTTCCCGGTTTCATCTCCCCTCCGCTGCGGGTAGGCTAGGCGGCTGTTCGTGGCGAACCGGCGGCCCAGATGACTCGATTGACCCCCAGCGGTGGCAGCGACCATCGTGGCGCCATGCGCCATGAGTTGCTGACGCCGACACATACCGATCCCGACCAGGACAGCACCTGGATGATCGGCTATCTGGACATCATGACGCTGTTGGTCGCCCTGATGGTGTTGCTGTTCACCCTCACCTATGCCAGCGATCGTGACGACGATGTGACTGCTGCCAGCGACGCACTGCAACCCATTGCCATTCCGCTGCCCGACGAACTGCAGCGGGCAATGGCGGCCCACCCATCGCAGGTACCGTTACCGGTTGGCCGGTTGAGCCCCTCGGCGCTCTCCGCTGCCCTGGGCGTTGCCGGCCTGCCGCGCAGGGCGGCAAGGGTTCCCGCCACGCCCGCACTGCTGGCATTTCAGGCTGCCGAGCCCGAGCGGGAAGTCTCCACGGCATTCGTCACACCGCAGGCCCCGCTGGCAATGCTATCGCAACGCCCGGCGTTGACACAGGCCAGCTCGGTCGAAGGGCGACGGCTGCCGCAGCTACTGCTCTCCGACGACGACGAGCTGCCGGCTGGGCCGGCGGACTTCATGCTGGTACTGACCGACCGCCCCCCGGCGCGGGTGCGTGAAGTGGCACCAGAGGCCATCGTCGGCTCGCTGGCGCTGCAGCAGGCGCTGGACGAACGCCTGGAGGCATCCCCCTACCTGCCGGATCTGGAGGGGGTAGAGGTTTCTCGGGTGGCCGAGGGCATCAAGCTGCGCGTTGAAGACCAGTGGCTCTTTCCCACCGCTGAAGCCGAGCTGACGGAAGACGGCCAGGCGCTGGTGCAGCGACTGGTCGAAGTGATCCAGCGCCATGACGGCGACGTGGCGGTGGAAGGACACACCGACAGCCGATCGATCCAGACCCCGGAATTCCCCTCCAACTGGGTGCTCTCCAGTGCCCGTGCCATTGCCATCGTGCATGCTCTGCAGCAGGCCGGTGTAAACGCCCAGCGCCTGCGCGCGGTGGGCCTGGCCGATACGCGCCCGCTGGCGCCTAACGACAACGCTGAGGGGCGAGCACAGAACCGGCGCGTCGAGGTGATCATTCATTCACGGTGATCTTCAGCCCTTGCGCCGCAAAGGGGCGAATATCGCCTAAAGTCGCATGGTCTTTGGCCGATATGGGGATAAGTCCAAGCACAGGAAGTGCTCTCTTTCCCATCCCTGTTTATCGCGAGAACCTAGATGCTCTCTTCCTTTAGATTTCGCCTCTTGCTGGCCACGGCAACAATCATTGCGCTTGCCTTGATCGTCAATGCCGGTGTCAGCTATTTCACGATTCAGCGCCATAACGACCAACAGGTCTCACGCAACCTGTCTGACGTAGCACAAGGCAACGGCCGTGCCATCAGCGAATGGGTGGCTTCCCATGCCGGCATGCTCGAGGCAATGGAGAACAGCGTTCGTGCCGACCACCTGGACCCTGTGCTCAAGGCAATACAGGCTTCCGGTAGTTTCCTCGCCACCTATATGGCGTATCAGGATACCGGCGAAACCATCTTCTACGACGGCTGGGAGCCTCCTGCTGACTTCGATCCCCGCATGCGGCCGTGGTACGAACGGGCAGCCACTGCTGGTGAAAGCATTGTCACGCTGCCCTACGTCGATACCGTTACCGGCGGACTGGTGGTGACCATCGCCAGCCCTTTCGAGCGAAATGGCAGCTTGGCCGCCGTGGCCGGCGGTGATGTGGCGATCGATGAAGTGGTGGCGATCGTCGAGGGAATCGCGCCAACGCCAAGGAGCTTCGCTTTTCTGGTGGCTGCCGATGGCACTTTGGTCGCCCATCCGGATCCTGATCTGAGCCTCGAGCCCATCACGCGTCTCTCCCCTCAGCTTGATGCCGCGTTTCTCTCCAGACTCAAGCAGGCGAGCGAGCCGGAACTGATGATGCTGGCAGAACGGCCACGTCTACTGCAGAGTCAGCCCATTGCCGGTACTGACTGGCAGCTGGTCATTGCGCTGGACGAGCGTGAGGCCACCGCCGGCCTGCGTGCTGTGTTGGGCAGTTCGGCCCTTGCCCTGGTGCTGGTGGTATTGGGTGCCGTACTGGTATTGGGCGCGCTGCTCACGATCATGTTCCGGCGACTGCAGCAGGTAAGAGACGCCATGGCGGGTATCGCCAGCGGTAGCGGCGACCTGACCCAGCGTCTTCCGGAAGGCGGCAGCGATGAGGTGGCGCAGATCGCGACCGCCTTCAACCGCTTCGTCAGCCGTATCGAAAGCGTGATGCTGACCATTCGCGAGGCCAGTGAATCCGTCACCGTGGCCGCTGGCGAGATCGCCACTGGCGGTCAGGACCTGTCCCGGCGCACGGAAAACGCGGCATCGAGCCTGCAACAGAGCTCTGCCTCCATCGAGCAGATCACCAGCACGATTGAACATACCGCCGACTCCTCCCGGCAGGCCAACGAGCTTTCCCAGTCCGCCTCGGACATGGCGACGAGGGGGGGCGAGGTGGTAGGCCGGGTCGTCACCACCATGGAGGAGATCACGGCGTCTTCCGAGAAGATCGGCAACATCGTCAAGGTCATGGACGGCATCGCCTTCCAGACCAACCTACTGGCGCTCAATGCTTCGGTGGAGGCCGCCAGGGCCGGCGAGCATGGCCGTGGCTTTGCCGTTGTGGCAAGCGAAGTGCGCCAGTTGGCCACTCGCAGCGCGGATGCCTCCCGAGAGATCCGTGGCCTGATCGATGCCTCCGGGGAGAAGGTCACCACCGGCACCGAACTGGTACGCCGTGCGGGTACTACCATGGAAGAGCTGGTCGGTGGGGTAGGCCGGGTCGCGAAAATGCTTGGTGAGATCAGCGCGGCGGCAGGCGAACAGAGCGACGGTATTGGTCAGGTCAACGTGGCCGTGGCAGAGCTGGATCGCATGACCCAGCAGAATGCCGCCTTGGTTGAAGAGTCCACCGTGGCCGCGGAGCAGCTCAAGGAGCAGGCCGATCGGCTATCCGAAGCGGTGGGTGGCTTCAAGCTCAGCGATAGGTCGCTGGTTGTTAGCTGATAAAAATTGTCACATTGGCTAAAGTTCGTTCATGAAGCGCCGAAGACAAGGTTAAGGCAGTACATTCACCGGATAGTGAAGGCGGTACCATGGCATCGATTTCCTCCCTCGGCGTCGGCTCCGGCCTGGACCTCAATGGGCTGCTGGAGCAGCTCAATCAGGCCGAGCGCGCCAAGCTTCAACCCATAGCGCAGCAGGTTCAGGCACAGGAAGTGCAGATATCAGCCTATGGCGAAATTCAGAGTGCGCTTGCCGCCTTCGACGACACCGTCACTAACCTCAATGATCCTTCGCTCTTCCAGAGTGTGACGACGGATGTGACTGGCAGTGCCCTACAGGCTGCTGCCAGCGCCGATGCCAGCCCGGGGAGTTATAGTGTCGAAGTGCGACAGATCGCCACCGCCGGCAACCTGGCTACCGAGCGGGTCGCCGATCTGGATACCATCGTTACCGAATCTGGTGGCGAACTAGAGCTGACCTTTACCGACGATGCTCTCAACCATGGGGTGGCCATTGCTGCAGACAGCACGCTGGAAGACGTGCGCGACGCCATCAACGCCGATCCCGATGCAGCGGTGAATGCCTCCATCGTGTTTGACGGGGAAGGCCACCGCCTGGCGCTGATGTCGGCGGAGACCGGTGAGCAGGCCTCGATTACCGGCACCAACTTCGATCAGCTGGCAGCCGGCAATCTGGCTGCTGAGCCGGGCGGCATGGTGAGCCAGGTCGGGCAGGATGCGGATTTCTCGGTCAACGGCATCGACATCGTCAGTGCTACCAACCAGATAGACGATGCCATTCAGGGTGTGACCCTGGACCTGCAGGAGGCTGGTAGTAGTACCGTGGTGGTTCAGCGCGACAACGATATCATTCGCGAAAGCATCCTCGGTTTCGTGGATGCTTACAACGAGCTGAAAGGCACCACCGGGCAGCTCACCGCCTTCAATGGTGAGCAAGGGGAGGCTGGGCCACTGATCGGCGATAGCGCCGTGCGTGGTATTGAGTCCAGCCTGCGCAGCGACCTGGCCGCCGGTGTGACCCAGGATGGCGAGCTCTCGCTGCTCTCTGATATGGGGCTTTCGCTTAGCGTTGATGGCCGTCTGGAGCTGGATGAGCAGCAACTGGATATCGCGCTGGCAGATAACCCGGATGGCGTAGCCAGCTTTTTCGCGGGTGATGGCGACACCGCCGGCCTGGCAGGGCGACTGGCTGGCACCACCGAGCAGCTTCTGGGCAGCAACAGTGCCCTGGAAGGCTCCATCAATAGCGCCGAGAATCGCATCGACAGCCTGGGGGATCGCTTCGAGCGCACCGAGCGGAGCATCGAACAGACCATCGATCGCTACCGTACTCAGTTTGCCCAGCTTGACGGCATGCTGGCCCAGATGAACCAGACCAGCGCCTACTTGACGCAGCAGCTCGGCATGCTCGATGCTCAAATGCAGGAGGGGTAGTGTCGGCTGAGGAAGATTGCGATGTGAATGACGTGGCCTAAAGTTCTCTGCGTTACTGCCGATAAGACCATTAATGATGTCATGTCACTCAGGGAAGTGAAGCAAAATGGCTACGATAAGCTCTCTCGGCGTGGGCTCTGGGCTGGATCTTACCGGCCTGCTTAATCAATTGAATGCGGCCGAACGGCAGAAGCTGCAGCCGATTACGGCGCAGAGGACTCAGGAGCAGGCCAAGATATCCGCCTTTGGCAGGTTGCAGTCGGCGCTGAGCAAGTTTCAGGACACTGTGACCAAACTCAATGACCCCAAGCTCCATCAGAGCCTGACGACCAGCGTGTTGGGTCAAGGGGTCGCCGCGACGGCTGGAGCAGACGCGAGCGCGGGGCGTTATGAGGTCACTGTGAACCATGTCGCCAAGGCGGGCAGCATTGCCAGCGAGGGGGTGGCAAGCACGACCGATGCACTGGTGGGCGCTGGCGGCGATACGCTGACGCTCAGTTTCCAAGGCAAGGCTGACGTTACGGTTGGCCTTGCCGAGGGTGGCACCCTCGAGGATGTCCGCGATGCCATCAATGCGCATCCCGATGCTGGCGTTACCGCTTCGATCGTCAACGACGGCAGCGCGAATGGCTACCGTCTGGTGATGAGTTCCAAGGAGACAGGGTTGGCGGAAAGTGTGACAGGCATGACCTTCGCCAATACCGCACTGGCTGAAGATGCGGCCGTCAAGGTAGCCGGGAACGATGCTGAACTCTTGATCAACAATATCACCATCAGCAGCAGCTCCAACCGGGTAGAGGGAGCGATCCAGGGCGTGACGCTGGAATTGGATGCGCAAGCAGCGGGCAAGACATCCACTATTGTTGTGGAGCGTGATAATAATGCATTACGCGAGGCCGTCACCGATTTCGTAGCTGCTTACAACGAGATGAAATCCAGTATCGGTCGTATGACAGCGGCGACCGGCGATGTGGACAAGGCGGGGGAATTGGTGGGTGACCGTACTGTCCGAACCATTGAGTCGCGGCTCAGTCGCAACCTTGTAGACCTGGTGCCCGGCGGCGAGCTGACAATGATGTCCCAGCTCGGTATTTCCCTTCGTCCCAATGGCCGGCTCGAACTGGACGAGGCAAAGCTCGACGGCGTGATTGCGAACAATCCACAGGCGCTTGCCGATTTCTTCGCCGGTAATGCTGAGGAAGCCGGCATGGCAGGTCGACTGAAGGGCACCCTTGAGCAGGTGCTTGGTGAGAACGGCCTGGTAACAAACTCGATCAAGAGTGCGGAAACGAAGGTAGGCAGTCTGGAGGAGCGCTTTCAGCGCACGGAGCTCTCCATCGAGCGGACCATCGAACGTTATCGGAAGCAGTTTGGCCAGCTCGACCTCATGGTCGCCCGGATGAATTCTACCGGCTCCTACTTGATGCAACAGCTTGATATGCTGAATGCGCAAATGGCACCAAAGAAGAAATAAGGCATGGCGGCACGCCAGGCTCCCTTGGACAAAGGAAGTCGGGCTCCCTGCATTAGAACTTGGGCCCGGCGAGATGCCGGGCCCAAGCCATTTCAGGTCATACCATTTCGCCCTCGCCCAATCCCCCGTGGCAGCACTTGAGGCAGGCATCCAAAAAGAAAGATAAAAATTTTTCTACAGCCCCTAAAGTTCCTGCTCGAGAAGCCGTTAATTAGGGTAACGGCCAACGGCGCCGTTGAGACAGGCCCGAGATGCTGGGCCGCAGGAAAGGTTCAGTGGGCCCGTCAATGGAGCCCTCAACATAGAGAAGGAATGACACCATGTCCGTGATCAATACCAACATCACCGCCCTGATCGGCCAGAACAACCTGAGGTCTTCCCAGGCCATGCTGGCACAGGCACAAGAGCGCCTCTCCTCCGGCCTGCGTATCAACAGCGCAGCCGACGATGCCGCCGGCCAGGCCATCGCCAACCGCATGTCTGCCCAGATTACCGGCATGGGCCAGGCCCAGCGCAACGCAAACGACGGCATCTCTCTTGTACAGACCATGGAAGGTGGCCTGAACCAGATCAGCGACAACCTGCAGCGTATCCGCGAGCTGGCGGTGCAGGCGGCCAACGATACCAACTCCGCTGAAGATCGTGACTCCATCCAGTTGGAGATCGGTGAGCGTATTGCTGAAATCGATCGTATCGCTGGCGCCACTACCTTCAATGGTACCAGCCTCTTGGATGACACTGTATCTCTGAATATCCAAGTGGGTGCTAATACCACAGCAGGTGTTGACGATATTACAGTTAATACCGCTGATATGCAGTCGACTGCGATTGGTAATGGTGCCACTATGGTTTCTGCCATTGATGTTTCCGGTGGTTTCGATGACGCGCAAACTGCCATTGATACCGTTGATGCCGCACTGCAGATGATCGACGACCAGCGGGCGACACTGGGTGCCACCTTGAACCGATTCGACTCGGTGGTGGAGAACCTGACCACGAATATCACCAACCTGTCCGAGGCTCGCTCTCGTATCGAGGATGCCGACTACGCGGTCGAGGTCTCCAACATGACTCGTGCCAATATCCTCCAGCAGGCGGGCACCTCCATGCTGGCCCAGGCCAACCAGACCCCGCAGAGCGTGCTCTCTCTGCTGGGCTAAGGTCTGCATCAGTAGCAACCTGGGTTGCACCTTGCAATCTTTCATCTCGAGGCTGGCCGATTGGCCAGCCTCGTTTCGTTGTCGGTGTTTGCTGAGAAGACGACCTGCCTAAGAGAAGAAAAAGGTGGGATTGGTGGGCCTTTTGCTCGTATCCCGGCATGCTGGAGACAGTATCATTTGCGGTTAACATCGTATTCGACTGTCAAGGTGCCCAGGCCATGGCCAAGAAAAGAGCTCTCCACCGCAAAGCTTCTCGCGCTCCACAAGCGGAAAATACGCTGCCCGCTACTCAACTCTCTCGCTACGATGCAGCCATCCAAATGGGCGACTATTCCCATGCGCTGGAACTTGCTCAAGATCTGATAAAGCGGTATCCACAGGTTGCCAAGCCGCATGAGCTGCATGCCAACGCCTTGGGCCGGCAGGAGCGGTTTGCCGATGCCGTTGCCTCCATGCAGAGAATGCTGAGCCTCCTAGAGCAACCCGACCCGCTTCACTGGCTCAAGCTGGCGCAATACCACGTGCTGGCCGGGCAAGCATCGTCCGCGGTCGGCAATCTCGAGAGGGTCGTTGAGGCCAAGCCTGATAATCTCATGGCACAGGTGTGGCTGAGCAGGGCGTTGCACCAGTTGGGGGATAATCGTCGAGCGCTGGCGGTCAGCGACCGAATTCTGGAACAGGACTCAGAGCATGAAGAAGCCCTCCTCTGGAGGGCGAGGGTTCTGGATAGACTCAATCGCCATGACGAAACCCTGGAAGTGCTTGAGAGACTGTTGAAAGTCAACCCCTCAAGGAAAGAGGTTCATAACCATATTGCCAGCCTGTATGTAAAAGAAAGTGACTACGAAAGTGCAGAATATCATTACAGGAAAGAACTGGATCTGGACCCCGATAATAGAAAGGTAATGGCGAACTTGTTTTCCGCGAGCCATTACAATCCCGGCTACACAGCGCAGGAGCTGTTTGAACAGGCACAGGAGTGGAATAAGAGGTATTCACCCCAGCAGTTTTCGCCGGCTGAGACGGCTCGTATAGCTGACAGGAGGCTGAGGGTGGCCCTGCTGTCCGGCGGATTCAGGATGCACCCGGTGGGCCAGCTGATTCTACCGGCGATAAAGGCGCTCCCCAAGAGTCAGTTTGAGCTTATCGTCTACAGTACCAGCCAAGCCTCCGATTTTCTTACAGATGAGTTCCGGACCATTGCCGATCGCTGGGATATCATTGAAGGGGTGACGGATACCCATCTGGATCGCAAGATCCGTGACGATGCCATCGATATCCTGATTGATATGAACGGCGCTGGTGATGGATCCCGCTACGAGGTGCTGGTCAACAAACCTGCACCCTTGATGATCAAGTGGGTGGGCAGCATGATCAACACGACGGGGTTGGAATGCTTCGACTACCTACTGAGTGATGCGGTCGAAACGCCGGAGGGTGTCGACGACCGCTATACCGAGAAGCTGATCCGCTTGCCGGATGACTATATCTGTTACCACATGCCCCGGCATGCGCCACTAGGGAGCGCGCTGCCGGCACTGAAGAACGGCTATATTACCTTTGGCTGCTTGAACAACCCCGCCAAATTGTCACCGCCCATGCTGGCGGAGTGGGCGGTTCTGATGAACGAGCTGCCAAACAGCAGACTGCTACTGCGCGGTGTGCAGTTCGAAAGTCCTCGCTTCCGCAGCAAGATAGCGGCGACCTTGGCTGAACGCGGCATTGCCGAAGAGCGTGTCCTGATGGAGGGACCCGGCCAGCATCAGGAGTTCTTGGCCACCTACCAGCGCATCGATATCGCCCTAGATAGTTGGCCCTACTCCGGCGGCCTGACCACATGCGAGGCCCTGATGATGGGGGTGCCGGTAGTGACCCGGGTGGGACCGACCTTCGCAGGTCGTCATAGCGCCAGTCACCTGATAAATGCAGGTCTTTCCGAGCTTGTTACCGATAGCTGGGAGTCGTTCCGCCGGCGTGTCAAGGAGCTCGCCAATGATCTGCCCAATCTCGCGGTGATCCGCGCTGCCCTGCGGACTATTCTGATCGACTCCCCCATCTGCGACGGCCCTCGCTTCGCAAATAATCTGACGACGGCACTGCGCGCCATCTGGCAGCGCCATTGTGAAGGCAAGGCCCCCGAGGCCCTGACCTTCAGCAAGAGCGGGGCGGCCCGTTTTGCCGATGAGGATTCCCCGGTCAAGTTGGCCTTGGCGCTGCCCTGCGACAGTTTCGACTGGCAGCTTGAGAGCCCGGTCCTCGCCGTGGACAATGGCGCGGTTCTTGCCTCACGTCCGGATGCAAGAGAGTTGCTTGGGAGCGGGCGCGTCGTGATGCTGAGCTTTGACCCAGGTGGCAAACTGGAGACGGTGGATCATCTGGCGCAATATGGTGAGATTCAACATTTCCCACTAACCAGCCTAGGTGATGGCCAGCCTGCCACCTTGCATATCACCGAAGGAGCGGAGGCCGTTTCTCTTGCTCCTCTGGTCAACATTGCCAACCTGGAGCAGCAGCCAATCCCAACGGTCGCTCTGGATAGTATTGAGGGGCTGCCTGACATTGACCTGCTGGCTCTCGATGCCAATCATGACACCCTCAAAGTATTGGAGAATGCGACGCAAGCGCTGCGTAACACCCTGCTGATTCAGGCGCGAGTCAAGTTTCAGTTTACTCACGACTGTCAACCGAGCCTCGCGGGCCTTCATCAGTGGGGAACTAGTCATGGCTTCCGTTTCTATCGCTTCCACAATGAGAGCTACTGTAGCTATTTCCCTGATAGCGTACCTGAAGAAAAACGCCAGGCGACTGAACTGGTAAGTGCTGATGCGATTTTCCTACCAAGCCATAAACGCACCGCACAGCTCAGTGACGAACAGCGCACTAAGCTCGCATTTCTACTGCATGCTGTATTTGGTGCGAAGGATATAGCGTATAAGTTGCTTGCAGAGATGGACCAGAGAAAGGCGGAAGAGTACTTGATTGAAGAAGAGATGGTTGAGGCTGAGTCAATGCCTGTTGAGAAGCGACAGGTAACATATGATCCCGCTCAGCTTGAGTGCAATCAACGTGAATTCACTCTTTGCGTAGGTGTGCCCGTCTATAACGAGGAAAAATTTATACGTGAAACTCTTCAGTCTCTGAAGCGCCAAGATTTTAATAATGTCAAGTTCTTGATTTCGGACAATTGCTCAATAGATGGAACTCTTGAAATCGTCCGCGAAGAAACAGCCGATGATGAACGTTTTGAAATATTCCAGCAGCATGAAAATATAGGTTCATATGATAACTTTGAGTTTGTTTTTAAGAATAGTAAATCTAAATATTTTATGTGGTTAGGGGCTCACGACTATTTGTCAGATAATTACCTTAGCTCAATGGTCGGGGAGATTAAAAAAACCTCGTCGACCACTATGGTGATGGGTGTGCCAATGGCAATTGACGAACAATCGGTCGTTAAAGGTATCGTTGAAGACGCTATATATGATTTTTCTGAAAGCAATAATTTGGGAAGATATATTAATTCAGTTGCCAAGCTTGCTAACTGCACAGTATTTCATTCTGTTTTTCGTCGCTCTTGTTTGGATAGGTTTGAATTTAGGAGAACTATCTCGCCTGATCATGTGCTGATTAGCCATTTGCTGTGGAGTGGCAAACTGGTCAATTTAAGCGATGTTACCTATTTTAGACGCTATTTTTCTTTAAGAAAAGAAAGCACAGAGGAGCGCTTGCTTGGTAGTCAAGGATCATTGGACAGAGAAGATTTTTATCAATACTACATTGATGATTTGGCAAAGCTGACTAGTGATATGCCAGACGAAAAATCTAGTAAAATTATTGAAGTTTCTGAGAGTCTGCTCAGAGAACGTTTTGGCTAATAAGGTGATTACATGAAATGTGTCATATTGGCGGGTGGGTACGGAACACGAATTTCGGAAGAAACTCATCTTAAACCTAAGCCAATGATCCAAGTCGGTGGTCGGCCGATCCTCTGGCACATTATGAAAATTTATTCCAAGCACGGAGTAAATGATTTTGTGATCTGCTGTGGTTATAAGGGTTATGTAATTAAAGAGTATTTTGCTAATTATTTTTTGCATATGTCCGATGTCACCTTTGACATGTCCAACAATGAGATGGAAGTTCATCACAAGATGGCGGAGCCTTGGCGGGTAACGCTAGTTGATACCGGTGAAGAAACCTTGACTGGTGGTCGGCTCAAGCGAGTTGCTGACTATTTGCGAGATGAGCAAGCCTTCTGCTTCACCTATGGTGATGGGGTGGCAAATATCGATATCACCTCCCAACTGGCTTTCCACCATCAGCATGGTAAGCTCGCTACCGTGGCCGCGGTGCAACCACCAGGTCGCTATGGGGCACTGCTTCGCGAGGGGACCTCAGTACACGGTTTTCAGGAGAAGCCCCCGGGTGATGGCGCCTGGATCAATGGTGGTTTTTTCGTCCTCAATCCCCAGGTACTTGATTTTATTGATGACGATCAAAGTTCATGGGAAGGTCATCCCCTACAAACGATCGCCAACAAAGGGCAACTGGAGGCTTTTGAGCATCGAGGATTTTGGCAGCCTATGGACACCCTGCGCGACAAGAACCTCTTGGAGAGGCTCTGGGATTCCGGCGATGCCCCGTGGAGGTGTTGGACATGAAACTGTTTGATGAAGCCTATCGTGGGCGGCGGGTGCTGATTACCGGCCACACAGGCTTCAAGGGCAGCTGGCTCGCCCTCTGGTTACACGAACTGGGGGCCGAAATTACCGGTATCGGCCTCACTCCGGCGACAACTCCCAATCATTGGGACCTGCTCCAGCTTCCCATTCAGGATCATCGTGTCGACATCCGCGACCGGCAAGCTGTGCGCAGTGTCATTCAAAAAAGCCAGCCGGAAATCGTCTTTCATCTGGCAGCGCAGCCACTGGTCAGGCGATCTTATCGCGACCCGCTGGAGAGCTGGTCTACCAACGTCATGGGCACCGCCCATGTTCTGGAGGCCTGTCGCGAGCAAGACAGCGTGCGGGCTATCGTCGCCATCACCACCGACAAGTGCTATGAGAACCGCGAGTGGACCTGGGGGTATCGCGAGATCGACCTGCTGGGCGGCCACGACCCCTATAGCGCCTCCAAGGCCGGTTCGGAGCTTGTGGCTGCCAGCTACCGCAGCGCTTTCTTTGCCTCCCGGGGCGCCCCCCAGCTGGCAACCGCTAGGGCGGGCAACGTCATTGGCGGCGGCGACTGGTCGGAAGACCGGCTCATTCCCGATCTGATCCGTGCGCTCGAAGCTGATCAATCGCTGGAGATCCGCTCCCCGGCAGCAACCCGGCCATGGCAGCATGTCCTGGAATCCCTGAGTGGCTACCTGATGCTCGGGCAACGACTGCTTTCGGGCGACAGCCGCTTTGCCGAAGCGTGGAACTTCGGACCGGAGCCGGAGGGCAACCGCCCGGTTGCCGAAGTGCTCGAACGGCTCGCTCATCACTGGAGCCAAATGCGTTGGCACATCACCCAAGAGCCCCAGCCCCACGAGGCTGCGCTGCTCTACCTCGACAGCGCCAAGGCACGCAGCCGGCTCAACTGGCAGCCGGTCTGGAACCTTGAGGCGACCTTGGCGCAGACGGCCCACTGGTATCGCACCTGGATGGAGTCGCAGGAAGTCACCAGCCGTCAACAGCTCCTCGACTATGTTGATTCTGCGGCCAATGCCGGGCATGAATGGACTGGCCAATGAAGATTAACACCACACCCATTTCCGACTTGATGGTGATTGAATCTACGCCCCACACTGACTTACGTGGGGCATTCGCCCGCCTCTTCTGTGATAACGAGCTGGCTCCTGTCATCGGCAGGCGCCGAATCGTACAGATCAACCACTCAACCACAAGCACTGTAGGCACCATTCGCGGACTCCATTTCCAGCACCCCCCCCATGCCGAAATGAAGCTGGTGCGATGCCTGAAAGGGCGGGTATGGGATGTTGCCATCGACTTGCGTCGTGACTCTCCCACTTTTTTGAACTGGTATGCCCAAGAACTGGCGGCGGACAACCATCGGATGATGGTAATCCCCGAGGGGTTTGCTCACGGTTTCCAGACCCTGGAGCCGGACAGCGAGGTGTTTTACCTGACCACAGCTCACTATATGCCCAACGCAGAGGGAGGCGTTCGCTTTGACGACCCTCGTCTTGGTGTCAAGTGGCCCCTTAAAGCAGGCTGCCTGTCCGTAAAGGACGCAGCCCACCCGCTGCTTGATGAAGGCTTCCACGGTATATTCTTATGAATTCCCGGCATTATGGGGCTCTATTGAATAACACTTTTCTTCATTTAGGCTTCGCCTTGCCCTCCAGCGCTTATCCCATGGCGGCAGAGGCGCAGGGCATCCCAGTGCTGCGTGAGTTCTTCGGCGAGGCCTTGGGTCGGCAACTCGCGGGTGAAGGACGGCAGGCCGACCTGATTATCGGTAACAACGTATATGCCCATGTGTCGGACATCAACGACTTCACTCGGGGCTTCAAGGCTACCCTCAAGCCGGGCGGCACTATCATCCTGAAATTTCCTCACCTGATGCGCTTATTCGAGTACAACCAGTTCGACACCAGCTATCATGAGCGCATCTCTTATCTCTCGCTCTACACCGTTAGCCGCCTCTTTCAGGCCGCCGGGCAGCGCGTTTGGCAGGTCGAGGAGTTCCCCACCCATGGCGGTAGCTTGCGCGTCTATGATTGCCACGCCGATGACCCGAAAGCTGACCATGCTTCAGTTGCGGCACTGCTGAATGAAGAAGCGGGCAGGGGTCCGCAGCGGCTGGAAACCTGCCAGTCTCATCCCGATCGCATCAAGAACGACCTGCTCGCCTTTCTGGTCGAGCAACAGCGCAATGGGAAAAAGGTCACGGCCTATGGCGCCGCTAACAAGGGAAATACACTATTCAACTATGCGGTCGTCAAGCCGGATCTACTGGCATACGTCTGCGATGCAGCGCCGGCCAAGAAGGGTAAGTACATGCCGGGCAGCCACATTCCCATCCTGACGCCGGAATATATCTTGGAAATAAGGCCCGATTACGTCTTGATCCTGTATTGGAGTATTGCTGAAGAGATCGGGAAGCTGAGTGTCGATCTAGTAGCGGACAGCATCCGTTTTGCGACCGCCGTTCCGGAGTCTTCTATTCAATGAAAAAGGTGCTTGTAACGGGAGTCACTGGCTTTGTGGGGCGGCAGGTGATGCGGGCACTCTCCAGCCCGGCAGTGAAACTGGTGCCCGTGGTGCGTGAAGGGAAAGAGGACTTGGTCAATACGTTGCCCAATGTGGAAAGGGTTGTGACGACTGCCGACCTCTTTGCAGAGGATGTGGCATGGTGGACGCAACAATGTCAGGGTGTGGATGTCGTGGTCCATGTGGCATGGTATGCCGAACCGGGAAAGTACCTGCAGGCAAGTCAGAACATGGATTGCCTGATCGGCTCGCTCAACCTTGCCAAAGGTGCGTCAAATGCCGGTGTGAAGCGCATGGTAGGGGTTGGAACATGCTTTGAGTACGATCTCACGTGTTGTATATTGCCGGTGGATACGCCGCTGAAGCCGTTGACGCCTTATGCGGCTTCCAAGGCTGCGCTGTATCTGAATTTGTCGCAATGGTTGCCCGCCCAATCCATCCAGTTCGCCTGGTGTAGGCTCTTTTATCTCTACGGCGAGGGTGAGGATGAACGCAGACTCGTGCCTTATCTTCGCAAGCAACTCGAGAAAGGTGAGCCGGCCGAGTTAACCAGCGGAAGACAGATTCGTGACTTCCTTGACGTGAGAGAGGCAGGCAAGAAAATTGCCGATATTGCGCAGGGTGGCTATGTAGGCCCGGTTAATATTTGCTCAGGTGTTCCGATAACAGTGCGGCAACTTGCTCAGCAGATTGCGGATGAATATGGAAGTAGAGATCTTCTGAAATTCGGTGCGCGCCCAGACAACCTGGTTGACCCCTCATGTGTCCTTGGTATCCCCAATGAATGAAGTAGAAAGACGAGACAGAAAAAAAACGCTTTATCGCCAATGCCGATTCCCAGTGCTGCAAAATCGTGTTTATGATTCGATGGAAGAGGCCCAGCAGTGTTTGAAGGGGGATATCGAGATTGTTGAGGATCAAGTTACGGGCCTGATTTATAACGATGCATTTAGGCCTGAGTTGGTGGTCTATGACGCCAGCTATAATAACGAGCAAGGCGTGAGCTGGCACTTTCGTCAGCACTTGGAGCAAGTGGCCACCTTGATAGAAGAGACCCTAGGCAAGGAGAAGCTTGTTGAAGTTGGCTGTGGTAAAGGCTTCTTTCTGGAAATGCTGCTTCAGCGCGGAGTGGATGTGACGGGTTTTGACTCCGTCTACGATGGAGATAATCCGCGCATTGTTAAGTCATATTTTGAGCCAGGAATTATCGCTAAGCCTGCAAAAGGTCTCATTTTAAGGCATGTGTTGGAACATGTTTCGAATCCTGTTGATTTTCTGTTTCAGCTCAAGAAGGCCAATGGGGGGCAGGGGCTGATTTACATTGAGGTACCATGTTTTGAATGGATTTGTGAGAGGCGCGCTTGGTTTGATATATTTTATGAGCATGTGAATTATTTTCGTTTAATTGATTTCAATAGAATATTTGGAAGCATCGTTAAAAGCGGTCGTTTTTTTGGCCAACAGTATCTGTACGTGGTGGCCGATTTGTCATCGCTTAGGGAGCCTGTGATAGGTGAATCCATCGATTTCCCAACAGACTTTACTTTTTATGCGCACCCTGCAGAGCAGAACAGAATAGAACAGAATAGAACAGAACATCCCACTTGCGTTTGGGGCGGTGGTTCAAAGGGCGTCATATTTTCCTTGTTGCGCGAGCGTGCTGGTCGGCCGGTCGATATCGTCATCGATGTCAATCCTGAAAAGCAAGGTAAGTATCTACCTGGAACTGGACTGCTGGTGCAGTCTCCAGAGGTGGCAATAAAGAACTTGCCACCTGGGGCCGCAATTTATGTCATGAACTCGAACTATCTTGAGGAAATAAAAAGGATGTCAAATTATAATTTTAGATATATTGGGGTCGATCAATGAACGATTTTTATGTAGAGGTAATGGCTCGTATTGATGTGAATAGTAAGAATCCAAAGCTGATAGAAGCAGCAAACCAGTTCACGCTTGCGTCAATATTACCCAAGTACTCCTACAACTTTTCTGCGCTTGGCCGACCCATCATCCAGTATCCTCAGGACATGGTGGCGATGCAGGAACTGATCTGGCAAGTCAAGCCGGATCTCATCATCGAGACCGGTATTGCTCACGGTGGTTCGCTGATTCTGAGTGCCTCCATGCTTGCGCTGCTGGATATGTGCGAAGCCATTGAGTCAGGTGCAACCTTAGACCCCAGACAGTCGCGGCGTAAGGTGCTGGGCATCGATATCGACATCCGAGCCCACAACCGTGAGGCGATCGAGGCACATCCCATGGCTTCTCGCATCGAGATGATTCAGGGTTCCAGTATCGCGCCCGAGATTATCGAACAGGCCCACCAGTTTGCTAGAGGTTACCAGCGTGTACTGGTCTGTCTCGATTCCAACCACACCCACGACCACGTACTCGCGGAACTGGAAGCCTACGCGCCACTGACCAGTGTGGACAGCTACTGCGTGGTTTTCGACACCATCGTCGAAGACCTGCCAGACGACATGTTCCCCGACCGCCCCTGGGGGACAGGTAACAATCCCAAGACTGCAGTGTGGGAATACCTTAAAAACCATCAGCAATTTATGATCGACAAGAGCATCCAACATAAGCTTTTGATCACTGTTGCACCAGACGGTTATTTGAAACGTATAAAGTAATAGGGTAACAACCTTGGTGTGCGGCTAATGCAGCCCCTGCTGGGCTTTATGGCCTCTAGGGATGCAGCCAACGACCAGCGAGCCTATACGCCGGCGATGCTCGATCTTCCAGCGGAAGGTTTAATGGAAGAGGAGGGGGAATGAATGAAGCGCAACGTATCACCTTGCAGGAACTGCTGTATGACATACTACCGAAGCTGAAGGCGGCAGAGGTGATGATTCAGAACACCCTGCTGGCGATACTTGAGGCGACGGAGCAGCCGTTGGAACAGGTGCGGCGTCAGGAGCAGCAGGAAGCGCTGGAGCTCGAGCTGTTTACTATTCGCCTGCATATCAAGCATCTGCTTACCCGATATTCGCAAGATGTACAGGCGATGCGGGAAAGCGAGCGGAACGGTACTGCCGTTGGCGATGGGCCGGTGCTGACGCTGGATGACGGCGAGGCTCAGGCCATCGAGAAGGCGAAGATGTTGCACGAGCGGCTGGTGGCGATGCAGAAGGCGTTGGCGAAAGGGTAGCATCCAACCTTGCGGCCGCCGGTCTCCTGTCGGCGCCAGACGGAATCAAGTTCAGAATCGTGCGCTCTCCATTCGAAATGTCTGATCAAGAAGTTTGACATTTGTCAAATTTCTTACTTCCTTGCCCTCAATCTTCACCTGTCCAGGCCGATAACGGGGAGAGGCAGGCAACATCTGCTTGCGTTGACAACAACGATAACGATGGCCTCACCGCTGGCCTGGTGTGCCAGGGTGGCTGAATGGCAGGAGAGCAACAATGAATTCCATAACGCTGGGCCGTTTTCCCGACGATGCCGAGGCTGTGCCGGTGGCAGTGCAAACCTCCGGTTCGCCACAGCAGCAACGCTCACGGCTGGGCTTCAGCAGCCGCTTGACGCTGATGATCGTCTCGTTGGTGCTGATCTCGGTAATGCTGGTCGCGGGGCTGGTCTATGCCCAGTATCGCCAGTCCTTTACCCAGGCGACGGTGGACCAGCTGCAGGGCACGGGTGAGATGATGGCCGGTTCCTTTACCCAGTGGCTGGATGCACGCCAGGACGAAATCGGCTATGTGGCGAACCTTGATCCGGTACGCCAGGTCGAGATCGAATCGATTCAACACCTGCTGGTACGTATCGCGGAGCAGAGCGGCTACTACGATACGCTTTTCTTCGTCGGCGAGGATGGCATCGGCGTAGCCGGCGTGAGCTATGACGGTGGAGCGGCGGTGTTGTCTAGCGACGATGCCCGTGCCTTCGACGTGGCCGACCGCGCCTGGTTCCGCGAAGCGATCCAGGGGCAGCCAGTCTTCTCCCAGCCGCTGGTATCGCGTGCCACGGGAAATCAGGTGAGCAACGTGGTGGCGCCGGTCTTCGCCGACAATGGCGATGTCGTGGGGGTGGTGCGTGCGGCGGTACGCCTCGATGTGCTGTTCGAGCGCATGGCCGAGATGTCGCTGGGCGGCAGCTCCGACACTTACCTGCTGGGGGGTGACGGCATGCCGGTCACGCCGGTGGCGGCGTTGGCGGGTGAGAGTCGTGAGCTTGCGACCCAGGCGGCGGTTGCAATTGGCACCGGCGAAAGCGGCGTGGGGCGCTATACGAATGTCGCCGGAACCGCGGTGATCGGTAGCTATACCTACCTCCCGATGCTTGACTGGGGCCTGGTTGTCGAAGTGCCGGTAGGCGAAGCCCTGGCCGAAGTGTCGCGCCTGTTCTGGATATTGGTGGGCATCACGGTTCTCATCGTCTCGATTGCCGTGCTGGTGAGCCTTGGCATGGTGCGCTCGGTGGTGAAGACGCTGGGCGGCGATCCGCAGCGGGCCGCGGAAGTGGTAAGAAGGGTGGTGCAAGGCGACCTGACCATGCGGGTACCGGTGAAGCGCGGCGATACCACTAGTCTGCTGGCCCACATGCACGAGATGCAGCAGAACCTGCAGGCGATGATGGGCGATATCAGGCAGACGGCCGAGTCGGTCAGTGTGGCCAGCAGCGAGATCGCCCAGGGCAACGAGGACCTGGCTAGCCGCACCGAGCAGCAGTCCTCCTCGCTGGTCGAGACCGCATCCAGCCTCGAAGAGATGACCGCCACCGTCAGGCAGACAGCAGAGTCGGCCACCCAGGCTCGCGAGCTGACCACTGAGCTGGACGACCAGACGCGCAATGCGAGTGGAGTGGGGCAGCAAGCGGCGGAGTCCATGGGTAGCATCAAGCAGGCCAACCGGCGTGTGGAGAGCATCGTCGAAGCCATCGACGGCATCGCCTTCCAGACCAACCTGCTGGCGCTGAATGCCTCGGTAGAGGCGGCCCGGGCCGGCGAACACGGTCGTGGTTTCGCCGTGGTGGCCACCGAGGTGCGTCAGCTGGCCGGCCGCTGCTCGGCCGAGGCCAACAAGATCCGCGAGCTGGTCGACTCCAGCGTGGCCAGTGTGGACGAGGGCGAGCGGCTGGTGAATTCTGCAAGCCAGCAGTTATCCACCATTGCCGAAGGTGTGAAGCGGGTGTCGAGCTTTATCAGCGAGATTGCCACGGCGGCCACCGAGCAGTCGTCAGGCATCGAGCAGATCAACACGGCGGTGAGCCAGCTCGATGAGGTGACCCAGCAGAACGCGGTACTGGTTCAGGAAGGCACCGCTGCCAGCCACTCCCTGAACGACCAGGCACGCGAGCTTGCAAGGCTGGTGCAGCGTTTCAAGATCGATGAAGCGGTGGCTTAGCAGGTTGTACCGGTGGCCGGGGCGCTTGATGGTGAAAATTCTTTCACTCAGTCGCCTGGCACTACCGCGGTGGCTTCGATCTCTACCCTGGCCCGATCTTCGACCAAGTCGGCGACCTGGACCATGGTCATGGCGGGAAAGTGTTTGCCCAAGACTGCGCGATAGGCGGCACCCACTTCCTTCAACCGCGCCAGGTACTCCTGCTTGTCGACCACGAACCAGGTCAGCCTTACCAAATGCTGGGGGCCGGCGCCGGCTTCTTGCAGCACTTGGAGTATATTGGTCAGTGCTTGTTGCACCTGGGCAACGAAGTCGTCGCTTTCGAACATCTGGTCACTGTTCCAACCGATCTGGCCGCCCACATAAATGGTGCGGCCCGAGGCTATGATGCCGTTGGCGTAGCCCACGGCTGGCTTCCAGTTGGCGGGATGCAGGAGTTCATGGAGGGTGGTCATGTTCTGATTCCTTCAGGTGCCGTTGAGTAAAAAGTGTTGGCGCATGGCATCGGGCCATGGCAATGGCCGGCCGGTTGTCAGGTCGATCAGTACCAGCGTCACCTGGGCGGTCAGGCGGCGCTGGTCGATGCAGGTGGCAGTGATGTCGAGCTTGAGGCTGGTGCGCCCTACGGTCTGAGGAACGAGGTGGAAGGTCAGGCTCTCTCCCAGCCGACTGGGCGCATTGAACTCAGTCTCCAAGGAGACGGTAGGAACGCCTCTACCCGATTCCACGAGTTGGTTGAATCCAATTCCCATGGTGTCATCGAACCAATCCTCGACGACCGCGTTGATCATTTCGAGGTAGCGCGGGTAGAAAACGATGCCTGCCGGGTCGCAATGCTCGAAGCGCACCTTGCGTCGGCTGGTGAAGCCTTCGTTCATGCTGGTCCTGGTGTCATCGCTCATGTCCAGCCCTCGCCGCGTTCGGCCAGGCGCTGCAGCTGATCGCGGCCGGGGCCATAGGGTTGCGGCCAGTCGCACTGGCTGTCGCCAAGGCCCGCCGCGGCGTGCAGCGTCCAGTAGGGGTCGGCCAGGTGCGGCCGGGCCAGGCACACCAGGTCGGCGCGGCCCGCCATCAGGATCGAGTTGACGTGGTCGGCCTGATAGATGTTGCCCACCGCCATGGTGGCGATGCCGGTCTCGTTGCGGATACGATCGGAGAACGGCGTCTGGAACATGCGGCCGTAGACCGGCCGGGCCCGCGTCGAGGTCTGACCGGCGGAGACGTCGACGATGTCCACCTCGGCGGCTTGCAGCAGGCGGGCGATCGCCACCGCCTCATCGGGGATGACGCCCTCGTCGCCGACCCAGTCGTTGGCCGAGATGCGTACCGACAGCGGCTTGTGGTCGGGCCACGCCTGGCGCACCGCGCGGATCACCTCCAGCGGGTAGCGCATGCGATTTTCCAGCGAGCCGCCGTATTCGTCCTCGCGACGGTTGGTCAGTGGCGTGATGAACGACGACAGCAGGTAGCCGTGGGCGGCATGCACCTCGATCATGTCGAAGCCGGCGCGATCGGCCATCGTTGCTGCGGCGACGAATTCCTCGCGTACGCGGTCCATGTCGGCGCGGTCCATGGCCTTGGGTATCTGGTTGCGCTCTGACCAGGGCACGGCGGAGGCCGCCAGAATCGGCCAGTTACCCTCGGGCAGCGGCGCGTCCATCTCCTGCCAGCCGAGCTGGGTGGAACCCTTGGGGCCGGAGTGGCCGATCTGGGCGCACAGCTTCGCCGGTGTCTCGGCGTGGACGAAGTCGCACAGTTGCTTCCAGGCCACCTCGTGTTCGGGGGCGTAGAACCCTGGGCAGCCCGGGGTGATGCGTCCCTCGGGCGAGACGCAGGTCATCTCGATATAGACCAGCCCGGCACCGCCCTTGGCGCGCTCGGCGTAGTGCACGAAGTGCCAGTCGGTGGGGCGGCCGTCCACCGCCTTGTACTGGGCCATGGGCGAGACCACGATGCGGTTGGAGAGGGTCATGCCGCGCAGCGTGAAGGGGGCGAACATGGGCGCGCGGTCGCTTTCCGGGTTGCCCGCCTGCGCCTGGAACCAGCGTTCGGCGCTCTCCAGCCACGCGGGGTCGCGCAGGCGCAGGTTCTCGTGGCTGATGCGCTGGGAGCGGGTCAGCAGCGAGTAGTTGAACTGCACCGGATCCAGGTCCAGGTAGCGCTCCACCTGCTCGAACCACTCGGTGGAGTTGCGCGCCGCCGACTGCAGGCGCAGCACCTCGGTGCGGCGTTCCTCCTCATAACGGGAGAAGGCACTGGCCATGTCGGGCTCGCTGTGCAGGTACGCCGCCAGGGCGATGGCGCTCTCCAATGCCAGCTTGGTGCCGGAACCGATGGAGAAATGCGCGGTGGCCGCGGCATCGCCCATCAGCACCACGTTGTCGACGCTCCAGCGCTCGCACAGCACCCGGGGGAAGTTGATCCATGCCGAGCCGCGAATGTGGTGGGCGTTGGTCATCAGTGCGTGGCCGCCCAGATGCCGGGCGAAGATCCGCTCGCAGACGGCGATGGATTCCTGCTGGCTCATCTCGCCGAAGCCGAAGGCCTGCCAGGTGGCTTCGCTGCACTCGACGATGAAGGTCGCGGTGTCGGCGTCGAACTGGTAGGCATGGGCCCACACCCAGCCGTGCTCGGTCTTCTCGAAGATGAAAGTGAAGGCGTCGTTGAAGGTCTGGTGGGTGCCCAGCCAGACGAACTTGCAGGCGCGCACGTCGATGTCGGGCTGGAAGTGCGAGGCATAGTGCTGGCGGGTGCGCGAATTGAGTCCATCGGCGGCCAGCACCAGGTCGAACTCGCGGCTCAGTTCATCGATGCGGGCCTCGGGAATGTCGCTTTCGAAGCGCAGCTCGATGCCGAGCTCCCGGGCGCGCTGCTGCAGCAACACCAGCAGTTTATGACGACCGATGCCGCAGAAGCCATGGCCAGTGGAGACGGTCTTCACGCCATCGTGGATCACGGCGATATCGTCCCAGTAGGCGAAGTGCTCGCGGATGCGCGCCGCACTGACGGTGTCGTTGGCAGCCAGGTTGTCCAGGGTCTCGTCGGAGAGCACCACGCCCCAGCCGAAGGTGTCGTCGGGGCGATTGCGCTCGAGCACCACGATCTCGTGGCTGGGATCGTGCAATTTCATGCTGATGGCGAAGTAGAGGCCGGCGGGGCCGCCGCCGAGGCAGGCTATCCTCATCGTTGCTCTCCAGTGTGTCACACCTAAAATGTTTAAGCTTAAAGCAAATTGGCGTACCTTGGTTCTAATAAGCCACACTTGCGTCTATATCTGCTTCACGGCGATACGCGAGTCGTCCGCTGCCATGGACGTTTCCGGCTTCCACTCACCCACGCTACGCTGCAAGGTTTCGCCCTTCTCGTCGGCGAGAGCCGCGTCGCGAAGCTGGTGCAGGCGTGCGGCGGCATCGGGCGCTTCGCCGAAGCGCTCGAAGGCCTCCATCACGGTGGTGAAGCTGGCCAGGCCGCGGCGGTGTGTATCGCCATAGCCTTTCACCAACCCTTGTGCCTTGATCACCTCCAGGGCGACCTCCGGAGAGATGGCAAGCGCACGATCGACCGCTGCCAACCAGGCAATGATGCGCTGGCGCTCATCACAATAGCGCAGGGTCTTCCTGCGCCAGCGCCGCAGGCTCGCCACGGTCAGCAGCAGCAGAAAGCCTCGCAGCCGCTGGGGGCTGATGCGTCGACCGCGCTGGGTCATTCTTGCCAGGGGACGGCGAACCCAGCCGGTACGCATCACCCAGCGTCCGAGGCCGGTCGGCAGGGTGTCGCAGATCTCTTCGACGCGTGGATGCATATACTCGGCGGTATAGACGATCTGGTCCGGTTCGGCCTTGACCTCGTTGCGCACCCGCGCCAGGCGGTCGCAACGGATTTTCAGATCGGCGACACGAATGGTGTCCTCATAGCTCATCCAGAGTGCCAGATGCCGAGCCAGCTCTCGCAGAACGCTGTGATCCAGGTGTGCTTGGATTCCTGCCATGCGCAGTTGTAACAGCTCCAGATACTCGCGCGCATAGGGGATATCCTGATAATGGATCAGGCGCAGGACGCCCTCGTGCACCACCGGACGCACCGGTTCGGGGAAGCGGCTATCAATCTCGGCTTTCAAGGCGACAAGTTCCGCCAGCTCTGCCTTGGGTGGGGTGGCTTCATTGACTGAGGTGGTGTCGCTCGGTGCGCTATGGGGTTCGGCGTCCTGTGCCTGCTGGTAGCTTTCATCGAAGGCGCGCAGGCTTGCCGAGACTCCAATGCCACCGTCGCGTATCGCATTTTCGAACGCTTCACGGGGGAAGGGCAGCGTATGGCTGCCGGCCAGTGCGCCGAACAGTACGGCACTGATGACACTGCCCTGGCGGTGCGCAGTGGCTTCCATATCGAATTCGATGAAATGCTGGGCATGCTGCCGAAGCTGCTCACGGACTGGTTCCGGGTCGAGGATGCCGTTGCCCATGGCGCTTTTTTCGGTGATGCCATATACCCGGTGGCTCGAGGCAATCACCGTGGTGCGGTCTGGCGTCACGAGCCCGCGCTCCAGGGCTCGGCCCGCTTCCATGAACTCGGCGGCCAGCACGATATCGACGTCTCCCGGCGACGGCATCAGGGCCAATACCGGTGCCTGGCCGGCGCGCTCGGCCTCGGCCTCGGGAAACAGTTCCAGGTAGTAGATGGTGGCTCCGGTGCGCTGGGCGACCCCGGGCACCGAGGTCGCCTGGGCCAGGTAGCCGTTGCTTTCGGCCAGGTGGACGATCCAGTCGGAGAGTACCCCGCCGCCCTGGCCGCCCATGGCCATGATGGCCAGCGTGATCGGTCGTTTGGCTGTGGTCACGTCAGGCATGGGTTTCTCCCGATAGGTGAGCCGATGGGGGCAACGGGGCCAGGCGCTTTTCGCGCCACGCCTGCAGGCGCTGAATGATCCCCTGGCGCCAACGGTGCAGCAGGCGATCCCAGCGATTGGGGTGGCTGATTACGTCGGCGCGATAGAAGGAGGGGCAGAGCACGGCGGCATGGGCTGCCTCGCCACACAGGCCGCAGCCCACGCAGGTGTTGTCCACGTGGGCAACGGGGTGTTCCCGCAGAGGATCGGGGTTGGGCCGTATCGATAGGGAGGGGCAGCCGGATATGCGGATGCAGGAGTGGTCCCCGGTGCAGGTGTCGCTGTCGACGCCGAAGCGCTGGCGGACGGTGCGCTTCCCCTCCTTGAGCGCCTGGCGGACCTTGGGTTTTTCGCGCCGCTGCAGATTCAGCATACACTCCGACTGAGCGATGATGACCTTGGGCCCCTTCTCCCGGGTGGTCAGGGCTTCGGTGAGCGTCGCCTTCATGCGCTGGACGTCATAAGTGTGATCGATCACCCTTATCCACTTCACCCCCACGCCCTTTACCGCCTGCTCGATCGGAATGTTGGTGCGACGTATGGGATTCTCGGCGCGAGAGGAGGGAAGGTCTTGCCCTCCGGTGGCTGCGGAATAAAAGTTATCCACGATCAGCAGCACGTCATCGTCGCCGTTGTAGACGGCATTCGCGACGCCGTTGGTCAGGCCGTTGTGCCAGAAGCCACCATCACCCATCACGCTGATGGCGCGGCCGCCCTTGGAACCGTGGAAGGCCGAAGCCGCGGAGGCCCCCAGGCCATAGCCCATGGTGGTATTGCCGATATTAAAGGGCGGGAGGATGGAGAACAGGTGACAGCCGATATCGCAGCTCACGTGGCGCGGCCCCAGCTCACGCTCGACGAGCTTCATGGCGGTGAAGATCGGTCGTTCGGGGCAGCCCGTACAGAACCCCGGTGGGCGAGGTGGCAGGGTGGGTGCCTGCTCGTCGGGGGTGGGCAGTGCCTCAGGCTGTGGCAGCAGCGTCGGCGCGACAGCCGCAAGGAAGCCGCGCAGGCCCTTGAGCATCACCTGGCCATTGTATTCACCGGCCTTGGGCAGTACATCCTTGCCATGCAGTCGAGTGTCGATATCGGCACGACGCAGGATACTGGCAAGCGCCTGTTCCAGGTAGTCGGGCTGTCCTTCCTCGATCATCAGCACGGCACGCTTGTCTGAGCAGAAGGCCTCCAGCTCATCGTTCACCAGCGGATAGGTGACGTTCAGCACATGCAGGGGGATGCGACTATTGCCGAAGGTGTCGGCCAGGCCGAGGCGCTCGAGCCCGCGAATGACCGTATTGTAGAGCCCGCCCTGAAGAATCAGGCCGATGTCGGCATGATCGCCGGGAAAGGTCTCGTTGAGGCCGTGCTCCTTGATGAAGTTCACTGCCGCCGGCCAGCGCGTATTTACCTTCTCATGCTCATGCTGAAAGCTGGCGGGCGGCAACACGATGCGGCTGGTATCGCGAACCGGGTTGGCCAAGGCGTCGTCGATGGTGAAGCTGGGCGAGCGGTTGGCCTGGGTCTGGAAGCGCCCGTGGACATGACAGGCGCGAATACGCAGCTCCAGCATCACCGGTGTGTGGCTGGCTTCCGACAGCTCAAACCCTTTCTCCACCGCCTTGACGATGGAGGGCAGGTTGGGGCGTGGGTCGAGCAGCCAAATCTGGCTCTTCATGGCGAAGGCGTGGGTGCGCTCCTGCATGATGCTTGAGCCATCGCCGTAATCTTCGCCGACGATGATCAGCGCGCCCCCGGTCACCCCACCCGAGGCCAGGTTGGCCAGTGCATCGGAGGCGACGTTGGTGCCCACGGTGGATTTCCAGGCCACCGCACCGCGCAACGGGTAGTTGACCGAGGCCGCCAACATGGCGGCGGCGGCGGCTTCGCTGGCGTTGTTTTCGAAGTGTACGCCCAGCTCCTCGAGAATGTGCTGAGCGTCGTGAAGCACATCCATGAGATGGGAAATCGGCGCCCCCTGGTAGCCGCCCACGTAGGCGACTCCTGACTGCAGCAGCGCTTTGGTGACGGCCAAGATGCCCTCGCCCTGGAAGGTTTCGCCCTCTCCCAGGCGTAGCTTCTTGACCTCCTCGACAAATGTTCTTTCAGCCATTGTGATTGCCTCGTCGCGTGGGTTTTCAGCCCAGGGCGTGAGTGGTGTTTAGCGGTTTCAGCGCATCATGTCGGGCAGGCCGGTCGCCAGCCAGGGCAGTGCAACGACCAGCGCCAGAACCAGTAATTGCAGGATCAGGAAAGGCAGTGCCGCCTGGTATACCTGGGTCAGCCGGATTCCGGGCGGCGCCACACCTTGCATCACGATCAACAGCAGCCCGAAGGGCGGTGTCAGGAAACTGATCTCCATGGCAACCAGGAACAGCACGCCGATCCAGATCGGGTCGATGCCCAGGGTCGAGACGAGTGGCATGAAGAACGGCAGGGTGATCATGATCATGCTGATCTGGTCGGCAAAGCAGCCCAGCACCAGCAGTACCAGCAGCATGCCGAGTACGACCATCAGCGGCGTCAGTTCCCAGCCCGTCACCACTTGCAGAAGCCCGCTTGTGGCACCGGAGAATGAGAGCAGTTGTGAGAAGGTGGTGGAGGCAACCAGCACGAAGAGGATCATGACCGAGACCTTGGCTGTCTCCATCAGCGACGTGACCAGTGAGTCCAGGCTCAGGCAGCGATAGCAAAGCGCGGCAAACGTGGCGGCGACGGCGCCGAAAGCGGCAGATTCCGTGGGCTCGGCCCAGCCGGTCAGCAGGCTGCCCACCACGGCCACGAAGATGCCGCTCAGCGGCAGTACATAGACACAGAAAGGTTGCCAGCGCTGCCATGTGGTCAGGCTGGTATCCACGTCGTCGGCCGGAGCCAGGTCGGGATTTCTCGCACAGCGGATCATCACGTACAGGAGTACGGCGACGCCCATGAGCATGCCAGGAATGATGCCGCCTATCAGCAGCTGTCCGATGGAGATGCCGGCCAGGCTTCCCAAGGTGACCGCCAGCGCCGAAGGGGGAATCAGCATGGCGATGCCGCCCACTGCCATGATGGGCCCCATGGCGATGGAGGGGTGGTAGCCACGCTTGAGCATATCGGGGAGCAGTGAGCTACCCATCATGGCGGTGTTGGCAATGCTTGACCCGGAGAGCGTGGCGAAGGCCGTGCCGCCAAGTACCGAGACGATACTCAGGCGGCCGGGTACACGCTTGATCAACCGCTCGATGGCGGTGATCGCCTTGTAGGCAAGACCGGTGTGAAACAGGATTTCACCCATGAGCACGAAAAGGGGGATGGGGATCAGGGAAAAGCTGGTGATGGCCTCGGCGCTGTTGCGTGCCATCTGCATGATGCCCATCTCGCCGCCCATGAAAACGAAGGCCCCGACGAGGTTGATCGCGATGAAGGCGAAAACGACCGGCAGGCCCAACGCCATGAGCAGGATGAGTCCGCCTATCAGCAGCAACAGAGCAGAATGCCATTCCATCATGTCACCTCTCGCCGCGGCAGCATGAGGCGCCACAGGCGGCGCAGGAATTCGAGAGTCAGCAGGGCAAAGCACAAGACGGGGAGCAGGAAGGTCCACCATTCGGGGAACACGAACGACTTGTAGACCATGGTTCCTCGGCTCAGGTAGTCGGTGCCGGTTGCCAGAAGGAAATAGCCGAAGCATAGGCTGATCAGCGCGCCGAGCAGGTTGATGCCCATTTCCAGGAAATTCCGATAGGGCCGCGGCAGCGCCTGCTGCAGCAGGTCAACCCGTACGTGGGCGCCGTGATAGAGCACCCAGGGGGCGGCAAGAAAAGTGGCGGCGGCAATGGCATATTCGCTGCCTTCCACTGTGCCGTAGATCGAGCCGAAACCCAGGTTTCGGCTCATGACATTGAGAACGATGACGATCGACACGACACCGATGATGACACCTGCGGCCAGGCCGCAGGCTTGCATCACGTAATGGTACGTCTTCTGTAGGGGTGAGCGCGCGGCCTTGTCATCGGCGAGTGCTGTGTCATTCACTGTCCAGAATCTCTCTCAGCCGCTCAGTATTTTCAGCATGCTCCTGAGCCAGCCGTTCCCACTGCACTTCGTAGGCCGTCTCGAGGAAGCGCTCCCGGTCCTCGCCCTCGAATTCGATCACCTCGATACCCGCTTCGGCCTGACGGCGCTCCTCCTCAATGTTGATTTCCTCATTGAGACCATTGAGCTCTTCCAGCCAGATCGCCTTGTCGGTGAGATAGTCACGTTGCTCGTCGGTCAGGTTGTCCCAGGTGTTCTGGTTGACCAATACGCCGACTTCCACGTGGTAGAAGCCGGGGTCGACGCGGTAGCGGGTATGCTCCTGCCAGCCGAGATCGAAGATGCCCTGGACCGGCCAGCCGTAGCCGTCAACCGTGCCTCGCTCCAGCGCGGTATAGACTTCGCCAGGCGGGGTCTGGGCCGCTTCGCCGCCCATGGCTTCGACGAAGGCGCGGTATACCGGCGTGATACGCATGCGCAGCCCGTTGAGTTCGGGGCCGCTGATGGGCTCGTTGAGATACAGGTGGTAGCGATTGCCGTAGTTGGTATAGGCCAGGTAGTGCACGTTCATCTGCTCGCGCCACATCTCTTGCAGCTGCTCGAAACGGCCCGTTTCCCGCAGTTCCTCGGGGGAGTAGCGCGTCAGGTTCAGGGCGTGGGCTGCCGGCAGGGAACTGGTGTAGAACGCCGAGGTGACGAAGGCCATGTCGACCACGCCGTTGCTTACCGCATTGCCTATCTGGAAGGGCGGCATGGTTTCAGGGCCGCCGATGAAGTTGATCTCGATCGGTGCATCCGGATCGTTCTGAATCTCTTCGAGAAACATCTCGAAGGTATGCGGAATGGCAGTGCCGGAGTTGAAGGCGCTGACGGTTCTCAGTGTCGCCGTGTCGGCGGCAGCCTGGGTTACCAGCCCCAGGGAGACCAGGGCGGCACCGATGGTGGTGGTCCAGTGGATATTGCGGTTCATGTTGTACTCCCTTGTTATTGTCGTGACGGGGTTCGTGATTCTCAGGGTTGCGCCGGAGTGCCGATGGCAACGGGCCTGACCGGCGCCTGGGCTGCTCCCTTCGTCAGGGTGGGAAGGATCATGGTGCAGGAAGTCCAGACCTGATCAGCCGCCAGATCTGCCAGCCGCGCGTTCTGGATCTGGTAGATGCCCGACTGCGTCAGGTTGTGGTGATGGATGGCGAAGGGCAGGCCATCCGGCACGCCTTCGGGTATTGCCTCGCCCGTCAACATGCCTTCCGGAGCAGGATCGGTGAAGGGGTTATCCAGGGCGACCAGCACGACAGCCTGCTCTTCCAGCCACGCCATGGTGTCGTAGGCAAGGCCTGGTCCCTGAGCGTAGTAGCGCTCGTCTCCTGCCTCCCATAGGTTGCCCCAGCCGGTGTGGATGTAGAGCACATCGCCGGGCAGCAGGCCACGCCATGCGAGTCCCTGGGCCTCGATCATGCCCTGGATGTCGTCGCGGGTGACCAGGTCGCCGGCCGCAAGGGCCTCACCGTCGTTAAGGTATGCCGCGGCATCCAGCAGCACGGCAGAGGAAACGATCGGCGGAAGGTTCTCGAGGCCAAGCCTTTCGAGCGGTGCATCCGGAGTAGGCTTGACGTCGTCCTGGGAGAACCCGCCGTAGTAACGCAGGTCCTCGGCGGGAAATTCCCCTTCACCGCTCCAGGGCTCGGAGAGGTGGGCGAAATGGCCCAGCCCGTCCAGTTGGGTGCCTTGACCACCGATATTTCCGTTGATCGACTCGGTATTGAAGCCGTGGCGAGTGCCTGGAATGCCACTGGAGGGGTCGAAGCGATAGGACTCGGGTTCGGCAAACGGCGACTGCGGCATTGTCGCAGTGCGTGGGTAAGCTAGCTCGTACGCCTGTGCCCCGGGCTGCATGAGGTGGAAGGCGCAGCGCTGCCATGTACCCGAACTCTGGGTATTACCCATGCCGGCTTCATCGCCGCGGGGCCAGGGTGGCACAGGTGTCTGCTGGATGCTCTCCAGGTGGGCTTGGTGTTCTCCTGGCGGGGCCGCCAGGGCCGTTGCAACGTTCAAGGCTGCTATGCACGCGACAGTGGGCAGCAGTATCAAGCGGGATGTCATTGTCGTTGTTCCCTTGCTTGCTGAATTACCAACACATTGTGATAAGCACTGCTCGCTTGGCGGCAGGGCTGAAAATCAGCCTAGGTAGAAATGAAATATATTTCAAGGTTGAAGTTTCAGGTTTGAAACTTCGTGCGCTAATGAAAAATGAGTATGATGGTCGTTCAGGGGGCGTTCAGGTGGTGTTCAGGAAGGGCATTAGGGCCGCAAACGCTAGCATCGGCGCAGGGCTGAGGTCTGAAGGCGGGAATACGCAGAGGTTAAGATGTGTGGATGCAAGATGGACAGGCGCCAGTCGCGATGGAAACCTGGAGCGCCGAACCGAGTACTCGAACAGCGATTCTCTTAGACGGGGGCGCTTACGCCTTCCCACTCAGTTTGCCGGTGCTGGTGCCGCTGCCGATAGCGGCGCGGGCGATGATGTCATAGTTGGAAAGGGAGATCTTGCTGGATTCGAGCGTGCCGCTGCCGCTCGCTTGCGAGCTGGCTGTGGCTTCCGAGGTATTGGGCTCGGGGCGCTCGGCACTGTGTCGCGCGCTGGCCTGCTGGGCTAATTCCAGCGTAGCAGTAAGCAGGTGCTGGCGGGCCTGGGCGGCAATCTGGTGGTCCTTGGGCGATGGATCGGCCGGTGCGAGGGCGGCGCTGATCACCTGCTGCATCTTGCCGATGGTGGCGCGGGGATCGCCGGGGACGGGGCCGTAGTCAATGGGCACCTCGCCGGCCACGGCATAGCGCTGGCCGTCAGGGCCGCGCTCGAACTGGTAGCTGACCGCACCGGTATACTGTCCGCCGGCGACCTGGTGGGCCAGCTCATGCTGGCGCACTTCTCGGTCGATGGTCTTCAGCTGATCGAGCTGGCGCAGCTCTTCCTGGCTGAGCCTTTCACCATTGGACTTCTGTGGGGCCTCCGCTTCTGCGACCTTGCCTTGGGTCGCATCCTCGGCAGCCCGGCCAGCCGCCTCGCCATTGGCTGGTTCACCAACCCGCCGTGCGGCGTCGGCGTTGCCGACAAGGCCGGCGCCCGGCTGCCAACTGCTGGAAGAGAAGGGCACGGGGCCGATGACAGTGGATGCATGCATGGTGAATGTCCGTAGGGCGGGCCGAATTGGGGTAAAGTATTGGCGACTTTTGCGTTGACGGCAACCTGACGAACCATGCCAACCATCGACGTGGTGATCGAGCTTTCCCATGATGCCTGCCTGGCCCATTACGAGGGCCGGGTCGGGCAGGTGCATACCCGCAGCCTGGATGGCAGGAAGGTGATCTTTCCCGCCGAGGCGCTGCGCCGGGTGGTGACCCGGGATGGGGTGCATGGCTGCTTCAGGCTGACCTTTTCCGATGTGGGGAGGTTTGTCTCGATCGAACCTCTCACCTAGTCTTGCCCTGGATCAAACTCTGTTACATTTTCGAGCGTTCAGCGCTGTTACAATTCGGCTCACTTTGGCACAGTTCGTGCGGCATGGGCTGCTCGTTGTTAAAGGCTTGTCAATTTGAGGTCAGTGGATGGTCTTCAGTAAACTGAAGGAAGCAAGGAACAGCGAGCGCCGGAGTCGCCGGCTCGACCTGCTAGCCGAGCCGCCCGAGGCGGGTCATGAGCTCTTTGTCGGCTTCAGCTCGCTGCGCGATACCTTGAGCAGTCGCCACCACTCCCGCGATTTTGCCTTTGCCCATGCCCGCTATCTGCGAAGTCGCGTATTGGCCCTGGGGATTATCTTCGCTATTCTCTCGCCGCTTTGGATCGTGGTGGACGCCCTGGTGCTGCCCACGGCGGTGCTCAAGTACACCCTGATCGGGCGGGTGGTTCTGATGCTGGGCCTGGTGGCCGTGCTGCTGCTGGCCCTGTTCAGTCAGGAGAGGATCCGCCGCATCCGGTTCTGTGCCGGTATGCTACTGGCGCTACCCGCCGCGTTTTATACCCTGGTGTTGGTCATGTTGCCCCCGGGCGAGCTGCACAACTTGGTGGGTTACGGGTTCATTCCGTTCCTGCTGGTGGCATCGCTTAGCGTCTTCCCATTCACGTTGCTGGAGTCGCTGTTCGCCGGTATCGCCCTGCTGGCGCTGCAGGTGTTTTCCCAGGTGGTCGACGGCAGTTGGTTGACCGGACACGGTGCGGAGGCCTTCTGGCTGCTGTCGAGTCTGCTGGCTGTGGCCATGGCTGCCAATCATTTCCAGCTCAGTCTGCTGCTGCGACTCTATCGCCAGGCCACCCATGATCCGCTGACGGGTCTGTTCAACCGCGGTGCCTTGGAAGTGCACCTGGCCAAGATCCAGGCCTGGCAGCGCGACACCGAGGGGCTGGATAGTGCTGGCAGCGTACCCTGTTCGCTACTGATGCTGGATCTGGATAACTTCAAGCAAATCAACGACACCTTTGGCCACTCTGTGGGGGATGGTGTGTTGAGCCAGTTCGCCGATGTGCTGATCCGGCAGACGCGCAAGCACGACTGTACGGCACGCTATGGTGGCGAGGAGTTCGTGGTGTTGCTGCTTGGCAGCGGCCAGGCGAGAGCGATGGAGATCGCGGAGCGTATCCGCTTTGCCGTGGAGGCTTTCGAATTTCTCGACCGTAACCGACGTCGTATTCCGGTGACGACTAGCATTGGTGTGACCCAGTTGATGCAGGACGAACCCGCTCAGGAGGCGCCCAAGCGTGCCGACGAGGCGCTCTATCGCGCCAAGCATGCCGGTCGCAATCGTGTCATGCCCGCAGAGTCATTTCCGGCCTGACAGGGGAGGGCTTTTTCCCTTCTTCTCTGCCTCTCTCCCTCTCTCCCTCTCTCCCTCTCTCCCTCTCTCCCTCTCTCCCTCTCTCCCTCTCTCCCTCTCTCCCTCTCTCCCTCTCTCCCTCTCTCCCTCTCTTTCCCGCGTCTTACCTGCTTTCTTGAACGAGGCGCTTATAGCGTCCGCCTTTATGGTCGCCCAGGATTCCCCTACGCAGAAGACTATTTGTGATAGGGCCTCAAGAATTTTGCCGTGCTGCCGATAACCCCGCTATCAGGACACATTCACGAGCAGGGGGCGATATGCCCAATAACTCTCAGCAGATAGCGCTACAGACCCTGCTGATTCTGGTGCCGATTCTGCTCATGGTCATGGGAGTGTTCAACGGTCTGGCGAACTGGCAGCTACCTGTTGACTTGCATCCCTCAAAGGCCAGCCTACCCTTGATGCTGCTGGTGGGCGGCGGCCTGCTTGCGACCATGCTGGATCGCCCCCGTTGGGCCCAGCTCTGCGGGGCGTTGCTGCTGCCATTCGGGCTGCATGCACCGCTGTTGGCCCTGCTGTCCGAATTGAGGGGGGAGCGGCTGATAGCCTGGTGGGAGCCGATTGCCCTCTCCACCAGTATTGCTGTGTTGGCGACAGCTGCCTGCTTGTTGGCCGGCACTGCGTCGCCCAGGGCGCGTATGAGCTGGATGACAGCAGGCCTGGTCGTGGTAGTGGCGGGTGGGCTCAGCCTGTCTAGCATGATCTGGTCGGGTGGCATCATGCCCGGCCCTTGGGGCACGGCGTTTGCAACGCCCTTTACCGCGTTACCTGCTTTGCTGAGCGGTACGGCCATGATTCTCATTGGTCGCCGCTCCTCTGCACCGCCCGTGCTGGGTCGGGCCATGGTACTGGCCTTGGCGGGAGGGGTGATGGCCAGCGGCCTTGCCTGGTATGCACTCACCTGGCAGCAGTACGAGGCCAAGAATCGTCATGCGGCGGAGCTGCTCACCAACTTCAAGGTCACCGCGGAACGTGCCGTCGATACGCAGCAACAGACGCTCCAGCGCATGGCTGAGCGCTGGTCCTACTATGCTGGCCGCCCACCTCTGCCGATCCGCGATACGGAGTTCGATAGCTACTTCCGCGATATGCCGAGCCTACTGTCCCTCTATTGGCAGGATGAGAGCGAGCGCTTTCAATGGGGGCGTGATCGAAGTCTCGACCTGTCGTTACCTCACTGGATACGACAGGAAGATACCTGGCTGCTGGATTGGCTGGCGGTAGGTGGCAGCTACCCGCGGTGGGTGCTGCCTGACGAGCTGCGCCCCGAACTGGCCCTGGTATCGGTGCCGCTGCCCGGCATGCGCAGCGGCCAGCTAGTGGGAGTGCTTGATCTCGAACGGCTGCTGGGGGAGGAAATGCGCTCAATCGTCACGCCGCAACTGCTCTCGCTTCATCGCCATGACAGCCTCTTGGCCGCCAATCACGACCCCCAGCGAGAGCGAGGCATGAAGCTGCACCGGAGCCTGCTGATGTTGCCGGGCGGGGCCACCTTGGAAGTACGTGTGCACGACGCCGCTTCGGGTCCGTTGGCTATCGGCGGCCTGATGCCACTGAACGTGGCGATCGGCGGCCTGATTCTCAGCTACCTGCTGGCCTTCAGCCTGGGCATGGCAAGCCTGAACCGCCGACGTTCGATCTCCTTGGCCAGAACCCAGCGGCACCTGCGTGCCCAGCAGCGCGTACAGACACTGATCGCCCGCGACCAACCGCTAGCCGAGACCCTCAAAGCCATCTGCCGTATGGTCGAAGCCCAGGCTCCCGGGTCGTTGTCTAGCATCATGCTTTGCAATGATGAAGGCTCGGTGCTGGATGCTGTCTATTCGGTCAGCTTGCCCGATCGCTATTGCGAAGCGGTGCGTGGCATCGGCGTGGGGCCCGAATCCGGCGCCTGCGGCCGTGCCGCCCATATCCGCGACTTCGTGGTCTGTGCCGATATTGCCAATGATCGGCGCTGGACTGGTTACCATGGGCTGGCCGCCGACTATGGTCTGCGCGCCTGCTGGTCCTATCCAGTGATTGCCAGTGACGGTCGCGTGCTGGGCGCCTTCGGCACCTACTTTCGGGAGCCGGGGGAGCCGACCCGTGCCGATCGTCGTCGCATCATCGAGTCGGCGGAGCTGGTGTCGTTGGCAGTGGAGCGCGAACAGAACCGACGCGCCCTGCGCGAGAGCGAACAGCGCTACCGCTCATTGTTCACCTATCACCCCGATGCCGTCTTCTCGCTCGATCTGCAGGGCTATTTCCTCACTGCCAACGCCGCCTGCTGCGAGATAACCGGCTACCCGCTTGAGCGGCTGACCGGCCTGCACTTCGCCGAGCTGCTCGAGCCCAGCGACCAGGCGCGAATCGCCCAGCTCTACCAGGACGCCGGCAAGGGCGAAGCCTTCCGCTACTCGCTGGCCTTCAAGCGGCAGGATGGGTCAATGGTCCATCTCGACCTGACCAACCTTCCTATTGTCGTCAACGAGCGGGTCATCGGCTTCTACGGCATCGCCAAGGACATGACCGAGCGCTATCGGCATGAAACCGAGCTGCGTATTTTGCAACGTAGCGTGGAGGCGAGCATCAACGGCGTGGTCATCGCTGATGCTCAAACGCCGGGCCTGCCGATCATCTATGCAAACGAAGCCTTCGAGCGCATGACGGGCTACGCCAAGGAGGAGGTGCTGGGGCGGAACTGTCGATTTCTGCAGGGCCGTGAAACCGACCCGGAAGCCATTGAGCAGGTTCGTCGCGCCCTGCTCGAATGCGAGGAGGTGAACGTCACCCTGTGCAACTACCGCAAGGATGGCTCGCCCTTCTGGAACAACCTCTACCTGGCGCCAGTGCGCGATACGGCTGGCGTGGTGACGCACTTCGTTGGCGTGCAGCACGACATCTCCGAGCGCAAGGCCTACGAGGCGAAGCTCTCCTTCCATGCCAGCCACGATGCCTTGACGGGCTTGGCCAACCGCTCGTTGTTCGAGGACCACCTGCTGCATGATGTGCAGCTGGCTCAGCGGCACGGCAGGCACCTGGCGGTGCTGTTCGTCGACCTGGATGACTTCAAGCCGATCAACGACAGCCTGGGCCATGAGGTGGGGGATCAGGTGCTGGTCCAGGTCGCCCAGCGGTTGGCCGATGAGCTGGATCCCGGCGATACGCTGGCCCGCTTCGGCAGTGATGAGTTTGTGATCCTGCTGCCGGAACTGAGCCGGGAGGAGGCCGCCCTGAGGCTCACCGAGCGGCTGCTGGCCTGCGTCGGCCGGCCGTTCCGTATCGCTGAACAAGAGCTCTATATCGGCGCCAGCGTGGGAATCGCCTTCCTCTACGAAGGGCTGGAGAACCCGGTGGAGCTGATCCAGCAGGCCGACATGGCCATGTATCGCGCCAAGCAGAAAGGGCGGAATGCCTGGGAATGCTTTACCAGCGATCTCAACGATGAGGTGAGCTCCCGCATGGCGTTGCGCAACGACCTGCAGGAAGCCATCGAGGCGGAGAATTTCGAGCTGCATTACCAGCCGCTGCTGAATGCAGCCGACGGCAGCGTGGCGGGCTTCGAGGCCCTGGTGCGATGGAAGCACCCGGTCAGGGGCTACCTCTCTCCGGGGCTGTTCATTCCGCTTGCCGAGGATACCGGGCAGATCGGCCCGATCAGCGAGTGGGTACTGAGGCGAGCCTGTCGCGACATGTGCCTGCTGGCCGTGCAGGGCTACGGACACCACCGGGTTTCGGTCAACCTCTCACCGCTGCAGTTCCACCGCCCCAACTTCATGACCAACCTGCAGCAGGCCCTGCTGGAGACCGGCCTCGCTCCTGATTATCTCGAACTGGAGTTGACCGAGGGCATCCTGATGAATGACACGGCCACCGCCATCGCCACGCTGCACAAGCTGCGCGACATGGGGGTCGAGGTCTCCATCGACGACTTCGGCACCGGTTATTCCAGCCTGAGCTACCTCAAGCAGCTGCCGATCGGCAAGATCAAGATCGATCGCAGCTTCATTCGCGATGTCACCACCAACCCCCATGACAGCGCCATTGTCCAGGGGATCATCTCCATGGCCCACCACCTGGGCCTCGAGGTAGTGGCGGAAGGGATCGAGGAGCGTGACCAGCGTGACTTCCTGGCCGAGCACGGTTGCGACGTCTTCCAGGGGTTCTACTTTGCCCGGCCCATGCCGCTGGATGGTCTCAAGCGTTACATGATCGAGCAACACCAGGCTTCGCCCGATAGCCCGAACCCACCGGCCGCTTCCGATAGATTGCGGCTGATAGGTAGGGATTGGGTAGGTAGGAATTGATAGCTGGTGGGAAGACGTAAATGGCAAGCATGGGCGGATATCGCGTATCAGGTTGACTGAATATGGCTTCGGCCCGGTGTTGGCAGGCCGAACGAGTGACGTAATGACATAGTCTCGGGATCGCCCGGATCGAATAAGAGGCAAGAATGACGAAGGCGCAAGGTGATTTTGTACGAGTCGGCAGCCCGGCTGACATCGAATCGCTGTTGGATTCATTGATCCAGCCCGGGGGAGCATCGCTGCTGCTCGATAAGCCCGACAGTACGCCGATCCCGGTGGTGCTCATGGAGCAGATTCCGGCGGAGTCGCTGCTGATGGATATCACCGCAGTGCGTGAGATCGGCGGTGAACTCAGGCGTGGGGTGGGGTTTCGTCTGCTGGGCCAGGTCCAGGGCAAGATCGTGCGCACCCCGATGCTCAAGATGGTGGAGAGCGAAACCCTCGGCGGCAGGGTGGTGTGCCACTGCGAGTACCCCCTCTATCTGGAAGAGATGCAGCGTCGGGAGGCGTTTCGAGCCCGGCTACGACTGGGCATGGAGGTTGGTGCCATCCTTCGCGGCGATGGCGAGGCGACCGTTCAAGGCGACCTCAAGGATCTCTCGCAGCAGGGCTGCCAGCTCGAACTGCCGGCTTCAGCCGCGTCGCTGCTCTCTTCGGTGTCAGCGATCGAGATCGAGCTCTGTTTTCCCAATGGCACACGCTTCGCGATCAAGGCGACTGCCTGTCATACCGTGGCGGATGCCGATCGTCAGACGATACGCGTCGGGTTTCGGTTCGAGGGCTGCAATGCCGAGCAGGAGCGCAAGCTCTGGTTTTTCGTGCGTGAGATAGAGCGGGAGTCATCACGCTATGCGGAAGAGGCGGATGTGGGGCGCCTGCCTTCCATGCTCTTCCAGAGCCAGACAGCCACTTCGGCGCCGGTGGGACGCCGTAACCTGCTGAGCTACCCCACTCCCATGGCGCGTCGCCTGGCACGGGTGGCCGGATACCTGGACGCCCAGCTACTGGAGTTGCAGCAGGGGGATGTTATCGACTCGATCCAGCTTTCCCGACATGCCGACATGCTGCTGATGCTGGCCGATGAGGACATGGAAGCGCTGCAGTTCGCCACCCGCTGCCTAGGCCGCGAACCCTGGCTGGTTCGCCATGGGCTCGGGGTGGCTGTTCATATTCTGGCCCTGGCGAGTGGCAGTACGGTACCGCGAGACGTTCGCAAGGCCCTGGCGGCAAGCGCCATGGTGCACGACCTTGGTAAAGGACTGGTGGCCGGCACGCTGCTGTCGGCCACCTCGCTAGAGGCGGGGGGCTACGCCCAGCTGCAGGCGCATGTACCGCTGCTGATGAATGCTCTGTCCGGTTGCCAATGGCTCTCCCCCGGGGTGGTCAAGGCGGTGGTGGAGGGGATCAATGAACGCCTGGACGGCAGCGGCTATCCGGGCGGGCATGAAGGTGATCGGCTGCAGGAGCTCTCCCGCATGAGCGCAGTCGTAGACGTGGTCGACGCCATGCGGCGCGACCGGCCCGACCGCCCAGCCTGGCGAATCGAGGCCGTGTATCGGCACTTGCTGACTCATTCCGGGCAGTTCGACCCGCGCTGGGTGAAGCGCTATATCCAGCGTTTCGGATTGCGCCCGATCGGTTCGCTGGTGCGCTTTGCCAATGGGGATTTGGCGTGGATTCAGCGGCTCGACCAGCAGGGCAAGCCATTCCAGGTGCAGCTGGCCCACGCCGTGGAGCCTCCGGGCGAGGCGCTGGGGGAGGTGCTGCGTGGCAATGTGATCGCCCGGCTAGGCGAGCCTGTCGAGGAGATTCCCGTCTCGACCTGAACAGGGCATCGGCGTTTTGCGCCCGCTGGGTATGGGGTTGCGGGCGCGGCCCGACATTTAAGTTATCCGGCATGAAGCCGATACAGGGAAATAACCCCAAGGTTGCGGGCTTTTCGCCAGAACCCCGGGCGTGGGGCCTGTCAGAATAGTCGGGATAAAAAAGTACTGTGCGACTACTGCATCCGTAAGTGTTCGCCGGAGTCCGTCTTGGGGCGCAAGGAGTACTTGTTCTTGGCTTCATAGCGTAAGTCCAGGCCTGGTAGGTCTCGTGCCACGATTGCCGCGAGACCAATCAGCTAACAGGAGAATGACTGCCATGAGTACCATGCGAGGAGCCGCCGCCTATGGCCGCGGGGCCGGAGCCTATGCCCGGGTCGGTGTGGAAAGCGGTGTGATGTCGGCGAGCCCGCATCAACTGATCGTAATGTTGTTCGACGGTGCCCAGGGGGCGGTGCGTGCCGCCCGCATCCATATGCAGTCCGGTAACGTCGCGGAGAAGGGCAAGTCCATTTCCAAGGCGCTGAACATCGTCAACAATGGCCTCCTGGCGGCGCTGGATACCGAGAAGGGCGGTGAGATCGCCGAGCGCCTCGGCTCGCTATATGAATATATCTCCCGGCTTCTCCTGGCGGCGAACCTGCATAACGATGAGGAGAGCCTCGACCAGGCCGAGCGGTTGTTGGAAGACATTTCCTCCGCGTGGCGGGAAATCGGCAGCGGCGGGGCGCAGGGTTGATATGGCGATGAACAATGCCGGTGGTCCGGAAGCGGTGATCGCCGGTTACGTTGAGCTGCAGAAGCAGGTTGCAGCGATGCTCGAACTGGTGCACGGCGGTGAGTGGGAAACGCTGATCGAACGGCAGGCCGACTATCTGCAACTGGCGGAACGGCTCAGGCGGCTCGATGCTGAAGTGCCGCTGGCCGATGCCGATGCGGCGCGCAAGGCAGAGCTGCTGGAGTCGATCCTGGTCGATGACCTGTCGATTCGCGAGCAACTCATGGCGCGTCGCGATGAGCTGGGTCAGCTGTTGGACAGCTCGCGCCGTCAGCGTGACCTGCATCGTAGCTACGGCAGGCAGGCTTCGTCAGTGGCGAGCCCCTCCGATCACTTCGGCCAGGGAATCCCGTGAGTGGCATCACGCCACTGCTGGATACGCTGCTCCATCAGGTATTGGGCAAGCGTGTCGATACGGCGCCGCCGCGTGACCTGAACGAACCGGTTCGTGCCGTCGATCCCGGCGAGGGGCCCCGGGCGCTGCACAGCGATTCGCGGCTTGAGGGGCGTCGCCCCGCCGCCACGCCTCTCCCCGGCACCAACTCACCGCAGCAGCGCGGCGAGACACCGGCCGGGCAGGCGGATACTTCCCGTCCTGCGGCTTCTATCCAGACCCACTTCAGTCCTTCGGCACGAACCATTGCCGATCTATTGGTTCGCTTTCCGGCGCCCCCCTCGGTGCTTAGCCCCACGTCGCCGCTGATGGATCTGAACGAGGCGCCGAATGCGACGACGCTGGCGAGCCGACTGCAAGCTGGTGTGCGTGACAGCGGCCTGTTCTACGAATCCCATCTGTCCCGTTGGTATCGCGGTGAAGTCTCTCGCCAGCAGTTGGAGCGGGAGCCGCAGATGTGGCGAACCCTGCGCTTTTCACCGGCTTCCTCAGCGCCCGCTTCGACGGTACCCGATGCTCGTGGTGCTACCGGGTCAGCGGCGCCGGGGACCCTGGCGTCCACCGCTGCCTCCGGGCCGCTAGCTGCCGGCAGCGGGCTTGCTCAGGGGCAGGCGGCGCAGGCAGGTACCTATGCCGCTACCGGTGCGCTTCTGCCGGGTGGGGCGGCCGGTGGCCCGCTGCCAGCTGGGGGAGCCATGGATAGCTCGGCTGCGCCACTGCGTGACACGGTGACCACCGGACGCGGTAACACTGCCCAGGGACAGGCTGTCGGTGCCGAGGCTGTCGCCGGACGGGAGGCGGGCGATGGCCAGGTCCGTGCTCGGCCGGCGGGTGGCGAGGCGGTTCACGAGAGCCTGCAGGGGGTGGTTAGACACCAGTTGGAAATGCTGGCGACACCGATCCTCCGCTGGGAGGGGGATGTCTGGTCTGGGATTTTCATGGCACTGATGGTGCAGCTGCCCGCCGGTGCCAGGCGGGACGGCGAGGAGGGGCAGGCGGGCGATGACGGCGAGGCACAGCCGGAAACCTGGCACTCCGAACTTCAGCTCAGGGTACCGAGCCTTGGCGACATCCGCGTGGGGATGTGGCTTCGCGACACTGATGTCAGGCTGGACTTGAAGGCGCACGACGATGCCACCCTGACAATCCTGCAGCGGGGTATCGCCAGGCTCGAAGAACGGTTGAGAGCCGCAGGCTTGACGACGGTGCTGATCAATGCCCAGCTCTTGCACAAGGAAGGAGCCGATGATGGAACCGGGGCCTGAAAAACGTCGTCAGGCGATTGCCCTGGCGTACCGTGATGGTGATGATGCGCCACGGGTCCTAGCGAAGGGGTATGGCGACATGGCCGATCGTATCCTGGCCGAGGCGAAACGGCAGGGGATCTACGTGCATGATGCGCCGGAACTGGTGTCGCTGCTGATGGGCCTGGACCTGGATGAGCGGATTCCGCCGATGCTCTACCAGACCATCGCCGAGCTGTTGGTGTGGGTCTATGAGCTCTCTGACACGCAGTAACAGAGTTAAAATAAGTAAAAAAATGTTATTAAATGTATATGCATATCTTTTTTTCTCGCTTGTCAATCCCTTCGGCCGCCTTTTTTTGCTTTATTGTCCAGCATCTTAACAAAATAGTGCCAGAGACTGATTTTTTTCATCACGATCATTTGCGTCGTAATGCTTTTGGCTGGTTGGCAACGCTGTTTCAAAACCTCACAATAGGTTCCGTAGAAAAGCACGTCCTTATGGGTGCTGTTCCGGCTTTTGCTGATGCACTTCATCGGCAGCCACTGCACTCTACGAAGACCATAAAAAAATATATGGACACGCGTCATCGCGTGCAGGGAACCGACATGAAGACCACGAATCACCTGGATGACATCCAGGAACTCAATCTCGCCTATCTGCTGCTGGCCCAGCGTCTGCTCAACGACGATCGCCCCGCGGCAATGTTTCGCTTGAAGCTCGATGACGAAACCGCAGACCTGCTGCTGTCTCTGGGTGCCGCCCAGTTGACCCGGCTGGCCCGCACCAATCAGTTGCTGTGCCATTTCGGGCTCGATGGCGCCGAGCAGTTGCGTCAAGTGGTCGAAAACCCCCGTGACAATGGATTGTCGCAGTTCCACGCTTCTTTGCTGATGGCAGGGCGTGGTTCGGCATCCGTTGCGCGGGGGGGAGAGGCATGACACAGCAGAAGAGCCTTGTCACCGAAATGCAGCAGGTGCAGTTGGCCATCGAGCTGATCGAGCTGGGTGCGCGCCTGCAGGTGCTGGAGACCGAGACCGACCTGAGCCGTGCACGCCTGATACGGCTTTTCAAGGAGGTGCGTGGCATGTCCCCCCCCCAAGGGAATGCTGCCCTTCTCGACCGACTGGTTCATCACCTGGTTGCCGAATGTGCATGCTTCGCTGTTTTACAACGTCTTCCGCAGCTTGCGGAAGGAGCAGCAGTGCGAGCGCATGCAGGCCTTCGTTACCGCCTATCGGCTGTATAGCGAGCAGGTGAGCATCGATCAGGTCGAGCCGGTGCTGGGTCTAACCCGTGCCTGGACTCTTGTGCGGTTCTTCGAGAGCGACCTGTTGCAACTGTCGGCCTGTACTCAATGCAGCGGCCATTTCGTCGCCCATGCCCACTCACCCGACCATGACTACGTCTGCGGCATCTGCATGCCACCATCGCGGGCAGGCAAGACGCGCAAGCGTCGTGAAAGAGAGGCGGCCCAGTTGGCGCCGGTGGCCATTGACCTGCCTGCTGCGCGTTGCGCCAGCTGACCCAGCCTCCTCGGGACCGCTAGGCATCCAGCCCTAACCGGTCCTGACTGGACTCCCTTCGCCGCCCCGGCCCTGTGCCGGGGCGGCGTTGTTTTTCTCGTTCATTTTTGTGCTTTTTTGGGCTCCGGCCTCAAGTCCTGGCAGGCCTGGCCGATACATTGAAATATCGACAAGTCGCGTCCCTATTAAGGATATCGGTTGTGCTGATTCTGCTTGGCTATCTCGTTGTCATACTCTGCGTCTTCGGCGGTTTCGTGCTCGCTGGCGGCTTCCTCGGTCCGCTCTACCAGCCGACCGAACTGCTGATGATCGGCGGGGCGGGTGTGGGCGCTTTCATCGCGGCAAACAACGGCAAGGCGATCAAGGCGACCTTCAAGATCATTCCCAAGCTCAAGCGCACCCGCAAGTACAACAAAGAGATGTACATGGAGTTGCTCGCGGTTCAGTTCAAGCTGCTCAGCAAGATCCGTCGAGAGGGCATGCTTGGCATCGAGAGGGACATCGACACTCCCCAGGAGAGTGCCCTGTTCCAGGAGCATCCCCGGGTTCTGGCCGATCCGATGATCATGGATTTCCTTACCGACTACCTGCGCCTGATGGTCAGCGGAGGCATGGATCCCATGGAGATCGATGAGCTGATGCTCCACGAGATCGAAACCTTCGAGCAGGAGGCCCATATACCCGCCGATGCCATCGCCAAGGTGGGTGACGCCATGCCGGCATTCGGCATCGTCGCGGCGGTCATGGGCGTGGTCAAGGCATTGACCTATGCCGATGCGGGGCCTGAGCAGATGGGGCAGATGATCGCCCACGCCCTGGTCGGCACCTTCCTCGGCATCCTGATGGGCTATGGCTTCATCAATCCGGTCGCCAGCAGTATCGAGCGACAGATCAAGGAGGCCGAGAAGATGCTGCAGTGTATTCGCATCACGCTGTTGGCCAGCCTGCATGGCTACGCGCCGCAGCTGGCCGTGGAGTTCGGCCGCAAGGCACTGCACACCGCCGAGCGTCCTGGCTTCACCGAGCTGGAGGAATATGTTCGTAACGCCAAGGCGGGTGCGGTAGGCGAATGAGTGCCACCGGCGACAAGCGACCGATCGTCATTCGGCGCAAGAAAGTAGTCCACGGTCATCACGGTGGCAGCTGGAAGATCGCGCTTGCCGACTTCATGACCGCGTTGATGGCGCTCTTCCTGGTGATGTGGATTCTGTCTGTGGCAAGCGAGGAGCAGCGTCAGGGGGTGGCGGATTACTTCAGTACGCCGCTGACCAGCGCCATCGGTGGTGGCGATCGCTCGGGCAGCACCCAGGTCATTCCGGGAGGCGGGCCCGACCCGGTGCACAGCGATGGTGAGCGGGCGCGGGTCGATACCCGCAGCCAGACCCGGCCCAGCGATCAGCAGCGTCGTTTCTTCATGGACCTGCAGCGTCGCATCGAGGCCGTGATCGAGGCGGACCCGGAGCTGCGCGAACTGCGCCAGCAGATGCGCTTCGACCTGACGCCCGAAGGGTTAAGGATCCAATTGCTGGATACCGAACAGCGGCCCATGTTCAACATTGGTAGCGACCGCGTCGAGCCCTACATGCGAAACCTGCTGCGCACCATCGCACCGCTGCTCAACGAATTGCCAAACTATTTGAGCATCGGTGGGCATACCGACGACCTGCCCTTTGCCGGCGGATATCGCGGCTACAGCAACTGGGAGCTTTCCGGCGACCGGGCCAATGCCTCGCGACGTGAGCTGGTGGCCGGCGGCTTCGACTCGGATAAGCTGCTGCGGGTATCCGGTTTTGCCGACCGCGTGCCGCTGCCGGATACGGATCCGCGTGATGCCGACAATCGCCGGATCGAACTCTTGATTCTGCTGCCCGAAGTGGCGGAGTACATCCGCAGGCCCAGTATCCTCAACGGTCCTGGCGTGCCCAGTCCCATGAGTTCGCGCCTGGAAGGTGAGGTGGAGCTGGCGCCAGTGGAACAATTTACGGAAAGCCTGCGTCGCTCGCTCAACCCGCAGTGATCGGGGCTTGGAACACATTCTGACACCAGGTGGTAATGCGCATGGATATCACGGATTTCTATGACACTTTCTTCGAGGAAGCCGAAGAGCTTCTGGCCGACATGGAACGCTACCTCCTGGAGCTTGACGTGGACGAGCCGGATACCGAAGAGCTCAACGCCATCTTCCGTGCCGCCCATTCGATCAAGGGCGGGGCGGGGACCTTTGGCTTCGATGCGTTGCAGAAAACGACCCATCTGTTCGAAAACCTGCTCGACCATACCCGCAAGGGAGAGCTCGCCCTGCGCCGGGATATCGTCGATACCTTTCTGGAAACCAAGGACATGCTCAGCGATCAGCTAGACGCCTACCGAAATGGCGACGAGCCCGATCAGGAAGCCTTCGAACGCATTTGCCAGACCCTGCAGCAACTGGCCCTCGAAGAGATCGGGCAGGACCTGGATGGCGGCGGTGCCGCGGCACCGCCGCCGAAGCCCGCGCCCGTTCCCGAGGTTGCCCCTGCCAGTCCGCCGGAGCCGGTCAGGTCTGCCGATGGCGACCAGCGAATCGTGACGCTGCTTAATGTGGTCGAAAAGGACCGCCAGCTGCTCGTCGAGGAGTTGGGTCAGCTTGGTGACGTGATCTCCCATCAGGGGGACGAGCAACGCTATGAGGTTGTGCTTGCCTCCAGCGACAGCGACGACGATATCGAAGCCGTGATGTGCTTCATCATCGATGCCGATCAGTTTCAGATACGGCCCGCAGTCACCGGCCAGACCGAGTCAGCGGCCGATACGCCTCTCGTCGCCGGCGAGGGGCAGCGGGTCATCACGTTGCTGAATGTGGGCGAAAAGGACCGCCAACTGCTCGTCGAGGAGCTGGGTCAGCTTGGTCAAGTGATCTCCCACCAGGGAGACGAGCAGCGCTACGAGGTTGTGCTTGCCTCCAGCGACAGCGACGACGATATCGAGGCGGTGATGTGCTTCATCGTCGACCCCGATCAGCTCCAGATCAGCAAGGCAGGTGAGGCTGTGCCGCCTGCGGAGGCAGCAAAGACAGGGGCAGCGCCGGTCGCGGCGGCGAATACCGCCAAGCCTGCTGCCACCCCCGAGCCGGCCGAGAAACCACCGGTGAAAGCGGCAACCGATAACGGCGTAAAGCCCGCCCGAGGCAAGTCCAAGGCAAAGGGGCCCGAGACCTCTTCCATTCGCGTTTCCGTCGACAAGGTCGATCAGATCATCAATCTGGTGGGCGAGTTGATCATCACCCAGTCGATGCTGGATCAGACGGTGAGCGACATGGATGCCGTTGCCGACAGCGCCCTGCTCAACGGCATGAGCTTGCTGCAACGCAATGCCAGGGATCTCCAGGAATCGGTGATGTCGATCCGCATGATTCCGATGGACTTCGTTTTCAGCCGCTTCCCCCGGGTGGTACGAGAGACCGCCGGTAAGCTGGGCAAGGAGATCGAGCTGGTCACCGAGGGCGAGTCCACCGAGCTGGACAAGAGCCTGACCGAGCGAATCATAGACCCGCTGACGCACCTTGTCCGCAACAGCCTGGACCACGGTATCGAGTTGCCGGAGGATCGTGTTGCCGCGGGCAAGCCCCGTACCGGGCGCCTTACCCTGTCGGCCCAGCATCAGGGGGGGAACATTCTGATTGAGGTGGTGGATGACGGCGCCGGCCTTAATCGTGACCGCCTGCTGGCCAAGGCGCGCGAGAACGGCCTTCCCGTCTCCGACACCATGAGCGACGACGACGTCTGGCAGCTTATCTTTGCGCCGGGCTTCTCCACCGCCAAGGCGGTTACCGACGTCTCCGGCCGCGGTGTGGGCATGGACGTGGTCAAGCGCAATATCCAGGGCATGGGTGGCCATGTCGAGATCATGTCGAAGCCCGGCGAGGGGACTCGGATTCGCATCGTGCTGCCGCTGACGCTGGCTATCCTCGATGGCATGTCCATCAAGGTGGGCGACGAAATGTTCATCCTTCCCCTGTCGGCCGTGCTCGAATCCCTGCAGCCGTCCAAGGGGGACCTCTATGCCATGGCAGGGGACGATGTCGTGCTCAAGGTGCGCGACGAGTACCTGCCCGTGGTGGCTGTCCATGAAGCCCTGGATGTGCCCGGCGCCAAGACGGAGCTGACCGAGACCATTGCGGTCATCGTACAGGGCGAAGGGCGTCGATATGCCCTGCTGGTCGATGATCTGGTCGGTCAGCAGCAGGTAGTGGTCAAGAACCTGGAAACCAACTACCGCAAGGTGCCGGGAGTGTCGGCGGCCACCATTCTGGGCGACGGCAGCGTGGCCTTGATCCTCGACATCACCGGCCTGCATCGCCTTAGCCGTGCCAAGAAGGAGGTGCGCCGTCCCGAGCGTACCTACCAATCTCTCGAAGCCTTAACCGACAAAGAGCTGGAGACTTCCTCATGAACCAGACGACCGAAGCAGCCATCACTGCGGCCGAAGCCCACAACCGTGAATTCCTGGTGTTCTCGCTGGGCGAGGAGGAGTACGCGGTCGATATCCTCAAGGTGCAGGAGATCCGCGGCTACGAGAACGTCACGCGCATTGCCAATGCGCCCGACTTCATCAAGGGCGTGACCAATCTGCGCGGCGTGATCGTGCCCATCGTCGACCTGCGCATCAAGTTCCACCTCGACAAGGTGGAGTATGGCGGCCAGACCGTGGTGATCGTGGTCAATGTCGAGGATCGAGTGGTGGGAATCGTGGTGGATGGCGTTTCCGACGTGATGACGCTATCGCCCGATCAGATCAAGCCAGCGCCGGAATTTGGGGTGACGCTCTCGTCCGACTTCCTCAGCGGGCTCGGTAGTCTAGAGGACCGGATGCTGGTGATCGTGGATATCGACAAGCTGCTGACCAGCGACGAGATGGAACTGGTCGAGCGCGTGGCTGAATAACTTGATTCGGCTCAAGTTTTCTGACTGCTGGTCGATAGTCAACCCAGTGGATGATCTGCGCCAGGCCAGGCTTTGGTTTGTCGCTCACTGCTACTTGTCTCCAACACTAAACGGGCCCTGGCCCTGCCGATCATGAGGGAATGACGTGAAGCTTCTCGACAACCTGACTGTCCGAGCCAGCTGGGTCCTGGTGCTGCTGTTCTTCGGTGGCATGATCGTGGTGCTCAGCGTACTGGGGCTGTATGCCCTGCAGCAGGGCCATGCCGCGGTTGCCGAGATGGCACCCCATGCCGGTGAATCGGGAGCCCTGTTGTTGCAGTACTTCGATGTGGCGGCCGGCTGGATGCGGTTGGCCATCCTCGCGGTGCTGGTTGGTTCGGCGCTGGTGATGGCGGTTGTCATGTGGGGGATCACGGTCAATGTGCTGCAGCCGCTGGCCCGGCTGGTCGGCTATTTCGAAGGCCTGGCACGGGGCGACCTTTCCCAGCCGGTGGAGAACCGTGGCAACAATGAGATAGGCAGGCTGTTCATCTCTCTCAAGCACATGCAGGACGGGCTCTCCGACACCGTGGGTACCGTGCGCAGCAGCAGCGAAGGCATCTATCAGGGCGCCCATGACATTGCCCGAGGCAACGGCGAGCTCTCCTCACGGACAGAGCAGCAGGCGGCTTCGCTGGCCGAGACCGCATCCAGCATGGAGCAGTTGGCTGCCACCGTGGAGCAGAATGCCGACAATGCGCGCCAGGCCAGCCAGCTGGCGGCGGAGGCGTCGCGCACTGCCGCGCAGGGTGGTGATGTGGTCAGTGATGTGGTGTCGACCATGCACGACATCAGCGACAGCTCACACAAGATGTCGGACATCATCGGTGTGATCGACAACATTGCGTTCCAGACCAACATACTGGCGCTGAATGCCTCGGTGGAGGCGGCCAGAGCCGGTGAGCACGGCCGTGGTTTCGCGGTGGTGGCCCAGGAGGTACGTAGCCTTGCCGGACGCAGCGCCTCAGCCGCTGGCGAGATTCGCGGCCTGATCCACGCCTCGCGGGAGAAGGTGGACGTGGGCACCGCTCGCGTCGATCAGGCCGGCCAGACCATGGCCGAGATCGTGGCCGCCGTTCAGCGTGTCAGCGACATCATGGACGAGATTGCTTCGGCGTCGCTGGAGCAGAGCAACGGCATCGGCCAGGTCAACCAGGCCGTCACCCAGATGGATCAGGTGACCCAGCAGAATGCCACGCTGGTACAGAATGCCGCAGCCGGGGCCACGCAGCTGGAGGCGGAAGCCGGGCGCTTGCGTGAGGCGGTGTTGCGATTCCGCTTGGCGGGGCAGGCGGTGGCTGAAGGCGCCTCAGCGAAACAGGGTGTAGGCAAGGTGCAGGTTGCTGGCAAGTCGCTGCAGGCGCCACCGACGCACGATCCTTTGCCTGCCAATCGACGCAGCGGCCATGAATCGTCGCCCGGAATGTCTCGAAACAGTGCGTCACGTCATGACGCCTCTCGAAACGAGGAAGAGGAGTGGGCCTCGTTCTGAGGCTGGAAGCTCCCACACCGGTGGAGGCACGTCATCGCGCCGCCGCTCCTGATGAATCAAGCGCTCAAGGGAATAATAAACATGCGTGACAATCAGCCGGTAACGCAGCGCGAATACGCTCTGGATGACAAGCAGTTGTTGATCTCCCGCACCGATCTCGAGGGCCGGATTACCTATGCCAACGAGGCATTCGTCGAGGTCAGCGGTTACAGCCACGAAGAGCTGATCGGGGCGAATCACAACCTGATTCGTCATCCCGACATGCCGCCAGAGGTGTTTGCCGACCTGTGGCAGGTGCTCAAGCGTGGCGAATCCTGGGAAGGGGTGGTCAAGAACCGGCGCAAGAATGGCGACCATTACTGGGTCAGGGCCACGGTCACGCCGATCATCGAGAACGGCCAATGCCTGGGCCACACTTCGGTACACACCGCGGTGGATTCGAGCATTGCCGCTGCCACGGGCCGTGCCTATGAACGCCTGCGGTCAGGCCGCACCGGTCTTGCCATTCGTGCTGGCCAGGTGGTGCGTCGCGGCCCCCTGGGCTGGGTTTCACGTATCAACCTGCATAGCATCCGTGCACGGCTCTCCATGCTCACTTTGTCGGCGCTGCTGTTGCTTGCGCTCAGTGGCGGCGTTGGGCTCTATGGTATTCAGTTATCGGGCGAGCGACTGGCGGAGCTGAACCGTGACGGCCTGCAGGATGTCATCCGGCTGCAACAGCTTGACCAGTTGATCAATGAGGGCCCGCAGCGGCTTTCCGGCTCAGAGCGGATGGCCCTGCTCAATGAGCGCCATGACATTGCCGAATCGCTGACGGATGGCGGTATTCGTCTTGACGCGCTGTGGCAGGAGTATCTCGCCCGCGAGGTCAACCGGACCTCAGTCGCGATGGCATTCGACGACGCACTCACCGACTATCTGACAGAAGGGCTGGAGCCCATGGCAGAGGCCCTGGGTGGCCCCGAGGCATTCGATGCCATGATGGCGCTGAACAACCATACGGCCGGTCTGCGTGAGAGTGCCGACATATTGTCCGGACTTGTCAATCAACTGGTGGATCAGCAGCGGCTCGCGGCCTTGAGCATGGCGGAAGACGCCGAGCGTGGGCAGCAGCAGATGCTTGTCGGCCAGCTAGGCGTCATGGCGCTGGGCTTCGTGCTGCTGTTGATTATCAGCGTATGGATCCTTCGTGCCATCACCCGGCCGGTGCGTCGTGCAGCGGACTTCACCCTGCAGATAGCCTCCGGCAACCTGGCGGTGGACACGCCGAAAAAGAGCCGCGATGAGATCGGCGCGCTGCTCGGTTCTCTGGACATCATGCGTCGTAGTCTCTACAGCACCACCCAGAATGTGCAGAAAGGCATCGACGTGGTGACGCCGGCCTCGCGCTCCATTGCCCGTGGCAACGAGGATCTCTCGGCTCGTACCGAGCAGCAGGCCGCCTCGCTGCAGGAAACCGCCTCCAGCATGGAGGAGATGACCACCACGGTGCAGCAGAATACCGACAATGCGCGCCAGGCCAGCGGGCTGGCGCTGGACAACGCCGGCCGCGTGCGAGATACCGGCGACCTGATGCATGGCGTGGTCGAGACCATGCAGCGGATCACCGCCAGTTCCAACAAGATGACCGATATCATCAACGTCATCGACGGTATCGCCTTCCAGACCAATATCCTCGCCCTGAACGCCTCGGTGGAAGCGGCGCGGGCCGGTGAGCAGGGTCGCGGCTTCGCCGTGGTGGCCGGCGAGGTGCGCAGCCTGGCGGGACGCAGCGCGGATGCCGCCAAGGAGATCCGCCAGTTGATCGACGGTTCCGCCAGCGAGATCAAGGAGGGGGCGGCCCAGGTACAGAAGGCCGAGAGCGCCATGGCGGAAGTGGTGACCGCATCCACGCGGGTGAACGACATCATGGGCGAGATCACCGCCGCCTCCGAGGAGCAGAGCAGCGGTATTGGCCAGATCAACCAGGCGATTACCGAGATGGATCAGGTCACCCAGCAGAATGCCGAGCGTGTGCAGCAGAGTGCGCGTGCGGCCAGTGATCTGCAGCGTCAAGCGGAACTGCTCGACCGGATGATTCGCGTCTTTCGCCTGGGCGGCGCTGGCCCAGAGAAGGTGCCTGGCCCGCGGGAAGCCCAAGGGCACCACTCCGGCGGCCCCAGGTGGAAGCCGACTGACAATTCAGCCTTGCAGCGCGACCCGTTACCCGCCAGACGGGCGCCAGAGAGCACGCAACGGCCATCGGCCGAGGAGGAATGGACTGCTTTCTGACGCTAGCGGAGCTGATGCATGCGTGCGCCGTGATGGAAGGGCTTATCACGAGGATCGTATGAAGGGTGGTTACGACGGACTTACGTGAAGAGTCCAGGTAAAGGGCTTGGGTTCTCCGGACTAGGGGACAAAGGATACGACACATGCGCGATAATCGGCCGGTGACACAGCGTGAGTATACGCTGAGCGATCAGCACCTTTTGATCACTCGCACGGACCTGGAAGGGCATATCACCTATGCCAACGCGGCGTTCGTCGAGGTCAGTGGCTTCAATCATGATGAATTGATCGGCTCACCCCACCATCTCATCCGTCATCCCGACATGCCGGCAGAGGCGTTTGCCGACCTGTGGCAGACCATCAAGCAGGGCGATACCTGGCAGGGTGTCGTCAAGAACCGTCGCAAGGACGGCGATCACTACTGGGTAAATGCCACCGTCACTCCCATTCTCGACGAGGGCAAGTGCCTCGGCTACACCTCTGTGTGTGCCAAAGTCGATCCGGCGGATGCCGAAAAGACCGCGCGCGATTACGCCCGTCTGCGCGAAGGGCGAGCCAGGCACCTGGCATTCCGCCAGGGTCAACTGGTGCGCCCTGGCCCGCTCGGGTTCTTCGCCCGCCTCAACCTGCATACCATTCGTGCCAAGCTGGTCATGATGACCCTGGTCCCCGTCCTGCTACTTCTGCTCAGCGGTGGCGCGGGGCTCTATGGACTGCAGGTATCGGGCGACCGCGTTGCACAGCTCAACAACAACGGCGTACAGGACATCGCCGATCTTCAGCGTATCGACCAGCTCCTGAGTCAGCTGATGATCGACCTGGAGCGTCCGGTGCGCAATCCGCGAGCGCTGCGCCTGGAGCAGATCCACGAACTCGACGATGAGGTCAATGTTGTCGTCGAGCGCATTGAAACCTCCTGGCAGAGTTTTCTGAAGGGCGAAGACGCCAGCCAGCCGGAGATTGTCACCCTGGACGGGCAGCTCGATGTTGCCGTACAGGAAGGTATTCGCCCCACGCTGGCCGCCCTTATCGAGGGCAGCGGTTTCGCCGCCTACGAGGCCTTCAATGATGTGCTTAGAGCGGAGGTCGAGCTTATCGGGGAAAGCATCAACGTGCTGGTGGAGGGCAAACTGGCATTTGCCGATTCCCTGGCGGAGCAAGCGGCCCAGGGGCAGGCAGTCATGCTCAAGGCGCAGGTCATCGCGGTATCGCTCGGTGTCGCCTTCCTGATCATGCTGGGTCTCTGGACCATGGCCTCGATCACCCGGCCGTTGCGTCGAGCGGTGGATTTCACCCTGCAGGTCGCTTCCGGTAACCTGGCGCTGCGTTCCCCCGAGCCGCGGCGTGACGAGGTTGGCCTGTTGCTCAAGGCGCTCAACACCATGCGTCGCAGCCTCTACAGCACCACCCAGAGCGTGCAGAAAGGCATCGACGTGGTGACGCCGGCCTCGCGCTCCATTGCCCGTGGCAACGAGGATCTCTCGGCCCGCACCGAGCAGCAGGCCGCCTCGCTGCAGGAAACCGCCTCCAGCATGGAGGAGATGACCACCACGGTGCAGCAGAATACCGACAATGCGCGCCAGGCCAGCGGGCTGGCGCTGGAAAACGCCGGCCGCGTGCGAGATACCGGCGACCTGATGCATGGCGTGGTCGAGACCATGCAGCGGATCACCGCCAGTTCCAACAAGATGACCGATATCATCAACGTCATTGACGGTATCGCCTTCCAGACCAACATCCTCGCCCTGAACGCCTCGGTGGAAGCGGCGCGGGCCGGTGAGCAGGGTCGCGGCTTCGCCGTGGTGGCCGGCGAGGTGCGCAGCCTGGCGGGACGCAGCGCGGATGCCGCCAAGGAGATCCGCCAGTTGATCGACGGTTCCGCCAGCGAGATCAAGGAGGGGGCGGCCCAGGTACAGAAGGCCGAGAGCGCCATGGCGGAAGTGGTGAGCGCATCCACGCGGGTGAACGACATCATGGGCGAGATCACCGCCGCCTCCGAGGAGCAGAGCAGCGGTATTGGCCAGATCAACCAGGCGATCACCGAGATGGATCAGGTCACCCAGCAGAATGCCGAGCGTGTGCAGCAGAGTGCACGTGCGGCCAGTGATCTGCAGTATCAGGCGGAACAGTTGGACCAGGCCATACGGGTGTTCCGCTTGCGCGGTGCGGGACCTGAAAAGGTCGAGCTCCTGACGTCAGCTCAGACGAAGACCAGGGAGCAAAGCCCGAGACCTACCGTGCCGTCTCTACAGCAGGACCCACGTCCGCTGAAGCCGTCACCGGCGAAGCAACACGGCAAGGCAACATCATCCATGGATGAAGAGTGGGAAACGTTTTGACGACAACAGACTCCGGCTCCGGCCTCGATCGGGGCCAGTGGTCCGGGCTCGGTCAGCTCGAGCGTGATCTGATCCTGACCGACGAGGACTTCAACCAGATTCGCAAGCTGATCTACCAGCGTGCGGGCATCGTATTGGCGGAGCATAAGCGCGAGATGGTCTACAGTCGACTTGCCAAACGCCTGCGCCACCACGGCTTGACCCGTTTCAGCGATTATCTGGCAAAGCTTGCACGCCAGCCTGATGCGCGGGAATGGGAGGCGTTCACCAACGCGCTGACCACCAACCTCACCGCATTCTTCCGCGAGATGCACCATTTCCCGCTCCTGGCCGAGCACGTTCGCCAGGTCAGTGGACCGGTGCGTGTCTGGAGTGCCGCGGCGTCTTCGGGGGAGGAGCCCTATTCGCTGGCCATGACGCTGCTCGAGAGTCTGGGTGCGAAGGCGGCCGATGCCCGGGTGGTGGCAACCGACATTGATACCGAAGCGCTCGAACGAGCCCGAGCGGGGGTCTACCCCATCGAGCAGGTGCGCAAGCTCGATGAGGCTCGCGTCAAGCGTTTCTTTCACAAGGGCAAGGGGCAACACGAGGGATTTGCCAGGATCCGGCCCGAAGTCTCTTCGCTGGTGGAGTACCAGTCAATGAACCTGCTGGCACCCCAGTGGCCGATCAAGGGCCCGTTCGATGCGATCTTCTGTCGTAACGTCATGATCTATTTCGACAAGGAGACCCAGGCTCGGATTCTCGAGCGCTTTGCCCCTCTGCTCAAGCCCAACGGACTGCTGTTTGCCGGCCACTCCGAAAACTTCTCCTATATCAGCAAGGTCTTCCGGCTGCGAGGGCAGACAGTCTACACATTGGCAGGCCATCGCTGAACGTACTTGCCGTCCTGTACGGCTGCCATCTTTTGCCGTCTTGGCGCTAAAGTTTTGGCCTTCCAGGCCGATGGTAAAGCTATAACGTCATTCGCCTTGGGTCGCGTCGAGCGGCCCTGGCCATCAAGGAGGCCTCGTCTTGGGATCGAACAGGATCAAGGTGCTGTGTGTCGATGACTCAGCGCTGATACGCGACCTGCTGACCGAGATCATCAACTCCCAGCCGGATATGGAGGTCGTGGCCGTAGCGCCGGATCCATTGGTAGCGCGTGATCTCATCAAGCGCCATAACCCCGATGTGCTGACGCTCGATGTGGAGATGCCGCGCATGGACGGCCTCGACTTCCTGGAGCGATTGATGCGCCTGAGGCCCATGCCGGTTCTGATGGTGTCGTCACTGACGCAGGCGGGCTCCGAAGTCACGCTTCGAGCCCTTGAACTGGGTGCTGTCGATTTCGTGGCCAAGCCGGCACTGGGGATACGCAATGGCATGATGGATTATGCCAACGATATTGCCGAGAAGATCCGTGCCGCCGCCAAGTCGCGTCCGCGACAGGCCAGGCGGCCGGAGGAGACCGCACGTCCGACGCTGAAGGCGCCGCTGGTTTCCAGCGAGAAGCTGATCATCATCGGGGCATCGACAGGAGGCACGGAGGCGATACGCGCCGTACTGGAGCCTCTACCGGCCAACAGTCCGGCCATTCTGATCACCCAGCACATGCCGGGCGGATTTACCCGCTCCTTTGCCGAGCGACTCGATCGCCTGTGCCAGATATCGGTCAAGGAGGCCACGGACGGCGAGCGCGTATTGCCGGGGCATGCCTATATCGCCCCGGGTGACTCCCATCTCAAACTGGCTCGTAGTGGGGCCAACTATGTCGCTCGGCTGGACGACGGTCCGCCGGTCAACCGGCATCGCCCATCGGTGGATGTGCTCTTTCATTCCGCTTCGACCCAGGCGGGCCGCAATGCCATCGGTGTGATATTGACCGGAATGGGCAAGGACGGTGCGGCGGGGTTGCTGGAGATGCGTCAGGCCGGCTCGGCCACGTTGGCCCAGGACGAGGCGAGCTGCGTGGTATTCGGCATGCCCCGAGAGGCCATTGCCCTGGGGGGGGCCACGGAAACCATCGGCCTTGACGATATCCCGGAACGCCTGATGGCCCTGGTGGCGGCTTCCGGCCGGGCACAGCGGGTATGACCAAAACAATGATGATTGAAGCTGCTAGCGTCACCGCGCGCGAGGAACTGCCGATATGAGTCGATTCATCCGCAACATCAGTATTCATGCCGCCATGGTGTCTGTCCTGGCAACTTTCGTCGTCTTCATTGCGTTGATCGCCGGCATGGGCTTCGTGGCGGAACGAAATGCCAATCGTGCGCTGTCAACATTGAACGAGATCAGTGCCGAGCAGCTGAACGAGATCAACCGGGCTGATGCTCTGCTCAATGCGGCAAGGGTTAACCTCGAGATCGCTTCCAACCAGGTCATGCTGGGTCGCATGCAGCAGGCCAACGAAAAGCTCGACCTGGCGCTCAGCCACCTCGACCGTTCCGCGCAGCGACTTGCCAATTTTTCTGCCGTCCCCAAGTCGGCCCAGGGCTCTGCCCACGCTACCGAGGTGGAGTCGTATTTCACCACCGTGCTCGATCTCGTTCGCCAACAGCATGTTGCTCTCGACGAGCTCAATACACCGGGTTTCGGCAATCTGCGCGAAGAGCTGGAAGCGCCGAGCAATGCGCTTGCGGAAAGCATTACCGCATTCGTTGACTATGGTTTCGGCACGACTGATGCGCTTATCGAGGACTTCCACACCCAAGCCCTCTGGTTCGAGCGAGCCGGGCTTGCTTTGCTGATCCTGATCGGTTTGTTGGTGATTGGGATCTATGCCGGCTTGCGCCAGATCGTTATTCGCCCCCTGCATTCGGCGGTACAGCATCTGCAGACCATCTCCAAGGCCGACCTGACCGGGAAAATCCCGGAGGGGAGCCATAACGAGATCGGTAAGCTATTCAATGCCATGCGTAACATGCAGCAGAGCCTGGTGCGTATCGTCGGCCAGGTGCGCGACAGCAGCGGCTCGATTCATATCGGTACTCGCGAGATCGCCGGCGGCAATGCCGATCTTTCGTCGCGCACCGAGCAGCAAGCGGCTTCGCTGCAGGAGACCGCTGCGAGCATGGAGGAGATCACCGCCACCGTTCGCCAGAACGCCGACAATGCTCGCCAGGCCAGCGGCCTGGCGCTGGATGCTTCCACCACCGCGGAGCGCGGCGGGGAGGTGGTCGATCGGGTGGTGCAGACGATGGGCGGCATCTCGACCAGCTCGAAGAAGATCAGCGATATCACCAGTGTCATCGACTCCATCGCGTTCCAGACCAATATCCTGGCGCTGAATGCCTCCGTGGAGGCGGCCCGGGCCGGCGAGCAGGGTCGCGGTTTTGCCGTCGTGGCTGGCGAGGTGCGTAACCTCGCCAGTCGCAGCGCCACGGCCGCCAAGGAGATCAAGGAGCTGATCGACGATTCGGTCGCCCAGGTGAAAGCGGGGTCGACGCTGGCCGAGCAGGCCGGGGAGACCATGGACGAGGTGGTGGCGGCGGTTCGTCGTGTCACGGACATCATGGACGAGATTTCCGCGGCCTCGCAGGAACAGAGCGACGGTATCGAACAGGTCAGCCAGGCGGTGGGGCAGATGGACCAGGTTACCCAGCAGAATGCCTCGCTGGTGCAGCAGGCAACCGTGGCGGCATCTTCTCTGGAAGAGCAGGCCAGTCGACTTGAGCAGGCCGTGGCGGTGTTCCGTCTGGCCGGTGATGCGCTCCAGGCCCCGCGACACACGGCCTCCAGCGCCTCGACCGATAAGGAGCCGAGCCGTGCCGACAGGGCGGCCCGTACTCGAGTGCCGGCATTGGCCAGACCTGCTCAGCGCCAGGTTGCCGAGGTGGATCCCAAGCCGCAGCGCAAGACGCGCAGCGAGCCTGTGGCCGAGGGCGAGTGGGAAGAATTCTGAACCACGACGGTGGTGAGGGCCGCCGTCAGACAACTATTGCATGACACTAACGAGGAATCCCGATGACTGACAAGAACATGAGCTTTCTGGTGGTCGATGACTTCCCGACCATGCGCCGGATCGTTCGGAGCCTGCTCAAGGAGCTCGGCTACACCAATGTCGAGGAGGCCGAAGACGGCCAGGAAGCATTGAGCAAGCTTCGATCAGGGGGCTTCGAGTTCGTGGTCTCGGACTGGAATATGCCCAATCTCGATGGACTGGAGATGCTGAAGCAGATTCGTGCCGACGATGGGCTCAAGGGGCTGCCGGTACTGATGGTCACCGCAGAGGCCAAGAAAGAAAATATCATCGCTGCTGCCCAGGCAGGCGCCAGTGGCTATGTGGTCAAGCCGTTCACGGCCGCAACCCTGGAAGAAAAGCTCAACAAGATATTCGAGAAAATGGGCAAGTGATTGCCAGGCGGTGGATCCTGGTGAAGGAGACGACAAGATGAGCGCAAACGAGCAGCCTTGCGAGGCGCAGCCGTCCAGCGCCGCAGGCGATGATCTGGTGCAGCGTATCGGCCAACTGACGCGTACTCTCAGAGAAAGCATGCGTGAGCTGGGCTTGGACAAGGAGATCGAGAAGGCGGCGGAAGCCATTCCCGACGCCCGTGACCGCCTCAGCTATGTGGCGACCATGACCGAACAGGCCGCCGAGCGGGCATTGAACGCCATCGACAAGGCGCAGCCATTGCAGGATTCACTCACCGACGGTGCCGCATCGCTGGACAAGCGTTGGGCGGAGTGGTTCGCCGAACCCAAGGAATTGGACGAGGCGCGCGAACTGGTCAGCGAGACCCGCTCCTACCTGGCTGCTGTGCCGGACAAGACCCAGGCGACCCAGAAAGAGCTACTCGAGATCATGATGGCCCAGGACTTCCAGGACCTGACGGGCCAGGTCATCAAGAAGATGATGGATGTGATTCGTGAGATCGAGCACCAACTGGTCCAGGTGCTCATCGATGCCGTACCCGAGAATATGGACCGGGAAACCATGCAGCAGAAGGCCAACGATCAATGGGAATCGGATCGCAAGCGTGAAGAGAGCTTGCTTAATGGCCCTCAGGTCAAGCCCGGTGTCGATATCGTGACCGACCAGGACCAGGTTGACGACCTGCTCGACCAGCTGGGTTTCTAGCTCCCAGCCCGCCTACGTTGTTACCAATAACGCTTCTGCGCCGGAGGTCATGGTCGATAAGGCCACGATCATCGGCGCTTTTTGGCGTATTACCCCTCCCCTGAAGCCCCCACAATGGCCAGCGTGCACACGAATGCCCGGATGCCATGGCCGACGAAAGCAGTGATCAGGAAAAGACCGAAGAGGCCACGCCACGACGACTCGAGAAGTCGCGCGAGGATGGCGAGGTTGCCCGTTCCCGCGAGCTGACCACGTTCATGCTGCTGCTGGGTGGGGTCGTTGGAATGTGGTCCATGGGTGCCATGCTCTATGACCAGTTGGGCCTGGTGATGGAGCAGGCCTTCCTCTTCGAGCGGCAACAAGCCTTCGAGACGGGGCCTATGCTGGTCAACGTGCTGAACCTGGGGCAGCGCACGCTGTGGACGATGATGCCGCTGTTCCTGTTGTTGACGCTGATCGCCCTGGTGGCACCGGCGATGCTGGGAGGCTGGCTGATATCGGCCAAGTCGCTCAAGCCCCAGCTGTCTAAGCTGAATCTGTTCAAGGGCTTGAAGAGGATGTTCGGCGTGCAGGCCCTGGTCGAACTGTTCAAGGCGGTAGCCAAGTCGATGCTGATCGGTGGGGTAGGGATGGCCTACCTCTATTTCAATCGCGGGGAGTACCTTTCGCTGTTGGATCAGCCCACGACCCAGGCCCTGGCGCGTGCGCTGATGATGGCAGCAGAGGCTTGCGGACTGATGGTGCTGACGCTGCTGGTGGTCATCCTGATTGACGTGCCCTATCAATTGTTCAGCCATGCCAAGAAGCTGCGCATGTCCAAGGAGGAGGTCAAGCGTGAACACAAGGAGAGCGAAGGTGATCCGCATGTCAAGGCGCGCATCCGCTCCCAGCAACAGGCTATGGCGCGAGGTCGGATGATGAGCAAGGTGCCCGAGGCAGACGTCATTATCACCAACCCGACCCACTATGCGGTGGCGTTGCAGTATGACGAGAAACAGATGGGTGCGCCGCGCGTCGTGGCCAAGGGAGCCGACATGGTGGCGGCACGCATCCGGGAGCTGGGGCAGGAGGCCGGCGTGCCCCTGCTCGAGGCACCGCCGCTGGCGCGAGCGCTGTATCATCACGTCGATATCGACAGGGAGATACCGCTGGACCTGTATACCGCAGTGGCGGAGGTGCTGGCCTGGGCCTTCCGTCTCAAGCATGTGTCGCACGAGGGAGGTGACGTGCCGCCTACGCCCGAGGATCTACCCATACCGCCTGCGATGGCCGTGCCCGTGCCCGGTGACAACGTCGAGGCTGATCGAAATGCGCCACAGGACAATGCGTCACAAGGCGGTGCGCCACAAGACAATGACTCCACCGGGGGACGCCAATGAAGTCCCTTAGTCACTTCATCGGTCGTCGCGACTGGATGGGCGACGTGCGCATGAAGCTGCTGGCAGGCCCGATCCTGATCCTCATGATCCTGGCCATGATGATCCTGCCGCTGCCGCCTTTTGCGCTGGACATGCTGTTCACCTTCAATATTGCGCTGGCGATCATGGTCTTGCTTGTCAGCATGTTCACCCAGAAACCGCTGGACTTCGCCGCCTTCCCGGCGGTCCTGCTGTTCACGACCTTGCTGCGACTCTCGCTCAACGTGGCCTCTACCCGCGTCATTCTGATGGAGGGGCACCAGGGGGGCGATTCCGCCGGCAAGGTGATCGAAGCCTTCGGCACCTTCCTTGTAGGGGGCAACTTCGCCGTCGGCCTGGTGGTGTTCCTGATTCTCGTCATCATCAACTTCATGGTGATCACCAAGGGCGCCGGTCGTATTGCCGAGGTGGGTGCCCGCTTCATGCTCGACGCGATGCCGGGCAAGCAAATGGCCATCGATGCCGACCTCAATGCCGGGCTTATCGGCGAGGAGGATGCCCGCAAGCGGCGCGGGGAGGTGGCCCAGGAGGCGGACTTCTATGGTTCCATGGACGGTGCCAGCAAGTTCGTGCGCGGTGATGCCATGGCCGGCCTGGTGATCATGGTGGTCAATATTATTGGCGGGCTACTGATCGGCATGCTTCAGCACGACATGGGCTTCGCCGATGCGGCCAGGACCTATACGCTGATGACCATCGGTGATGGCCTGGTGGCTCAGATTCCGGCGCTGGTGATCTCCACTGCCGCAGGCGTCACCGTCTCCCGGGTCAACACCGAGGAGGACGTGGGTCAGCAGATGATCAGCCAGCTGTTCGTCAATCCCCAGGTGCTGATTCTGGCCGCGGTGGTCATGGGCCTGCTGGGCATGGTCCCGGGCATGCCCAACATGGTGTTCCTGATCTTTACCGGCCTGCTGGCAGGCCTGGCCTGGATGCTGACCCGTCAGGCGGAGCAGCGCCTGGTCGAGCAGGAGATCAGTGCCGAGCCACCACCACCACCCGAGGCCCCCGAGGCGAGTTGGGACGATGTCCAGCTGGTCGATACCCTGGGGCTCGAGGTGGGGCACCGGCTGATCCCGCTGGTCGATCAACGCCAGGCGGGCGAATTGCTGGGCCGCATCAAGAGTGTGCGCAAGAAGTTTGCGCAGGAGGTGGGTTTTCTACCGGCGGTGGTGCATATCCGCGACAATCTTGAGCTGGGTGCCAATACCTACGTCATTACCCTCAAGGGTGCCGAGATCGGCCGTGCCGAGGCTTTCCCAGGGCAGTGGCTGGCCATCGATCCCGGCCAGGTGACGGGCCAGCTGCAAGGCACCCCCACCGAAGATCCGGCTTTCGGCCTGCCCGCGGTGTGGATCGATTCCAGCCAGCGCGAGCATGCCCAGGTCTATGGGTATACGGTAGTCGATGCCGGCACCGTGGTGGCGACGCACCTCAATCACGTCCTGCATCGTCACGCTGCCGAGATGCTGGGGCGTCAGGAGGTGCAGAAGCTGCTCGACAAGATGGGTGAGGAGCAGAAGTCCCTGGTCGAGGACGTGGTGCCCAAGGCGATCAATCTGACCACGCTGCAACGCATCCTGCAGAACCTGCTGGAAGAGGACGTTTCGATTCGCGACATGCGTACCATTCTCGATACGCTGGCGGAATATGCGCCCCAGCAGCAGGATGCCAATGAGCTGACCGCCCTGGTGCGAATCGCCCTGGGCAGGTCGATCACCCAGCAGTGGTTCCCCGGCCAGGATACGCTCAATGTCATTGGTCTGGAGGCGCAGCTGGAGCAGGTGCTGATGCAGGCTATGAACGGCAACGGCGCCCTTGAACCTGGGTTGGCGGAGACACTGATGAGCCAGTCGGAGCAGGCATTGAGCCGCCATGAAGCGAGTGGTGAACCGCCTGTCATGGTGGTTCAGCACAGCCTGCGCCCGTTGCTTTCCCGTTTCCTGCGTCGTCGACTGCGTCATCTCGTGGTCATGTCACAGGCGGAAATTCCCGATGATAGGACACTGCGCGTCACGACGCTGGTGGGAGGTCGATAAGCGATGAGTGTCATGCGTTTTACAGGCGTCAACAGCCGAGATGCCATGCGTCAGGTGCGCGAAGCGCTGGGCGACGAGGCCCTGATTCTGGCCAATCGGCGGGTCGACGACGGCGTCGAGATCCTGGCCATGGCCGAGTCGGCTGCGCCCGCTGGTAGCGATGCCCCCGAAAGCCATGTGCATGAACCGAGCCCTGCTCAGCCGGCTCCTGCTGTCGAGCCGGCGGCCTCGAGTGCCTTCGAGGCCATGAGCGCAAGGCTGCTCGAGGAGATGCGCGACATGCGGGCATTGCTGTCACGCGAGCAGGGACCGCCGGAAGCTGTCGGCGGCCTGCGCGAACAGCTGTTGCAGATAATGCGTGAAGCCGGGTTCGGCCAGGAGCTGGCCGGTGAGGTGGTCTCGGCACTGCCGGAAGAACTGGCCGGTCATGGCGTCGATGACCGTGCCATGAGCTGGTTGCAGCGCCAATTGCTTAATCGCCTGGAGGGTCTCGACGACGAGGGGGCCTTCCTGGATCGTACCGGTATCGTAGCCTTGATCGGGCCAACGGGAATTGGCAAGACCACCACCACGGCCAAGCTGGCCGCGCGTTACGTGATGCGCCACGGTACCCGCCCGGTCGCCCTGGTGACAACGGACAGCTTTCGTATCGGCGCCCATGAGCAGCTGCGCATCTATTCGCGCCTGCTCGATGTCCCCATGTATGCGCTTAACGCCGATCAGCCGGTCTCAGACTTGCTCGAACGCATGCGCGGCAAGTCCTGGGTGATCATCGATACCGTGGGCATGAGCCAGCGAGACCATCGTGTCATCGAGCAGGTGGCGCATCTGCGTGGCGGCGACGCCCCGGTGAGATTGGTGCTGCTGTTGAATGCAGCCAGCCAGCCCGAGACGCTGGAAGAGGTCGTGATCCGCTATCGCCAGGCGGCACAGGCGGCGGGCGCCGAGCTCGTAGACTGCATCATCACCAAGCAGGATGAGGCCGGCCGCCTGGCGCCGGTTTTGGATATCGTCATGCGTCATGGCTTGCGCCTGCTGTTCGTCTCCCATGGGCAGCGCGTACCTGAGGACATGTCGGTGGCCGACGTACCGATTCTGATCGATCAGGCGCTGGCGTCCCGAGTCTCCGTCCCGTCATCGACGGCACGCCAGGGCGCGGCGGACATGCCGGCTCGCTCCCCGAGCCTGCTGGGGCAGGGGCGTCGTTTATCCAGCACGCTGCAGGCCTTGCGACAGCGACTGTCCGGCTTCGGGCAGCTGGAATCGGTCTGGGACCTGCTCGGTTTGCCGGAGTCCGTTCAGCAGCACCGGCTGGGGGCAATGCTGGCAGTCTATCCGAAAGCCGGTCAGGCACTGGGCATGCTGTGGAGCGAGCGACGGCGCGTCAAGGGTGAGCGTTGGTCGATGCCGGATATCGCCCTCGATCCGGATGGAGTCTGGCTGGCATTGCCGTTGCTTCAGCACCTACAGGTGCCAGGGCAGAAGGCGCGGCTGGAAGAAACGTTGCACCGCTTGTCGGTCAGCGTACACCTGTTGAACGGCCTGCCCGATGGAGAGGCCGCAGACTGGCTGGAGCAGCAGGCGTTGACCTGGTGCAGCCAGGTGCGCGGCAGCCAGCGTGTCGAGCATGCCGGCGAGCGTCAGTCGCTATCGGCACTGGGCGAGCTGGCCGAGCCAATGGGTGACGTAGCGTGCCGCTTCCGCGGCGCGCCGGGGCGCATGAACCTTTCAAGTCTGCCGGTGGCGGTGTCCCCCAAGGCCGGCAAGGGCGTCAGCGAGACGATCGCGTCGCGAGCCTGGCTCGGCGAAGTACGGGACGCCGAAAGCGGTCGCGTCCTGGCGAAACGCTACTGGATCGCACCGGCGCGATTGGGACGCGACCCGCAATCGCTGCTGCTGGCGCAGCTTCAGGGTGACGCACTGCCTCAGCTTACCCGTCGAGCCTGGCAGCGGCTGGCGCCAGCGGAACTGGGTGAGGTCCGGCCTGATGTGCGGCTGCTGATGGCAAGTGGGCTGGCCGCAGTTGCGGTGCATCTGGACCTGGCCGAAGACGAGGGGGCCATGGACTTGCGTGCCGAGCTGCTGGGGCTGGCCGGGGGGAGGCAGCGTCGCCGCGATCTGGCACTGCTCGAATCGCTGGTGCAGCTGTTCATGGTACGCGATGCCATTCGGCATCTGGGTCTTGGTGAAAGGGAGGCTGGCTAGATGGGAATGGATCAGGCGGCCGGTCTACGCAAGTTGGCGACCACGGCCCCAAGGCCACCACAGGAGACGTGCCCCGATCACGTTGCCGAGATGTTGGTAACGATGGTAGGGACGCAGCCAACGGCTGCCCATTCAGTTGACCCTGACCGCCCCGCTCGGGCTTCCGCGGGCAAACCGACGTTGGAGAGACGACCGGCCAGTCATCTGGTGGATGAGACGACGCTGATGGTGTTGGGGCTCCCCGGTAGTGGCTCGTCTCATACCGGCAGGGTGATCGAGCTCTTCGAGTACTGGGCCGACCAGGGCCGGGAATGGGTCGGTAACCCCCATGCCTGGCGTGTGGTGGCCCTGCCTGTCGGCAGCCCGCACCTGCCTGTGCTGGTCAGCGAGCAAGCGCGGTGGGCGCTATGGGTGGATGCCGATCCAGAGGCATTCCGCCGCGCCTATCGGGTGCTCAAACAAGTGGCCGAGCGGGGAGGGCCCAAGCGGTTGGTCCTGGTGCATCCCCCGAGCGTGGGGCGACAGGGGCTGCTGAGCAATCTTCGTCATGCTGCGTCAAGCTACCTGGGCATCGAATTATTAGTGTTGGCGAGATGAAACGAATCCGAGCGTGGACGAGGCTGGTAACCGGGTTGGGGTGCGCTCTGCTGGCCTCCCAGGCACAGGCATCGGGTAGTTGGGTGGCGACCGCACCTTCGGTGCAGGTGGTCATGCCCGACCGTCCGGTTCAGTCAGCCGATTTGGCACCTCCCACGGCTGGACTGGCGATAGGCCAGGTAGTGGGACGGGTAAGCTGGCAATTCACTCCCCCGGCAGGAGGAGAGGTGGACGCTCGACTCTGCCACGTGGGGGGCTGTGTGGTTCTGGCAGGGCCGCGTGGGCATACCGAGGCATTAGCCGGCATACCGGCGGACTCGGTGCTCTACTTTCAGTTTGCTCTGCAGGATAGCCGACAGCGTGCCATGACACTGCAGGGGCTTCAGGTCATCGTCAATCATCATCCTGGGCCGTCCTTGAACCAAGCGAGACCGGTTGAGCGAATCAGAACCCTTTGAATTGGGCTGTCAGCGACGAGAGCAAGAGTATGTACACAGCACGAGGCAAGATCGACCAGGGGGATATGCTGGCGGAATATTATCCGCTGGTGAGACGTCAGGCGCTCACCCTGCAGGTGCGTCTTCCGGCAAGCATCGAGCTGGACGACCTGATTCAGGCCGGTACGGTTGGGCTACTCGAGGCCATGGGGCGTTTCGACTCCTCGCAGGGCGCGAGTTTTGCCACCTTTGCCAGTCAGCGCATACGTGGCGCCATGCTCGATGAGTTGCGAAACCGTGACTGGCTGCCGCGCAGCGTGCGGCGTAACGCCCGGGCTGTCGACGAGGCGGTCCGGCGACTAGAACAGCATCTTGGCCGGCCCGCCGAGGAGACGGAAATTGCTGCCGAGCTGGATATGGATCTGGCGACGTATCGCCAGTTGCTGAACGATACCAACAGTGGCCATTTGCTGCCGTTCGAGGCGCTGCTGGCAGAGGGTGTTGAGCCTGGCGTCGCGGACGCCACCATGGATACGCCCTACAAGCAGTTGATCGATCAGCAGAAGCGGCAGCAACTGGTGGAAGGAATAGAGGCGTTGCCGGAGCGGGAGAAGCTGCTGATGGCACTCTACTACCAGGAGGAGCTGAACCTCAAGGAGATCGGTGTCGTGATGGGCGTGACCGAGTCCCGGGTCTGTCAACTCCATAGCCAGGCGGTCAGTCGGCTTCGCAGCCGACTCGCCGAACAGGGCGATGAGGAAGACTAGCGGGTCCTGTATCGCCCTGGCGGGTTCTTTACCAGGGTTCTTCAAGGGTTCTTCAAGGGTTCTTCAAGGGGTCTTCAAAGGATCCTTTGAAGCGCTGATCATAGATTGTTCATCAGGGAGCGGGCGCTGGCCAGGGCTGCCATGTAGCAGCTATGCAACTGATCCGCAGGCATGTCGTTGGCCGCTTCCTCGACCTGACGCTCATGATTCTCGCAGAGTGTCAGCACGGCACCGAGCGGACCGGTTCGATCCTTCACGGCATGAATGATGAGGGGATTGAGCGGTAGCTGTGCGAACAGGGTGTCTCGGTCCTCTTCGAGCAGGGCATCCATCATGGAGAATAGCCCGGTGGTGAAGGCATCTTCGGCGTCCAGGCCGCTAAAGGGGGCCGACAGGTTGCGGCACATGAAGGCGCGGATCAGCGCCATGCGCAGGATGATTCTGGATGAGGGCTGGAGGCTGGCCAAGGTCAGGGTAAGGATGAGGCGGCGCAACTCGATCAGGCCGAGTACTTGCATCGCCCGGTGCAGGTCGATCTCCCTGCCTCCGCGATTGAAATAGGTCGAATTCGCACGGCGCAGCACGGCCACATGCAGGTGGGGGATCTGCACCACGAGCTCCTGGAGACGATGGATGTCGCTATCGTCTTCATAGAGTGCGCGAATCAGGCGGATCTGGGCCGCGCGGTTGCCGTGTCGTCCCCGCGGTGCGGAGGCGATGAAGCTGGGGCGTGCCAGGTAGTGACCATTATAGTAGGCGCAGCCGATCTCGCGATAGCGCTCGAGCTCTTCTCGTTCCTCGATATTCTCCACCAGAAGCTTGATGTTGCGGGCGGGGAGTCGTTCGAGTGTCTTGGCATCGAGTTCATCGGGTTTCTTCACCAGGATGATGTCGGTTCGGGGCAGCATCGCTTCGAGATGCCGCTTGATCAGGCTGGCGGGAAAGATCATGCGATAGCCCCGCTCGCGGATGTCGTCCAGGCGAGCGAGCAGGACGTCGTCCACTTCCGGCATATCGGCGATGCCGATGGCCAGGCGGGGCGCCGGGGTGGGGAGAAGCTCGGGGCGGTCGAGCCACGCCATCGGCAGGTCGATGAATAGCGTACGCTCGCCGAGCAGGCCCGCATCCCCGAGCTCGTAGACCGCGCCGGTCAACGCCCTGGCGGTGGCGGCCATGGTGTCGTCCGACTCGGATGCGCTGTTTGGCCGATAGACCAGGCGGTCAGCCACATGGGCGTGATTCGCATCGTGAATCGGATGGAGGGCGATGGTGCAAGGATCGAGATCCACTTGCTCTGGCATGCTGCTGGGCTCCCTGCTGAGCGACACGGCGCTCAGATGTCGTCATGATTCGATGTTCTGCGTCTTTTCGACCGATCGAGGTTTCTTGCACACCGCTACAGTGCCTGTTTCAAGGCGTGAAGCTTTGGCTCCAGACCGGAAGTCAGGCTTGCCAGGCTGGGGCGCGCATAGAAGAAGCCCTGCTGATGCGTGAGACCGTTGCGCCCCAGCCAGAGGGCTTCTTCTCGGGTTTCCACCCCTTCGGCGATGAGGGCGATATCCAGGGCTTTGCCAAGCCCGACGATGGCTCGAAGGATGGCCTGTCGGCGTGGGTCGCTGTCGCAGCCATCAATCAGGACGCGGTCGATCTTGAGCCGATCCGGGCGGAGATCGGTCAGCAGATCGAGGTTGGCGAAGCCGTTGCCGAAGTCATCAAGGGCGGTGGTAAAGCCCATGCTACGGTAGGCTTCGATGATGCCATGGAGGTGTGCCTGGCTGTGGACCTTCTCGGTCTCGGTGATTTCGAAGACCAGTCGGTTCGTGGGCCAACCCACCTGGGCAGCGATTACCAGGGTTGCCTGGATGCAAGCGGAGGGCTCGTAGACGGCATTGGGCAGGAAGTTGATCGACAGGTCCTCGGTCATGCCCAGCTGGCTGGCGAGCTCGATGGCTCGGACGCGGCAAGCCTGGTCGAACCGGTAGAGGAGGTCGGGAGTGACCTGGGACAGGATACTGTAGGCCGACTCGCCGCCGGGGCCGCGTACCAAGGCTTCATGGGTGGTGACGCGGGAAGTTTCCAGGTCCACGATCGGCTGGAAGGCCATGGTGAACGCAAACGGGAGCGGTCCCTCGCAGATGGTGCAGCGTCCTTCCTTTTCGGCGCATTGATGCATGCAGACTCCCGTCGCTTTCAGTCGACTGTGGGGAGCGGATTCCCCGTTACCCGTTGAATCGGCAGACGCGGACGAAACTTGAGCCCCGTTTCTGCCCATGCTGAACGCTGCATAATTTGGAGGGAGCAGCGAATTGCTTGACATAGATCATGTGCGGCCGGCTTCTCGCCAGCTTGCACCTCAAGTTTCGGCTTACCCCGCCGATTGATGCCCTAGACTCGAAGCCCCTATCAGGAGCCCGCATGAACCCTTCAACCATCATCGGTATGTTCGCCAGCGTCATCCTGCTGGTCAGCGTACTATTCTTCACCGCCGAGTCGCCACAGAGCTTTGTAAACCTGCCCGGGCTTGCCATCGTATTGGCTGGAACCATGGCGGCCACGTTCATCAGCTATCCGCTCAAGGAGGTCGTGCGGGTGGTTCGCCTGGTGGGGCTGGTGTTTCGGCGCGAGAATACCTACATGCGAGACGACATCAAGGAACTGGTGGATATCTCGCGGCTGTGGTTCAAGGGTGATGTTCGGGCCGTCGAGGAGGCCTTGGAGAAGGCGCGCAATCCCTTCCTGCGTACCGGCATCCAGCTGGTGATCGCCAATACCAAGGAGGACGAGATCTTCGACCTTCTGCGCTGGCGCATCGCGCGACTGAAGGCACGCGAACATGCCGAGGCGCAGATATTCCGCACCATGGCCACCTATGCGCCGGCCTTCGGCATGATCGGCACCCTGGTGGGGCTGGTCAACATGCTGGAGGTCATGGAAGCCGGCGACCTTCATGTCATCGGCCCGCGAATGGCCATCGCCCTGCTCACGACCTTCTACGGCATCCTGCTGGCCAACCTCGTCTTCAAGCCCATTGCGGTGAAGCTCGAGCGCCGCACCGAGGAGCGCCTCATCGCCATGAACATGGTCTTCGAGGGGATCTCGTTGATCACCAAAAGGCGTCTGCCCTCTTTCATCGAGGAGACCCTCAACTCTTTCGTCGCCAACTATCACGACGAGATTCGCGACCCTATCGTGACCGAGCGCTCGCGTGCGGCGGGCAATGGGTCGGCAGGAGGGAAGGGGCAGAATGCTTGATCGCGGTATGCGTGACATGCTTGCCCCGCCGACGGTGGAGAGCGACGGCGATGGCTGGCTGATGAGCTATCTCGATGTCCTTACGCTGCTCATCACCCTGTTCGTATTGCTGCTCTCGTTGTCAGGCAACGGCCTGGCCATCAAGGGAAGCCAGCATGGCGGCGAGCTCGCTGCATTTATCACGCCCCAGGCCGAGGCGTCGGCGCGTATGGTCGCAGGGTCGGGGCTCAAGCCGCGCCATGATGGCCTGCAGCCCCAATTCTCCGGACTCGATATCGAAGGCGTCAGCATGGCAGAGGGGCAGCAAGGGATCACGCTGCGGATCGATGACAACCTGCTGTTTTCCAGCGGCCAGGCGGACCTGACCTCTCAGGGGCGAGAGGTGCTGGGTCGCTTGCGCGACGTGCTGGATGCCTTCGATGGCGACGTCTCGGTGGAGGGGCACACGGACAGCATTCCCATTGCCACGGCACGCTTTCCCTCCAACTGGGAGCTCTCGTCGGCGCGGGCCATCGCCGTGCTGCGGTACCTGGCCGAACTGGGCGTCGATATCGAGCGGCTGCGCGCGGTGGGTTACGCCGAGACCCGTCCCCTGGCAAGCAACGACTCCGCAGAGGGCCGCGCCGAGAACCGTCGGGTGGAACTGCTGCTCAAGCAGGAGCTGGGTGCGAGGTGACTGAAGGCGAAACGATCTCACGGGCCATCGAGCGATGATTCATGCTCGAGACCAGCGGCCGCGGCGGCGCTGGTCGACACGACAGGCCACTGCGCTGTATCTCGTGTCGATCGTCGTCGTGCTTCCCGGCATGGCCTTGGCCGGATACGGCGTGCTCGGCCCGCTGACCCCATGGCACCAGAAGGTGCTGCTGCTCTCCTTCGGCTGGCTGCTGATAGCGGCACTCGGCCTGTTGATCCTGCTTCACTATTTGCGTCTTTCTCGCACTGAAGCGGAGCTGCAACGCAGCGAGCAGTCTCTGCGACAGATCAATGATTCACTGGAGGCGGAGCTGCGTATCGCCGCCATGGCATTCGAAACGCATCTTGGCATGTTCATCACCGATGCCGACGGCATCATTCGCAAGGTCAATGTCACCTTCGAACGCATCACCGGTTACAGTGCCGATGAGGTGCTGGGCGAGAATCCGCGGCTGCTCAACTCCGGCCGTCACGATGCGGACTTCTATCGTGAGATGTGGGGTAGCATCCATGAGAAGGGCAGCTGGCAGGGTGAGGTCTGGAACCGGCGCAAGAACGGCGATACCTATCCGCAGTGGGTCACCATCAGTGCGGTAAAGGACGCGGAAGGGAAGAGCACCCACTACGTGGCGACGATCAGCGACATCACGCACCGCAAGGCCGCCGAGCAGGAGGCGCATCGGCTGGCCTTCTTCGATCCGCTGACGGGGTTGCCCAACCGTCGCATGTTGCTGGACAGGCTGGCGGAGGCGCTCGAAGCGTCACGGGAGAGCGAACAGCAGGGTGTCCTGCTGTTCATCGATCTGGATGGTTTCAAGCATATCAATGACAGCCTGGGCCACCAGTGTGGCGACGAACTTCTGCAGCTCATGGCCAGGCGCATCCAGGCGGTCAGTCGCGATGTCGACCTGGTGGCCCGCCTGGGGGGCGACGAGTTCGTGATCCTGGCGGAGGGCCTGGGCGAGACAATCGACGGAACCTCGCAGGCGGCGGAGCGCCTGGCAACCAAGCTGCTGGGTAAGCTGACCGAGCCCTGCTGGTTGAACGAGCGTCGACACCTGCTCTCCGGAAGCATCGGCATTACCCCGCTCGGCGATGGTGTCGGGCGAGCAGAGGAATGCCTGCAGCAGGCGGAGATGGCCATGTACCAGGCGAAGCAGGCGGGCCGCAATACGCTGCGTTTCTTCGACCCCCTGATGCAGGCGGTGGCGGTGCGACGCGCCATGATCGAGTCGGACCTGCGCCAGGCAGCCAAGCGCGGAGAGCTGAAACTCTTCTATCAGATCCAGGTGGACGGCAAGTCGCAGGTGACCGGAGTCGAGGCGTTGCTGCGCTGGGAGCACCCGGAGCACGGCATGATTCCGCCGAATGATTTCATCCCGGTGGCTGAAGAGAGCTATCTGATCGTTGCCATCGGTAATTGGGTGGTGGCGACGGCATGCCGCCAGTTGGCGAGGTGGGCCAGTGATCCCCGAACAGCCGAACTGACCATGGCAATCAATATCAGCCCGCTGCAGTTCCAGCAGCCGGATTTCGTGGCCAATCTCGCAGCGGTACTCGAGACGACCGGGGCGCGGCCGGGGCGGCTGAAGCTGGAGCTGACCGAGACGCTATTCATGGAGGAGCCCGAGGCGGTGCGCGAGACGATGCTGCGGGTTCAGGGCATGGGGGTGCGTTTCTCGCTGGACGACTTCGGCACCGGGTACTCATCCCTTTCCTATCTCAGCTGCCTGCCGCTCGACCAGCTCAAGATCGATCAATCCTTCGTGCGCACCCTGTTCGAGGATGCGTCGAATGAGATGATCTCCGCCACGATCATCAGCCTGGGGCGCAATCTGGGACTCGAGGTCATCGCCGAGGGCGTGGAAACCCTGGCGCATCGCGACTGGCTGGAGGCCCACGGCTGCCATGCCTACCAGGGCTATCTCTACTCGCGGCCGCTGCCCATCCATGCGTTGACCAGGCTGCTCGAGTCGTCCACCTGTGCCGCCGGGCGCTAGCCTCTGTACGAAAACTGCCTGCGCTCGGTCAGTCCTCTACCCGCCCCAGCAGCAGGAACTCGATCAATGCCTTCTGGGCGTGCAGGCGATTGCCGGCTTCCTGCCATACCACGCTGCGAGGGTCGTCGAGCAGCGTCTCGCTGATCTCTTCGCCACGGTGGGCCGGCAGGCAGTGAAGGAACAGCACGTCGTGACTGGCACGGTCGAGCAGGGCCTCGCTGACCTGGTAGCCGGCGAAGTCCGCTTCACGCTTGGCCTGCTCCTCCTCCTGCCCCATGGAGGCCCAGACATCGGTGGTGATCAGGTCGGCATCGACAACGGCCTGCTGCGGATCGTGGAGGATGCTGACGCGATCGCCGGCGGCATCGAGAATGTCCTGGCGCGGCTCATAACCTTCGGGGCAGCAGATCCGCAGCTGGAAATCGAACTGCCGTGCGGCGTTGATCCAGGAGTGGCACATGTTGTTGCCGTCGCCGACCCATACGGCGGTGCGCCCCTTGACGCTGCCCCGCAGCTCGGTCCAGGTCATCACGTCGGCCAGCAGCTGGCACGGGTGGTAGTCGTCGGAAAGCGCATTGATGATCGGCACCGAACTGGCGGCGGCGAACGTTTCCAACCCCTCATGGGCGAAGGTGCGGATCATGACCGCGTCGACCATCTCGGCCAGCACCCGAGCGGTATCGGCGATGGGTTCACCCCGGCCGAGCTGGGTATCGCGCGGAGAAAGAAAGAGGGCGTGGCCACCGAACTGCGCCATGGCGGTCTCGAACGAAACGCGAGTCCGGGTCGAGGATTTCTCGAAAATCATCGCCAGGGTACGGTTGGTAAAGGGCGAGTAGCTTGGCCCCTGGGCACGCAAGCGGTTCTTGATCGTGATGGCGCGTTGGATCAGATAGTGGAGCTCTTCCGGGCTCAGGTCCAGCAGGGTCAGGAAATGGCGTGTCGCCATGGCGATCTCTCCGCGCGAAAAAACCCCCATCCTATCCAGCCCGCGGGGGATGCGCAATGCGCTCGTCATCAGTAGAATGAGCATCATGAGCAAAGACTGAGCGTCATGGTCGGGTATTCGGCGGCGGCGTCAGAACCATTGATCCAACAGGAGCGCACATGAGCACTACCCTAGAGAACATTCAGCGCCAGATCGGCGAAAACCCCATCCTGATCTACATGAAGGGCACCCCGCAGCTGCCCCAGTGTGGCTTCTCCGCGCAGACCGTCCAGGCCCTGATGGCCTGTGGCGAGCGTTTCGCCTTCGTCAATATCCTGGACAACCCGGATATTCGCGCCGAACTGCCGAAGTACGCCAACTGGCCGACCTTCCCGCAGCTGTGGGTCGAAGGCGAACTGGTCGGCGGTTGCGACATTGTCGGCGAGATGCACCAGAACGGTGAGCTGGAAACCCTGATCAAGGCCGCTGCGGCACGTGCCAAGGAGCAGGAGGAACAGGGCGGTAACGCCTGATCTCCCGCGTAAGATAGGCTTTCACGGGTAGCAGGGGCGGTTAGAGTTCTTCCAGCCCCTGCTCCCTCTGGGCCAACGCCCAGCCGCCGAGATCCTTGTAGCGATTGACGATGGCGCAGAACAGCTCGGCGGTACGTTCGGTGTCGTAGCGCGCTGAGTGGGCTTCTTGGTTGTCGAAGTCGATACCGGCGGCACGACATGCCCTGGCCAGTACCGTCTGGCCGTAGATGAGTCCCGACAGGGTCGCGGTATCGAAACTGGAAAAGGGGTGAAACGGGTTTCGCTTGATGCCGCAGCGAGCGACGGCGGCGTTGAGAAAACCGTGATCGAAGGCGGCGTTGTGGCCCACCAGCACGGCTCGGGTGCAGCCATGTGACTTGATCGACTTGCGCACCGACTTGAATATCTCCCCCAGGGCGTCGGATTCGCTGAGTGCGACACGCAGACGCAGCGGGTCGTCGAGCTTGATCCCGGTAAAGTCGAGTGCCGACTGCTCCACGTTGGCGCCCGTGAAGGGCTGTACATGAAACGCATGGGTGGCGTCCGGAATCAGGTTGCCCTCCGGGTCCATGGTCAGCGTCACCGCGGCGATCTCGAGTATTGCGTCGCGTTCGGCATTGAAGCCACCGGTTTCCAGATCCACGACGACGGGCAGGAAGCTCCGAAACCGTTGGGCCATCAGCTCGCGGGCGATCGCCTCACTCATGCGCCTCTCCTTATCGTGAGCATCGTGTTCCTTATTGGTCGGCTCGAGAGAAGTCGGGGCCAGGCCCCGCTGAATCCGCGAAAGTCTAGCAGTTTGCCGCGCAGACGTCCCGCCGCCGGTATTCGTCGGGCAGCAGCCACGCTATACTTGACGGCCTATGACGCTTACCAGAAAGGAGCCCCGAATGTCCGATGTCAAGAAGGTCGTGCTCGCCTACTCCGGCGGCCTGGACACATCCGTCATCGTCAAGTGGTTGCAGGAAACCTACAGCTGCGAGGTCGTGACCTTTACCGCCGACATCGGTCAAGGCGAGGAAGTCGAGCCGGCACGAACCAAGGCCGAGGCCCTGGGCGTCAAGGAGATCTACATCGAGGACCTGCGCGAGGAGTTCGTTCGCGACTACGTCTACCCGATGTTCCGTGCCAATACCATCTATGAGGGCGAGTACCTGCTGGGTACCTCCATCGCTCGCCCGCTGATCGCTCGGCGCCTGATCGAGATCGCCAACGAGACCGGCGCCGACGCCATCTCCCACGGGGCGACCGGCAAGGGCAATGATCAGGTGCGTTTCGAGCTGGGCGCCTACGCGCTCAAGCCCGGCGTCAAGGTCATCGCCCCCTGGCGCGAGTGGGACCTCACGTCTCGCGAGAAGCTGATGGCCTACTGCGAGCAGCACGACATCCCCGTCGATTTCTCCAAGAGCAAGAAGAAGTCGCCGTACTCCATGGATGCCAACCTGCTGCACATCTCCTACGAGGGCGGCATCCTCGAGGATCCCTGGGCCGAGGCGGAAGAGGACATGTGGCGCTGGAGCGTTTCGCCAGAGGCGGCGCCCGACCAGCCCACCTACGTCGAGCTCACCTATGAGCGAGGCGACATCGTGGCCCTCGACGGCAAGGCCATGAAGCCCCACGAGGTACTCGAGACACTCAACAAGCTGGGTGGCGACAATGGCATCGGCCGTCTCGATATCGTCGAGAATCGCTATGTCGGCATGAAGTCCCGTGGCTGCTACGAGACCCCGGGCGGCACCATCATGCTCAAGGGCCACCGGGCCATCGAGTCGATTACCCTGGACCGTGAAGAAGCTCACCTCAAGGATGAGCTGATGCCCAAGTACGCCAAGGTGATCTATAACGGTTACTGGTGGAGCCCGGAGCGCCGCATGCTCCAGGCCGCCATCGACGAGACCCAGAAGAACGTTTCCGGCGTGGTGCGCATCAAGCTCTACAAGGGTAGTGCCAGCGTGGTCGGGCGCAAGTCGGAGCAGTCGCTGTTCGACGAATCCATCGCCACCTTCGAGGACGATGCCGGCGCCTACGATCAGAAGGATGCCGAGGGCTTCATCAAGCTCAACGCCCTGCGCCTGCGCATCGCCGCTGGGAAGGGCCGCAAGCAGGATTGATCCCTGGCCAGCCTCCCTCCATGCAGGAGGGAGGCTATGCTTCGCGAGCGCAGGAGAGCCCCATGCTGAAGAAACTGTTTTCTGGCCTGTTCGGTTCAGGTGACGAAACCCCGAAAAACGCGCCGGCTGCCGAGTCCGTCGAGTACAAGGGCTACCAGATCATTTCCGAGCCGGCCGACCAGAGCGGCCAATGCCGCGTCAGCGGCTGGATCCGCAAGCCGGGCGCTGACGGCGAAATGCTCGAGCATCGCTTCGAACGCTCCGACCTGGTGCCCGGCCGCGAGGCCTGTGACCAGTTGATGGTCAGCAAGGCCCAGCGCTATATCGATCAGGTCGGCGACGAGATGTTCAAGCTGCGCTCCTAGCGCTCTTGTCCATAAGGCTGTTATCCATTAGGCCTCTTATCCATTAGGGCTCTTATCCATTAGGACAAGGGTAAACAGTACGGTGCGGCATTACACTGGGGCTAGCCTATTTCGGGAGCCTCCATGCGCCTACTGCACCGTGCTTCGCCCTGGCGTGAACTCTTTGCCGCCGACACTCTCCCCGCACCCGAGACGCTTCCCTCCCTGCTTTCCCCCCTGCGTGATGCGCTGGTCGAGCTGGGGCCCGATCCCGATATGGCGGTGGCTCACGCCTGGCAGGCACGCCTGGTCGAGGCATTGCAGCGGCTCGATATTCCCGCTTGGCGCATCAGCCAACTGATCAGCGATCATAACGAGCTGCTCTACCGCCGGGCCATCCAGCTCTCTCTCAATGAGATGCAGGGGCTGGGCTGGGGAGCACCTCCCGTTGCCTTCTGTGTATTGATCCTGGGCTCCGGCGCTCGTCATGAGAGCCTGCTGGGGCCGGATCAGGACAACGCCATGATCATCGCCGATTACCCGGACGCGCGGCATACCGAGATCGATGGCTTCTTTCAGTCACTGGGGGAGCGCTTCACGACTCGGCTGGACGAGGCGGGGATCCCGCTATGTAACGGACATGTCATGGCGCGATGGCCGATGTGGCGCAAGCGGCTCTCCGAATGGCAAGATCAACTAACGCTGTGGACCAGCGATCGGCGCATCAAGCGCGTCCAGCAGAGCAATATCCTGCTCGATTTCCATCCTGTCCATGGCGATGGCGGCCTTGCCGAATCGTTGGGCGACCATGTTCAGCAACTAATGCCGCGCTCGAGCCTGTTCCTCGATGAGATGGCGGCGTTGCTGAGTGAGTCGCCCGTGGCGATGGACCGTTTCGGGCGCCTGGCGGGGAACGGGGAGGGCGCGCCACACGAGAACGCCATCAACCTGAAACATCAGGGGCTGATGCCGCTGGTCAACGCCGTGCGGCTGCTGGCACTTCGCCATGGCGTGAGAGCCACCGATACGCGCCTGCGACTGCCTGCACTGGTGTTGAAGGACGTACTGACAGCGGCCCAGGCTCGTGGACTGATTGCCGCCCTGGATCGGCTTCAGGAGAGGATATTGCTGGCGCAGCAGGCCAGCCTGAAGGCCGAAGCCTTTCCCGATGGATGGGTCGACGTTTCTCGGCTGGATGACGACCAGCGCCTGCTTCTTCGCCATGACATGCAGTCGATCCGTAGCCTGGTCAGGCTGGCCCAGGGGGGGGCGGGAACGCGTTGAACTGGACTGCCCCTTGTTTCCCAGGCTGCTACTTCATTCAGGCGCCTGGGGCAACTCCATGATCAGGCAGGCGCCCTGTAGCTGGGGGGCATCCTCTACCCAGAGCCTGCCGCCCAGGTGGGCGACAATGCCCCGGCTGATAGGCAGTCCCAGGCCACTTCCCCTGGGGCGCCCCTTGGCCTTGCCGGCGCTGCTGCTCAGGCGTTTTATCTGGTGGAACTTCTCGAAGACTCGCTCGCGCTCTTCCGCAGAGATGCCGGGGCCGTTGTCCTCCACGCTGAGTCGAAAGTGCTCCTTGTGTTGCGTCAGGTGGAGGCGAACCTTGGGGTCGTCGTCGTCGGCAAATTTCCCGGCATTATCGAGCAGGTTGATGATGACCTGCTCCAGACGGTCCGGATCGCCGATGACGGGTGCTTCATCCACGTCGATATCCAGCTGTAGCGTTACCCCGCGGTCTTCCTGCAGGCGGTGGACGGCGTCGACGCTGTGCCGGGTCAACGACACCAGGTCAAGCTTCTGCGGCGTCAGGGTCAGCCTGCCGCTCTCCAGCCGCGCCAGGTCGAGTATCTCCTCGATCAGGCGGGAGAGCCGTTGGCTCTCCAATACCACCACTTCGAGGAAATGAATGCGCTTGTCCTCCGGCAGGTCCTTGCCGTCGCGCAGGATCTCGGCGAAGGCGCGTATCGAGGTGAGCGGCGTGCGGAGCTCATGGCTTACCATGGCGACGAACTCGTCCTTGAGACGATCCAGTTCACGCAGGCGCTCGTTGGCGGCACGCAGTTCCTCGCCGATCTTGGCCAGCTCGTTGGACTTCTGTTCGAGTCGGCGGTTGTATTCGAGCGTCTGGGAGGTGGTGTCGAGAATGCTCAGGATCGATTCCAGGTCCAGGGCCTCACCACGCACCACGGAATTGATAAGCACTCTTGCCGAAGCGCTGCCAAGGGCGCCCGACAGGGCCTGTTCGGCGCGGGCGATCATCGCCGGAGGGGCCGGGTCGGAGTTGTCACGGTTGCTGGTCTGGTCGGCGAGTATCCGGGCGGTGGCATTGGCCCCCAGGTAACGGCTGAGCAGGGTCTGGAGTTCGCCGCGTGTGGTCTGCCCGCGCCACAGGGAAGTGTGCTGCAACCCTGGATTCATGGCGTTGGTGAACAGTGCAGCCTGGGTCTGCTCCAGCGGGCTCTGGCGTGTGAACAGGGATATGCCGACCAGGATGCCGACATTGGCCAGCAGGCTCCACAGCAGCGAGTGGCTGTAGATGTCCCATCCTTCCAGGCCGAACAGCGCATAGGGGCGAAGCCATCCCAGTCCCCAGAGCCCTCGTTCAAGGAAGTCGGGGTCGAGCCACCCCGACTGGGCGAAGCCGGGTAGCAGCAGGGTGTAGACCCAGATCAAGAAGCCGGCGATCAGTCCGAGACTCGCCCCCGCCCGGGTGGCGCCCCGCCAATACATGCCGATCAAGAGGGCGGGGGCGAACTGGGCGGCGGCGGCGAAGGAGACCAGGCCAATGGTGACCAGGCTGTAGGAGTCGCCGATCAGCGCATGGTAGAGGTAGCCCAATAGCAGGATAAGCACGATGGCCACGCGCCGAATACCCAGAAGCCAGCCGGCCAGCTCGCCCTGGGAGCTGAGCTGAAGATGCTTGTAGCGTAGCAGTAGCGGCATCACCAGCTGGTTGCTGACCATGGTAGAGAGAGCAATGGTCTCGACGATCACCATGCCGGTTGCCGCCGAGAGACCACCGATGAAGACCAGCAGCGGTATCCCTTCGAGCCCTGCGGACAAGGGCAGTGTCAGTACGAAGCTGTCCGGGTCGCTAGTCCCGACCGGCAGCAGCAGGCCGGCCATGGCAATGGGAATCACGAACAGGTTGATGGCGACCAAGTAGAGCGGGAAGAGCCAGCTGGCGCGTTTCAGGTGGCGTTCGTCCACGTTCTCGACCACCAGCACCTGGAACTGGCGTGGCAGGGTGAGAAACGCCAGGAACGCCAGTACCAGGGTGCCAACCCAGCCGGTTGCGCCGCCCGGCACCGCATCGAGACTCAGGGCACCAACCAGTCGAGGGCTCTCGGCAACCTGGCTGAACAGGTCCATCGGGCCATTGAACAGCACGAACACGACGAACACGCCGACGGTGAGGAAGGCGACCAATTTGACCAGCGACTCGAAGGCGATTGCCGCCACCATGCCTTCGTGGCGCTCACTGGCGTCCAGGTGTCGGGTGCCGAACAGGATGATGAACACCGCCAGGACCAGAGCGACCCAGAAGGACTTGTCGACCCAGAAGCTCTCGTCGGCCATGCGGAATTCGGCAGCTTCCGGATAGTTGACCAGCACGGCATGGCTCAGGGTGATGGCTTTTAGCTGCAGGGCGATATAGGGGGTGATACCGATCAGGGCGATCAGTGCCACCAGGGCGCCGAGGCTCGAGCTCTTGCCGTAGCGGGCGCTGATGAAATCGGCAATGGAAGTGATGCGCTGGGTGCTGGCGATGCGCACCATCTTGCGAATCATGAAGGGGGCCATGAGCATGGCCAGGGTCGGCCCCAGGTAGATCAATAGAAAGCTGGGGCCGGATTCCGCAGCGCGCCCGACACTGCCATAGAAGGTCCATGCGGTGCAGTAGACCGCAATCGACAGAGCGTAGACGGTAGGTGAGCCGATCACGGAGCGGCCCTTCTCGGCTCGCCGGTCTCCCCAGGCAGCAATGACGAACAGCAGCGCCAGGTAGCCGAAGGCGACCGTCAGCACGACCGGATCGGTTCTCATTGCGTCAACTGTCCTCCTGGCGGTGTTCCATCAGCCAGGCGGCCAGCCCGATCACTAACAGCCAGACGATGAAAATATAGAGGGGTAACCACGAAAGGCCCTGCTCGGCGGGTTTGTCGAAGATCAACACAAGGGGTGGGGAGAACAGCAGGACGGTGAGACAAATGAGGGCGATCAGCCGGGCATGGGTGCGGGCTTCGTTCCTGGATTCGTTCATGTGCAGGCGTCCTCCCTGTCGAAGGCGCTGGCCTGAAGCGCAAGCGCCTGTTCCAGGGTCTCGATGCCTCTTGCCTCAAGGCGGGGCAGCAGTGCGAGCCACAGCTCCGCCGTGACTCGGGCGTCACCCAGCGCGGTGTGTCGCGTCCCGGGGGGAAACCTGAGGCTGTAACGGTCGGCCAGGGTATCCAGGTCGTGTCCGTCAAGGCTCTCGTCCAGCGCCCGAGATATCAGCAGGGTGTCCAGCACTGGCATATCCAGGGTGACACTGGCCCCCGGGGGCTGCAAGGCGAGCAGGTCGAAGGCGGCGTTGTGCGCCAATACCACCGCGTCGCCGATATAATTGCGAAAACGCGGCAACAGGACGGGCAGGGGAGGCGCGCCGCTGACGTCGCTGTCGGTCAGGCCGTGGATCGCCGTGCTGGCTGGGGGAATCGGCTTGCCGGGATCGACGCGAACGTCGAAGACATCACTGGCCAGCAGCCTGGCGTTGACGATACGGCAGGCACCGATGCTGATCACCGTATCACCGCGGCGCAGTTCGAGGCCCGTTGTTTCGGTATCGAAGGCCACGATCTCCAATGCACGCAGCGGCCTGCGGGCGAGTTCGGCATCGGGCGGCGGCAGGTCGGCGATGCCGAAGTCGTGGAATTCTGGGCGGGGTGCCGCCAGCGTACGGGGGGCACCGACTCTTTCCACGGCGGGGAGTGGCAAGCGCAGCCTGGCGTACTTGCCGTCACTGTCGGCCAGGCTCCAGGCATCGCTGGCATGCTGTCGCAGCAGGTCGCCGACCCGCGGCGACAGCGGCAGTGCGTCGAGACGCTGGTCACTCCATGCCGCCAGTTCGCGCTGGGAAAGCGGCTTGCCGGTCCAGATGAGGTCGAGATAGACACGCCGATTGCCGAGCAGCATCTCGGCCTCGAAGGAGGCAGTGCCGGCATGGCGCTGCAGTCGTTCCAGCAGGGACTCCAGCAGCACCAGCAGCGCAGGGGCGTCGCCCTTGAACCAGGCGGGCATCCCGATGGGCAGGACTTCCAGCGGGTCATCGCCGAGGCGTTCGTTGAGCGACTGCCACAGGTCGTTTGACCACAGCGGCACCAGCCGCTCTCCCTGCTGCTGCATGTCCTCGATCAGCTTGCCCAGGCTTTCGATGCCCTGGCCCAGGGCCTGGCTCTCCTCGTCGATCACGGATTCGAGGCGGTCGCGAAGATCGTCGTCCAGCCGGCCGGCATGACGCGCGCTGCTCAGCGCTTCTGCGGCGCTGCTAAGGCTGGCTCCGTGGCGACGCAGGGGAGGCAGCATATCCGCGAGCCCGGCGCGGGCGCCCATCTCGCTGGTCCATGCGGCGGTGGCATCGGTCAGGGTGAGCAGCGTTTCGCCGTTGCTGTTGGGTACGCGCCGCATCACCACGTGCAGCCAGCGCTCGTCGCAGGGAATCAGCAGCTCACGCGGGGCGCCATCTTCCGGCAACTGGGCCAGGGCGTCCTGTAGGCTCGAGACGGGCAGCAGAGCATCAAGACGCTTGCCGAGCCCGAGGGCGGGGTTGTCATCGAAGAGGGTCTCGGCCGCCTGGTTGAACAGCAACAGGCGTCGGTGGTGATCGCTAAGCAGCAAGGGGGTATCGAGGACCTGCAGCAGCGTCTCGAGCTCCTGGCGGATGCGCGCGGCACTGCGCGCCCCTTCGGCGTGGGCGGTGGCCAGGCGCTGTCGATCGGCACGCCAGGCTTCTCGAACCCGCATGAGATCGGGGCCCAGTCCGCGCAACCACCCCTCGGGGGGATAGTCCTCACGGGCATCGGGGTTGGCGACCAGTCGGGCGAGCTGGACCTGGAGGTGGCGCAGGGGGGTGAAGAGCATGCGCTCGAGCAGCAGTCCGACCAGGAAGATCGTCCCGCCGCCGGAAAAACAGCCCAGCCAGAGTACCAGTCGCGCCAACCCCTGGGGCTGGAAGAGACTATCCAGCCAGGCGGCGAACAGTGCCCCGCCAAAGAGGCTGATGCCGCTCAGCAGCAGCCACAGGCCGATCAAACGCTGACGCTTGGGGAGCTTGCCCCGAATCATCATGCATCCTCGGCCAGCAGGGTCTTGACCTTCTCGACCAGCGCCTGGGTGGAGAAGGGCTTGGTCACGTAATCGTCGGCACCCAGGGCGAGGCCCTTCTCTCGTTCGACTTCACGGCCATGGGCGGTGAGCATGATGATCGGCAGGCGGGCATGCTGTGGGTCGCTGCGCAGCTGCTCCAGTACGTCGAACCCGCTGATGCCCGGCAGGCTGATATCGAGCAGGATCAGGTCCGGTGGTGTTTCCGCGACCCGTTCGAGTGCGCTCTCGCCATCCTCGGCGGTGACCACATCGAAGCCGGCCTGCTGCATCAGGAACTCGATCGACAGGACGATATTGGGCTCATCGTCCACCACCAGGACCTTGGCCATTGAGTACTCCTCTAGGGTCTTTATACGTTGTTATCGATCAGTCTAGTGGCCGCGGCGGCGCCGGCAAAGACGACCTTGGGCCAAACTGGTTCTGACATTGAGGAATGCCGGTTCCCTTTACTCGGGTAGTGCGCTGGCCGCGCAGCACAACACGAACCGACCCGTCGCAGGTCGGCGCCCAGGTGGAGACTCTTTCACCCATGGCGAGTGGTCCTCGTGAATCGAGTTCTGCTCGCCCTTGATTACGTTCAGATTATTACAGCGACCCTGAACGGATTCGGTCCAGAATGATAGATGCAATATCCTTGCGTGCCTGAGGGTCCTGTTCTACCAGTTTCAGCAGGGCGTCGCGGGGGATGGCCAGGGTTTCCACCGGTCCATCCGGCGTAACCTGTACCGTTGCCGTTCGCGCTCTGGCTTCGAGAATGCCGATTTCACCAAAATGGTCGCCTGCCTGCAGCGTTGCCACCTGTTGTGTCCCATTCGCATCCTCGATCAGCACGGCAACTGCCCCGGTGAGCAGGATGTAGAACCAGTCGGCATCATCTCCCTGGTGAATAATGATGTCGTCGGCCTCGAAGCGTTTCAGTGAGCCGGTCCCGGCCAGCGTTCTCAGCCGCTCTGAGGTGAGCGCAGGCAGGGCTTTGTGCACGCGAGTGGTCAGGTAGCGCTGGCGCAGCGCAGCCGCGATTTCGCCGGGCACCAGATCATCCTTGAGCACAATGGCAAGGAAGTCTTCCCGCGTCATCTCCAGTACCAGCGTACGGGTTGTCGACAGGCAGTTGGCGGTTCTATGACCCTCGCCGAGCAGGCCGATTTCGCCAAAGTAGCTACCTGGCACCAGGGTGGCCAGGTGTTCATCCGACCCCGACGTGACCTCGACGGTGCCTTCAATCAGAACATGGAATGTCTCGGCCCGCTCTCCCTTACGCAGGATGTAATCACCTGGCTCATGGTGGCGGGCGGTCACATGGTCCAGCCGTTCGCGCATGGCGGGTTTCGCCAGACGACCACTTTCGAAAAGCTCATCGAGTGCGTTGACGGCCAGTTGCGAGTGATCCGTCTTGTCCGCCGCATGCTCGGTGCGCTCGGCTATAAAGCGGATACGGAATTTGCGATCCGGTGCCGGCAGTGGAGCGAGGACGGTGCGCAGCGGATCATTGGCCGGTACGCGTTCGAACGTCCGTCGGTGAATGATCCGGCTGATCGAAACCAGCGTACACGTCTCTACCAGCCCCCCCGCTGGGCAGACGCGTTTGCCATATCCGTAAGGCGCGTAGGCGCGGCGCTGTTTGTGTTCATTGCGTGGTGCGCGACACCGGTCTGGATCGAATCGGTGAGGCTCCGGATAAAAGTCGGCACTAAAGTGGTTAGGGACCCCGCTATAGACGCAAAATTGCCCCTTGGGAACCGTGTGGCCGTTGAACTCGAAGGGTTCATCGACCATGAACGGCATGCCAAGTGACACTGGATGCAGTCGCATCGACTCCTTGAGCGCCGCATTCAGCGTGCTCATGCCGCGCAGATCGAGACTGTCCGGCAGCCCGTCGGCATAGGCGCCGTCCACTTCCTCGCGCACACGCTCGTAGTGATCCGGGTTCGACAGCAGGTCGTGCAGCAGGAAGGCGACGGTGCGGTTCATATACACCACGGTACCGATAATGCCGTACTGCAGCGTTGCCACCAGATCCTTGCGCGGCAGCGGGTTGCCGTCATCGTCTGTGGCGCTGACGAGGGCATCCAGGATCGTGTAGGGCATGCCATGGTCTGCCGGGCGATTTTCATAACGCGTGAGTATTTCATCCGCCATTTTCATGACGTCGCGCCGCAGCTTCTTGTAGGCCGGCAGATGGACGCTGAACTCCGGCACCTTCTTCACACCAATGTTCATGACCCACACCGCGTAGCGGTTGGCGGTATCGAAGTAGGCGTCCAGGCTCTCACCGCACAGCAAGCGGCTGTATTGATCGAAACTGATGCGCGTGCACAGGTCCATCACTGACACGGTGCTGCCCGGCGAATGTCGGTCCAGGCCCTCATCAACGCAGCTAACGAGGTCGGGAATAAACTCGGCGGCCAGCTGACGAGAAAACGCGAGACGTGCCTGATTGCGCAGATTCTGATACGCACCGACGGGCTGCGTCAGCAGCACGACACCTCCGATCTGTTTGTCCACCGGACCGAAAAAAGCCTCTCGGCTCATGCCCTGTTCGCGGAATTCCAGGAGGTGGTTCAGCGATTCCGGGCCCGCCATGATGGTGTAATTGCGAAACAGGTAATTGACTTGGAACACTGGGCCGAGCTTTTCGTACGCCTCACTGAAAAATCGATTGGCGTCTTTGGTCAGCAACTCGATGGTGTTCCCGAGCAGGGGTAGGCCAGGTAGGGTGGGCGGAGGCGTGGACTCGGTGGGTTTCGATGCTGTCATCAAGCAGTTTCCTGTGATTGGGCTCGTGGACCGGCAATACGCCGCATGCTATCGGCACTGTGCCAGAGTGAGAATAAATGGGTCGCGTCTTCAGGCACGCCCGTCATGCCCTGCCTGCAGGTGGCCGACCTCCTTTTCCCGAACGCTTGGCAGTCGGTAGCAGCTCAGTCGAAAAACACCGCGCAGGAGCGTATCGCTGACCACCGAGAGATTGTTCGTGGCGACGATCAAGCGGAGGCGTCGCCGCGAGATCTTGACCTGTTCGCTGGCCGTGTAGCCCGGATTGTCGGCAATCTTGCGCAGCGTGGAGAGTGCCATGCCGATCGACCAGCTACAGAAGCGTCGAATGCCGATCTCAGAGGCCGGAATGCGCAGCGTGTACTCTTGGGCCAGGCGCAGATGATGATGGGCGACGGCCACCAGAAAGCGGATGCCGTCGTGATAGCCGGGATGATCCTGCCAGTTTTGTGTCCGCATCAGGTCAACGCCACGCGCCTCGAAGACGTCACGCGGGAGCCAGCAGATGCTGCGCTGGCGATCATCCCAGACGTCTTTCAGAATGTTGGTCAACTGCAGCCCCTGGCCGAAGGACAATGACAGGCGCCGAAGCTCATCCCGCTGATCGTGGATATGCGGATTGATATCGGCGAACAGGCGGGTCAGCATTTCGCCAACGCAGCCAGCCGCCACGTAACAGTAATCGCGCAGGCAGCCACTGTCTTCGAGACCATGCGGGTTCTTCAGGCGTTCGAAATCAGCCATGCCGTGGCACATGGTGGTGACACAGTCGCGCAATGCCCCCTGTTGATCGACCGGCAGTTCGCCGAACGCGCGCAGCACGCCGGGTGCCTGGACGATGAGTTCTCGTTCCAGCGGGTCTTGTACCAGTCCGGTACCGAGCAGCCCCTCGGAGAACCTCTGGGCGGTGCTGGCATCACTCAGTCCTGCCAGCAGACGCCGGTAGTGAGCGTCCTTTTCGTCGGGCGCCATGGCGGTGCTATCTTCCACCGTGTCGGCAATACGACACAGGAGATAGGCGTTGGTGATTGCCGGGCGCAGGGGCATCGGTAACTGTGGAATGGTCAGGGCAAAGGTCCGAGAGACACCGGGCAGCAGCCGGTTCTGTAGGGCGAGCGAGGCAGGCCTCATAGCAGTCTCATCTCCGATGTCGGGAACAGGGTGTTTCCCGCTCGAGCCAGATCATGTTGAATGTCTCCGATGTCTCGGGATTGACGTGAAAAAAGCTATGCGCGATAAACAAGGCGCATTTTTCCACGAACATGCAGCCGGGCTATTCTAATCAATTGGCCGCATCAACAGGCGTTAACCAGTAATACACGGAAGGAGGCCGTTGGAATGAAAGCGTACCGGTCCGCCCAGCGACCTGCAACGGCCCCGGTCACGTTAACCCAGCTTTTTCATCAGGGTGCCAGATTGGCCCTTTCTGCTGGTTCGGGTCTGGCGCCGGCCCACTGAGGCGCGATCAAGCCGCCTGATGACCATCAGTTCTCTTCCATTTCTATCTAAGGCTTTTCTGGCAAAATGCTGAGCATAAGCGCAGGCGGGCTCATCGGCCATCGACAGGCTTTGCCTGTTTGTGATTGGATTGTTGGGAAAGGCTAGGGCGGATAGCGGCGCGGCTGTGTCGCTGGTAGTGTGACGGTGATTCAATCGGGGTGGCCTTTAACCAGACGCTAGCAGGGCGTAACCTGACTTTTGAGATCGACGTTCTCGTCGTTGAGCTGGGCTGACCCATTAAACGCGCTGTTTATTGTTAACGGCACTCTCCATTTTTTTGCGATGCAGCGGCATCAAGGGATGAGCATGGCTTCTGAAACAGCCTCCAAGACGCTCCCGGAGACAACAAGTGAATCCCCTGTGCAGATCAAACTGGCCAACCCGCGCGGTTTTTGCGCCGGGGTCAACCGGGCAATCGATATCGTCAATCGCGCACTGGATGTGTTTGGCCCGCCAATTTACGTGCGCCATGAGGTCGTCCACAACCGTTTTGTGGTCGAATCACTGCGCGAGCGTGGCGCGGTGTTCGTCGAAGAGCTGGATGAAGTGCCGGATGACGTCATCGTGATTTTCTCCGCCCATGGCGTGTCGCGTGCGGTGCAGCAAGATGCCGAGAGGCGCGGGCTGAAAGTCTTCGACGCCACCTGCCCACTGGTCACTAAGGTTCACATGGAAGTGCTGCGCTACGCCAAGCGCGGCCAGGAGTGTGTGCTGATTGGTCACGAAGGACACCCCGAAGTGGAAGGCACCATGGGGCGCTACGACACCTCCCATGGTGGCCGCATCTATCTAGTCGAGGATGAACACGACGCGGCCAATCTGGATGTCAAAGACCCCACCCAGCTGGCATTCGTGACCCAGACTACGCTCTCGATGGACGACACCGCCAAGGTAATTAACGTCTTGCGGAATAAATTCCCCGAGATCAGTGGCCCGCGAACGGATGATATTTGCTATGCCACCCAGAACCGACAAGATGCGGTGCGTGAGTTGGCCGCCGAGAGCGATTTGGTTCTCGTGGTCGGTAGTGCCAATAGTTCCAACTCCAATCGGCTGCGTGAGCTATCCGAGAGCATGGGGAAACCGGCGTATTTGATCGACAGCGCCGAGCAGATCGATGCGAGCTGGCTGGATAACGTGCAGCGCGTGGGTGTCACTGCCGGGGCCAGCGCGCCCGAGGTGCTAGTGAAAGGCGTGATTGAACGGCTGAAATCACTTGGCGCCGCCGCACCGAAAGAGCTAGAAGGCCGCGAAGAAACCATCACTTTTTCCATGCCCCGTGAGTTGCATCAACTGGTAATTGCTAGCAGCTGATGCAAAGTGATGCTACCCAGTCGCAGTGGACACCCCGTTAACGCAGTTCACTACAACGAGGTGCCTCATGGCGAAGCAAGCTATCCCAAGGAAATCGTGCATAGCGATTATGGCAGCATTGTTTTCATCTATTCATAGAGATTATGTTGTAGTTTTCTGCCATAAAATGATTGACATAAAGAAATTTCATTCGTCTGGATGAATCTTCGCTGATCCGGTTGGGTTTAAATGCAGTAAAATTTTGCCAGTTGGAAGCATCGTCAGGGCGGATGATCGATATGGTGGAGCCCTTTTCTGTTCGTAGGGGACGTTGCGCGAAAGCTTCAGGCCAATCACCTGCGTGACGTAATGTGTTGGAGGGTCATGTGCACACAGTGGCATTGTTTTTCTTTGCTAATGTATTGTTCTGCCTTGCCTATATGGTTCGTGACATGGCCTATTTGCGCGCCATTACAATTCTTGCAGCGTGCAGTACGCTGCCTTATTTTTATTTACAAGCAGTACCGCTCTATTCTGCAATGGGGTGGCAGGTGGCTTTTATCGTTATCAATTCCTTTAACCTGACTGTACTGCTGCTTCATCGCCGCCCCATCAAGCTTGATCAACTGGAGCAATGGCTACATGAAACCACGCTGCGTTTTCTCAAGCCACGAAAAATGCGTCGATTGCTCCGGCTGGCCAAAACCCATGATATAAACAAGGGCGAGGTTCTCATCGAGAAAGACCAGGAACTGAATGCGCTGCTTCTTATACTGTCGGGGAGGGCCAGGGTCGAAGCCAACCGGCAGCAACGCGCTATGCTATATCCCGGTGATTTTGTCGGTGAGATGAGCTTTATCAGCCGCAAGCCCACCAGTGCAGATGTAATTGCGGAAGAGCCACTACGCTATTTAGTGTGGCAAGCCGAAACCCTTGAGCAATTGTATGTGCGTGATCCCGAAATGAAAGATGCCTTGCAAAGCGCTATTGGTATGGACATGGCGAATAAGCTTGCCCGTTGATTCTTGGCCTTGATGTCTGTGTGCCGAACCCAGGAAGATGGCCGAATGGTGTGTACGATTCCCGCTTATCCTGACACTGGAGGCTATACGCTGCCGGTCCCACCAGTAGTAACCAAGCTTCTGTTTCAATAAGCGAATCGTGGTAGTGTGAGGAAAACCTTGAGGAATGTTCGGGCATGGCATCAAAGGCTCCCATCCATACCCGCAAGCGCTATTGGCACTGGCTGCAGTACGCTGGCGGTCTGTTGATCGTGATGCTGTTGCTTGTCGAGAAAACCGGCCTGTTGCCCTTCCCGTTGCTGGAGCGTCTGGAATGGCAGGCATACGACATGAAGGTGCGCAGCACCTTGTCGGAACAAGCGGACCCCTCCCTGGCCATCGTCGATATTGACGAACGCAGCCTGTATGAGGTGGGCCAATGGCCATGGCCGCGGGCTACGCTTGCGGATTTGGTGGACACGCTGTTCACTGAGTACGAGGCTGGGTTGCTGGGTATCGATGTGGTCTTTGCCGAACCTGAAACCTCGCTATGGCAACAGCACTGGGAGGAACTCTTCCGCGATTACCCGGCGCTCGGTGAACTGCCGCCGCCTGTCGATGGCGACGAGCAGTTGTCGAACGCCCTGGCGGCCCACCCCGTTGTACTTGGGTACTATTTCCAGGCGTCACGCCAACCCAACGATCCGCCCTCTGTCGGGCAGTTGCCCCGCCCTGCGTTCGTCGAAGCGTCTGACCCGCTGCCGTTTCCCGCGCCCGAGCGCTATACCGCCAACCTGCCGATTCTGCAGCAGAACGCGATGAGTGCGGGGTTTTTCGATAATCCCCGTGTGGACGACGACGGCGTATTTCGTCGCGTGCCCATACTGCAACGCTGGGAAGGGGAGCTTTACCCCAACCTACCGCTTGCGATGTTGCTCACACTGCTGGGCGAGCCACCGATCACACCGGTGCTGGGCGAGGGCGCTGGGGTGACGCAGATGGAAGCCCTTGACGTGGGAGGGTTCGAGATCCCGGTGGATGGTCGTGGCGCCGCACTCGTGCCCTGGTACGGGCCGCGTGGGCATTTTGACTATATTCCGGCAGTCGATGTGCTGGAGGGGCGCCTGGAGCCGGGGGCGCTGGCGGGAAAGACGCTGATACTGGGGGCCTCCGCCCCTGGGTTGATGGATTTGCGCTCCACGCCGGTGGGGGGTGTCTACCCCGGGCCCGAGATCAACCTCAGCCTGCTGGCCGGCATGCTGCATCAGAGCATTCACGCCCAGCCGCCGTGGGTACTCGGGTTCGAGCTTGTGAGCCTGGCAGCCTTGGGCATTCTGATGGTGCTGCTCTATCCGCATCTCAATGCGCTACTGCTGGTCGCGATCAGCAGCGTACTGCTGGCGACGGCGATAGGCGGTAACCTCTGGGCGTGGTACCAGGGCCTTGCGTTGCCAATCGCCGGGTTGCTGGTGCTGCTGGTGGCCCAGATGATATGGCACCTGGCGATGAACTTCCTGCGCGAAACCCAGCAGAAGCGCTGGGTTGCCGAGCGTTTTGGGCAGTACATCCCACCGCAGCTTGTCGAGGATATGGTCGATAGCGGCGAAAGCTTTGGGCTGGAAGGGGAGGAGCGTGAACTCACCGTGCTGTTCTCGGATGTACGCGGCTTTACCGCCTTCTCGGAGACCATTGCGCCTGCAGAGCTTACTGAGGTGATGAACCGGCTGTTGACGCCGCTGACCGGTGCGATCCATCAGCATCGCGGTACCATCGACAAGTACATGGGCGATGCCATCATGGCGTTCTGGGGCGCACCGCTTCGCGACGCGCAACACGCCGAACACGCACTCGAGGGCGCCTTTGCCATGCTCGACGCACTCGATGCCGTCAACCGCGAATTCATTGCCGAAGGCAAGCCCGCACTCGCCATGGGGGTAGGGCTCAATACCGGCCCCATGAGCGTTGGCAACATGGGATCCAGCTTCCGCATGGCGTATACGGTGATGGGGGATAACGTCAACCTTGGCTCGCGCCTGGAGGGATTGACCAAGGCCTATGGCGTGAGCGTGATCGTCAGCGAAACCACCGCTGAGCGGGTACCCAACTGGTGTTTCCGGCGGTTGGATAAGGTGCGGGTCAAAGGGCGCAGCGCACCGCTTTGGATTCTCGAGCCGCTCGGCCGCCGGGAAGCGCTTAGCGAGTCACGGCGTGGGTGGCTCGCCACGTACGAGCAGGCGCTAGACCTCTACCACGCGGCGGATTTTACTGCCGCCGAGCGCGCCTTCAAGGTGCTAGCCAATCAGCAAGACGCCCCTACGCAGATGTACCTTGAACGCATCGAGAAGTTCAAGGTAGAGCCACCCCCATCCGACTGGGATGGGGTCTGGACGCACATGGAGAAGTGACGTTACCCGAGTTATTCAGGTTGAGGGCCATCAATCGGGATGTCTGACTGCTCGAATACGCCGGTACCGCTGTAGCTGCCGATATCGCCCCAGGCTTCAATCAAGCTAATGATGGCGGCGGCATCTGCGCCGATATAGCGGCCTGTGAACCTCCCGTCGTCGAAGCAGGCACTATCCTCACAGCTCACATGATCAAGCGGGATATCAATGAGATTGAACGACTCCCCGCTGCCCAATAGCGTGCCAAAGTCGTCCAGGCGAATCTCAATGTCAATACCAAAGTTGGACAGCTGAATAGCGCTATCGCTGAGAATAGGGATGATAGCGCCACCTTCGTTGGGTACCAGCCCGGTGCCATCCATCCATCTAAACGTAACGGAAGCCAATTCATCAATCTCGAAGGGATACGCTTCGTTTATCGTTAAATCCGGTGAGGCGGCGATAAAGACGACCGACTCCGGCAGTACATCGGTAGTGCCATCCAATGTCACTTCCTGCCCGCTCTCCCAGTAGCCCCAAACCACCTCACCGGTTTCAATTTCCCTCGAGCCCTGAGCGAAAGGCGGCGTGTTGGACTCATATAGCGCGCCTATATAGTCAGTGCCGACTATTGTGGTAAGGGTATTTTCAAAAACAACGGGTTCAAAACCTATCCAAGGCTCTGGCTCCGGTTCCGGCTCTGGCTCTGGTTCCGGTTCAGGCTCTGGTTCCGGCTCGGGTGTGGACGTTACAACATCTTCGGCATCACGCTCAGTCTCGCTTAGCAGCTCATTGGTATCGGTTGCACTCAAGGTTGCCTGCAGTTCCGTGGTGTCCGTTGGTGTCAGCTCGGCATTGTCGAAAAAAGTGTCTTGAGTGGCAGGTGTGTCCGGGTCAGTGGGGGTTGTGCCTCCTTGTGAAGCCTCCGTCGGGTGTGTGGTGTCATCCTCCTCGCTGCCCTGGGGCATGCTCTCTTCGAGTTGCTCGAAGATACCGATGCCACCCGGTACCAGGCGCGGCGGTTCATCCAGCGCAGGGGAGAAATAGACCTGGCCGGGGCGCACCAGGGTTTCGCCGGCGGCGGTAGACATGACAAGCAAGCCGCTTTCCACATAGAGGTAACTGCCGGCTTCGACGTCGGGCAGGGAGGGTATTCCTTGCTCGGGAACATGCAGCATCTGGAAGCTGGTCCCGCGGATGCCCATGGTGGCAACCGGGGTACTGTTGGTGACATTGTCCGGGGCATCTCGGCCAATGGCGCCGGTGATGGCACGCAAGCCGCCGCGGACAAGCTCGCCACCCTGGGTTGAGTTTTCCGGACTATCGTCATCGAGCTCATAGCGCTCAAGCGTGTAGGTACTGTCTGGGCGAATGGCCTTGGTGCCGCCATCGCTGTAGCGCAGCTGTAGCGTGCTGGCGTCAGCGGTGTGGAAGGTGTCACCGGCAAAGAAGTCGGCACCGCGTTCAGCGGCAATGCGCTCGCCATCGCGTTCGATGGTGGCGTCACCGTGAACAAACATGACTTGCCCTGCAGGCGTATCGGCGTAGACGAACGTGGGCAGCAGCGCGAAACCGCCGACACTCAGCGACATGAAGCATGACAGGGGGTGCTTGGGAAAGTAACTCATGACCGGCTCCGTCAGAAAAGGTAGCGAATGCCGACTTGTGTCTGGCGGCGGCGGGTATCAAAGAAGTCGACCGACGAGCGTCGGCGCTCGACATCGGCACTGGCTTCCACCAGCCAATCGCTGCTGAGCTGGTAAAGCCAGGTGAGGCGTGCCTGCCAGATTCGATCGCGGCGCTTCACTGACGAGAAATCGTTGTAGGGTGCGAAGCCGTCGTCTTGATAGCTGCGCATGCGATGGCTGAGGTCGGCGCGTAAAAGCTGTCGGTCGCCGATGGGGTAGTCCAGGCCGCCACCCAGGCGAAGCTGGGTCAAGTCGCCACCTTCGCGGTCATCGGTGGCCCATTCACGCTCGATCTGAGCCACCAGGCGTGTGCGCCATGCTGAGTGCCGGCGGGTGAGTTGAATGCCAAGCAGGCCTGTATCGTGATCGTTTCTCGCTTCACTATAGTGGTTGTGCTGGGCGCCCAGCTGCCATGTCAGCTCGCTGTCGAGACCAATGGGTTGACTCAGAGCCGCACGGGTGCCCCAACGAGTCAGCAAGCGGTCCTGGCTGCGTCCACTCCATCCCCTTAGCGCAGAGCCCCGCAGCGTGAAGACCTGCTGCTGGGCCAGGTCGCGTTGGTAGCCTAATTGGGCCTGAGCCAGGGTGAGATCATAATCATGAACTGCATCCAGGGTGTAGCGCTGCGTCTGGCCCACGGCATTGATTAGCCAGCGCGACTGCTCATCCACTGGGAATGTCCCTTGGTAGCTTCCTTGTAGCCGCTGATAGGTGCTGGAATCAGGGCTGAATACCTGCTCATCCAACCGGGCCACGTCGCCATCGGGTACCAGTCCCATCTCGGTCAGCGCTTCGATCGCGCTGCGTAAGCTCGGTTGCAATGGATCAATCGCGACCTCACTGGGAAACCGCTGCGGGTTACTGTCGTAGCCGATGTCCATGCCAAAACGCCCCTGGTGTTGAGGGCTGTGTTCTGCGTGACGGCGCTGCGTGATCGCGGCTTGAAACCGCCCGATCGCCGCCTGTGCTTCAGGGGGCGGTGAGAGCGCCTGCAGGCGCTCGATTTCGCGCTCGGCGGCGGCACGCTGGTCGAGTTGCAATAGCGCCGCCACGCGCTCCATGCGGGCACCTCCGTGGCCCGGTTGACGGAGAATCACGCGATCCAGAGCGATCAGGGCATGGCTTGGCGACCCGGCACGCAGAGCGGCCACGCCGAGCCAATAATCGAATTCAGGCTCGCCGCCGTGTTCAAGCTCACCCGCCTGAAGCTGGTCGTAGGCGGCCTGGTGTTCGCCTCGTTCAAGTGCCTGGCGGGCTTCATCGAGGTCGGCTTGATACGCCATGGCGGGTGAGCAGAGCAGAACGAAGAGCACACTCACCAGGGAGGCGAGTCGGGCCGGCGAAAACGTAAAAAATCGCCTCATGAGGGAAGGCTCCAGGCCAGTGTATCGGGTAGCGCATGCCGCAGTTCGGTGGAAATCTGCTCGCGCAGGTTTGGCTTCAGGTGGGTGACCCAGAGCGCCTTGGGCACCGATTCGAGCGTGGCAAGCAGCGCGGCGAGGCGGTCCGGCGTCAAGTGACAAGCGACTTCGGCCAGGGCATCGAGGTGGTTGGCAAAGGCACACTCGATGATCAGGCAGTCCAGCGCACCTAACCGATTGAGCGACTGCGTCAAGGTGACATCCAGGCCGGTGTCGCCACTGAAAGCGAATTTCATGGTGTCGTCACTCACCAGGTAGCCGCATGCGGGCACGCTGTGGGAGACGGGAAAGGGAGTGATGGTCAGCGATTCTCCACCAGTAGTGGGAATCGTGAGGGAGTCCCAGTGGGTTAGGGGTGAAAAGCGCAATACGGCGTTATCGGAGGAGGGTAAGGTGCTGAAGTCCGGCCAGATAGCACCATTGAAGATATGCCGCTTGAGTGTCTCTATCACCTCGGGCAGTGCGTAGACAGTCAGAGCCTCCTCCTGCTCAACCAGTCTTTCGTATTGGGTGTCGATGAGTAGGGGCAGGCTTGCAATGTGATCGAGGTGGGCATGGGTCAGCAGCACGGTGTCGATACACGCCATCTGGGTCGGGGTGAGTTGCTGGGTGCCGGTGCCAGCATCCAGCAACAGGTTCGGCGCGAGCAGGAAAGCGGTAGTGCCTTCCCGGCTTTCAATTCCGCCGCTTGCCCCGAGTGTTTGAATGTGCATGGTATCTGTCCGTCAGCGATGGGTGTGAATATCAGCGCTATCGAAGGCACCATCATTGCCACTTGAGGCAGTCGTTGGATGAGGCGTTCTGTCTACGTTGTCAGCTGAAGTCGAGCCTTAGGCTATACGGATTGATTGCTGACTGTCGAGTTACACGGATAGAACGTTGCGAGATCATGGCGGGACGCCTTATCGGGCAAGCAGAACGCCCTTCTGGCACTGGAAGGACACTTAACCTGCCTGAATCAGGTAGGAGCAGGTGGAGATCATGGACTGCTTACGAAATCTCTCGATCGTTGTCGCTAGCTAAGTGGCTACCGTCGAGTGGTGGAGTAGGGCGAAGGCGTTCGGATCAACTATCGCCCTGCATTAACGGCTTTCATCTTCGTTTCCCGCCTTGCGGAATTTCGGCCCCCATGGGCCAAGCCACAGCCAGACCTGAAGCACGACGAGAATAGGCAGCAGCCAGGGCGGTGCGCCGGTGACCGATGCAAGGACGTGATAGATCAGATAGGCCGTGAAGCCGGCAATGAGGCCCACGACCGGGAACATGAAGGGGCGCTCATAGCCGGGCCGGCGGGTCAGGCGGAACAGTGAGCCGGTGAAGGCGCCAAAGGTGGCGGCCATGGCGAGGGGCAGCAGGATCTCTTGCATGGGAATCTCGTTATTCTGGATAGCGTCTGGCGTCGAACTCAGCGTAACGCGTTCGCCTTGGGAAGGACATTACGACCTTTGACTAGGCGGAAGGAACGGGTCTTCGGCTACCATCGCTGGGCTCCTGAAGGTTGCCCTTGCCCGGCCGACTAAAGAGGCAGCCTGTCGCGCAGGGCAATCCAGGCACGACCCAACCACTCGTTCAGCGCCCGGGTGCTCTGGTTGAGGTGATAGGCCCGGGGTATCCAGGCGTGCCACCCTTGTGGCGGCGGGCTGGCGAATTGCGTCGGTGCAGGGATGACAGTCATCCCGGCGGCTTCGAACTCGGCCACAGCCCGAGGAAGATGCCAGGCCTGGGACACCAGCGCCACATGGCTGATATCCGCGGCGAGGAGCATCTCGGCGCTGAACCGGGCGTTCTCGGCGGTATTGCGGCTTTCGCCCTCCAGCCAGCGCACCGGCACGTCGAAGACCTCGCGCAGCGCTGCCGCCATCAGGCTGGCTTCGGCGCTGTGCTCGTCATGCACCCGGCCGCCGCTGACCAGTATCGGCAGCTCGACGCTGCGATGCAGATGCGCCCCGTAGGCGAGGCGTCGCCAGGTGGCGTTGGCGGGGGCATCGCCCCAATCGAATTCCGGGGCATCGTAGTCACGGCCGCCGCCCAGGATCACGATGGCCTGCGCGGTCTCCAGCTGGCTGGGCATAGGTACGGGGTAGGGCTCCAGGCCCTGGCGCAGGGCGTGGCTGGCCAGAGGGGTGGCGAGAGCCAGTAGTCCGATCAAGCCCAGCATGGCCAGCAGTGCGCCAAGCAGGCGCCGAAGTCCGAGCATCAGCCCGATCAATACCAGCAGCACATTGAGAGTGGGTGGCAACAGCAGGAGTTTCAGGTCGCTCATGTCGATCTCCGGCGGGTCAGGCGTCGCTGAGCAGTTCCAGCCGGCGGCTGGGCCAATGGACCACGGCGGTACGCCGAAGCATGCGCTTGGCCAGTTTCGGGTGTTCGCGGTGGATGACCCGAGTGGCGAATTCCGTGAGAAAGTGGGACTTCATCACGGCTCGGGCTCGGTCGACGCCGACCTCCTGGTAGGGGGTCGAGGCCAGCAGCAGGAAGCCGTCATCGGGAATCCTGCTGGATTTCATGTTGGCATCGATGATGCCCGCCGCGGTGCCGATGGGCTGCGAAAGGTCGGGGCTATAGGGGCCTACGATCAGGGCGGTGTTGGGCAGGTGCAGGAAGTCGAAGCCGCGGCCCACGCAAATCACCCATTCCCGATGCTCGATATCGAGTTCACGGGCGACGCCCCGCAGTGAATCCACGTGCTGCAGGTTGCCTTCCAGCAGTGGCAGCAGGTCGCGACGAATATCGCTGGGCATATCGGGGCACAGGGCGGTGACTCGCCGCTCCAGGTCGCTGGCGTCGGCCAGGCCCAGTTCGCTCATGTCGAGGCGTGTGTCGCCTTCGCCATGCACGATCAAGGCGTCGCCGTCGGTTTCGAAACCACAGACCAGGGGATAGACATGACGATGGTCATGGCCGAACAGCTGCTCGGCCTGGGCGCGAATCTCTCGGGCGTGGGACAGGGCAGCCTCGGCGTCACAGTCAAAGCCGGCACAGCCGCGATTCTTCTCGCCCCGTGAAAAGTGATAGGTGATGATCATCAGCACGCCATGGCCACCGCGAGTCGCCTCGTACACCGTATCGGTGAGCATTTCGCCCAGGTAGGGCCAGCCGAGATGGAAGATGCCACCAAGGTTGCGAAAGGGCGTGATGATGCCCAGCGGCGTGCGGGTGGCATGGGGAATGTGAATGCGGCCGTCCATGCACTTCATGACCATGATGCGCGTGGGGTGCGCGGCGAGATAGCGCTCCCGAGCCAGCCAGGCGGAGGGGCTGCCGAAGGTGTCGGCGTGCTCCCGGGAGAGGGAGAGCAGCGCCTCGATTCGTTCTTGAATGGGGCGGTCGTGGATGCGCATGGAGCGGCTCGATCGTTGTTATTGTCGGCTTGCCTGAATCGCTATCGTCCAACAGCTTGCGCGAATATGCAAAACCGCCCTTGGTCGCATTCGTGGCTCAGGCGATGTCGATCTTGCCCTTGAACTCGCAGAGATCCTCGATGACACAGCTGCCGCAGCGTGGCTTGCGTGCCACGCAGGTGTAGCGTCCGTGCAGGATCAACCAATGGTGGGCGTCCTGGAGAAACTCCCTGGGGACATGACGCAGTAGTTTCTTTTCCACTTCCACCACATCCTTGCCCTTGGCCAGGCCTGTGCGGTTCGAGACCCTGAAGATATGGGTGTCGACGGCAATGGTCGGCTCGCCGAATGCGGTATTTAGGATCACGTTGGCGGTCTTGCGGCCGACGCCCGGCAGCGCTTCCAGGTCGATACGGGTTCTCGGGACTTCGCCGCCATGCTGTTCGACCAGAATGCGGCAGGTCTTCATCAGGTTCTCGGCCTTGGTGTTGTACAGGCCAATGGTCTTGATGTGCTCCTTGAGCCCGTCGATGCTGAGGTCGAGTATCGCCTGTGGTGTATTGGCTGCCGGGAACAGCCTTGCGGTGGCCTTGTTTACGCCGACGTCCGTGGCTTGGGCGGAGAGCAGCACTGCGGTGAGCAGCTCGAAGGGGGTCGACCAGTGCAGCTCGGTGGTGGGCTCGGGGTTGTGCTCGCGCAATCGAGTAAAGATCTCGTGGCGTTTCTGGGCGTTCATCTCGGGGCCGCTTCTCTGGAGGTCAGCATGATGGGGTGATGTCGAGGGATGCGCGGGCATCGTCAAGCAGCCTGCTCGCCTGTGCTACCCGATCCCGCGCCGTCTCGATCGCCTCGACAGTGCCCTGGCGCTCGGCATGGGCCAACTGCTGCCTGGCCCGGCGCAGGGCCTGTTCGGCGGCGTTGACGGCCATCTGCCGTTGTCGCTGTTCGAGCCGGTTGTCCGAGGTATTGCGGCTGGCCCGTGAGGTCTGGCGGATCAGGCGTCGCTGGCGTTCCAGGCGCTTCTCCCGTGCCTGGCGCGCCAGGCGTCGGTTGCGAGCCGTGAAGCGTTGGCGACCATTGCGGGCACGGGCATGCAGATAGTCTTGCTTGGCTGCCTCGCTGTCGGCTGCAAGCCAGTCGGGGTGGGGCAAGAGGTCGATGCAGTCGACCGGGCAGGGTGCGATGCAGAGCTCACAGCCGGTGCACTCCGCTGCGATCACCGTATGCATGCGCTTGGATGCCCCCAGGATGGCGTCGACCGGGCAGGCCTGGATGCACTTGGTGCAGCCGATGCACTCCGCCTCGCGAATCAAGGCCACCAGGGGGGGCTGGGCGGGCTCTTCGAGCGGCGAGGGCTCGCGACCGGTCAATTCAGCGAGTCGAGCGACGGTAGCATCGCCACCAGGCGGGCAGCGATTGATCGGCTCCCCGGCCACGATGGCTTCGGCATAGGGGCGGCAGCCAGGATACCCGCACTTGCCGCACTGGGTCTGCGGCAGGGCATCGTCTATGGTGTCGATCAGAACGTGCTGGCCCGTCACAGTGGCTCCTTGTTGGGCTCGTCGACAGGCCGATATTGTACGTGCTTTGATGCTGAACAGGTACCTGCGCACGGCCAGACGCCGCGTCAGCTCGAGGGCGTCGTGGTCCACTCCTGTCGACCGGCAGCGCCGGCCTTGACCCGATTTCGCCCGCTCTCCTTGGCCCGGTAGAGCGCGTTGTCTGCGGCCTGCATCAGCGCAGTAGGATTATTCGACGCGCTGGGGTGGCAGCTCGCAACACCGATGCTCACCGTCACGCAGGCGGCGGTCGGCGAGGTGGCATGGGGCAGGGCCCGCTCTTGGATGGCCAGGCGCAGCGCCTCCCCATGATCGATGGCGGCTTCGAGCGAGGTATCCGGCAGCAGCACGCTGAACTCCTCGCCTCCGGTGCGCGCGACAAGGTAGTCCTGGCGGCCGAGATGGCGGCTCATGCATTCGGCGAGTGCGATCAGGCACTCATCGCCGGCAAGATGACCGTAGTGATCGTTGTAGAGCTTGAAGTGGTCGATATCGATCATCAATGCCGACACCTCATGGCCGGAAGCCTGTGCCATATGCACGGCCTTTTCGAGGCGCTCATCGAACAAGCGGCGGTTGGCGAGACCCGTCAGCGAATCATGTTGTGACAATTCGAGCAGCAGGGCGGACTGCTGGTGCTGGTGGTCGAGGAGATTACGAAATTCCTGGGCCAGGGTGCCGATCTCGTCGCGTCGCTTCAGTAGCGAAGCCGGCATGGGGGGCGGCAATGCATCATGATGCATGCGTTGGGTGAAGTGCGAGAATTGGCGAATCGGCGCCAGCACAATTCTCTCGAGAAGCCACAGTACTACCAACAGGGTCACGACCAGTACGCCAACTGTCCAGTAGAGGGCGAAACGAAAGGTTTCAAGGCTGGCCTGATAGCGCTGGCGGGGAAGCAGGGTATCGATGCGAATCAGGTGATCATCGGGCATGGCCTCGACCGTTCGACTGGCCGTCATGCGATTGGCTGAAATACGCTCAAGGCCGTCGTGGGTCACGTCATTGTCTTGGGCGATGCTGGTCAGGCTCAGGTCGATGCCGGTCGTGTCGCGCAGCTGTTCGACCCAGGGCGCCGAAAGGGGGCGTACCATCAGCAGCCAGCCGGCTGACGGGGACACTTCCCGACTCTGGTAGATGCCTGACATGGTCGCCATGGCCAGTTCGGGCTTGGCGAGCAGCCAGGTCTGTGGTTCCTCGTTTTCGCCCTCGAGCCTGGCTTGCAGGAAGTCGATGTAGGTATCGGCCCAGTCGCAGGGGGGTGCCGTGCCGGGGCATGAGGTGAACTCGCCCTCGCCGTTGTAGCCCACTACCCATCTGGGCTGATTGTGGGCATCGAGAAAGATCATCAGGTCAAGATCGAGGGTTTCCAGGGTGCTCTCATAGAGGTTGGAGTCGACATACTCCGGCCGTTCACCCTGAACAAAGTCGTAGGTGTCGTCCCAGAAGGCCCAGTCCTCAACCAGGCGCCGCATATGGCCCAGCTCACTGCCAATGGCGCGCTCGACTCGGTCGAGTTCACCGCCGGCATACTGTTCCTCGTCCTCCAGCAGAATCGGCATGATCTGGAAGCGTGCAATCGCGACAAGGGCAAGAAGAGCCAGGCACAGCACGGCACATAGCGACAGGAGAAAACGATTACGCAGTGAGCTGTACAGTGCAGTCATCTGGCGCGCCTGTGTCATTTGTCGCCGGTGGAGTCGAGAGACAGGCGACGTTAAAGTGGGTGATCTCTTACACAGTTATCGGCCAAGGACTACATGTCTTTAATATAATCAGGCGCGATAAGCCAGCAAGGGCACGGTTTTAGCCGTGCCCTTGCTGGTGTGCTCATGCTGGTCTTGGGGTCATCTGACGCGCTGGCCGGGCTCGGCGCCGGAGTCGGGCGAGAGTAGGTAGATACCCCCGTCGTCTCCTGCCGCCAGCACCATTCCTTCCGAAACGCCGAAGCGCATCTTGCGTGGCGCCAGGTTGGCGACCATGACCGTGAGTCGGCCCTCCAGAGCCTCCGGCGCATAGGCGGCGCGAATGCCGGCGAAGACGGTGCGGCTCTCGCCGCCCAGGTCCAGGGTCAGTTGGAGCAGCTTGTCGGCACCCTCAACGTACTCGGCCTTGGCGATGCGGGCGATTCGCAGGTCGACCTTGGCGAAATCGTCGAAGGAGATCTCGTCGGCGATGGGGTCTTCGGCCAGCGGCCCCTTGACCGCCTCCTTGAGCTTCTGTTCTTCCACCAGGTCCTCCTTCGATGCCTCGATCATGGCATCGATACGATCACGTTCCACGCGGGTCATCAACGGCTTGAACTTGGCGATGCCGTTGCCCAGAAGCACGTCGTGACGGCTGTGCCAGTCGAGCGAGTCGAGCTGCAGGAACTGCCGCGCCTGTTCGGCCATGGCCGGCACTACCGGGGTCAGGTAAACCATGAGCTGGCGGAACAGGTTGATGCCCACCGAGCAGATGTCCAGTACTTCCTGTTCTTGTCCATCCTGTTTGGCCAGTACCCACGGTTCCTTGTCGGCGATGTAGGTGTTGGCCTCGTCGGCCAGCTCCATGATCTTGCGCACCGCACGACCAAACTCGCGGGCCTCGAAGTCCTCGGCGATACCGTCGCCGGCGGCGATGAAGCGCGCTACCAGCTCCGGCTCGGCGCAGTGTGCCGAGAGTCTGCCATCGCCCAGCTTCTTGACGAAACCGGCACAGCGGCTGGCGATATTGACCACCTTGCCTACCAGGTCGGCATTCACCCGGGCGGCGAAGTCGTCGAGGTTGAGATCCAGGTCGTCGACTCGCGAGGTGAGCTTGGCGGCGAAATAGTAGCGCAGGTACTCGGGGTTGAGATGCTCGGCGTAGGTGGCCGCCTTGATGAAGGTGCCGCGCGACTTCGACATCTTGGCGCCGTTGACGGTGACGAATCCGTGGCAGTTCACCGCCGTGGGCGTGCGGAAGTCGGCACCATGCAACATGGCGGGCCAGAACAGCGCATGGAAGTAGACGATGTCCTTGCCGATGAAGTGGTAGACCTCGGCCTCGGAGTCCTTCTTCCAGAAGGCATCGAAGTCGATGCCGGTACGCTCGCACAGATTCTTGAAGCTGGCGAGGTAGCCGATCGGCGCGTCCAGCCATACGTAGAAGTACTTGCCCGGTGCATCGGGAATCTCGAAGCCAAAGTAGGGGGCGTCGCGTGAGATGTCCCACTCGTTGAGCCCCGATTCGAACCACTCCTGCAATTTGTTGCTGATCTGGGTCTGGACATGGCCGCCGCGAGTCCACTGCTTGAGGAAATCGGCGAAGTCCGGCAGCTTGAAGAAATAGTGGGTGGAGCTGCGTACCTCTGGCGTGGCGCCAGAGATCGCCGATACCGGGTCGATCAGCTCCGCCGGGGTGTAGGTGGCGCCGCATGCCTCGCAGTTGTCGCCGTACTGGTCGGCGGTCTTGCACTTGGGGCAGGTGCCCTTGATGAAGCGGTCGGCGAGGAACAGGCCTTTCACCGGATCGTACATTTGCTCGATATCGCGGGTGGCGATATGTCCGGCATCGCGCAGGCGAGTGTAGATCAGCTCGCTGAAGTAGCGGTTCTCGTCGGAATGCGTCGAGTGATAGTTGTCGAAAGCGACCCCGAAGGTGGCGAAATCCGCCTGGTGTTCTGTCGAGACGCGCTCGATCAGTGCCTCCGAGGTGATGCCTTCCTGTTCGGCGCGCAGCATGATCGCGGTACCGTGGGCATCGTCGGCACACACATAGTGGCATTCGTTACCGCGGCTCTTCTGAAAGCGTACCCAGATGTCCGTCTGGATGTATTCCAGCAGGTGGCCAAGGTGGATCGAGCCGTTGGCGTAGGGCAGGGCACTGGTGACCAGGATCTTGCGCGGGGCGCTTGCGTTGTTCGACATATCGGCTCTGATATTTCCAGGAAAAACAGTCCCCGATTGTAGCCCTGTTGAACCATCACTGCACCCGGTCGGTGGGAGTCGTCGAATGGGTCACCACAGGAGCTGTCATCCTGCACTAGGCTGACATTGACTCGCTGACAAGGAGGCTTGCGTGGATCCGATCTTCTTCGACACTATTGTCGCCCTGCTTCGCACGGCAGTGCTGGGTGTGCTGGGCTATGCCAGCCTGGTGTGCCTGCTGCGGATATCCGGGCGTCGTACGCTATCGAAAATGAACGCCTTCGACCTGGTCGTGACGGTGGCACTGGGCTCGGTGCTCGCCACGGTCATGCTCAGCAAGGATGTAACGCTGGCTCAAGGGGGGCTGGCCTTCGCGCTGCTAGTTGGCATGCAGTACATCGTTACCTGGGCGAGCGTGCGCCAACGCTGGGTACGGCAACTGGTGACCGGTGAACCGGCGCTGCTTTTCTTTCGTGGGGATTATCTGTCACATGCCTTGGTGAAGGCGCGAGTCACCAAGGATGAGGTGCGCGCAGCAGTGCGCGCAGCCGGCCTTGCCGATTTAAGCAAGATCGAGGCCGTCGTGCTCGAAACCGACGGCTCCTTCAGCGTGCTGGGCAACCGGTCCGTGGGAGATGCGTCAAGCCTCGAGGGAGTAACGACCCCGGGGCAGGACAGGCGGCGTCAATAAGCGCAATGGATAACGGGTTGGCGGTACAACTGCGTTCCCCTAGAATGAAGAGATGCGGTGGATGGCTAATGGATTGGCCCCCATGGCATGCTCTCGCATTGCCCGTTACGCATCATCCGTAAAACGAACGTTTTTGAGGATGATACGATGAAACTGCGAAACGCACTTCCCCTGCTCATGGTAACTGCATTGGTGGCCGGCTGCGGTGCCAACGCCGTAGCGCCACGCTATACCAGCGAAAATCTCGATATCCTCCGGATCGGCAACGACCGCCCGGCCGACCCTGAAAAAAGTGTCGAGGACCTGGGGTCCTACTGCATCGAAGTGACCGAAACCTGGAATTCTCACGGCACCACGCCGGACGGCCAGACCCTGTGGGCCAAGAACACCAGTCGTGCCGTGGTACCCTGCGACTGAAGTGATTCCTTCTTAGTGCTTCCCCGGCCCATCCTTGCATGGGCCGGACTTGCCCGCACCGCCCCATCTGAAATGGTCCCCGAACATCGGACCAGGCGCTAAGGAAACGCTGAACAAATCGACGAGCGAGAGGAAGCGCAAGGCGCACGGAGCACAGGAAACGGAGCATATGGGGTATATGTGAGGATTCCGACCGTGCTGGCGCACCAGCACCGCGCAACGCAGCGATTCGCTCGCGCAGGCATTTGTGCAGTGTTTCCCTAAGCTCTGATCAGACCGAACAGGAGAGCCTGATCATGAGCGAGAAACGGCGAAAAACCAGAATTTGCCGGTTTACAGCTGACGGTCTCGCCTTCCTTGGCTAGCCAGATGTCATTCCAGGATGAAATCTACATAGGGGGCGGGGGGTGTCTCGCCCGGTGGAAGGTAGGGAGGAGCCGGTTCACCCAGTGTCTCGAACGAGCGAATGTAGTGATAGAGAGCACTGGAGTCCTCTCTGCTCATCTCGTTCAGGTTGAACCAGGGCATCGGGGGACGTGTGCGCAGGTTGTGCGTCATCTCGTTCCACTGTTGCTCGTCCAGCTTGTCCGCCAGTAGTCGCAAGTTGGGCGGATAGGTGGTGCCCCATGGGCCGCGCCAGCCCAGCGCGTCGCCGGTCAGCCAGAGTTCCTCAGGCACTTGGCCCTCGGCCACTCCGTAGTTAGGGGTATGGCAATCGTTACAACCGCTGATTATGGCGATGTAGCGTCCATGTTCCACGACCTTGGCAGGCACGTCCAAACCGTTACCTGTCTGGGCCAGGGTGAAAGTGGCAGGCAGCAACACAATGGCTCCCACGGCGATTCCACCCTGGCACCTCGATTTCAGGTTCTTCATGTATGTTTCCTCGGAGAACGGACTATGAGCGTCCGCTCAAAAATAGTAGATTTGCTTTCGCAATCGGGCTAGTGGCCGGTCAAGCTTGAAGTGAAAAATATTCCCGGTTACGCATGGCAGCCAGTGGTGTTGCCACAGTCGGAGCACACGAACCCCTGGGCCAGCGAAGCTGGAAAAAGCAGCTTGGCACTGCGCTTCCGTGCCGCGCTGCTCAAGAAATGCGGGCAACGCCAGGCCGGGATGAAACTGGATTGGTTTCGTGCCAGGACGTCGCCTCTTCTACTGGATATAACGCCAGAAGGGGAAGCCTGACAGGATGGTGGCTGATCAACATGAGTAATCAGGTATCAGAATGGTCTGAACGTCAGCGTCTGGCCGAATGAGGAATGTTAGTCTATGCTGATGGATGCTATTTGGCTGCTTACGATCCGAAGACGACATTCAGGCAAAGGCAACCGGCATGCTCGTTGCGTTTTAGGCAGTCCAACCTGATGCAGAAATCTCTCATGAAGTTCGCAACCGGAAGCTCAAAATTTTGTTGAACCTGCTGCTCGTCGCGATTGGGGTTTTGCTTCTTACAGGTGGCGGTGAGGCACTTATCAGAGGGTCTCTGGCTGCGGCAAATCGGCTGGGAATCTCACCTTTGCTCAGCGGGTTGCTGATTGTAGGTTTCGGTACGTCTGCTCCAGAGTTGGTTGTCTCAATCGAAGCTGCTTTGAGTGATCGGCCAGACATCGCAATCGGTAACGTTGTGGGGAGTAATATCGGCAATATATTGCTGATTCTAGGCTTGTGCGCGCTGATAACGCCTCTTGCTGTCAAGCCGCTTGTATTGCGGCGTGATGGCGTCACTGTTGTCGCGGCTAGCATTTTGTTTCTAGTTCTTGTCGGTGGAGATGCACTGGAAAGGTCTGACGCTGCCATATTCATTTTGGCGCTCGCCGCTTATCTGATCTGGGCTTATTTGACTGAGCGCTCAGGTGAAGTGCCTTCCGCAGAGTTACACAGAGCTGAAGGGAAGGAAGTTACCTCTCTTCCCAAAACAACGCTATGGATAGTCATGACGGTCGTGCTGGGTTTGGTGCTTTTGATCGCAGGTTCACAAGTACTGTTACAGGGGGCCATAGGAATAGCCGAGTCCTTCGGAGTCTCAGAGGCCGTAATTGGTCTGACCCTTGTCGCGGTCGGCACGTCGTTGCCAGAGCTTACGATCTCAGTAATCGCGGCACTCCGGCGACATGCCGATGTTGCGATTGGGAATATCCTGGGGAGCAATATTTTTAATCTACTGGGGATACTCGGAATTTCCGCGTTGCTGCAGCCGCTTCCAGTTCATGAGCGAATCCTGCAATTTGATCAGTGGGTCATGCTGGGAACGTCGGTGATTCTGTTGTTCTTTCTCTACACTGGGAGGCGGCTTAGCAGATTTGAAGGCGGATTACTTCTACTGGGCTACGGCGTATATGTGAGTCTGAGTTTCACGGTGTTCGGTACATAAACTATGGGAGCGAAGTGGTGGGGCGTCCTGGCCGATTTCTGCCGATTAACTGATTGAGCATCCCTGGTGAACTGTCGCTGCGACGGAGGGAGATCCGGCTTGTTGGCGTCGGCGACGACATTCCCCCCGTCACCGAGTAACATTCCACCCAGGTTCAGGCGGGTGCGAGGTAACGGTGGAGCGACAGCAGGGTTTCGTGTTGACCCGCCATTGGCGGGATACACCCGCGGGTACCGAGGTCACATTCTGGCTGGCGACCGATGATGGCCCACGGCATGTTAGCCTGCCGCCGCAGCCTTCGGTGGCCTTCATTCCTGTCGAACAGCGCGTGCACGCGGAAGTACTGCTGCATGGCGAACGCGACGTCGAGCTGCGCCCGCTCAAGCTGCGTGACTTCCAGCAGCGCCCGGTGCTGGGGCTCTACTGCCGGCAGCATAGACAGCTGATGAACCTGGAGAAACGGCTGAGCGAGGCCGGTGTCGATGTCTTCGAGGCGGATGTGCGGCCGCCGGAGCGCTACCTGATGGAGCGCTACATCACCGCTCCGGTATGGTTCGCGAACCAAGAGACGTCCCGAGGTGCATTGATCGAGACCCAGCTCAAGCCGGCGCCTGAGTACCGGCCTCGGCTCAGTCTGGCGTCGCTGGACATCGAGACCAGCGAGCGGGGCGATCTCTACTCCATTTCCCTGGAGGGCTGCGGCCAACGCCACGTCTTCATGCTGGGGCCGGCGAATGGGTGGGAGGCCGAGTCCCGGGACTTTTCCCTGGTGTACTGCGACGATCGCAAGGCACTGCTGACTCATTTGAACGAATGGGTTGCTGACTACGACCCGGATGCGATCATCGGCTGGAACCTGGTGCAGTTCGACCTGCGTATCCTGCAGCGCCACGCGGAGCAGCTCGGCGTGCCGTTATTGCTGGGCCGTGGCGGCGAGCCCATGGAGTGGCGCGCCCATGGTAGCAACGCCAGCCACTTCTTTGCCTCGGCCGCAGGGCGGCTGATCATCGACGGTATCGAGATGCTGCGCCAGGCAACCTGGCGTTTCGACTCTTTCAGCCTGGAGCACGTTGCCCAGGAGCTGCTGGGCGAGGGCAAGGCCATCGACAGCCCCTATCAGCGCATGGACGAGATCAACCGCATGTTCGCCGAGGACAAGCCCCGGCTTGCCCGCTACAACCTCAAGGACTGCGAGCTGGTCACGCGCATCTTTGCCAAGACCGAGCTGATCGACTTCCTGCTCGAGCGGGCCGCCGTGACCGGTTTGCCCGCCAACCGGAGTGGCGGCTCGGTGGCGGCATTCTCGCACCTCTACCTTCCGCGCATGCACCGGCTCGGCTACGTCGCCCCCAATCTTTCGCCACGCCATGGCGTGGGAGCGAGCGAGGAGAGCCCCGGCGGCTTCGTCATGGATTCCCGGCCGGGGCTCTACGATTCGGTGCTGGTGCTCGATTTCAAGAGCCTCTACCCCTCGATCATCCGCACCTTCCTGATCGACCCGGTGGGGCTGGTGGAGGGGCTTGGCGAGCCGGAGGAGGATAGCGTGCCTGGCTTCCGCGGGGCCCGTTTTTCACGCACGCAGCACGCCCTGCCTGGTATCGTGGAGCGCGTTTGGCAGGGCCGCGAGGCGGCCAAGTGCGAACGCAATGCGCCTCTGTCCCAGGCGTTGAAGATCATCATGAACGCCTTCTATGGCGTACTGGGTTCCCGGGGCTGTCGTTTCTTCGATCCACGGCTCGCCTCGTCGATTACCCTGCGCGGCCACGCCATCATGCATCGGACGCGGGAGCTGATTGAAGAGGAGGGGTATACCGTTATCTATGGTGACACCGACTCGACCTTCGTCTGGCTCGGCCGCCGGCGCAGCGAGTTGGAGGCCAGCGCCATCGGGCACGCACTCGCGGAGCGGGTCAACCGCTGGTGGGACGAGCACCTGGCCTCGACGCTGGGGTTGGAAAGTGCTCTGGAGCTGCAGTTCGAGACGCATTACTGTCGCTTCCTCATGCCCACCATCCGCGGTGCCGAGCAGGGCAGCAAGAAGCGCTACGCCGGGCTGGTATGGGGGGAGGGTGGCGACGAGAACATCGTCTTCAAGGGCCTCGAGGCGGTCCGCGCGGATTGGTCGCCACTTGCCAAGGCCTTTCAGCAGGAGCTCTACCGGCGCATATTCACCGAGCAGCCACACCGTGAGTTTGTACGCGACTACGTGCGGCGCACGTTGGCCGGTGAACATGATGAGCGGCTGATCTACCGTAAGCGCCTGCGACGCAGGCTCGACGACTACCGTCGCAACGTGCCACCCCATGTGCGTGCCGCTCGACTGGCCGACGAATACAATCAACAGCAGGGCCGGCCACGCCAGTATCAGAACGGCGGCTGGATACGCTATGTGATGACCGTGGCGGGCCCTGAACCGCTGGAAACACGCCGCTCCGCCATCGATTATCACCACTACCTGAGCCGGCAGCTGCAGCCGGTCGCCGACGCCATCCTTCCTTTCGTCGGCGATGATTTCTCTGCCCTGATCGATCGTCAGCTCGGCCTGTTCTGAGGTGACACACGCCCCGCCTCCTGGACGCTGAGGGAAAGGGGCCCGCGTTGTCGATGCTAGGTTGGCTGACGGCCTTCAAGCATTTCCTTGCGCCGCGCCTGCAGGCGCTCTTCGTCGAGCGTTGCCCCGCAGGCCTCGTGGACCTCCTGTAGAAAGCGCCGGGGCCTGCCCTGCCATTTGCCGCTCAGCACTGTGGCGATAGTCATGATCTCGAGGACCCATTGCGTTTCTGCCTCGTCGAGGGTGTCGAGTTTACGCCGATGGCCCGGCCAGTCGATCGCCAGCTCCCTGTCGCTGACCTCGAAGGCGTCGAGTAGCCGGGCGAGAAGATAGACGTGGTTGGGATGTGCGTCCTGGCTGCGCATGATCAGCTCGCCCATGCCGTGCAGGATCACGTCTCGCGCGGTGCTGCCCAACCGGTCGAGGTCGGCTTCCAGGCGTTGCATCAGGAACTCTATCGTATAGGGGCCAAGAGCCTGGACCTTGGCCTTGCGCATGATGCGCCAGGTGATGATGGCGTTCCATATGGCATAGAGCGGCCCAGTAACCAGTGGCAGCAAGCCACGCAGGGCCATGCGGCCGAATACCCGCCGCATCAGCACGCGCAGTATGAAACTGCTCACCCCGACCTTCATTCGGTACAGGATAGAAGTGAGAGCCAGCTTCCAGCGGCCCATCTGGGCATAGGGATCGATGCCGTAGATGCGGTGCCTGGGGCTGGGGAGCTCCAGTGCCACTCGCGACATGCCGCTCACCAGCAGCCGTGCGTACTGGCTGTCCTGCAGCGGGATGCCGGCGATCCGGCTGATCCGGGCGACGCCACGCAGGGCATTCCAGTAGAGGAAGAGGATTTCCACAGCGCTGACTATTCCCGCGACCACGAAGAAGCCGGCCCAGTAGGGAAGTTGCTCCATCAGGGTCATGTCCTGCATGCCATCGAGGATGCCTTGGCGCATGAACCACTCCATGCCGCCAATGATGCCACCCGAGAGGATGCCTGCAATAGCCGACCAGATTATCGCCCGGTGTTTCGCCCGCTTGAGGCCGGCCAGCTCTTCATCACCACACTCCTGCAATGGATAGCGCGCTCTGGGATTCTGTTTTTGCAGATAGTCCGCTGCGCGGCGTTCGAGGATATTGGGTTCCGGAGAGTACTGCTGTCCCGGACTCTGGGGAGTAACGGTTTCTGCCATAGGGGATTGGGCCGACGTGGGATGGCTTCAGGATTCGAGATCATGATGCTCAGGGTAGTCGCAGATCGGCGAATCGGACGAGAGGATGATGTCGGTAGCCAAGCCGGAGCTGAGAGGGGGGCGAAGGCCGCGCGGTGGCGCGGCCTTGGAATCGCAGTCTAGTCGTTGCGTTGCATGCAGTTGTCGTAGAATGCCACCGTGGCGGGCCAGTCGGTGAAGATGGCGTTGATGCCGACATCCTGAACCAGTACGTCCAGTGTGATCAGCTTGTCGCCTTCACGGCGAATGACGTCCTCGGTGGTGCTGTGGTACCACTGGCCGCCTTCAGCCAGGGGGCCAGAGCGCTCCAGGGTCCAGGTCATCAGCTCGAGTCCCGCCTCCCTGGCTCGTTCGGTATAGATCGAGGGGACGATACGGCTTTCGTCTTCACCGAAGTCGGGGTTCGAAGCCAGTAGCATCCAGGTCGGAGGGGCGATGGTATGTACGCCCATCTCGACGAGCTCTTCCATGTTGGGTGACCAGCTGTCCGGGTCTGTGTGGTCGAAGCCGTCGTCGTTGTAGCGGCCGTCCAGGTAGTAGGCCTGTGCGCCGAATTCGGGTTCGTTCTCTAGCCAGTACAGCACGTCATCGAGCAGGAAGGACTGGGCATAGACGTCGCTGGCGGGAACCCCGGCCTCCTTGTATTCATCGATCATCTTCTGGGCATAGTCTTCCTGCGAGAAGCCGTTGAAGGGCATCTCTACGCTGGGCTCCTTGAGCTCAGGCGTCATCTTCACCCCGAGGTCCTTGAACAGCGCAATGGTATCGGCGTGGCTCATCAGCGTGCCTCGCGTGGCGTACAGGTCCGAGCGCCAGCGGGGAGTGCCGTCGAGGTACGCTTCGATACTGGTGGCCTCGCGATTGGCGCCTTCCATGGTGCCCTGCAGGGTGCGGAATTCGGCCAGGGTGATATCGCTGGTGCAGCACTGGATATCGGCGGCATTGGTCAGCTCGCCGCTGTCCGGATCGAACTCGGGGGGTACGCTGCATTTTTCGACGAGGTCGGTCTCGACGATATTGGTGGTGTAGTGCAGGTCGCACTGCCCATGGCGACAGACGAGCTCTTGGTCGGCGGTGAAGGTCACGTCGCACTCGATGACCCCGGCACCACCCTGTGCTCCGGCGAGGTAGGATTCCAGGGTGTGTTCTGGAAACTGAAGGGGTGCGCCACGGTGGGCGACCGTCAGTTGTGATGGCTGCCAGTCGGTTTTTTCCGCGGCGCAGTTCATCAGCCTCGACTTGAGTTCCCGTTCGCGGGTGGTTTCTTCGCTCATGTCGTTGACCAGGAATAGGGGGCGAGGCCCGAGCGTCACGTTCTTGGCGGCGGCGATCAGAGTGTCGTCCCATTCGGGGCCACTGGTATCGCCGGCATGGGCCGTTGAACCAAACATCAGGCAGAGCATCAGGGCAGCGAGGCTGCCCAGCTGAGTCAGGGGATTATTGTTCATGAGGTATCTCGCTGGCTTCCTTGTTAGGGAAACACTGCATAAATGTCTGCGCGTGCGAATCACTGCGTTGCGCGGTGCTGGTGCGCCAGCCCGGTCGAAAACCTCACCTATACCCCATAGGCTCCGGTTGACTCGTAGCCTTCGGCTTCTCGCCCCTTCGGGGCCAGCCTACGGCTGTTTGTCGCTTCGCTCGGTTCTGTGCTCTGTGCTCCGTGCGCCTTGTGCTTCATCCCGCTCACCGATTTATTCAGCGCTTCCTCAGCGTTATGGAGACCCCTACTGTCAACGCCAAGCATGACAAGCGTATGGCGGGACGGAGACAGTCAAGGGGACCCTTACTAGCGTAGAAGCTTTGCCGGACTCTGCGACCGATTCGGTCGCCCGGTGCGGTCAGGGCTGGGGGATCGCGTTCACTTCCTTCGGGCAGTGATAGCCTCGTTGAACCGCCGATCTGGCGGCTATCTCCTTGTACCAGCGTTTTACGTTGGGATAGTCGTTGAGGTCGATGCGTTGCCACTCGAACCGGGAAATCCAGGGCCAGGTCGCCATGTCGGCGATGCCATAGTCACCGGCGAGGTACGCCCTCTCGTCAAGGCGTCTGTCGAGGACGCCGTAGAGGCGCTGTGCCTCTCCGTGAAACCGCTCCTCTGCATAGGGCGCCTTTCCCGGGTTGAAGTGCAGGAAGTGGTGGGCCTGGCCCAGCATGGGGCCGATACCGCCCATCTGCCACATCAGCCACTCCAGCGCGCGATGGCGCCCCTCCAGGTCGCTGGGAAGGAAGCGACCGCTTTTCTCGGCGAGATAGACCATGATGGCTCCCGACTCCATCAACGCGATGCCGGTCTCATTGTCACGGATTGCCGGGATCTTGTTGTTGGGGCTTACCGCTAGAAATGCCGGCTCGAACTGCTCGCCCTGGGTGATATCCACGGCGTGAGCGCGGTAGGGCAGGCTGAGCTCTTCCAGCAGGATGGAGACCTTGCGGCCGTTCGGGGTGGTCCAGGTCCAGAGGTCGATCATCGTCGTTTCCTTGTCGCGTTTTTACCGTCTCAAGCAGGTTGGCACAGCCAGCGTAGGCTTGCCATCCAGACGATGAGAACACTGTTCGAAAAAGATTGACGGTAATGGGAATGCGATGCTATTTAGCGCTACCGGCAATGTCTGCCGGAGCGAAAATCGTAACTTCCGAGGGTTTGTGAACATGCCGCTGCGCCGCTGTTTGCCCATTCTGCTGGTGGCTCTCTTTGCCACTGGTTGTGCCAGTAACACCACCATTGCTCCGCGATACACTACCGACAATCCCGACCTGTTGAGAATCGGCGGCGACCGTCCTTCCAATCCGGATGTGCGTACGGAAAATGCCGGTTCCTTCTGTGTCGAGATCACCGAGCGCTGGAACGAGCATGGCAAGACGCCCGATGGCCAGGTGCTCTGGGCGAAAGACACGCTGCGCAAGGTCGTTCCTTGCCGCTAGGCATCCTGAACGCTTGATGCGATGGATGCTATACCCAGCCCGGCGCGCCAGCGCCGGGTTTTTTTTCGTCTTGCGGTCGGGGTATACGTGTCGTGACTCGGATATCAAACATGTGTTTGAATAAGCCGAGGCAGGCGCTACCCTGATCGTGCAAGGCCCTCTTCTAGGCTATGTTGTGTTGTCTGTTCTGGCGGTGTGGCGCTATTCGACAGGGCGAGCCGCCGGGTACGGCAGGGGGCGGGGAATACGACAGGGAGGTGGAAACATGAAGCCGGCTTTGCTGCTCTTGGCGCTACTGACGATGGCGGGCTGCGGTGATGGCTCGACGCCGGAGGATGCCGAACGGACACCACGGGTCGTCAAGCTCATCGAGGTGAGTGGGCAGACCCACTTGCCGAGCCGTCGCTTCGTCGGGCGGATCGAGGCGCTTCGCACGGTCGACCTCTCGTTTCGAGTGGGTGGTCAGCTGACCGAACTGCCGGCGACCCAGGGCGAGGTGATTCCTCGTGGAGAGCTGATTGCACGGCTCGATCCCGCCGATTATGAGCTGGCGGTCAGACGTGCCGAGGCGGAATATCAACTGGCCAGAAGGGAGATGGAACGCACCCGGCAACTGCTCGAGAATCAGTCGATCTCCCGGTCCGCGTTCGACGAGATACGGACCACCTACGAACTCGCCGAAGTGCAGCGCGACAGCGCCCGTCAGGACCTCTCCTACACCACCATCAACGCCCCGTTCGATGCACTGGTGACGAGGCGCCTGATCGAGAACCACAGCAATGTCCAGCCCAACACTGCCATCGTTCGAGTACAGGACGTGACCGAGCTGAGGGTTCGGTTCAATGTGCCCGAGTCGCTGATGCATTACGTCGTCGAGCCCCAGCGATTCGAGGTCGAGGGTGAACTGCTTTCCCTTCCCGGCGAGACATTTCGACTGGCGTACCGCGAGCATGTCACGGAGCCCGACGAGGTTGCCCAGACCTACGAGGTCGACTTCGCCATCGTCGATCACGAAGCGGTAGGCGCATTGCCGGGCATGACGGTAGCCGTCATGGTGGCGCTGACCGATGCTGTCGAACATGGTGCCCTGATGGTGCCGCTTGCCGCCCTGGACAAGGACAGCGAGGGGAATTTCCGGGTCTGGGTTTATCGGGACGAGGAACGACGCGTCGAGCCGCGGGGCGTTGTGGTAGGCGAAGTGCACGGAGAGAGGGTGCCGGTGGTGGCTGGCCTGAAGCAGGGCGAGCGTATTGTCGCAGCGGGGGCTCATCTGCTGCAGGAAGGGGCGCGCGTACGACCGATGGAAGAGACGCTTTGACCGGGAGCAGGATATGGATATCGCCAGGACTTCGATCGAGCGGCCGCTCTATACCTGGCTGATCGTGGTCGTTTGTTTGTTAGGGGGCATCTGGGGCTTCAACAGCCTGGGTAAGCTGGAGGACCCTTCGTTCACCATACCCAATGCCATCATCAATACCCAATACCCTGGTGCGACCGCCCAGGAGGTCGAAGAGGAGGTCACCGAGCGACTGGAGATGGCGATCCAGGAGCTGCAGCAGATCGACGTGATCGAGTCGCTGTCGCTACCGGGACGCTCCGAGATCGAGGTGGAGGTGGCCTCGACCTATCGCAGCCATGAGCTGCCGCAGATCTGGGATGAGCTGCGGCGCAAGGTCAACGATGCCCAGGCGATATTGCCGGAGGGTGCCTTGGCCTCGCGGGTCAACGATGACTTCGGCGAGGTCTATGGCATTTTCTATGCCGTGACGGCGGAGGGCTACTCTCACGACGAGATCCGGGATATCTCACACTTTCTTCAGCGTGAGGTGCTGACTGTGCCCAACGTGGCGAGGGTCACTACCGCTGGCGAAAGGGAAGAGACGATCTACATCGAGATTCCCAACGAGCGCCTGACCACCCTGGGAATTCCGGTCGATCACGTCATCAATACCATCCAGACGGAGAACAGGGTCACCGATGCCGGGGCGATGCGTATCGGCGACGGCCATGTCCGCATCGTCGCCCGTGCCGGCGTGGATAGCGTGGCCAATATCGAGGCGATTCGCATCGGCCGGCCCGGTACCACCGAGCAGATCTCCCTGGTCGATATCGCCGAAGTCTATCGCCAGCCGGTGGAAGTGCCGGGGCATGTGATACGCCACAACGGCGAGCCGGCCTTCACCTTGGCGGTGGCGGGGGTGGCCAAGGCCAATATCGTGGAAGTGGGCAATGCCGTCGAGCGTCACCTTGCCTCGCTGGAAGGGCGAATTCCCCTCGGGGTCGAACTCCATCCCATCTATGAGCAGCACCATGTCGTCGACGATGCAATCAATGACTTCCTGATCAACCTGGCGATCTCGGTCACCATCGTGATTGCCGTACTCTGCCTGTTCATGGGCTGGCGGGTCGGCATGGTCGTCGGTGCCTCGCTGCTGCTGACGGTGCTCGGCACGCTGTTCTTCATGTGGGTGTTCTCCATCGAGATGGAACGGGTTTCCCTGGGTGCGCTGATCATCGCCATGGGCATGCTGGTGGACAACGCCATCGTTGTGGCCGAAGGCATGCTGATCAACATGCAGCGTGGCAAGTCCGTCAAGGAGGCTGCCAGTGATGCGGCCGGGCGAACCCAGGCCCCCCTGCTGGGGGCCACCGTCATCGGCATCCTGGCCTTCTCCGGCATCGGCCTTTCCGACGATGTTACCGGTGAATTCCTGTTCTCTCTGTTCGCGGTGATCGCGATCTCGTTGCTGCTGAGCTGGGTGTTGGCCATCACCGTCACTCCCCTGTTCGGCCATTATCTGTTCCGCGGTGCCGACATCGAGGACGACAGGGACCCTCATGGGGGGCTGATCTATCGCCTCTATGCCCGCTTCCTCATGGCTGCGGTTCGCCTGCGCGTAGTGACCGTGGGGCTACTGGTTGCGTTCACGGCAGCCTGTGTCTGGGGGTTTACCCTCCTTTCGCAGTCGTTCTTTCCCGACTCGAACACACCGATGTTCTACGTCAATTACCAACTGCCTCAGGGCAGCGACATCCGCGCCACGCAGCGGGATGCCCGGGGGATCGAGACCTATCTATTGGAGAAGGACGGTATCGAAGCGGTATCGACCTTCATCGGTCGTGGGGCGACTCGGTTCATGCTGACTTATGTTCCCGAGCAGCCGGACCCCGCCTATGCCCAATTCGTGGTAAGGGCAGATAGTCTGGAGCGAATCGCCGAGCTTGACCCTGTTATCGACGCCAACTTGCAGGCGGCCTATCCCGCGGCCCGGGTCCGAACCGAGCGAATCCAGTTCGGGCCCGGTGCCGGGGCTCAGGTCGAGGCACGCTTCCACGGCAGCGATCCTGCCGTCTTGCGTTGGCTGGCCGATGAAGCCGAGGAGATCATGCGGGCCAATCCCGCGCTGATCGACGTGCGTCATAACTGGCGCGAGCTGGAGACGGTGGTCGTGCCCACCTTCAACGAGGAGCGCGCAAGAATGGCCGGCGTCAGCCGTGATGAACTGGCCCAGACCCTCGAGTTCGCCTCTTCCGGGGTGCGTGCCGGTACCTATCGAGAAGGCGACAACCTGATACCGATCGTGGCGCGCCCGCCCGAGAGCGAGCGTCATGATGTCTCGCGGCTGATCGACCGCCTGGTCTGGAGCAGTGCCGAGCAGCGCTTCATTCCCATCGCCCAGGTGGTCGATGCCTTCGAGACCCAGAGCGAGGAGGCGCAGATACATCGCCGCAACCGGGTGCGCACGCTGACGGTGCAGGCCGAGCCGGGGGCAGGGCAGACCGCAGCGGGCGCGTTCTCGACGGTGCGTGCCGACATCGAAGCCATGGCGTTGCCGCCGGGCTATGCGCTCTCCTGGGGCGGTGAGTACGAGAATTCGACCGACGCCCAGGAATCATTGGCCCGGCAGCTGCCGCTGAGCTTTGTCGCGATGCTGCTGGTGTCGATACTGCTGTTCGGTAAGCTGCGCCAGCCGTTGATCATCTGGCTGGTGGTGCCGATGTCGATCTGCGGCGTGGTGATCGGACTGTGGCTGACCGGGCTGCCTTTCTCGTTCACGGCTCTGCTGGGCATGCTCAGCCTGTCGGGCATGCTGATGAAGAACGCCATTGTGCTGGTCGATGAGATCGATGCCCAGATCCAGTCCGGCAAGGAACGCCTGGGGGCGCTGATCGATGCCAGCATCAGCCGCCTGCGCCCCGTGGCCCTGGCGGCCGGCACCACCAGCCTTGGCATGCTGCCGCTACTGGCCGATGCCTTCTTCAACAGCATGGCGGTAACGATCATGGGCGGCCTGGCCTTCGCGTCGTTGTTGACGCTGATCGCTGTGCCGGTGCTCTACTCGCTGTTGTTCGGCATTCCCTATCGTTGTGCCAGTTCCTGTGCCGACAAGGGAGAGGCGGCCGAATCCGGCGCGTGACCCGCTGACCCGGCGAAAAGAAATACATCCGTCTCGTCGGTGGGCACACAGGTGCTTCTTTCGGGCTGAAGGTAGGGGCGCAGGATCGGCTCCATGCCCTTGAGTACCTGCACCGGAAGCGCCGAGGTGAAGCGGAAATTGTCGGACTCACTGCCTGCGACATAGGCGGTGAGGGTGCCGAAATGATCGTCACCGAGATAGAACACGAAGGTGGCGGTGCGATTGCGTGCCCGGGAGTCGATGACCTGGCCGCCTCGGGTCACAGTCTCGATACGGTTGTCTCCGGTGCCGGTCTTGCCGCCCAGGGGCAGGTCGGACCCATCCTCCAGGGTAAAGCTGCCCTGAAGTCGTCGGGCGGTGCCCCCATCCACCACGCTGGAAAGCGTTTCACGTAGGGTCGCCGCCACTTCAGGCTCCATCACTTGCTGGGCGTGTCGATCAGAGTGGCGAAAGCGGGTTTCGTAAGGCGTGTCGGCCGCGAAGTGAAGTTCGTCGATGCGCAGTGTCGGCAAGCGCACCCCATTGTTGAGGATGATGCCCATCAGCTCGGCCAGGGCTGCTGGACGGTCCCCGGAAGAGCCTACCGCGGTGGCGAGCGAAGGAACGAGATGCTCGAAAGGGTAGCCCAGGCGCTCCCAGCGTTGATGGATGTCGAGGAAGGCCTCGACTTCCAGCATGGTACGGATACGAACATCCCTGGCGCTGCGGTGACGGGTCTTGAACAGCCAGCCGTACACCTCCTGGCGCTCCTGCTGGCTGGCGGCGGCGATATCGAAGAAGCTCGCTTCTGGGTAATCCATCAGATAGCCGAGCAGCCACAGCTCAAGAGGGTGGACCTGTGCGATATAGCCCTGGTCCGACAGCGAGAAGCTGCCCGGCGCATGGCGTTCATAGAGCTCGTTGATCGGCTGTTGGCTGAGCGGAGTGCCGCTGGGCAGCCACTCGGCGAGGAAGGCGGCAAAGGTGATGCGGTCGGCCTCGGGGTACAGGTAGCGGTGAACCGCCGCCAGGCGTGGCGCGGTAATTCGCAGGCCGCCGAGGAAGACCGCCATGCGCTCGTTGCTGTCCAGGTTGCGATACTTGCGCCAGAAGCGCTGCAGGAAGACGCGGCCTTCGCGGTCGGCAAAGCGTTGCAGGTACTCCAGCCGGCGGGGGTCCCTGTCGTCCTCGAGCAGCTGGCTGCGATGCTCGTTACGGTGGGTGCTGTAGCGGACCAGATCCCGCAGCAAGCGGATGAATGGCAGGTTGAGCGACTCGCGCATGGCTTCCTTCAGCGTCGGGTTGCGTCCGTTGTCTTCACGTCGGAAATTGCTGAAGGTGTGGCGCCCGCCGCCGGTGAAGTAGGCCTCGCTGGGGCTGGCGGAATAACGGCGATCCATGGCGGCATCGAGCAGCTCCGCCAGGGAGAGGTCGGGCCGGTTGGCCAGGCTGTCGACGACCCAGCGGCTGAGAACGTCCTGGCGGTCCAGCTCGACCCGTCGCAGCGATTCCGCCGGTTCGCCGGCGTAGCGCCGGTGGAGCTCGGCGATGACTTCCAGATAGGTGGCGAGCACCCTGAGCTTGGCAGTGGAGCCGAGCTCCAGCTTGCTACCCTCGTTGATATCGAAGGGCTGGCCGGTATTGTCGGTCTGTACGCGGACGCGGAAGCTGTCCTCGCCGCGCTCATAGAGCGTGAAGCTATAGCGCACCTCCTGGGTTTTTTCCGGGGACAACAGGCGATCGCCGAACAGGCCGATTTCGCTGGCGAAGTCAGGGTCGGCCAGGCGGTGCAGATAAGCCGTGACCTGCTCCTGCAGTTCGCCGTGCAGCGTTGTTCGAGCACTCAGGTCGAGCCTGTCCAGGTCGTAGAATGACTGGCCCAACAGGCTTCCGAGGCGGCCACGAGCTGTCTGCAGCCCCTTGTCCTGCTCGATCCGCAGCCCCGCCGGGTCGAGGCTGAAATTGCGAAAGGTCAGGCGCTGAGCGAGAGCCGTGTCGCGTAATTCGGGAGCGATGATGCCGTCGTCGGCGAGAAGCCTGAGGTAGCTGTCCGTGAGTTGTTCCAGCGCCTGGCGACCACCGTTGAGGTACCAGGAGGGCCGTCGCTGGGCAATCATCAGCGCCACGATCTGGCGCAGGGCCAGGCCTTTCTGCGCCAGATCATCGTCCCGACTGCCGCTCGCCACCAGCTGGCGATTGAAGCTATCGAAGTCTTCGCCGAACCACACCCAGAGCGCATCGCCGATGCCGTGGACCTCGCCGTATCCAGGAGCCGCTGCCAGCGGCACCGAGTTGACGTAGTCCAGCGCTACGTCCTGGCGCGCCGACAGTGTCTGGGGGCCATGACGGTAACTACGCACGCTGGCCGAGATCATTTGGCGCAGCTTCTCCATGGGTGACCCAGTCAGGCCGTCGGGCGAGTGGCGGTACTTCTCCAACTGGGTGGCAAGCGTGCTACCGCCGGAAGACTGGCCGGAGACATCCAGCGCTCTGCCGACCTGGGATACCGCGGCCATGGTGAACCGAGGCCAGTCGACGGCTGGATTGGCATACGGCGTGCTGTCATCGAGCAGGTGACGATTCTCGATGAACAGAAGAACCTGCACTATCAGCGGTGGGACGGCGTCGAAATGGGGGTAGTGGCGCTGCGGATGACGAAATGAGTAAAGCATTTCCCCGCGACACTCAAGCAGGGTCAGGCCGGCTTGTGTCTTCTCCGCATAGGGTGGGAAGAAACCGCGCTTGGCATACTCCAGCAGGGAAGGGGAGAATCGTGCCTGTTGGGTTACCTCGTAGCCTTTGCCCAGCAGGCGCGTCTCGATAGTGGGCAGTTGGGTATAGCCCAGTCGCTGGTCGAAGGGCCCATGACTGGGATACAGAATGCGGTCGCTCTGTCCCGGAGCGAGTGTGTAGCGCAGGGTACCCGCATAGCGCGATAGCTCCTGGGCCTGGAAGTGGGAAGTGCGTGCTTCAGCCACCAGAAGGGTGGCCAGGGTCACGGCGAACAGGGCCAGCAGAACCGCCAGCACGATATACAGTAGCCGGTGGGACCTGGCCGGCACAGGGGCCGGCTCGAGCGACGGTTCCTCGATGAACAGGGATGCCTTGCGGCCTGATGCGTCTCTCTCGATCCAGGACGCAGCGGATGAGTTCTGGCGTGACGAACCATCGTACGATGCCATACACCCCTTCCTCTGCCGTTTCTCCCTCTTCTTCTTGTAGCCTAGTTCGCCGCGAGAAATACAGTAGTTTTACCAACGGTAAGAGAAATGTAATTGTCAGGCAGAAAAAACGGCCCTCTGGGGCTGTCCGAGAGATGGAGTCGCTAGTCGGCGAGCCGCTCTGCCGTCAGGCGCCTCGATAGATACCGAAGTGAGTGAGGCCGCGGTCGAGCAGGTGCAGGACCTGCATTCGACTCATCACGCCCTGATCGCAGTAGAGCAGGTAGCGGCGGTCGCCCGGCAGAGACTCGGCCTGTGCCTGAAGCTCGTAGAAGGGGATCTGCAGGCACTCGACGCTCGGGAGCGTCAGTGGAGTCGAGTCACGCTCGGCGTCGGGTCGAATGTCGATCACGCTGACATTCTTTTCTCGAGCCAGCTCATGGGCGCTCTGCACGACATGAAGCAACGGCTCCGGTGTTGTCAGCTGTTCCAGTAGCCGCTCGGAGCGGGTCATGCTGACGCGCTCGATGGCGTTATCGAGTACACGAAAGTCGAAACGCTGTTCGGCAGCTACTACTCGGGGGCGCTGTGCCTGGGTGTTGGGGCGCTGGGAAATGGCTCCGCAGACTTCCGGCATCACCTCAGCGAAGCGAGCAGTGCCGATTCGACGAGCAGTATCGATGATGTCCTGCTTGTCCTCGGCGATCAGCGGGCGAAGAATCGGCAGGTCGCTGGCCTCGTCTATGAGGGCGAGGTTGGTCAGGCTCTGGCTGGATACCTGGGCGATGGCGTCGCCGGTGACCAGCATGGGTATGCGGGCGCGAGCGGCGATACGACTGGACGCCCGCATCATCATCCGCTTGAGGACGACGCCGATCAGGCCATCGGGAATGCTGCGTTGAAGCTCGTCGACGACCCCCTCGAAGGGCACCGAGAAGAAGTGCACCCGGTGCGAACGTCCATAGGCTTGCCAAAGGTGGTGACAGACTTCACGAACGGCTGGTTCATGGCCGGCGCCACCCAGGTCGAAGAACAGGAAGTGAGACTTGATCCCGCGCCGGATCATCTTCCAGGCGGCAACCGGAGAGTCATAACCGCCCGAGATCAGCGTCATCGCCTGGCCTTGCACGCCCAGCGGATAGCCGCCCAGGCCGGGTCGGCTGCGCCGAACCAGTCGCATTCGGTCGTCGATGACATCCACCCGTACATTGATATCCGGTCGACCGAGGTTGACCCGGGCGCTGGGCACGGCGTCCAGCAGGGCCTGCCCCAAGTACCGCTCCATCTCTTCGGAGGTGAATTCATGTTGGCCTCTGCGTTTCACGGTGACGCGAAAACTGCGGTCAACCAGAGACGCCTGCCAGGCTGCCAGCAGATGCTGCGCGGTATCGTCGAAAGAGAGGAGCGGCAGGTCATCGACGCTCTGCACCTCGTGTATACCAGGGATGCGGGTCAGGGCAGCCTCCACCTGGCGACTCCATTCCGGGACCGCCGTTTCCGGCAGTTTGACATGCAGGGCATCCCAGCTCCCCTGGACTTGAATGCCTTCGCCCAGAGGGCGCAGTACGTTGCGTACATTGCCGACCAGGCAGCGGATCATCTGGCGGCGGACGGAACGGGACTTGATGGTGATCTCGGGAAACAGCTTGAGCAAGTAGTACATTGGCAGAGTTCTTGTAAAAGAATCGTAAAATCAAGTGTTTGCCCATTGTAGCAGAGCGAGGGGGCGTGCTGACAGCCAGGCATTCCTGTGTCGTGAAACAGCATGCCCGGCCGAGGCCGGGCATATCATCGGGTGGAGGCTGGGGCAGTGCCCGGCTCAGTAGAGGGCCTGCTCCTCACTTACTACTTCCTTGAGCAGTTCAAGAAACAGTTTGTCGGCTTCGGAGTGATCGGCGGGGTCTTCGGGAATATGGATGCCGGTAGTGTCGGAGATTTCGTTGGCGATACGAGATACCACACCCTCCTGGCTGTCCTCGCCCAAGTGACGCCTTGCGATGGCAAGCGACTGCTCGAGGATCTGCGGCTCCTGAAGGAGCTTCTTGATGAACCCACGCAATTCATTGATCACGCGAGTCTTTTGAATTTCCGATGCGGACATGGCGGTCTCCTTGTGATGATTGCCGTGTCGGTGATGGCCTGACGATAGCATGTTTGACGGCGGTCGGGAGAGGCCAGTAAGGGGAGTCGCGACACGGTACAGGTTCCCCCCGAATCGTCACCGGGCCGTGCCTGACCCGAAGAGTGGCGGAAAATTGAAAGAGCGTTTACACGGAATCTGTTGGACAAAATGTCAAGCTCGGTTACGCTATATTACAAAGAGGCGCGCATCAGTAAAAAGGTTGTTTTGGTCCATACTTTGTCGGCTGGCACGCTTAGCGCTGAAATGGATTGAGATAGCACTGAGGTAGGTGGCCCATCAGGACAAGTATCAGGTACCTCAGGTTAGGGTATTGAGAAGTGATATGAGACCAGGGTGCGACATAAGTCGGACAATGCGACATAAGTCGGACAAGCGAGCGGCAGCGTAGTACTGTGGCTGACCGCTTGTTTTCCGTGCCGACATCACGCGATGCGCGCGATAGCACAGATTTCGAAAGGGAATCGGGAAAGGATGCACCACCCGAGTTGTCCGGGTGAGCCCCGAAATAACAACAAGTCAAAAATATTTCTAGCCGGACCAGCCTGCATGGCGGGCGTCCGATCTCATGAAAAGGGAACACCATGAAAAAGAATACTGACTTCTCGCGTGCCCGCCTTCTGGCCAAGGCCGTCGTACTGAGCTCGTCGTTGACCCTGCTTCCAATTACTGCTGCCGTGGCGCAAAGCCTTCCTCCGGGTATGGCTTCTCCGGGGGCTTCCGACCTGCAGCAGGTCATTCGTCAGGCACTCACCACCAACCCTGAAGTACAGGCAGCCTGGAACGGGCTGAGTGCTGCCGGAAACGATGTGGGGGTGGCTCGCGGCAACTACCTGCCCAGTATCGATGTATCGGCCGGCATCGGCCGTGAAGATACCCAAGGGGATGGGCGCGGTAGCTACGAGACCGATTTCGCCGAGCTGACGCTGAACCAGATGATCTATGATGGTTTCGCCACGCGCAGCGAGGTTGAGCGTCTGGACCGTGCCAAGCTGGTGCGCTACTACGAGCTGCTGGGTGCCAGCGAGAACGTGGCGCTCGAAGCGGCGCGTGCCTATCTGGATGTCAGCCGTTATCGGGACCTGGTGCGTCTGGCCCAGGACAACTATGCCGAACATCAGCGCGTCTTCCGACAGATCGAAGACCGGGTGCGTTCTGGCGCAGGGCGTGGGGTCGACCTCCAGCAGATCTCTGGTCGCCTGGCGCTGGCCGAGTCCAACCTGATGACCGAAGCCTCCAACCTGCACGATGTGACGGCACGGTACCAGCGGATCGTGGGCTCCCTGCCTGCCGAGAACCTCGCCCCGGCGCCACAGCTCGATGACCGCCTGCCGCCGTCGGTGGCCGACGCGGTCAACATGGCCTTCGAGGGGAATCCCGACTTCCATGCCGCCATCGAGAATATCGAGGCGTCGCGCGCCGAACAGGCGGGTACCCGGGCGGGGTTCCAGCCCAGGCTGGACCTGCGAGGCCGTACCGGCACCAACAACGAAAGTGGTATAGCGGGGCGTCGCGACCAGCACAGCATCGAGCTGGTCGCGAGCATGAACCTGTACCGTGGTGGCAGCGACCTGGCCTCCTTCCGTGCCGCCAGCGACCGTGTCGAGCAGTCGATCAACTTGCGCGACAAGGCGTGTAACGATGTCAGACAGACCACCCAGATCGCCTATAACGACACTCAGCGACTGCGCGAACAGATGCAGTACCTGAATGAGCATCGCCAGTCCATCGACCGTGTTCGCGGTGCTTACCAGCAGCAGTTCGATATTGGAGAGCGTACGCTGCTCGACGTGCTGGACAGCGAAAACGAATACTTCGAGGCTAGCCGCGCCTACGTGAACGCCGAATATGACGTCGTGCTCGCCGATGCCCGCACGCTGGCAGCCATGGGGCAGTTGATGCAGGTGCTGGGTGTGGCGCGTGATGACATGCCCACTCTCGCGGAAATGGGCAGCGACGGTGTCGAACTCGATCCCAGCGTGATCTGCCCGGTGCAGGGCCCCGCCGGCTTTACCCTGGCGGACCTGACCGGTGGGGCGGACCTCCCGGCACCTGTCCGGGTGCCGGATGTCACCCTGTCCGCCGATGCCCTGTTTGCCGTGAACAGTGCGGATCTGACTCCGAACGCCAGGACCGAACTCGATGCGCTGGTCACCCAGATTCGCAATCGGGAAAACCTCGGCGGCGTCTTCATCGCTGGCCATGCCGACAGCACCGGCACCGATGCCATCAATGACCCTCTGTCACAGCGCCGTGCAGATAGCGTTGCCGACTACCTGGCCAGCCAGGGCGTGCCGCGCAACCTGATCGAAACGCGGGGTTACGGTTCCCGGCAGCCCATTGCCAGCAACGACACGACTCAGGGGCGTCAGCAGAATCGTCGTGTAGAGGTAACCCTGGAAACTCGCCAGGAGAATGCCAGCCGCCTTCAGCAGCAGGGGCCGCAGGCCGAACCCGTGTTCGGCAGCGTGTCCAAGCCTGATGCGCGGAAGCCGGAAACGGCCGAGCAGGCGATCGAGGCACCCCTGGGCCTCTATGTCAACATCCCGCAGGGTTTGGCTGACATCGAACGCACCAATATTGCAGCTATCGTGCCGGAACATGCCGTGTTCCTGCAGGTCGCAGCGCTGTCACAGGAGGAATCGGCGCTTGGCCTGCGTGATGAGCTGAGCCGCGTGCTGGATCGTCCAGCCACCCTCGCCAGCAGTTCCGGCTTGCACCGGGTTCGTCTGGGGCCGATCGACTCTCGCGAACTGGATGAGCTCCAGACCCGGCTCGACCGGATGGGGTATCACGACGCCTATGCGGTGCGTGGCTAGTCACGAGCGATGCTCTCCCTATGAGCCCGGTTACGGCCGGGCCATTGCCTGATGTCAGGCCGCACGTCCGCTGCAGCCTGCATCGCTCCCGCTTTCGCAAGAGGTGGCTGTGACCCTACAGGAAAATTTTGAACCGGCACCGGAGTCGGCGCGGTCCGCAGTGCACGACGAACTGCTCGCTTGCCTGCAGAGTATCGCCCTTGCGCATGATCACGGTGTCACTGACGAGTCCCTGACGGCGGGCCTACCGCTCGAAGACGGCAGGCTCACGCCCGGTGTCTTTCCTCGTGCAGCCAGTCGGGCCGGCATGACGGCAAGAATCGTCAAGAGCCGCCTGATACAACTCAATCCTGCGCTCTTTCCTGTCGTCCTGCTGCTTGAGCCGGGCCGCGCCTGCGTGCTTGTCGCCCTGGATATCAAGAAACGACAGGCTCAGGTGATCTTTCCCGAACTGGGAGAGGCAGTCGCCGAAGTCAATCTCGATGGCTTGCTCGACAGTTACAGCGGCCAGGCCATCTATGTGCGTCCCCGTTTCCGTTTCGATGAGCGCGGACCTGAAGTGAAGCAGCAGCGGGCTCGCCACTGGTTCTGGGGCGTGATCCGTGAGAATCGCAAGCTCTACCGCGACGTCATCATCGGCTCGTTCCTGATCAACCTGTTCGCCGTGGCGATGCCGCTGTTCGTACTCAACGTCTATGATCGGGTGGTCCCCAATCAGGCGACCGAGACGCTCTGGGTCCTGGCCGCCGGTATCTTTGTCGTGCTCTGTTTCGACCTGGTGCTTCGCTTGATGCGCAACGCCTTCGTCGACCTCGCCGCCAGCCGAGCCGACGTCAAGCTTTCGTCCTCAATTATGGCCAGGGTGCTGGGCCTGCGCATGGAGGCGCGACCGGCCTCCACGGGCTCCTTTGCCGCCACCCTGCAGTCCTTCGAATCGGTACGGGCCTTCATCGGCTCTGCAACGGTGGTCTCCCTGGTCGATCTGCCGTTCGTGTTGCTGTTTGCCGGCATTATCGCCCTGATTGGCCCGCCGCTTGTTCTGCCCGTCATTGCCGGCATCCTGTTCGTCCTGCTTTATGCCATGGCTGCGCAGGGCAAGCTGCATGAGCTTTCCGAGACGACGTGGCGGATCGGTGCGCAGCGCAATGCCACCCTGGTGGAGTCGATCTCGAACCTGGAAACCGTCAAGACGCTGCGTGCCGAGAGTCGTATTCAGGGCTCCTGGGAGAAGGCGAGCGCGTTCCTGTCGCGTACGTCAGCCCAGTTGCGCCTGGTCAGCTCCTCGGTGTCCAGCGTCGCCCAGTGGGCGCAACACAGCGTCGCCGTCAGCGTAATCATCATCGGCGTCTACCTGATCATCGATGGCCAGTTGACCCAAGGTGGCCTGATCGCGGCCTATCTGCTCTCGTCCCGCGCCATGGCACCGGTCAGCCAGGCCGCGGCGCTGCTGGCTCAATATCACCAGTCATCCACGGCTTTGCAGTCGCTCAATGGCGTAATGGAGCGCCCGGTGGAGCGGCCCGAGGGCAAGCAGTTCATCAGCCGGCCCGTCATCCGCGGTGAGATCCGCTTCGATAAGGTGACGCTGCGCTATCCGGAAGAGGAGCGCGATGCCCTGCGCGATATCTCCCTGAAGATCGAGCCTGGCGAGAAGGTGGCGCTGCTGGGCCGGGTGGGATGTGGCAAGTCGACGCTGAACAAGTTGATGCTGGGGCTCTACCAACCCACTGGCGGGGCCATCCTGGTGGACGGGGTCGACATTCGCCAGTTCGACCCTATCCAGTTGAGGCGACATATCGGCTACGTTCCCCAGGATGTCAGCCTGTTCTTCGGTTCGTTGCGTGACAACGTGGTGGCGGGTGGGGGCAGCGATGGGGTGGACGACGAGGCGCTGCTGCGTGCCCTAGAACTGGCCGGCCTGCAGGGTCTGGTCAACTCTCACCCCCACGGCGTCGACCTGCAGGTGGGCGAACGAGGCCAGTCGTTATCCGGCGGCCAGCGCCAGGCCGTTGCCATTGCCCGTGCGCTGGTGCACGACCCCCAGATACTGCTGCTGGATGAGCCATCCAGCTCCATGGACCACGCCAGCGAGGAGAGCTTCAAGGCGAGTCTCCAGTCCTATGCCCAGGGCAAGACCATGATCGTCGTCACACATCGGACGTCATTGCTGTCGCTGGTCGATCGTATCATCGTCATCGACGCCGGCAAGGTGGTCGCCGACGGTCCTCGCGACAAGGTGGTCGAGGCCTTGCGCAAGGGGCAGATCGGGAGGGCCAGCTGATGGCGAAGGCGAAAGGGCCAACGGCCGAGCAGCAGGGGTTCGAGGCGATCGGGCGCTTTTCAGAGGTGGGCGGCAAGCCGTTTCGGCCGTTCATCGACCGGCTCTTCTCCCGACGGGTCACGTCGGCCCACCTCAATCGCGATTGGGCCAGCGACGCCGACTGGGCGCGCATGCAGCAGGATCCGATTCGGGCGCGGGCGTTCCTCTACACCTTTGCGCTTGCCGTGGCAGCGCTGGTCACCTGGGCTTACTTCGCGTCCATCGACGAAGTGACGCGCGGTACGGGGAGGGTCATCCCCTCCAGTCAACTGCAGAAGGTCCAGTCATTCGACGGCGGTGTGGTCCAGGAGATCCTGGTTCGGGAAGGGCAGATGGTCGAGGCGGGAGAGGTATTGATGCGCATCGATCCCACCCGCTTCGTGGCAAACTTCCGCGAGAACCGGGCCCAGGCGCTGTCGCTCAAGGCCCGGGCCGAGCGTCTCCGTGCCTTGATAACGGATACCCCATTCGATCCGGATGAGGACCTGCGTACCGAGGCGCCCCATATCGTGGCCCAGGAACGCGAGGTTTACGAGAGCCGCCGTGAAGAACTGCGCGAGCAGGAGAGCATCCTTCGGGACCGTATCCGCCAGCGCGAGGAGGAACTCAACGAGGCGAAAGCCAGACGAGACACGGCCCAGCGCGAAGCCAACATGGCCGGCCAGGAACTGAACCTGACCCGACCACTGCTGCAGTCCGGGGCTGTTTCAGAGGTAGACATCCTGCGGTTGGAACGGGAGGTGTCGCGGGCCACCGGTGAGCGCAACCAGGCGGCATCGGCGGTGGCAAGGCTCGAAGCGGCGGTGGAAGAGTCGAGGACACAGCTGCGTGAAGTGAGTATCGAAAGGCGCAGCGACTGGCGCAACGATCTAGCCCAGACCCTGGGTGATCTCAATGCACTGGACGAGTCGAGCGCCGGTCTCGAGGATCGGGTGCGTCTTGCCGAGGTGCGTTCCCCTGTCAGTGGCGTGGTGCAGCGCCTGGCGATCAACACCATCGGTGGCGTCGCACAAGCCGGCCAGGAGGTGGTGGATATCATTCCCAGCGATGACCAGCTGCTAGTCGAAGCGCGAATCGCCCCCCAGGACATCGCCTTCCTGCGTCCCGGGCAGCCCGCCACTATCAAGTTGACCGCCTACGACTTTGCCATTTACGGCGGATTGCAGGCCGAACTTGACCATATCAGTGCCGATACTATCACCGACGATGAAGGCAACACCTATTACCTGGTTCGTGTGCGGACGCTCGAAGGCGAGGAGCTCGCGAGCGAGCTGTCGGTGATACCCGGCATGACCGCTCAGGTTGATGTCATGACCGGAAAGCGCACCGTGATGCAGTATCTGCTCAAGCCTGTCCTGCGGGCATGGAGCGACTCTATGGGAGAACGTTGATGGTACATTTCTTCGTTTGTCACGGACGCGACGAGATTCCTCGCTGGCGCATGGCTTTTCCCGAGTCGAGCTGGGTAGGGCCGACACAGGCGATGGAACGGGTGGGGCGAGGTGATCTGGCATGGGTCATGAGTAACCTCGACGGCTGGGAGACGCTTGTCCGGGGGCTCGCTGACCGGGGTGCCATCCTGGTCGTACTGAGTTACACCCCGGACCCTGCTGAAGCATCGTCAGCCCTGAATGCCGGTGCTCGCGGCTATGCCCACGCGCTTTCGCCTGCGGCACTGCTGCGTCAAGTGGCGCTTGTCACGACCAATCAGGGCATCTGGGTGTTGCCCGAACTCTTGACCAGCGTGGTCGGGGGCACCTTCAAGGCGCTGGGAGGCAGGGCGCGGATGCAAGGTGACGTTCTGGCAGCGTTGACCGAACGGGAGCGGGCGGTGGCTGTCGCCGTGGCCGAGGGCAGGACCAACAAGGAAGTCGCCCGTGAACTCGATATCACCGAGCGGACCGTCAAGGCCCACCTGGGCGCGATATTCCGTAAGCTTGGCATTCGCGACCGCATGCAGCTGGTGCTGCGGCTTTCACAACAGGAAGTCGTTAGCGCCGATCCCAGTCACTGATTCGCGCCGTTTTTCCCCTGCTGCTCGTTATTGCGCCCGCCCATCGTGTCGGGCGCTTCTTATTTGTGTCCCCTGTCCATCGGTCCAATATCAATGCAACGTTTCGTAACCTAATGTGACAGCATAAGCCAGTAATGGGCCGGTCCGAATGAGCCAGGCCGATCCGTTCAGGCACCGATAATGATCAAGTTCGCAGGGAGTCACCACATGAGCATTGCTACTGTCGTATCCATTTCCGGTCAGGCCTGGGCGCGTGATGCCGATGGCAACATGCGAGAGCTACGTGTTGGTGACACCCTGGCTGAGGGCGAGTCGCTTATCACGTCGGATAACGGTCGCGTTGAGCTCGATTTTGCCGATAGCCTGGAGCCGACCGTCATCGAGGGTGGTCAGGTCGTTGCCATGACACCCGAACTCGATGCCGACCTGCCTGTGGACATAGGTGAGTTCAGCGCCCTGGATGAAGACCTGGAGGCCCTGCTGGCCGCCCTGGACGACGATGAGCTCGACCTGCTCGACGTGCTTGATGCTACCGCGGCCGGTGCTGGTCCGGGCGGCGGCGCCGATGGCGGCCACAGCTTCGTCCAACTGGCCCGTATTGCGGAAAACGTCGACCCGCTGGCGTTCGAGTTTGGTATGGGAGCCTTCGAAGAACCGCCGGAAATTGAAGGGGCGGGGCTGTTGGTTGCTGAAGCGGATGAAGCAGAAGGAATAGAAGAAGTAGAAGAAGTAGTTGCACCCACTGCCGGTGAAGCCAGTCTCCTCCTTTCCGATGAGCTGTTGAGTGCAGAGGGTGGCTCTACGGCATCAGGCGTGCTGCCCTTCAGCTTTGGTTCCGGAAGCGGTGGCAGTGTCAGTTTTGCGGACATGGATGGCGTCGAAAGACAGGTAGGCCAGGAAACCCTGATCTTCAGCTGGGATGCCGGCACCAATACGCTTACGGCCTTCTCACCAGCGCGTGAACTCAATATCTTCACCCTAGAAGTCAACCCCAGCACGGGGGCTTTCACTGTCACCCAGATCAACAACCTCCTACATGAGGAAGGTCTGGATGAAGCCTTGGTCGGACTGACCTATACGGTAACGAGCGAGAGCGGAACGGCGACGGGCACACTTAACCTTACCATCATGGATGACGTGCCGAGCCTCGAGCTGGGCGACGTCGACCTGAGTGAAGTGGCCCTGATCACCTACGATCAAGAGACCGCTGACGGCACCTCCATCGCCACCGGCAGCGTGGCCGTAGCCTTCAACGCCGCGGTCGATGCCAGCTACGGCGCCGACGGTGCCGGCAGCACCGTGATCAGCGGCTATGCACTGACCCTGAACGACATCGAGCACGGCCTGGAGAGTGGCGGTGAGCCGATCGTCTTCGAACTGGTCGATGGTATCGTCATCGGTACCGCCAATGGCAGCGAAGTGCTGCGTATCGAGGTTGACGCCGAGAACGGCGAGGTCACCGTGACCCAGTCCGGACCGGTGGATCATCCTGAGCAAGGCGCCGATAGCATCGGCCTGCCGGCCGGCCTGGTGGGCGTGAGCGCCACCGTGACCGTGACCGACGCGGACGGCGACACCGCTACCGACACCATTAATGCCGACCTGAGCGGCAACGTCACCATCGTTGACGACCTGCCCGAAGTTGGCGTGGCAGGTGACACGCTTGCCACCGAAGGTGGTGACGTTATCGACGGTACGTGGAGCAGCGACCCCGGCGCCGACAGCGCCGGCGCCACGCTGGAAGTGCAGGTTGGCGACGAGACTCAGTTGTTGACCGGCAGCGAATCCGTCAGCTTCATCACCGAGCTGGGTGAGCTGACCGTCAACGCCGACGGCACCTGGAGCTTCGTGCCGGGCACCGACGTTGATCACAGTGACGGCAACCCGAGTCTCGAGTTCACCCTGATCAAGACCGATGGTGACGGCGACGTGGCCGAAGAGAGCCACACCATCACCCTCGAGGACGGCACCGGCCCGACGCCAGGCGACGAGGACGGCGAGGGCGGCAGCCTCACCCTGGCCCTGGCCGACGCCCAGACCGTGAACGGCAGTCACGTGGTCGATGGCCAGTTGGCCTTCACCGCTGGCAGTGATGCGATTACCACTTTCGCCTTCGGTGACACTGCTGGCCTCACGGTCACCGGACTCGACGGCGAGCTGGTGTGGACTGCCG
>NZ_QPII01000019.1 GCF_003336675.1 Billgrantia montanilacus | reverse complement strand
CTTTCGAGGCGCCTCCAATACGCTTAACTCACTCATGGTAGGTGTCCACTAAGCAATAGGTGGACACCTACCGTCATCGAAGTCGGGGCTCAGCGAAAGGTGTGTTCACCGGACGCATACGGTCATGTTCATGGTTCGATCCTTACGGGGTCGATCCATGGGAACACCCCTCCTCCATGGGAAGGTGATTCCCATGGAGGGTTAGGATAACGTTAGAAAACCACCTCAGCGCATTGACTCGGCATAGCCGCTGAGTGATAAAAGGTGACGTGAGAGGCTGAGTCTATCCTCAAGACGACGGGCCTGCTGACGCATATGACGAGCCGTCTCGAAGTTGTCCCAGCCGGCTTCTACTGAGGCCTCCGAGCGGAGGCGCTTGATTTCTGACTCGACGATATCCCACTGGCTACGTGGGACAAGACCATCTCTATCATCAGTAGCCCAGCTACCGTTCATATAGAGATCTATCACCTCGTCGTCGGGATTAAGGATTCTGACGCCCCAGGGACGGAACATCCCATCGTAGGTAGCCCCCTTGTCATCCCACTCTGCCACCAGTTCCGCTTGGAACTGGAAATGCCGAACTGCGAGTTCACGCAATTCCCGCAAGGAGATGAATGGCTCTAGGACTACTACGGGACGCTCGACATCCCGTGTGTAGTAGGTACAGCCAGGTGCATGGTCATACATGTCACATGACTCCGAGCCATAAATGATGGCTCGGGCACCTACAGCAGGTTTGAACTGGGTGCCGAACATATCGTCCAGCACCATCGCCGCCTGCTTCTTATTGGCGAGATTGAGCTGTTGAAGGAAACACTTGTCGCCATGAGTCAGATAGTTCACTTCGATCTCTCCTTGATGCATATCACCCAGAGAGCCCCCTCCCCAGTGGGGAGGAGTTCTCCCCGGCTGGGTAGGGTTGGTTGTGAAGTGGGTCAGGGTATCGCCGGCGAATCGAATGACCCAGCGGCATCACCTGAGTGTGCCGCGGCGTAGCCGTTGGGGGCCGAATCCGGCTCAGAGACGGTATCGGTCGCCATCTGCGGCTCTGCCTGGGGCACAGGATGATCGTCGCAATGCTGTTGCTGATCACCCTGGGGTTGGGCGGCAGTCTGGACATCATCACGGCGTGGTGCCTGATAAACCATGTCGCCGTTGATTTTGATCCAACTGACGAACAGCAGACGAGCTTTCAGGCTGACGCCTGTTTCGCCCTGTCGTTTCCCCTTCTGGTACACAAACGTATCCGTCCATAGATCGCCGAGCCTGAAACCGATCAGGACTTTTTTATCCATGTTGACGGCCTGCTCGCAGCGCTTGACCAGTCTTTCCGCTTCACGGCCGCTAACACGGCAGTCGAAGCGGGTGTAACTGACATCATCCGCTGCACCGGTCAGAGCTGCGATATCGCAAGCCCAAAACGCGTTGCCGCGCTTCGGGGTTACCTCACGGATTCGGTTGAGGTAACCCAGGCCAGTAATGTGAAGGTCGAAGAAGCCTGTGGAGGCATTCTGAGTGGTCATGGTGTTTCTCCTTTGGATAGGAACGACGAATCCATGAGAAACACCAATCCCCTCATGGGAAGGTGATTCCCATGGTGGGTCGGCTTGATGACGCCCGGAGGCGTAGGTGATGTAGCAGGTTGCATCCGACCGCTTGGCGGCGCTCCCTTGCAGGATGCGCGGGGAGCTTGGGCAGGCGTCTCGGTTGGTGCCGGTCGAGACCACCGGACTGTCATCGACAGCGCCTTGCATCCTCAATGCTAGCGAAGACCGGTGTAGTGTCAAGAGAGCCAAGCGGAGCTGCTTTGTCAGCTAACGGGATGTTCCCACTTCACTCCCCCCTCACGAGCGCAGTGTGTAAGGAGGAGCACTGCCAATCCGTGAAGTATGAAAAAGGTCAGATTCGATTGGGCAGGACTAAGAAATTTTTAGTAGCCTGAGGGTTACTGGATGTGTCCAGACGGACTGTCCCTGTCGCCATCTTGCGACTGGAGCAGACCGTAACATCAAAGAGAGGCGGTCCAAATGGGTACCGCCGGGCGGTAGCGTGTTCTCTGGCCGGATATGCCTTACCGGAGAAGGTACCGATCAATAGGCTTTTGTAGAAGAAATTTTCGACCAGCAGATATCGACCCGAAGCGGACGCTCACTGCCGGACTTCGCCTGCATCCGCAGAATGCAGATTACAACGCCGCGATTTAAATTCGTACGTTACGAGCTTCATTACTTAAGCGGTTAGTAAGGATTATTCCATAATGCGTATCGCACACATCTCAATTTCGGATTTTCGAGGCATCAAATCACTTGAATGGACGCCGTCGCCGAACTTGAACTGTCTGATTGGTCCGGGCGACTCTTGCAAGACAACGGTCTTGGATGCCATCGAGATAGGCCTAAGTCCGCGATTTGGATACACCGGAAGTGATCCCGATCTGTTTGGATGCGACCCAACAAGCAAACCTGCGATTTGCTTGACGCTCGTTGATCTTCCGGAAGAGTTGATTGTAGAGCACAAATACGGACTCTATTTGCGCGGTTGGAGCGAGGCAGCTAAAAAAATAGACGATGAACAAGCGGAAGGCGATATTCCGGCTCTGACAGTGAAAGCGTTGCTTGATCCCGAAACCCTTGAATGGAGCTGGGAGGTCTTCAACGAACGCCTCGAAGGTGAGCTACCCCGTTTGGGCTTCAAGGACGCGAAGTTAATAGGACCCAATCGGCTTGGGGAATACGCCGACCGCCATCTCACGTGGGGTCGAAACTCCGTTCTCGGGAGACTTGAGAAAGGGCCGAATGCGTCTGAGTTGCTGGCCAGTTCGGTTAGGCAGGCAAAGGCATCATTCGCCGCCGGAGATCGTACTTCGTTCGATGATGTTGTGAAGCTGGCAGAGAAGGTCGGTGCGGACTTTCTGGTACCCAAGACCCAAGGTTACGAAGCCCAGTTGGACATCCATTCAGGTATGTTGGCTTCGGGCGCAGTTTCTTTACATGATGGCAGCATGCCGCTTAGGACCCTCGGTAGCGGATCATCACGCCTCATGGTGGCTGGTGTTCAAAATTCAGGCCCTACTCAAAACATAACGCTTGTGGATGAACTCGAACTCGGGTTGGAACCACATCGCATTATGCGTTTGTTGCGATTTCTGCGATCTGGATTTCCACAGAACGGCGATGCTCCGCCTATCGTACACCAAACATTCCTGACAACTCATTCGCCAGTTGTTGTTTGCGAATTGGATGTTGGAGAACTGTTTTGCCTTCGCAACAACGCAGGCAGTGTCGCCGTTAAGTGCGCGCGGCCAACTGAAGGAACAGTGGATACGGCACAACGGCACGTGCGCTCCAATCCCCATGCTTTCCTAGCTCCACGCTTGCTGATTGGTGAGGGGCGAACGGAAGTCGGATTTTGGCGCGGGCTTGATGACCAATGGTGCGCCGCTGACAAGGAGTCGTTTGCCTATCGGGGTGTCGTTGCGATTGACGGAGGAGGTAGTGACAATGCCTTAAAGTTTGGTCTCCACATGCAAACGCTCGGCTATAGCTGTTTCGTTTTGCTTGACTCGGATGTCGAGATTAAAGCAGCCACCAAGGATGCGTTCAAGTACGCTGGAGGGCAAGTCGCTGAATGGTTGGACGACTGCGATATCGAACGCAGGGTCTTTCTCGACGTTCCATGGGCAACTGTACTCGAAATTGTTGATTATGCACTTGATGTCGTCGGCGAAGGTAGGGTTCTGAGAAATCTCTGCATGACTGCCCCAGCTCAGCCGAGCATTGACCGAGCGGCGCTAGACGCCCTTACTGACTCTGAGGCAAATCGAAAATGGTTGGCAGCGGCCGCCATTCTGAAGGTTGATAAAAAGCCCGGCGTCAAAGAAGACCGTTCATGGTTCAAAGACATGACGCGGGGCGAGCAAATTGGAACAATTGTTTTTCGTTGTCTCAAGGACATTCCAGAGACCCCACTTGCCAAAACGATAAATGAAGTGAGGCGGTGGATTGATGCCTGAATTTGCCCAAGAGGAAGTCACGGCCATCATTCGTGCGACCAAAGCTGGCAGCGTGATTGCGGCTGCCGGATGCGGGAAAACCGAGCAAATCGTACGGACGGTGAAAGCTATAAGCGATGATCCGGGAATTTCGAAACGCTGCCTCATCCTCACCCATACATTTGCGGGTGTTGACGTACTGCAGAAGCGGTTACGCAAGATCAATGTTCCTGCGTCTTCCTACAGGATTGATACAATCGCGAGCTGGTGCTTGCGGTTTGCGAAAAGCTACCCAAAGACCTCGGGGGTCAAAAAGGTCAATCCTCAGAGCAACAAAGACTGGTCAGAGGTCTATCCTGCTGCGGTCAAGCTTCTTGGTTCGCACGGTATCGATGACGTGATCCTTGCCACCTACGCTTGCGTTTTCGTTGATGAGTATCAGGATTGCAGCGCAAGCCAGCATGAGTTAATCGTGGGGTTCAAGCGGCTAGTCCCTGTGTGTATTTTTGGTGACCCCTTGCAATCAATCTTCGACTTCGACGGCGCGCTGGACTGGTTCGATGTCGTCGAAAAGGACTTTCCCAATATCGCGAAACTGACCACGCCCTGGCGGTGGAAGAAAGAAAACGCGAATGCTGAGCTTGGCGAGAAACTGATCGAGTTGCGAGAGCGGATTGAAGCCGGAGGCCCTTTAGATTTTTGTGTCAACGAAAGGGGTATCCGGCGTCAGTGGCTCCCAGGTGACCCCGGAGCCAAGTCAGGTAAAGTCAGAACCACTTGTCTTGAAACAATGGACTTGGAAGGTACGTTAGTGGTTGTGGCTCAATCAGCATCTGAGGGATCACGAGCTAGCATAGCCAAAACTTTGGCAAAACAGAAGTTCGCTGTCGTGGAGCCTGTTTCTTGCAAACCACTTGCAAAACATTCGAAATCCATTGAGCAAGCAGATGATGCGCAAAGGCTGCAAAGGGTTTTGGATTTTGTCAGGCTGTGCGTGATTGGTGTTCAGGCCGATTTTGCCAATTCCGTTAAGGCCCACCAAGAAGGCAGACGCGCTGGTCGAACTAAGTATGGTAACCTAATCGACATTGGAGACCGTGTAGCCAAGGCGAATGGGATGCCCCACGTGCTTGATCTTGTGGAAGGACTATTGGCCCGTGACGACGTTTTTCCGTATCGTCGTGAACTTCTAAGCATGATGTTCTCAGCACTCCGAACTTCGAGGGCGACAGGGGCTCCGCTTTCCGAAGCCGCAGCAGATGTTGAAGCAAAGGCGAGACACTTGGGGCGTCACCTAGACCGTAGGAGTGTAGGTAGCACGCTCCTGTTAAAAGGCTTGGAATTCGAGCATGTAATAATCGTTGAGTACGACGGGATGAGCAAAGAGGACTGGTATGTCGCACTTACACGAGCCACGCAGTCAGTGACTGTGTTGTCATATCAATCCCAAGTCTCATGGGACAAGTAACGACGTTTGGAGTCGTTAGTCTGCTTGTGCCGTAAGCCGGATGTCAGCTTTGGAGACGCTGCATCGCAGCGTGTGAAGCAGTGATGGATGATGGCTATTGGTCGAGTTAGGAATTTTAGTCAATGCTGATGTGATGGTGGAAGCAGATGACGACCCAAAGCGGCCATGTTACCAAAGGCAGCAGGCACGTTCATTGGGATATATATAGCATGCACGATGGTTGGTGTTATGTGGCCGAATTATACTTATTTCCAAGAAATTTCAATAGGTTGAGAGGTGGCCGAGCGTGCATCATAATATTATTGAATGCACGTTCAAGTGGAATATGGTGTATGCTACATAATAAAACTTTTATGCATTAATAGCGATGCGAGATGAATCATGGCTGAACTAGTTGCAGATTGCCCGCGTTGCGGATCAAGTCGAATTTCATTCGATCTATTGAGCGCCATTCATACCAGAACCGAGTATGGCTGGCAGTATTGGTATGAAACTTTTGCCATTTGTCGCCAGTGTCACCTATCAACTGTCTTTGTTCTTGCTGATGACGTTAATGCAGATTACGAAGCCGTTCATAAAACTGGGCTTATACATATAGATCACGCAGTCAATCGATACGTACGAATCGAAGGAATCATAACGTTAAAAGATCGGGCGGAAGTAGAAGCACCTGAGTATGTGCCAAATGCCATCAACAATGTGTTTATGGAAGGCGCAACATGCTTGAAAGTTGATTGTTGGAACGCTGCTGCAACCATGTTCCGCTTATGCATTGATCTTGTAACGAAAGGATTATTGCCGGAGCAGGATGTAGAGAGGCTAAATCAGAGAACACGTAGAAACCTTGGTCTCCGTTTACCTTGGCTTTTTGATAATCAGTTGTTGCCAGAAAGTCTGAGGGAACTTTCGACATGCGTCCGGGAAGATGGTAACGATGGCGCGCATGCTGGAACTCTTCGCAAAGCAGATGCGGAGGATTTATTAGATTTCACCCGTATCTTGCTTGAACGAATCTATACAGAGCCCGAGAGAATCCGGCTTGCAGCAGAGCGCAGAAGGCAAAGGCGAGATGAAAATGCATAACAATGCGCTCGTGCGGACGCAAACAACGCTGCGCATCGTTTGCGCCGCACAGCTTGGGCGTTAGGCGATAGCTATGATATTTGATACTCCGCCAAGCAACTGGAAGGAATTGCAGAGATTAGTCTGTCAAGCGTTTCAGGAAATGAGCTGCTATTCAGAATTAGAAAAAACTATAGATCTCGTTCGTGGGAAAAAAGAGATAGACGTTTATGTAGAAGACTTCGTTCACGATATCCGATTAAAGATATTGATCGAGTGCAAACAATGGAATAGTGATATACATCAAGACGTGATACATGGATTTAGGACAGTTGTTAACGACTCCGGGGCAAATAAAGGAATAATCATAGTAAAAAAAGGCTTTCAATCGGGTGCCTATGAGGCTTCAGATAAGGCACCGATAGAACTTCTATCTTGGGAAGAATTTAACATTAAGTATTTCAAGAAGTGGCGAGAAAGCTGTGAGCGGAGACTAAGAGAAAAGGCGTTAGAGCTTCACGAATTTAGAAATTTTCCATATGGACCGAGTTGCGACGAGCCTCTAGTAGAGCTGAGCCGTGAGGAACACGATGACTGGTGGGAATACATGAACGGTTTTTCTATGATTCTCATTCTAGGAAATAGAAAGTTACTTTCAGAGCTAGATGAGGGGCCGGTTAAAATAATTCATCCAAATAGTGATCTTGAGAAAGCCGAAGATTTGAATTGGTGGGAAATAACTAGCTATAGAGAGTGGTACGACTATGCCAATTCGGAGCTTGACCGATGGCTTAAGAAAACTAGGGAGTGGAATAGAAAGTTTGAATCACGAAGAGAAAGTGCCTAACAAATCAATCAACTTCGCCTTTGACACCGGACAGCTTACATTCCGCTTCGCTCCAGCTGCCGGTTATTGAGGCGTTACATCAGTTTATCTTAAATGACGGCTTCTAGCGATTGAAGTCACAAGAAAAAATATCAGGATAAAATTATACAGCTAGGTGGTCATGGAGCGCAAGGGGAAAAGTAAGCTCTCTGTGCTTCTCTAATGTCCTTTACTTCTCCTGATGACATTATCTTTTCAACAGCCTTGTCCATAACCGGTATTACATCAGCTCTTGTGAAATTCAATCCCCGTTCATTTGCACGCTCAACTGCGAGGTCTAAGAAAAAAACTACACCTTCAGTGTCAAAGCTAACCACTCTGGCTGCTGCGCATCCCGCATATTGCTGCCAAGTTGGCTTCATAAAAGAAGGTGTTGGGGCAAACAAGAATGCTATCATTGCCACCAAAAATATTAAAGCCCAGAGCCCCTTGAGTTTTACCAACTTTTTTAACAGCTCCATGTTAGCCTCCGTTTTCTTGGAGTGTATCCCAGATGGAATCATTTAACAATTGGCATTTTTAGAGATCAATATATTATAACCAAGTGCTGAAAAATTTACAATTCTAGTGCTTTTTAATAATCAGCAGAGAGCTGTGCTCTCCGTGAGGCTGGGCAGCCGCAGTTATCTTTAAAGTTATATGCTAACTATTGTGTATTTAAAATAGTTAAGATTTCTTGATACGTATCCAGATTTGATGCCTTGAAAGATAATCAGCAGAATATATAATATACAGTTATGGAGTCTTCGCCTTTAGTCATATGCACGTACACTTTAGGTCCGCTCATGGCCGAAGAGTGAACTTCAGTCTATGCTGTTGGGGTTGCGGAGGCAGTTGACGATCCAAAGCGGCCGGTCCGGGAAACGCAGTCAGCCCGTTCATTGGTGTTAGGCATCGGGAGGCAAGGGGCATTCCGCATGCCCTTGCAGAATGAAACAGAACCAGCAGGGACATTGGGGGAGCGAATGAAGCTTGCGCTGTTCAAGGTCACACGGTACCGGAACGTGTGGGATTCCGGATGGGTTGATGTAAATGACGTAACCGCCTTCGTTGGGCAGAACGAGTCCGGCAAAAGCAACCTATTTGAAGCCCTGTATCGAATAAATCCCTTTTCGGCGGATGACATCTACGATATCGACGAGGATTGGCCTGTCGACGACTGGGGTAACAAGGACCCTTCAACGCTAGTGTGCGAGGCGCATTTTGCACTCGCCGCCGAAGATATCGAAGATCTCTATGAAGTGGCTGGTCTATTGGCGTCGGATGAGGGGGAGGACAGCCAGCTGACTGCCGAAGCCACGGAAGGCGAGGAAGTGGCCCATGTTGCGCCGGAGATCCCAGCGGAACTGGTGCTGGTCGGGTCTAGATCATACGACTCTGGTCCTATGTTCGCCGTAGCCGGCGACCAGGCTGCCGACCTGGATCCGAAAAGCGTGGATGCATGGGCGAAACGGTATGTACCCAAGTTCGTATTGATCCAAGACTACGGGCTAAGTGGCACGCAGATTGAACTGAACCAGCTCGCGGATCGCTACAAAAAACTGCACTGGCACGGCCTAACCAACGAGGAACAAACGGTCAAAATCGTCCTTGATCTCGCAAAGATCGACATTGACGACTTTCTCGCGAAAGGTGGCACGGCCGAAGGTCGTACTGTGCGTTCTTTTGACAAACGCGCAGCATCGTCCTACCTGAGCAAACAGTTTCGCGACCTTTGGACGCAGAAAAAAGTCAACTTCCACATAGAGATAGACGGCACTACCCTCAACATATTTGCGGAGGATGAAGCAGTCGGAATGCCGGTGCGCTTGCACCGGCGTTCCAGCGGTTTCCGCTGGCATGTCTCCTTCGCATGGAAGTTCACCCATGCTAGCAAGGGCCATTACAAGGACTGCATCCTGCTGTTAGAAGAGCCCGGAGTCCACCTCCACTACTCCGGGCAGCGCGACCTGCTCGAGGTATTTCAGCGGCTCTCAGAATCGAACACGATCTTGTATACCACCCACCTAGCCTCGATGGTTGATCCTGCTTATCCCGAGCGCGTACGCATCGTGGAGACCCAGGCCAATAACCACACCACAGTGAAGAAGGGCGTCGTAAGTAGCCAAAGGGCACCAATGGCTGTTGTAGAGCTTTCGCTGGGTTTAACCGGGGACATGAGTGGCCTCCTTGGCACCCGGCAGACCCTCATAGTTGAGGGGGGCGATGACGCACTGATCCTTCACAAACTGTCCGGCATTCTGCGGAGTGAGGGAAAGCCGCATCTATCTGACCGCATCTATCTCTGGCCGGCACGCGGGGCGCCTAAGACCCCGATGTATGCGGCTTTCGCAGTTGGGCAGGGCTGGGACGCCGGCGTCCTGCTCGATACGGACCACGAGGGCCAGACAGCGAAGAAGAAGATAGATGAGTTGGTGCTTAAAGACCTTGCTGGTGAGCAGAAGGCGCGGTTCCGTGTCCTCATGCTCGGCACGGCGGCCGGGATCAAGAAGACGGATGCTGCTATAGAAGACCTTTTCGAGGATCAGTTTTACATCGACTGCGTCAATACTGCCTTCGGTCTCGCGATCAAGCCAGGGGATCTGCCAGAGGACGGCTCAGACATGATAACGAAGCGCGTGGAACGGGTTCTGATCGAGCGGTACGGGCACAAAACAATCGACAAGCGACGGATCATGTCCGAGATCATGTCCCGGTTCGACGGCTGGGAGAAGGTGTCAGATCTCCCAAAAGGCACGCCGACACGCGCAGAGAAGCTCTTCACGGCTATAAACAATGCCTTTTCGGCCGCTTAGGCAGTCATGGTGTTACGCCATCGAGGTTTGTGATGGGCGTGAAGAGGCCTAACCAGGAGCTGGAGCCGACCGTGGCCTTGGTTACCGGACTCCGATAGAGTTCGAGGAGATTAACTGATGGTGGCGTGTCCACTTTGTCGGGGGAAGTCCACCGACCGCTGCAACCGGTTGTTAGGCGACCACTGGCATTCGTTCAAGTCGGGATTCCTTCATTGAGGCCCTCGTTTGCTTGGGTGATCCCGAGCGCGTAAAAGCCCTTCGCAGGTGCGTACAGTCCTTCCATCTCATCCATTCGCTCCTTTGAGTGCAGATGAGTCGCTACCAGGGCATCCGCTTGATTCCTGTAGAGTCCGAACAGTGTTTCATTTTCCTGCAACTGTGAAAGTAAGTCAGCAAATCGCCCGTCTTTGAGTCGTCGTCCGAGCTTCGGAATATCTGCGGGCGGATTGAAATAGCGGTTCTTGCGCGTTTCAAAGGTATGGAGTCGCTCAAGTTGACGGCGTTGAATCGCCGCGACAAGCTTGGTTACCCCTGCCTGTACGTCTCCGGCTCGCATGTCTAGGTACATCACGTCACGCAACAGAGCCGGGATCTCTGCGTCCTCGAGCAGGATCGGAAGAACGATCGCGCCACGATCTCCCGATACCTGTCGAGAGATTGCCATGTTGAGTTCCTGGCGCACCCATTGGCTCTTCACTGACGCCTTCGAGAGGAAGAAGGCAACAAAGTCTGCCGAGTCAAGGCCTCGCTCGATCAGATTCACGAGGGAGTCGCCGTGCGTGAGTTCAGCCTCGTCCATCCACACATCTATTCCATGATGCTTTAGTCCCTCGGCCACTTGCCGGACAACTGGCTTGTCGGTGTGCGCGTGACTTAGGAACACTACAGGCTTGCGATCGCCCGCAGCCGCTACGAGATCGGCCACGGCGCGCCGAATCGCAGAGACGAGGGAATGATGTGGAATACCTCTCTCCGCTGCCCCATCGATGAGAGCTTGGATCTCCGCAACTACTGCATTGGCGGGTTGGGTTGTGCTATCAGGCCTTGTTCGCTCTGCTTCTTCGAGAGCCTGGATCGTACGACTCAGGTCTGCCGCGACCTGAACGGCGAGTTTGTGAGGATCAGAGAACGTTGCAGTGGTGTGCCGAGTTGATAGAGTGTCTTTCCATCTCTCGAGAAGACGCAGTTTGTCCGGATCTCGTTCGAAGTGCTTTGGTAGTACGGGTGCATTCTCGTCCCGGAGATACACCAAGCAGGGTTTCCCGAGCCTCTGCCCTTCGCGGTACTCGGCTTCAGAAAACGACACCCCGAGCTCAGGCACGAAACTACCATACCGGTGCCCCACCACGACCACCAGCACATCACTCCGTCGTACCTCCGCGAGACATGTTTCGATGGGGAGATTGGCTCTCGCACCGAAGAACTCCATGGAGTCGTGTTGAAGCTGAAGGCGGCGCACAGCATCGAGGACGCGGTCCCGCTCCTCAGAGAGGTCCGCGTAGGTACTGCACAAGAAGACGGTCAGCGGTCTAGGCATAGGTCATTGGTCATTGGTCGCCTAACTGTTCAGCATTTATTCGCTGTGCGGAGCATAGCGAATAAATGCCTGTTGGACTAAGCCGCCCATCAGACTGCTAAGCAGCTTCTATATGGTATTGGATTGGCTGGGGTGCGACCTGACTCATCTCGTCACGTGCGTACGCTGCTGTGGTGGCGCGTTCGAGCAATGATGATGGCCATGACTTCCCTCTACCTCCAAGCCCAATTTTCCCCAACATAGCGCGTCTAGTGGTCAGAATCCATCACCGGGACAAGCGCTGCCACGACCCGCGAGCGGATCGTATCGCCGAGTCCGTGGTCTGGCCGAGTCCATGGTGTGTCTGGCGTTATCTCATGCTCGATAGCGTTGCTCCGTGTGGTTGGGAGGGGGGGCGGCTACGTATGGGTTGCCGGGACGTGAGGGTCCCGATCACCAGCAATGTCGGTTGCCGACAGTGTGGGCAGGTGTAGTCCGGCTCCGGGTCACTGGCGGCAGCATCCGCGTCCGCTGGCGTCTCGGCGACCGCCGACGCTGGCGGATCTCATGATCGGTGCTTGAGGTGGTCATGATAGGTGCCCACTTATTAATAGATGGGCACCTAATGTCGCCGGTGCGGAACCTCAGCGTAGGGTGTGTTCACCGGACGCTTACATTGGGAAACGCGGCAATCGCCATTTGCGCATGCAGCTGATCCACGGTACTAGGCCGTGCTGCAGGTGGTAAGAACGCGCGATGAGCAGGATGGACTTCGTCGTTGGGTGGAGCGAATTACCCCTCGTAAGCACGGTAATGTGGTGGCCGTGGCACTGGCCAATAGGCTGGCTCGGGTTGTCCACGGCGTTTTGCGTTACCAGCTACCATTCGATTCAAGATTGATGAGCTGCTGATCACTGATCGTTCCAGGCAAAAAACAGCATCGATACCAATTTCAGGAGGTTAACTCCCACCGAGTGAGTGCGAGTGCCGGAAACGATGGCGCAAACAGGTTAACGGCATACTGAGAGCCTGGCTAAAAAAGCGGCACGAAAAAGGTCTTGACACTATTAAGGAGCGGTATGCGCGGATTTCCATTATGGGCAGGGGCATCACCCGATAGCCCATCAAGAGGTCGGATACATTGGCGCAACCTTGTCCCCCGTCATGTGAGAAGGCCCTTACATCACCGGGGCGGACCATACATTATTTAGGATGTCGTTCTCCTCCTGAAGCTCCGATACTCGGCGTTTAAGACGAGCGACCTAATCCTGCTCCTGGATCCTCTGTTTGGCCTTAGCCGGGGCCTTCCTGACTCGTTTCATGGCGAATTTACCTTCGCGATATTCCTTTCGCCAGCGTGACAGCATGAAGGGGTGGGTATCCAGTGCTTCAGCCACTCCCTGGACGCTCCGGTGGGCCTGATGGCTCCACTCCACCGCATTGACTTTGAACTGAGTGCTATAGCGTTGCGTTTTCTTCCCCGTGATCATCTCGGGCATCGGTTCTCTCCTGTTGGGGAGTTATCGATGCGTGTCCACTGTAATGGGGAAAGTCCACGGTGGAGTTCCCCCACTCCAGGGCGTAATGCGCCTGCTGATTATGTCGCTTCGGTAGCGGCCTGTGACGTTCTCTAGGGGGATTTCTCGAGGAGTGTTAGTTTGAACAACCTCGGATGTGGCGATGATGGAAGTGCTCTGAAGCGTCTCGTTGGCCACTGTGAGCGGCTTCATCGCCAGATACAGATATAGGCAGCGGGTATTCGTGTTTTCACACAGCCTCGGCAGTTCCCGACAACTGGAGATTTCCGACAAGCGCCTGTGGCGTATTGAACCCAGCTAGCCTCAGAGCGCCTGAATGATCTTTCGGAACTCGCGGCCTTCCAGCAGCTCCCGGTCCCTTTTGAGTAGCCATTTCAGCAATGATTCATGATTCAGGCGCCACTTGGTTTCTGCCGACTAGCGCCTGCTCAATGTCCCGCGCCCAGGGCAGGCGCTCCCCGCGCTGCTCGCGTGCTTCCCGGATCAGGCGCAGGTTGCGTACGGTGGTTTTCGGCTCCCAGGTCTCTCGGATGGCGGCCAGGGCATGGGGAATGGCGTCCATGGCGGCACTTTCGTCCTTGTCCAGTACCGCCAGCTCAACCAGGGTGGCGTGGTCCCAGTAATCGGGCTGGCCCGAGACGAGGCGTCGCTCCACGGCATAGGTCACCACCGGGATGAGCCTCTCCCGACGAGGATCGGGCGGGTTCTGGAATTCCATCAGGGTAACGGCGTTGACGCCGGGATAGGCGTCCCGCCAGTCGGCCTCGAAGCCCTTGAGATAGGAGTCGATGGCCTTACTCAAGAACCCCATGGCTAGGAAGGTATCACCGGCCGTGGCGGCTAGCTCCCAGCGGTCCTTGTAGACCCTGCCCAGGATGCCATATGTCTCGCTGCTGGGGCCGCGCCGGGTGATCAGCTCCAGCAGCACCCGCTCGGCCTCCTCGCTGCGGCCGGCCCGATTCAGGGCCAGTCCCAATTGCTCCTGCACGAGCACGGTGGCGGCGAGTGGCGGGCTCATCCAGTCAACCAGCTCGATCATCGCCTGCCAGGCTTCTACCGCCCGGTAGGAGAGGAAGAGGTCTATCACTACTCCTGCCTCCGCATCCTCGATGCTGCCGAGCTCGTGTTCCACCGCACGCACCGCCTCCACGCCCTCCGGGCGGGCGGCGGCCAGTCGCTGCTTGATGCCTTCGGCATAGGCGACCCGGTCGCGGAAGACATCGGTCTTGAGGCGCTGGATGTCGGGGAAGCCCTCCACCAATTGAAACACCGGGCTGTCCGGCTCCGCATGGCGGGCCGACCGCAGCCGCTCGGCCAGGGTGTCGCAGACCGTCGACGGCTCGCCCGGTGCGCCGCCAGCACCGAGCCGGTAGGGAATAGCCCTGAGCGGGGCCACGTCGAAGGGCAACTGGCCGCTCTCCTCGGCGTAGAGAACCACCGTGGTGGCCGGTCGCACGGCATGCCTCAGGCCTAACTCGTAGAAGACGTTGGCGTTGGCGGTGCTGAGATCGGCCACCGCGTATTCGCAGAGGATCAGCCGTTCGTACATGGGCTTGTGGATGATGCCGCCGGTCATCTCTTCGTCGGCACGTAGGGGGGCGAGCCCGGCAGCCTCGATGGCGGGAGCGATGAGCTCCCGATAGACGGCGTCGAAGTCCACCAAGGTCCCCGCCATGGTGGACTTCCTGCCGAAAGGCATGAGAACGAAGCAGAGGGGACGGTGCATGGGGAACCTCTGTAACTCGGGTTAACGGCTCAGCCGGTTTTGAACCTCTTCCTGAATCGCACGTTGCGTGGCGCTAAGGGTGGCAGGATCACGCAAAAGTAGCCAACGTAGGAGCTCATCAAGGATAGCCTGAGCCGCTTGAGCCGCTGGGTCGTCCGGAATTTCATCCAGGGTGAGATAAAGATTCCAGGCAGTTAGGGAAGTGTCGGGGTGCTCCTCGCCGAGCAGCCGGCGCTGGGCGGCCAGCACCTGCTCATGCAGTGCCCGTGCGGTGTGGAGATCACCCTTAGCCCGCAGCGTCACGGCCAGGCTGTCAATCGTGGTCAGGGTGGCGGGGTGCTCCTCGCCAAGCAGCCGACGAGAGATTGCCAGCGCCTTTTTCTGCAAGGCCTGTGCCGCGGCGAGCTTGTCTAGGGCACACAGCGTCACGGCTAGGTTGTGCATCGAGGTCAGGGTCTCGGGGTGCTCCTCGCCGAGCAGCCGGCGGCGGGTGGCTAACACCTGTTTCTGCAGGGCCCGCGCCGCAGCGAGCTCGTCCTGAGCCCACAGCGTACCTGCCAAGTTGCCCATTGAGGTCAGGGTGTCGGGATCCTCCTCGCCGAGCAGCCGGCGGCGGGTGGCTAACACTTGCTCGTGCAAGGCACGTGCGTTGGCGAGATCGCCCTGAGCCCGAAGCGTACCGGCCAGATTGTGCATCGAGGTCAGGGTGTCGGGATCCTCCTCGCCGAGCAGCCGGCGGCGGGTGGCTAGCACTTGCTCGTGCAAGGCTCGTGCGCAGGCTAGATGGCCCTGATCCCGCAGCGTCTCGGCCAGGTTGCTCATCGAGGTCAGGGTGTCGGGATCCTCCTCGCCGAGCCCTCGGCGCTGGACGGCCAGCACCTGCCCGTGCAAGGCCCGCGCGTCTGCAAGATGGCCCTGATCCCGCAGCGTCTCGGCCAGGTTGCTCATCGAGGTCAGCGTGTCGGGATCCTCCTCGCCGAGCAGCCGGGCATATCCTTCGTGCTGCTGGCGATAGAACTCTTCTGCGTCGGGATAATTACCGCGCTCTGATTCATAGCGTCCGAGCCTGCCGATAAGCACGTATTCGGCGACTGTCACCGGCTGTTCGGCCAGCACCCGAGCATGGGCCAGGTTGTCCTGTAGCACGTCGTGATGACGGATGGCAGCGACCGGCTCTAGGTCCGCGTCGAGCACGCTGAGTGCTGCTTCGCGCAGTACGCGCTGGCGGTCGGTATCATTATCATTCAGACGCAGGGTTTGAGCGATCAGGGCATGAACAGTGGCGGCTTGGCGGCCCTGCACCTCTTCGGCCAGCGATGCCTGAATGGCATGGTGCATGCCTAGGTAGGCGCGGTCCACTGCGGTTTGTTCTTCCAGATTCCCAGCTGTTTTTAGACATCGGGCGACCAGGCGTCGATCCACCGGCGCGGCGGCAAGCTGTGCGCACAAGCGTAGGAAATCCAGTCCCTCGAGCGACAGCGTCTGGAGGCTGCCGAGAAAGGTAACTGCGATGCTTGGGTTATGGCCGTTGGGCAGTTCCCCGGCCAGCTGTGCGGCCAGCGCCAGGGCGTCCTGGTTTGGTTGTTGAAGCCTCGTCAGGAAACCCGCGTAACCTTGTCGCTGGCAGGCGGCGCGGGCCACGTCCAGCGCCAGCGCATGGCCTACCAGGCAGGAGAGGATGCCTTTCACAGCGGCTGTCTCGATGGCATCCTGCGGGGTGCGGTCGCGGGTGAGCAAAGCGAGGGCGTCGGTCGGGGGCAGTAGGCTCAGGTCGATGGACTTGCCCAGGGCATCGTGGCGGCGCGAGCGGGTGGTGAGCAGAGTCTGACCGTTGTTGGAGGGCGCTAGCCAGCGCCCCAGCTCGGTCCGATCGCAGTCGGGCAGGTCGTCGACGATCCACAGATACGGCCCCAGCGGCTGCAGTCGGTTGGCGAGCGTGGCGCGAATCTGCGGCGAATTCAGCTTGCGAATGTCCCCTACATTCACACCCTGTGCCAAGGCGAAATTGGCGAGCTGATTGTGGTATTCGCCATCACGTCGCCGGGCTAGGGCCTCGGCGGACTCCTTCGGCCGGTCGCTGTTGCCATAGGCGCGCAGCCAGAACACCCCTCCCGGCCAGAAGGTGCCGAAGCGCAGAGCATATTCCTCGGCCAGCAGCGACTTGCCGATGCCGCCGCTGCCCCGTAACTGGGTCAACTGGCCGTGGCTGATTGGCGCCGGCTGGCCGCAGACGATGGCGAAGTCACCGGCACTAAGGGCGGTGTGGATATCCCACAGGTCCTGAACCCGGCCGATGAAGCGGTTGGAACCCAGCGCGGCGTAGCCGTACCAGGGCGGCCGGGACAGAGCGCGCAGGGCGCCGAAGGTCCCCTGGATAGGCCGCAACAGTTCCGCGATGCGTCCGGCAAGAGCGCCCAGTCCCGATCTATCAGATATCTCGTTAGGAGCCCGCAGGTGCTTGATGTCTCGTACCTGGGGCAGCACCAAGTGGCCGGTGTCGGTTTCCGGATTGACTACTAGAAGTCTGCGCACTGGCGCGGTCTCGGCACGGGCCGCGATCAATGCAGCAGTCAGCTCCCACTGGCAGGGGCGGGAGTGAGAATAGTCCACGGAATACCAGGCGAGCAGGGCGCGACAGTTGGCCAGCCCCTGATCGATGCGGGCTTGGATGCTGTCGGCATCGTCAATCTCATTGCAGTCCAGACAGACGCTGACCTTGATGTGTTGGAGCGCCCCCGCCAGCGCCTTCACGATCTCGGCGTCGGTGCGCCGGTAGCTGATGAACAGGTCCCAGGGGGGAGGCGTGGCGAGATTCATGAGCGTGACGCTCCTGCTATTGCCCATGGGTTAACCGGCAAACTCTTCATTACGACCTTGCCGAGAAGTTATGGGGTGTCGCGCCAAGTTATCACCCTGCACACTGTTACAATGTAGTATAGACTTTTACGAAATTAACGAATTTCTTCCGATGGCCATTACTTAAGAGAGTGAGCCATGGCCCATGTGACCTTCATCCACGGGATTGCCAACAAGCCGCCACCCGACGAGTTGCTGCGCATCTGGCGGCAAGCCCTGGCAGACGACGGTGATGCCCTCCCGCTTGGTGATCTTGGCGTGACGAGCCGCATGGTCTATTGGGCCGATGTGCTCTACGCAGCCCCGGACGCCGATGCTGCCGCCCACGAAGGCATTCTAGAAAACAGCCCCGAAGCCATCGACGGCGGCGGCGACGCCGAGTTGCCGGTGCCGACAACCGTCGAAGAGCGGATATTCCTGGAGGGCTTGCGGGATCGACTCACCGACTTGAGCAATGCCGAAATCATGGCGGCTGGAGCGCCAGATCCTACCGATGAGGCGCCATTGGGTCTGGAGCGGGTCCCACTGCCCTGGTCCTTCAAGAAACGCTTCATGGCGGCGTTTCTGCGCGATGCCCATCATTACCTGTTCGATGTCAACTTCTCACCGCGCCCCGGCGAGCAATATCGCGTGCAGCAGGAGATCCGCCGCCGCTTCGTTGAGGCGCTCGGCGACTCCCTCATCACCCGACCACATGTCGTCGTCAGCCATAGCATGGGGACGGTTATCGCCTACGACTGCCTCAAGCGGGTCAGTGAATGCCCACCGGTCGATGGCTTCATGACCCTCGGTAGTCCGCTCGGCCTGGACGAGATACAGGATCAACTGCAACCGGGCTGGAGTCGCCGCGACGGCTACCCCCATGAAACTATTTTTGGCGGCTGGGCAAATGCCTACGACCGGCTCGACCCGGTCTGCGGCTTCGCCGCCAGACTCGCAAACGACTTCCGCCAGGCGGGCAATAGGGTCATCGACGATCGGCGAGTCAGTAATGGCGGCAAGTGGCGGCATTCGATCGGCAAGTACCTGCGCCAGTCCAGAGTGCGGTCGCAGTTGCGCCAGCTCCTGGACCTGCCATGACGGGAGGTGCGGCTAATGGGCGGGAATGAGGACGAGCCGACGGCATTGCGGAACAGGGCCGAAGACTTGCTCGGACGGCTGCGCGGGCTGGCCGACCGCGAGGCGGTCAAGGTCGGCCGGCAATTGGTGGACGAGCTGCGTAGGCAGCGCGACTTCGCGACCGTGGAACAACTGGCCGAGGTCATCAGCCGGCAGGCACCCGCGGACACCAGCTCCCGCCTACTCTATGCTCAGAGCCTGATCGAGACCGGCCACGTCACCGCCGCCATCGATGTGCTGCAGGCGCTGACCCAGCGCCTGCACCCCGATGACCCCGAATGGACCCAGGCCAGGGGCTTGAGCGGCCGTGCCTACAAGCAGATCTTCGCCGACGCCGGCGACAAGACCTGTGTCGCCGCAATAACTGCTCTGAAGCAGGCCATCGCCGCCTACCGGGAACCCTACGAGCAAAGCCCCGCCGGCAATGCCTGGCACGGAGTGAATCTTGCCGCCCTGTTGCGCCGGGCGCGCCAGATTGGCCTGCGTGCGGCGCCGGACCTGGATCCGAAGACTATAGTGTGGGATGTCATCAAGACGCTGGCCGCAAAGCCAATCGGCCAGCGCGATCACTGGCATCACGCCAGCCTTGCAGAAGCCTACCTGGCGCTGGACGACTGGGACGAGGTAGAGCGCAATCTTCAGGCCTATGTCGCCGATAGTCGGACCTGCGCCTTCGATCTCGGCAGTACGCTGCGCCAGTTCACTGAAATCTGGGATCTGGAAGCAGATCCGGCGCGCGGCCGGGGTCTCGTCGCCACCCTGCGCGCACGACTGATGCAGCTGCCGGGCGGCGAGCTCGACCTCAGCCCAGCTGAGGTACGGCGACTGCATGCGCAGTCGCGACCGGAGCAGAGACAGCTGGAGGCGATTCTCGGCAGCGAAGGCCCGGTGACCTGGCGCTGGTGGCAAACCGGCCTAGAGCGGGCACGTGCCGTTTGCGCAGTCCGCGAGCGGCTCGGTGGTCGGATCGGCACGGGTTTTCTCATCCGCGCCGGGGATGTGGGACTGGAACCTCGCGACGAGCTGCTAGTAATGACCAACCACCACGTGGTCAACGATCAGGGGATCAGCCCAGGCTTGTCGCCGGACGCCGTTGAGCTAGTGTTCGAGGCCGTAGATGCCGACAGGTCGCACTTGGTGAATGGCATTTGCTGGCGCTCGCCGGTCGACCGGCACGACGCCTGCCTGCTCCGCTTAGCCAGCCCAATCAAGGGAATCGATCCGCTGCCGATCGCCAAAGCCTTGCCGGTGCTGCCGGAGGAACAATCCTACGAGGATCGCCCCAGGGTTTACATCATCGGCTACCCCGGTGGCCGAGATCTGGCCTTCTCCTTCCAGGACAATGAACTACTGGACCACGAAGGCCCGCCTCGGGGCGAACCGCCCAACCTCGGCGTGCGCCGGGTACACTACCGCGCCCCGACCGAAGGCGGAAGCTCCGGGAGTCCGGTGTTTAACGCCCGCCTGTGGGAAGTGATCGCCTTGCATCACATGGGGGGTCAGATCATGCCGCGACTCAATGGCCGAGCTGGCAGCTATGCGGCGAATCAAGGGATTTGGATGCAGTCGATCGTAGCGGCGCTGGGCGAACACTGAGTGCTTGTGAGTGCGGATCCGGCCCTGAGCCTGGCTCGGGCCCGCTCGGCGAAGAGTTCGACGCCTTTTTGATCGATGTCGAAACGGATCTGACGGCTGATCCCGACCGGATGCTGACGCACTTCATGAGGGATTATTACGAGTCGGGATTTGACGGCAGCGTCAGGGCATTCGCGACTCGCTTTGGCCCACGTGGTATCACCTTTCTGGAGTTCGAGGCACCGGACTAGACCGCCACCTCATCTGCCTTGAGGAATTTGTTGGCGCCGTTTGCGCGGATCGGCAATTAGGCGGCCGGCAGGGTACTGCTGCAGAAACGCAGCACTCTCGGCCACTGTAGCGACCAGCCATGCTTGGACCTAGCCCGCAGCAGTACCACCACTATGCTTTTTTCTTATCTGGGCGATGCTATCCAGAGGGGCAATACAACGGTTGGTGATGATAACCCAGGGGCTTGGCGAGCGGTTGGCTCAAGCGTCTGATAAAGGCGACAGCGCAAAATCCCATAGGAACTGGCTTCCTGGCTGCCCAGCTGCTGCATACCCCCCCTATCCCGGCCCTGACTAGATCTGGCCAAGACTCTCAGATCCATCGCCAGAATATGAATGGTAAAAGCAGCACTTCTGACGGAACTCAAAAACCGTCACCATAGGCGCCTTTGTACATGGAACTCCTTTGACATGGCCATAAGGCTTTTCTTGATTGCCATACTGACGATGTTCCCCTTGATGTCCAAGGGCGACATCGTCATCTGCAGTTGGAACATCCAGAACCTGGGTTGGAACAACAACAAGCGCTTCGACAAGGTCGCCCACGTGGCCAACTACTGTGACTTTCTCGCTATCCAGGAGCTGATGAACGAAACGGCCCTGGAGCGACTGGAGCAGAAGGTCGAGGCCACCTCAGGTGAGGCCTGGTCATCGATGGCCAGTCACGCACTGGGTCGCTCCACCTACCGAGAGCACTATGCTTTCCTGTGGCGTGATAGCGCCGTGGAGTACGACAGTGGCGCGGTGGTGTTCATCGACCACCGCGATGCCTTTGCTCGCGAACCTTACTCCGCCCAGTTCCGCAGCCGGCGAACAGGCCAGGCTTTTGCCGCAGCCACCGTGCATATCACCTACGGCAGCAGCATCGGCGATCGGCTGCCCGAGATCGAGGCCTTAGCCGACTACTGGCAGTGGCTCGAGGAGGTCTATCCTGGCACCCCACGGTTGCTTCTGGGTGACTTCAACCTTCGCCCCCAGCATGCCGGCTGGGCACCGCTTCGTGAGCTTGGGGCGATCCCCGCCATCACGGAGGGAGCCACCACGCTGGGCCTGACAGATGACCACTACGCCAACCTATACGACAACATCTGGAAGATCAGCGGCACACTTAACGTGAGCGAGCGCGGTATCGTGCTATTCCCTGAGCTGTTCGGCATTGGTCACGAATGGGCAAGGGATGTGGTGTCTGATCACGCACCGGTCTTCATCACGCTGGGGAGTGCCACACTGGAGACTAATCCCTCCCACGGCCACACACCTCATCCGGCAGGCGCCATGAGCGCGTGTATCGACCTCAACACGGCTTCTAGAGAGAGTCTCGCTGACCTGCCTCATGTGGGGCCGGCACGCGCCGATGCCATTGTGGAACTGCGACCCTGGGAGGTCTTGGAAGACCTCAGCCGTATCAGTGGCTTGAATCACTCCAGGCTGAAGGAGATCCAGGGCAGTGGCCAGCTCTGTGATTAGATTCGCAGCTTGAGCGTCACCAACGGCGATGTCCACGTTCACGCTGCCCCGGCATGACGCCCATGCCGTCTTGTATGGGTTGTGGCCACGACCGGCACAGGACGAATGCACCTTGGCACAGCTGGTAGCCGTCGAAGTGCAACGAGCGCTCGAACGTGCGGCATATGATAGAGCAGCTCAACTCAAACTGGCCGAACCGCCGCGAGTTGTTGCCAGCCGTACTGCCTGCGATCTGCGCCACCGCCTCAGCAGGTCATCATCAGCAAGAGCACCCGGATGGCTCCACTTTTGATCCTCGCAAGCCCAGACACACCAACAGCAAGGCGCCATCGCCCTCATCATCCTCGACACCCTCGTCGACATCTCACATCTAAGAGGTGAACCCACCCATGATGCTAGCCTACGGCACGTTCGTCTTCGGCCTCAGCACCGCGGAATATGAGGTGCTACTCGCCGAACAACAAGTCCAGATGTAGCTTCCACCACCCAGCTCCTTCAATTGCACTGAAAAAGCCCGCTCATCCCTGAGCGGGGCTTTAGTATGATGCCTCTTTTCATCCTTGGCGGCCGGGGGCGATCCGGTCACATAGCGAAGCATCACATTCACCTTATATGCTGACCGGCCCCGGCTGGTATGGGATATCACTGACGCTGATGTGAGATATCAGCTACTCACACAGCAAATCGTCGTGCCTGGCTCATGACATCACCTCACAATCCTCCATCCGAGCAATCGATGACCACCGAAGCGGTATGCCCCACCGATCCGTGCGGTACAGCCTCTGCACGCCATTCAGCTCGGCTCTCAACAGGTTGGCATGGCCAACCAGCCGGACCTCATCCACTGCCAGTAAGTCATCCTTCATGATGGGCCGGCCATCTAAACCCACTTCGTCGCATACCTCCACCAGGTAGCAGCCCGCCTTGAACAGGTTGTACCCCTCCCGCCCGCACGCACGGGCCTAAGTAACTCACGCGCATTCCCCTGCCTCGCCTCACTTTTTTCTCTATGGGCCGCTCATCAGCTAACTTCCATTAGCGTTTGCCTGTTGTCAGAAAGCGACGATGTCGAGAATACTGTATAAAATGACAGCTACGCAAAGGAACTCACAATGACAATGGCAAATCTCATTCCGGCTCACCCGGCCCCACCTGCCCTAGCACTGCCGTATCCGCTGGCCCTGGGCCGCGCCGGGCTTTCCGGCTTCCCAAGCCCTGCCCAGGATTACGAAGGCCGCACGCTCGACCTCAACGAGCGCTTCGTGAAGCGCCCCGCCGCGACGTTCTTCCTTACGGTGACTGGCGACAGCATGGAGCCGCTGGGAATACACGAAGGCGATACCTTAGTGGTCGATCGCTCTGTTGATTCGCGTCCTGGTCACATCATCGTCGCCATGGTCGACGGCGAGATAACGGTGAAGCGCTACGAGCTGCGCGGCGAGGTGTACTGTCTCTGTTCCGGTAACCCCCGCTATGCCCCGATTCCGCTCGTCGATATGGAATGCCAGGTCTGGGGCGTCGTGCGCTCGGTCATTCACGAATTTGCCGTATGACCATGATCGGGCTGGTGGACTGCAACAGTTTCTACGTCAGCTGCGAGCGCGTGTTCCAGCCGCGGTTCCTTGGCCTGCCGGTGGGCGTAATGTCCAATAACGATGGCTGCGTCATCGCGCTCTCAAACGAGCTGAAGGCCCTCGGTATCAAGATGGGAACGCCGGCGTTCGAGATCCAACATCTGGTGCGCCAAGGGCGCATTCACCTACTCTCGTCAAACTATGAGCTCTACGGCGACATGTCCGCACGGGTGCAGGAGGTGCTCGAGGAGTACTCCGCGGGGGTCGAGCCTTACTCGATCGATGAGATGTTCGTGAGGTTCGATGGCTTCGCCAAAGACCAGCGGCTCAAGCACGCACGACAGCTCCATCGCAAGGTGCGCCAGTTCACCGGCATACCAGTCTGCGTGGGTGTCGCGCCCACCCGAACCCTCGCGAAGCTCGCGAACAGGGCGGCCAAAAAGATACCGACTTACCAGGGCGTGTGCGTACTGCATCCCGATAGCCGGGAAACCCAGGTGCTGCTGAAAAAGATCGAACTGGGTGACGTATGGGGCGTGGGACGACGATTAGTTGAGCGCTTGGCGGTAATAGGGATCAAGAGTGCCTGGGATCTCGCCCAGGCCGACCCGAAACGGATCCGCCGGCAGTTCAGCGTTACTCTCGAACGCACCACCCTGGAGCTGCGCGGTATTCCCTGCATCGAGATGAACGACTTCCATGAGCCCCGCCAGCGCATCATGACCAGCCGCAGTTTTGGTAAGCTGACCGGCGACATGAGCGAGATACGCGAGGCGATACGACAGCATGGCCAGCGCGGTGCCGAGAAGCTGCGTAGCCAAAACAGCCTGGCCCGCGCCGTGCTGGTGTTCCTCAAGACCAATCCATTCCGGCAAGACCTGCCACAGTACTCGCCCAGCCTCATTCTCGAGCTGCCCCGCCCCACCAACGACAGTCGTGCAATTCTCAGCGCAACAGGCCAAGCCCTGCAGCGAATCTACCGCAAGGGCTACCTATACCAAAAAGGCGGCGTAATGCTGCTCGACCTGATCGACGCCGGCCGCCAGCAGCTCTCATTGTTCGACACGCCCCAGAGCGACGCAGATCGGCAACGCAGCGAGAAGCTGATGGGCGTAATGGACGAGCTCAATAGAAGGATGGGGCGCAGTACTGTCACGCTTGGCCGACCTTCGCCCGGCGCCGCCTGGCATTTACGCTGCGCCAACCGCTCAGCCCGCTACACCACCCGCTGGGACGAGTTGCCGATTGTCAGAGTGTGACGCCAATCATTGATGGGGATCTCTATCGACCATCCTACGCGTCTGCCGGCTCGATCACGGAGGGGTCGTCAAAGGTAGGTCGGTTGACGCGCTGGCTCACCGCCCAGCGCCTCAACAACTTGGCATCCAGGTGCCGCACCACCTGGCGGATCGTCTCGCGATCAGTCAAGTGCGGATCAAGCCACGACTCCAGGCTATCGGCATCCAGTGCCAGCGGCATGCGCGGGTGGACCTCCTTCGCAACCCCACGCGCTGGCTCGGTCAGGATGGCGCAGCCCGGTTTTCCATCGGCACGCTCGGCCCAGATCCCCGCCAGCCATAGCGGCTCACCATCGGTGCGAGTCAGGTAGTGCGGCTGTTTCTTTCCATCAACCGGCAGCCACTCGAACCAACCATCGGCCGGCACCAGGCAGCGGTGATGGGAAAAAGCTCCACGAAAGTAGCGCGAGGTAGCCACCGACTCGGCTTTGGCGTTGATCGGCTGGGGGGCCTTCTCATCGGCCCAATGTGGTCGATAGCCCCACCATAGATTCTCGAAACGTAGCGCTGCGTTAGGATCCGGCCGGAGAACGCTGATGATCCAGGTGCCGGGGGCGACGTTGTAGCGGGGCTGCCAGTCCTCCGAGGGTGGCGACAGACGGAGCGCTTGAGCGATGGAGATTGGGTCGGAGAAGAGAGCGAAGCGGCCGCACATGGGTCAGGGTTCCCGTAGCGCATTAGCCGCCACGATCAACTGATTGATGATCTCGCTGCGATCCTCATGCATTGAATCTTCAAGGCTACTCAGGGCATCGAGTGCCTCCGGCGACAGATTGACCACGATCGGCGTGCTGCACTCCTTGAACGCCTTGCGTGCCAGCGGGGACCTCAACCAGATGCGAAGCTGCCTGATGGTGGCAGGCCCGATGTCCGGGAATCGGCTCTGCTGCAAGCCACCCTGGGTCCACGCCAGCTTGAAACTTTCCATCGAGTCGGTGCCGTTCCGACGCAGGCGATTGACCACCTCCACCGATAGCCCCTGATGCCAGACCGGCGGCTGTGCAAGCCGTGCCTAACAGCGGGACACCAGGCTCCTGGCCGTTGTGGGACTCATGCCCAGTGTTTCGCCAATCCGATCGAAGTCGTAGCCGTCTCTCCTGAGACGCCATGCCTGATACGTCTGCGCGCGACGCAAGCCTCCCATCGAACACCCTCCCGAATGCAGGTGACGTAATCAGTTTAGCAATGTGGCGGAGACTGACATCATGGCGGCTGGCACGGTGCCACGAAGACCTGACGAAGCCACGACGATGACTGGCCTGCCGAGCCGGTGGAGTCTGATTGAGCTGGGGGCTAACATCACCTAGCTGGATAATCCGGAAAGGCTTTGTTGAGCATCTCAACCCGATCAGTGTAGTAAGGCCACCCTCCCGACTCGCTTTCATCTGCAATACGATCCAAGTCATCAAGAAGAGCTACTATCGTATCGTAAGCAACTTTATCTATGAGGCTCAAACGTTCGAGCAGCCTGGCCTCAAGCTGTTCTTTTGTAAACCTATTCGAGAAATCGACTTGTAAACAGGATCTGATGATTTCATACGCATCATGTGAGACATTGTCTGATTCGCACTCAATCTTTGCTCCCCTCTTCAGCCATTTTTTCCAGGGTGTTTCTCTTCGCCATTGAGGACTCTTTCCCTCACTGGGCTCAGGCCATATCAGTATCGTTTCTTCACCCAATGGGTGTATACCTCCGGTCAGCATTTCAAAAAGAATCACCCCAACTGCAAAAACGTCTACCTTTGAAAAATCAGGAGAGCCTTCTTCTAGAGATTTCACATATTGCTCTGGAGCCATATACGGTCTACTGCCATAAGGGCGACGAAGAACCAAATAGGCATTGGCTAGCTCGAAGTCGGCGACAAATGATCTCATTTTTATTGGGTAGCCATCACCCGCATCAAAATGCTTAGAAATATAGTCCAAAAAAACATTTTCAGGCTTGAGATCTTGGTGACACAACAGCCCTTTTTTTGCACAGTAACTCAAAGCATGTACGATCTGAATAGAAATCGACAAGGCCTCAGGCTCAGAAACAGGCCCTTCACATATGAAATCTCTCAATGTAGTGTCACGCTTCCTAGACAATAAAAAGGGAACGCCTGAAATCACATCAACATCAAAAAATCTCTGTATGGATGGATGATGGCAAACCACATAAGCATTATTCACTTCATACAAAGCTTGTGAAAAAAAATTGTGCTTATCAACCAAAGACATGGATTCTTCAATTTTGATACCTTTTGCAACGACATAGTTGATATCGTTTCCCTTGAAGGTATAAATCATGGAATGAGGCGTAGACATTTCACCAATTAAATCACCATGCTTGCAAAGATTGCCTTCAACAATCAATTTCTGAATATCTTCTGGAAGCTCCCACAGCATTTTCATATACAAGCTCACATTGACTTAATGGATGAATTTATACTTAGCCAAGAATCCAAACCACTCAGCACATTCCCCCGGACGTATGTCTTTGTATAAAAAATCAGGTTATATTAAGATTGCTTTTTCCTGTTCAGTCATAATTCTTCGACCACTCCGGTACTCACCATCGATTCCAGGTAATCTGCCAGCTTCCTGGGATGCTCGCCGCCTCTCAACAATACGCCAGCCTCCATGTTTCTCTCCATGGCATAGCCGGTCAGATTGGCGCTGGTGATGAAGGCGAGGCGATCGTCAGCCACGGCAACCTTGGCATGGACACTGCCGCCAGTGAACTCTTCAGGTCTGATCTGCCAGGCGTAGAAGCGCGCTCTGGGGAGGACTCCTCTCATCAGTGAGACCGAGTCCATCGAGAGGTTCCCGCCTTTGTCTTCGGACGACTCCAGCAGAATCTTGACGTCGACCCCGCGATCGGCAGCCTCATTCAGCGCGATGACGATGCGATCGACCTTGTAAGCGACGAAACTAGTCAGGAAGAGGCGCTTTCGGGCCCCTCGAATCACCTCCAGCATGACCTGCTCAGTCTGCCGTGTGGCAGTACCCGCGGGCACTGGCCCCGTCCAAACCAGCTCGGGACTCAGCTCCTGATAATACTCGACGACACAGGATGCCCCTTCGAGCATCCCCGCAAGGCGAGGAGCTGATATGTGATGAACCGCCGCCTCTCGAAGGAGCCGCCGAAGCAGCTCCTTCGAGTGGTAGTGAGTCACACGATGCTGCAGCACGATTTCATTGATCTCGCCGAGCTCGATCAACGCATCGACGACACTGCGCAAGGCCCCCTTGGAGACAGTCGTGGCGAACTCGACCACGCATCGGTGCATCTCGTTCACCCTTCCCACCAGAAGAACGCGGCATCGCGTGTCTCCAACGTGGGGATCAGTAAGGCACGATCCAGATACCGGTTGCCGGCTTCACAGGAGGTCTCGGCGACGAACGAGCACGCATGACAGGAGGCACCGTGCAGAGACTGGTCCTTCGTGGGGTCATGCTCTGCACACAATGGATCGGATGAACACACGCCCGCCCTATCCAGCGCCTGAGTCATCAACCTCTCCAGGTTTTCCGGCTTTCCAAGCTCGACGAGCCCTCCAAGGGTGCCATCCGAGTCCGCCGCTGCGGTGTATATCAACACACCCGCTTGGTTCTGTTCGCCTTCGACATCAGCGTAAATGCGCTCGCGGATGCTCGCTGCATTGTAGCCACACTCCAGCGCCATCTCTCGGATCAGAGCATGGGCCAGAGTGTGGAGCATGGAATAACGGATTCCTGGATATCCCTCGTCGGGATCCAGTTTCCGCTTTCTTCTCCAGGCGCGATGGGCCACTCGAAGTCTGTCGTCCAGAGCCTTGACAAACTTTCGACCGTGCCAGTCCTCCAGATGGTCGAGGTTGAATTGGATGAAGACACCTTCACCGTGAACCTCGGTCGCCGGCACCCACTCAGGCGCTCGCGAGGTCAGCGGTGCGCGCTTCACCGAGTCTTCTCCCGCCCCTTCTTCCGGCGACTCGATCCGCGTGAAGCCGATCAGTGCATTGACCTCCTTGAGACGCTCCAGGAGTACCACTCGTTTTATCTCATCCCTGAACTGATTCGGGGCGGGGACGACCTTGCTCTTGAAGCTCGGGTAGTCGTTGGGTGGCTCATCGGCGGTGAGCACCTCCCATTCGGGTGTCTTGATGTCACGATCGTAGACCTGGTCGCCTCCCCCCTGATGTGCCTGGATTGCTTCCCATATCTCACCGATTTCATACGCCTCGATACCTGGCAGCTGGCCAGACCTCTTGAACCCTTTTATAAGGCCTTTCAACTCCGGCTCTGAATCAACATCTGAAAAATCATCCCATCCGTCTTGGATTAACTGGCTCAAGGGGGTCGAAGACTTGGGGGGAATCGCCAGCACGGAGAGGGTCGCGGGAAACCACCCGTTGGTGGCCCCGAGCAGAACCGTGCGAGGCTCCTGATCACACTCCTCGAAGCGCGTGAGATGCGGATGTCGACCTCGACAGCCCGGGAGGTTCTCCTTACTGGCCTTGCCGAAAGCGTGGGCCATGTTACGTGCGGCTCCACACTCGTCGCACTTCACCCACAAGTTCTCCGTCTGCAAGGAGGCCCCGTTCTCATAGAAACGCAGGCTCCCTTTGCAGTTGTCCTGACCACGGTGGACGAACCAGTGCCAAGGAAAGTCGTCCAGGTGTCCAGACTTACAGGCGATCAGGAAACGCGCTGGTACGGCGTCGGCATCGGAGGTCTTCTTGGTGCCATCTGAGCCTTTACACCCTTTGTGTACGAAACGTGCCCTCTCGATCCTGAAGCGATCCTTCAGTTCGAATAGGCCCGCTTCGACGGGAGAGAGAAGACCGCATTTCACGCATCTCAACCAGCGGGGAAAAGGCTTCACTGGGACACCGATCAGCGCTTCGGCAGAGGTGTTGTCCTTTACCTCCTCCTCGTTGATCGGTGGCATGCGCAGGGACTCGACCTGAGGACCCAGCACTCGCCTGACGTTCGCCAGGAGGCGTGCCTCTTGAATGGTTCGGCACCTGGGCTCGTCCCAATGCTCGGAGGTCATCGTGACGACGGACATGTTGGGCAGGTCGATCAAGGCACCCGGGCCATAAGACCACAGCAACTGACTGGGGCGGATCTCTCCGATTCGCGTCCTGCTCATGACTCTTCTCCCTCTTCAGCTGATGCCGCAGGCCGCGCCTGCCAGTCGGGCGCATCACGCATCCAGGCGTCGTCCATGACGATGCCCACCCCGGTCTCCACTTCACGCATCGACATCGGCACCGTCCATTTCGACCATGGATCACTACCAGGTTTCTTGAGCAAGGCGACGGAAGTGTCCGACGACTTGCTCATCTTTTGATACACAAGCGTGCGACCACCCAAGCTCGCTTCTTTGGCCCAATCATCGGCTCGTGACTTGAGCTGATCCATCGCCCACTGCCGCTTCTCCTTGGACTCGGTGACGTTCGCCGCTCGATCCACGATCCGACCGATGACGTCCTGTACTACGTCACGGTCGGGACGGTCCAATTGATCAGCGCCCTCGTTGGCGCCGAATGACTCATATTCGTTGCGAAGTAGGCTGACGAAGGTACCGGTCAGTCCACGATCCATCGCTCGTGGCGAGAACGGGGTGACCGACTGGGCCTCCACGTGCTGGTAGAAGGTTGCGTGGTAATGCTCGTAGGTCTCGTAATGCGATAGATCTCGGGGTTTCGACCAGGTGAGTACACTGGCCACCAGGCCTGGGAAGGCACGCCCCACCCGTGAAGTGGCCTGGATGTACTCGGCCGTTCCCTTGGGCTGGCCATTGACGACCATCAGCCCGATTCGATTGACGTCGACACCGACGGAAAGCATGTTCGTCGCCAGCACCACGTCGAGCGCACGCTGATCACGGTCGCCATAGTCGACGATCCATTTTTTCTCCTGGTCGTCGTAGCGGCCCTGGAAGCCGATCTCCATCTGATCGAGGTACTTGGGGATGTCTACGTTGCGTACTCGCGAGGTGAGCTCCACCACATCGATCTTACGACGCTGTGCCAACCCCGGGCGTTCGACCAGGCTCATTGCGACTCGGTAACAGCGTGTGTTGACGTCGTCCTCCGCCAAGCGCTTCATGCCACCGAGCTCGCGAAGTGAATTGAAGTAGCCAACCAGCGTCATATAAGGATCCGCGGCCTTGCCGAAGTGGTCGAACAGGGCCTGGGCCGCCGTCAGGAAGGCCGTATAGGTACGAATCAGGACCGCGGGCCGAGAGCTGCCCGGTGCACAGATGCCCAGGTAACGTCGTCCGGAGATCCCTTCTGTCGAGCGCTGGACGGAGAAATAGTTGTCCTCGACGTCCAATCCGGAAGGCGGGAAGACGGCGAGTCGCCGCATGAAGACATTGCGCACCTGATCGGCTGCCTTTCGCACCGTCGCCGTGGAGGCGACTATCTTGGGGCGGATCTTGGTGTCTCCATCGTGCCAACTGCAGAGTTCGTCAACGGCCGTCTCGTAGAGGCCGACCATCGTACCCAACGGCCCACTGATCAGGTGGAATTCGTCTTGGATGATCAGATCCGGGGGGCGGATCGCGGGTATTTTTTTCACCTTGGCAGATGGGTGCATCCCTTGTTTGCGATGACTGCTATTGCAGTCGTCCTGACCTGGCCAGAGAAGACCATGGCGTTCACACTCCTGATTGACTCTCCCAAAGAGGGTCCGGACCTCAGGCCGCCAAGCCATCTGCGCAAATTTGTCGACCGTCGCTATCATCATGCTGGGCGGACGATGGTAGATTTCTTGGTCGACCACCTCGACGGGCAGCCCAGGATGCGCGAGACGCGACGACTGGCCTTCGGAGAACTCGCAGTGACCGTAGGGATCGCTGCAATAGAGCGTCGTGCGCAATGCAGTCTTGTCGACCTTGATGTTTCTGCGGGGATCTATCTCCGAGCCACACCACGGACAGCCGGTCAGCTGCGCCGGCGATGCCAGGCTCGAGGTGTTCCGATCGTCGTTGCGCATCGCCTCGATGGCTTCGTGTGCCTTGGCCGTGGTACCCGGGCTCACTTTGTTGCCGACCCACAGGCCGATGGTGAAGGGCTCCTCACCCCAAACGGCCGACTCACTGCGGCGTATAACCTCCATGGCGCAGATCAATGCAGTGGCACGCTGGAACTGCTGCAGCGTGAGCAGGCGAAGGGTGTAGCGCATGATGACGGTGAGCCCACGGGAACCATCCAGGCCACCTTGCATACCCATCAGACGACGTATCCCCATGGCGAAGGCGGCGACACCCAAATAGGCCTCGGTCTTACCGCCCCCGGTGGGAAACCAAAGCAGGTCGGCATGCGCCTCGACGGGATGGGTCCTGTCGTGATGGTGTGGATTCGCAAGAGATGGAATCGAGAGCAGTAGGAAGGCAAGCTGGAAGGGGCGCCACGAAAAATTCTTTCTTTCTGCGCTTAGAGACTCGAGTGACGGATCGGCACCGCGCCGCTTCTCGAGTGAGTAGATGCTGCGAATACGTTGATCCGCCATCGAGTGGTTGGCGAAACGAAACGCCTGTAGCGCCTTTGGGTCATCCACCAGGGTCGACACCCCCTCGCGAAGCCGGGTGAGGATGGATCGGCAGTCGCCGAGGATGCTCTTTGCCGCCTCCTCGTGCTCGGTGATCTCGCCACCGATCCTGTTCTCCTGCTCCCCGATCCAGGCGGCATAGTCCTCGGTGAGGGTGGTCAGAGCCTCTCGCAGCTCTTCGACCTCCATCGCCGCCAGCTCCTTCATGTCCAACCAGCCACGCTCGATCATATGCCGTTGCGCCGGGCGGTCATCTGAAGACAAGCCCGGTGTCTCCGTTACGGGGATCTCGTAGTGAGGCATGACCTGAGTGCGGACCTCGGTCGCTAATGTCGGCAACGTCTCGGAAGTCGTGGCATGAATCGACACCCCGTGACCGACGGCAAACTCGAGCTTGCGCCGATAGACCAAGGCCAGGCGTTCGCGCTCCTCATCGTCGACGGAATCACTGCCGGGGCGACGATGAAAGATCGCCTTGTCGCCGGCTTGTTCCGTTGCCGTGACGCGAACCTGTGGCTGGAACACCCAGGCGGCATCCTTGTTCTGTTCTGGCTCCTCCTGCCCGTTCACCAGGAAGAGGGTGACCAAGCGCTCCCCCTTGCCATTGGTTCGAATCGTCCCTTGGAGACGAACCAGCTCGTCACTGGGGCTGGGAGCCTTGGGAGCGATGGAGCCATCCTCGAGAGGTAGACAAACGGAGCCGCCACAGGGAATCCGTTTCCATACCTTGATCTTGATATGCTCTTCTTCCCCAGTTTCCTTGTTCTTCCTGGTGCGGGTGAAGTCGTGTTCCTTCCCGGGGAGTTTCTCGTAGCGACCCCAGCTGGCGGTCACCTCGACGCTGTCGACGTCTGGTGCCACGCAAAACGTCATCCCGATGCTCGAGGGGACCAGCGACTGGTTGTCGGTGGTGTCGATCTCGTCGAGGGCATCCTCGTCGGCATCGACTCGCCCGGTGACCTTGCTGAAGTCCTGCCCCGGCTGGTGGAGCGAGGCATCCTGAGGTTCATCCGGCTGATCGTCCTCAGCCATCCCTGCCGCCGGTTCGACCGTTGTGGTATCACCATCCACAGGCTTTCGAGGGGCGAGTTTGCCGACAAGGTAACGATCCTGGACGCTCATGTCCTTGATGAGTTCTTCCGGTCCACCAGCCGGGCCGAGAAGGTCGTCGACGACCGCCAACTGCAACAGCTCACGGATGTACGCATGCGCATGGGGTTTGTGCTCAGCACGCTCGGGGTCGACGAGCGGTACTGACGCCAGTGAGAACCCCAGCCCCTTCGAGACGGCCTCTGCGAACTTGGTCCATTCGAGGCGACCGATGCTGCCTGCACAGGGCGGCAGGCCCAGGGTGGCGAGTGACGCAGGCTGCTCAATGGGCTTCACGCGGTCCAGGTAGTACGTCGTGGCATCCGCCTCCCAGCGCGCCTTGAGCACACAGCCGACACGGGTGACATGGCCGTCTCGATCGACGATGAGCAGCCAGTCGCCATCACGGACTCCCTTGAGTAGCTTTCCACTGGTTGTGACTCGCAGCGTGAATGGTGACAGCCTCGGATCGGTGACGGCACCCTGGTCGACAGCCATCCATGCGTTGGGATTTCGACCTTCCATCATCTCAGCCATCCTTTCCCCCTGAGTTTCCGAATTCGTTGTTCAACAAAGACTCGACTCTGCTTCTCGAATTGTATCCCTTCTTGATCAGTATCTCGGCGATGTCCCGGCCCGAGATAAAAATGATGGGATGCCGGTCTTCACGGACCTCCTCATAGGCCTGCTTCGACACCACCGACGTGGTGACCAGCACACCGAACTGCCTGTGACGAATGCGCGAGATGAGACGAGCGACGTCCTTCACGCCCACCGTGACGGGCGAACCCTCGCCAACGACGGATAGGCGGTAGCACTTCGCCTCCAGTGAGAACTCGGCGTGGACCGGGTCGGACATCAAGCCCAGGGAGTAGCGTCCCACTGCATCACGACCACCATCCACCACACCCCGGGTGATCTCGTCGACGACGACGCGCGTGTCGGTCATCTGATAGATGCGAGCGGCGAATGCTTCGAAGGCGTGTGGGGTGGCATTGAAGTGGCCCCAGACAGCCGCGAGGATGTCTGCCTCTAGCTTGGAGTCGACCGTCTGCTGGGCAACCGATCGGATGGTCGTGGTGGGCTCGGCGGTGAGAGGCAGGTAGTGGCCCTTCGTCAGCCACTCCCGCCACGCGTGTGGTGCATGCTCCGTCATTGAACCGCCGGCTGCGAGGTCGTCGAGCCAAAGACCTTCCACCACCGGCACGTCTAGGATGGTGAAGTGAGCGCGGTAGTTCTGGAAACGCTGCCCCTCGGCCGACTTCCATATACCCAAGAGATCCTCGGTGGCTGACAAGCCAGGAAAGCCCGGCACGGCCAAGCCCCGGAACTGCACCGAGCGTGCTCCGTGCTCGGTGGGATGCTTGCGAAACACGAAGAAGGGTGGAACGCCAACGCGCGGATGCTGGTCGGCGTGTACACGATCGAAAGCATGCCGCAACAAAGCGTTGCCACCCATCTGCGTATCATGTAGCTCACGCCCAGGCCGCTTGTTGTCTCCGTAATATGTAAAGAGGCCCGTGCTCGGGTCAAGGGTGTCGGGACAGTCGAGGTCATGCTCTTTGGTGTACAGCACCACCCAATTTCTGTCCTGGCCACGCCCCGCTATCCGGCCCTCCCCCATGTTGCCAGAGCCAGGTAGCAGCTTGTTGATCCGTTCGCCCGACAGCTGGCAGTCGAGGGCGCTTTCGTAAATGCCATCCACGATCAAAGTGCAACTCGACAGATCGCCATAAGGAACGACTCGGCTCATGAATCATTTCTCATGGCACGGTATTGAGCGCCACGGCGTTCGCCATGGCGCTCAACGAGTCCTTGATCAACGAGGTCTCGTATCGTAGAGCTCCAGTGGCTGATAGAAATGCCAGTGGCCGCCAAGATATGCGATTTGGAGTACCAGCCGTGGTGATTATTTAAAAAATCCAACACGAGGTCCCTAGGCTCATTTGCCCCATCTAAGTCAAACGAAGGCTGGACAGGCTCAAAAGGCTCATCACTCCGGGGGCTACTTATAGCCAAAGTCCGAACAGAAGAACTGTCATCACCTTTTTTCTGCAACAAGGCTTGCTCATATTTCTCATGATTAAAAGACCTCAATCGTTTCATTATTTCATTAGATGCATCCTCACCCAGACTCCAGCACCAATCAACTTTTCCAGACCCCCTAACTTTTTTATTAAACCCATATTCTGACTGCACATCTCTCCACCCATATGCAGCTAGCACCTCGCCATCCACCAAATCTATTAATTCGCGAAGTCTGGCAACCTCTTTACAACTAACACTTGGAGAGTTAATTAAGTTCATCACACCAGTAAGCCCGCAACTATTAGAGGCACAGTACTCGACCACGAGATCATTAAATTCTTTTGATGCATCAACACCCAAATCAGAAACACTATTATCCGGAACAGGAAATCGCTCCAAAGCCTCACCAATAGAAATAGAAAAAATCCCCAAGAGAGTACCGCCACTATAGTACTCAACCCAATCACGAAACCCCGTGCTAAGCGAAATTGCGTAAATATCTCCTCGCTCAAACCCCATTAAAAGAACCTTGTTTGTATAAATCCACTCTGATGGAGCCATGATCCCAACCGGATATTTTGTATTCTTCGAATATGCTATAAAAAAGTCTTTCTTGCGCAGCTTTCGCATCAAATCAGCACGATGATTCCAGTACTGCCACCATCGCTCTGACAGTCCCTTGTAACTTTTTAACGCCTCCTCGGTCCGAGTTGGCTTAACCACTGTCTCAAGAAAGCTGTAAGCTATTGGCCAGCGCTCGGCTATCTCGCTCAGCTGCATATCACCAACATCTAGAGACCACCTTTTCACGACAGTCAAGGCTGAGCCTGTTATATCATCACCACTTATATAAGGACGCAAAAGGCTTTCTTTCTCACTCTTTAAGCAACTAAACCATGGATCTCCCTCTTTAACAACAAACGCCAAGCCCTGACTATTGTTTACACCCTCAAAGGAAAAGAGAGGATCTTTCAGCTTTACAGGAATCCAGCTATTTTTTTCTTCGCCCTTTAGCCTGGCACTAACATAGTCAACTTTAGCCCCATCCAATTCGCAAAAAGACCCCCAATCGCCTTTAAAAAAACAAACAATAGAAATTTCAACAACCGCTGTTCCTGGCCAAGGCATCCGCCTTCTTGCGTAATAAATATCTCCATTTCCGACAATAAAACCTAAACCAACATCAATTGCACTTCCTTCTGCAATATTGTTGGTTGCAAGCAACCCATAACAGCCTTTTTGACGAAGGAGATCATTCGTTCGGCGGTGAAAAACAACAGATAAGTCAATCTTTCCTGGTGGCTCTCCCAGCACCATCCGACACTGCCATTGCAATGACTCACCCATTGCACCCTTCCATAGCCGATTACCCAGAAAAGGTGGGTTGCCAACAATTGCATCAAACCCCGGCACTGGCCTGACAAATACCTCCGGGAACTCTAGCGGCCAATGAAATGGATCTCGCGTCCACATAAGGTGATTATTTAATATTTCATCTGATCGACTAGAGATGGAAGCAAGAGCATCTTCATCACCCGCCAAAGCTTCTCCAGCTTCGACTGAAAGCAACTCAATTTTATCATTAAGCTTACTCTTACTACCTGAAGAAAAAAACACTTCTGCAATAAATGAATCGGCAATACTCTCCGAAACCCTAAGCCTTCGCCGTGCGTCAGCATCCATCAGAGCCATTGCTTCAACATCGTGGATGTCACGGATCGGAATTGCCCGCAGTCGCTTCCGCAACTCCATTGCATCCTGAACTGCCCTTTCAATATTTTGCCCAAACAAACGTTTTTGCCCCTTCCCTGTAGGCACAATTGAAAGTTCGTTAAGCTGATCCAAGCAATGGATTCCCAGCAAGCTGTCGCCACAACGCAAGTTGTGGTCCAGAAAGCCGAATGGTCGATCTTCAGCCAGAGTTACCAGCCAGATCGACAGTTTGGCGAGTTCCACCGCCAGCGGGTTCATGTCCACGCCGTAGAGGCAGCGTTCGGCGACGAGCCGGCGGGCGATCACCGTGCGTTCTTCGGCATCCCGTGGCAGTAGCTCACTCTCTCCAGAGCTCTCCAGCACCTCGCCGTCGATGCTGACGACACCACCCGAGGCTTCGGGCTGACTCCAGGCTTCGACGAGCCGCTCCCCCAGCCAGCGGCAGGCCTGGACGAGGAAGGCGCCCGACCCCATGGCTGGATCACATACCTTCAGGTCCAGCAGCTCTGCCGGGGACTTCAGCCGCCACTCCTCCTTCGGTTTGCCCTCCGCCGGGCCGTCGTAGGCGACCGGGGTGAGCGTCTCGTGGACGATCTTCTCGGTGAGGCTCTTCGGCGTGTAGTGCGTCCCGGTCTCGCGGCGATCATTGCCCATTACCACGGCATAGGTTCCCGGGTGATAGAGCCTGGGGTGATCCCAGGGATCCAGTGCCATCAGGTGTACGTAGGGCTCAACCCGCTCATGCAGATCCACATCACCTCGACACGCCGTCAGCAGCGCTGCGGACAGACGATCATCTCGAGACCGCTGAAGATCTCGTCTCAATGCCGAAACGCTACGCCCCGTCCGCTCACCGAGAAGCTCAATCAGAGCCTCATGACCGTCCAGCCCAGCTTCGGCGAGCTCACGTAGCGTCACCTTCGGCGACTTGATCTTGGAGGAGCCCCGTAGTTCTAGCGTGACCTCATCGACTTGTCTGACGGTACGCTCCAAGAGGCCCTCGTAGACGTGGCCGATCTGCTCGACGTCCAAAGCACGATAGGAGAGCGTGCGCCCCTTAAAACTCTGGATCGCATCAAGCATGAGCAACACGGTGCGGTCGTCGATGGGCAGCGGATCCGCTGCATCGGTGAGCCAGTTGGAGCCTGTGCCCCGCCCCTCGAGGAACGGGTAGCGATCGGGATCGAAGAGTGACCCCCCCATGGCGGGCAACCGCAGATCCGAGTGTTCGATGCCACCGTAGATGGCACGGAACAGTGCCAACAGCCGGGACCAGCCGGCATGTCTTCGTTCCAGGAGCTCGTGGGCATTGGACGACACCCGGCGCAGGCGCTGCCGGAAGGTCGACAGCGCATAGTGATTGTCATAGGTGGTGTTACCCAGCAGAAGCAGCCCTCGCTCCTCTGCCGAGAGGATGAACACGAGCCGCATCATGACGGTGAGGCCGCCTTCGTAGAGATCCTGAGGCGTCACGTCCTCCAGCAGCTTCCCGTTACGATCCTGGTTGGCCTTGTCGATGGCTTGGATCAGCACCTCGATCGCTGTGCGCACCTGATCGCCCAGAGCTTCGGTGACTTCGTCCTGATGTTTCTCGGACTTGGCAAAGAGGCTGGGCAATTGCCCTTCCTCGGGACCATAGAAACGAGGTACGGCCAGCAGCGAAACGAAGGCACGCAGAGTATCGGGCTCCTGGCTCCAGAGACGCGCGTACCAGCTGACGAAGCTCGTCACCTGGCCGGCCGGCGCATGAATGAGCATCCAGCGCTCGCCGTTGGTGACCAGGCCGATGGGGCAGTCGACACCACGCAGGTATTGCACCATGCGCTCGGCCGGAGAGGCCACCCAACCATCTCGATGGACGACCTCGTCGAGTGACGCATTGGGGGGCTCGACGAACATCGGCAGGAGGGGTTTGTCCGTGTCGTTCACATTCACGAGCACGATGTCCGGCGTCAGCGTGACGCCATGCTCCGGCAGCGAGACGTGCATGGGGTGACCGATCGGGTCTCCGCGGCAGAGGTCCTGGTCACCCATCTGAAGCGCCGTCGCCAACACCTCGTCCACCCAGGCTCGATGAAGCTCGTCCAGGCTCGGATCGTCGACGTCGACGGCCTCACGCCATTCGTCATAGGCTTGGCGAAGCCGGGCCGCATCGCGCTTGTCGCGTCCTTCCAGTCCCTGCGGGAACGCTTCGTCCAGCACCGGGATGCTCAGGAAGGGGCCGGACACCTCAATCAAATTCAGCCAGTCGTGACGTTCGCTCATGCCTCGACCTCCTTGGCGAGTGACTCGGGTATCAAGAAAATGACGGCGACGGGAAAGGTGCGCTCTGCGGGGTCGGCGTGGTGACGTTCGATGGCTCGGACTTCATTCGCCTGTTCCGCAGGCAATCGTTCCAACCTTGCCTCAAGAGCCGCACGATCTATCTTTAGCTGTCTCTCTTCCGGTTCACTCAAGAGGTCCAACTGCTCTGGCTCGCCCTTTCCGTGAAGCTTTTGTTCGAGGTGCAACTGGAGTTCGTCTAGAACCTGCCGAATGTCGTCGATCTCCTGCTGCTTGCGCTTCTCCAGGGTATTAGTCAGGTATCGCAGACGGTCACGGGAGCGTGCCTCCACGGTCGCCATGACGGCATCTCGCTGTTGCTCGAATCGCTCACGGAGGGCCAGGAAGTGGTCCTCCGACACCTTTGCCGGTCGAGATTCATCGAGCCAGGCGCGAACGGTGGTGACACGGTCCTCGCGTTTGAAGCCATTAGACCTCAGGTAGCCTCCTGCCTCGGTCAGCTCCTCGTGAAGGCGATGATGCTGCCCTCCGGTGACCACCAGCCGAGACACCACCGCCACAGCGGGGGATTCCAGCCGATCGTCGGGCAGAGCCCGTACAGCCACTCGCTCGAGGCGCTTGACGTCGTCACGTTCCCACACCTGGGCGCGCAGGAGACGCAACGACAGTTGAACCAGCGGATGGTTGAGGTGCACCAAAACCACGTCGTCACGCCCCTTGGCGACGTCGTGGTCGAAGGTGATGGGTCGCAGCTTTTTGGTGAAGGGGTGCAGCAGACCCTCCAGCCCCTGTGCCCAGCTACCCGAGAGTCGAGGAAGCCTGAACACCTTGCCCTCCGGTGCACCTTCGAGAGAGGTCGGTTCCAGATCGGGCTTCTCGGCGATGCGAAGCGCAGTTCGTACTGCCCTCTCGATATGTTCGGCATCGAAGTGTTGTTCCCGACGTGTCTCCTCGATGCGCTCGTGCAGCTTGGCTATCCTCTCGCGAAGATCCCGATCCGACTTGATCAGATGCCGACTCTTGTTGGCACGGACCTCGGCTTCCTGGGTGTCGAGTTCGCTGATTCGTCCCTCGAGAAGAGCGGGCAGCTGTGGGGCGATGACGGGATTCACACTGCCCATGTCGGCACGCATGGTTTCTAACTTGTTGAGCGCACGTAGGATGTCCGCCCCCACCTCGCCGTTGGCGTCGATGGGGTGCCAGATGCGGACTTCGTCGGCCCTCTGTCCATGACGGTCGATCCGCCCGTTGCGCTGCTCCATGACGTTGGGGTTGTAGGGGATCTCGACGTGGATCATCAAACTACAGTGGTTCTGCAGGTCGATGCCCTCGGAGGCCGCATCCGTGGCCAGGAGAATCCTCAGGGGTGATTCGCTGGGGTGAGCCTGAAACGCAGCCTTGATCTGCTCACGTTCATCGGTGTCCATGCCGCCGTAGATCAGTTCCATGCGCTCGGCGCCGAAACCATGGGCGGAGAGGATCTGCTGAAGCCAGCGTTGGGTGTCGCGATACTCTGTGAACAGGATGACTCGCTCATCCGACCAGGTGCCATCGCGTCGTATGTGGCTCTCCAGCCAGTCGATGATGGCTGTCGCCTTGCTGTCAGTTCGGTGGGCATTGTTCTGGGCCCACTGCATGAGCTCGCGAAGGATCTCGCGCTCCTCGTCATCGAGGGGGCGGCTCCGACGATCGACCTCGACCAGGGCTTCCGCTTCGGCGGCGTCACGCTGACCATCGTCGGCGTAGTCCTCCTCGGTGCGGGCGATCGCTCGGCGGAGGATGCCGGCATCAAGCCTGTTCGAGCGCTCTTCGCCGGTGCCATCACGCCCCTCCATGGTGTCGACGTGCTTGGCGAGCGTGGAACCGAATGCGGCAGTGGAGGAGGTGAGACGCTTCTTCAGGAGTTGATGTACGAAGTGCTGCGCAGAACGATCCCCCGCCTCGCCTGACTCTCGACTGGCGATATACCGGTCCAGCAGTTTTCTGGTGCGCTGCTCGTCTGGGGTATAGGGGACCTCCAGTGCCTCGAGGCGTCGGCGAGCGTATATGAGACGCCCATCGGGGTGGACGAGCTCCGACTTCAGGCGACGCACCATGACGGTGGCGAGTCGTGACTCGTCCGGCTCCACGTTGCGGGCGAAGCGCTGGTCGTCCAACAATTCGAGAAGTGCGGTGAACGACTCGGTGAAGCCGTTGTGCGGTGTCGCCGTCAGGAACAGCTTGTGCTGGAAGTGGGGGGTGAGCATGCGCACCAGCCGTGTACGCAGGCTGTCGACGGCATAGTGCTTGACCGTGGGTGCCACGTTGTGGGCTTCGTCGACGACGAGGAGATCGAAGTGCCGCGGGAAGCTGGTGTGTAACGGCAGAACATCACGAAGATGCCGAAGGCCCTCACCCTGTTTCGCCCAGTCCATGGAGGCGATGAGGCGCGGGAAAGAGGTCCAGGGGTTGGCATGCAGGCCCTGTTCGCGGCGCAGTCTCTTGAGATAGGGGGTGTCGACGATGCGGAACTCGAGACCGAACTTCTCTTGCATCTCTTGGCGCCACTTCTCCTGAAGCGACGCCGGACAGAGAACCAGCACGGTCCTGGCGCGGTGGCGAAGAAGCAGTTCCTGAATGACGAGACCTGCCTCGATCGTCTTGCCGAGGCCGACGTCGTCGGCGATGAGCAGATTGACTCGCGCCATGTCGATGGCCCGCACCAGGGGATCGAGCTGGAAGTCCTCGATGCTTACGCCGCTTCGGAACGGCGCCTGGAGATAGCCCCTGTCGGCATTCGTAGCGGCGCCCCAACGTACCGCATCCAGAAAGGCCTCGAGCGTGTCGGCATCATCCAGTCCGGTGATCGTCGGCAACCCAGCACGCTCGATGATATGAGCACCGGGCTCGATCTCCCAAATGGCCTGTAATTCGTCACCCAGGGCATCGTCCTCGATGGACGACAGTAGTACGAGATGCTGAGTCCTTCGCTTCCCTGCAATGTCTGAGGGAACGACGTCAGCCACTACCCACTGTCTACGCCTGACCTCAACCAGTTGGCCCGGTTCGGGGACCCCCGCCACTCTTTCGACTTCCGCTGTCCCTTCCAACACTTCCGACATGTGATGCCCCTTCGGTGTCGGGCGACTGCCCTCTGCATTGTGCAGCCTCGCCCTTCAGTTCTTTCAGTTCGCGCTCTATGCGGTCGGCGGCTTCGGCAGCCGGCTCATGCTCCCAGACTCGGAGCACATGCCATCCTAATGTGGTCAAGCGACGATTGGTGTCGCTATCCCGCTGTCGATTGGTCTCGATCTTGTTTCGCCAGAATTCGGCGTTGTTCTTGGGCCAGGTCCCATGCAACGGACATCCATGCCAGAAACAGCCGTCGACGAAGACGACGAGCCGCTGGCGAGTGAAGACGATATCCGCCACACGTCTCGGCTTCGACGAGACGGTGTACCCCACTCGGTAGCGCAGCCCTCTACGATGGAGTTCGCGGCGTATCACCATCTCGGCAGAGGTGTTTTTCTGCCGAGTCTGCTGCATGCGACGTCCGACATCAGGAGAAGATGGCTTCGGCCCTTTCATCGAAGTCGACATAAGTGTCCTTATCTCTCGGGCCTGATGTCTCCAAGTGTCACCATAAGCTCTAGGCTACCACCCGGCCCAGCTCTACGGGTACTGCATTGCCATGTACTTCTCGAGGCGCGGCACGTTCCCCATGATCACCAGGTCGGGCAGGGGGCTGCCCCCACACACCCTCCTGTCCTGCCTGCCTCGCTGTAGTCCAAGTTTCCGTCCGCACTCTATCTACGGACTTATAGCTCTGACGTCGACAATGGAAGGCCGGATCCTGACGCGCCTGCATAAAGATTGTGAATGGAAGCCGTCACTGGTCAGGAAAAAGAAAGCGAGAGCGCTCTAGTAAAGAAGTAGGCTCGCTTGCGAAACGTGCGGATTCGATTTCGAAGCCACCGATGGCGCCCATGATGCATGGCTTCATCGAATGTCACCACAGCCAACCATTGCACACCCTGGAGCCCGGTGACAAAACGAAGCTTGATGATCTCGCTCTGCTGTGGGCCAACAGTCATCACATGGTACATGCGAAGCGCCCGTGGCTCGCCCTGGACGAGCTACGTACCCTGTTACGTTAGATTTTACCCTCGAGGTACGGAGTAAAAGCATGTAGAATGTGGCGCATGATGGGAGCAAAGCGCACATGATCGAAGCCGTAGACCTTTTCTGTGGAGCTGGTGGCCTGACCGCTGGCTTACGCCAAGCCGGTGTCCGGGTTCACGCCGGATATGACATCGAGGCCTCATGTCGTTTCGCCTACGAGTGGAACAACGGGGCACAGTTCGTCGACGAGGATGTCTCTAAGGCCAAACCGGAGCAGGTGGGCGCCTGGTATCAAGACTCAAACGCTGCCAAGCTCCTGGCTGGCTGCGCCCCATGTCAGCCTTTCTCGACCTATAATCAGGGAAAGGACACTACCACTGACAAGAAGTGGCCTCTGTTAGGAGCCTTTACTCATCTCATCCGTGAGATTCAGCCAGAACTCGTCACGATGGAAAACGTGCCGGACGTTACCAAGCACGCCATTTACCATGAGTTCGTCGACGCTCTCAAAGACGAGGATTACCATATCTGGGCCGGCCCTGTGGCATGCGTAGATTACGGATTACCACAGAATCGTCGGCGCCACGTCCTGTTGGCATCTCGTCTCGGCCCGATCTCGCTGATTCCCCCGACTCACCTTTTGGCACCAGTCTCGGTGCAGGATGCCATCGGCCACATGCCCCCTCTCGCGGCAGGCGAAACTTGCCAGAGTGACCCTTTTCATAAGGCAGCTAGGCTATCCGAACTCAATATGAGGAGGATGAAAGCGTCCAAGCCCGGCGGCACCTGGCGAGACTGGCCCGAGGAGCTCGTGACCGAGTGCCACACGAAAACCAGCGGAAAGACCTATTCAAGCGTCTATGGCCGTATGGAGTGGCACAAACCAAGCCCGACTATCACGACGCTTTGCTACGGCTTCGGTAACGGCCGATTCGGTCACCCTGAACAGGATCGGGCCATCACTCTCAGGGAGGCAGCGTTCCTTCAGGGCTTCCCGGCGAATTACCGCTTCACGGAGCCTGGCTCCGAGATCCATTTCAAGACAACAGGACGCATGATAGGCAATGCCGTGCCAGTGAAACTGGGCGAAATTATCGGGCTCAGCTTCATTCAGCATCTTAAGGGGATGGCTCAACAGGTGACAGATCGAACTCCCGCTGCAGCCGAGCTGCCAGCGTTATGAGATCCTGCATCACATACTCCCAGACGATCAAGACTCGCCACCCAAACGCCCGCAAGGCCTCCTGCTTGAGAGCGTCTCTTTCTACGTTGCTCTCGAATTTGGGCCGCAAAAAATCCAGGTTGATCTTGGGCGTAGAGGCGTAACGGCAGCCAAGATGTCAGCCAGAGTAAGGTTGAGCCCATCAGGCCATCCTCACGAAGCTTGAGCTGGAGACGTGCCAGCACCGCATCGAAGGTGCCGTTCAACACCTGTCGATCATCCCGCCTTAGCCGGCCCATCTCCAGGGGGGGCAGAGACGATGTCCTTGACCAGCGACCAACTATGGTCGGAGAGCTCGTAGCGTCCTTCCATACCTCACCCATGCTGCTTCGGCATAGTGACATTAGCAAATTCGACTTTTCGTACAAAGCCTAGATTACAGAGATCCGCAAGTCGACGCATGACACCCCACTCGAGCAGCTCGATCTGTGATGGGGAGTATCGCCCTGCCTGGGCCAAGGGCAAAGCCAACAACCGAGACTTGTGCAGGACGCCACTCTCTGGCCCATATGACGAAGCGCTACCTTTTTTACCTTCGGTCCGCAAACCATGAGGTGTGTAGTGCTTCGCAATATCGGCGAGCCGGGGCGCAGCTAGTTAGCAATCACTAACCCTCTAGACCAGGCACCGCCAGTGAAGTGAATTAAGCTGAAAAAAAAGCTAACGACCCTAAAGATCTAGCCCTCAGTGTCGATATTAGCGATATATGACTTTTTAGAGAGATCAAATGAAAGGTATTCGATTCGCTTTTTTCTTGCCATTTGCGGCCGTGGTTTTCCTGTTGTCTGGATGCACCCAGGAGGAGATATCCTACAGGCAACTAGAGACTTATAACGGCTTGTCTTATAAATACCAGGAAAATGATCCTTTTTCGGGTATTGTTACTGATTACCCCATGAATTTTCTTGGCGTCATGACGGTTGGTTCTTGCCGGCTTGAAATGGAAAAAGGCATGCCGAGCGGCTCCTTCGATTGCAGCAATAACGCCGGGGAAAGAGTGGCTTCTGGTAACACCCTGGCAGGTCAATTAGATGGCGTTCTGAAAGTATGGAATCCCAGCAATGATCAACTTATTTCTCAGTCAGAATACAGGAATGGCAAAAAGGATGGTGAATTTACTGAATTTAACCCTGTAAATGGCCAGCTGATCAAGATGACCAATTACACAAATGGCCAACTTGACGGCGAATACAAAGAGTGGCTATCTGATGGCGATGTGCTGACGGACCTGGTTTTCGAAAACGGAAAAAAAACGGGTTTCCAAGGTAGCTATGATTTTGGTCATGTTCATCTTTTGGTTCATTACCTAAATGGAGAAAGACACGGTGAATATATCAACTATAATCCCGACGGATCTATTAATAAAATAACTAATTATGCTAACGGACGTCAACATGGAGATGTGATTTCTTATAATGAGTTTGGCGAATCCCATGTGAGCGCAAAGTATATTGAAGGCAAACAAACTTATGAACATTCCGTTGCTTACAACTCAGACGGGAGCGTGTATCGTCAGGTGACTCGGGTTCTGGCGGGCGAGCCCGATCCATCTAATTATTTCCAAGATTTTGTTAAAGATGGTGTCGAGGAGCGGTTTTACAGAAACGGGGATCTTGAGTTCAGGGTGAATTGGGACAAAGGTGTCGTCATTGATGCTGTTAGGGTTATCAGAACCCATCCTGACATGGAGTTTTTAAGCGAAGTCAATGGTGTGAGCAAAGGCGGCCATATCTATAAGGAGGGGCCTGAGAAGCATTATTTTAATGCTGATAACTATTATGCCCTTATTGACTGGTCGGCAGGTGACATAGTGAAATGCGAGATCTACCGTGACGGCATAAAACTAGATGATTCGTGCAATCCGGCGATGACCAATATAGATAGCAATTTCTATCCATTCGGATATAATTATTAAATATGTTAAACTCCAAACTGGCAACCACTTCTGGGTTATTAGTGGCAACTACCACCGTGCACTAATCTTCGTTATCATGCTCGGAAGGTTATGGTATGGGAGTTGTAGAGTATTCGGTTACAGAGCGGTGAGCACCGCAGGTGCTGCGCTTATTTCTTGAACTCAGGAAAACAAAAATGAGTGAGATAGCGACTGATCGAAGCATGTAGTTCGTGCCACCAGATGAAGCAGTTCTGGGCAGAAGCAGCATGAAGGACTGGAGCAGCCCTTTGTCCATTCAGCCCTTTAGGTTTTCTCTCCAATTCTCCTCACCCTGCCTTTCCGGGTAAGCCCCTTCCCCTTGGCTTACCCATTCCATTACTCCTTTGGGCTTTTTCCCTTTCCCTCTGGGTAAATTTTTCGATCAACAGGATCCTCAGTCTGGCGGGGTACGGGGCCTGTCCGTGGACTCAAGAGCCACAGGACGACGACAGGCGGCACTCATGAAACTTCCAAGCTAGCGGCACTTCCATCAGGATCAGAACGCAACCTGATCAGGCTCAGAGAGGATGATCTGAGGTTGGCCCCGGTACTCGCCGATTACTCCTACGGCACAGACCTTTCGACTCAGCAAATCGTTGCCATGTGAGAGGATTGACTGGAATTTGCTTCGGTCATTCCCCCAGATCACCAAGGTAAAACGCGCCGGATCAGGGTAAGCGACGCCCAGAGTGATGAAAGTGGGGCTGCCACTCACGCTCTCGCGTGTGGTGAATTGTACTACAGGCCCCATTAGTGCCTTCCTCTGGCCCACATGCTGGCCAGCCTCCTCCCAACTGATCGGATTGGCGCAGCTATCACCTCCCGCTGATGAATAAGCCCGAGGCATCAAGGTCGTCGTCTGCTCTCGGTTGAGAAGGACGTCCTTAAAAGTGAAGATGCCTAAGGCAGCAACAAGTACGAAGGCAAAAGCCCAGACGGACGTTTTCAATGTTCGGGTCTCATTGTTGAGGGTTTCGACGTGTTTGTGTGCTTCAAGCAAAGCTCCTTCTAGGCTCTCGCCTTTAGCTTTTGCGCTCTCCTGCGCCGCTTGGGCTCCTTGGAGGGATCTCTGAAGCTCTCCTAGTGAGCCCTGATCTGCACGGTTGAGCTGCCCCAGTTGAGACTGCTTCATGATCAGCGTGAGGTACTGCAAGCATCTTTGAGGGTGGTCACGCACGTCACGGTTGGCGATGCGCAAGACATCCCACCCCTGACTGACCAGGGCAGCATGTCGCCGTTGCCAGTCCACAAAATCCTCATGAGTCATGCCGGTACCGGTGCCACGCTTGTCAAAACCATCGATCTCGATGGCTAGTTTGAAGTGACCCGGTACCTCGTAAGAGAAGTCACAATAGCGCTGACGTCCATCGATGTCTTGGAAGGGTGCCTGCGCCTGCAGGTGGGCAAAATCGACACCGGGGAGATGGGCGAGGACCTGCTTGATGAACATCCCCTCGAAGGGACTGCCGAGCTTCGCTGCGTTCAGACGTAGCCAAATTTCTGGTGTCATGGACAAGACCATACCCCTGGATTAATAGAGAGCTGCAGCGCTCTAATTCGTACAACAGCGCCTCAATGCCTGGCCTCACCAGGCATCTCCCTGTAACCCAGCGTTACCATCGTTGCTCATAAGTTAACTTAAAGCTAGTGCTTTGCCTCTACAGGCATTTCTAGCTCCTGCCAAGATGGACGCTGGCATATCCATGCAGACCTCTAATGGCCAAGCATCTACCCGGTTCCGTTGCCGGCCAAGGCGTCGCTAAAATAGGGTTTCGTGCTACCCTGAGGGTGGAATATTCGGCACCTGGCATGCGTCGTGCCTGCCCAGCGAGAGGAGCATGAACGCGACGTATGGCCCACAAGCAAACCGCCATGTTGTAGCTGTAACTGTGTGCGAGGAGTTCAACATGAGTCATAAGCCCCTTCGCCCTGAGCATTCCCATAAAGCTGGTGATGGCTGGTCTGACGGCTGGCATACCCAAGCCTCCGCTGCAGAGTCTCTCAAGATCCTGGGCGAGTCCGCATCTACCACTGTCCGCTCCACCGCCAAGGCAGCATCCACCGTTGATGGATGGAAGCGTGCTGGCAGCCTAGGGGGCAAACTGCTAGGTGGAAGCTTGGCACTTGCCGCTGGTGTCACCCAAGGCATCTTGCAGAATGCTGCCGAATCCTCCTCCGGCAGCGAGGAAGAGGAGGCTGAGCTGTTCGAAGATGGATGGAGATGGGGTGCGGATGGTTATGGCTACTACCAAGGTGGGTTTCGAATGCCTGGTCCAGATGATGACTAGGGCCAGCATAGGCTGGCCCTAATCGACTCCGTACTAGATCTTCCCTCCGGAAGCCGTGGACTGTGTCTTGTCCCCTCCCTTCTTCCCAGCTCCTTGAGCATCTCCGGCCCCACCTTTTACCGAAGAGCCAACTGCTTCACCCACTCTCATCCCTGCCCAACCCAGCACCCCTAGCCAGATCGCCGGCAGCACCAGGAACATCATTCCCTCGACGAACTGCAACACCAGCTTGTCGTAGGCATTGTTGGCGGCGGCCATCCAGCTCATCTTGGCCGCATCGCTGTTATAGATCAGATCGATCAGCTTCGAATCGATCCATCTCGCCAGCTCCCACCAGAACGTCAGGAACCAGGTTCCGAATAGCCCGAAGGTGGCCATACCCACCGCCCTGTAGGAATAGCCCGAGATCACCATCACGAATGGCAGGCAGATCACCAAGGCCATCACCAGGATCGCCTGAACCATGGGCAGCGCCTGTTTCAGCATGTCCATCCCCGCCGAGAACGGCAGAATAGACAAACCACCACCAATAGCGCCTGCCCCCGTCACAATAGAATCCCAGAAGCCGGCTCGGCCGCCTCCACCCAGGTCCCGGTAGCCAACAACGGCCTGGTCAAGGTTCCCACTTGCAGCCCCCGATCTTGGGCTAACCATCCGCCGGATCACGTAGTCCTCGGCTTCGTTACTGGTGAACACGCTGCGGAAGCTGTCCCAGAACCCCGAATCAACCTGGTCGTGCAGTCTCGCTCGCAGGCCGACGTCGGACGACGACCACCACTCCCGGCAGGTCGGGTAGCCGGGTTGACCAGGGCCGGTATTCGGCCGGGATACGTCCCGATCTGCGTCATAGGGAAAGCCTGTTACCGGCCGACCGGCATGAAAGCTGTCGTAGTAGCCTGGGGTATCCAGAAAGAAGCGGCTTCCGATCCAGTCGACATCGTGGGCGCGAGAGGGCTCGACGCTGCCGTACTCCTGGAAGAGCCTGTTACGGGCGGGCCCGAAACAGGCCAACTGGAATTCACCGACTTCGCGTTTCAGCACCGGATCCTCGACAGAATTCAAGTCCAGCTCGGTGCGAATCGACTGGAAGTCGGTACTGCATGGAATGGCTGTAATGGCCGCCCCGGTCATGCCATGAGATACGGCATGGACGAATGCCCACCAGACGGGGATGTTCGCTGTCTCCCCATCGATTGCACTGAGAGCCGACTCTCCCCACTCTCCGCCAGCGAATTGGCGCGTGCCACACTCTTGGCTGCGCCGCTGGTCCACATCTACCGTGGTTAGTTGCACCTGGAGAATCGGCTGGCAGGTGAACAGGAGGATAAGCACCATGACGTACAGCCGCGTCTCGATGCGGTTGATGGTCAAGACGCCCTTGTTGCCCTCGTCGTCACCCTCTTGTCGAGCCTTGAACCACTCAGAAGCAATTAGCGCGATGAACGGTATCGCCGCCAGGGCGGTACTGGTCATCACGTTCCAGATGGCGTTATGGATCAGCCAGCCAAGCATGACCAGGGCATTGGTGAGGTAGTCGAAAACCACCAGCGGCGCCGTGAGCACTCCCTCCATCACATGCCTCCCAGCCAGTTGGCTACGTTCATCAGCTCGAGGACGACGATGAAGCCTATCGACACGAGTTCGATGCGATTGAGCTTGTGGCGGGCTCGCACGCCTCCGTCTCGATCACCGCCAATTCTTGCCAGGACGCGGGGCTTCCAGTAACGAAGCCATAGCCAAGTGATCACGCCATAGAACACCAATCGCCATCCCATCAGTAGTGGCGCAGCAGTATCCATAGTGGTTCGCCAGGCAGCGAGACTGCCTGCCAACCGGATACCGATCGAGGCGATGACACCACTGAGGAAGACAACAGCCACTAGGGCAACCACAAACACCACCAGCGATGGCCAACGCCTCGGGTCGTACCAAGCATGCCGGAAGCGGTTCATTCTTCTACCTCATTCACCGGCCGGCCGCGGCTATCCAGGGTTGCCCCCGGACGTGCTGTCTCGTCTCGGGTGGAGCCCGCCGCACGGTTGGCGGCACGTTCCAATGCAGTCCCTGCGGCACTGCCGGCCAAGGTCTTGCGGATCTCCATCTCGGACTTCAGGGAATCTATGTCGCGGTCCAGAGAGGCAACGCGGCGATCGATAGACGTCATGGCTGGATCGTTGTTGGCAATCCCCGGCTCACTGATCCCGGCGAGCATCATCCGCCTTGCCCAGATGGCCTTGGTCAACGTGCGTGCCAGTGCCATCTCGCTGGAAAGGCGATGCACGAGGAAGCTTGATTGGGGATCCGTGCGCAGCGACTCGATCACCCCACGAGACACGGTGAGCCCATCGCCCGCGGACACCTCTCGGAGGTTCTCGGGGGTGGGCGGCTCATTGCCGGCGACTAGGGCCACGAGTTTCTCGTGCACTTCCCGCTGCTCTTTCTCAAGCTCACGCATCAGCCCGGTGCCGGCCTGGGACCGCTGCTTTTCGCAGTCTTCGCAAGTCTGCAGCTCATCCTCACCGATCACAGCGACGGTCCACTCGGCGGCGTCTTCCGGACTGCCCCAAACGGTGCACATGCCCCCCTGGCACTCGCCGCTCCCGCCCCCGCCTGACCCACTGCCGCCGCCAATCCAGTCACCCTCGTCGGTGGGCACCGATCCCCAGCCACCGCCACCACCGGTGACTGCGGCGTTGCTCGTGACGTCGTCGCGCCCATGCAGCAGGTTGTAGCCAGCAGTGGCAACATCCTGTACGACTCGGATAGGTTCCTGATTGCTCCCGCCCCGCCTCTCGCCGCCAACCCAGGTCGTGCCACCGTTTCCGCCGGACCGCTCGACCTGCTCTTGCGCTGCCACGACGTCGTCATTGCTTGTCGCAGCATCTTGCCAACTCTCTGCTACTGCCATTTCGTGCAGGCCCGCGCCCATCGCTGCGTCGGCCATCCGCTCGGCCATCTGTTGGCACGATAATTTGCCCTTATCGAAGTCCATGCGCCCCTGGAGGACGCCATTGGACAGCAGGTCGTAGAGACCGGGGTTGGCCCGTTGGATGATCATGGCCGGTAGCTGTGCGACGGCGCCTTGGGCGTTCTGGACGACCTCGCCCATCAGATTCTGAAAGCCGTTGGTGAGGCCGTTGAGCTGATTCGATACCGTCGCGCCGATGTCGAAGTTCCCGCACGAGGAATTCATGTTCCAACGGACGCCCATGCCCGTCTTGTACGGATTGTGACCTCGACCGGCCGAAATCGAGAATGGCGAGGCCCCGCCGATGTCGTAGTAGAGATCATCGGCGAAGGACTGGGCTTGGGCATCCTGCCCCAGGATCATGGCCATGGCCGCAGCCACGGGCAAAATGGGACTCAGGACAGTTCGCTTCATAGGGATCTCCTTGCATAGTCGCCGGTGTGGTAAAGCAGTTCCTGTCCCCGCCGCTGGCAGCAGCGATAGCGCCCCCATAAGGCGAAGACGTAATCGCCGGCTTCATCGAGGCGATCGGCATAGGTGTCGGCGGGACTGCGGTCGGGCCACACGACGCAGGACCGGCTCGTCTTGGGCGTCAGATGCTGCCACCGGTGGTCATCGTCCCCCTCCTCTACGGGGCCCGGTGGCCAGTAACCGTCCCTCTCAGAACTTACCAGCGGCTGGTAGACGTGGGGCTGGCCCTCGCGAGTGACGATGTCGGCGGAGCGCTGGGCCATCAGTGCAGCTGACTTGTAATCATGTACCTGGTTGATGAAGCCGCTCCGCGGGTAGATGTTGCCCCAGAGATCCGTACCCATTTTCCCCAGTTCCCGGCGGCCCGGGATCAGCGCCTCGGGATAGGCCGACTCGGGGATGCCTGAGCGCCACGCCAAGGCGTCCAACGTCGAAATGAAGTAGGGCTGGAAGGCCTGTGCGGCACCTGAGCAGGTGTACCCGAGGGCACTGGCGAATTGGTTGAAGAGCTCAACCCCGGGGTGACCGATGGCATCGACATTCTTGAAGCGCAGGTGCTCCTGCATGTCCGACTGGGCCTCGGAAGTGCTCTGGCCGCCTGCCAAGGCGTCTCCGGTGGGAGGTGACACCATGGCGATTTCGCGCCAGGGGTTCTCGCCGGTGTTCTCATAGCTGGACACCACCAGCTCCGGAATATAGTGACGGACCTTGACGGAAGTGCGGATGCTGCAGCCGAAGGTAGTGCAGTGTAGCCATACGCAAATACCTATGACGCTGTAGTCGAGGCACTCAGTCGATAGCGCGGACTCCACGATCTCCGGGGTTGTGATGCTTGTCGCTCTGGCGCTTTGGGGTGCGTGGCTGCCCAGAAGAGCCAGTACACCGGCCACCAGCACGGCCGTCAGCCAGCGAGGTGGATACGTGCCGATCATCGCGCCACCTCCTCTCGAGCCCGCAGAATCTCGATGAGCGCGGCGTTGACATCGGGCTCACCGTAGACGACGTACTGGCTGTCCACGACCACGGCGGGGACGCTCTCCACGCCGAGCATCCAGGCGCGCGTCACGCCGATGTGCTGCTCGGCGTACCGCTTAGTGATGTCCTCCCACTCCGGTGACTGCATCCGTTCGAGCATGACAGCCTTGGCGGCATCCGCCTCGGCTGGAAGGTCCTCGGACAACTCGGCATCAAGGCGTGCCGGCGCATCGAGCTCGATGACGGCAGCCCCTGACGGCACGTTGGTGACGGGTTCACCGGCCACCGTGAAGATCTCCACGGTGTATCCCCCCCTTGCAGTGGGGTGAAGATCACTCAGGAGGGCTTGGCCCAGCACACTTACTGGTACCAAAGCCACAGCGGTGACGACCAACCTGGCCAGCCAAGGGAAGGTGTTCGAGTGCTGTCTCTGCATCATGGCCACTCCGGAGGATGGATTGGCTCAGAGATACCAATCCCCGGGGACTGCCACAGCAGGAAATGTTAAGTGGTTCGGATCGGATTTTTTGCGATGGAACCCCTCGAGTCGCGCTCTAAGGGGGATCGAGGGCCCAACGTCGAAGAGCCCTAATTTTTCTTTATAATTAAAAAATATGCACCATCCCAGAAAATATATCCGCTATGATCATCTCTTTTAATGATAGTAAATCCTGGGCCCATCCAAGATGGAGTACAGTCCACCTCAATTAACTCAACCATTGAGGTATTGATTTCTAGAGTTTCAAGTGTAGACATATTCCTTCCCATGAAATCGACAGGAGGCACAGAATTAGATTCATAAGCTGGAGCGTTGCAGATTTCGTTTTTTAATTCTACTGAGTTATTACTATAGTGTATATCAAGCCCAACCCATGCAGCAGCTTCTTGATCTGTCATAGCAGTAACCCCAGGAAATCTAGCTTCTACGATCCTCCAATCCCCCAAATACCATTCTCTTTCCCCTGAGAAAGCAGGATAGGATAATGCAGCCAAAAGGACTATTAAATAATGCATATGGACTCCATATAGTGGCTAGGTAGTTCATGATTACAGTTGCAATTGTTTTCACTTTATAAGAGGTGGTGAACAGGTCAAAAGGGGTTGTGTTTTTCACCAACGTTATGTTATGAAAATAACTTAAAGCTATGTAGCGGTAGCGATGGTTCTATTAATGACGAAGTCGCTATCCAGAGGGGTTATTTAGGAGCATGATCTCTACTCGCCTGTTGGCTTCATCTTGCGGAGAATCGGGCTTTTTCAGACGATCTTTTCCGAACCCTCGAATTTCAAACCGCTCGTCTGGGGCATTGAATCGATCGACCAGATAGTCGAGAACGGCAGCAGCTCGCTCCTCTGACAGCTGTTGGTTCGCCTCAACGGAACCTACCGCATCAGTATGCCCAAAGATTCCGATCCTCTGCTCTGCCATGAGGGGTGACATGAGGATGCGGCCTAATTCGTCGAGCTGACTTCTACTGTCCGGCCGGATTGTTGCTTTAGAAAAGTCAAACAGTATATTGAGATCAATTCGCCCATCATCAGCCAGCACCTGAGCTATCTTGCCCGCGCTGATCTGGTCACCCTGAATTGTGGGTGTGTCGAAAACACATTTTTCTTGAGGCGTAGCGGGAGAGGGCTGACGGCTCAGCTTAAAAGTAGTACATCTAGGAGGCCCTGAAACCAACCCCTGAAAATTCCGGCCCTCTGCATCGATCATGCCTTCGAACGAGACAAACATATAACCACTGGGGCGTAGAAGCCAGTCGTGTCCGCTGAGCTGAAGGCGGCTGCTGACGGGGTCGTAATTACCCTCCATGGTAAAACAGCCAGTAGGTACCTGAGGGTTGCGTGGATCAGCATAAAAATGAAACATCGCACGGGCACTTGTTGGCGTCGCCTCCGCTATCGTAAGGGTTAGCCCCGTGAGACCCTGGGCGCATGTATAGGTACCCACCCATTCACCCATCACCGAACCGTCGGTAGAGTCCGCCCTCATTTCTTGCGCCAAGGCATGAGCAGTGCTGAGGCTTGCAGCTAACACCGCAACTCCAAGAGCTAAAAGCTTGGAAGATATAGCCATTTTTACCTCCATAGGCTTGTTATTTTTAAACTATATCGAAATAAGATAACACTAGCCTATGCGGATCAAGGCGACTAAGGCCAACAGGACAAAACACTTCATCAACCCCTAATAATCCAGCCGTCACTGCCTTTCATTAACCAAATTTTGTCGGCAAATGTCGCGGTTACCCGCTGACCCTCATAACTCGCACTCATTCCAAACTCGACGTTTCCGATATAGCTGGGATCATTCTCCCAGCCACTCAATTAAGCAACTTTACATAATGTAACGCTAGTGTCTTTAGATGCCATACCAAAGGCCCATGTTCGTTCTTCTATAGCCGATGCCTGGCCAGGCTGAACGGTTCAGTCGCGCCGGTAGTTCAGCGGTGCCAGAAGATCGCGATTCCTCACAGCATTCCACTCCCCGTTAGCATAAACCAACAATAAGTCCCATTCAGAAGGATTCGGCTGCCCCTCATTTACATAGGGAAACGCCCACTCAAATGGCGTAAAAAGCACCTCTAGATCAAAGCGATACAATGAAAACCCTCTAATATCGTACCCCATCTCCCCAAGGGTAATATCAGAAACTTTAGTATCGCCTATAGTCAATAGCCCTTCATTTGTCAGATGGCTTCGATATTTCTCATCAATTGAGTATTTCACATCCCCACGAGCAGGGGCGCTGCGAGCAACATGACCATTACTTGTCATAAGCTCCAGTATCTCAACCTCCCGTGGGCTGCAGCTGTATTCGGAGACTTGCTTACCTATTGTATCAGCACTAGATTGATCCAAACACTGCTTTTCTCCACTTTCATCTAAAGGAGTTGTGTAAGAAACCGGCCCTAAAAAAATCTCCTCTGCCAGCAGAAGCAAATCATCTTCTTTTGGAGCTGGCGGATTATCGATAGGACCAAGGATTCTTTCAAACATGAAGTCCTCATTCTCTACTATATCATTACCCGTCAAACCAACCCCATCGGCTTCAACCAACACCCATTGAGATAAATCTGACAACGGAGCCCAGCCATCATTATTTTTTATCATTGGCACTTCCATCGTAAAAGAATCAAGAGCCAAGTTTACCCAATATACATTATACTGAGGCAAGTCAAATATCGTACCCCCACCCAATGAAGATACCATTGAAGAAAAAGCTAGTTCAGTGAATTGATCTTGAAATGGGCGGTATGTAAAAGAAGTTCCCGCTCCTGTTAAATCTGCTGCAAAAAAAATCCAATGACGTAGAGCCAGGACATCCTCTTCTTCAAGCCAGTCATTATAGTTATTTTTGAAGACTATCGTCGCGTACGATTTATTTACGCCATCATCTACAACAGGCTCAGTGAACCTAATAACTTCATGGACATTGGCCTCCCCCAGCATAATTGATGTAAGGCCAGTTGGATAATATCGGAAAAATTGACGCTCTTCTTCAGGTATTCTATATAAAACCGACATTCCGGCCTCATCAACCCGCTCAATTCTCCCTTTGTTTGCCATGGTTTGCAAAATTGAAAAATCTAATGCGCTTTGGGGAGATTCAAGCCTAAGATTCCCAGCAGTAAGTTTCGCGTTATTTAACGGGAGTTCAATTTTAAAACTTCCAATATTTTCGGCAATGTAATTTTGCATTCCTTCTTTAAAACCAGCCTCATTGGGCGAATCATTGCCACACGCACTTATAAACAACACACAAATCATGGAGAAATAAAACTTGTCCCATTTTTTCATTCCCTGCCCCTATGCTTTTTTATTGTAACAATATATATCTAGCAGTCGATTTAGATTGCCGCAAGAAAAAGTTTCAATGCAACATTAGCTAAATTAAACAATATTAATGTTACAGTTCTGGGTGTATGATGTTGAAGATACTCCGGGAGGAGGATAATACTCTTCTCAGGCCTGAGAGGTGTGGCACTAGGCCTTCTGCTACATGCTGTGCATCCCTAATGATTTCCTATCTGAAAATCGACCCATCAATATTAAATTTCTAACCTATTTGTATTAACCTTGATCCTTCCCTATTCATGAGGCGGCCTGAAAATAAATCATACCTTCCGACAGGCGCTGCACCAGACTGGGAGTCGTCGGTAGGCTCGTGGAGGTGACCACGTGATTGGTGATCTTGGCAAAAGTCGATGGTACCCACGGCCACAGCGACGGCCATCGGCTTCAGCGAAAAGCTCAATGAGGTACCGCGACCCCTTCGGAGCTGTCGGTCTACAGCTAGAAAGAACTCGATGACATGGCCGGCTCATTGGATACACGACGGCGGATGACGCTGAATCGGGAAAACCGCTGGAAGTCTATGCCGAGGTGTTCAAGAAGTCGGTTACAGGTCCGAGCGCTCTTCAATAGCGTTGCGGTTAGAAATGGGAGACCGCCTACCCTACCCTGTCATGAGCCAATCCCCCTTGTTTCGTCCAGCCGCTTAGCAATCTCGATCGCAGCATCGAGCTCGGAGCACTTGAGCTCCTTCATAATACGGTCGCGCGCTGCCTTCTCCTCGCCCTCCGTGCCGGCTAGGGCCAGGTAGAGGCTAGGCGGAATCACCCGGAACAGGGCCTCGATCCGGCCCGACAGCACTACCCCCTCGGTGTACTTCTTGGGCACCTTGGTGGCCGAGCGCATGAGCTGCCGCTGCTCCGGAGTAAGCGTCTTGAAGCGCGCCACCTGCTCGACCTCGTCGGGCGGCAACGTCAGCAGGATCCACCACTCGCACATATTCAGTAGCTTCTCGGCTGCGGCGGGGAAATCCGCCAGGTTCTGGGTCGCGAACCACAGCCAGTGGGACAGCTTGCGCCCCATCTTGCCCACCTTGACGAAGAATGGGCTGAGCAGCGAATTGACGGTGACGATGTGACTCTCGTCGATGGCCTGAATGATGTGTCGACCCGAGTACTGCTCGCGTTCGGCCAGGTTGGTAATCATGTTGGTGATCGAGATCACCGACAGGGCCAGCTGAGCCTCGTATCCCTCGCGGGCGTAGTGCGCCAGATCGATGATCGTCACATCGCACTCGGGCCATGGCTCACCCTCGGTATTGAACATCTGACCGTCGAAACCGTCGACGAACAACCCAAGCACCTCGCCCATGTCATAGGCTCGTTTGCGGGCCTGCTCGGGCAGCTCGGTGTCCCTGGCGATCTCACGGAAGGCCTGACGCACGTCCTCGGTCAGACACTGCCGCCCTTCCTCATAGGTGGTGCGAGCCGCTCGATAGATCGCATCGCGCACCATCCGCCTGTCGGCGCGCTTGAAATCCGCCTCCTCCTTGGGCTCACCGCCGGTGATCATCAGACGGGCGGCCGTCTCCATTTCACCGATCAGGTCGCGTTCATCGTTGTCGCTATCGGCACTCTCGATCAGATCCTCGACGGATACGTTTTCATAGGGGTTGTGGTCCTCGGCGTCGCGCTGCTTGCGTGCCGCCTCCATGTTGTCCTCGAGCAGGCGGTGAGCCTCGGTGAACGGCGGCAACTTGGCCCCCGAACCGGGGGCCAGGCGCACTTTGTTGACCGTCAATCCCATCCGTTGGAAGTAGTCACCCAGCATGCCGAAGGAGTTGCCGACCTCGATCACGAACAACCGCGGGCGATGCATTGCCATTACCTGGCTGAGCATGCCGTTGAGGGTGGCGGACTTCCCGGCCCCGGTTGGGCCGAAGATCAGCATGTGCGCGTTAGCGGACCGGTCGGCATAGTTCAGGGGGTCGACGTGAAAGGTCCCGCCCCCACGGTTGAAGAAGGACAAGCCAGGGTGTCCGGTACCCCGAGCGCGGCCGAAGAAGGGCGCCAGGTTGGCGACGTGCTGGACGAAGTTGAGCTGGGTGTACCAACCGCCACGATCCAGCCCGGGATCGAAAGACATGGGCAGCCAGCGCAGATAGCTGTTGAGCGCCGCGACCTCATCCTCGGGTTCTACCGGTTTCAGGTTGGCATTGGTCAAGTGCGTGGTGAGCTCGAGGAGGTGTCGGTTCAATTCACTTTCATCCGCCCCGTGCACATAGAAGACCAGGTTACTCTGGTACAGCTTATGGTTTTTACTCAGGTACTCACGCGCCTCGTCGCAGTCCCTACGAACCGACTCGGCCAGGACGGTATCCCCCACCGCTTTCTTGCGCAGCTGGTTGATATGGTCCTCGAGGGGTTCTTGAGGGGTGGCCACCATGGTCAAACAGACCTCGGTCCCCTCCGGCAGTAAATCCATCAATGTATTGGACTTGGCGGTGGTGGAGATGCCGTCTCCCTTGGGAACTTCACCGGTCAGGTGGCCCACCTTGGGCACCTGACGAATCTCCTCCACCGGCACCACGCCATGGGGCATCCCATCGAAATACCACCAGCCCGACTCGACATCGCCATAAGGGGAACTCGCCAGCATCCCCTCTGCCAGGTCGTATTGCAGCAGCCGCACTTCATCACGCGGGTAATCGAACACATCGTAGAACCGCTGGGGATCCTCGGGTGAGTATCGGGGCCGCGGATTGAAGCGTGGCATCATCCAGCGATGGAAGTCGCGACCGTCATAGCGCCGCAAGCGCAGGCCAGCCGCCTTGAGGGAGGCCTCCAGGCGGCTATACACATGATTGACGGCATCTTCAGGCCGTAGATCGCGACGCGAGCGGCGCTCGCCCAGCTTGGCTTTGCCGCTACCTAATCGGCGATACAGTACCAGGCGAGTCCGCCTTGCCTGGCCACGCCACTTGGTATCGGTCACTACATCGTCGACGAACAACCCGCCCGGCTTGGCGATGGCCCGCAAGTGGGCCTCCATGCTGTCGAGCCACGCCTGGGTGTACTCGGTATCGCGCACTTCGGGGCGAGCATAGCTCTGGAGCCTTTCCAGATCCTCGCGCGGATCCGTCTCATCCCGCGCGTAGAGCTGAAGGACCCAAGGAAAATGATCGTGCTCTGGCAGGCAATCCTGAAGGGTCGCGCAGATGGTATCGCGCACCGCTTCCAGGGCTTCCTCGCCACGCCCCTCCGTCGGTACCGGGATTACCTCGGCCACTACGCCAACGGAAATGCCGTCCTCGAGCAGGAAGCACCCCGACTCGGGCAAATATTCGACCCACGGCAGGCGGGATGCGAAGCTCGGCTTTCGGCGGTACGCCTTGCGCAAGGCATTCTGGGTGATCGACTTGCCCCGTGGCAGCGAGAGGGGGCGACCGTTTTCATCGGTCAATAGCGCTTCGGCCAGAGCCGAGGGTTCGGCGTCACCGCTCTCGGCCAGTTGCTTGGCCTTCTTGTCCGGACCGGTGGGTGGGAGCAGCCGGCTCATCATCCGATCGAACGCGCTCATGGCCGACCTCCCACGAGTTCGACGCTGACACGACCGCGCCGCTCGTCAGGTGCCTCGGGTGCCTGCGGTCGGGCGGTCTCGCCCGGCATGGCATATTGTGGCCGCGAATAAAGCGAGAACACCGTGGAGTAGCCCGGGATAGGCACGGGATCCGCACCGGCGAGATGCGGGAAGACGTACATCACCAGGTCGGGGTTATCCAGCCGTGTGAACTGGCTATAGATCTCGTTGGCCGCATTGCGGGTATAGGCAATGCGCTCATCCACCATCACGCCATCGCCGATTTGCCGGCGCAGCTCGCCACGGGCATCGAGCAGACCGCGCTGGGTCATGTCTTCCCCATTGCCGGCGCCCTGCCGCCACAGCTCCTGCATGGGCACCCCCTCGCCGGCCCACATTTCGTCCTTGGAGGTTGCGCATCCGGAGGTCAACAGCGCCGCCCCCAGGATGATGCACAGACCCAGTGCGGTACGCGGGTTACGGTATATCGTTGCGGAGCGATAGGTCGCGATCATAGTGCACCCTCCTGCCCTCGGTTTCGTAGTCGATCTGCAGTTCCCGGTCGATATGCACGGCCACGTCTCGGCCCGGGGGCACGAAGACCGCGGCGAAGGCCTCGCCGTAGAGGCGATTGACCCACCGCGACATATCGTTGACCCCAGAGGCCATGATCTGCTGTGTCGCCTGGCTGCCTGTCATCGCCTGGGTCACTGAGCCATCGGGGTTGATCGTCGTCGCGATATCGCCGTCGTCGCTCAGCATCGAGGCCACACCGGCCCCCGCAGCGGTCAGCAACGACTGCGTGCCCAGGTATTGCTTGGCGTTGCTGTTGCGCTCGCCACTCACGCAGGGGATGCCCATTTCATCGGAGATCCAGCCGATCTTGGTGCGCGAGCCGGAGTCGCCACTGTCGAGGTCCTCTGGCGATGGCAGGGTGCGTACCGTGCCGTCCTGGAACACGAAGGTGACGGAGTGCACATCACCGCGGACACACGACAGGGTCCAATCCCCCGTGGCGGTGCCACTCATGATCGCCGCCTGCACCTCGGGAACCTCGACGCCATTGGCGGTGAGATTGTCCTGGCCGACGATGATCTTGAACGGAAACGGATCCGTCACCGTGCCGTCCACGGGCACGCGCCCAATCAGTGCCGTCATGGCCAGCGACCCCATCAGGGTGGAGTTCTCCGGCACGGTGTAGACGGGCTTCACGGTCGACTCAGGAGGCTCGCCGGTCACCCGGCTCTCCACAGCCTCGGCGGAGCGCCGTGCCGCGTCACTGGCCGAGCTGGCGGCCTCTCCGAAGGAGGACGGGAAATTCACCTCCTCATCGTTGCGGCCACTCGCCAGCCCCTCCTGGGAATCCATGGGCTCGACCCAGGACATGCTGGAGGGGGCACCGCCGTCCTCAAGGCCCATGCCGATGGGCATCTCCTCATCGGCTTCGGTGCCGTCACTGGAGTCGATACGGTTCTGCAGCTGGTTGAGTTGCTGTTGTAAAGAGCCCAGTAGGCCCTCCTCCTGCTGTGATTGCTGCCGCCTATCGGCCTGTAGTCTCTCCCGCTCCTCGTTGAGGGCCTCGTCGATCCGCTTGTCGATGTTCTGGTTTCGCAGGACCAGTTGCTCGTTCTGTTCGCGTAACGCTTCGGTCTCTGCCTGTGAGCGATCGAGTTCATCACGCATGGATTGAACCTGGCCGACCAGGGTCGCCACAGTATCCCGAGGGGTGTCGCCTTCGATGCCGAGCGCGTCCATCTCGTCGTCAGAGAGCCTCAGCGTCGGATCCTCCCGCTGCTCGGCCGTGTCAGGTTCACCACCCCCGCCGCAGGCACGCAGCATCACCAACAACACGACCATCACCACCAATGGCACCAGGAACTTCAGCAGGACATTGCTCTTGAGTGTCATGCGTCATCTCCCTCGTCATGGCCCGCCGCTTCGGGTGGCGTCAGCATCGACTCGGCCAGTCCGCCGCCTTGTGTCACCACGAACACCGTCGTCGTGTCCTCGACGCTACCTCGCGGGCCAATGCTCGGGTGCATGAAGGTCGCGCTGTACAGCTCCCCCTGCAGGTAACGCGGATCGAGTTCGAAGCTCCGCGGATCCTGGTTGGTCAACCGCACCGCCGTCACCGTGTAGCCGTCGAGCATCCATGCCGCCAGCGGCTTGGCCTCCACCGGCAGGGCCGGCAATAACGTCGGCAGAGAATCGGGCAGGCGCATCGGCACCCGCCTCACCCCCGGCAGGTTCTCGACGGCACGCATCGGTGCATACAGGGACTGAGCGGCGTGACGGGTCAGCGCGACCGGCGTCGGTGCCAGAGGCCTGCCCTGGTTGGTGCCTTGCGCGTCCTCGGACGCGGCATGCCTTTCAGCAGAAGCCGATTGGGCAGGCTCCTCGGCTTCGACGATGCGGATATCCTCGTCGCTGGCCCCCTCCCGGGCCGATAGGTCCACCAGCAGGATCTCGCCGCTCTCGACGTCCTGCAGCTGTACGCGTTGGGTATCGAAGTTCTCGTGTGCCAGCAGATAGAGCACGCCACCGGTGCTCTGCACTCGCAGGATCTCCGGGTCAGCGATCGATGACGGCAGACCGACCCGCACATTGCGGTCCAGCACCACGATCCGCTCGCTGCCAACAGGCAGCGGAATGGGCATTGGCCGCCGGTCCCACTCGATGATCTCCACCGCCCAGGACGGCCCGGTCATCAAGACCCCGGCCGCGAGCAGTGCCATACGACGGATCAGCTTCATACATCGGCTCCTTCCTGGTTGGGCACCTCCAGGCGCTGTGGCGTACCATCGAAGCAGTCGATCTGCAGCCCCCAGGGATTGTGCTCGGGATCGACGTCGGCACGGACGACTCGCAGGGGATAACGGATGAACACGTCTCGAACAGGGGTGCCGGCGTACTGCTCATCGATCGCAAGATCCAGGGTCACCACCCAGGCATCTCGACTCAGGATCTCCACCGCCGCGGGCCGATAGCCGCGACCGGGGATCTCGTAGATGCCTCGTACGCGACCGGACAGCTCATTGCGGCTGAGACGCCGCTCGTAGTCGCGTTCGAGCTCGATCCGACAGGATGGCGTCAGGAAGTGCTGGAGCGAGTAGAGGTTGCGCTCATAGTCCGCCTCCCCGTTGGTCGGCCAACGTTGGATCTGCTGCCAAACGTAGAAGCCGAACGCGTAGACGCTGGAGGGCGGGACTTCCCACCAGGCACGCGTGCTGCCGCTGCGCAGATCCGGCGGATTGTGGATGGTCAGATTCTCCGGGGCAGCCTTCCATCCCCACCACAGGCCGCCGCAGATGACCACCAGCACCAGGATGATCCCCCTCAGTGTGGTGATATGCGCGTCCCTTCCAGCGAGGGCGTGACGATAACGGCTCATGAGCGTCCTCCGTGCCGGTAGGAGTCGCGTCCAATCCGATAGGCGGTCGAGTGAGTGATCAGGGAGCCACCCTCGCCCATGGGCAGGCCAGCGCAGGCGAGCTTCCACTGCACATGGCGGTAGAACCAGATGGTCGAACGGCCACGGCGAAGGCGGCGCATCACCGTGCCGCCAAACCACAGGGCAGCCCCTGCGAAGAGGAAGCACACGGTGGGCACCATGGCGATGGCACCCAATACCCAAGCACTGACGATGCCCAATGGCAGCCCCGAGGCGAAGCCGGCTACCGTCATCATGACGACCTCCTTGCCGGTCATGCCACGGAACACCACGGGTGGCTCATTCAGCCGTTTGGGAATGAAGGCGATGCTCGGCATGGTGCCTCTCCGGTCAGGGCATCAAGATGGGTGCGGCTTCCGTGGTCAGCCAGATGATGGCGATGACCAACACCACCCCAACCACGACCGTCAGAGCGAATTTTCCCCAGGTCTCGCGCTCCCTGGCCTCCTTGAATGATGCGATCGAAGCGGAGCCGACCACCAGGAACACAGCGGTAGCCAGCAGCAAGCCGATCAAGATGCCAAAGTCGTACATATGGCCCTGGATGGTATCCCTCAGACCTCCTCCCCCAGTGGAGGGCTCTTCCAGGTCGGGAAGTCCCTGTGCCATGGCGATGGCAGGCAGACTCATGGCGAGACCGACGAGATGTGCCAGCGACCGTTTGGCACGAGTGATGTGCCGAATCATCATTGAGGATTTCATGGTGACTTCACTCCTTCGGTTGCACTACATTGCGCGGCCGTTCATACGAACAGCCAGATGAAAAGCAGGATTAGCAGCAACAGCCGCACGGCGACCCCAGCAAAGACATCACCTTTGACGTTGCCCTTCGCCCAACCTCTGTATGCCGATATGGCAGCCCAAGCGGCCCACAACAGGACCGCGACACAGCCCACTCCGGCCAGCAGCAGATACAAGCCGGCGATCTCGAACCCCGAACCGGTCTCGAAGGCGGCCGCGCTGTCCATCAAGGAGCCTCCTGCCTCAAGTAGTCCCCGGACAGTGCTCTCGGGACACGCGGCGGGAGCCGGGGGGGTTCGAGAAACTCATCGATGCCATCGGCGATGCGTGCCAGGTCATCGCGTAGTTGCCGTGTATCGAGGAAGAATCGTGTTGTCGCCGGATCAGCCACGTCCTGGCGGGCTTCGAGCCGGTCCACGACAAACCCGATCTGGTCGAGCTGCGTCTGGATCACGGCCAGGTCACGACGCAGGATTTCATCCCGTCCGTCGGCCAGCACCGGCAACGGAGCTGCTAGAGCGGCAGCGACAGCGCAGGCCGTGACGAGGGTACGAAAGCATCTGGTTGAAGCAGACATGGCTCGGCTCTAGTCGACCATCGATACCCGCATCGTTGCGGGAACCGACCACCAGATCACCCCGAAATGTTAAGCACCGACGTGGGGTATTCCGGACAAAAAAGACGCCCCGGAGGGCGTCAAGGCAGGGAACGTGCAGGGAACCGAGAATTAGAGGTACTTCTTGAAGCTCCCCGTGGCGACACTCACCAACAAGCCAAACAAGGCCGCACAGGGCAGCAGAAATACATTGGGGTGAATGGCGAAGGGCACGCTCAAATAGACGATCCAACCAACCACGAAGACCGGGCCGACCATGCGCTTGGCGTGGTGGTAGATGAACGCGGACTCGCGTCCCGCCCCGAAACGTCGCAGGTCGCGCCGCACCAGCCCATCGACCAACCCCACCAGGCCGGCCAGGGCGAACAGTGGCGAGGTCAGTACCAGGATCACCACCCGGGTCAAAGTCATCAGCGTGACATAGACCGCAGCCTGTAAATATTGGTGCAGCGTCCCCAGCCAGCCACCGCTGTTGGCGTTGTTCTCCAGGAAGGGGGTGATGCCGGACTTCACGAAGAGCCACTCATACGCCATGCCGATGAACCAGGTGGCAGACTCCACCGGTCGCGAGACCACCAATGAGCGGGAGAACTCGCTGCCCAACCAGCCCATCTCGCGCTCCATGGTCATTCGGGCATGTTCGGCGCCTGGCTGAGCCCACCACTCCCAGAAGATTCCCGCCCACTCGATCAGGATCGAACACAGTAGGGACACCAGCAGGATGCCGACCAGCTGCATGGGGATCCCGATCGAGCGCGAGAAGAGCCCGCCGCGGCGTTCGTGGGTCCGTTCAGCGGTCTTGGTGGCCATCAGCTGTCCTCCCTAGCGTCACCTTCGACCGAGCACCGGGTTGTTCGACGTCACTCCTGCCACGGCGCATCGCTGGCCTCCCCCATATCCATGGGCCCGACGGGAGGCGGTTGGTATGCCGCCTGGTTTGCTACTTCCCGGAACTGCGGCGGGTCGAAATGGATAGGTGGCGGCATGACATCCTCCCACCACCGCTCGCCGGTGCTGTAGCGCGCACGCATGTCCTCGGCGATGTCCTGGATGTTCATGGGGAGATTCTTGCCCTTGTCGGGCAGCGGTAACGGCATGCGGATCTTCCAGAGTTGCCCGCCCTCGAGCAATGCGAAGGCCTGACCCTTGGGCAGGCTCACCACGTCGGCCGGCTCAATCATCGGCACCTGAACGGTACTGATCCGGTCGCCCCCGGAGCTCGTGAAGTCGACCGAGGAGTCGACATCCGGGTTGTCACCGGCCATGGACACCAGCATGCGGGAGGCCACGTTGACCTTGCGCAGTTGGTCGGTGAGCATCTTGGCGGTGCGCTCCTCGCGTACGCGCAACATGATCAGGTTGTTGAAGTTGCCGATGACCTGGCCCGCCTTGGCGGTGCTGCCGATGCGCGCCTCAATGTCGCTCATGGTCTGGGTATATGCCGTCACCTGGATCCCCGCGCCGCCCCCCTTGTTGATCAGCGGGATGAACTCATCGCCCATCAGCTCGTTGAACTCGTCGCAGTGCAGGTTGATCGCCACCTTGCCGGATCCGCCACCGTCGACCTTGGGCAGTCCATCGTCGACACCGTGCTTGTAGATGTGGCCCGCCACTGACACCAGATCTGCGAACATGGAGTTGCCCACCGCCTGAGCGACCTCGAAGTCGGACAGGGCGTCGAGCCCAACGTAGACGACGCCCCGCTTGCGGATGATCTGCTGCCAGTCGAAGATCGGTCGCGGGTCCTCCAGATCGTGGTAGTCGGGCGAGAGCAGTTCGGCGATGCGCCCCGTGGTCAACTTCTCCAGCAGTGGCAGCAGGCTTGCGACGATCTTGTCGAAATAGGTCTTGTCGTAACGCACCGCGGACCTCAAGCCCTCGAGTACGGCATCGCGTATCCTGGCCTGCTGCAGATACTGCTCGATCGCCACCACACGCTTGTCGCGGCCCTTCATGGCCATGGGGATGTTCTTGTCGTTGAGCTTGCCCTCGATTTCGCTGATTCGGTCCCAGGCATGGGCATCGTGCTTCGCCAAGGTCTGCTGGGCGTACTCGATCATCAGGCCATCGATGTTCACCACATCGGATAGGATCTGATCATAGGTGGGCCGTTGTCCCAGGGAGTGACGCGCCCTGGCCACGATATTCACGAAGCGCCAGGCAAACTCCCTGAAAGCAGCACTGTTGCCCTCGCCGGACAGTTGACCAGAGATGCGGGTCGCCACCTCGCTGATCCGCCCGAAGCGCCCTACTGCATTGTAGCGAGCGCTTATTCCTGGGTAGCCCAGGTGGAAGACATAGAACTCGTCGCCACGCCCGGCCCGCAGCGCCTCAATGTACATGCGGATCAGCAGATCGCCATCGCCTTTGGGGTCGAAGCAGATCACCACATCCTGAGCCGCCCGAGCGATGTCCTGTGTGATCATCACCTCGGCCAGACGCGTCTTGCCGACCCGAGTCGTGCCCTCCACCAGCGTATGTGCCACCCGCTCGCCCAGTGGCAGGCGCACGTCGATCTCCCGCCACTCCACGGCATGCAAGGCGGGAATGCCCCCGACAGGCGGCAGGGGGCGGAAGGGATTGAGGGCGCTGTCCGCGCTCAGCAGCCGAATCACGAAATACAGGGAGCGGACAGGCTCCAGACGACTCTCCAGATGGCGGGCAAACCGATAGAGCCGCGATGGCTTGATATAGCGCTCGGCCTCGGGCTGCTGGCTCTCGTGAAGCCGCTGGGTATGCCTAGCCTCCCACTTGAAGCCCTTGCCCAGCCACAGGCTGCGGGTGCTCACCGGTACCTGGTCGCTGCGCAGGGCGAAGCGAGGCAAGCGGCGCATGTTGCGGCGATACCGCAAGACAATCCACGCCTGCCTCCCTCGCCACAGGCCGAAGCCCAAGAAAGCAAAGGCCATTCCGATCCCCACGCTGGGCGTCAACGCCAGTGCCCAGGGTGCGAACACACACATCAGGGCACAGGCGAAACACACAACCGCCGTGTTCAGCTCCACGGCAGGCCGCAATAGCGACTCGAGGGGATGCGTCTGGTTCACGCCGAGCCCTCCTTCTCATTGACTGTCGATCCGTTATCGCTGCCGCCCTCTAAATGCTCCAGCACCTGGACAGCCGCGGATTCGAGGACCCCTTCACCGGCCAGATTGGCGAGGATGGCGTTGTAACGGGCACCGTCGTAACGGCAGGCGGACGCAAAGCCGTCAAGGAGACGGGCCGCCTCCGGATTCTCGCAGGGTTCCTCGCGCAGATAGAGCCACAGGGCCGGGATGCGCTTGTCGCGCCCCTGGTAGGCTCGGGGGATCGAGCGCTCTCCGAACCCCGCCAGGTTCGCGGCGATTCGTTGCCAAGCCTTCGCCGACAACACCGCAGCGGCAAAGTCGATCACCAAGGCGTCCAAGGCCTCGATGCGCTCCACCAGAGGCAGCAGGGTCGTCACCTTGAGCGGTCTATCCAGCCGACGGCAGGCCAGTACGCCAAGTTGGACCAACCGCGCGGCGAATAATATACGTCGATCGACATCCTCGGGTTGATTGCCAATTTGCGGTACGTCCAGGGCGTCGAAAGCAGTGTCGGGAAGCATCGGTGTCACGGTGAGCCTTCCTCCTTCACTGCTCGATGATATCGGCGGTAATCAGCACCGGGTAATGCGACAACCCCAATCGCCCCGCCAGGTCATCGGCGGACACCGGGCGCAGTTCCAACCCCTGACCCACGGCTCGAAGCTGCTCCAGCTTCTCCAGATCAGACACCTGGACCACTAAGCCCACGGCATTCATCTCCCGAAGGATGGCCCTACGCTGCTTCAGCCACTCCACCGAGAGATCGTCAGCTCCGACCAGGAAGAACGGCGTCATTCCCGGGGGCAAATCCAATGACCGGGGCTGGACTCGACCAGGCGACAGGGTCCCACTATCCACCGGAAGCATGTCGCGCTCGCCGATAGAGACCGGCGCCGAGGGTTCGGACACATAGCCGTCCTCCTCGTCTACCCCGGCCATGCCGATGGCAACGTAATACGGCCGGGCGGGTTCACCACCGCGATCAGCCACTACGGTCAATTCGGGTAATCCCGGCGGCCTCGGCGGTTGCTGTGCGTGGCCGGAGAGCACGGCAGTCGAGGCGACCAGGCCGACCATGGCGATCAAAGGTGTCTTCATGAGCGTTTCCTTCAAATCAATGTGCCGCCACCGACGCAACGAGCCGATCCCAGCGTCTCTCCGGATCGACCCACTGAGCCGGCTCCACGGGAGCGATCCAGACCAGGGAGGTATCGGCGGTGACGGGTTCGGGTTCGACGGCAGTCGCGGTCGAGAGTGATGCGGTCGAACGGGAAAATGGCTCGGCCGAGGCGAACTGGACGCCACCCGCCGCAACCACCTGACGCGGGCCGCCCTCCAGGCGTTCGAGATTGTCCGCCACCGATCGCCGGTAGCGTTCCGCCGGCGCGCCACCGGCGGGACGGTGATACCGCCCCGCGGCCACCACCCAGTCCTGGCTGCCACTGGCGTCATAGTGCGATCGCAACAGCTTCGCCGCCTCATCCAGATTGGCGTAGGGATCGAGAGCATCACAGGGGTCCACGAAGCGGTTGCCGGCACCGAACAGCTGCGGCTGCCAGCGGAAATTGAGCTGTGCCACCCCCACGTCGATCACCTCGGTCTCGAACAACGCGCGAGTCAACTCCTCGCAGGCCTCCGTACGCGTCTCGAAGTAGTAGCTCTTTCCCGCGACGTTCAGCGTCCAGGGCCAGGGACGCAGCGCATGCGCCAACGGGACCTTGGATTCGGTCAGTGCCACGGCATACAACACCTCAGGCGGCACGCCATGTCGCTGTGCCGCGACCACATAGGCCTCGGGTACATCGTTGCCGGCCGTTGCCGACGCCGGAATGGCCACCATGACGAGCCACAGCCCGAGACAACAGCACCAGAGACGAAGCATGGTGGTCGGTGAACGCCGGAAACGCATCGCCATCACCCTGCCTACCGGGGAAAGACCTGGGGCACGCTGTCCCGCGTCACGCCCAGGGAGGTATCCGTCCTACCATGGTTGAGCGTGATCTCACGAGACTGCACGCGACTCAGCGGGATTGAATTGTCCCGGGCCCACTGTCGAATGACGGTGTCGTCGCCTTCCGAGTCGATGACGAACACATCCATGGCCACACCGCTGTCCAGCAGCTCCCGGATGGTGGCGTCACAGCTGGCACACGCCTGGGACGCCACATGCACGCTCAAGCGCGATGAAGCAGCCGGATTGCCGGCACCCTGGAGAAAGCTCACACTCCCCTGCCCAGCCTGGCCAGGATCGCCCAGCAGGAACTGCTCGACAGGCATTTCGTTGGGATAAAGGCGTTGCCAGGCCTCATCATAGGCGCGCTGGAAGGCGAGCTCGCGCTCGACTCTTGCCCTCTCTACCTCGACCAGCATCTCGGCGTAGCGGCGACGCTCCGCCTCTGTCTCCGCCTCGATCCCCAGCGCCGTCAGCGGATCGAGGTCCGGTGACCAGATCCCGCGAGAGCCCTCCATCAACGTCTCGTAGCGCTGCCACTCCCGCTCGTCCAGGCCCCACTCGCGGGCCTCGGCGCGCAGCGAGTCGCGGATGTGGCTGTCCCGTTCCTCGATACCACTCGTGTCTTGAGAATTCGTCTGGCCGTCCCCCGGCGCCAACGTCTGAGCCGACGCCGGGAGGGCCAACAACCAGAGACACAAGGCGGCACCGATGCCGAATGCCGGCCCGCTGCGCCATACCTTCCAACTTTGCGACGTCATGCTCCTCCCTCCCCTCGTCTGGCCCGCTTATCGGCGTCGTCACTCATCGCCTGCCTCCGCTGTATCAGGGACTGGAGTCCCTACTACGGGATGGGCCATACCCGGCGTCCCCGCGGTGCGGATGTCCCGCTGCCCGTAGCAGACCTCCCGCCGCACAGGATCGACGTCAAGCTCCCAGGCATCGCCTGCGAGTACCTGCAGTGCCTCGCGGAGCGGCATGGGCCCCAGCCGGTAATGGATCTCCGGCAGCGGCCGGCTGAATAACCAGCGCTGATGATTGGCTTCGGGGTGGCACAGCGAGTAACCGGTATTCCGCAGGGCGTATTCGATCCCATCACCCACCGTAGTGGACACGCCCTGCGGGACGCGCACATCCACGTACTGCTCGAGCAGCTGCCGCTGCCCCAGCGGAGCCTGTGTGGCCACCAGCTGGTAACGAGCCGTGCGCAACACTTCGATTGCCGGCAACTCCTGGGCATAGCCATCCGTCTCCACCACCCCCGTCCGGAGCGCATTCGGTGAGGTGGTCACATCATGCTCCCCGGTAACGGTCTGGGACTCACCGCGAGGTGCAATTTCCAGAGCGCTAGCCTCGTCGACCTGCGTCGCCTCGGCACGCTCGGTCGACGACCGGTGCAACTGGTCGACACAGCCGACCAGCAAGGCCACGGCCATGCCACAGGTCAGAAATCGAGGGATAGATCGCATCATGTCGGCCTCGCGAAGCTCTGATCGAAAACAGGATCACGGTGCCGTGGAGGGACAGGAGGATCGACAGGGAATGTTAAGCGTGACCAGCAACTATTTCGCAACCCAGGCGCTCCGGCTTGGGAGCGCCCCGGTCTCGATTAGGTGAAACACAATTACCTGAAGCAGCCTCTACCCGCCGGAGAAGGTAGATCACACGAAGGGGCCACAATGCTCGACATCGGACACGTCCCTCACAGCCATGCCGACACTCTCACACCCGATCCTATGGAGGCGTAACGATCGGTATTTCGCGTCTCGCGAATATGCACGGTTATCCCCGCACAAAGGGAGCCCAGTGTTCAAGCGGCGGGCACCGCCAGTGTGAAGTCATGCCAATCCGGCCAGTGAGCAATCCCAAGCAGAGATCGCTCACTGGCCAGACTGGATGGAAGTTGAGGGGTGGCCAGCTCACCAGGCTGACCTGGGTAAAAGGAGCCTCGAATCCCCGACAGTGCAACCTGGTGCCACGGCATGCGTAAAGTGGCGTGGGGACGTCTCCTTGCACGAGGCGCGGGAGACTTGGGGGTCAATTGAGCCACTGAGGGCTCAAAGGGCGTCACTGATGACCGCCAGTGACCAGCGGGGTACGCCTGTCATTATGGCAGTCCAGCCTTGGCGGTCAACACTTGGACAAAGCATTCATCACGGCAATTCAACAGGATAAGTGGATCAGCGCTTGTATCGTAGCCGCCTCATTCCGACCTTCCTCTGCTCAGCCATTTGCCACACTTCCTTTACTCCGGCGACCTTGCGATCCAGCCCCTTTAGCCTTCCCTCGCTGCTTCCCGAGGTTTACGATTCCCATGCATTCCGGGTAGCGGCTACACCCCAGGAAAGGGCCATTCCTGCCCTTGCGCTTGCGCATCGGCGCCCCGCAGTCGGGGCATTTTTGAGCCGGCTGCTGCTGAGGCAGCGACATCGTCACCCCGGCGGCATGCTTGACCAGCTTGTCGATCAAGGCCGTCTGGCGAGCCATGAACTCATCCAGCCCCAGGTGTCCCGTGGCGATCTCATCCAAGGCTTGCTCCCACAAGGCCGTCATTCCTGGATCGGTCACCGTGGCAGGCAAGGCATCGATGAGCTGACGGGCCGTGGGAGTGGAGACCAGAGCGCGTTTCTGCTTCCTCAGGAAACCCCGCTTCAACAGCGTCTCGATGATCCCCGCCCGGGTTGCCTCGGTGCCGATGCCCGCCGTCTCCTTGAGCCTGGCCTTCAGACGTTCATCGGTGACGAAGCGGGCCGCGTGCTTCATCGCCGCGATCAACGTCCCTTCCGAGAAGGGTCTGGGCGGGGTCGTCTGCTTGGTCACCACCTCGAGTGAGCGCACCGGACACGCCTCTCCCTGGGACAGTGCCGGTAACGCCTGGCCAGCGCTTTCACCTTCGGTACCGCCGGCATCACTCTCCTCGCTCTCCTTCGCAGCCTTCGGGAACAGCACTCGCCATCCTTCGACCCGAACCTGCCGACCGGTGGCCACGAAGTCCTCTCCCGCCAGCTTCACGACGACATCGGTCTGGTCGTACTCATGGGGAGACAGAAACTGAGCGAGGTAGTGACGACGGATCAGATCGTAGAGGTTGCGCTCGGGCTCGCCCATCCGCGATAGGTCACATGGCGAGGTCGTGGGGATGATCCCGTGGTGGGCCGTGATCCGACTGTCGTTCCAGACCCGGCTCTTGCGCGTCAGATCCAGGCGATCGCGTAGCGGAGAAAGCTCCGGATCCGATTTCAGGAGCGCCGTCACCACCCCTTCGGCTTCTTCCAGCTGAGAGAGCGGCAAGTAGCGGCAATCGGTCCTGGGATAAGTGGTGGCCTTGTGGGTCTCGTAGAGCGATTGGGCGACGTCGAGCACCTGCTGAGCCCCGTACCCATAGCGCCGCGAGGCCTCCTGCTGCAGCGTCGCCAAGTCCATCACCAACGGCGGCGCCTCCTTCTTGCGCGCTGTCCCCAAATAGGAGACCCGCCCTTCCCCGTCAGAAGCTCGCTGGACCAGCTCCCGTGCGGCAGCCTCGTTGATGCAACGCCCCGCGTCATCCAGCAGCGACTCGACCCGCGGCTTCCACTTCGCATTGAAAGTACCGCCCTTGGCCTGGAACAGCGCCTCTACCTCCCAGAAGGGCTTGGGTATGAAGTCCGCGATCTCTCTGTCACGGTCCACCACAAGCCGCAGCGTCGGCGTCTGGACCCGACCGACGGACAACACCCCATCGTGCCCCTGTTGCTTCGCCATCACGGTGTAGGCCCTGGTCAGGTTCATGCCCACCAGCCAATCGGCACGGCTACGCCCCAGGCCAGCCAGGTAGAGCGGATAGGTCGAATCTCCGGGACGAATGTCGGCCAGCGCCTTGCGGATGGAGGCATCGTCCAGTGCCGACAGCCACAGGCGGCTCACCGGCCCGCGGTAACCGCAGTACTCCAGGATCTCCCGGGCGATGGTCTCGCCCTCGCGATCGGCATCGGTGGCCACCACCACCTCCGAAGCCTCTCTCAGCAGTTTACGGATCGTCCCGAACTGCTTGCGCCCACTCTTTTTGACCTCCAACTTCCATGACGTCGGCAAGATCGGCAGGGTATCAAGCGCCCAACGCTTGAACGCGGGATCATATGCATCGGGCGGCGCCTGCTCGAGCAGGTGTCCGAAGCCCCAGGTGACGACGGTGCCATGGCCGCGCAGGCACCCGTCGCCCTTCTGGCTTGCCCCCAGCACCTTGGCAATGTCTCGGGCCTGTGACGGCTTCTCGCAGAGAAAAAGCTTCATGTTTGTCTCCCATGAGGTTATGGAAAACAGATTCCGTCAGCCTGCGGTGGGGAGAAAGGACAAACGATAACGCGGGGTTAAAGGATTTCGCCTGAGTGACATCACCGGTGATCCCTCCCGATCTTCTCAGCCAGGTCCATGACATCGCCGAGACGGAACAGCATCAGAGTACCGGTAGAGCCGGCACCTTTGACTAAGGGTTTTGGGGGAGGATGGCCTCGAAGGTCTGTCCCAAGACGCAGCGCCTCCTTGAGCTCGGAAACCCTCACACCGAGGAGTTGGGCGGCATTGAACACGCCGATGCGCTCATTGCTCAGTTGATCCACCAAAGTATTCTGTCTCCAAAATTGTTGCTCACTCTCGCAGCCAATCAACCGACTCCCTGGGTCCCCTCATACTCACTGTACCCTAACCGCGCTCGAGAGCGATTCCTGGCGCAGATGGATGCCTTACCGCCATGGCAACGGATGATCGAGATTCAGACTCGCGAATCGCTAACCTGACAGGCTCGAATAGTTGGATATCCCGGTGAGCCTACTTTAAACTATCCTTAAGTAAAAATTGGCAACGGTGGCTGGCGCCAGGGGGGAGTATGCAGCACTACGCATTGTTTGAAAAAGTGAGCAACGAAATAAAAAATAACGAGATAAATGAAGGTGTCTGGGCGAAAGCGTTTTCCAAAGCCGACGGCGACATTGATAAAGCAAAAGCAATATACATAAAGCTCAGAGTAAGACAAATTCAGATCAATAATATAACGTCATACTGGGGAGGGCTTGGGGAAAAAGGGGAAATAAAAAGGAGACTATCGGAAGTTGACCGAGAAAAAATGGACCTAAAAATAAAACTAGAAAGAATGCATAGTGAAATTGGCCGCAGCCTACAGAAAGCCGAAAACCTAAGGCAGCAAGTAAGCCATGAACGAAGAAAAATAGAAGCCTCGAAAAAAAGAAATTACTTAATAAAAGCAATCACGAAAATACAAGAATTCTATACTGAAACAAAAAACATAAATCTCTTAGAGCTTGAGAAGATAATTACAGAGGTTCAAAAAACTGCTGATAAACTAACTTGCGAAATTGCCATCCTAGAGAGCGAAAGCAAAGCTCTAAACGAAAAATTAAGATAACAACCGACCGAGCCTCCACATCTGTGTCCGCCGGCTTCACGGCGAATCAATGCTTGCCTTTTTGGCAAGCGTGGACACCCTTAGCTGGGTGCAACATACGCTTCATACTGTTGACTTCAATCTATTTCAGAAACGCCATGTTCGCTGCTATTGGTCCAGAATCATCAAATTTCCATAAGTCAAAGGCGCCCAGCCGTTGATATTCTCCAACCATGTTTCAAGACCTCGTTATAGCAGCACGTCCTCAACACGCTGCTGAATTGCCTCCTTCATTGCGTCGGGGTCGTACGTAAGGTTGCTCCCTGCTGGCATGAACTCCATCTGGATTGCAGAGCCATCTCCATCTCGCTGGATCTCTGCCCTCAGAATGATGCTGTGCTCCACACCATCAACGACCTGCTTGTCATAGTCGCTGAGTCGATAGTAAGAGCCGGGAGTGGTTTCATGATGGTATGCCTCATCCATCTGCATGAGCCGATCACTGCGAAGATCGCGATTGAAGTCGGCATCCGACCGAAATCCGAAAGCACTCCGCAGCCTCGCATAGGCTGTATCGACATCGATCGGCGCGTTGAGAACGAACGTTGTCGGTATTACGGGAGCGCTCGCGGCCCTGGCCGCATCTTTGGCGGGCTCCGTCTGCTCTTCTTCCGGATCGTAATTGACGGGTTCACCCGTGACTGGGTTGTTGATGCAGGTCAAGCACCGCCCCTGGGAATACACATGGTCCTGAGTCGTGCACCCGGCGATGACTAGAGTCGCAACCCCAAATGCCAGCAGGAACAAGATCCTCATCGTCACATCCTCCCTCACACACCGCCGCCATCAATGCCAGATCCGCCAGCGGCACCAGAGCCCGAGGCTTCGGTTGAAGGCGGCATGTCGGCTGGAGGCGTAGCGGCCCGCTGTTCCGGCGGCGTCCCGTTCTGAGATGCGGCGTTGTCCATCTCCACAGCCGTTACTCGATACGGCAGAATCCCGACTCGATCCGCCTGGACCTTGAATGCCGACTGCTCCTCCCCGTCCTTTTCCCAGGTGTCCTGCACCATGCGCCCCATCACCAAGACACGCTGGCTGCGCTGATACAGCGACGACCACTCCTCAACCTGGCGTCCCCAAACTTCGACGTTGGCCCAGAATCCGCCGCGATCGATCAACCCATGCTCAGTAGGCACCAGATTGTCGAAACGAACATTCAAGCGCATCACGCCGCGGGGTGGCTGGTTGCCATTGTTCGGGAACATCTTGACGATCGGGTCGGAACCGATGTTGCCCTCGCCAATAAACCGTGTGCTCATCAGAAGCTCCTATGCCACATGGGATGTGCCACTACTGTCCCGTGGAGGTCCATGTCTGTCTCGGGAAAACGTTAAGAAAACGGCGAGGGGTTTTACACTTCTTTTGCCAATACCTGATCGGCACGCTCCAGGGTGGGGATCACCGTACGAAGCCGACGCAGCTCGGAATTGATGACGCCCGCCTGGGCGTTGAACAGACACCGAAGCACTTCGATGTCATAAAGCTCTCGTCGCATCGGCTCTGAGAGATCTCGCCGCGCCATCGCTCCCTCCCATAAGGCGTTACCCATCTTCTTGGCTTTTCGATCACGCCACCTGAGGTACGGCACTCGGTGATTGTGCTCACCATGATGCCTTATCAGCAGACCAAGCTTGGAGAGAAGACCGAAGTTATATCGCTGCTCGATATCCACGGCCTCCTGGACCATCGCCGCTGCCTCCGCCTCGAGCTCATCCCTCAATCGGATCAGGCTCCCCTTACCCTTAAAGGGTTTCAAAAGGCCCTTTGCGTAGGCATTGGGTGCGGACCCACTGGAGCGACCTGGTGCAGATCCGTGGTAGCAACTTGGTGCCATCATCTCGATTGCCATGTACATGCTTCCCGTGTCATTAACAGGAAGGCCTCGTCTTCAGGCCTCCCTCCCAGCCCGCCAGATTCTATGTATCCTTGATGGTGCCACCATCACTTCGGGCCACTTCTCCCAGCCCGCCAGATTCTATGTATCCTTGATGGTGCCACCATCACTTCGGGCCACTTCTCCCAGCCCGCCAGATTCTATGTATCCTTGATGGTGCCACCATCACTTCGGGCCACTTCTCCCAGCCCGCCAGATTCTAAGTATCCTTGATGGTGCCACCATCATTTCTGCCTTCGTTCAGCCCTTCGGGTCCAAAGTATGTTTGATGACAAGGGTCATCACGTGACGAAAGTTCTTGCCTACTCTCACGCTCGGTTCCATTAGCCGGGCTCTCCTCTTGGTCGAGACCGGCCGCAGCTGCGTTGTACGATGCTGCAGCCTGCTGCACTTTCTGAATCGGCGGGGCATATAGGCTGCGTCGTGACCCATCGAGCACGTCCTGGGGCAGCTCGCCGAACTTCTCCCGCGCTTCTCGAGCCTTGGCATTGTTTGCGGCAACGTCATCACGGGAGATGCCGCTGTAGCCGGGGTAGCGCTGGGGAAAGGCACATAAGCTGCGCAACGCGTGATTGGCTACCCTCAGTCGGTCATGTGCCCCATCCCTCGACAGGAAGGCAACATGGCTGGCCAGCAGGAGATGGCGGACCAGGCGATCGAAGTCAATCAACAGACGAAGGGCCAGCCAGCCTTGCTGGCCGCCTGTATAGACCGGGGTGTTGAACGGTCGCTGGTTGACGTTTTCTTCGATGGTGAGCTCGCTGGGGACCTGCTCCAGGAGCCGCTCGGCATCGGCCAGGGCGGTATCCAGCTTGTCCCGCACCTCCTCCAGCTTCTCATCGATCAACAGCATCCAGTGATCGGCGTAGGGATCGTCGAGAGTGGCATTGCGCTGGATTGCACCGGCGAGGAAGAGAAACTGCCGCATGCCGATGATCTGGGGCTTGCCACTCTCAACCCCGCGCCCCCACCACAATCTGGTCGCGTGATAGGTGTGCAGGCTTAGATTGATCTTGCTGCGCAAGGCACCCATCGAGCTCGCGTCTACAGCCATGTCCGGTCCCCCTTGGTCATCCAGGTTGATCATCAATGTGATCCGCACTGTGGCGTGCGCGCTCTACGACGGGCCACATGAAAACGTAATTGCACAGGAACGTGTTTCCTGTATTCCCGCCTAGCGCTTGATCCCCAGAGACGCGAGCATTTCCGCTCTGGCCGCTTCCGCCTCTTGGCGAGTCACCGCCAGCGGTGGGCTCACGGAGCGGTGGGCCGGGACGGGCCTTGTCGTCGGTGTGTCACTTGGTGAACGGGACTTGTCCGAGTCCGGAGTGTCCGTGATGTAGCGCTCGCCACGGCGCTCTGCCTGCCGCTGGGCGAATCGGGTTGCACGGAACTCTCCCGTCTTGGCACGCCGTATCAATGCGTGAAGCAGACCTCGCGGATTGTCACTCTTGCCGGCGGCCACGCGTCCCGACGTTTCGTCCAAAACCGCCTGGCAGAGATCGTTGGGCAGGTCGCTCAGCCCATCACTGAGTGAACGCCTCTCATCGGCGCTCAGCTCGAGGTGATCCGACCAGAACAGTTCGTGTCGCGAGTCCTGGTTTTCACTACCCGTACTCGTAGTAGGTAACTTACTACTACGTACTACTGTAGGGACTGAGTTCGCGTCGCGAACTAAGCGGTAAGTGCTTGATTCCTGACTGAGTTCGCGTGGAGAACTCAGGTCAGTTCGCGAAGGAGTGTCACTTGGTTCGCGTGGAGAACCAGTTGCTAAGCCCTTGTTTTTCCTTTGAGTTCGCGTGGAGAGCTGGGGGGAGGCGGCCGCGAACTGTTCGAGTTCACGAGGTGAACTAGGGGCGTTCACTTGCGACCGCATCTCCTGGAAACGCCGAGCCCGACGATTCAGCCGCGCCATCGGAGCCTTGAGGGCGGTCTGGTCCGCAGTACCCACATCGGACAGGGCGCCCTCTTCTTCGAGCTCGGCCCGCATGGAGATCGCGACCTCTCGCACGATGCGGTTCTTGTGCCGACAGCTCTGCAAGACGAAGTCGATGTAGTCGTCATCCAGAAGTCTGGCTTCCGCTGTATCAACCGGCTCGTCGTGCAGGACGTAGACATTGCCGATAACCCGGCCAGTGGTTTCGTTCCTGGCGCGATGCGCCAGGCTCAGCCACCGGGTCAATCGCAGCACAGCGATGACCCTCGCAACGGTTCCCCGGGAGGCCTGGCTGTCGACACCATTACGCAGCAGTGGCTGGAGGTCGTCGTAGGTGGGGAAGGCTGTCGTGCGGTCCGCATTGGCCAGTAGACGAATCATCTGCCAGCCGAGGATATCGACGGCACCCAGACGGCGATCGAGCAACAGCGCCCGTGGCACGGTCTCGTGTGGATTTCCCAGGAAAAGCAGGCCATCCGGGCTCTCGTTGCCCCCCTCTTGCGCCGTGGCATGAGTGCCCCGGCGCTGGGTGATGGCTGATGCCGCGCGACCGACCAGAATTTGCCAGTCAGCTACATGGCGGCCCATACCCGCCCTCCCGCCAGATGGCTTTCCTCGCTCGTGTCTTCGTCTGGCTCATCCTGGGGGAGCTCACTAAGCGGCTCGTCCGGAGACGTCCAGGCCTTGACCAGATGCCAGACTACAGCCAAGGGGATACCGGTCTCCTCAGCCAACACCATCATGCCCCGAATGTCCTCAGGGGCCCGTTGCGGATCCTGGGGCTCCTGAGCGATCTGCTGCCAGCGATGCCAGGCATCATGTTCGTCCTCCTCCGCGGGCATGGCCAGACGGCCCTGTCGCGTCTCGAGGCCCAGCAAGGAGCGGCGGGTCGAGCAGTCATTACCAGTAAGACCAAAGAAGTCGCCCATCATCTGCACGCTCGCGCCGAGCGCCAGGCAGCGATCGATCTGCAGCTCGCGATCCTGGTCCTGGGTCAATCGCCGCATGATCGCCAGCAGCATCTCGTGATCGACGGAGAGACGGCACACAGCGGGACCGTCACTAGCCAGCGATGCCAGATCCGTCGCGGACATGCGCCGCAGTTCGCGGAGCTCATCGTCGCTGAAGCCGAGGGCCCGGGCGCGGCGCATGTTGCCTTCCCTCACGTATCCGATCGCCTGGGCCAGTAGTGCATGAGTCAACGTACGCATGCTCATGAGTCGTCGCTCCTTTCGCCAAGTTGTGCTCGCAGCGCGCGCATCAACCGCACCATGCGGTAGAGGCGCACCAGGATCTCGTCGGGCAGGATGTCGTCATCCGAGGCAGTGCCCAGCAGTTCACCCATCAGGGTGACATCGGTGGGATAAGCGGGATTCACCTCGCCGATCAGCCCCGCCAGTAGCTGCCAGACCCGCTGGGCCCGGGTGCTCTGAGCCTGCTCGTTCGAGAGCGGCTCGAGGCGATATCCCAGTCCCTTGTGAAGTGGGATCACGGCCTGGTGCTCGCGAGGAAGGTTGATGCCGCCCCAGCGAGCGATGGCCACGGCGAAATAGCCGATCTCGGTGCGCATGCGGTCGGCGTCACGAAAGGCCGGCTCGATGGCCCAGATGTCCATGACCGGATAGATCGGTTCTGCCGAGCGCAGCGGCACGGCACGCAGGGCGTTGTCCTCGAAGTTGATGGGCTCCTCGCCCTGCTGGCGACTCAACCATTCTCGGGTGCGCCGGAAACTCTCCGTCTCACCTGAGTTCTGGCTGCCCCCCAGGCTCAGGGCATCAAGACGCCGCTGACGTTCCTCGTCGTTCAGCGGCTCGGACGGCCCAGCCGGAGGCAGCGGCAGCTCGGTGTCTTCGTCAACGTCGGTAGCAGCCACCGCATGGAGTGAGGACGGCTGGATTTGCAGAGAGGCATTCTCCTGCTGCAGGCGTTCCACCTGCTGCCTCAGCTCCTCAAGCTCGCCTCGGGAAGTGACCGCCGGTTGCTCGTCATCCTGCTGATGGTTCGGGTCGTCCATCTTCCCGTCGTTCTGGCCAATCGACGGAGATGGCGGCAAGGGGTTGGAATCCGGATCCTGCGGCTGGGTGGTTTTTACGGTCATCCACCGCCTGCCACTCTCCCCCTTGTCCTCTTCACCGGGCAAAGGTGGGAAATAGGTCAAGGGATGCGCATCGGGATCGCGCACGCGCTCCATCTCCACGTCGAGCGGCCGCCAGATATCCTCGTCGTGCTCCTCTAGGGACCAGCGCCGCTTACGGAAATCCAGGATCGTCCGCAGCGCGTAATCGATGGGATTGAGGTGCGCCCCGGTGGCATCCTCGAGCATGCCCAGCAGGCGGTCCTCGACGATAGACCACGGCAGTGCCGTCTGGCCCTCGTGATCGAAGTAAGCCATGGTCTCATGCCAGGCGGGGCCAAAGTCGCTCTCGTCGACCTCGCAGCGCCGCCAGATCAGCAGACAGGCTTCCCGGTAATTGATCAGCTTCCTGACCTGGTCTTGGCCCATGCCACTCTCCAGGGACATGGGCAGCGTCGGCCAGAAATGCTCGACCGTGTATAACATGCGACTGATATGGCTCTGGTCCAGAGCAAACCCCAACTCTTTGGCACGCTTGGCCAACTCGCGTTGGGAAAGCGCCTTGCCAGCTTCGGTCTCCAGCGTTTCCTTGAGCCGCTGGGTACCCAGAGACTTCTCGATCCAGGACAGGTCTCCCCGGGTCTCGTTCTCGGACAGGTGGCCGGCGAGGATATGCGCCTCGGAGACCCAGGGGCGAAAAATGCAGTGAAACTTGCGGAACCGTTCATCGCCGGTCTCTTCGTAGAGTTCGCGCAGGACCTGCAGACGGGTGTTGCCCCCGTCACTGATCATGTATTTGTCATCGCCGGGACGCTGCGTGACCACCGGAGCATGCTTGAGCCCGACCTCGCGAATCGACGCCTTGATCTCCTCGTATTTCGGGTTGCGCAGTGTCCGGGGGTTGCGATCGTAGGGCCGCAGTTTGTCCAGGGTGACCTCGATCCCCTGTTCGGCCAGAGGCGGACCGACCGTCTCGACCGGCTCGCTCTGGAGGGCCGGCCCCGGCGTCTTGAGCTTTTTCATCAGCTCCTCCTGGGAGGGGTGCCTACGTTTACTCATGCGATGAATCCTCCTTGAGCGACAGCACCTTGCCCGGCACCGGGTCCAGCAGGTGTTCGATGCGCCGGACAAACCGGAGCAGGTTGTGAATGATCGGGGTCAGCTCCTGGTCGGGTTCGCCGGTAAGGCGATGCTCGTCGCGACGCAGGGCGATCAGACTGCGATCAACCTCGCCCAAGGTGTCGAGGATGACGAGCATCAGCTGGCGATCCGTCAGGTCGCTCATTTCCAGGACCTGCCAGCGCAGGCGTTCATGGGGGGTATTCAGGCGACAAGTAGCGGCCTGCAGCAGTACCCGACAATCGGCCAGCAGGGACAGTGTCTGGTGGTTGTGACGGGTCTGGCGATGGGGGCGCGCCTCGAGCCAGGCCTGGAACCGGTCACGGAAGGCATCGAGATGCTGGGTGCCTACTCCCAGTGTCATGACGCTCCACCGAGGGATCTCGAAGTATCGGCATCCCGTCGGCAGCGGCTGTCGATGGAGTTTGATGAGGTCAGCCATGTGTCAGTCCCTCCCGTTGCGTCCTCGTCACGCCAGCCGAAAGCTGTGCCGAGCTGCCGGCCTCGTAGCCCGCTTCCACGGCCACATGGTCATGGCGACGCAGCGGCTGACGTTCCCGCGTGGTCAACATGTCGAGTGCTCCGAAGCGGCGCTCCCGGTATGTGCGGTGGAGTGTTTTCATTTCATCGGTCATGGCCATCGGCCTGACCAGCTTCCTGACCCCGACGACCCAGGCCTCGGCGAATGCGTCGCCGCGGCGGATCTTGGTCATCCGCTTGAGGCGGGGGCTCTGCGTGCAAAGGAAATTCCGACGGTCGCGAATCAGCTGCCGCTGCAGGACCTCGAAGGAATAACCGGCGATCAGCACCGCATCCCGTGGGCCCAGGAATTCGATTACGCCCTTCACCCCACGCCAGCTGTAGACGGTAGTGGTGCCGAAGGCGGCATTGACCAACTGCGCCAGGGACTCGAGATAGCGCGGCGGGGTCCGGCCCGCCCGGGTATCGACGGAGGCGACATCGAAGTCGGCGATGGCCAGCGCTTCCTGGCTGACGCCGTGTTCCGCCATCAGCACCTGGGCTTGGCGCAGCGCGATACCTGCCTCGTTACCGTTGTCGCTCTTGGAAAGCGCCAGGCAGCGCTGGATCTTGCGCATCACACGATCGGGGATCATTGGGGGCCTCCCTGTGGTTCAAGCCGCCTTTGAGCCCGGCGAAGCTGGGCAATGGCGTTCGCCGCAGAGCGCTTGCCATCGCTGGGTGTGAAACTGGTGAAGACCGGGGAGCATCCGGGCTTGCTGAGTTTCACGTGTCCACCCCGAGTACGCTCGACGGTCCAGTCGTGTGCCACGGCGTAGCGCACGACTCGCTCGATGCCACGTTTGGCTCCGCGCAGTGGCCTAGCCATGTCGCACCTCCTTGAGCAGCTGCTCGCTGTGGTGGAGGTGGTCACGGAACAGATCCAGCTGGCCGTCCAGGGCATGTACCAACTGGCGTTTCCGTGTCTGTAAGGCCTGGACGGCATGCTCCAGTTGCTGACATTGCTCGCGGAGCTCGACCAGGCGTGCTTCTAGCTGGGCGAGCTCCTGATGCATCGTCTGATCGGTCATCACACGCCCTCCCGCTCGGCAAGGAGCTCCTGAAGCCGAAGTCCCCAGGCGAGGGAGGCCATATCCGGCGACCAGGGCTCAATCTGAGCGGACAGCGGAGACACACCTTCCAGGCAGGTCCACTCTTGCGGCGAATACGGCAGCAGGTCACGTCGCTCAGTCGCGAGCAGCTGCAAGTCGACCTGCTTGACGCTGGCAGGCATCACCGGATCCACGTCGAAGCGCTGGGCAATGGCTGACCAGATACGCTGCTCAACGGCTTGGTAGGCGGGCAGCATCGCTTTCAGCGGCGAGATCATGTCGCCGATGTACGCCTCCGGCGCGTCGTGCAGCAAGGCGGCGAGAGCATCTTCAGGCGGTACTAGATGGCTGGCCAGTACGCAGTGCTGCGCGACGCTGTAGAACTGGCGAGAGTGACCACCGAATCGGCAGATGCGGGACAACGCCTGGGCGATGTCACGATCATCGATGAGGCGCCACGATGGGTAGGTGAGTGGCAATGTCATACCCGACGCCGTCAGAATGGCCGGCATCGGTGTGAAGTCGAGGATCCGCTCGGCTTCTCGTTTTTCGATGGCATCGATGGTCTGCGCGTGCAGGATGCAGGCATCGTAGCGGCCTTCGCTGTCCGGCTCCGCGGTAATGCCAAGCATGTCGAGAATGCGATACAGGGCCGATTCGGCCGAGATCAAACGCCCGCCGTGGACCTGTTCGTGCAGACATTCGCGGTCAGAGGAGACGTGTTGGGTCGTCATGCGGTCACCTCCCGGCAGTCCGCCCCGCTGATCTCTTCCAGGAACCGCTCGCCGAGACGGGTGACAGGGCGCACGTAGATGGCCCAAATCAGCTCGCCATCCTCGGACGGCCCGCTGGTCAGCAGTCGACAGCCTTCGGGAGGTACCATGCCATACAGTTCGGGAGATTCCGTACCAGTGAGCTCCCCGGCCTCATAGCGGTCCGCCATCGGGGAGTCGAAGGGGTTGGCGGTCCGAATTTGGGCATCAAGTCCCAAGGATCGCAGCAGCAGGGGGCGTGACCAGTCCATGTAGGCGATCGGCTCTGCCCCCAGAACGGTTTCGATAAGAGTCATGAGAGAAGCCCTCCCTGCTGCCTCCAGCACGGCCCGGTTTTTGCGATCTCCAGTGCCGCTTCCAGGTTGTCGGCATCGCCCCACCACGTTGAGCGATCCCAGGCGCCGCCATCGAGGCAACGCACTTCATAGGCGGTGCCGCTGGGATAGCGCTGACGCCTCCGCCGTCGCAGCTCCTCCTGACCGGCTACCCACTCCTCCGGGGTCATGCTTGGCTTGCTGCCATGCAGGCTCAGGCGGGAGGCATAGCTGTCGACATCCTCCAGACTGTCCTCCAGGGGCCGGGCGACAATGAACGGGCGTCCCCACCACCGGTCAATCACCAAGGGGCTGCGAGCATTATTCGGCGTGTCGTCAAAGTGCTCAGGGAGCACAGGGTTGATGAGCACACCATCCCGGCAGTCCTCCGCCTGGAATACCCCCGTTGGCAGGCGGAACTCCCTGAGGGGGGTTGCGGGTGGGGCGCCGGCCTCTCGCAGTGCCTGCCACTTGGACTTGATCGCTCCCCAGGCGAATGTGTCGAAGGGGCCGCTGTGGCTTAGCGGCTCTAGGTCAGGGCACACGTCGCCACAGCCATCCACGACATACCATCCAGGGCCTTCGCCAGGCTCTAGATGCTCCACCTCGATGGCATCCGCCAGCGACTCGCCCTCCAGCCATGCGATGGAGTAACTGGGAGCGACTTCCCAACCATCGACGTAGAGCCATAGGTCGTGTCGCCGGCGGTCGGTGGACTCAGCCCATTGGCAGTACACGGTGCTAGGAGCATTCAGCGTCACAATTTTCATTCCCGGTCCTCCCTGATGAGGTCGATGCCCAGCAATGACAGTGCCGCTTGCCGGGCACGCTCCTCCGACAGCGTTTGCTTCTGTGCCTGGCGCTCCATGGCTTGCGAGCGATGCGGCATGGTGTGAGCCAGCGCAAGCAAGAATGCGAGCTGGCTGATCTCGGGAAGATGTTGGGTACTCATACCGTCACCTCCTGATGTTTCCACTCCAGTGACTCGAATCGGGTGCAGTCGCCCAGGAACATGAGATTGACGGTGCCGATCGGCCCATTGCGCTGCTTGCCGATGATCAGCTCGGCGAGTCCCTGGCTATCGGGGTTGTCCGGGTGATACACCTCATCGCGGTAGACGAAGGCGATCACATCGGCATCCTGTTCGATGGCACCGCTATCGCGCAGGTCTGCCATGCAGGGCCGCTTGTTGGGGCGGGTTTCGAGCTGCCGGTTGAGCTGCGAGAGGGCGATCACCGGCACACGCAGATCCTTGGCCAGCGCCTTGAGGATCCGGCTGATCGCGCTGATCTCGAGGTTGCGGTTCTCGCCGCCCGGCTCATGGAGCAGCTGCAGGTAGTCGATGAGGATCAGGGAGGGTTGCCCGTGACGCCGCGCCAGGCGGCGAGCGCGAGCCTTGAGGGTCGAGGCTGAAATGCCGGACTCGTCATCGATGAAGAGCCGACCCTCCAGCTCCTTCACCCTCGCCACGGCGGCGGTTAGCTTCGGCCAGTCCTCATCCTCCAGCTTGCCGGTACGCAGTTTCTGCAGCGACAACCGGCCAACACTGGCCAGCAACCGCAGCATCAGCTGTTCCTCGGGCATCTCCTGTGAAAACACGAACACCGGCCCTTGCGCCGCGATGGCCGCCGAGAACAGGGCATTCTCGATCAGATTGAGACCGAGGGAGGTTTTGCCCTGAGAGGGACGTCCGGCCACGACGATCAGGTCGGCGGGCTGCCAGCCGGCGGTCATGGCATCGAGATCGGCGAAGCCCGTCGGGACGCCGGTGATGCCACCGTCGGACTGGCACGCGGCATCGATGACATCCACCGCACGGCTGAGCATTGCGTTGACGCTACTGGGCTCCTGCGGCTGATCCTCGACGATGCGAAACAGCTCCCGCTCGGCGTCCTGGATGATGACGCTTGCCGAGCGCCCCTCGGGATTGAGGGCCTGGCGATTCACCTCCGTGCAGGTATGCGAGAGCTGCCGAAGCTGGTAGCGATCACGAATGATGCCGGCATAGACCACGGCATTCGCCGTAGAGGCGGTGTTGCGAGCGAGCTCGGCGAGGAAGGTCAGCCCTCCAATGCGCTCAAGCTGGGAGTTGGCTTCCAAGGCCTCCGAAACGGTCACCACGTCCATCGGACTGTCTTGGTCGCTCAATTGCCGCATCGCTTCGAAGACCAGACGGTGCTCGGGGCGGTAGAACATGAGGCCAGACAGCCGATCGGCCACATCGTCCCAGACAGTATTGTCGAGCATCAGGGCGCCCAGCAGGGACTGCTCCGCCTCGACGCTGTGCGGTGGCAAGTAGCCGAACAAGGGCGCATCGGTGGCCGGCTGGGTAAGGACGTCAGTGGCTGACATGGCAAAGCCCTCCCTTTCTGGTGGGGAGGGCGTCGATGACCCTCGCCCACTCCGGATTGAGCTCCTTGACCATGGCCTTGATCAGGTCAGCACCGGCGGGAGTGACGCGCTTGGCGGGTTTGACCGGTTCGAATCGATGGATCGGCTCCCCCGCAGCCCCGGCCATTTTGAAGGACGCCAGCAAGCGAATATGGGCGTCCATGACCTGGACTCGCAGATCGTTCTCGAACATGCCGCGCAGACTCTGGGTGATGTCTCGGGCATTGCGGGTCTCATCGAGGCGATTGAGGAGTAGCGAGAGCGGCGGCACGGAGAGAGAGGTGTACCGGGTGAGCGATTCCAGCTCGTCCAGCATGCCGATCGTGCCGCGCACGAATTCGCGAGCCGACAGGAGGTCGGGCGTGATCGGGGAGAGGAGATGATCGGCCGCCAGCACGGCCGCCTCCAAGGTGATGGACCGCGCGCCCTGGGTGTCGATCAGGATGGCGTCGTAGTCAGCGAGGGCGCCGCTATCGAGGAGATGCGAGAGCCGGAAGCGGCCGTCCGGGGCGTTGAGCAGCAGTTGAGGGAGCTGCCCCTGGTAGTCGTTGGACACGACAATGTCGAGCCCGTCGATCGCCGTGCGGGAAACGATCCGCTCGGGGCGGGTTTCGTTGAGTGCGATCAGCTCGTAGATGCCGCCGGGCGCGTGGGCGGTGATCGGGTAGTAGCTCGATAGCGACGGTTGGCTATCGAGATCGACAAGCAGGACGCGAAGCCCTGCATCGGCCAGCAATCCGCCGGTGTTGGCGGTGGTCGTGGTCTTGCCCACGCCGCCTTTGGTGGAGAGTATCGCGGTAACACGCATGCCAAATCCCCGTTTCTGTGGACAGAACGGTGATCAAAGTATGTTTGGCATTGCGTCACAGGGTGGGATGGCTATGACTGAGCTGCGAGTCGCTGATGTCCCGAATAAATCAATGGTGCCGGCACCAGGAGTCGAACCCGGGACCTACTGATTACAAGTCAGTTG
>NZ_QPII01000018.1 GCF_003336675.1 Billgrantia montanilacus | reverse complement strand
GTTCGGGAACCACCTGATCCCATGCCGAACTCAGCAGTGAAACCGCTCAGCGCCGATGGTAGTGTGGGGTCTCCCCATGCGAGAGTAGGTCATCGTCAGGCATTTATTCAGAAGCCCCGGCATTGGTCGGGGCTTCGCTATTTGGGGGTCTCCCCATTTTCTTCCCGAAACCCCGAGTTCGAAAGAACTCGGGGTTTTTCTTTTTGTAATCAGTGCAGGGCCTGAGCGAGTTCCGATAGAATGGGCCTTTTCCCGTTTGGGGCACAGGGCATGACCATCGGTGATCTGATCCGCCTGCTGAGCGACGGGGAGTTTCACTCCGGAGAGCAGTTGGGCGAACGGCTGGGCGTATCGCGTACCGCGGTATGGAAACAGCTGAAGAAGCTCGAGGCGCTGGACATCCCCCTGGAGGCCGTCAAGGGTCAGGGGTACCGCATTTCGGGCCCGCTGGAGCTGCTCGATGGCGGGGTCATCGTGGCCGGGCTGTCACGGCAGGGTAGGCAGCATCTCGCCCGCCTGTTCATCGAAGAGACGTTGCCGTCCAGCAATCAGTTCATTCGCCAGCGCTTCGACCAGGGAGTCGGGCACGGTGAGGTGTGCCTGGTGGAACAGCAGAGCGAGGGCCGGGGGCGTCGTGGCCGGACCTGGTCGACCCCTTGGGGGCGTGCCCTGATGCTCTCTCTCGGCTGGAGGTTCGATTCCGGTGTGGTGGCCCTTGAGGGGCTCAGTCTGGCAGTAGGGGTGGCGCTGGCCCGGGTGCTGGAGCGACACGGAGTTGCCCCGAAGCTCAAGTGGCCCAACGATGTGCTGTTGAAGAGCGGTGCGGGGGAATGGGGGAAGCTTGCCGGCATACTGGTCGAGATCAGTGGCGACGCGGCAGGCCCCTGCGAGGTCGTGATCGGCATGGGAATCAATGTCAGCCTGCCCCCGGCATTTCGCGAGACGATCGAACAGCCGGTCGCGGCGGTGCATGATCAGGCGCCGGGGCTTTCTCGCAACCGCCTGGCATTCGAGCTGCTGGATGAACTCCTGCCGCTGCTCGCCGCCTACGAAAGCGAGGGCTTTGCTGCCTGGCGCGACGAGTGGAATGCCCTGCATGCCTTTGCCGGTTGTGATATCGACGTGCTCCGGGGTGGGAAGAGCCTGGCGGCAACGGCGGAAGGCGTGGACGAGTCGGGCAATCTCTGCATTCTCCGCGGCGGGCAGCGTGAGCGGTTGGCGGGAGGGGAGATCAGCGTGCGTGGGCGCTCATGATCCTGGATCTAGACATTGGCAATACGCTGTCGAAGTGGCGCCTGAAGGATGCCGACAGTAGCGAGATTCGTTCGCGTGGCGCGGTCTGGACCCGAGAGGAGTGGAGGCCGGGTTCCGACATCCCCGACCTGGACGTGGTCGAGGCGGTGCGGATATCCAGCGTGGCCCGGGAGGCCGTGCTTGAGCAGACCGTTTCCCTGCTGCACAGCCGCGTGCGCGGTGTCCATGTTGCGCGCTCCACGCCGGAAGCGCTCGGCGTCGTCAATGGCTATGAAGAGCCCCACCGACTGGGTGTGGATCGCTGGATGGGGGTGCTGGCGGGCTACCAGCTGGCGGGTGGCTGCTGCGCAGTGGATTGCGGCAGTGCCATCACCGTGGACTTCGTGCTGCCCGGTGGCCGGCATCTGGGCGGTTACATCATTCCCGGGCTGCGGCTGATGAAGGAGAGCCTGAAGCTGGGCACGCGCAACGTGGCCATCGACCCCGACAGCGAAGCCGAAGAGCTGCTGCTTCCTGGTCAGCGTACCGTGGAGGCGGTCAATCACGGAATCTACATGGCGGCGGTCAGCGCCATCAACCGGATCTACTCGGAGGTGTGCGACCGGGAAGGCGTGGCGTTGCCGATGTTGCTCACCGGAGGGGATGCCCGCGTCATGGCGCGCGGGATGCAGTCCCCCCACGCGGTCTGGCCTGACATGGTGTACGGTGGGCTGGAGGCCTGCTTCCCGCTGACCGCCGCCGAGCGGGCCGGGCGCATGTCGGGAGCGCCGCGTGTGCCGGCGCCGGCGGGGCTGGAAAAAATCCGTGCGGGCCTTGCTTTCTCCATGCTGCTTTGACACAATGCAGCGCGTTCCGGAGCCGGGGGCGTTCCCGAACGGGATCGGTCCAAGCAAGTTGCTGATAAACAAGCACTTGACACGGTTCGTGGAGGCGGTAGAATGAGCCGCCAGTTGGAGGGGTTCCCGAGTGGCCAAAGGGAGCAGACTGTAAATCTGCCGCGAAAGCTTCGAAGGTTCGAATCCTTCCCCCTCCACCAAGTTTCATGCCGTGATCGGCTTTGGCGATTCGGCGGCCAGAGTGGGTAGGCGGGCATAGTTCAATGGTAGAACCTCAGCCTTCCAAGCTGATGATGCGGGTTCGATCCCCGCTGCCCGCTCCAGTATGGCAAGTGCTGACGATAGTGGTCGGTGCAGGCATGTGGGATGTGCCAAAGGGTTTTGCTCATGTAGCTCAGGGGTAGAGCACACCCTTGGTAAGGGTGAGGTCGACGGTTCAAATCCGTCCATGAGCTCCAGATAGAGAAAGGCGAGCCTTGGCTCGCCTTTCTCTTTTCTTTCGATGCAGGAGTGTCGGAAGGGGTTGCCAGCAGGCGAGACCTTCGCTATCATGGCGCCCGCTGTTGTGCATGCTGCCTGCAAGGGGTCGCGCGCATCAGATACAGGCCAGTAGCTCAATTGGCAGAGCAGCGGTCTCCAAAACCGCAGGTTGGGGGTTCGATTCCCTCCTGGCCTGCCAACCTCCCCCAGGTTGGCACCCATCTATCAGTCATATGATTCGATTGCCGCACCCTGAGGAGTCACGTTTTCATGAAACATAACGCCGAGGTGCAGGAGTCGCGCCACGACGGGCTCAAGTGGGCGGTGGTCATCACGTTGCTGGTTGTGGCTGTCGTGGGGAATACCTACTTTGCCGACCAGGCCATCCTCTATCGCGTGCTGGGTGTCGTCGTTCTCTGTGCTGCTGCTGCAGCGATTGCGCTGACTACCACCAAGGGTCGCGACCTGGCCGAGCTGGCCAAGAGCGCCAAGAAAGAAATTCAGCGGGTGGTGTGGCCGACCCGCCCCGAAACCGTGCAGACCACGGCTATCGTGCTTGTCGCCGTGCTGGTGGTCGGTCTGATGCTGTGGCTGATCGACACCCTTCTTGGCTGGGCGATGTCCGGCGTCATCGGTTAGGAGTTTTCATGTCCAAGCGTTGGTACGTCGTCCACGCCTACTCCGGCTTCGAGAAGCATGTCATGCGCTCCTTGTTGGAGCGCGTGAAGATGTATGGCATGGAAGACCGCTTCGGCGAGATTCTTGTGCCGACCGAAGAAGTCGTCGAGATGCGGGACGGCAAGCGCCGCAAGAGTGAGCGCAAGTTCTACCCCGGCTACGTGCTGGTCGAGATGGAGATGGATGACGGGACCTGGCACCTGGTCAACGAGACGCCGCGGGTCATGGGCTTCATCGGTGGGACCAAGGAGAAGCCGGCGCCGATCACCCAGAAGGAGGCCGATGGCATCCTGCGCCGGGTGAAGGATGGCACCGACAAGCCGCGTCCCAAGACCATCTTCGAGCCGGGCCAGTCCGTGCGGGTCGTCGACGGCCCCTTCGCCGACTTCAATGGTGTGGTCGAGGAAGTGAACTACGACAAGAGTCGCCTCCAGGTCAGCGTGCTGATCTTCGGGCGGGCGACGCCGGTAGAGCTGGAATTTGCCCAGGTCGAGAAGGAGTAATCCTCTCGGCCCGGCATCTGCTGTCTGGCCGCCGAGGCGGCCGTATAACCCGGGGAGCCGCAAGGCGCTACTACCCAACTGGAGTCCATCATGGCCAAGAAAGTACAGGCTTACATCAAGCTGCAGGTTGCAGCCGGTAAGGCCAATCCGAGTCCCCCCGTGGGCCCCGCGCTGGGTCAGCACGGTGTCAATATCATGGAATTCTGCAAGGCCTTCAACGCGGCTACGCAGGAAATCGAGCCGGGTCTCCCGACTCCCGTGGTCATCACCGTCTACTCCGATCGCAGCTTCACCTTCATCACCAAGACGCCGCCCGCGGCCGTCCTGCTGAAGAAGGCGGCTGGCATCAAGTCCGGCTCCGGCGAGCCGAACAAGAAGAAGGTCGGAACCGTGACCCGCGAGCAGCTCGAGGAGATCGCCAAGACCAAGGAGCCGGATCTGACGGCTGCCGATCTCGACGCCGCTGTGCGTACCATTGCCGGTAGCGCCCGCAGCATGGGCCTGAACGTGGAGGGTCTCTGATCATGGCTAAACTGTCCAAGCGCGCCCAGACAATTCGCGAAAAGGTCGACCCGGCCAAGGCGTACTCTCTGGAAGAGGCCGTGGCGCTGCTCAATGAGCTGTCCACCGTCAAGTTCAAGGAGTCTCTCGACGTCGCCATCAATCTGGGCGTCGATCCGCGCAAATCCGACCAGGTCGTGCGTGGTGCCACCGTGATGCCCAACGGTACCGGCAAGGACGTTCGCGTCGCCGTGTTTACCCAGGGTGCTAACGCCGAAGCCGCCAAGGAAGCCGGTGCCGATATCGTCGGCATGGACGACCTGGCCGAGCAGGTCAAGAAAGGCCAGCTCAACTTCGATGTGGTCATCGCTTCGCCGGACGCCATGCGCGTCGTCGGTCAGCTGGGCCAGATCCTCGGTCCGCGCGGCCTGATGCCGAACCCCAAGGTCGGCACCGTGACGCCTGACGTGGCAACTGCAGTCAAGAACGCCAAGGCTGGCCAGGTGCGTTTCCGTACCGACAAGAACGGCATCATCCATACTACTCTGGGCAAGGTCGACTTCGATGCAGCCGCCATCCAGGGCAACCTGGAAGCGCTGGTCGCCGACCTCAAGCGTCTCAAGCCGAGCACGTCCAAGGGTATCTACTTAAAGAAGGTCACCCTGTCCACTACCATGGGCCCGGGCCTGACCCTCGACCACTCCGCACTGGTGTAACCGGGGTGAGAGTCGTCCGCTGCCGGGTATTGGTGTCGGCAGCGCGCAGCAAGAAGTAGTTTGCAAGAACTTTGCGGTCCCCGGGCACCTTGCCAGGCAGGGTGCGAGGGGCGCCGTCAAAGACCGCAGGCGCCGCCGCTCTCGAGTGGCGGCTTAATGTCCCCGGCATGGGGTGCCTGCGCAGATGGTGTGGCCGCCAGATCGCTGGTGAGCACCATCACCCGGGACTTCCCGCATCCGTCGCAAGGCGGCCTAGGGAAGAGATGGTAACCCCCGGAGCCCGCACTGCGAGGTTCCGGCACGAAGGAGTGATCACTGTGCCACTAGCACTCGAAGGCAAGAAGGCGATCGTTGCCGAGGTCAGTGAAGCGGCCAAGGGCGCACTCTCCGTCGTAGTTGCCGATTCTCGTGGTGTCACGGTCGAGAAGATGACCGACCTGCGCAAGCAGGCCCGCGAGAATGGCGTGCAGATCCGTGTTGTCCGCAACACCCTGGCACGCCGCGCCCTCTCAGGCACCCAGTGGGAATGCCTGAACGAGAGCTTCATCGGTCCGACACTGCTGGCGTTCTCCACTGAACATCCGGGCGCTGCTGCCCGCCTGTTCAAGGAGTTTTCCAAGCAGGATCAGAACTTTGAAGTGAAGGCGCTGGCCTACGAAGGCGAGCTGATTCCGGCAAGCGACATCGACCGATTGGCAACGCTGCCGACTTATGACGAGGCCATCGCCAAGCTGATGTCCGTCATGAAGGAAGCATCCGCCGGCAAGCTGGTTCGTACCCTGGCCGCCCTGCGCGACCAGAAGCAGGAAGAAGCCGCCTGATCGGCGAACTCGTTCCTGTAGCCTGAATCGAACTCTGAATAGACGAGCGCTCGGCGCGCCGAGGCTCCCGCAAAGTTAGGAAGACCAAAATGGCACTGACCAAAGAAGACATCATCAACGCCGTCGCCGACATGTCCGTCATGGAAGTCGTCGAGCTGATCGAAGCGATGGAAGAGAAGTTTGGCGTTTCTGCCGCCGCCGCCGTGATGGCTGGCCCGGCTGCCGCTGGCGAAGTTGCCGAAGAGCAGACCGAGTTCGACCTGGTCCTGACCAGCGCTGGCGAAAAGAAAGTCAACGTGATCAAGGCGGTTCGCGAACTGACCGGCCTGGGCCTGAAGGAAGCCAAGGGTGCCGTCGACGGCGCTCCGGCGACCATCAAGGAAGGGCTGTCCAAGGACGACGCCGAAGCGGCAAAGAAGAAGCTGGAAGAAGCCGGCGCGAGCGTGGAGCTCAAGTAATCCTTGTGCCCCATGGCTTCACGCGCTGCGTAAGCTTCCACGGCTGGTGGCGGGCCCTCCCGCTGCCGGCCTTTTTCTGTTGCACTAGCCGCCTGCCGTTGCAGCGCTGCTAGAAGAATCCCGACGGCGAGCTACCCACCTGAGTAGCTTGCCGTCAGCGCCTGACGGGGTCGAGCCCGTCGGGTGGCGCCGACCACGCATCGGTCACCCATGGTGAACAAGCTGGGGAATACAGATGGCTTACTCATACACTGAGAAAAAACGCATCCGCAAGGATTTCGGCAAACTGCCCCAAGTGATGGATGTGCCCTACCTGCTGGCGATCCAGCTTGATTCCTATTACGACTTCCTCCAGCAGGACCGCTCGGCCGATGAGCGCCTTGAGACCGGGCTTCACGCGGCCTTCAAGTCCGTGTTCCCGATCGAGAGCTTCTCCGGCAACGCTGCGCTCGAGTATGTCAGCTATCGTTTCGGCACGCCGGCCTTTGATGTCAAGGAGTGCCAGCTGCGTGGCGTTACCTACTCGGCGCCCCTGAGGGTCAAGGTTCGCCTGATCATCTACGATCGGGACTCCTCGAACAAGGCCATCAAGGACATCAAGGAGCAGGAAGTCTACATGGGGGAAATCCCCCTGATGACCGAGAACGGGACCTTCGTCGTGAACGGTACCGAGCGGGTCATCGTCTCCCAGCTGCATCGCTCTCCCGGCGTGTTCTTCGACCATGACAAGGGCAAGAGCCACTCATCCGGCAAACTGCTCTACTCTGCCCGCGTGATTCCTTACCGCGGCTCGTGGCTCGACTTCGAGTTCGACCCCAAGGACAACGTCTTCGTGCGTATCGACCGTCGCCGCAAGCTGCCGGCGACCGTGCTGCTGCGCGCCCTGGGGTTGACCGCCGAGGAGGTCCTCGACGAGTTCTTCGAGACCAGCACCTTCCACATTGAGAAAGGTGGTTTCTCTGTGGAGCTGGTACCGTCGCGCCTGCGCGGCGAGACCGCCACCTTCGACATCAAGGACGGCGAGGGCAACCTCATCGTCGAGGAAGGCCGGCGCATCACCCAGAAGCATATCCGTCAGCTGGAGAAATCGGGGCTGCAGCGCCTTGACGTGCCGATGGACTACCTGTTCGGCAAGACGCTGGCTCGCGATCAGGTCGATTCCAGCACCGGTGAGTTGATCTGCCCCTGCAATACCGTGATTACGCCTGAGCTGCTCGAGAAGCTCGGCCAGGCCGGCATCACCACCATCGAGACGCTCTACACCAACGATCTCGACTGCGGTTCCTTCATCTCCGACACGCTGCGTCTGGATACCACCGGTTCCCAGCTCGAGGCGCTGGTCGAGATCTACCGCATGATGCGTCCCGGCGAGCCGCCCACCAAGGAAGCCGCCGAGACCCTGTTCCACAACCTGTTCTTCACCGAGGACCGCTACGACCTCTCCGGCGTCGGTCGCATGAAGTTCAACCGCCGCTTGCGTCGTGAGGGCGACACCGGCTCCGGCGTGCTCGACAACCGCGACATTCTCGATGTGCTCAAGGAGCTGATCTATATCCGTAACGGCTTCGGTGAAGTCGACGATATCGATCACCTGGGCAACCGTCGCATTCGCTGCGTCGGCGAGATGGCCGAGAACCAGTTCCGCGTGGGGCTGGTGCGCGTCGAGCGTGCGGTCAAGGAGCGCCTCTCCATGGCGGAGAGCGAAGGCCTGATGCCGCAGGACCTGATCAACGCCAAGCCCGTCGCCGCGGCGGTCAAGGAGTTCTTCGGTTCCAGCCAGCTCTCGCAGTTCATGGACCAGAACAACCCGCTCTCCGAGGTCACCCACAAGCGCCGCGTCTCCGCGCTTGGGCCGGGCGGCCTGACCCGTGAGCGGGCCGGCTTCGAGGTGCGCGACGTTCACGCCACGCACTACGGCCGCCTCTGCCCCATCGAGACGCCGGAAGGGCCGAACATCGGCCTGATCAACTCGCTGGCCACCTACAGCCACACCAACAGCTACGGTTTCCTCGAGACGCCGTACCGCAAGGTGGTGGATCGCCAGGTGACCGACGAGGTGGTGCATCTCTCGGCCATCGAAGAGGGCGATTACGTCATCGCTCAGGCCTCGGCAGCCGTGGACGAGTCCAACAAGCTGGACGACGACCTGGTCCAGGTACGCCACAAGGGCGAGACCACCTTCATGCGTCCCGAGCAGGTGACGCTGATGGACGTCTCTCCGCGCCAGGTGGTCTCCGTGGCCGCGGCGCTGATTCCGTTCCTCGAGCACGACGATGCCAACCGCGCTCTGATGGGCTCGAACATGCAGCGTCAGGCGGTGCCGACGCTGCGTGCCGAGAAGCCGCTGGTGGGTACCGGCATGGAGCGTTTCGTGGCTCGCGATTCCGGCGTCTGTGCCGTGGCGCGTCGCGGTGGCGTGATCGACTCGGTCGATGCCCGGCGGATCGTGGTGCGTATCAATGAGGACGAGATCATCGGCGGCGAGGCCGGCGTCGATATCTACAACCTCACAAAGTACGTGCGCTCCAACCAGAATACCTGCATGAACCAGCGCCCCATCGTGCGTCCCGGCGATACCGTGGCCCGCGGTGACATCCTGGCCGACGGCCCCTCCGTCGACATGGGCGATCTGGCCCTGGGCCAGAACATGCGCATCGCTTTCATGCCCTGGAACGGCTACAACTTCGAGGACTCGATCCTGCTCTCGGAGCGGGTGGTGCAGGAAGACCGTTTCACCACCATCCACATCCAGGAACTGACCTGTGTGTCCCGCGACACCAAGCTGGGGCCGGAGGAGATCACCTCCGACATCCCCAACGTGGGTGAGTCGGCGCTCTCCAAGCTGGACGAGGCGGGCGTGGTCTACATCGGTGCCGAAGTCGGCCCGGGCGACATCCTGGTGGGCAAGGTCACGCCCAAGGGCGAGACCCAGCTGACGCCGGAAGAGAAGCTGCTGCGGGCGATCTTCGGCGAGAAGGCCTCCGACGTGAAGGACACCTCGCTGCGTGCGCCGACCGGCATGAAGGGTACGGTCATCGACGTCCAGGTCTTCACCCGCGACGGCGTGGAGAAGGATTCCCGTGCACTGGCCATCGAGCAGATGCAGCTCGACGAGGTGCGCAAGGACCTGCAGGAGACCTACCGCATCGCCGAGGACGCCACCTTCGAGCGCCTCAAGCGCACCCTGAATGGCGAGGTGGTGCATGGCGGGCCCAAGCTCAAGAAGGGCGATGTGCTCTCCGAGAGCTACCTGGAGGAGCTGCCGCGCCAGCAGTGGTTCAAGCTGCGCCTGCAGGAGGAGTCCCTCAACGAGCTGCTGGCCCAGGCCGACGAGCAGCTGGAGAACCGTCGCAAGGAAATGGAGGAGCGCTTCGAGGACAAGAAGCGCAAGCTCACCCAGGGCGATGATCTGGCGCCGGGCGTACTGAAGATCGTCAAGGTCTACATGGCGGTCAAGCGTCGCATCCAGCCGGGTGACAAGATGGCCGGCCGTCACGGTAACAAGGGTGTCATCTCCGCCATCATGCCGGTCGAGGACATGCCCTTCGACGACAACGGTGTGTCGGTGGACGTCGTGCTCAACCCGCTGGGCGTACCGTCACGCATGAACGTCGGTCAGATCCTCGAGACCCACCTTGGCCTCGCGGCCCAGGGGCTGGGGGTCAAGATCGATGCCATGTTGCGCGACGCCCGTGACCAGCAGGTTGCCGAGATCCGCGAGTTCCTGGACCAGGTCTACAATTCGACCACTGGCACCCGGATCGAGGACCTCGACACCCTCAGCGACGATGAGGTGATCGCCCTGGCCAAGAACCTGCGCAAGGGCGTACCGATGGCATCGCCGGTGTTCGATGGTGCTGCCGAAGGCGAGATCAAGCATCTCCTGCGCCTGGCCGACTTGCCGGACTCCGGCCAGATGGCCCTGTACGACGGCCGCACCGGTGACGCCTTCGACCGGCCGGTCACGGTGGGCTACATGTACATGCTGAAGCTCAACCACCTGGTCGACGACAAGATGCACGCGCGTTCCACCGGCTCCTACTCGCTCGTCACCCAGCAGCCACTGGGCGGCAAGGCGCAGTTCGGTGGCCAGCGCTTCGGGGAGATGGAGGTCTGGGCGCTGGAAGCCTACGGTGCCGCCTACACCCTCCAGGAGATGCTGACGGTGAAATCCGACGACGTGGAAGGTCGCACCAAGATGTACAAGAGCATTGTGGACGGCGACCACACCATGCATGCCGGCATGCCGGAATCCTTCAACGTTCTCGTTAAGGAAATCCGTTCGCTGGGCATCGATATCGAGTTAGAGAGCTAGGAGCCGACTCCATGAAAGATTTGGTGAAAGTCCTCAAATCGCAGTCACAGTCCGAAGAGTTCGATGCGATCAAGATCTCGCTCGCCTCACCGGACATGATTCGCTCCTGGTCCTTCGGTGAGGTCAAGAAGCCCGAGACCATCAACTACCGTACCTTCAAGCCGGAGCGGGACGGCTTGTTCTGTGCCAAGATCTTTGGCCCGGTGAAGGACTACGAGTGCCTCTGCGGCAAGTACAAGCGCATGAAGCACCGCGGCATCATCTGCGAGAAGTGCGGCGTCGAAGTGACCAAGGCGGCGGTGCGCCGCGAGCGCATGGGCCACATCGAGCTGGCCTCGCCGGTTGCCCACATCTGGTTCCTGAAGTCGCTGCCGTCACGCATCGGCATGTTCCTGGACATGACCCTGCGCGACATCGAGCGGGTGCTCTACTTCGAGAGCTTCGTGGTGATCGACCCGGGCATGACCACGCTGGAGCGCGGTCAACTGCTCAACGACGAGCAGTACTTCGAGGCCCTCGAGGAGTTCGGTGACGACTTCGACGCCCGCATGGGCGCCGAGGCGATCCAGGCGCTGCTCAAGGACATCGAGCTGCCGGAAGAGATCGACCGGCTGCGCGAGGAGATCCCGCAGACCAACTCCGAGACCAAGATCAAGAAGCTCTCCAAGCGGCTCAAGCTGCTGGAGGCCTTCCACAATTCCGGCAATGCGCCGGCGTGGATGGTGATGGAGGTGCTGCCGGTACTGCCGCCGGACCTGCGACCGCTGGTGCCGCTGGACGGTGGCCGCTTCGCGACCTCCGACCTGAACGACCTGTACCGCCGGGTAATCAACCGCAACAACCGCCTGAAGCGTCTGCTCGACCTCAATGCGCCGGATATCATCGTGCGCAACGAGAAGCGCATGCTGCAGGAGGCGGTGGACGCCCTGCTGGACAACGGCCGTCGCGGCCGGGCCATCACCGGCTCGAACAAGCGCCCGCTGAAATCCCTGGCCGACATGATCAAGGGCAAGCAGGGGCGTTTCCGTCAGAACCTGCTGGGCAAGCGCGTCGATTACTCCGGCCGTTCGGTCATTACCGTCGGTCCGACCCTGCGTCTGCACCAGTGCGGTCTGCCCAAGAAGATGGCCCTGGAGCTGTTCAAGCCGTTCATCTACTCCAAGTTGCAGTCGCTGGGCCATGCGTCCACCATCAAGGCCGCCAAGAAGATGGTCGAGCGCGAGCTGCCCGAGGTGTGGGACATCCTCGCCGAGGTCATCCGCGAACACCCGGTGCTGCTCAACCGCGCGCCGACCCTGCACCGCCTCGGCATCCAGGCCTTCGAGCCGCTGCTGATCGAGGGCAAGGCGATCCAGCTGCACCCGCTGGTGTGTGCCGCCTACAACGCCGACTTCGACGGTGACCAGATGGCGGTCCATGTGCCGCTGACGCTGGAAGCCCAGCTCGAGGCGCGGGCGCTGATGATGGCCACCAACAACGTGCTGTCACCGGCCAACGGCGATCCGATCATCGTGCCCTCCCAGGACGTGGTGCTGGGTCTGTACTACATGACCCGCGAGAAGATCAATGCCAAGGGCGAGGGCATGGTGTTCTCCGGCCTCAACGAGGTCGAGCGCGCCTTCGGTACCCAGAGCGTGTCGCTGCACGCCCGGGTCAAGGTGCGCCTGACCGAGCTACTGGTCGACGAAGAGACCGGGGAACAGAGCACGGTGCGTACCATCTACGACACCACCGCCGGTCGTGCCCTGCTGTTCCGCATCCTGCCCGACGGCGTGCCCTTCGAGCTGGTCGACCAGCCGATGAAGAAGAAGGCGATCTCCAAGCTGCTCAACGAGGTATATCGTCGTGCCGGCCTCAAGCCGACGGTCATTTTCGCCGACCAACTGATGTATACCGGCTTCCGCATGGCGACCTGGTCCGGTGCCTCCATCGGCGTCAACGACTTCGTCATCCCGGATGCCAAGGTCGAGATCGTCGACGCGGCCGAGGCCGAGGTGAAGGAGATCGAGGATCAGTTCTCCTCGGGCCTCGTCACCGCCGGCGAGAAGTACAACAAGGTCATCGATATCTGGTCCAAGGCCAACGACAAGGTGGCCAAGGCGATGATGCGCGGGATCGAGAAGGAGACCGTGATCGACCGTGACGGCAATGAGGTCGAACAGGACTCGTTCAACAGCGTCTTCATCATGGCCGATTCCGGCGCACGGGGTAGTGCCGCCCAGATCCGCCAGCTGGCGGGTATGCGTGGCCTGATGGCCAAGCCGGACGGCTCGATCATCGAGACGCCGATCGTTGCCAACTTCCGTGAAGGCCTGAACGTACTCCAGTACTTCATCTCGACCCACGGCGCGCGGAAAGGCCTGGCGGATACGGCACTGAAGACCGCCAACTCCGGTTACCTGACGCGTCGCCTGGTCGACGTGGCCCAGGACATGGTGATCACCGAGACCGACTGCGGCACCGAGCGCGGCCTGACGCTGCACCCGGTCATCGAGGGCGGCGATATCATCGTCTCCCTGGCCCAGCGTGTGCTTGGCCGCGTGGTGGCCCAGGATGTCATCGACCCGGCCACCGACGAGGTGCTGATCGAGAAGGGCACCCTGCTCGACGAAGCCTGGTGCGAGCATCTCGACACCATGGGCGTCGACGAGATCGTGGTGCGCAGTGCCATCACCTGCGAGTCCGCGCACGGCGTCTGCGCCTGCTGCTACGGCCGTGATCTGGCCCGTGGCCATCAGGTCAACATCGGTGAGTCGGTGGGTGTCATCGCCGCCCAGTCGATCGGTGAGCCTGGCACGCAGCTGACCATGCGGACCTTCCACATCGGTGGCGCGGCATCGCGTGCCTCGGCGGTGGACAGCGTCCAGGTCAAGCACGGCGGTCGCGTACGCCTGCACAACATGAAGTTCGTCGAGCGCGCCGACGGCAAGCTGGTAGTGGTCTCCCGCTCCAGCGCCCTGGCCGTCGCCGACGACCATGGTCGTGAGCGCGAGTACTACAAGCTGCCCTACGGTGCCGAGCTTTCCGTCAAGGATGGCGACGCCGTGGATGCCGGTCAGGCCGTGGCCAAGTGGGATCCGCACACCCACCCGATCATTGCCGAGGTCGAGGGCAAGGTGCATTACGCCGACATGGACGAAGGCATGACCATTCACCGTAGCGTGGATGAGATGACCGGCCTTTCCTCCATCGAGGTGATCGAGTCCGCCGCGCGTCCGCTGGCCGGCCGCGACAAGCGCCCGATGATCCTGCTGACTGACGAGGCCGGGGAGCCGATCAGCGTCACGGGTTCGAACACGCCCGTCCAGTACCTGCTGCCGGGCAAGTCGATCGTCTCCGTGGAAAACGGTGCTGCCATCGGTGTCGGCGAGATCGTCGCCCGTATCCCGGTGGAGGCGTCCGGCAACAAGGACATCACCGGGGGTCTGCCCCGCGTGGCCGACCTGTTCGAGGCACGCAAGCCGAAGGAGCCGGCGATCCTCGCCGAGGTCAGCGGCGTCATCAGCTTCGGCAAGGAGACCAAGGGCAAGCGTCGCCTGACGATCTCCCCCGAGGACGGCAGCGATCCCTTCGAGGCGCTGATCCCGAAGTGGCGCCAGATTGCCGTCTTCGAGGGTGAGAGCGTCGAGAAGGGCGAGGTGATCTCCGATGGCCCGAGCAACCCGCACGATATCCTGCGGCTGCTGGGGGTGGCGGAGCTGGCCAAATACATCACCGCCGAGATCCAGGAGGTCTACCGCCTCCAGGGCGTGGGCATCAACGACAAGCACATCGAAGTGATCGTGCGTCAGATGCTGCGCAAGGTCGAGATCACCGATTCCGGCGATTCCGACTTCATCCCGGGTGATCAGGTCGAACTGGTGCGGGTGCTGGAGCAGAATGCTCGCCTGGAGAAGGCCGAGAAGTTCCAGGCCAAGTACCAGCGGGTGCTGCTGGGTATCACCAAGGCCAGCCTGGCCACCGAGTCGTTCATCTCTGCGGCCTCCTTCCAGGAGACCACGCGGGTGCTGACCGAGGCGGCGGTTACCGGCAAGCGCGACTACCTGCGCGGCCTGAAGGAGAACGTGGTGGTCGGCCGATTGATTCCGGCAGGAACCGGTCTGGCTCATCACCAGGAGCGTCGCCGCAGGCGTGAAGATACCGAGCGTCTGCTCCACCCGTCGGCCTTCGATGTCGAGCAGGAGCTGGGCGCTCAGCTCACCGCGCTGGACTCGGACGACGACGACCTGTAGACGGCGTGCGAGGGCGTCAGGCCGTGAGCGGTGCTCCCGGCTTGACGCCCGACCCCGCTAGACATTAGAATGCGCAGCCTTTAACAGTGGGGTGGGTGTGCCCGCGCCCGCTGAAAGGCAAGGCAACCATTGGAGTCAGCTACACAACATGGCAACGATCAATCAGCTCGTGCGCAAGCCGCGCAAGCGCCCCGCCGCCAAGAGCGACGTGCCGGCGCTGCAGGCCTGTCCGCAGAAGCGCGGTGTTTGCACCCGCGTCTACACCACCACCCCGAAGAAGCCGAACTCGGCCCTGCGTAAGGTCTGCCGCGTGCGCCTGACCAACGGGTTCGAAGTGTCGTCCTACATCGGCGGTGAGGGTCACAACCTCCAGGAGCACTCTGTGGTGCTGATCCGCGGCGGTCGTGTCAAGGATTTGCCGGGTGTGCGCTATCACACCGTTCGCGGCGCCCTCGATACCTCCGGCGTGCAGAACCGTAAGCAGGGCCGTTCCAAGTACGGCACCAAGCGTCCGAAGTCCTGATCGGCCTCGGTACGCATCCAGAATCAATTCGGTCTGATAAGAGTAAGGCCGGGCGTCGCGAGTTCGAAAAGAGCGTGCGAGAGTTCCGGGTTTGCCTGAAAGACCCTTCGATAGAGGGCTTGTCATGCCTAGAAGAAGAGTAGTAGCCAAGCGCGAAATCCTGCCGGATCCCAAGTTCGGAAGTGAGCGCCTGGCGAAGTTCATGAACCACCTGATGTACAGCGGCAAGAAGTCCGTGGCCGAGCACATCGTCTACGGTGCGCTGGACAAGGTTGCCGAGCGTAGCAAGGAAGAGCCGCTGGAGATCTTCGATCGTGCGCTGGAAGCCATCCAGCCCATGGTCGAGGTCAAGTCACGCCGCGTTGGCGGTGCGACCTATCAGGTTCCGGTAGAAGTCCGCCCCTCGCGCCGCCAGGCGCTGGCCATGCGTTGGCTGGTGGATGCGGCGCGCAAGCGCGGCGAGAAGACCATGGTGCAGCGTCTCGCTGGCGAGATGCTCGATGCCGCCGAGGGCAAGGGCTCCGCGGTCAAGAAGCGTGAAGACGTGCATCGCATGGCCGAGGCCAACAAGGCGTTCTCGCACTACCGCTTCTAAGTGCGTCGCTTCTAATCGCATCGCCAACCAACGGGGAGTTCCACCGTGGCTCGCAAGACTCCACTAAAACGCTACCGTAATATCGGCATCGTCGCTCACGTCGATGCCGGCAAGACCACCACGACCGAGCGCGTGCTGTTCTATACCGGCCTGTCTCACAAGGTCGGCGAGGTCCATGATGGCGCAGCCACCATGGACTGGATGGAGCAGGAGCAGGAGCGTGGTATCACCATCACCTCCGCGGCAACCACTTGCTTCTGGCAGGGCATGAACAAGCAGTTCGATGAGCACCGCATCAACATCATCGACACGCCGGGACACGTCGACTTCACCATCGAGGTCGAGCGTTCCCTGCGTGTACTCGACGGTGCCGTCGTGGTGCTGTGCGGCTCGTCCGGCGTTCAGCCCCAGACCGAGACCGTCTGGCGCCAGGCCAACAAGTACGAAGTCCCGCGCATGGTGTTCGTCAACAAGATGGACCGCACCGGCGCCGACTTCTTCATGGTGGTCGACCAGCTCAAGGAACGTCTCGGCGCCAATGCCGTGCCGATCCAGATCAACTGGGGCACCGAGGAAGAATTCAAGGGTGTCGTCGACCTGATCACCATGAAGGCCATCGTCTGGAATGAAGCCGACCAGGGTATGAGCTATGACCTCGTCGATATTCCTGCCGAGCTTCAGGAGACCGCCGAGAAGTACCGCGAAGAGATGGTCGAGGCGGCCGCCGAGGCCTCCGAAGAGCTGATGGACAAGTATCTCGAGGGTGGCGAGCTGACCGTCGAGGAGATCAAGGCCGGCCTGCGTCGTCGCACCCTGGCCAACGAGATCGTGCTGGTCACCTGCGGCTCGGCGTTCAAGAACAAGGGCGTGCAGGCGGTTCTCGATGGCGTCATCGAATACATGCCGTCACCCACCGAGGTCAAGGCCATCGAGGGTGAACTCGACGACAGGGATGGCACCATCGCCACCCGCGAGGCGGACGACAGTGCGCCTTTCGCCGCGCTGGCGTTCAAGATCGCTACCGACCCGTTCGTCGGTACCCTGACGTTCATCCGCGTCTATTCCGGGGTGCTGAACTCCGGCGACAGCGTCTACAACTCGGTCAAGCAGAAGAAAGAGCGCGTGGGTCGTATCGTGCAGATGCACGCCAACTCCCGCGAAGAGATCAAGGAAGTTCTGGCTGGTGACATCGCTGCCTGTATCGGCCTGAAGGACGTCACCACGGGCGATACCCTGTGCGATCTGAACGACAAGATCGTGCTGGAGCGCATGGAGTTCCCGGATCCGGTGATCTCCGTGGCCGTGGAGCCGAAGACCAAGACCGACCAGGAGAAGATGGGCGTCGCACTGGGCAAGCTGGCCCAGGAAGACCCCTCGTTTCGCGTCAAGACCGACGAGGAAACGGGTCAGACCATCATCTCCGGCATGGGCGAGCTGCACCTCGATATCATCGTCGACCGCATGCGTCGCGAGTTCAAGGTCGAGGCCAATATCGGCAAGCCCCAGGTCGCCTACCGTGAAACCATTCGCGGCAGCGTTGAGCAGGAAGGCAAGTTCGTGCGTCAGTCTGGCGGTCGCGGCCAGTATGGCCACGTCTGGCTGCGTATCGAGCCGCTGACCGAGGCGGACAAGGGCGAAGACGAAGACATGCACTTCAAGTTCGCTTCCGAGATCGTCGGCGGTGTGGTGCCCAAGGAGTACGTGGGTGCCGTCGAGAAAGGGGCCTTTGAGCAGCTGCAGAACGGCGTCATCGCGGGTTACCCGATGATCGACGTCAAGGTCACGCTGTACGATGGCTCCTACCATGACGTGGACTCGAACGAGAACGCGTTCAAGGTTGCCTCTTCCATGGCTGTCAAGGAAGGGGCCCGCAAGGCCAAAGCCGTGCTGCTGGAACCGGTGATGAAGGTCGAGGTCGTGACCCCCGAGGAATTCATGGGTGACGTCATGGGCGACCTGAACCGTCGTCGCGGTCTGGTGCAGGGCATGGATGACTCTTCCTCCGGCAAGATCATCCGCGCGACGGTGCCGCTGGGCGAGATGTTCGGTTACGCAACCGATCTGCGTTCTCAGTCCCAGGGTCGTGCGAGCTACACTATGGAGTTCTCGAAGTACGACGAGGCGCCCTCCAGCATCGTAGAAGCCGTCATCAACCAGAAAGGTTAAACCGTTTTAGCTAACGTAAAGAGGTTATCGAAGTGGCTAAGGAAAAATTCGAACGTTCCAAACCGCACGTCAACGTCGGCACCATCGGTCACGTCGACCACGGCAAGACCACTCTGACTGCGGCCCTGACTCGCGTTTCTGCCGAGGTGTTCGGCGGCGACTGGCGTGAATTCGACACCATCGACAACGCACCGGAAGAGCGTGAGCGCGGCATCACCATCGCCACCTCTCACGTTGAGTACCAGTCCGAGCAGCGTCACTACGCTCACGTGGACTGCCCGGGACACGCCGACTACGTCAAGAACATGATCACCGGTGCTGCCCAGATGGACGGCGCTATCCTGGTCTGTTCTGCTGCCGACGGCCCCATGCCGCAGACCCGCGAGCACATCCTGCTCTCGCGTCAGGTCGGCGTGCCGTACATCGTCGTGTTCCTGAACAAGGCCGACATGGTCGATGACGAAGAGCTGCTCGAGCTGGTCGAGATGGAAGTTCGCGAGCTGCTGAGCGAGTACGACTTCCCGGGCGACGACACCCCGATCATCACCGGTTCTGCCCTGATGGCGCTGGAAGGCAAGGACGACAACGGCATGGGTACCACCGCCGTTGCCAACCTGATCAAGGCCCTGGACGACTATATTCCGGAGCCGGAGCGCGCCATCGACCAGCCGTTCCTGATGCCGATCGAGGATGTCTTCTCCATCTCCGGTCGTGGCACCGTGGTCACCGGCCGTATCGAGCGTGGCATCGTCAAGGCTGGCGAGGAAGTCGAGATCGTCGGTATCCGCGACACCACCAAGACCGTCGTGACCGGCGTCGAGATGTTCCGCAAGCTGCTCGACGAAGGTCGTGCCGGTGAGAACGTCGGCGCCCTGCTGCGTGGCACCAAGCGTGATGACGTCGAGCGTGGCCAGGTTCTGGCCAAGCCGGGCTCCATCAACCCGCACACCGTCTTCGAAGCCGAAGTCTACGTGCTGTCCAAGGAAGAGGGTGGTCGTCACACGCCGTTCTTCAAGGGCTATCGTCCGCAGTTCTACTTCCGTACCACTGATGTCACCGGTACCTGTGAGCTGCCGGAAGGCGTCGAGATGGTCATGCCGGGCGACAACGTCAAGATGGTCGTTACCCTGATCGCTCCGATCGCCATGGATGACGGTCTGCGCTTCGCCATTCGCGAAGGTGGCCGTACCGTCGGCGCTGGCGTCGTGGCCAAGATCATCCAGTAAGCGGTTTTCGCTGGAATGATCGAAGGGGGCTCCGGGAGGGGCCCCCTTTCTGCGCATCGCAAGCAGAGTGTTTGACTCTCGCTTGCGACGTGCCTATAATGCGCATCCTTTGAATGCGTGGGTAGGCGGCAAGCGCCGTCGACATCCATTGGAGTTTAGGGCAAATGCAGAACCAGAAGATTCGCATTCGGTTGAAAGCGTTCGACCATCGCCTGATCGACCAGTCCGCCGCGGAGATCGTTGAAACCGCCAAGCGCACCGGTGCTCAGGTACGTGGGCCGATCCCGCTGCCGACCAATCGTGAGCGGTACACCATCCTGATCTCTCCGCACGTCAACAAGGACGCGCGCGATCAGTATGAGATTCGCACACACAAGCGTGTGCTCGATATCGTCGAGCCGACCGAGAAGACTGTCGATGCGCTGATGAAGCTCGATCTCGCCGCTGGCGTGGACGTGCAAATCAAGCTCGACTGACTACACTAGACACCCCGCGGCCCAGCGCTCATACGATAGACATGAGCAGCAGCCGCCACGCCGTGATGGCGTCATACAACGTGCTAGTGGAATGCTCTGGAAAGGGCAGCCATAGCGGGTGATAGCCCCGTACACTAAAGGAGACTGAGAATGACTATCGGTTTAGTCGGTAGAAAGGCCGGTATGACCCGTGTCTTTACCGAAGATGGCGCCTCTGTGCCCGTAACCGTGATCGAGGTTGAGCCGAATCGCGTCACCAGCGTGAAGTCTGTCGATACCGACGGCTACGCGGCGATTCAGGTCACAACCGGCTCCCGCAAGGCCAAGCACCTCACCAAGGCCCAGGCAGGTCAATATGCCAAGGCGGGTGTCGAGGCCGGTCGTGCGCTGATGGAGTTCCGCCTTGCAGAAGGCGATGAGGCTCCGGCAGTGGGCGGCGAACTCACCGTATCCCTCTTCGAAGCTGGTCAGATGGTCGATGTGACCGGCACCTCCAAGGGCAAGGGCTTCCAGGGCGCCGTCAAGCGCTGGAACTTCCGCACCCAGGATGCCACCCACGGCAACTCACTGTCGCACCGCGCGCCGGGTTCCATCGGCATGTGTCAGACCCCGGGTCGTGTCTTCAAAGGCAAGAAGATGGCCGGCCAGATGGGCAATGTCCGCTGCACTGTGCAGAGCCTGGAAATTGTCCGTGTCGACGCCGAACGCAACCTGCTGCTGATCAAGGGTGCCGTGCCCGGTGCTACCGGCAGCGACGTCATTGTGCGCAGCGCCGTCAAAGCTGGCTGAAGGGGATAGAACCGATGAATCTGAATCTAGCTGCAGGCGCGGGCACTGTCGAAGTCGCCGACGCCACCTTTGGCAAAGAATTCAACGAGGCGCTGGTTCACCAGGTCGTCACCGCCTATCTGGCCGGTGGTCGTCAGGGGACTCGCGCCCAGAAGAACCGTTCCGACGTTCGTGGTGGTGGCAAGAAGCCGTGGCGCCAGAAGGGTACCGGTCGCGCTCGTGCCGGTACCATCCGCTCGCCGCTGTGGCGCAGCGGTGGCGTGACCTTTGCGGCCCGTCCGCAGGATCACTCCCACAAGGTCAACCGCAAGATGTACCGTGCGGCCATGCGCGCGATTCTCTCCGAGCTGGTTCGCCAGGAGCGTCTGGTGGCGATCGACGAGATCACCGTCGAAGCGCCTCGCACCAAGGAGCTGGTGGCCAAGCTCAAGGAGCTGAACCTCGAGAAAGTGCTGATCGTCACCGAGGAAGTCGACGAGAAGCTCTATCTGGCCGCCCGTAACATTCCCAACGTGGATGTGGTGGATGTGGCTGCTGCCGACCCGGTGAGCCTGATCGCCTTTGACAAGGTGCTGGTCACCGTCTCTGCTCTGCGTAAATTCGAGGAGAAGCTGGCATGAACCAGGAACGCGTATTCAAGGTTCTGCTTGGTCCGCACGTGACCGAGAAGGCCGCTTTCGCCGCTGAGAACAATCAGTACGTGTTCAAGGTGGCCAGTGACGCGACCAAGCCGGAAATCAAGCAGGCCGTACAGGTCCTGTTCGGCAAGAAGGTCGATCGCGTCCAGGTATTGAACGTCAAGGGCAAGACCAAGCGTACTGCGCAGGGTCTGGGCCGTCGCCAGGGCTACCGCAAGGCTTATGTGTCCCTGGCCGCCGGTGAGACGCTCGAAGACTTCACTGGCGCCGAATAAGGGCAGGAGTACGGATCATGGCAATCGTCAAGACAAAACCCACATCCGCCGGTCGTCGCCACGTCGTCAAGATCGTCAGCGAGGATCTGCACAAGGGCAAGCCCTATGCACCGCTGCTCGAGAAGCAGTCGCGCTCCGGTGGACGTAACAACAACGGCCGCATCACCACCCGCCACGTGGGCGGTGGTCACCGTCAGCACTATCGGCTCGTGGACTTCAAGCGCACCAAGGATGGCGTTCCCGCCATCGTCGAGCGCCTGGAATACGACCCGAACCGTAGCGCCCATATTGCGCTGCTGAAGTATCTGGACGGCGAGCGTCGCTACATCATCGCGCCCAAGGGCGTGAAGTCCGGTGACCGTCTCGAGTCCGGTGTCAACGCGGCGATCCGGAAGGGTAACACCCTGCCGCTGCGTAACATCCCGCTGGGTTCCACCGTGCACTGCATCGAACTGAAGCCCGGCAAGGGTGCTCAGATCGCACGCAGCGCCGGCACCAGCGCCCAGTTGGTCGCTCGTGAAGGCAACTACGCCACCCTGCGTCTGCGCTCCGGCGAGATGCGCAAGGTGCTGGCAGAGTGCCGCGCGACCCTGGGTGAAGTGAGCAACTCCGAGCACAGCCTGCGTCAACTTGGCAAGGCCGGTGCGAAGCGCTGGAGAGGCGTGCGTCCGACCGTTCGCGGTGTGGCCATGAACCCGGTGGATCACCCGCATGGCGGCGGCGAAGGCCGCACCAGCGGTGGCCGTCACCCGGTCTCCCCGTGGGGCGTTCCCACCAAGGGCCACAAGACGCGCAAGAACAAGCGCACCGACAAACTCATCATCCGTCGCCGCAAGGCCCGGAGCTGAGACCATACGCCAAGACATTAAGAGGTAACGGCTGTGCCACGTTCACTGAAGAAAGGTCCCTTCATTGACCTTCATCTGCTGAAGAAGGTTGAGGCTGCAGTGGAGAAGAGCGATCGCAAACCGATCAAGACCTGGTCGCGTCGCTCGATGATCCTGCCGAATATGGTCGGGCTCACCATTGCTGTCCATAACGGTCGCCAACACGTCCCGGTGCACGTCTCCGAGGAAATGGTTGGCCACAAGCTGGGCGAATTCGCTGCCACCCGCACGTATCGCGGGCATGCGGCGGACAAGAAAGCCAAACGGTAAGCCAGAGAGGATTGAGAGATGGAAGTCACAGCTAAGCTGCGTGGCGCTCGTTTATCCGCCCAGAAGGCCCGTTTGGTGGCTGACCAGGTGCGCGGTAAGCCGGTCGCCGAAGCAATTGACCTGCTGACCTTCTCACCAAAGAAGGCTGCCAAGCTGGTCAAGAAAGTGCTTCAGTCCGCCATCGCGAATGCGGAAGAAAACAACGGTATGGATATCGACGAGCTGCGTGTCTCGACCATCTGCGTCGATGAGGGCATGACGCTCAAGCGTATCAAGCCGCGCGCCAAGGGCCGTGCGGATCGTATCTTGAAGCGCACCTGCCACATCACCGTCAAGGTAGCCGAGAAGTAGGAGTCGACCAGATGGGTCAGAAAGTACATCCGACAGGTATTCGGCTGGGTATCGTCAAGGATCACTCCTCGGTGTGGTATGCCGAGCGCGGTGCCTATGCCGACAAGCTGAACAATGATCTCGAAGTGCGTCGCTTCCTCGAGGAGCGACTGAAGAATGCGTCCGTGAGTCGCATCCACATCGAGCGTCCGGCGAACAACGCCCGTATTACCATTCACACCGCCCGTCCGGGCATCGTGATTGGCAAGAAGGGTGAGGACGTCGATCGTCTGCGCCGCGACGTCACGGCGATGATGGGCGTGCCCGTGCACGTCAACATCGAAGAAGTCCGCAAGCCGGAACTGGACGCCAAGCTCGTCGCGCAGAACATTGCCGGCCAGCTCGAGCGTCGCGTCATGTTCCGTCGCGCCATGAAGCGTTCCGTGCAGAACGCCATGCGCCTGGGTGCCGGTGGTATCAAGGTGATGCTGTCAGGTCGCCTCGGTGGTGCGGAAATCGCGCGTACCGAATGGTACCGCGAAGGCCGCGTGCCGCTTCACACCCTGCGTGCGGACATCGACTACGCCACCTACGAAGCAAAAACCACCTACGGCATCATCGGTGTCAAGGTTTGGGTCTTCAAGGGTGAAATCCTCGGGGGCATCGAAGAGGTCCGCGCCAAGGCTAAACAGCCGCAGGCCGCGCCCTCCAAGAAGAAAGGTTCCAGGTAAGGGGAGAGCGAGTCGATGTTACAACCCAAGCGCATGAAATTCCGCAAGATGATGAAGGGTCGCAACCGTGGCCTGGCACATCGCGGAAGCAAGATCAGCTTCGGGGAATATGGCCTGAAGGCAACCGGTCGCGGTCGTATCACCGCCCGTCAGATCGAAGCCGGCCGGCGTGCGATCACCCGTCACGTCAAGCGTGGCGGCAAGATCTGGATCCGCATATTCCCGGACAAGCCGATTTCCAAGAAGCCGCTCGAAGTTCGTATGGGCAAGGGCAAGGGCTCCGTCGAGTACTGGGTCGCTCAGATCCAGCCAGGCCGGGTTCTGTATGAAATCGAAGGGGTGCCGGAAGAGCTGGCTCGTGAAGCCTTCTCCCTGGCGGCTCAGAAGATGCCCATATCCACCACCTTTGTGAAACGGACGGTGATGTGATGAACGCCCAGGAATTTCGTGAAAAGTCAGTAGACGAACTGCGTGAGCAGCTCTTCGAACTCCTCCGCGAGCAGTTCAACCTGCGCATGCAGAAGGCCACTGGCCAACTGAGCCAGACTCATCTGCTCAAGCAGGTCCGTCGGGATATCGCCCGCGTCAAGACTGTGCTCAACGAGAAGGCAGGTGACTGAGATGGCCGAAGAAAAGAAAGCTCGTACGCTCACCGGCAAGGTGGTGAGCGACAAGATGGAGAAGTCCATCGTCGTCATGATCGAGCGCCGCGAGCGGCACCCGATCTATGGCAAGTACGTCAAGCGCTCCACCAAGCTGCACGCCCACGACGAGACAAATCAGGCGAAGGTCGGCGACACGGTTTCCATTCAGGAATGCCGTCCGCTGTCCAGGAAGAAAGCCTGGTCCCTGGTCGAGGTGGTCGAGCAGGCCAAAGGCTGAGCTCGGCGAGAGCAGTCAGATTAGGTTTGGAGAAAACCGATGATTCAGACTCAGACAATGCTGGATGTCGCCGACAACAGCGGAGCGCGCCGGGTGCAGTGCATCAAGGTGCTTGGCGGTTCACACCGTCGCTACGCCCGCGTGGGTGACATCATCAAGGTCACGGTGAAGGAAGCCATTCCGCGTGGCAAGGTCAAGAAAGGCCAGGTCCTCAAGGCGGTGGTGGTTCGCACCCGCAGCGGTGTCCGTCGTCCCGACGGCTCGCTGATCCGCTTCGATGGAAATGCGGCCGTTCTGTTGAATAACACCAACGAACAGCCGATCGGTACCCGTATCTTCGGGCCGGTGACACGTGAGCTTCGTAACGAGAAGTTCATGAAGATCATTTCCCTGGCGCCCGAAGTGCTGTAAGGAGCGAGGCGGATATGCAAAAGATCAAACGTGACGATGAAGTGATCGTCATCGCCGGCAAGGATAAGGGCAAGCGTGGCACGGTGAAGCGCGTCCTCGGAGAGGAACGCTTTGTGGTGTCCGGTGTGAACATGATCAAGCGTCACACCAAGCCCAATCCAATGGCAGGCAAGCAGGGCGGTATCGTCGAGCGCGAGGCTCCGATTCACGCGTCCAACGTGGCGATCTTCAATTCGGAGACCGGTAAGGCGGATCGCGTCGGCTTCCAGGTTAAGGAAGACGGTACCAAGGTACGTATCTACAAGTCGACGCAGACGCAGATCGACGCCTAACGCGAGTCGGGTAGCAAAATGGCGAACTTGAAAGAACGTTATCAGAACGAGGTGGTGGCTCAGCTCAAAGAGCAGTTCAGCTACGCCAACGTGATGCAGGTGCCGCGGATCACCAAGGTGACTCTGAACATGGGCATCGGCGACGCGACCAGCGACAAGAAGCTGATCGAGAATGCCGTCGGCGACCTGGAGAAGCTCTCCGGTCAGAAGCCGTTGGTGACCAAGGCACGCAAGTCCATCGCGGGCTTCAAGGTGCGCGAAGGCTGGCCGATCGGCATCAAGGTGACCCTGCGCGCTGAGCGTATGTGGGAATTCCTCGATCGCCTGGTCAACATCGCGATACCCCGCGTGCGTGACTTCCGTGGTCTGAACCCGAAGTCTTTCGACGGTCGCGGCAACTACTCCATGGGTGTGCGTGAGCAGATCATCTTCCCGGAGATCGAGTATGATAAGATCGACCGGATTCGTGGTCTGGATGTCACCATCACCACCACTGCCAACACCGACGAGGAAGGTCGTGCGCTGCTGAGCGCGCTGAACTTCCCGTTCAAGAAATAAGGGTTGGATCATGGCAAAGAAAAGCATGGTAGAGCGTGAGCTCAAGCGCACCAAGCTGGTCGCGAAGTACGCGGCCCGGCGCGCCGAGCTCAAGGCGATCATCCAGAACGTGAACACTTCTGAAGAAGAGCGCTTCGACGCAACGCTCAAGCTGCAGCAGTTGCCGCGTGATTCGAGCCCGGTGCGTCAGCGTAATCGCTGCCGTATCACCGGCCGTCCGCACGGCTACTACAACAAGTTCGGCTTGGGCCGCAACAAGCTGCGTGAAGCCGCTATGCGTGGCGAAGTCCCTGGGCTGAAAAAGTCCAGTTGGTAAGCCGCCACGGAATCATCAGGAGCGCAACGTAAATGAGCATGCAAGACACTCTGGCGGATATGTTGACTCGTATCCGCAATGCGCAGATGGCCACCAAGGAGACGGTCACCATGCCGTCTTCGAAACTCAAGGTCGAGGTGGCCCGCGTATTGAAGGAAGAGGGCTATATCACCGACTTTGCGGTGGCTGAAAGCACCAAGCCCGAGCTGACCGTAACCCTCAAGTACTTTGAGGGAAGGCCGGTCATCGAGCACCTGCAGCGGGTTTCCAAGCCGTCTCTGCGCCAGTACAAGGGCAAGTCTTCACTGCCCAAGGTGGCGGATGGCATGGGTGTCGCGATCGTCACCACCTCCCGGGGCGTGATGACCGACCGTGCCGCTCGCGAGGCGGGCGTCGGTGGCGAAGTCATCTGCACCGTATTCTAGGAGTTTGGAATGTCCCGCGTAGCCAAATATCCGGTTAAATTGCCTGCCGGCGTCGACATCAAGCTTGATGGCGACCAGCTGACCGTCAAGGGCAGCCAGGGCACGCTGTCCATGACCGTCCACTCGGACGTGGTCGTCGCTCAGGAAGAGGGTCAGCTGACCTTCAACCCGAGCAAGACCGCCAAGTCCTGGGCGATGGCCGGCACCACACGCGCACTGGTCCAGAACCTGGTCACCGGCGTCTCCGAGGGCTTCACCAAGTCCCTGGAAATCATCGGCGTCGGCTATCGTGCCCAGGCCAAGGGCCAGACGCTCAACCTGACACTGGGCTTCTCGCACCCGGTCGACTACACACTGCCTGACGGTGTCTCGGCGGAAACGCCGAAGAACACCGTGATCGTGCTGAAAAGCGCGGACAAGCAGAAGCTCGGCCAGGTCGCTGCGGAAATCCGCGCCTTCCGTCCCCCGGAACCCTACAAGGGCAAGGGTGTACGGTACGCCGACGAGCAGGTGCGTCGCAAAGAAGCCAAGAAGAAGTAAGGCAGGGTTATGAACGCGAAGAAAGAATCTCGTCTCCGTCGTGCCCGCCGCGCTCGCGCCAAGATCCGCGAGCTGGGCGTGTATCGCCTGTGCGTCAACCGTACCCCGCGTCACATCTATGCGCAGATTATCTCGCCGGATGGTGGCAAGGTGCTGGCCAGCGCTTCCACGCTGGACAAGGATCTGCGCGAGGGTGCGACCGGTAACTCGGACGCCGCCGCCAAGGTGGGTGCACTGATTGCCGAACGCGCCAAGCAGGCAGGCATCACCCAGGTAGCCTTCGATCGTGCCGGCTTCAAGTACCACGGCCGTGTCAAGGCCCTGGCCGACGCCGCACGTGAAGGCGGCCTGGAATTCTAAAGGGTTTTACGATGGCGAAGAACGAACAGAACACCGGCGACCTGCAGGAAAAGCTCGTACAGGTCAACCGTGTCGCCAAGGTGGTCAAGGGTGGCCGGATTTTCGGCTTCACCGCTCTGACCGTCGTCGGCGACGGCAATGGTCGTGTGGGCTTCGGTCGTGGCAAGGCGCGTGAAGTGCCGGTCGCGATCCAGAAGGCCATGGACCAGGCGCGCCGCAACATGGTCAAGGTCAGCCTGAAGGGCCACACGCTGCAGTACCCGGTCAAGGCCCGTCACGGTGCCTCCAAGGTGTACATGCAGCCGGCCTCCGAAGGTACCGGGATCATCGCTGGCGGTGCCATGCGCTCCGTGCTCGAGCTGGCTGGCGTCCACGACGTCCTGGCCAAGTGCTACGGCTCCACCAATCCGGTGAACGTGGTGCGGGCAACCGTCAAGGGCCTCGCTTCCATGCAGTCGCCGGACGACATCGCCGCCAAGCGCGGTCTGTCTGTCGACGCGATCACGGGGTGAATACCATGGCAGCAACACTCAAGGTTACCCAGACCCGCAGCACCATCGGCACACTGCCCAAGCACAAGGCCACCATGAAAGGCCTGGGTCTGCGTCGCATTGGTCACACGGTTGAACTGGAAGACACCCCTGCCGTTCGCGGCATGATCCACAAGGTTAATTACCTTGTGCGTGTTGAGGGAGAGTAATCCATGAAACTCAATAGCCTGAGCCCGGCACCGGGTTCCAAGCACGCCGAAAAGCGTGTCGGTCGTGGCATCGGCTCCGGTCTGGGCAAGACCGGCGGTCGTGGCCACAAGGGCCAGAAGTCGCGCAGCGGCGGTAGTGTGAAGCCTGGTTTCGAGGGCGGTCAGATGCCGCTGCAGCGTCGCCTGCCCAAATTCGGCTTCACGTCTGCGAAGTCGCTGGTCTCTGAAGAAGTTCGCCTGAGCGAGCTCTCCAAGGTGGCAGGTGATGAAGTCACCATGGCGACTCTCAAGGACGCCAATGTGCTCAAGGATGCCACGCTGCACGCGAAAATCATCCTTTCCGGCGACGTCAACAAGGCGGTCACGGTTCGCGGCATCAAGGTCACCAAAGGTGCCCGTGCTGCAATCGAAGCCGCCGGTGGCAAGGTAGAGGACTAAATGGCCAAGTCAGGAAACATGCCGGCGATGGGCAGCGGTCTGAGTGAACTATGGGCGCGTCTGCGCTTCGTGCTCCTCGCCATCGTGGTGTACCGTATTGGTGCCCATATCCCCGTGCCCGGTATCAATCCTGACCAGCTTGCTGCCTTGTTCAGGGAGCAGCAGGGTACCATCCTGGGCATGTTCAACATGTTCTCGGGTGGTGCGCTGGAGCGCATGAGCATCATGGCGCTGGGGATCATGCCGTACATCTCGGCGTCGATCATCATGCAGCTCTTGACCGCGGTCTCACCCCATCTTGAGCAGCTCAAGAAGGAAGGCGAGGCCGGCCGCCGCAAGATCAGCCAGTACACCCGCTACGGCACGGTGTTGCTGGCCTTTGTTCAGGCCACCGGCATGTCGGTGGGCCTGGCCAGCCAGGGCATTGCCTACACGGCCGACTTCAGTTTCTACTTCACTGCCATCGTCAGCTTCGTGACCGGTGCGGTGTTCCTGATGTGGCTGGGTGAGCAGATCACCGAGAAGGGCATCGGCAACGGCATCTCGCTGCTGATCTTCGCCGGTATCGTCGCCGGGCTTCCGGGTGCCGTGGGGCAGGCTTTCGAGCTGGCCCGCAACGAAGGCGCGTGGAACGTGTTGCCGCTGCTGGCACTTTCCGTACTGGGTGTCGCCACGGTGGCTTTCGTGGTGTTCATCGAGCGGGGCCAGCGTCGGATTACGGTGAACTACCCGCGTCGTCAGGTCGGCAACAAGATGTATGCCGGCCAGAGCAGCTACCTGCCGCTGAAGGTGAATATGGCTGGCGTCATTCCGGCCATCTTCGCCTCCAGCATCCTGTTGTTCCCGGCATCACTGGGGCAGTGGGTAGGGGCCGGTGACGGCATGGAGTGGTTGCAGCGTGCTTCCCAGGCCCTGGGCCCGGGTCAGCCACTGTATATCTTGCTTTTCGGCGCGGCGGTGATATTCTTCTGCTTCTTTTACACAGCGCTGGTCTTCAATCCCAAGGATGTCGCCGACAATCTCAAGAAGTCGGGCGCCTTCCTGCCGGGCATACGCCCGGGTGAACAGACCGCTCGCTATGTCGACAAGGTCATGACGCGTTTGACCCTGTTCGGTGCCCTCTACATTACTGGGGTCTCGTTGATGCCCCAGTTCCTGATCGTTGCCTGGAACGTGCCGTTCTTCTTCGGTGGTACGTCCCTGCTGATCGTAGTGGTAGTGATCATGGACTTCATGGCCCAGGTGCAGTCGCACCTCATGTCGCATCAGTATGACTCGGTAATGAAGAAGTCCAACCTGAAAGGCTATGGCAGCGGCGGCATCATGCGCTGAGCCGCGCCGGTGATTTGGCGCGCCGCGTGCCGATTTTGGAGAAGGAACGATGAAAGTTCGAGCTTCCGTCAAGAAGATGTGCCGCAACTGCAAGATCATTCGTCGCAATGGCGCCGTTCGCGTCATCTGCATCGAACCGCGGCACAAGCAGCGCCAGGGTTGATTCTGGCGTTTATTGAAAGCGGTGCAGGCATGCCCCTTGCCCTTTATCGGGTAAAGGGGTATGCTGTTGCGCCTTTTGTAGTGACTAAACGAGCAAGCCGCTCAAATTTCGGAGTAAGCTGATGGCCCGTATTGCAGGCGTCAATATCCCGGACAACAAGCATGCGGCGATCTCGCTGACCTATATCTTCGGGATTGGCCGTACGCGTGCACAGCAGATTTGTGCCGCCACCGGCATCGCGCCGACTGCAAAGATTCAGGAGCTCTCCTCTGAAGAAGTGGATGCCCTGCGTAGTGAAGTCGGCAAGTACACCGTAGAAGGCGACCTTCGTCGTGATGTGACGCTCAACATCAAGCGTCTCATGGACCTGGGTTGCTATCGTGGTCTGCGTCATCGTCGCGGTCTTCCGCTGCGTGGTCAGCGTACCAAGACCAACGCGCGTACCCGCAAGGGCCCGCGCAAGCCGATTCGCAAGTAACACGCACGTTCTGGCGTAAAGACAGGAAACGACATCAACATGGCTAACCCGCGTAGCAACCGTAAAAAGGTTAAAAAGCAGGTAGTGGATGCCATCGCGCATATCCACGCCTCTTTTAACAACACGATCGTGACGATCACAGACCGCCAGGGCAACGCTCTCTCTTGGGCGACTGCCGGTGGTTCGGGTTTTCGTGGTTCTCGCAAGAGCACCCCGTTCGCTGCTCAAGTGGCAAGCGAACGTGCAGCGACTGCTGCAGCCGAGTATGGTGTGAAAAACGTCGACGTGCTGGTCAAGGGCCCCGGTCCTGGCCGTGAATCCGCCGTACGCGCCCTGAGCGCTGCCGGCTTCCGCGTGCAGAGCATCACCGACGCGACGCCCATTCCCCACAATGGCTGCCGTCCGCCGAAGAAACGCCGCGTTTAAGGAGACAGATTCATGGCTCGTTATATTGGACCGAAGTGCAAACTGTCTCGTCGTGAAGGCACCGACCTCTTTCTGAAGAGCGGTGTGACTCCCTTCGAGAAGAAGTGCAAATCCGAGCAGATTCCGGGTGTGCACGGCCAGCGCCGTCAGCGTCTTTCAGACTACGGCTTGCAGCTTCGCGAGAAGCAGAAAGTACGTCGTATGTATGGCGTACTCGAAAAGCAGTTCCGCAGCTACTACAAGGAAGCCGCCCGTCGCTCCGGCGCCACCGGCGAAGTCCTTCTGCAGCTGCTCGAAACCCGACTGGACAACGTCGTCTACCGTATGGGCTTTGGTTCCACCCGCTCTGAAGCACGTCAGCTGGTGAGCCACAAGGCTATCGCCGTCAACGGCCGCACCGTCAACGTGGCGTCCTACCAGGTCAAGCCCGGTGACGTGGTCTCCATTCGCGAGAAAGCCAAGAACCAGGCGCGCATCCAGAGTGCGCTCTCCATTGCCGCGAATCGCGGTGAGGTCGTCTGGATCGAAGTGGACGCGAAGAAGATGGAAGGCACCTTCAAGGCTATCCCGGAACGCGGCGACCTGTCTGCCGACATCAACGAAAACCTGATCGTCGAGCTGTACTCGAAGTAAGCGCCGCTGACCGCGTCGTGCCGGTCCTTCGGGGCCGGCAACGAGTACCGAGTAACCGTTAGGCAGCCTTAAAGGTGTAGTTATGCAGCGTTCAGTGACAGAGTTTCTCCGTCCGCGCGATATCAAGGTCGAAGAGATCAGCGCTCATCACGCGAAGATCGTACTCGAGCCCTTCGAGCGTGGCTTTGGCCACACCCTCGGGAATGCGTTGCGTCGCATTCTGCTCTCGTCCATGCCTGGCTGTGCCGTGGTGGAAGTCGAGATCTCGGGTGTTGAGCATGAGTACAGCGCGATCGAGGGTGTTCAGGAAGATGTCATCGAGATCCTCCTGAACCTCAAGGACGTGGCCATCCGCATGCACAGTCGTGACGAGGCGGTGCTCTCGCTGAACAAGCAGGGCCCGGCCGTTGTGACAGCGGGTGACATCGTTCTTGACCATGACGTCGAAATCGTCAATCCGGATCATGTCATCGCTCACGTCAACGAGGGCGCCGAGCTCAAGATGCAGCTGAAGATTGCCCGTGGCCGCGGTTACGAGCCGGCGGATGCCCGTGTCGGCGCCGACGACGAGTCTCGCGCCATCGGTCGCCTGCAGCTGGATGCCACCTTCAGCCCCGTGCGTCGTGTCTCCTATGCGGTCGATGCCGCGCGTGTCGAGCAGCGTACCGATCTCGACAAGCTGATCATCGATCTGGAGACCGACGGCACCCTGGATCCCGAGGAAGCGATCCGTCGCAGCGCCACCATCCTGCAGGAGCAGCTGGCAGCGTTCGTCGACCTGGAAGCCGACAAGGAACAGGAAGTCGAGGAGGAAGAGGATCACATCGATCCCATCCTGCTGCGCCCCGTAGACGATCTCGAGCTGACCGTCCGCAGCGCCAACTGTCTGAAGGCCGAGAATATCTACTACATCGGCGATCTGATTCAGCGTACCGAAGTCGAGCTGTTGAAGACGCCGAACCTCGGCAAGAAGTCTTTGAATGAAATCAAGGACGTGTTGGCAGCACGCGGTCTGTCCCTGGGCATGCGGTTGGAGAATTGGCCTCCGGCAAGCCTGAAGGACGACAAGGCCTCTGCGTGAGCGTCGACTCGAGTCCCAGTTTGGTAAGGAATAGCAACCATGCGTCATCGTAAGAGTGGTCGTCACCTGAATCGTACCAGCTCGCACCGCCAGGCCATGTTCAAGAACATGTCCGTCTCGCTGGTCGAACATGAAGTGATCAAGACAACCCTGCCCAAGGCCAAGGAGCTGCGTCGCGTCATCGAGCCGCTGATCACCCTGGCCAAGCAGGACAGCGTCGCCAACCGTCGTCTGGCCTTCAGCCGTACCCGCTCGAAGGAAGCGGTCGGCAAGCTCTTCAATGAGCTGGGCCCGCGTTACGCCGAGCGTCCGGGCGGTTACGTCCGTATTCTCAAGTGCGGTTTCCGCACCGGCGACAACGCGCCGATGGCCTTCGTCGAGCTGGTCGATCGTCCGATCGTCGAGTCCGAGGAAGAGGTTGCCGTCGAGGAGTGATCCTCGGCTTCGGGCCTGTCCCGGCAACGCTGTAGCAGCAAAGCAAAAACCGGCTCCCTTGGGAGCCGGTTTTTTTGCGCACTCTCATATTTCCAGCCTACGCCGTGGCTTTCGGCTCGGCCTGCTGGGCCTTGGCCCGTTCCAGCATGGGCTTGAGGAATCGTCCGGTATGGGAGGCCTCCATCTTCGCGACCTGCTCAGGGGTGCCCTCGGCGATGATGCGCCCGCCGCCGGAGCCGCCCTCGGGTCCAAGGTCGACGATCCAGTCGGCGGTCTTGATCACGTCGAGGTTGTGCTCGATGACCACGATGGTGTTGCCGTGGTCGCGCAGGCGGTGGAGAACGGTCAGCAGCTGGCGGATATCCTCGAAGTGCAGCCCGGTGGTGGGTTCGTCGAGGATGTAGAGCGTCTTGCCGGTATCGCGCTTGGCCAGCTCCCGGGCCAGCTTGACGCGCTGTGCCTCGCCACCGGAGAGTGTGGTGGCGCTCTGGCCGAGGCGGATGTAGGAGAGCCCCACGTCTAGCAGGGTCTGCAGCCGACGGGCGATGGCCGGCACCGGGCTGAAGAACTCCAGCGCCTCCTCGACGGTCATCTCCAGCACCTCGTGGATGCTCTTGCCCTTGTAGTGGATCTCGAGGGTCTCGCGGTTGTAGCGCTTGCCCTTGCAGACGTCGCAGGGGACGTAGATGTCCGGCAGGAAGTGCATCTCCACCTTGATCATGCCTTCGCCCTGGCACGCCTCGCAGCGACCGCCCTTGACGTTGAACGAGAACCGCCCGGGCTTGTAGCCCCGCGAGCGAGACTCCTGGGTGCCGGCGAAGAGCTCGCGGATTGGCGTGAAGATGCCGGTGTAGGTCGCCGGGTTGGAGCGTGGCGTCCGACCGATGGGGCTCTGGTCGATGTCGATCACCTTGTCGAGCTGGTCGAGTCCCTCGATCGACTCATAGGCGGAAGGTGTCAAGGTGGTGGCGCGATTCAGCTCCCTCGCGGCAATGGGCATCAGCGTCGAGTTGATCAGCGTCGACTTGCCCGACCCGGAAACGCCGGTGACGCAGATGAACAGCCCCAGCGGGAGGGTCAGCGTCACGTCGTGCAGGTTGTTGCCGCTGGCACCGGTCAGGCGCAGCTGCTTCTCGGGGTTGCCGGGAATACGCCAGGGCGGTATTTCGATGCGCCGCTTGCCGGACAGGTACTGGCCGGTCAGGGAGTCGGGGCTGGCCATGACATCCTCAGGGGTGCCCTGGGCGACGATCTGCCCGCCGTGCACACCGGCGCCGGGGCCGATATCCAGCACATGGTCGGCGGCGCGGATGGCGTCTTCGTCGTGCTCCACCACGATCACGGTGTTGCCCAGGTCGCGCAGGTGGATCAGCGTCTTGAGCAGTCGGTCGTTGTCGCGCTGGTGCAGGCCGATGGAGGGCTCGTCGAGGATGTACATGACGCCGACCAGGCCGGCGCCGATCTGGCTCGCCAGGCGGATACGCTGGGCTTCGCCACCCGAGAGGGTGTCGGCGCTGCGCTCCAGGTTCAGGTAGTCGAGGCCAACATTGACCAGGAACTCCAGCCGGGCGTGGATCTCGTTGATGATCTTTTCGGCGATCTCGCCTCGGCGACCGGGCAGTGTCAACTGGCGGAAGTAGTCCCAGGCCTCGCCGATGGGCAGCTCGACGATCTGGGGTAGGGTGCGTTCGTCGATGAAGACGTGGCGCGACTCGAGGCGAAGGCGTGAGCCGTGGCAGCTGGGACAGGGTTGGTCGGCGATATAGCGCGCCAGCTCCTCGCGGACCATGCTCGATTCCGTTTCGCGATAGCGGCGCTGCATGTTGGGCAGCACCCCCTCGAAGGGGTGCTCTCGTGTGACCTTGCGGCCGCGGTCGTTGACGTAGCTGAAGGCGATCTCGTCGTTGCCGCTACCATGCAGGATCACGTCCCTCTCATGGCGAGCCAACTGCTGCCAGGGCGTCTCCAGGGCAAAGCGGTAATGGCTGGCCACCGCCTGTAGCTGACTGAAATAGTAGACGCTGCGCCGGTCCCAGCCCTTGATCACCCCCTCGGCCAGCGACAGCTCCGGGTGGCTGATTAGCTTGTGGGGATCGAAGATCTGCTGTACCCCCAGGCCGTCGCAGGTGGGGCAGGCCCCGGCCGGGTTGTTGAACGAGAACATCCGGGGCTCGAGTTCGGCGATGGCGTAGCCGCATACCGGGCAGGCGAAGCGGGCCGAGAAGATGATGTCTTCGGCATCGCCGTCCATGAAGTGGACCATGGCGATGCCGTCGGAAAGGCCGAGCGCCGTCTCGAAAGACTCCGCCAGGCGCTGCTGCAGGCCCTCGCGAACCTTGATGCGATCGACCACCACGCTGATGTCGTGCTTCTTGTTCTTGTCCAGGGGGGCGATATCGTCGAGTTCGAGTACCTGGCCGTCGATCAGTGCGCGCACGAAGCCCTGGGCGCGAAGCTCGGCAATCAGCTGAAGATGCTCGCCCTTGCGCCCCTTGACGACCGGGGCCAGCAGCATCAGCTTGCTGCCTTCTGGCAGCGCGAGCACCTGGTCGACCATCTGCGAGATGGTGCTCGCCTCGAGCTCCTCGCCGTGCTCCGGGCAGCGCGGTGTGCCGGCGCGGGCGAACAGCAGGCGCAGGTAGTCGTAGATTTCGGTGATGGTGCCCACCGTGGAGCGCGGGTTGTGCGAGGTGGACTTCTGCTCGATGGAGATCGCCGGCGACAGGCCTTCGATATGGTCCACGTCGGGCTTTTCCATCATCGACAGGAACTGGCGGGCGTAGGTGGAGAGCGACTCGACGTAGCGGCGCTGGCCTTCGGCATAGAGCGTATCGAACGCCAGCGATGACTTGCCGGAGCCGGAGAGCCCGGTGACCACGATCAAGCTGTCCCGGGGCAGGTCGACGTCGATCTGCTTGAGGTTGTGAGTGCGGGCACCCCTGACCAGTATTCTGTCCATTCCCACCTCGTGACGCACGGCAAAACCTCGATTATACGTCCGCGGTACGCCGGGCAGCAAAGCGGCTGTGGCGGGGACGTTTCCTGTGTGCTCCGGAACCGATAGAATAGGCGGTTCACCTAAGGGCTTCGAGCCCGCCTACCCACGGATTCTCGTCACTCTATGCGCAAGGTCTCTGGACTGCTGCTAGCCACCGAACGGCGGGCCATCACCGGCCTGGCGAGCCTGTATGCCACGCGGATGCTGGGGCTGTTCATGGTGTTGCCGGTGCTGGCCCTGTATGCCGACGAGCTGGCCGGCGCCACACCCTTGCTGATAGGGCTGGCCCTGGGGGTCTACGGGCTGACCCAGGCGATACTGCAGATTCCCTTCGGCCTGCTCTCCGATCGTATCGGCCGCAAGCCTGTCATTGCCGGCGGGCTGCTGCTGTTCCTGATCGGCAGCGTGGTGGCTGCCGGTGCGGATACCATCGGCGGCGTGATCCTGGGCCGCTGCCTCCAGGGGAGCGGGGCCGTCGCCGCAGCGATCATGGCACTGCTGGCCGACCAGACCCGGGAGCAGGTGCGTACGGCGGCCATGGCCACCATCGGACTCTCCATCGGCGTGGCGTTCGCGGTGGCCATGGTGTTGGGGCCTTGGCTGGCGGCGACCTTCGGGTTGTCGTCGGTGTTCTGGTTTACGGCCATGCTGGCCGCGCTCGGTCTGGTGGTGCTGTGGAAGCTGGTGCCACCGGCGCCCCGCCGCATGCGCCATCGCGATGTGGGTATCGACCGCCGGCAGCTGGCGGTGATACTCACCCGGGCCGACCTGTGGCGGCTCGACCTGTCGATCTTCTCCCTGCATCTGGTGCTGATGGCGATCTTCGTCGCGGTACCCTTTCGTCTGCTCGAGGCGGGCATCGACGTCGAGCGACACGGACTGACCTACTTGGGCATCATGCTGCTGGCCTTCCTCTGCATGGTGCCGCTGGTGGTGCTGGCCGAGAAGCGCCAGCGCATGAAGGGCATGTGCCTGCTGGCGATTGGCGCCATTGCCGTCAGCCTGGCGGGACTGGCCGGGATCGGCACCGGCGCCTGGGCGCTGTTCGCCTGGTTGCTGCTCTTCTTCACGGCCTTCAATCTGCTCGAGGCGACGCTGCCTTCTATGCTCAGCAAGCTGGCACCGGCAGGAGCGAAGGGCACGGCCATGGGCGTCTACTCCACCAGCCAGTTCCTGGGCGCCTTCCTCGGCGGCGTGCTGGGGGGCTTCCTGGCCCAGCAGTGGGGGTTGCCTGCCGTCTTTATTGGCAGCGCCCTGCTTGCCGGCATATGGTGGCTGTTGATGCTGGGCATGCCGGCTCCGCCTCACCTCTCGAGTGAAGTCTTCGAGCTGGATGAAGAGCAGCAGGAGGATACGCTGGACACCCTGATGGCGAGCTTCGCCGAGGTGGCCGGCGTTGAAGATGTACTGGTCGTGCCCGAAGAGCGGCTGGCCTATCTTAAAGTGGACCGGCGCCGCCTCGACAGGGACGCCCTGGCTCGACTGGTCCGGCCGAACCAGGATCGCGGTAGCTGACGAGCAGTTCGGCAGGTGCCGACAGGGCGCCGCCGGGAATTCATGACAACGAGTGTATACAACCAATAGGGAGTCCAGCATGGCCCGTGGTGTCAACAAGGTCATTCTCATCGGCAACCTGGGGCAGGACCCCGAGGTCCGCTTCATGCCTTCCGGCAGTCCCGTCGCCAACCTGCGCGTCGCCACTACCGACACGTGGACCGACAAGCAAAGCGGCCAGAAGCAGGAGCGCACCGAGTGGCACTCGGTAGTGCTCTTCAACCGACTGGCCGAGATCGCCCAGCAGTACCTGAAGAAAGGGTCAAGGGTCTACCTCGAAGGCCGCCTGCAGACACGCAAGTGGCAGGGTCAGGACGGCCAGGATCGCTACACCACCGAGATCGTGGTCAACGACATGCAGATGCTCGATACCCGCGCCGGGGATGCCCCCAGCCAGGGTGCGGGCTTTGGCGGCCAGGCCCAGGCGCCCCAGCAGGGCGGTTACGGTACCCCCCCGCAACAGCAGGGCGGTTATGGCGGTGGGCAGCCCCAGCCCCCGCGGCCAGCTCCGGCGGCGTCACCGCAGCAGGGCGGCCATCAGCAAGGTGGCCAGCAGCAGGGTGGCCAGCAGCAGGGCAATTACGGTGCTCCTGATCCGGGAAGCTTCGACGATTTCGATGACGAGATTCCGTTCTGAGGCTCCTTGTCATGACGGGTGGAGGCGTTGAGTGAAGCTGCTCATACTGGATGCCGGTCACTGCCTGAACCTGGCGCTGGCCCGGGTAGCGCACCGTAGAAGCGATACCGAACTGGTTATCGAGCCCGGTATCGCCATCGATGCCGCCTACTTGATCGAGCTGCGGCCGGATGCGGTGATCATTCCGCCGCTGTCGGCGCCGATGGAGATTGAGCCAGCCGCAGTGGTGAGCCATGGTGAAGGCGTGGATATCGTCCTTGCGGCTTGCCGCGAGACCGATACGCCGTTGGTCTGGTGCGTCTCCGACCAGCTCTACCAGGATGGCTTCGACACCCCGATCGACGAGCATGTGATCCCGGCGCCGCGGGACGAGAGCCTGCGCCGTCTGATCGCCATCGGGGATCGGATCCGCAGCAGCCATCCCCGGCACCTGATCGTGCGGCTGGGTCCCCTGTTCGCCCTGGAGGGTGGGCATGCCTGGCTCAGTGGCGTGATCGACAGCCTGATGGGAGGGGAGGATGTGCGTGCCGCCCAGGACGTCATCTTCTGCCCCACCTCGGCGGATGCCGTGGCCATGGCACTGATCGGCATGCTGCACCAGCTTGGCTGCGGCTCCGCTGCCTGGGGCGCCTATCACCTGGCGGGTACGGAACCGGTCAGTGCCTATACCTTTACCACCATGGTGCGGACTCAACTGTCGACTCGCCTCGAGGGGCTGGGCGAGCAGGTGGCGCTGGGGGAGGTGAAGGCGCTCAAGCATCACCACGACCAGCCGCTGCGGCGCGTGCTCAACTGTCGGCGGGTGCTGGAGGCCTTCGGCGTTCACCAGAAGCCCTGGCGGCTGGAGGTGGGGCGTCTGCTGGATGACTGGTGTCACGCGCGGCAACCGCTTGAGGAGGGTGACGCTCATCCATGAATGTGATTCGCAGCCTGCTGTTCTACCTGGGCTATTTCCTGGCGATTCTGGTCTGCGGTGGGCTGTTCCTGCCCGTGGCACCGCTTCTTCCGCTGTCCTCCCGTTACCGGTTGCTCAACCTCTATAACCACTTTACGACCGCCTGGTTCCGCTGGACCTGCGGGGTGCGCTACCGGGTAAGTGGCACGGAGCACCTGCCGGAGGGACCCTGCGTGATCCTTGCCAATCATCAGTGCGAATGGGAAACCATCTATCTGCAGATCCTCAAGCCGCCGGTGTGCACCGTGCTCAAGCAGGAGCTGCTGCGGATTCCGCTGTTCGGCTGGGGGTTGCGCCAGCTGCATCCCATTGCGCTGGACCGCTCGAAGCCGGCACGGGCCATGCGCCAGGTCCTGACCCAGGGCGTGCAGCGCCTGAACGAGGGGCTCTCGGTACTGATCTTCCCCGAGGGAACCCGTGTAGCGCCCGGCGAACGCAGGCGCTACAACAAGAGTGGTACCGTGATCGCCTGTCGTGCCGGAGTACCGGTGGTGCCCGTGGCACACAACGCCGGCGAGCGTTGGCCGGGTCGGCACTGGGTCAAGAATCCGGGCCTGCTGAGCGTGGTGGTAGGCGAGCCCATTGCTACCGAGGGCCGCACGCCCGAAGAGGTGCTGGTCGAGGTGGAGGCATGGATCGAGGCGCGGCTGGCGGAGATATCCGAAGTGCCGAGGCCCGACGCGCCTGCACCTGCCCGCGAGCGAAATGTCCGCTCCGCATCATGAACCAGGTCGAGCAACGATAAGCCAGGCCAGGAACGCGGGGTAAGGACAAAGGCGAGTCACGAAAAAGGCGTCCGCGAAGCGGACGCCTTATTTCAGGGTGCGACAGATTTCAGTAATACACTGGCTCAGTCGCGATAGCGCTGGAGCACCAGACAGGCGTTGGTGCCGCCGAAGCCGAAGCTGTTGGAGAGCACGCGCTCGATGGTAACGCCGTCGCGACGGCTGGTGACGATATCGAAGCCGGCGGCCTGATCGTCGAGTTCCTCAACGTTAGCCGAGGCGGCGATGAAGTCGTTTTCCATCATCAGCAGCGAGTAGATCGTTTCCTGTACGCCGGTGGCGCCCAGGGAGTGGCCGGTCAGCGACTTGGTGGAGCTCATGGCCGGCGTACTGTCACCGAACACTGCACGGATGGCCTTGAGCTCGGCGACATCGCCCACCGGGGTCGAGGTGCCGTGAGTATTGATATAGTCGATATCGCCCTCTACCGTGGCGAGCGCCTGGCGCATGCAGCGCGTAGCGCCCTCGCCCGACGGAGCCACCATGTCGTGACCGTCGGAGGTGGCGCCATAGCCGACCAGCTCGGCGTAGATCTTCGCACCGCGGGCCTTTGCATGCTCCAACTCCTCGAGTACCAGCATGCCTCCGCCACCGGCGATGACGAAGCCGTCACGGGCCTTGTCGTAGGGGCGAGAGGCCTTCTCGGGCGTGTCGTTGTAGTGCGTCGACAGGGCGCCCATGGCATCGAACAGGCAGGAGAGGGTCCAGTGCTCCTCCTCGCCGCCGCCAGCGAAGACGATGTCCTGCTTGCCCAGCTGGATCTGCTCCATGGCGTTGCCGATGCAGTGGGCCGAGGTGGCGCAGGCCGAGGAGATCGAGTAGTTGACCCCCTTGATCTGGAAGGGCGTGGCCAGGCAGGCGGAGACGGTGCTGCCCATGGTGCGGGTAACCCGGTAGGGGCCGACCCGGCGCAGGCCCTTCTCGCGCATGACATCGGCGGCTTCGACCTGGTTGGCGCTGGACGCCCCCCCGGAGCCGGCAATCAGGCCGGTACGCTCATGGGAGACCTGTTCCGGCGTGAGCCCTGAATCCTCGACGGCCTGGGCCATGCTGACATACGCATAGGCCGCCGCATCGCCCATGAATCGGCGCAACTTGCGGTCGATGAGGGCGTCGAGATCGATATCCACGGCTCCAGCCACCTGGCTGCGGAAGCCGCGTTCGGCATACTCTTCCTTGAAGCGAATGCCCGAGCGCCCGTTCCTTAGCGCCTCGACGACCGCCTGCCGGTCGTTGCCCAGGCAAGATACGATGCCCAGGCCGGTGACTACCACTCGTCGCATGGAAGCCTCCTGATCAGAAATTCGCGGTAGAGGTGAACAGGCCGACACGCAGGTCATTCGCCTGATAGATTTCGCGGCCGTCGACAGACACTGTACCATCGGCCATTCCCAGAATCAGGCGCCGGGTGATGATGCGCTTGATGTTGATCTGGTAGGTGACCTTCTTGGCATCGGGCATAATCTGCCCGGTGAACTTCACCTCACCGCAGCCCAAGGCGCGCCCTCTGCCGGGGTGGCCGAGCCAGCCCAGATAGAAGCCTACCAGCTGCCACATGGCATCCAGTCCCAGGCAGCCGGGCATGACCGGGTCACCGGGGAAGTGGCAGTCGAAGAACCAGAGGTCGGGGTGAATATCCAGTTCGGCGATCAGCTCGCCCTTGTTGAACTGGCCTCCCGCCTCGTGGATATGCGTGATGCGGTCAAGCATCAGCATATTGGGAGCCGGCAATTGGGCATTGCCGGGGCCGAAAAGCTCACCGCGGCTACACGCCAGCAGTTCTTCGCGTACGAAAGAGTGTTGCTTGGTCACTGAGTCGTTCCGAGTCGCAGTTGTTGTGGGCCTTCCCGCGAGTATAGCGGACGCGGCATTGGCTCTTGGGCCGTCCCGCCCTGGGCGGCCCCGACTAGTCTACTGGCCGAAGACGGTGATTGCACGTCAGGCATGACGCGAGGAGCGGGAGCGATTAAAGTGGAGGCGCTCGATGTCGATACTCTAGGCGATAGTTCGGTGCATAGTTCGGTGCATAGTTCGAGGGACAGCTCGGCGCACAGTTCGGTGCATAGTTCGAGGGACAGCTCGGCGCACAGTTCGATGCGCAGCACGGGCGCGTTTCAATCTCTCCATCCGTCACACCGGGATACGACATGTGGTCATCCTACGCGATCAATCGCCCGTTGACCTGGGCTGCACTGGCTGCGCTACCGGCATGCATCTGGCTGCCTGGCGCTGGCCTGCGCCTGGTGGCGGTGACCGTCGTGGCTGCTGGCCTGGCCCATGCCTGGCGACAGCTGCGACGTGAGCGGAAGAATGCCGACCTGATGCAGCAGGCGCTGATGCTTTCCGAGGAAGGTGTGCAGATCACCGATGCCGAGAACCGGATCCTGGCGGTCAACCCCGCCTTCACCCGTATAACCGGCTTCACCGAGGAAGAGGTGCGCGGCGTCAACGCCGCCAATCTGGTGGCGTCCCGGCACGATTCCAGCTTCTTCAAGCGTTTCTGGCAAACCCTGGAAAGCAAGGGGCGCTGGGAGGGAGAGATATGGAATCGTCGCAAGCAGGGCGAAGAGTACCCCGAGTGGCTGCGGATCAAGGCGGTGGTGGACAGGAGAGGCAGGATCAGCCACTACGTCGGCACCTTCACCGATATCTCCGTGCACAAGGCCCGCGAGCAGGACCTGCGGCGCATCGGCTTCGAGGACCCGCTGACCGGGTTGCCCAACCGTCGACGGCTCCATGACCTGATGACATCGCGCCTGCGCCACCTGCGTGCAGGGGAGAGCCTAGACATGGCGATGATCGATATCGACGGCTTCAAGTCGGTCAACGACAGCCTTGGCGTCGACCAGGGCGACCGCCTGCTGGCCCGCTTCGGGCAGCGATTGGCGGGGCATGTGGCGGGTGGCGTGGTGGGGCGCCTGGGCGGCGACGAATTCCTGGTGATCCGCACCACCACCTTCGACGACCATGACAAGTGGATTGCCGGCCTGCGTGAGCACCTGGGCGAGCCCTTCGAGATCGACCACCGTTCCTTACGATTGGGGCTGTCGATCGGTAGTTGCCGCGCCCCCGAAGATGGCAACGACTCCGGGGTGCTCTTCCAGCGGCTCGAGTCGGCGCTCTACTCGGCCAAGCGTCACGGCCGCAACGTCAGCCAACGCTTCCGGCCGGCATTGGACGTCCAGGACACGCCGCAGATGGCGCTTGTCTATAGCCTGCGTGACGCACTGGCCAGCGGAGGCCAGCTTGAGCTCTATTACCAGAGCCAGCATCGCACCAGCGATGGCCTCGTGGTGGGGCTGGAGGCTCTGCTGCGCTGGCGCCATCCAGAGCACGGCCTCGTCTCGCCGGGCGACTTCATACCCCTGGCCGAGCGGCACGGCCTGATGGGCATGCTTGGCAACTGGGTCATCGACGAGGCCCTGGGGCAGATGGCGCGCTGGCGCGAAATGGGGATGCCCAAGCTGCCGGTATGGATCAACATCTCGGCCATCCAGATGTTTCAGGGCGAACTGGAGTCGGCGCTCTCCTCCGGTCTGGCCCGCCACGGCATCGCGGCCGGCCAGCTCGGTCTCGAACTCACAGAATCGGTCCTGCTCGACGAACGCGCCGGCGATATCGTGCCGCGCCTGGAGGCACTGCGAGTCCGAGGCCACCGCATCGCCATCGACGATTTCGGTACCGGCTATTCGTCCCTGGGCTACCTCAAGCGCCTGCCGCTGGACAAGATCAAGCTGGACCGAGCCTTCATTCGCTCGCTGCCCGACGACCCCGCCGATGCCGCCATTGTCAGCGCGGTTCTGGCCATGGCTCGGGGGCTGTCGCTGGATGTCATTGCCGAGGGGGTGGAGACTCAGGGGCAGCTCGATTTCCTGCGCGATGCCGGCTGCCGTCTGGTTCAGGGTTTCTACTTTGCCCGCCCGATGGCGGTCGGGGCGCTGGAGGAGCACTGGCAGAGCCTGGCCGGCCAGTCGTCGACAGCCCCGTTGGGCACCACTCCCGTCGCCTGATCATTGCCGCGATCACAGTAGGCCTGTCGGCGGTTCCGGGCGGGCGCCGGGTCGGGCCAGCAACAGGTGGCAGGTCCCGATCGTCCGTTCGAGAAAGCCACCTTCGCAGTAGCAGAGATAGTAGCGCCAGAGTCGTATGAAGCGCTCCTCGTAGCCCAGTTTCCTTACTGTCTCAAGATTCGCCTCGAAGCGATGGCGCCATTCCCGCAACGTGCGGGCGTAATGGGGGCCGATTTCGTCGAGTGCCAGCACATTCAGCGAGGTGTGGCGGGCCATGCCATCGAGGATGACCTGATGCGAGGGCAGGAAGCCACCCGGAAAGACATGCCGTTTGATGAAGTCCATCTCGCGCTTGGCGGCATCGAAGCGCTGGTCGCGAATGGTGATGGCCTGCAGCAGGGCCAGGCCATCGTCGGTCAACAGACGGTCCAGTGTCTTGAGATAGGTCGGCAGGTATTGATGGCCTACGGCCTCGATCATTTCCACCGAGATGAGCCGGTCGAAGCGGCCTTCGAGCTCCCGATAGTCGCGCTGCAGCAGCGTGATCCTCTCCTCCAGCCCCTCTTCCCGGATGCGGTGTGCCGTATAGGCGAACTGCTCGGCGGAGATGGTCGTGGTGGTGACGCGGCAGCCGCGCGTCTTCGCCGCATGAATGGCAAGCCCGCCCCAGCCGGTGCCGATCTCCAGCAGATGATGCTCTGGCCGGACGTCGAGCTTTGCCAGCATCAGGTCGAGCTTGTGGGTCGAGGCTTCCTCGAGGGTAGCGTCTGCGCGGGGGAAGACGGCACTGGAATACATCCGGTGTTCGCGGTCCAGAAAGGTGGCGAACAGGTCGTTGCCAATGTCGTAGTGGGCGGCAATGTGGCGCTTGGCGCCACGGCGCGTGTTGCGCTGCAGGGCATTCAGGGCCCCCAGCAACCAGCGGCCGATCCGGGCGGTGCCGTTTTCCATGTCGCCATTGACCCGCTCCAGGTTGGCGGCGAACAGGCGGATCAGCGCCACCAGGTCGTCGACATCCCAGTCGCCGTCGATATAGGCCTCGGCCGCTCCCACGCTGCCCCCCAGGGCCAGGCGTTGCCAGGCCCGTGGATGGCGTACCACCAGCGTCATACGCAGCGGGCCATCCTGGCCGAGATGATGGCATTGGCTGCCTTCGATCAGGGTGATCCGGCCGCCTTCCAGGCGATCGAGCTGGGCCATTACCCGTGGCCGTAGCCAGCGTGCAAGGCGCCCGCCGTCGACCGGCGATGGGCGGCAGGAGGCGGAACGGAAGGACGTCACGGTGAAGTCTCCTTGCGGGCAGAACGATCGGGATGGGTATGGATCGGCACGCCCTTTCGCCAAAGGCGCAGCGCTTCCAGGTGAATGGCCGCTCGGCTCTTGAAATTCATCCAGGGCTGGCGCGCCAGGGTTTCCAGCAGCACCCGGCGGGTAGCCGGCCTGGCAGCGAGGAGCAGGGTGGCATCGAAGTGCCGCTCTCGCTCCCGCCAGTTTTCCATATGCATCAGCAGCCGCTCCCCCGGCGTGTTGAAGCGCCAGCGGTACGTCATGTCCATGGGATTGAAGGGCGACACATGCATCGCCTTGGCGAAGCCGGCGGTGTGATGGTGCCGGGCCGGGTCCACGTGGCAGGCGTAGCGGGTGCGTTCGCCCCAGGGCGTATTGGTGACCTCGGCGAGGAGGGCGCGCAAGCTTCCGTCGGTATCGTAGAGGTAGTAGAGCGACAAGGGGTTGAACCCCGAGCCCAGGGTGCGCAGCTGGGTCAGCAGGCAGATGCGCCCCTGCGGCGTCTCACCGAGCTGGCGTTCCACCTCCTCACGCACGGCCTGCTCGAGAGGCCGATCATGGGGTGCCAGGTAGTCGCTGCGGCGAAAGCGAGCCAGGGCCGGTCGCCTGGCGCTGAAGCCGGGCACGCCATCGAATAGCGCAGGCAGTTCATCCAGGTCGAGCCAGGCCATCCATAGCCGATAGACGAAGGCGTGTTCCCGGGGCAGGAAGCGGCGATGCCGCAGGGTGCCATGGTAGATCCGCGAACGTGGCTCGGCGGTCATGACAGCGTTTCCAGGGCAGGCGTGTGTGGGATGTCGGCATGGGACTGGTGCTCGTCGCAGCCCAGGGCACGAGCCACGCGCAGGGCGCTCCAGACGCCGTCCTCGTGGAAACCGTTGCGCCAGTAGGCACCACAGAAGTGGGTGCGCAGGCCAGCGCCGGAGATGTCGGCATGGCGCGCCTGGGCGGCCTGTCCGGCTAGCGAGAACTGGGGATGGCTGTATTGGAAGCGGCCGAGCACCTTCGATGGATCGATGGCGGCGCTGTCATTGAGCGTGACGCAGAAAGTCTGCTCGGCGTCGAGCCGCTGGAGGATGTTCATGTTGTAGGTCACGGCGGCCCGGGCGGCGTCTCCGCGCCCATCGAGCCGGTAATTCCAGCTTGCCCAGGTGCGGCGCCGGCGCGGCAGCAGCCGGGTGTCGGTATGCAGTACCACGTCATTGTCGGCATAGGGTAGCGCGGCGAGTATGGCTCGCTCGTCGGGGGTGGCGTCCACCAGCAGCGCCAGAGCCTGGTCCGCATGACAGGCCAGCACCACCTGGTCGAACCGTTCCCGGCCAGCCCGGGAGTCGATGAACACGCCTTCCGGGCCACGGTGGATGCCGCGAACCGGGGTGGCCAGCCGGATGCGCTCGGCGTAGGGGGCGGTCAGTGCCGGGATGTAGGCGCGGGAGCCGCCCACCAGGGTGTACCACTGGGGGCGATCGTTGACCGATAGCAGGCCGTGGTGATGAAAGAAGCGCAGGAAGAAGAGGGCCGGGAAGGTGCGCATGTCGCGAACACTCGCCGACCAGATGGCCGCGCCCATGGGCAGCAGGTAACGGCGCTGGAAATCGCGGCCGTAGCCGGCCTGGTCCAGGTAGTCGCCAAGGCTCATGTCGCCGCCGAGGCTGCCGCTCTCCAGCTCGTAAAGGGCGCGGCGGTTGAAGCTCAGGATATCGGCCAGCAGGCGATAGAAACGGGGGCTCAGCAGGTTGCTGCGCTGGGCGAACAGGGAGCCTAGCGTGTGTCCGTTGTACTCGAAATCCAGCAGCGTTTCGTGCACCGAGAAACTCATCTCGGTTGGCTGGCTGGCGATCCCGATTTCGGTGAGCAGGCGCTGAAAATGAGGATAGGTGCGGTCGTTGAAGACGATGAATCCGGTATCGATGGCGTGGTGCCGGCCATCCAGCGCTACGTCCACGGTGGCCGTATGCCCGCCGAGTCGGTCGGCGGCTTCGAACAGCGTCACCGTATGGCGCTGGCTGAGGTACCAGGCGGCGGCCATGCCGCTGATGCCGCTACCCACCACGGCGATCCGCTGAGCGCCTTCCGGCCTTGGGCTGACGGGGGAAAAGGAGACGGTCATGGGCGGGTCTCGCTGGGCGTCGGGCGCACCAGGCGAAGGCCCAGGCGATGCCGCAGAATAGGGGGCAGGATGCCCATCAGGCGCACTCCCAGGGTGAAGCGACGCGGAAAATGGATGTCCAGGCGGCGATTCTCCAGGCCGCCGAGAATCGCTTCGGCAGCCGCAGTGGCGGATATCCGCATGGGCATGGGGAAGTCGTTGCGTTCAGACAGGGGCGTCTCGACGAAGCCAGGATGAATCAGGCTGATATCGATGCCCTCGTCGTGCAGGTCCAGGCGCAGCGACTCCAGGAAATGACTCAGCGCGGCCTTGGATGCACCGTAGGCAGCTGCCCGGGGCAGCGGCACGTAGGCCGAAGCACTGGAAGTCGCGGCTATCAGGGGCCTGCTGCCTTCGGCGCGAGCCTTGCGCAGCAGCGGCAGGGCGGCATCCAGGCAGTGAAGGACGCCGAAGAAGTTGGGGGCAAAAACCCGTCGAATCAGGTCGAGATCGAACCGCCGCACGTCCACGTATTCGCAGGTACCGGCATTGAAGATCGCCAGGTCCAGCCGGCCGAACAGATCGTCGAGATGCCGCCCCGCCGCGCTTACCGACTCGGGGTCGCTCACGTCCACCGGCAGCAGCAGGGCATTGCTTCTGTCGCCGGCGAGTTCGGCCAAGGCGTCGAGGCTACGTGCGCTCAATGCGACCCGATGCCCTTCATCCAGCAGGCGAGTGGCCAGAGCGCGCCCGATACCCGAGGTCGCTCCCGTCAGCCAGACAATCCGCCTTCCACTCAATGCCGCCATGCGACCTCCCTGAACACACCGCAGGGCGGTGCCGGTTACTCGCCCAGGCGGCGCTTCAGCAAGCGAACCGTCGGGCCCAGAATCGGCAGGTGCTCGTAGAGCATGGCGCCGACATCGAAGAAGTCCCGGTGCCGGCACACCCGCCGTGGGTCTTCAGCCGGGAACGACAGCCTGGAGCACCCATCCACCGAGACGGGGCGTCCGCGGGAAAGTCGCGGGTGTACCAGTCGCATCGTCCAGGTCACACAGGCCTCGGTGCCTTGGTGTACACGGTCGTGGAACTGGAATCTGCACTCTGTCACGTTCTCGTACAGCCCATGGAAGTACCTTTCCAGGGCGTCTCTCCCCTCAATCCTGTGCAGGGGGTCGGTGAAGACCACGTCCTCAGTATATACTTCGTACAGATTATTTGTATAGGTTTTGTCTAGATTATTGAAGAAGGTGCAGAAGGCCTCCAGGTCAGGTTCCTGGTTCATGGGGTAGCTCCTGTGAGTGGGTGTCAGTCGGTCGTCAGTGCCTTGAAGGCGTCCAGGGCTCGCAGCCTGGCGGCCTTGTGATCGACGATGGGGGGTGGGTAACGGGTCTGGTGGCGCTGCTCAGAGGACGGAGCCAGCCTCCCCTTGGGGGAAAGCGCGGCCAGCTCTGGAACGAATTCGGCGATGAAGGTGCCATCCGGGTCAAAGCGGTTCGACTGGGTCGTAGGGTTGAAGATGCGGAAATAGGGTGCGGCATCGGTGCCGGTGGATGCCGCCCACTGCCAGCCGCCGTTGTTGGCGCAGAATTCGCCGTCGACCAGGTGATACAGGAAGAAGGCCTCGCCACGACGCCAGTCGATCAGGAGATGCTTGCTGAGAAACATGGCCGTAATCATGCGCAGGCGATTGTGCATCCAGCCAGTCTGCACCAGCTGGCGCATGGCGGCGTCGACAATAGGATAGCCGGTCCGCCCCTCGCACCAGGCGCGAAAGCCGGCGTCGTCGTCGCGCCACGCCAGGGCTTCGGTATGTCGTTGAAAGGCGTGATGTCGGCATACCCTTGGGAAGCCCGCCGCCACGTGCTGGTAGAACTCACGCCAGACCAGTTCGTTCGCCCAGGCAACGAGGCCGGCATCCCCTTCGCCCAGTCGGCCGTGGTTCTCGCCGAGCATCGCCTGCAGGCACTGTCGATGGGAGATCATCCCCAGGGCCAGGTAGGGGGAGAGTTCGCTGGTGCCGGAGACGGCTGGCATATCACGTTGCCGTGCATAGTGGCGTCCGCGAAAGCGCAGGAAACGTTCGAGCCGGTCGGATGCAGCTTCTGCGCCGGCTGGCCAATGACGAGCCGACACGGGCGGCTCTTCTGCCTGGGGAGGCGGCGGCAACGGGTCGGCTGCGATGTCCGGTGGTGGCTGAGGCCGGGGCGTGTCGCGAAGGGCCAGGCGTTCGTCGCTGAGCTGGCGGTGCCACGCCTTGGCGAAGGGGGTGAATACGCGGAAATAATCCCCTTTTCCCGTCACCAGCTCGCCGGGGGCGAAGGCCGTGGCATCGTGATGCCCCCTGGCGAAGAGGGCGGCCCGATCGAAGGTGGTCGCTACGGCCTGGTCACGCCGCTGTTCGTCCAGCGGGTACTCGCGATTGAAGTGCAGTCCCTTCGCCCCTGTCTCCCGGGCGATGGCGAGCAGGGTGGCCGGGGCCTGGTCGTAGGTTTCGATATCCCGGTGCAGCAGCGGGATGTTCAGGCCGGCCAGGTCGTCACGCAGCGCGGCTACGCCACGGCCCCAGAAGTCGAGCTTGTTGGGGCCGTGGCCGTAGCCTTGCCACTGGGGCAGGCAGCGCAGGAAGACCGCCACAACCGGGCCTTGGCGTGCCGCGGCAGCCAGCGCCGTATTGTCATGGACTCGCAGGTCGCTGCGAAACCACATCAGCACGCAGGACATGGTGGCTCCTTGGTGGGAAAGCGAAGGTCAGGCGTCGTTGAGCAGCGAGCGCAGCCTTGCCAGCGCCAGGGGCAGGTCATCCCCGAGCAGTTCCACATGGCTCTCGGCCAGGTCGCTGCCGCGTATGCGGGCCACAGGCCCGCCGAGCCCGAGGGGAACATTCAGCTGCTCGGCCAGGCGAGGCAGTTGGCGGCGAATCAGATCCGGGCGCTCGGCGCGGCCGCTGACGAGCATCAGGGCCGAGGCCTTGAGGCGCTCCACCGCCAGCGGTAGTTCGCCGAAGGGCAGGGGGGCGTCGAGCAGCAGGATACGGTAGCCAGCATCGCTGCCGGCCAGGGCCGCCAGCAGCAGCCAGAGCGGGCCGGGGTCATCGGGCAGGGCGGCCATCAGCACGACGGGGCCCTTGACGACCTGATTGGCATGGTAGAGCCGGGTGCCGATCCGTGTGCGCAGGAAGGTCTCCAGGTTGACCCGTTGCAGCCTGGCACCGAGCTGGTCATCCCAGCGCTCTTCCAGCTCGCGGATGGCAGGCTGCCACAGTTCGGCCAGGCCGGTTGTCACCGGATAGAGCGCCAGGCTCTGGTTGAACAGCCGTTCCAGCTGCGCCATGTCCAACGCCTCCACGGCGGCAACCAGCTGGCGCCGCTGGCTGGGCCAGTCCCCGGAGGCGGGTTCCGGTACGGGGGCGGCCTCGGGCTGGTCGAGCAGCTCCTTGACCTGGCTGACCGGCACGCCGCGGCTCAGCCACTGCAGGATCTGCTCGACACGCTCGATGTCTTCCCGTGCATAGAGGCGATGTCCCTTGGGCGTGCGCTGGGGGCAGATCAGCCCGTAACGCCGCTCCCAGGCGCGGAGCGTGACCGAATTGACGCCGGTTATGCGTGACACTTCGCGGATCGGGTAGAGCGGTGTGTCGGCCGGGTGGGTTGCCTTGTCGGTCATGCTCGCATCTGCCTCTCGCTGTTGTCATTGCCGTTCCAGGCCGCCATGGAATGCCAGGCATTCGGGCGCGACTCTCCGTGGTGGGCAATATTGTACACCAAACGTGCGATGTACAACCGTAGCTGTCGTAATCAGTGGAGTGACGGCGTCAACGCGTGGCGTGTCCATCGTTGGCCACCAGCGCATGACCCAGGTGATGGCCGGAGAGCCAGGCGTCTTCTACCCGTGGCCCGCGCCAGCCGTCGCCACACAGCGCCAGGCCGGTGGGCGACAGTCGATAGTCCCGATTGACGGCCTCGCCGCTGGCGAAGACATCGGGCTGGGCGTAGCGCCAGCGGTGTGCGCCGATTGCCGTGATGGCGGGCAACATGGTGTCGTCCGGCAGGGCCGCACGAAAGGCGCCCAGCAGTTTGTCGGCCGCGCTGGTCTCATGCACTTCCAGGTGCGCCTCGCTCCACTCCAGCCGTGCGAGCAGCGTCAGGCTTTCCCCCTGCTGTTCACGGCCTGGCTTGTGGTCATTGCGCGCGACGAAGCGCAGCGGACCCTCGGAAAACATCACGGCCTGCCAGTCGTGGGCGACGCCCGCTGAAGTGGGCAGTGGCCGCTCGAAGCAGGCCCATGCCGCCCAGCAGGGACGTTGGATGACGCCCTCGCATGCCTCGGCCAGCACGGTATCATGAGGTGCCACCAGTTCCTGGGCCTGGGGCGAAGGTGCCGTGATCACGACATGGTCGTAGGGCCCATGGTGCTGTCTGGCCTGATCCTGCAGCGACCAGCTGCCTCTGTCCCGCACAAGCGAGACGATACGACAGTTCGCCTCCAGGGCCAGCCCCCGGGAGAGGTGGCGCGTCACCGCGCTCATGCGTGGCTTGCCTGCATAGCGTTCTCTGCCATCATGACGATAATGCCACTGGCCTTTCGTGACCCGCCAAAGCTGCCAGGGCCAGGGTGCCACTAGCCCCGCCTTCAGCCAGAGTTCGGTTTCGCGGCGAAAGGCCTCGTCCCTGACACTGAAGAACTGGGCGCCGATATCCACCGTGGCCGCGGCCAGGCTCCGGCTGGTCATGCGGCCGCCGGGGCCGCGGGCCTTCTCGAATAGGGTTACCTGCCAGCCGGCGGCCTGAAGGGCCCGGGCACAGGCAAGACCGGCGATGCCAGCGCCGATGATGGCGGCCGAAGGGCGTGCCGTTGGTGACATGAAGGCCTCACGCAGTGGATCGGTTTTTACGTTAGACTAGCAGAAGTGTACAACGGCTGTATAACTGTCTGCGCGCCACCATGAATCCAGGGGGAGGAGAGTGCTATGCGTGTGCTGATTACGGGTGGCAGTGGCTTTGTGGGGCAGCGTCTCTGCCAGCGCCTCAAGGAGACGGGGCATCGGCTGCAGGTGGTCTCGCGAGACCCCGGGGCCGTCAAGGGGCAGCTCCCGGCGGGCACCGATATACGTCGCTCCGTGCTGGATTTCGTTGACTCGCCCCCTGACGCCATCGTCAACCTGGCGGGTGAGCCGATAGCGGCTCGCCGGTGGAGCGATAACCAGAAGAAGCGGCTGATCGACTCACGAGTCAATATCACCCGCGACCTGGTGATCCTCTGCGAGCAGCTCAAGCAGTCGGGTGGACAGGCGCCGCGAGTCATGGTGTCGGGCTCGGCCATGGGGTACTACGGCGATCAGGGCGATCGTGAGGTCACCGAAGAGACGCCACCCCATGATGAATTCGCCCACCGTCTCTGCAAGCGCTGGGAAGACACCGCCAGGGAGGCGGCGGATTTCGGCACCCGGGTGGCACTGTTGCGTACCGGGCTGGTGCTTGATCTCGGCGGTGGCAGCCTGGAGAAGATGCTGCCGCCCTTCAAGCTGGGGCTGGGCGGGCGCTTCGGCGATGGCAAGCAGTTCATGCCCTGGATCCATCGCGAGGACCTGGTACGCATCATCCTGTTCCTGCTGGAGCACGGCGAGATGGAAGGCCCCTTCAACGGCAGCGCCCCCCATCCGGTCACCAATGCGGAATTCACCCGGACCCTGGCCGGCCAGCTCCATCGACCGGCAGCGCTGCCGGTTCCCGCCATTGCCCTGGAAACCGCCTTCGGCGAGATGGCCCGGCTGCTGCTGACCGGTGCCGACATGCGCCCCCGGCGCCTGCTCGACGCCGGCTTCGAGTTCCGCTATCCAACCCTGGAGGAGGCGCTGGCGGAGATCCTGGGCAGGCGCTGATCCCGCCCGGGGGGCTCAGCGGCTCTCCTGATCCACCGTGACGATCACCCGCACGGCGTCGAGTCGCAGCCGGGCGCCCTCGATGGCCTCGTTCAGCTCGCTGCGTTCGCGGCGCATGGCATCGAGCTCCTCCTCGCGCACCGCCGGGTTGAGGCGTGCCAAGGCTTCCAGGCGGGCGAGTTCGGTATCCAGCTCGTTGCGCATGCGGGTCTGGGCCGCTTCGATGATGCTGGGCAGCTCTCGCTCGGCTTCCGCTTCGCCCTGGGTAAGCAGGTCGCGCAGCTGATCGTGGCGGCTGCGGATCAGATCCCGCGCCATCGCTTTCTTGACCTTCTGCAGATTCTTCGACAGCCCGGTAAAGGAGACCTTGTCGGTGAGCACGGCGCCGGATTCGTCGAGCAGTACCCGCACGGCGGTGGGGGGGAGAAAGCGATTGACGTGCAGTCGTTTCGGTGCCGGACAGTGGGTGCGAAAGACCAGTTCCGCCATCAGCCGCCCGGCCGGAATCGCCGGATGCCTGAGCAGCGACAGGGCGGTATTGCCCATGGTGCCGTCGATGATCCGCCCCATTATCTCGCGCAGCAGCGGGTGCTCCCAGGAGAGGCGCTGCACATCGTCGCGGGCCAGTGCCCGTGACCGGGAGAGGGTCGCCGTGAAGCCTTCCTCGCCCTTGGCCAGACCCGGCAGGCCATCGAGCATGTGCTGGCTCGGCTGCAGGTGCAGCAGGCCGCCGCCGAGCTCCTGGCTGTCGACCCCGAAGACATCCAGCGCTTGTTCCAGGTAGCGGGGCAGCGCTGCATCGTCGTCCAGCTCGCGAATGGCACTGGCGACCGCCTCGGCGCGTGCCGGACGGCAGGCATTGAGCTCCAGCAGCCGGTTGCGGCCGGCGTCGCGCTCGGCCAGACGACTGAGGAACAGGGCCCGGGTCTCGGAGATGACTTCCTCCAGCGCCTCGTCGTCGAGCAGCGCCTCGGAGAGGGCGTCGCCGAAGGCATCGAAGAGCTCGTTGCCCACGCCGTGGGGCGCCTGGAAGGCATCCATGCCGTCCCGGTACCAGCGCAGCAGGCGTTCGGCGGGGCTGCCCTCGAACAGTGGCACGTGGATCTCGATGGCGTGGCGCTGGCCGATACGATCCAGGCGGCCGATGCGCTGCTCGAGCTGGTCGGGGTGCTGGGGCAGGTCGAACATCACCAGATGGCGACAGAACTGGAAGTTGCGTCCCTCGGAGCCGATCTCCGAGCAGACCAGTAGTTGGCTGCCCTCCTCCTCGTCGGCGAAGGCCGCCGCGGCGCGGTCCCTCTCCACCAGGCTCAGGCCCTCGTGGAAGACCGGGGCATGAATGCCGCCCAGCACCCGGAGTGCCTCGGCAAGCTCCTGGGCCGTTTCGCGGCCATGGGCGATCACCAGCACCTTGCCGCCGGCGAAGCCGTGTTCGCCGTCGTCGCTCAGCCGCTCCATCAACCAGGTCACCCGGGGATCGAACTGCCACCAGGGCTCGGCGTTGAGTGGGTCCTCGGCCAGGGCGCGATACATGGCGTCCGGGTAGATCAGTACATCCGGGTGGTCGAGGCCGGTCTCGATCAGCAGCTCGTCGAGGTAGTCCTCGTCGCGCTCGAGCTTGCGGAAGGCGCGCCGATAGGGCGATGGCGGGGTCAGGTAGGCCAGGTGCAGGTGGCGTTCGGGGAAGCCGCCGACGTGGCGGCGGCTGTTGCGGAACATCACCCGGCCGGTGCCATGGCGATCCAGCAGCTGGTCACGCAGCTGGCTGCGGGCGCTCTCCTGCTGTGGCACGCCGCTCTCGGGATTGGCCAGGGTGGCCAGCAGGGCCAGGCTGTCGGGCTCCTCGATCACCGCCGCGATCCGTTCGCGGTCATCGCTGTCGTCGGCCGCGGGCAAGCGTTCCAGGGCGTCGATGGCCTGGGCCACCTCAACGTAGTGCTGCTCCTCGTCGCGGAAGCGCTTGAGGCTGTGGTAGCGATCCGGGTCGAGCAGGCGCAGGCGAGCGAAGTGGCTTTCCAGCCCCATCTGCTCCGGCGTCGCGGTCAGCAGCAGCACGCCGGGCACCGTTGTGGCGAGGCGCTCCACGCAGGCGTAGCCGGGGCCGACCTTCTCGGCGCTCCAGTCCAGGTGGTGTGCTTCGTCGACGATCAGCAGGTCCCAGCTGGAGGCTTCGGCCTGGGCCTGGCGGTGCGGGTTGGCGAACAGCCACTCCTGGCTGGCGAGCACCAGCTGGCCGGACTCGAAGGGGTTGGTTTCGGCCTGGGCCAGGCTCTGCTGCTCGTCGAGCAGGGTCACGTCCAGGGCGAAGCGGCGCAGCAGCTCCACCAGCCACTGGTGTGTCAGGCTGGGCGGTACCAGGATCAGCGCCCGCTCGGCGCGGCCGGTCAGCAGCAGCCGGTGCAGTATCAGGCCCGCCTCGATGGTCTTGCCCAGGCCGACCTCATCGGCGAGCAGCACCCGAGGGGCGTGACGGCGGGAGACCTCGTCGGCGATATAGAGCTGGTGCGGTATCAGGTCGATGCGGGGGCCGGACATGCCCAGCGCCGGATTCTGCTCGATTCGGTTGAAGTGGTGCAGCGTGCGAAAGCGCAGGTCAAACCAGTCGTTGCGGTCCACCTGTCCGGTCAGCAGGCGATCGCGGGCCTGGTCGAACTGCATGGTGTCGGCCAGCTTGGCTTCGGGCAGCTCCCGCAGTTCGCCCTGGGCATCCTCCCCAATATAGACGATCAGCCCATCGACCTCCTTGCTGTCCTCGACCAGCAGCTGCCAGCCGTCGGCGGACTCGATGCGGTCGCCGCTGCCGAAGGCCACTCGGGTGAGGGGGGCCTGGCGGCTGCTGTAGGTGCGGGTTTCCTGGCTGGCGCCAAACAGCACGGTAACGCTGCGCTGATCGCAACTGAGGATGGTGCCCAGGCCCAGTTCGGCCTCGCCGTCACTGATCCAGCGTTGGCCGGGTGAAAAGTCGCTCATGATGCCTCGGGAATGCTGAAAACGGTGCACGCGCCGCCGATGGCTCAAGCCGCCGGCAGCAACAGGGCGGGCGATTCTAACGCAAAGCCCGCCACGGCTTAAGAGTGGTGATGTGCGACAGGAAGTGGTAGGGGCGAGATCACCCTCAGTGCCGGTTCAGCCAGCTGTCGAGCTGGGCGCGGGAGAGCTCGCCCACATGGCGCTCCACGGCACGCCCTTCGGGGTTGAACAGTACTGTTGTGGGCAGGCCGGGTGACTCCATGATTCGCATCATCTCCTGGCCGGGGTCGAGCAGCGGGTAGCGAAAGGCCAGTGCCTGCTCGTCGAGATAGCGTACCACCTGCAGCAGGTCCTCACCTTGATTGACCACCACGACCGTGACGCCCTCCCGGGTGTCGGCCTCGGCCAGCAGCGGCATTTCGCGCAGGCAGGGGGGGCACCAGGTGGCCCACAGGTTGACCACGACCCGCTCGCCGCGCAGCGACTGCAGGTTGACCGGTTCGCCGTCGAGGTTCTCCAGAGTGACATCGGGCAGTTCGCGTATCGCCATGTCGCCGCCCAGCGGTGCCAGGGTGACCAGCACCAGCCACAGGGCCGAGGTGCCGATGGTAAGGGCCATGGCGCCGATCATCGACAGCAGGTGCTCGCGTAGGGACCAGCCGGTCCAGATGAGTCCCGCCAGCAGCCCCCAGATGCCGTGGAAGCCGGCTTGCCAGAGCTTGAGGACATCCAGCGGGGCGGCGCCGTAGGCATCCAGGTTCATGGCCACGTGCCCAAGGCGAGCGCCCACCAGCCAGGCCAGCACCAGGCCATTGAACCAGCGGACTCGAGTGCCGGTAGAGAGCCCCAGCAGCAGCCAGGCGGCCAGCAGCAGCAGCAGGGCACAGCCGATCGCATAGAGTCGGGGTATGGAAATCAGCACGGGGCCCAGGGCAAAGGCATCCATTGGGTTCAGCTCCGAGAACGGGGTCGGCGTTGGCGGCAGGACCGGGTAGAATTGCACACTTGTTTACACCACCGCGCAGGCTGAGCAAAGCCTACTGTGCGAGCAATGGTCTGTCACCTGGCGGGAGCCAACATGGCAAAGACGTCCTTCGATACCCTGAGAGTCCTGGCCATCGCCAGCCAGGCGCTGGGCTTCATCCTGATCATCACACTGGAAACCCTGATGGGCGATGCCGCCCGACCCTGGCAGGGCGTGACCCTGGCAGTCATGGTCCTCTGTGCCCTGTTTCTGGCCCTGGCACGGCTTTACCGTCGCAACAAGGCGCGCAAGACCATGGACCGTCGCCTGGCGGAAGACGATGACGACAGCTGAGAGCCTGGCGGCTGCCTGGGCTCGAGGCGCGGTTGTTACCCTGCTGGCGGCATTGCCGTGGCTGCTGGCAGGCTGCGCCGGCAACCCCGTTCCGCGTGAGCACGGTGCGGCGATGACGCCGGATGAGATCGAGACGACCTGGCTGGGCCAGTGGGCCGCCCAGAGCGCTGCCCCCAGCGACGGGCTGAGCGGCTTTGCCCTGGTCTCCAGCGGGCAGGATGCCTTCAGCCTGCGCGTCCTGCTCAGTGAGCAGGCCGATAAGCGGCTGGATATCCAGACCTACCTGATGGGGGACGGCCTGACCACTCGCGTTCTGCTCGCGCGCCTGCTGGACGCCGCCGAGCGGGGCGTTAACGTTCGCCTGCTCCTCGACGATGTCGGCGCGGTGGGCCAGGGACGGCGCCTGGCCGCATTGGATAGCCACCCCAGCGTCGAGGTGCGCGTCTATAACCCCCTGTCCCTGGGGCGGGGCCACCTGACGACCCGGGTCCTGGCCTCGATTCCCCAGGCCGGGCGCCAGCATCGGCGCATGCACAACAAGCTGTGGCTTGCCGACGGTGCGGTGGCCCTCGTCGGCGGACGCAACCTGGGCGACGAGTACTACAGTGCCAGCGAGCCGCGCAATTTTTCCGACCTGGACATGATGACTATCGGCCCGGTGGTCGAGCCGCTCGCGAGAAGCTTTTCGCTCTATTGGAATCATGGCCTCGCGCAGCCCATCGGTCGCTATCATCGCGCCGAGGAGGGAGCCTGGCGTGAGCTTCGGGCGTCGCTGGGAGAGTGGTTCGGCGACAATGGCGATGACGACTACTTCACCGGACTGCGCGACCGCTACGCCGATGCCGAGCAGGGGCCGCTAGTGGGCAGGCTGCACTGGGGTGAAGGCGTGGCGCTATGGGATCCTCCAGGCAAGCTCGCCTGGCCCGGACGGCCTGCGCTGGCCCGCACCATGGCCGGGGAACTGCTCGCCGAGGTGGGCGATCCCCGCGAGCGGCTGGTGGTGATCTCCGCCTACTTCGTGCCAGGCAAGGCCGGCACGCAGTACCTGCGGGCGTTGGCCGATGGCGGCGTCGAGGTGGCGGTGTTTACCAATTCCCTGGAGGCCACCGATGTGCCACTGGTACACGGCGCCTATCAGGTGCACCGTGGCGGGCTGCTGCAGAGCGGTATCCAGCTCCACGAACTGCGCGCCGAACAAGAACCCGGCAGTGAAGGGGAGATCAGCGTGGGGGGGTCGGCATCGGCCCTGCACATCAAGGCCCTCGGTATCGACAACGACAGGGTATTCGTGGGCTCGGCCAACGCCGACCCACGCTCGGTGTGGTGGAATACCGAGGTGGGGGTGCTGGCCCATAGCGAGAGCCTGGCCGCCGAGCTTCAGGGGCTCGTCGACCTGGGCAAGAACCCGACACTGAGCTACCGGGTCGATCGCACGGAATCGGGCCAGCGCTACTGGCAGACCGAAATCGGCGGCGAGTCGGTGCGGCTGATGGGCGAACCCGGTGGTGTCTGGCGTCATCTGGGGGCCGCCCTGAGCCGTTGGTTGAGGCTCGAACCCCTGCTGTAGCCGGCGCACGGCTTGTCGGGAGCGACTTTCAGGGAGGCGGGCATGACGCAACTCGATGAAGAGCGCAGGACCATGCAGCGCGAGGCGAGGCGACGGCTATTCCGGCTGCTGGCCCTGCTCGGTGGGCCACTCTGGGCGCTGGTCATCTTGTGGATGGAGCCCCGGACCGGCATATCGATGTCGGCTTGGCAGGTCGTGGCCCTCACCGGCTGGATGGCACTGTGGTGGGTGGCGGAGCCGGTGCCCATTGCGGTGACCGCCCTGCTGCCCGTGGCAGTGCTGCCGCTGATGGGCAGCGTGGATATTGCAGAGGCGGCCGCACCCTACGCCAATCCCTTGATCTTCCTGTTTCTTGGCGGCTTCCTGCTTGCGGAAGCGATACAGAGCTGGGGCTTGCATCGTCGCATCGCCATGGTGGTGCTGAGGTTTTCAGGCCACTGTCCGCATCAGCTGGTGGCGGGTTTCATGCTGGCGACGGCGGGGCTCAGTATGTGGGTGAGCAACACTGCTACCGCCGCGTTGATGGTGCCCATCGGGCTTTCGGTATTACGGCTCCTGGAGAGCCGTGGTGGCGTGGGGGCCAGCCGCAACATGTCGCTGACGCTACTGCTGGGTATCGCTCTTGCGGCCAATATCGGTGGCATGGGCACCCTGATTGGCACGCCGCCCAATGCGCTGTTGGCCGGCTTCATGGCTGACAATTACGCGATCGAGATCGGCTTTGCCGAGTGGATGCTGTTTGCCTTGCCGCCCGCCATGCTGCTCCTCGCCGTTTCATGGTGGGTGCTGACTCGGCTGGTCTATCCCCTGCCACGCGAGCCCATGCCCGGTGTGGCAGCCTTGCTGGAGGAGCAGGCGCGCGACCTTGGGCACATGACGGCCCCGGAGCGACGTGTTGCCATCATCTTCTTCCTGGTGGCGCTGGCCTGGGTTGCACGGCCGTTGCTACAGCGGCTGATGCCGGGCGTCGAGCTGACCGATGCCGGTATCGCGGTTCTTGCGGCAGTCATGCTGTTTGTGGTGCCGGCGCGCTGGAAAGAGGGGCGTTTCCTGCTCGATTGGGAAAGCGCGCGCAACCTGCCATGGGGCGTGCTGCTGCTGGTGGGTGGCGGCCTGAGTCTGGGCAGCGCCATCGAGACCAGCGGTCTTGCCGCCGTCGTAGCCCAGGGGCTCTCCGCCTTCGGCCAGTGGCCGGTGTGGAGCCTGGTGGCCATGACCGTGGTCGCCGTCATGCTGATGAGTCATGTCACCAGCAATACCGCGACCGCCGCTGCCATTCTCCCACTGACTGCCTCGCTGGCAGCGAGCCTTGGTGCCAGTCCGCTTCTGCTCTCGGTGCCGGTGGCCATGGCGGCAAGCTGTGCCTTCATGCTGCCGGTCGCCACCCCGCCCAATGCCGTTGTTTTCGCCAGCGGCAAGGTGCGTGTGATCGACATGATGCGAGCCGGGGCGCTGGTCAGCGTGGTGGCGGTGGTGGTGATTATCCTGTTTCTCTATGCCCTGGCCATGCCGGTGCTCGGATTTGGCTGGGCGAGCGGCGCTACGCTTACGTCGTGATCTGCCGTCGTGGCTCAGTCGGCGATGCCCACCCGGTTGCGCCCCGCCCGCTTGGCCCGGTACAGGGCGCTGTCGGCGCGGGCCAATATCGCTTCCGGGGTATCACTGCGACGGTACTCGGCAATACCCATGCTGATGGTCAGGGCTAGGCCGTTAAGGCGGGTTTCTGCCACCTGCTGGCGCAGCCGTTCGGCGAAGACCGTTCCCCCCTGGGCAGAAGTGTCCTGCAGCAGAATGGCGAACTCTTCGCCGCCCCAGCGTGCCAACAGATCGGTGCTGCGCAGGGTATGGCCGACCAGCGCTGCCAGGCGCTTGAGGATGATGTCGCCCGTGTCATGGCCATGCTGGTCATTGACCGCCTTGAAGTGATCGATATCGAACAGCAGTAACGAGAAGGTGTTGTCGCTCCGCTCGGCCTGGCGAATCGCCTTGCGCATGGCGGCGTCGAAGGCGCGGCGATTATGGGTGCCGGTCAGGTGGTCGCGGGTGGCCTGATGCTCGAGCTCGCTCTCCATCCGCTTGCGTTCGGCGATATTGTGGAAAACGGCAATGAAGTGCCGGACCTTGCCGTTGGTGTCGTAAACGGCGGTGATCGACTGCCACAGCGGATAGATTTCACCGTACTTGTTGCGATTCCATATCTCGCCCTGCCAGTGTCCGGTTTCCAGCACCGCCTGCCAGAGCCTGGCATAGAACGCCTTGTCATGGCGCCCGGACTTGAAGAGCTTCGGGGTCAGGCCAATGACTTCCTCCTCTGAATAGCCGGTGATGTCGGTAAAGGCCTGATTGACCCGCTCGATTCGCATGTCGGCATCGGTGATCAGCGTGGCCTGGCCGGTCTGGAACACGCTGGCCAGCAGCTTTAGCTCCTCCTCCTGGCGCTTGCGCTCGGTGATGTCCTCCTTCACCGCGACGAAGTTGACGATCTCGCCGCTGTCGTCGCGTACCGGCGTGAGTGTCTCGGCCTCCCAGTAGAGTTCGCCGTTCTTCTTGCGGTTGAGCAGCTCCCCCTGCCATACCCGGCCGCTGCGCAGGGTCTGCCACATGTCGTGATAGATGCCTTCCGGGGTCATGCCCGACTGGATCATCGCGGGGGTCCTGCCGATCAGCTCTTCCCGGCTATAGCCGGTGACGTCGAGGAAGCGCTGGTTGACGTACTCGATGCGGCCGTCAGTATCGGTGATGGCGGTCGCGGCGGGGCTCTGCTCCACGGCAATGTAGAGTTGATAGAACTTCGCACGCAGCGTGTCGAGATCGGCGCTGGTCCAGTCGGGTGCGGCAGTTGCCGAGTGAGCGGATGTGCTGTCGAGGCCGTCTGTTGTCATGCGACCCTCCGTGTTATTGGACTTGTTCTGGCGCAAATCTTTACTGGAACAGGTTGAATTACCGGGTCAGGGGAGGCGATGCGGAGGCCCCGGCCGCGCAGAATAGCGCCTTTTTGGGGCACGTTCACGCCGAAGTTGACGAACCTAGGCTAAAGGATGGGTGCCAGGCTGGCTCCGTTGCCGACTGCCTGTTTGTTAGCCGAGTTGTTAGCCGAGGCTTGCCGAACGAAAAACGGCCACCGCTCCGATGAGCTAAGTGGCCGTTTTTGCTATGTTTTCTGGTCGGAGTAGCAGGATTCGAACCTACGACCTCTGCCTCCCGAAGGCAGCGCTCTACCAAGCTGAGCTATACTCCGATTCTTGCCAGTTTTCACTGTGCTGCCAGACTCCTGAGCCTGACGAGATCGGCATTATACGCAATTGCCTTGGGCTTGCAAGCCCCTTGGCGGCGCGGTTTCAGGCCTCTCGGTCAACCGCCATACGGGCCAGTTCCGCCATGCTGTCACGATAGCGACTGGGGGGCAGGAGATCCAGCTGTTCGAGGGCCTTGGCGGCCATCTCCTCGGCGCGGGCGCGGGTGTAGTCCAGCGCGCCGGTGTCGCGCACGATGGCCAGCACTTCGTCCAGGTGGTCGAGGCCGCCCTGGCGGATGGCCTGGCGAACCGTCCTGACCTGTTCGGGGGTGCCCGCGGCCATGGCCTGGATCAGCGGCAGGGTCGGCTTGCCTTCGGCCAGGTCGTCACCCACGTTCTTGCCCATGGCCGTGGCGTCGCCCTGATAGTCGAGCAGATCGTCGATCAACTGGAAAGAGAGCCCCAGGTAGCGGCCATAGTACTGCAGCGCCGCTTCCTGCTCCTGGCTCGCCTCGGCGAGGATCGCGCCGCTATGTGACGCCGCCTCGAACAGCATGGCGGTCTTGCCGAGGATGGTTTCGAAGTAGGTGGCTTCGTCGATATCGGGATTGCCCACATTGGTGAGCTGTTGCACCTCGCCCTCGGCGATGACGCAGGTCGCACCCGAGAGCACGTCCATGATTCGCAGCGAACCGATCTCCACCATCATCTGGAAGGAGCGGGAATAGAGATAGTCGCCGACCAGCACCGAAGGCGCGTTGCCCCAGGCGTCGTTGGCGGTGGCGCGGCCACGGCGCAGGTGGGAGTCGTCTACCACGTCGTCGTGCAGTAGCGTGGAGGTGTGCATGAACTCGATCAGCGTGGCCAGGGAGATGTGCTTGTCGCCCTGGTAGCCCAAGGAACGAGCGGCCAGCAGTACCAGCAGCGGACGCAGGCGCTTGCCGCCGCTGGCGATGATGTACTGCCCGATGGTTTCCACCAGCGGAACGCGCGACGCCAGCTGGGACATGATGGTGCGGTTGACTGCGGCAAAGTCATCGGCGACCGCCGCATGGAGCGGCGATTCCGGGGAGGTGCCGGCAGATGAATTCGGAGTGACGTTGGCTGGCATGGGTTCGTTGTCATCAAGCAGTGGGGCCGGCAAGTCGAAGGCTTTGCCCGCGGCCTTGGGTTGCGGATCATGCTATGGGGCCCCTCGAGGGGCGTCAAGCGGCGTCACGACTGCAATGACAACCTGTGGTAGGCGCTCAAGTTGTGGCTTGAACGACTCGGTAGGTGTCGCTATAATACGCGGCCCACTCATCACGCTCCCTGTCAGATGGCTGCCGAAAGAGGCGCCACTCGAAGCAGGCCGACGAAGAGCCAACCCCGATGAGTTCTGGAGACACGCACATGTACGCAGTAATCAAGAGCGGTGGCAAGCAGTACCGCGTTCAGGAAGGCCAGACTCTCAAGCTCGAGAAACTGGAAGTGCCGACCGGCGAAACCGTCGAGTTCGACCAGGTGCTGCTGGTAGCCGACGGCGACGACGTCACGGTTGGTGCGCCGCTGGTTGACGGTGCCAAGGTGGCTGCCGAGATCGTTTCCCACGGCCGTGGCGAAAAGATCCGCATCATCAAGTTCCGTCGCCGGAAGCACAGCATGAAGCGTCAGGGCCACCGTCAGTGGTTCACTGAAGTCAAGATCACCGGGATCTCCGCGTAAGCGGCAACCCCCTGAACGAGCGAGGACTTTGCAATGGCTCATAAGAAGGCAGCCGGCTCTACCCGTAACGGCCGCGATTCAGAATCCAAACGCCTTGGCGTCAAGCTGTTCGGTGGCCAGGTCGTGACCGCCGGTAACATCATCGTCCGTCAGCGTGGCACCAAGTTCCACGCCGGCACCGGTGTCGGCCTCGGCCGCGACCACACGCTGTTCGCTCTGAGCGACGGTGTGGTCAAGTTCGAGACCAAGGGTCCGAAAAACCGCAAGTTCGTCAGCGTCGTCTCTGCCTGAGAGCGCACGAACCGGTAGTAGGAGGGCCCCGCCAAGGCGGGGCCTTCTTGTATCATGACGGTGGATACCGTCGGGAGAATGGCAATGCAGTTCGTCGACGAAGCCTCGATCATCGTGGAGGCAGGCAGAGGTGGCAGTGGCTGCCTCAGCTTCCGCCGCGAGAAATACGTGCCCAAAGGTGGCCCCGATGGCGGCGACGGCGGGCATGGCGGTAGCGTCTACCTGGTGGGTGACGACTCCCTCAATACCCTCATCGACTTCAAGTTCCAGCGTTTCTACCAGGCCGAGAACGGCCGGCCCGGCCAGGGGCGGCAGATGAGCGGCCGCGCCGGTGACGATCTGGTGGTCAAGGTGCCGGTCGGCACCACCGTGATCGACGAGGACACGCTCGAAGTGATCGTCGATATCACCGAGATCGGTCAACAGGTGCTGGTGGCCCAGGGCGGGCGTCGCGGGCTCGGCAATATTCACTTCAAGTCCTCCACCAATCGGGCCCCGCGCAAGACCACGACGGGTACCGAGGGCGAGCGGCGCAACCTGCGCCTGGAAATGAAGGTGATGGCCGACGTGGGCCTGCTGGGCATGCCCAACGCCGGCAAGTCGACGTTGATCCGTTCCGTCTCCGCGGCCAAGCCCAAGGTGGCCGACTACCCCTTCACCACCTTGGTGCCCAACCTGGGCGTGGTAAAGCTCGGCATGCACGAGCACTTCGTCATGGCCGACGTGCCAGGGCTGATCGAAGGGGCATCCGACGGTGCCGGGCTGGGGCTGCGTTTCCTCAAGCACCTGACGCGCACCCGGCTGCTCTTTCACGTGGTCGACATGGCGCCCTTCGACGAGTCCGATCCGGTGGAGGCCGCCGAGGCGATCATCCACGAGCTGGGCCAGTTCTCGCCAGCCCTCGCTGAGCTGCCGCGCTGGCTGGTGGTCAACAAGCTTGATCTGGTGCCCGAGGAGGAACGCGAGGCACGGGTGGCTGCCATCGTCGAGGGTCTCGCCTGGGAAGGCCCGGTGTATCGTATCTCCGCCATCAGCGGCGAGGGCACCGATGCCCTGGTGCAGGCGGCGCATCGCTGGTTGACCGAGCGGCGCCGTCTCGAGAACGAGGACGAGGAGGCCGCGGAGCGCGAGCGCCAGATGCGCGAGCGCATGGAGGCAGAGTCCGTGGCGCGTACCGAGGCACGCCTGGGTCGCCGCCGCAAGCGCAAGGACGACGATGATGACGACTTCGATGACGATGATTATGACGTCGAAGTCGAATACGCTCCTTAGGAAAACACTGCCTAAATGCCTGCGCGAGCGAATCGCTGCGTTGCGCGGTGCTCGGAATCCTCACATATACCCCATATGCTCCGGTTCCTGTGCTCCGTGCGCCTTGCGCTTCATCTCGCTCGCCAATTTATTCAGCGCTTCCTTGGAGGTATCAACTGGTTGCGCTGACGTAGTTGTTTTTGCTGGATGGGAGAGCAGAGTGTGAACGAGCGGGTACCGGGACGCGATGCGCTGCGTGGCGCTCGTCGGGTGGTGGTGAAGATCGGCAGCGCGCTGCTGACCAATGACGGTCGCGGTCTCGATGAGCCTGCCATCGGCGGCTGGGTGGACCAGATCGCCGCGCTGCACCGGCGCGGCATCGAAGTGGTGCTGGTCTCTTCCGGCGCCGTGGCGGCCGGCATGGTACGGCTGGGCTGGCAGGTGCGGCCTTCGGCGGTGCATGAGCTGCAGGCCGCCGCCGCGGTGGGTCAGAATGGCCTGACCCAGTGCTATGAGCAGCACTTCGCCAGGCATGGCCTGCTCACCGCCCAGGTGCTGCTGACCCACGACGATCTCTCCAACCGCAAGCGCTACCTCAATGCCCGTTCGGCATTGCGCACCCTAGTCGATTTGCGGGTGGTGCCGGTGGTGAACGAGAATGACACCGTGGTCACCGACGAGATCCGCTTCGGGGACAACGACACCCTGGGCGCCTTGGTGGCCAACCTGCTGGAAGCCGATGCCCTGGTGATCCTCACCGACCAGGAGGGGCTGTTTGACGCCGACCCGCGCCACAATCCCGATGCCCGGCTGATCCACGAAGGGCGTGCCGGCGATCCGTCGCTGGCCGCCGTGGCGGGCAGCGGGGGTGCGCTGGGGCGCGGTGGAATGACCACCAAGGTGCAGGCGGCGCGGCTGGCGGCACGTTCCGGCGCGGTCACGGCGATTGCCAGCGGGCGCCAGCCCGAGGTACTTACCCGGCTGGTGGAGGGGGAGCGGCTCGGCACGCTGCTGTCCCCCGAAGAAGCGCCAATGGCGGCACGCAAGCGCTGGCTGGCCGGCCAGCTGCAGGTGCGTGGCAGCCTGGTCCTGGATGCCGGTGCGGTGAAGGTGCTGCGCGGTAGCGGCTCGAGCCTGCTGTCAGTCGGGGTCAAGGCGCTGTCGGGCAACTTCGTGCGTGGCGACATGGTGCTCTGTGTCGACGAGCAGGGCGAGCGGGTGGCAAAGGGGCTGGTCAACTACGACGCCGCCGAGGCGAGCCGGCTGCTTGGCAAGCCCAGCCATCAGATCGAGGCGATCCTGGGTTACATGGAGGCGCCGGAGCTCATTCATCGTGACAACCTGGTGGTGCTCTGAGTGAGAGCCACGCCTCACTGCACGTGAGTTCATCCACCTGTGGCAAGGCGGCGGGTTGTTATGGTAGGATGCGCCATCCTCTCAGACACGGCTCGTCGACAACCATCGCGTTGCCGGATGGCCACACCGGCGGAAAAGCCAATTTTTCCAGTCCGGACAAAATGTTATCAATGCCGTCGGGATGCCCGGCGGCGTTAATGTATTCCAGGAGATAGTCAGTGGCGAACAGCAAGCAAGCCCGCAAGCGTGCCCGTCAGGCCGAAGGCCGTCGTGTTCTGAAGGCGAGTCAGCGTGCCATGGTGCGCACTTACCTCAAGCGCGTCATCAAGGCCATTCAGGGCGGCGACCACGCCGAGGCCATGAGCCAGTTCAAGCAGGCGCAGCCGGTCATCGACCGCATTGCCGACAAGGACGTGCTCTCCAAGAAGAAGGCCGCGCGCCTGAAGAGCCGCCTGAACAAGCGAATTAAGGCGCTGGCTGCGTAAGCCGGTCGCTTTTGAGGAGTCCCGAACGCTGCAGTGCCGATGCGCTCACGTTCGAAGATATCCCACGAAAAACCGGCCAAGGCCGGTTTTTTTGTGTCTGGTTTCTACCCGAGTGAATCTTCGTTGAGTCAGCCTGCCGAGGAAGGGATAGCGTGACGGATCGCGAACAGCCGCCCGAGTCAAAGCCGCTGCCGCCAGGGGGGGCGCCTCCTGTGCCGGTGGCCGACGATGACCGGGCCGTGGCGCCGAAGGCCGGAGGGCTGATGCGCTCCGGCCTGGTGGTCAGCGTGATGACCATGCTGTCGCGGGTCATGGGGTTGGCGCGGGATGTGGTGGTGGCGACGCTGTTCGGTGCCGGCAGCGGTGCTGATGCCTTCTTCGTCGCCTTCAAGATCCCCAATTTCATGCGTCGGCTGTTTGCCGAGGGTGCCTTCAACCAGGCCTTCGTGCCGGTGCTGTCGGAATACGCCACCCGCGGCAGCAAGCGTGAGGTGCGCGAGCTGCTCAATGCCGTGGCGGGCAGCCTCACCGCGGTGCTGGCATTGATCACGGCCCTGGCCATGCTGGCGTCGCCCTGGCTGGTGTGGCTCTTCGCCCCTGGTTTCGGCCGCGACCCGGCCAAGCTGGCGTTGACCGCCGACATGCTGCGGCTGACCTTTCCCTACCTGCTGCTGGTCTCTCTGACGGCCTTCGCCGGCAGCGTGCTCAATACCTGGAACCGTTTCGCGGTGCCGGCCTTCACCCCGGTGCTGCTGAATCTCTCTCTGATCGGTGCGGCACTGCTGCTGACGCCGCTGATGGAAGAGCCCGCCATGGCGCTGGCCTGGGGCGTGCTGATCGCGGGGTTCGCCCAACTGGCCTTCCAGGTGCCGTTCCTGGTCCGCCTGGGGCTGATGCCCACGCCCTGGCCCAACTTCGCCCACACCGGGGTGAAGCGCATCCTGGTGCTGATGGCGCCGGCGCTGTTCGGGGTCTCGGTCTCGCAGATCAACCTGCTGCTCGACACCGTGCTGGCTTCGCTGCTGGCGCCGGGTAGCGTCTCCTGGCTCTACTACTCCGACCGGCTGGTGGAGCTCCCCCTGGGCGTATTCGGTATCGCCATTGGCACGGTGATCCTGCCGGCGCTCTCCAAGCGCCACGCGGCCCAGTCCGGGGAGCATTTCGCTGCCATGCTCGACTGGGCGGTGCGGGCCGTGCTGCTGCTGGGGCTGCCGGCGGCCCTGGCCCTGGCGGTGCTGGCAGAGCCGCTGCTGATCTCGCTGTTCCACTATGGGGCCATGACCGAAAACGACATCACCATGGCGGCCATGAGCCTGCGCGCCTACGCCTTCGGGCTGATCGCCTTCATGTTGATCAAGGTGCTGGCGCCGGGGTTTTTCGCGCGCCAGAACACCAAGACCCCGGTGAAGATCGGCATCATCGCCATGGCGGCCAACATGGTCTTCAACCTGATCCTCATTTGGCCGCTGGCCCACGCCGGCCTGGCCCTGGCCACGGCGCTGTCGGCCTTCCTCAACGCCGGCTTGCTGGGCTGGCTGCTGTGGAAGGAGCGGGTGCTGGTGTTCCAGCCCGGCTGGGGGCGTTTTGGATTGCAGCTGCTGGGCGGCTGTACGGTCATGGGGCTGGGCCTTGCGTGGCTCTCTCCCGACTGGCAGCAGTGGCTCGGCTGGGGCGTCTGGACCCGGGTGCAGTGGCTGGCGATGCTGGTAGTGGCCGGTGCGGCGGTCTATTTCGCCTGGCTCATGGCCTTCGGGGTGCGGTTGCGACACTTTCGGATGAAAGGTTGAGTGAGGATACGCAGAATACCCCGAGGGTCGCCGGGGCTGATCCGGGGGCAAAGGTCGCTGAGAAGGCGCTGTGAATCCTTCCCTGGACGCTACATTTGCCATCCATGGCAAATGACCTTCTCGGCGACCTGCCCCCGGCACCCCTGGGAGGGGCGGGTCTAGATGGCTTGCAAGTGGGCGAACGGCTGTCAAGGGGGCATGGGTTCGCTATAATCGATGCCTTTACACGTTTCAAACAGAACAGGACATAGCGACGACCAGATGGAAGTCATTCGAGGACTGCATAATCTGCGCGAGGAGCATCGCGGCTGCGTGGCCACCATCGGCAATTTCGATGGGGTGCACCGCGGCCATCAGGCGATTCTCGACCAGTGCCGCGAGCAGGCCTCGAAGCTGCAGCTGCCGGTCACGGTGGTGGTGTTCGAGCCCCAGCCCAGGGAGTTCTTCGCCGGCGACCAGGCCCCGCCGAGGCTGACCCGCCTGCGCGAGAAGGTGCGCCTGCTGGGCGAGGCCGGCGTGGAGACTGTGCTCTGCCTGCCGTTCAACGATGCCCTGCGCAGCCTGACGGCGGTGGAATTCATCGACCGGGTGCTGGTCGAAGGCTTGGGCGTACGCCATCTGGTGGTAGGGGATGACTTCCGCTTCGGCTGCGACCGCAGCGGGGACTTCAACCTTCTGGCCGAAGAGGGCGAGCGTCGCGGGCCCAATGGCTTCAGCGTCGAGCATACCCGCACCTTCACCCTGGACGACGAGCGCGTCTCCAGCACCCGGGTGCGGACCCTGCTGGCCAGCGGCAACTTCTCCCAGGCGGCGCGCATGCTGGGCCGGCCCTATCGTCTGGCCGGACGGGTAGTCGCCGACCAGAAGCTTGGCCGCACCATCGGCGTACCCACCGCCAACCTGCCGCTGCTGCCGTTGCCCCTGGCGCTGCGCGGCGTCTATGCGGTGGTGACCGAGCTGCCCGATGGCAGCCGCTGGCCGGGCGTAGCCAATATCGGCTGGCGCCCAACGGTGGGCAGCATCCGTCCGGTGCTGGAGGCTCACCTGTTCGACTTCGACGGTGATCTCTACGGCCAGCGGCTGGCGGTCTTCCCCTGCGCCAAGCTGCGCGGCGAGGTGAAGTTCGACGACTTCGCCGACCTCAAGCGGCAGATCGGCGCCGACCAGGTGCGGGCCCGGGGCTATTTCGACGCGGGCACCGGAGCCGATGGCGCCGGCCTCACAGACGACACACTTCCACTGGCATCGGCGCCCCTGGCGCGCGAGGCCGTGGCTTCCGAATTCTCGGCGGGACGCCCCGCCGACCACGACGACGGCTGACCCCCAGGATATGAGCGACTACAAGCACACACTGAATCTGCCCGAAACCGACTTCCCCATGCGCGGCATGCTGCCCAAGCGTGAGCCCGGTCAGGTGTCGCAGTGGCAGGACATGAAGCTCTACCAGCGCCTGCGTGACGAGCGCCGCGGGCGCGAACAGTTCGTGTTGCACGATGGCCCTCCCTATGCCAACGGCAGCATTCATATCGGTCACGCCGTCAACAAGATCCTCAAGGACATCATCGTCAAGTCGAAGAACCTGGCCGGCTTCGATGCCCCCTACGTGCCCGGCTGGGATTGCCACGGCCTGCCCATCGAGCACAAGGTGGAGACCACCCACGGCAAGCACCTCGAACCCGAGAAGGCCCGGGGGCTGTGCCGCGAGTATGCCGGCGAGCAGATCCAGGAGCAGCTTTCCGACTTCGTGCGTCTAGGCGTGATCGGCGACTGGGACAACCCCTACCGCTCCATGGACTTCGCCAACGAGGCCGGCGAGATCCGCGCCCTGGCCGACATGGTCGAGGCGGGCTACGTGTTCAAGGGGCTCAAGCCGGTCAACTGGTGCTTCGACTGCGGCTCGGCCCTGGCCGAGGCCGAGGTGGAGTACCAGGACAAGCAGTCCGACGCCATCGACGTGGCCTTCCCGGCCGCCGATGAGGCCAGGCTGGCGGCCGCCTTCGGCCTGACCGAGCTGCCCAAGCCCGCCGCCATAGTGATCTGGACCACCACGCCCTGGACCGTGCCCGCCAACCAGGCGCTCAACGTGCATCCGGCCTTCACCTACGCCCTGGTCGACACCGGCGAGCGCCTGCTGCTGCTGGCCGAGGAGCTGGTGGAGAGCTGCCTGGAACGCTACGGCCTGGAAGGCGAGATCATCGCCACCGCCACCGGCGAGCGGCTGGACCTCATCGAGTTCCACCACCCCTTCTATGACCGCCTGTCGCCGATCTACCTGGCCGACTACGTCGAGTCCGAGGTGGGCAGCACGGGTATCGTCCACTCGGCACCGGCCTATGGCGTCGACGACTTCGTCACCTGCCGCGCCCACGGCATGGCGTTCGAGGAGATCAAGAGTCCGGTGCAGGGCAACGGCGTCTACGCCGACGACCTGCCGTTCTTCGGCGGCCAGATGATCTGGAAGGCCAATCCGCAGATCGTCGAGAAGCTGCGCGAGGTAGGCGCACTGCTGGCCCACAAGCCGATCACCCACAGCTACATGCACTGCTGGCGCCACAAGACGCCGGTGATCTATCGTGCCACCGCCCAGTGGTTCGTGGGCATGGATATCCAGGGCAAGGATGGCCGCACCCTGCGTGAGCGCGCCCTGGCCGGTATCGAGGCGACCCACTTTACCCCCGCCTGGGGCCAGGCTCGCCTGCACTCCATGATCGCCAATCGCCCCGACTGGTGCATCTCGCGCCAGCGCAACTGGGGCGTGCCGATTCCCTTTTTCCTGCACAAGGCCACCGGCGAGCTGCACCCGCACACCGTCGGGCTGATGGAAGAGGCGGCCAAGCGCGTCGAGGTCGAGGGCATCGATGCCTGGTTCCGCCTCGACGCGGCCGAGCTGCTGGGTGACGAAGCCGCCGACTACGACAAGGTCACCGACACCCTGGACGTCTGGTTCGACTCCGGCACCACCCACCGCCATGTGCTGCGCGGTTCGCATCCTCACGGCCACGAGAGCGGCCCGCGTGCCGATCTCTACCTGGAGGGCTCCGACCAGCACCGCGGCTGGTTCCATTCGTCGCTGCTGACCGGCTGCGCCATCGACGGCCACCCGCCCTATCGCGGGCTGCTGACCCACGGCTTCACCGTGGACGCCCAAGGCCGCAAGATGTCAAAGTCCATGGGCAACGTGGTGGCCCCCCAGGAGGTGATGGACAGGCTGGGCGCCGATATCCTGCGCCTGTGGGTCTCCTCCTCCGACTATTCCGGCGAGATGGCGGTCTCCGACGAGATCCTCAAGCGCACCGCCGACGTCTATCGGCGTATCCGCAACACCGCGCGCTTCCTGCTCTCGAACCTCAACGGCTTCGAGCCCGGCCGGGACCAGGTGGCCTTCGACGATATGCTGGCCCTGGACCAGTGGGTGGTGGATCGCGCCGCCCAGCTCCAGGCGCGCATCGAGACGGCCTATGAGGAGTACCGTTTCCTCGACGTCTACCAGCAGGTTCACACCTTTTGCTCCCGTGAGCTGGGCGGCTTCTACCTGGACGTGATCAAGGATCGCCAGTACACCACCCAGGCCGACTCCCTGGCGCGACGCAGCTGCCAGACCGCCCTCTACCAGGTGGTGCAAGCGCTCTCCCGCTGGGTGGCGCCGATCCTCTCGTTCACCGCCGAAGAGATCTATACGCATATTCCCGGACAGCGGGGTGATAGCGTGCTGCTCGAGACCTACTACGAAGGGCTCTCGACCCTCACCGACGATGCACCCCTGGGTCGCGACTTCTGGGAGCAGGTGCTCGAGGTGAAGCAGGCGGTCAACAAGTGCCTGGAGGACGCCCGCAATGCCAAGACCATCAAGGGCAGCCTGGCCGCCGAGGTCACGCTCTACGTCAGCGACGAGCTGCGCACGACCCTGGCCAAGCTCGGCGACGAGCTGCGCTTCGTGATGCTGACCAGCGAGGTGCGCCTGGCGTCGCTGGGCGAGGGGAAAAACGCCGAGGTCACCGAGCTCGACGGCCTCAAGGTAGCCGTGGCGGCCAGCCCGCACCAGAAGTGCGAGCGCTGCTGGCATCACCGCGAGGATGTCGGTACGCACAGCGAGCACCCGGACCTCTGCGGCCGCTGTATCGGCAACCTGCCCCAGGGCCCCGGCGAAGAGCGTCACTATGCCTGATGTCACTGGCGGAGAACCGATGCAGCGGCCGCTGCGCTGGCTATGGCTGGCGGCGGCCTGGATCCTGCTGGACCTGGGCACCAAGGCGCTGGCCACCAGCCTGTTGAGCTACGGCCAGCCGGTGGAGGTGCTACCGTTCTTCAACCTGACGCTGCTGCACAACACCGGCGCGGCCTTCAGCTTCCTGGCCGACAGCCCCGGCTGGCAGCGCTGGTTCTTTGCCATTGTCGCCGTGGGCGCCAGTATCGGCCTGACCTACTGGATGACTCGCCTCAAGCGCGACGAGCCGCTGCTGGCGATCTCGCTGGCCCTGATCATCGGCGGGGCGCTGGGCAACCTTTACGATCGCTTGGTGCATGGCTACGTCGTGGACTTCCTGTCGTTCCATGTGGCCGGCTGGTACTACCCGGCCTTCAATGTGGCCGACATCGGCATCACCCTGGGGGCCATCGGCCTGATCTGGGAATCCATTTTCGAGGGGCGCAAGCAGGCGCGCCGCCGCGGTTGACAGGGCTCATGCCGCGACACGACAGAGACAGCAGAGGGCAACCATGAGCGAATATCGCATCGACGAGGGGATGGAAGTCACCCTGCATTTCACTCTCAAGCTGGAAGACGGCACCGTGGTGGATTCCACCCGCGACAAGGAGCCCGCCACCTTCCAGATGGGCGATGGCAACCTGCCGCCGGGCTTCGAGTATCCGCTGAAGGGAATGAGCGACGGCGAGAGCGGCAGCTTCGAGATCACCCCCGAGCACGCCTTCGGCCAGCACAACCCGCAGAACGTCCAGCTGCTCAGCCGTGACGACTTCGAGGATATCGAGCCCGAGGTGGGCACCGTGATGTCGTTCGCCGACGCTGCCGGTGGCGAGCTGCCCGGTGTGATCATCAGCGTCGAGGGCAAGCAGGTGGAGGTGGACTTCAATCATCCGCTGGCAGGGCGTACCCTGACCTTCGAGGTCGAGGTGATTGACGTGAGGCCCGCGCAGACGCATTGAGCGGTTAGCTCGATGCTTCTTTTGCCGGAAGGGCGTCGGGGGCAGGTCGAAATGTCAGTGTTTTGCCTGCCGCCGAGATAGCCCCGGAATGAATTACCAATATTCGATGCTCCTGACGCATCAAGGCGACGTAACCATGCAAGCTAACTCCGTGCGAATCAGGCTGGCCAATCCCCGCGGCTTCTGCGCCGGCGTCGATCGCGCCATCGAGATCGTCAACCGGGCGCTGGATGTCTTCGGCCCGCCCATCTACGTGCGTCACGAAGTGGTGCACAACCGCTTCGTGGTCGACACCCTGCGCGAGCGCGGCGCCGTCTTCGTCGAGGAGCTCCACGAGGTGCCCGATGACGTCATCGTCATCTTCTCCGCCCACGGCGTCTCCCGCGCCGTGCAGGAGGATGCCGAACGCCGCGGCCTCAAGGTGTTCGATGCTACCTGCCCGCTGGTCACCAAGGTGCATCTGGAGGTGTTGCGTTATGCCAGGCGTGGCCAGGAGTGCATCCTGATCGGCCACGCCGGCCATCCCGAGGTGGAAGGCACCATGGGGCGCTACGACACCAGCCATGGCGGTGAGATCTACCTGGTCGAGGATGAGGCCGATGTCGAACGGCTCCAGGTCAAGGACCCGTCGCGGCTCTCCTTCGTCACCCAGACGACCCTCTCCATGGATGACACCGCCCGAGTGATCGACGCACTGCGCAAGAAGTTTCCCGAGATCGAGGGGCCGCGCAAGGATGACATCTGCTACGCCACTCAGAATCGCCAGGATGCCGTGCGCGAGCTGGCGGTCGGCAGCGACCTGCTGCTGGTGGTGGGCAGCCCCAACAGCTCCAACTCCAATCGACTGCGTGAACTGGCCGAGCGGATCGGCACACCGGCCTACCTGATCGACGATGCCGGGCAGATCGAGCCCGACTGGCTCAAGGGCGTCGCGACCATCGGCATCACTGCGGGGGCCAGCGCGCCGGAAGTGCTGGTCAAGGGCGTGATCGAGCGGCTACAGAGCCTGGGTGCCGAGGCGCCGGAGGAGCTTGCCGGACGGGAAGAGACCATCACCTTCTCGATGCCCCGCGAACTGCGTGAGCGCGTGATCATCAGCGATTCGCTATGATGATGGCAATGGATGACAAAACTGGTACTGTTACTATTAGGTAATCATTCGTTCGCGTAGGCAGGGAAGCCGGGCAAAGCCCGGCTTTTTTCATGACACACCTAGCAGACGGGGGTGTCATGATACATACTGAAACCAAATGTAACCGAAACGAGGAGGGCCGGCGACTGATGAAGCAAGCCATCCACGGCCGCTCCCGAGCCGCCACAGGCAGCATCCGAGCCAGCGCCGGTTTCACGCTCATCGAACTGATGATAGCGGTAGCCGTGATCGGCATCCTGGCAGCGATTGCGATACCTAGCTATCAGGGATATGTGGAGCGGGCGACGCGTACGGATGCTCATGCGGGGCTGATGGAGGCGGCCGGTCAACTCGAGCGGTGCTACACGGTCAACAACTCCTATGCGAGCTGTAGCGTGATCTCCGACTCACCCGATGACAACTACGGCATTACGCTGACGAGCGCGGCCGCAACCTACACCTTGACCGCCACGCTCAAAGGCGGCCGTGGTCCCGACGGCTGCTCGGGGGCCTTGACCCTGAACCACCAAGGGGTGAGAAGCCCTGCGGACTGCTGGTGAAAGCCATGAAAAGTACCGGCTTCACGTTGATCGAGCTGTTGGTCACGATCGCGGTGATGGCCATCATGGCCACCATCGCCGTGCCGGGCTTTCAGAGCATGATGGCGAGCAACCGATTGGCTGGCGATTATAACGAGGTGCTGTCGGGGCTCAACTACGCCAGAAGCGAAGCGATCAAGCGGCGAGATAATGTCTCTTTCCAGATTGATGATGATGGTGGAGCTTGGGTTTATGAAGTCAATGCGGGCGGAAAGGATCTCGTGATCCGTCAAGGGCGAGATCGGCGTGTAGAAGTATCTAATGTGACAGTGGTTTTTAATTCTCTTGGCCGGCGCGAAAGCTGTACTCCTACTGATTGTGAAATCGCTATTGCCCAAGGTGATGATAATCGCAAGATGAAGGTTAGCACCACCGGGCGTATCGGGAAGTCGCCATGAGGGTTTCGATGAAGGGCAACCGTTCACAGATAGGCTTTACGCTGATCGAGGCGCTGATTGCTCTGGTGGTACTCTCCATCGGGCTGCTGGGCGTGGCGGCCATGCAGCTCAAGGCCTTGCAGAGCGCCCATATGGGTTATCAGCGCTCGGTGGTGAGCCTGGCGGCTATCGACGCCCAGGAAAGGGCATGGGAAAAACTATCTAAATCGAATCCTAAAACATGCCCAAGCGATAGCGATATTGAAGGTGATTGGAAAACGGAGTGGTTTGGCAAGATTTTAGCTGATGCAGGAAGTAGCATAGTTTCACCTAGCAATTGCAATTATATAGTAACTATTGCTTGGCAGGAGGGGCGATTCATGGATGAAGAGGACCTAGAACCATTTATTTATCTCTTCAGGCTTCCTGAGCTATGAATCGTCGACACGGGCCAAGCGTTTTTCCAAGCCTGGACGGCGTCCTGCTATCTAGGCATCAGCGGGGTTTCAGCCTGATTGAGCTGATGGTGGCGCTGGTGATTGGTCTGATCATTATCCTAGGCGCAGGCCAGCTTTTTCTGATGGGCTTCCAGACCTTTCGTCAGACCGAGCTGATGGGCAACAAGCAGGCGGCGCTTACCTTTGCCACTGAAATGTTGATTCGTGATATTCGACGAGCGAATACCATAAACGATGATTCAGTCTTTAATTTGGTAGTGCCTAATAATGGCGACCTTGCTTCTTGTGGTTCTGGGGCTAATGTTACAAAGGAATATTGGGTCGAAGAATTTAATGGCGAGAACACTCTCATGCTGAAGGTAGGCTGTCCAACGGTGCCAGAATTTACCGAGCCATTGGTCGGAGGTTTTGTTTCGGGTGGATTCCCTATGCCGAGTAGCTTGGGAGATGGAGTCTGGGAGCTAGTTTTTCGCCTTGAGTCAGGAGTGGCTGATAATCCTGATGAATTCACTTTTCATGCAGTGAATCGGAATGCCGCAGTTAATTGAATATAATTATATTTTGTGCCGGGAGGTTGTTATGAAAAGGCAAAGAGGCGCAGCTTTGGTTGTTGTCCTTTCTCTTTTGACAATGTCGCTGATGCTAGGACTTTCTGGCATGCAGTCTTCAATCCTCGACGAGCGGTTGGCAGGCAATTACAAAGCCACTACAGAAGCACAAATGAATGCTGAATTAGGCGCATCTGAATTTATGGCATGGCTGAAAAGTGAAGGGTGGCCAACTACTAGTAGTGAAGAAGAGTCTTGGGATGGGCACGCTGCTCTTGCAGCAGCAGGCAATAGATATGAAGTCATTGAGCCAGTGATCTGGGGTGCGAGCTCTGTGGAGGTCAGGGTTCAAGGCCTGTCAGGCCAACAGTCAAGAGCCTTTTTAGATACTGTTTTTGCGAGAGTGCCTCCCGATTTTATCAAAGCTAATGGTGCATATACCTGTTACGGAACTAATTGTTCTGTTTCCACTGGTTCAGGTCAGGCGAGTAGTTCTATTAATGGGCGTGATCATATTGTAGGAGAAGCAGGCTGCAGTATAAAAGGAAGTAATACGCCTGAGATAAATACAAGCGGTCAAGATAGGGCTGGTTTAATCATACCTGACGGTATCTATTCCGAGGGTGGAAAAGGGGATAATATCGATGGTGATCCTCCCGTTGTGTCGAGCGAGTCTGGCTATGAAGAATTGGCATATGCTGAAGATCTTACTATTTCTGAAGCTGAGGCGGAGTTGGATCAGTTCATAGATGATCTTCTGAGTGGCGGTAAGGTGGCCATGAACCCAGGGCAGGTCTCTGGTCTCAGCAATATTGCTTACGCGGGTGTTAATGAAACTATTGAAATAAATAGTGATTCCGGGGGGATTATTATTTTAGAGGGTGGCACCTTAGAGTTCAAGCAAGGTAACGCTTGTTTTGCTGGTTTGGTTATTGCTAGGCAAGGCATCGACGGCAGCGACTCTCAGGTAGTAGTTCCTCCTACTATCGATGGTAAAGGGACGAGTGCAATAGTCGGTGCCGTTATTGGTAAAAGTATGGAATACACAGGTAACGGAACGCCGAGCGTTTATTACAGCTCTATGGCGTTAGATTTTTTTGCTGGTGGCTCCATCGGAGATTCTATTTCAATTACCACATGGCAGAATGATTGAATACTCCTTGTAGTCGTGCAATTTAATCGCTGCGCAGCCCTCACCTCCCCACCTCCCCACCGCCCCTTGTACTACCGGCAACCCGCGCTACGTTTGAAAGGAGGCCGAAGGTCACAGGGAGTGAACCATGCAAGAGATCAATGTCGTCTTGGCCGTCGTGGGAGGCTTGGTGCTGGTCGTCGGGCTGCTGTCGCGCCCGCTGGAGCGCACCTGGCTTACGGGACCCCTGTTGGCATTCGTGCTGGGTGTGGCACTCAGTCCCCAGGGAGCCGGGGTGCTGGATCCGGCCGGCTGGGGTGACGAAAAGAAACTGTTCGAGGAGACGGCGCGCTTCACCCTGGGCATCAGCCTGATGGGCATCGCCCTGCGCCTGCCGCCTCGCTATCCCTTCGTTCATTGGCGCTCTCTTCTGATACTGCTCGCCGTTGCCATGCCGGCCATGTTTCTGGTCAGCTCGCTGCTGACGCACTGGGTCATGGGCCTGCCGCTGTTGATGGCTTTGCTGGTCGGCGGCACCATCTGCGCCACCGACCCGGTAGTGGCGTCTTCTATCGTTACCGGCGGGGTGGCCAAAGAAAACCTCCCCAACGGGTATCGGCACCTGCTTTCGATCGAATCCGGCGCCAATGATGGTCTAGCCTATCCCCTGGTTCTGCTGCCGATCTTGCTGTTGTCCTTCCCTGCCGGCGACGTCTGGCTCGACTGGTTCGGCAGGGTCTGGCTGTGGGAGGTCGGCGGGGGCGTGCTCATCGGGATCGCACTTGGCTGGGCGGCAGGGCGGGCATTGCAGTGGTCTGAGCAGCGTGGCTTTCTCGACCAGCCTTCCTTTCTCTCCATTACCCTGGCGCTGACGATCCTGGTGCTGGGGTTGGGCTCGCTGCTGGATACCAACAGCATTCTTGGCGTGTTCGCCGCTGGCCTGGCCTTCGACCAGGAGGTGGGCGGCAAGGAGCGCAGCGAGGAGGACAACGTACAGGAGGCGGTCAATATCCTGCTGACCCTGCCGGTCTTTGTCTTCTTCGGCCTGATAACGCCCTGGTCCGAGTGGCTGGCACTGGGGTGGGAAGGGCTGATATTGGCGCTACTCGTGCTGATGCTGCGCCGCCTGCCGGTGATACTGCTGCTGCGACCGTGGCTACCGCCGTTACGCGACTGGCCGATCGCCTGGATCATGGGATGGTTCGGCCCGATCGGTATCTCCGCCCTCTACTACGCAACGCTGATCTCCAGCCGCACGGGCTACGATATCGCCTGGACGCTTGGTAGCCTTATCGCCCTCGCCTCGATGATCGTTCATGGCATCAGCGCCACCCCCCTCGCCAGACTGTACGGCCGCCTGGAGACGAAGAGGCGAGGAGCCGGCAACGAGTGATATCGTGATATCGGACGAACCTTACCTGAATGGCTGGCTGCGAACTCTAGTGCACGTGAACCGGAAGGCAAGGGGCTAGCGCCCTTGGGGAAGGCGATTCGGGCGCAAGTTGGCCGGGAGCACCCGGTCAACTTGCGGCGCTTGTGATGACTAGGGCATGTGATGAGTCCTGCCGCGGGTGAAGCGAACCGGCGGACTGTACTTCTCGCCGGCGGGTGCCCGCTCCGGGGCGGGGCGGACACGCCAGCCGCGCGAGGTCGCCCACTCCTTCAGCTCTCGGTAGTTGAGTAGCGGATAGTCCCCCGAGTAGGGATTGGGGGACGACGACGGGAAGGCGAAGGCCACATGGGGATAGTGGGCGAAGGCGTCTTCGCTGTCATGGGCGGCGAGTGCTCGATCCAGGGCGGTCTGCCAGGCCCGGGAGTCGCGACGTGCTTCAGCGGATCGCGTTGCATGCATCGGATTGTCCTCGGTTGGTTCGTCGGGAGAGAGGCGTCACCCGGGTATGGGCGTTGCCAGGGTTGAAGAAAAACGCCCCGCCCGTTGCCGGGAGGGGCGTCGCCTCAGCTCGAGGGTGGCTTCTTATAGTAGCCGGGGATTCTTACCCTCTCCCCGTTAGGAAGATCGCGTACATGCGTGGGCACGTAGACGCGTTTGATGACACTTCTCGATTCGGTCATGTTGCTTCCTCCCAAGCTTGCCACTATCGGGGATTCCCCCCGCTTGCCAGTCCCGGTCAATCCCAGCTCAGCGCGCCACCCACCTGATATTCCGTGACGCGGGTCTCGAAGAAATTCTTCTCCTTGCGCAGGTCGATGATCTCGCTCATCCAGGGGAAGGGGTTCTGCGCGCCGGGATACTGCTCCTTGAGGCCGATCTGGGCCAGGCGGCGGTTGCAGATGAAGCGCAGGTACTCCTCCATGATCGCCGCGTTCATGCCCAGCACCCCGCGGGGCATGGTGTCGCGGGCATAGGCGATCTCGAGCTCGGTGCCCTCGAGGATCATCTGTGTCACCTCGTCCTGGAACTCGGCCGTCCACAGGTGCGGGTTCTCGATCTTGATCTGGTTGATCATGTCGACGCCGAAGTTCAGATGCATCGACTCGTCACGCAGGATGTACTGGAACTGCTCGGCCACACCGGTCATCTTGTTGCGCCGCCCCATGGAGAGGATCTGGCTGAAGCCGCAGTAGAAGAAGATGCCTTCGGTGACGCAGTAGAAGGCCACCAGGTTGCGCAGCAGCTCCTGGTCGGTCTCCGGGGTGCCGGTGTTGAAGTCGGCGCGCGCCAGTGACTGGGTGTGCTTGAGGCTCCAGGCCGACTTGGCGGCCACGGAGGGCACCTCGCGGTACATGTTGAAGACCGCACCCTCGTCCATGCCCAGCGACTCCACGCAATACTGGTAGGCGTGGGTGTGGATGGCCTCCTCGAAGGCCTGGCGCAGCAGGTACTGCCGGCATTCGGGGTTGGTGATCAGGCGGTAGAGCGCCAGCACCAGGTTATTGGCCACCAGCGAGTCGGCGGTGGAGAAGTAGCCGAGGCTGCGTTCGACGATACGCCGCTCGTCCGCGGTGAGCCCATCCTGGCTCTTCCACAGGGCGATGTCGGCGTTCATGTTCACTTCCTGGGGCATCCAATGGTTGGCGCTGCCGTCCAGGTACTTCTGCCAGGCCCATTCGTACTTGAACGGCACAAGCTGGTTCAAGTCGGCGCGGGCGTTGATCATCTGCTTGTCGCTGACCTCGATGCGCGCCGCACCCATCTCCAGTTCCTCGAGGCCGGCGGCAACGTCGAGCTCCTCCAGCGACTTGCGGGCGCGCTCGATGCGGTCGGCCTCGGCGATCACGTAGTTCCCGCCGGCTTCCTGGACCTCGCCGGCTTCAGCCGGGGCGCTCGGCTCCGCCTTGGCGCCGGGCGGCGGTGTTGCCGGTGCCGGCTTGTCGGCAACGGCGGTCTCGTCTTCGTTGAATTCGTCCCAGTTCAGCATCTATTTCTCTCCGGTATGTGGTCCGGCTGCCTGCAGGCGCGCGGTTTGCCGCGCTCCTGCAGGGGGTGTCGTGTTACTGGCAGGCTTCGCAGCCCAGATCATCGATTTCGGAGGCGCTGGGCGCGCGTGAACCGCTGCCCGCCTTGCCGCTCAGAAAGTCCTCTATACCCCGCGGCTCGGACGCGGCCGGCGCGGCGGGTGTCGGGGTCGGTTCCGGCGCACCGCCGTTGCTCACGGCGTTCAGAGTGCCGCGCTCCACGGTGGACTTCTCCACCGAGGTGGCGCCCAGGGCGCGCAGGTAGTAGGTGGTCTTCAGGCCACGGAACCAGGCCATACGATAGGTCACGTCGAGCTTCTTGCCGGAAACCCCCTTGATGTAGAGGTTCAGAGACTGGGCCTGGTCGATCCACTTCTGGCGACGGGAGGCGGCCTCGACCAGCCACTTGGGCTCCACCTCGAAGGCGGAGGCGTACTTCGCCTTGAGGTCATCCGGCACCCGGTCGATGGGCTGGACGCTGCCGTCGTAGTACTTGAGGTCGTTGATCATCACCTCGTCCCACAGGCCGCGCTCCTTGAGGTCATTGACCATGAAGGCGTTGACCACGGTGAACTCGCCGGAGAGATTCGACTTCACATAGAGGTTCTGATACGTCGGCTCGATGGACTGGGTGACGCCGCAGATGTTGGAGATGGTCGCCGTGGGGGCAATGGCCATCACATTGGAGTTGCGCATGCCCTGCTTGGCGACCTTGTTGCGGATACGTCCCCAGTCCTGGGTGCTCGAGGTGTCGACCTCGATGTACTGCTCGCCGCGTTCGACCCTGAGCTTCTCGATGGAGTCGATGGGCAGCACACCCTGGCTCCAGAGCGAACCGTCGAAGCTTTCGTAGCGGCCGCGTTCGGCGGCGAGATCACTGGAAGCCTCGATGGCGTGGTAGCTGACCAGCTCCATGGAACGGTCGGCGAACTCGATGGCTCCGTCGCTGGCGTAGGCGATGCCCAGGGCGTAGAGCGCATCCTGGAAGCCCATGATGCCCAGCCCCACCGGACGGTGCTTGAAGTTGGAATTGCGCGCCTGGGGCACCGCGTAGTAGTTGATGTCGATGACGTTATCGAGCATCCGCACCGCGGTGCGTACCGTCTTGCCCAGCTTCTCGTTGTCGAGCTTGCCGTCGGTCACGTGCTGGGCCAGGTTGACCGAACCCAGGTTGCACACCGCGATCTCGTCGACGCTGGTGTTGAGCGTGATCTCGGTGCACAGGTTGGAGGAGTGCACCACGCCGGCGTGCTGCTGGGGGCTGCGCAGGTTGCAGGGGTCCTTGAAGGTGATCCAGGGATGGCCCGTCTCGAACAGCATCGAGAGCATCTTGCGCCACAGGTCCTTGGCGCGGACCCGCTTGTAGAGCTTGAGCTGGCCGCTGTAGGTCATCGCCTCGTACTCCTCATAGCGCTTCTCGAAGGCGGCGCCGTAGAGGTCGTGGAGGTCCGGACAGTTGGAGGGTGAGAAGAGCGTCCACTCCTTGTCGTCGAAGACCCGCTTCATGAACAGATCCGGGACCCAGTTGGCGGTGTTCATGTCATGGGCGCGGCGACGGTCGTCACCGGTGTTCTTGCGCAGGTCGAGGAACTCCTCGACGTCCAGGTGCCAGGTCTCCAGGTAGGCGCAGACCGCCCCCTTGCGCTTGCCGCCCTGGTTCACCGCCACCGCGGTGTCATTGACCACCTTGAGGAAAGGCACCACGCCCTGGCTCTTGCCGTTGGTGCCCTTGATGTAGGAGCCCAGGGCGCGCACCGGCGTCCAGTCGTTGCCCAGGCCGCCGGCCCACTTGGAGAGCAGGGCGTTGTCGCGGATGGCACTGTAGATGCCATCCAGGTTGTCGGGCACGGTGGTGAGGTAGCAGGAGGAGAGCTGGCTACGCACGGTGCCGGCGTTGAACAGCGTCGGCGTGGAGGCCATGTAGTCGAAGCTGGAGAGCAGCTCGTAGAATTCGATGGCGCGGGCTTCGCGGTCGTCTTCATTCAGCGAGAGGCCCATGGCGACGCGCATGAACATCACCTGGGGCAGCTCGTAGCGCACGTCGTCGCGGTGGATGAAGTAGCGATCGTAGAGGGTCTGCAGGCCCAGGTAGGTGAAGGCGTTGTCGCGGGTATGGTCCAGCGCGTCGCCCAGACGCTCCAGATCGAACTCGGCGAGCCTGGGGTCGAGCTGCTCGAACTCGATTCCACGGGCCACGTAGGCGTGGAAGGCGGGCTTGTAGAGCTCGGCCATCTCGCCGAAGGTGGCTTCCTCGGCCACGCCCAGGAACGACAGCGCCTCGCGGCGCAGGTTGTCCTGCAGCAGGCGGGCGGTGACGTAGGTGTAGTTGGGGTCCTTCTCCACCAGGGTGCGGGCGGTCATCATCAGCGCCTGGGAGACGCCATCGACGGTAACGCCGTCGTAGAGGTTCTTCAGTGCCTCTTCGACGATGCGGTTGGGGTCGACGTTGGCCAGCTCCGCGCAGGCATCGAACACCAGGGTCTCGATGCGGCCCAGGTCGAGCGGGCGGCGGCTGCCATCGAGGGCGGTGACGTTGAGCGTGGGGTGGGGCTTCTCGATATCATCGCCGGCAGCGGCCCGGGCCCGAGCGTGGGCTTCACGATAGAGGACGTAGGCCCGGGCGACCTTCTGTTCGCCGGCACGCATCAGCGCCAGTTCGACCTTGTCCTGGATGTCCTCGATGTGAACCGTGCCGCCATCGGGCATACGACGCTGGAAGGTTTCGGCAATGGTGCGCGAGGCCTCGGCGACGAAATCACGTACCCGTGAGGAGGAGGCCGCATTGTCTCCCTCCACGGCAATGAAGGCCTTGGACATGGCCACGGCGATCTTGCTGACATCGAAGGCTGCCACGTCACCGGTACGCTTGATGACGCGCAGCGTCTGCGGTGCGGTGATGGACAGGCTGGCCGCATCGGGGGTCTGGAGCTGTTCCATGGTGGGGTGTTCCCTTCCTCTCGGGGCTTTTTATCGGGGGAAGATGTGCATTGACAGCAAGGGCATGACTTGCTAGTCGCACATCATCTTGTGGTTTCGTCGTTTATGGACACAAGATAGAGTGCTTTTTGGCAGTCATCAAGTGGATAACCTGTGTGTGGCCTGGTGACTTCCTGTGGCATTGTCGCGGACCGGGACTATGCTTCGCTGATCAGGCTGTTTGTACGCAATATCAACACAGGCATGCGAAATGGCATATTTCGGGTATCCTTGATGTAGATGGCGGGACAGGGCGTCCCGGAAATGCAAATGAATTGCCCAGCACGGGGATAACGAGGATGGAAGACAACCTGGAAAGCGGTGACATGGAACACGTGCTGATTATCGAGGATGACGTGCGCCTGGCCGAACTCACGCGTGACTATCTGGAGGCCAATGGCTTTCAGGTGACCGTGGAGTCCGAGGGCTCGCGAGGCGTTGAGCAGATCCTGACCCTGCAGCCGGATCTGGTGATCCTCGATTTGATGCTGCCGGGTGAAGATGGCCTGTCGATCTGTCGACGGGCCAGGCCCGACTATAACGGCCCGATTCTCATGCTGACGGCACGCACCGACGATATGGATCAGGTGCTGGGGCTGGAGATGGGGGCCGATGACTACGTCCCCAAGCCCGTTCAGCCCCGGGTGCTGCTGGCACGTATGCGTGCGTTGCTGCGGAGGGCGGACAACACCGAACAGGGTGGCGACGTGCGCCTCTCGTTCGGCAACCTGGACATCGATAGCGCCACCCGCGAAGCCTGGCTGGAAGGCGATCGCATCGACCTGACCAGCGCCGAGTTCGACCTGCTGTGGTTGTTGGCCAGCAATGCCGGGCGTGTTCTCACCCGCGAAGAGATCTTCAGCGACCTGCGTGGCATCAAGTACGACGGACAGGATCGTTCCATCGACGTGCGGGTATCGCGAATCCGTCCAAAGATCGGCGACGACCCCAATCATCCGCATCGTATCAAGACCGTGCGCAGCAAGGGTTACCTCTTCGTCAAGGACGCCTGAGCCATGCAGCGGTTCCTGGCCGATGGCACCTTCCTGCGCGTCTATCTGGCCTTGGCCATGGCGCTGCTGCTGACCTTCGGCCTGGCGCTGATGGGTCTGGCACTGGTCGATCGGGTGCGAATCGAACAGTACCGCGAGCAGCTGGCCGAAGCGCCGCTGCTGCTCTTGACCCAAAAGGTCGCCTCCCTGCCGGCGAACGAGCGTGGTGATTGGCTGACACAGCAATCTGACCGGCTGGACATGCGACTTTCCCTGCGTAGCCCCGACGACGCCGGCCTGGTCTGGTTCGAGCGGAGGCGTTTGCAGCGTGGCAGCGTCCTGGTCAAGCCGGACGAAGGCGAGAACTGGCGCATCTATCGCCGCATAGCCGGTGAATATCGGGTGCTCGAGGCACGCCTCTCCGGGCTCAATGAGCGCCAACTGCGTGGCCTTGCCCAGTTGCTGGGGGACTGGCTGGCCGAGGTGGAAGGCGAGGCCCGCCAGCAGCGGCTGGCCAGGGTAACCACCGACACCCTTCCGGTTCAGCTCAGCGACCTGGCCCCGGAGGGGCTCGACAGCCACCAGCTCTCGCGCCTGCGAGAGGGCGAACTGGTCATCCGCCTGCTGCCAGGCCACTGGGCATTGACGGTCTATCTGGCCGTGCCCGCGCAGGATGGCAGCCGGCAGTGGTTATCGATCGGCCCGGTCTCGGCCCTGGAGCCGACGCCCATCTCCCTCCTGTTTCTGGTATTGGTGATCATGCTGGCCGTGCTAGCAGCGATCATCTACCTTATCGTGCGTGGCGTCGAGGCTCGTCTGGCGCGGCTGGAACTGGCCGCCGGCCGCATTGCCAGCGGTCGGCTCGACACCCGGGTCAAGGTCGACGGCGGTGGCTTCATCGGCCGGGTGGGCATGGCCTTCAACGCAATGGCGGCGCAGGTACAGTCGCTGCTGCGCTCCCAGCAGGAGATGATTCGCGCCGTATCCCATGAATTGCGCACACCCGTCGCCCGGATTCGCTTTGCCGTGCAGATGGTCGAGGACATGACCGACGACCCGGCCGTCCATCGGCAGCTGCATGGCATCGACGGCGATATCGAGGAGCTCGACCAGCTCATCGATGAGATCCTGACCTATGCCCGGCTCGACAGCGGCATCGTCAACGGTGCCGAGCTGCAGCGTGCCGTCGTCGACTGCCGCGCCATGGCCAGGCGGGTGCTCGATACCCTGGCCCCCCTGCACGGCCACCTTCGCCTGGAGCTGGCGCCCGGCCCCGAGGTGGAGGCCATTGCCGATTCGCGCTATCTGCAGCGGGCGCTGCAGAACCTGGTGGCCAATGCCTGCCGACACGCCCGTTCCCGTGTGCTGGTACGCCTTACGTTGGAGGCACGGCTGGTGCGGCTGGATATCGAGGATGATGGCCCGGGTATCCCGGAGAGCGAGCGTCAGGCCATCTTCAAGCCCTTCGCCCGGCTCGATGACAGCCGCACGCGTCGCTCGGGCGGCTATGGACTGGGGCTCTCCATCGTCCAGAAGGTCATGGCTTGGCACGGCGGCAGCGTGGTAGTGGACGACAGCCAGGAGCTGGGGGGCGCGCGCTTCTCGTTGCTGCTGCCAATCCCCAGGGAGACAGCGTTGCCCGTCAAGCCGGCCTGATGCCTTCCAGTACTGCGAACGACGTCTCCCGGGCGGTGCGCAGGAAGTCCTCCATCCAGGGCTGGTCGCGGCTCTCTTCCCGAATGGCGGCATACAGCGTGCTCCACATCCCCTCTTCGCCCAGTGCCACCGCCTTCACATAGTCCCGTTCCAGGTACTCGGTCAACGCCCAGTTGGGCAGCGCGCAGACCCCGCGTCCACTGGCGACCAGCTGCATCATCATGATGGTCAACTCGGCCGTACGAAGCTCTCGTGGCCTGACCCCGGCGGGGTCGAGGAACTGGGTAAAGACATCCAGCCGGCTGTGCTCCACCGGGTAGGTGATCAGCGTCTCTTCGGCGAGGTCCTGGGGAAAGACGAAGGCGCGGTCGGCCAGAGGGTGCTGGCGAGCCACCGCCAGCAGGCCCTGATAGCGGAACAGCGGCTCGTAGTAGACCCCGGGCAGTGTCTGCGGGTCGGCGGTGATCACCAGGTCGAGCTGCTCCCGGGCCAGCGCTGGCAGCGGGTCGAAGTGGTGGCCGCCGGGGATGTCGATCTCGACCTCTGGCCAGTGATCGCGGAAGTGATCGATGGTCGGCATCAGCCATTGGAAGCAGCTGTGGCATTCGATGGCCATGTGCAGACGCCCTGGCTCATGGCCGACCAGCCTCGCCAGGTCCCTCTCGGCCATGCGCACCAGCGGCAGGACCTGCTCGGCCAGCGCCATCAGGCGCTGGCCCGCACGGGTGAACTCCACCGGGCGGGACTTGCGCACGAACAGCTGGCTACCCAGGCGCTCCTCCAGATCCTTGATCTGGTGCGAGAGCGCGGATTGGGTCAGGTGTACCCGTTCCGCGGCTTCCACCAGGGAGCCCGCGTCACGCAGGGCAATCAGGGTGCGCAGGTGGCGTAGTTCAAGCATGATGAATCCATTTCATGTTTTTGATTAGTATGTTTAGTTTGATTCACCAGGGGTGGCCGGCGAGACTGATCTGCATGCATTCATGCAGAAGAGACATCATCATGACATTAGCTCATATATCTGGCTATCCGCGAATCGGCGGCGGTCGCGAGCTGAAGCACGCCGTCGAGGCCTACTGGCGCGGTGAGATTGACCGCGAGGCGCTGGAGTCCACCGGACGCGAGCTTCGTCGCAACCACTGGCAGGTGCAACGAGAGGCGGGGCTCGATCTGATCACGGTGGGCGACTTCGCCTTCTACGACCACGTGCTCAACGTCTCCACGATGCTGGGCGCCGTGCCACCGCGGTTTGGTGCCGAGGAGGAAGTCGCCGCCGGCGAAGTCGACCTGGATACCACCTTCCGAATGGCGCGTGGCCGGGCCCCCAGCGGTGAGCCCGCCGCCGCCTGCGAAATGACCAAGTATTTCGATACCAACTACCACTACCTGGTACCTGAGCTGTACGTGGGGCAGCGCTTCCAGCTCGCCAGCAACCGGCTGTTCGACGAGGTGGCCGAGGCCCGTGACGCCGGTCACCCAGTCAAGGTGGTGTTGACCGGTCCCCTGACCTGGTTGTGGCTGGCCAAGGAGAAGGGCGACGAGGCGTTCGATCGCCTGTCGCTGCTCGATGCCGTGCTGCCGGTCTACGGCGAGATCCTGGCTCGGCTTGCCGACCAGGGGGTGACGTGGGTACAGCTCGATGAACCGGCCCTGGTCCAGGACCTGCCCCGGGAGTGGAAGCAGGCCTTCGAATCGGCCTACAACACGCTGCGTCGTGCGCCGGTCAAGCTGATGGTGGCGAGCTACTTCGGCGGGCTGGGCGACAACCTGCAGCTGGCCGTGAGCCTTCCGGTGGACGGCCTGCATATCGATGTGGTTCGCGATCCGGAGCAGCTGACCACGGTGATCGACAACCTGCCTGGCTACAAGGTGCTCTCGGTGGGGGCCATCGATGGCCGCAACATCTGGCGGGCCGACCTGGCGGTGCTGCGCGAGCGGCTCGCCAGTGCCCGCATGCGCCTGGGCGAGCGGCTCTGGGTGGCGCCCTCTTGCTCACTGCTGCATGTGCCGGTGGACCTGGACGCCGAGACCGATCTGGATGAGGAGCTCAGAAGCTGGTTCGCTTTTGCCCGCCAGAAGCTCGACGAGACGGTGACCCTGGCGCGGCTGCTGGGCAACCGCGCCACCGCCGAGGATCGCGTACGGCTCGAGGCCGCCACCGCGGCGCTGGACGCTCGCCGCGAATCGCCGCGGATCCACAAGCCGGCCGTGGCCGAGCGACTGGCACGCATCGGCGAGGGCGACACCCACCGTGCCGGCGCCTATCCGGAGCGGGCTCGGCAGCAGCGTCGTGCACTGGATCTACCGCTTTTCCCTACCACCACCATTGGCTCCTTTCCGCAGACCGGCGAGATTCGTGCGGCCCGGCGCGCCTTCAAGGCCGGCGAGCTGGGCCGTGATGACTATGAAGCGCGCATGCGCGACGAGATCGCCGATGCGGTGGTACGCCAGGAGCGGCTGGGGATCGACATGCTGGTGCATGGCGAGGCCGAGCGTAACGACATGGTGGAGTACTTCGGCGAGCAGCTCGACGGCTATGTCTTCACCCGCTACGGCTGGGTACAGAGCTATGGCTCACGCTGCGTCAAGCCGCCGGTGATCGTGGGCGACGTGGCGCGTCCGGCGGCGATGACGGTACGCTGGAGCGAGTATGCCCAGACGCTCACCGACAGGCCGATGAAGGGCATGCTCACGGGCCCCGTGACCATGCTGCAGTGGTCCTTCGTACGCGATGATCAGCCCCGCTCGACCACCTGTCGCCAGATCGCCCTGGCGCTGCGCGACGAGGTGGCCGACCTGGAGGCGGCGGGCATTCCGGCCATTCAGATCGACGAGCCGGCGCTGCGTGAAGGGCTGCCGCTGCGGCGCGGCGAATGGCAGGCCTATCTCGACTGGGCGGTGGCGTGTTTTCGCCTTACGGCCGCCGTGGCTCGGGATGAGACCCAGATCCACACCCACATGTGCTATTCGGAGTTCAATGACATCATCGCCGCCATCGCTGCCTTGGACGCCGACGTGATCACCATCGAGACGTCGCGCTCGGACATGGAGCTGCTCGATGTCTTCCAGGACTTCGCCTACCCCAACGAGATCGGCCCCGGGGTCTATGACATCCACTCGCCCAACATCCCCCAGGTGGACTGGATGGTGCAGCTGATGGAGAAGGCCGCCGAGCGTATCCCGGCCGAGCGGCTATGGGTCAACCCCGATTGCGGCCTCAAGACACGCGGCTGGGCGGAGGTGGAGCCGGCCCTGGCCAACATGGTCGAGGTGGCCCGGGAGCTGCGCCGGCGCCACGGCTGATCCAGCGATCGAGTCGAGCATGCTTCGATAGCAAGCGTGAAAACAGGCACCGCGGCCTTCGCCCCGGTGCCTGTTATGCTGTGCCCGGATCGACACGCCCAAGGAACTATCATGACGCTTCGTTTGCCTTTTTCCTTCCACCCAGTGCTGCTGGCTGCCGCTTCACTGCTGCTGGTCGGCTGCGCCGCCGCGCCCGTCGACGGGCCGCGCCCCGGCGTCAGTCAGGTCGACAGCACCGCGCCGCTGCTTCCCTCGTTGCTCTTTCCCGGCGGCGCCGAGCGCTTTGAGGCCTGGCGCTGCACGCCCCAGCAGGATCTGGTCACCGCCTTTGGCGAGCGCGAGCTACGGCTGTGGTCAGCACACGGCGCCTATCGCCTGACGCCAGCCGTGGTGGCCAGCGGTGCTCGCTACCAGCAGGGCGACCTCAGCTTCTGGAACAAAGGGGGAGATGCCGTGGTGGAGAGCGGGAACGGTCGTCTCGACTGCAGCGCTGCCATGGCGCGCTCTTCCTTGACCCGCGAGCAGCGCCCCGGGGTGATGTTCCATGGCCGCGGCAACGAGCCGGGCTGGCACGTCAATCTGGCGCATGACACCCCTGAATTGTCGCTGGTGCTGGATTACGGTGCCCGGGAGTTGACGCTGCCTTACCGCGTCACCGCCATGGACAACGCCGAGGGGCGCGTGACCCTGGCCAGCGGCCTGAGCGATCAGCCTTTCGAGCTCCGGCTGGAAGCGAGAGCCTGCTTCGATGACATGAGCGGCGAGCCGTTCCCTGCACGGGTCACACTGACCATCGATGGGCAGACGTTGAGGGGCTGTGGGCAAGGTATCTCGCCTTAAGCTTATTTCTGGTTCATCGCAGACTGGCGTGAAGTGGCAAGGGAAGTCATGGCCACGCTGTCGGAGCATCTTCAGATCGCGACTGGCGCCGTCAGGCGCCTTGGCGGAGACCGCCGCGCCAGCTATAGCCGTCAACATAGGCAACACCGCCGGGAGGCTTGCAGCCTCCAGTCGTGAGCTAAAGCTACTTATATGGACCCGTCCCGTTGTGCAAGCCCGAAACGTATCGGCGGGGGTGAGACTGCACGCTTATATCCGGCCTGTCAGCGGCACAGCATCGGTGCCTGGCCATGATGGAA
>NZ_QPII01000017.1 GCF_003336675.1 Billgrantia montanilacus | reverse complement strand
CTTTCGAGGCGCCTCCAATACGCTTAACTCACTCATGGTAGGTGTCCACTAAGCAATAGGTGGACACCTACCGTCATCGAAGTCGGGGCTCAGCGAAAGGTGTGTTCACCGGACGCATACGCTGGTTCGCCTCGTCGAATGGCAGCTCGTTGCGATAGAGCCGCTCGAGAAACTCGATCTGCTCCTCGGCCGATATCTCCAGCATGCCCTCCTCGAGCCAGAAGTTTTCGAGGTCGTCGCCGATGTCGGCGTTACCGTAGTCGATCGCTTCCAGATTGCGGCGCTCGTTCTCCTCGCCCAGCTCCCGGGCGAAGAGCTGATAGAGCCACACCACCGAGAGGCGCATGCCCGAGCGCAAGTCGTGGTCGGCGTTCCACTGAGAAAAGTCACGCTCGACGCCATCCCAGGGAAAGACCTGGAACTCGTCCTCCACAACATCGGCATCCAGGACGAAGAGTGTGTGGGGAATCTTGAAGGTGGAGGCGGGCAAGAAGCGCTGCCGGGCTCGCTCGCTGTCGTGCACCAGCGTGGTAGTGGCGCCGTCTCGCTTGTCGACCACCAGCAGCGTGCCGCTGGCGTCGTTGGCACGAAAGATCTCGCTCCAGTCGGCGCGTTCCTGCCACGCATCGGCCAGGGCACCAGAGGGAGTCAGGGACAGTACGAGAGCGCAAGCCATCATTGTCCTTTGCGCAATTTTTTTTAGCTTCAAGGGTCCTAGGGTCATGGTTCCATCCGCTCGTCATGGGTTCGTTCATCAAGGGTGAAGCAACGCGTCGGATGTGAGATTAGCGAAGGCCTGGCTGCCGCCACAAACCATGATATCTTGCATGAGCCATAAACTGAGCTTGGGCTTATGACGAGACCCTATCTACCATTGAATGCCCTGCGCGCTTTCGAGGCCTCGGCCCGCCACCTGAGCTTCACCCGGGCAGCCGACGAGTTGAACGTGACCCAGGCGGCGGTGAGCCACCAGGTCAAGCTGCTGGAGGAGCGCCTGGCCGTGGGGTTGTTCAAGCGCCTGCCCCGTGGGTTGATGATCACCGCCGAAGGCGAGGCGCTGCTTCCGGTGATGCGCGATGCCTTCGATCGCATGGCGAACATGCTGGAGCGGCTCGAAGGCGGCAGGGTACGCGACGTTCTCAACGTGGGCGCGGTGGGCACCTTCGCAGTAGGCTGGCTGCTGCCACGCCTGCCACGCTTTCAGTCCGCCCACCCTCTTGTCGAGGTTCGCCTGTCGACCCACAACAATCGGGTCGACATGGCCATCGAGGGGCTCGATTACGCCATTCGCTTCGGTGATGGCGCCTGGCACGGGCTCGAGGCGCAGCGGCTCTTCGACGCCCCGCTTTCCGCCCTGTGTACCCCTCGCCTGGCCGAATCTCTGCTCACGCCGGCAGACCTGGTCCGCCACACCCTGCTGCGCTCTTACCGAGAGAACGAATGGACGCACTGGTTCGCCGCTGCAGGCGTATCACGGCCGCCGGCACGTGCCAATGGCGTGACCTTCGACTCCTCCCTGGCGATGATGGAGGCCGCGGTACAGGGCGCGAGGGTTGCCCTTGCCCCGCCGCGAATGTTTGCCCGCCAGTTGAGCAGCGGCGATGTCGTGCAGCCCTTCGAGATCCATGCCGCGCTGGGCAGCTACTGGATCACGCGACTCAAGTCACGCACGCCAACCGACGCCATGGACGCCTTCGAGGCATGGCTGCTCGACGAGATACGCCTGGTATACGGCAGCGACGCCTAGCGGCGTAGCGACAGCGGAACAGATCGTCGGAGTGGCTATTTGTGACGGCTACTGAGGATATGGTGCAGGCTGCCACACACCACCATGGGGTCCTCGCAGTTAATCACGATCTCCGAACGGGCGAGGACGTAGCTCTTGCCGGTAATGGTGTTCTCGACCACCTGATGCTTGCCGCCGGCCTCGCGCGCCGAGACGAACTCGCCGATAAACCCCGTTTCCCGCAAGGAGACGGTTTCCAGCCGATCACCGGGCTTTATGGTGCCTTCGTAGTGCATCAGCGCTAGCCGGGCCGAGGTACCGGTACCGGTGGTGCTGCGACAGATCACCCCGGGATGCACGTAGGTGGCCGAGCGCGAACGGTAGAAGTCGTCGGCGACCTGGTCGACCGGCCCCATGAAGTGCAGGAAGGGCAGCGGCCCCACATCGCCCAGGGTGTAGTGGGAAAAGCCGCTGCGGGCCTGGATCGCCTCGACGATGCGATGGGCACATTCTGCCAGCGCCCGCTCCTCCTCGCGCTTGAGGGAGAAGCCCAGCTCGGTCGCATCCACCAGGGCGTAGAAGCCACCGCTATAGGCGATGCTGTAGGTCACGTCACCGACGGAGGGCACGTGGATGGTGGCACGATGGGTGTCGATGTAGCTGGGCAGCCCGCCACAGGTGATGGCTTCCACCACGCCATTCTCGACGCGCGCTTCGATCTGCACCAGCCCCGCCGGCGACTCCAGCATGAAACGCTGCCGACCTTCCCGCTTGGGAATCAGGCCGCTCTCCAGCAGCGCCGTGGCCGTACAGATCGTATTGGAGCCGGAGTAGATGGGGTAGCCCATCACCTCCATGATGATGTAGCCCATGCTGGCCTTGGGGTCGGTGGCCGGAACGATGAGGTCCACCGACATTTCGGGAATACCGTAGGGCTCTTCCAGCAGCAGCCGGCGCAGGCCATCGGCATCGTTTTCCAGATACTCCATCTGCTGCCGGACCGTGTCCCCGGGCAGCGGATCGATGCCACCGATCACGATCCGGCTAACGTCGCCGCCGGCATGGGTATCGATCAGGCGCAGCGTCAGTTCGTGGCTCATGCCTTCTCCTCGAGTGCGTAGGGTGCGCCGTGCTCGGCCCATTGGGAGTCGGGCACGATAACGATCTTGCCCAGGTAGTTGCTCCCACGATTGACGAAGTAGGATTCGGCATCGTGCAGGTTGGAGAGCTTGAAGGCCGCATGCAACACCGGCTTGAGCTGACCGGTACGAATCCACTCGATCAGTTGCTCCGCCTCTTCACGGGTGCCGTGCGAGACGCCGAATATCTGCACCTGGTAGAGGTAGATCCGGGTCCACATGATTTCGCTGAGGTTACCGCCGCTGGCTCCGGCGATGGAGAGGCGCGGGTAGGTGGAACGGCGCTTCATGTCGACGATCATGGTATCGATGAAGCGATCCGTCATTTCGCCGCCGACCAGATCCATCACGGCATCGATCGGGGCGCCGCCGGTAGTTTCCAGTACCCGGTCGACGAAGGTGGGCAGGTCCCCGCGGTCGATCACCGCCTCGGCGCCCAGCGCAAGTAGCGCATCCGCCTTGTCGGGCTGGCTCACGGCATAGGGTACCGCGCCGACGATACGGCACAGCTGTATCAGCGCGGTACCCACGCCGCCACTGGCGCCGCTGACCAGCACTCTTTCGCCGACAGCCACGTTGGCCGAGGTCATCATGTGGTAGGCGGTCTGGTAGGAGCACATGCCCATCGAGGCCAGTTCCGCATCGCTCAGGCCAGGGTTGTCCACCGTATGGAACTGATCGGACGGCACCGCGACGTACTCGGCGAAACCACCATCGGCGCCATGGCCGTAGTAGTCCGGCATCAGATTGAGGTCGCGTCGCGCGTCGGGGTAGAGGTTGAAGTCCAGCAGCCCGCGCTGGCCGATACGACCGGGGTCCACTCCTTCGCCCACCGCCGCCACACGCCCGGCCACGTCGGCGCCCTGGATGCGCGGAAAGGTCAGCGTCGGCGACCCGCCCATGGCGAAGGAGGTCACCTCCCCCTTCTCCTTGGTGGGGTAGAGACCTTCACGGGCCTTGCGGTCGGTATTGTTCTTGGCCGTCGCCGTGACCCGCACCAGCACTTCGCCCGGCCCGGGCTTCGGCGTGGACACGTCGTCATGGTAGACCAGCTTGTCGAGGCCGCCATGGCCGGTCAGCAGCATCGCAGCCATTGTCTCGGGTACGCTCTCTGTCAGGGTATCGGATGCCACGCTCCACCTCCTGGGTTTGATGGGAAAGTTGTATGAGCAGGGTTGCTGGATATGATTGCTGGACAAGGTTGACGGGTATCTCTCAGCCCCAACCTAGCAAAGATTTGTCAGACTCCCAGAGGAGCCCGGAAAGAGCAGATTGAACCACGACCCCCGCCCCGTGAAACATCACCCTACCGGCCGATTTCTTTCTGTATTGTATGGATTTCGTGTCACTTCTTTCTTCTGCGCGACGCAGCGAAGAACGGCGACACGGAGGACAGGGGTCCAAATCGATATGTTGGAGATGCATCTGCCCGGCTGGCTGGCTAAGCTCATGGATGCACGGGGCGCAGGGGTAAGGAGACACCGCAATGCGTGACTGGTTGATCATCAATGGCAAGGCGGGCGATGGAAAGCGCGGCGAGTCATTCTGGAAGGCCCACCTGAATGCAGCGGGCATAACCGATTTCACGACACGCGACCTGACGGAATCGACCTGGGATAGCGATATCCGCGAAGGCGATCGAATACTGGTGGCTGGTGGCGATGGTTCCGTCAACCGGGTGGCATCGGTTTGCGTCGAGCGAAAAACGACCCTGGCTGTGCTGCCCTCGGGAACGGCGAACGATTTTTCCCGAAACCTGGGGCTGCCGGAAGATCCGGCGGAGCTGTGCCGGCTGATCGCTTCGGGCCAGTCCGCCGATGTCGATGTGGCATGGATCGATGACCGGCTGTTCCTCAATGTCGCCCATATCGGCTTGGGAACGGTGCCCGCCCAGGAAGCCTCCACCAAACACAAGTCGCTCTGGGGGCGCTTCAGCTACCTGGCCGTGCTGGTGCAGAAGATGAGTATCCAGCGTGGCTTTCATGGCCGAATCGAGCATGACGATGGCGTTGCCGAAGGGCGCTGGTTGACCATTGCGGTGGCATCGGGCGCCTTCTTCGGTGGCGGCCAGCGTATCGAGGAAACCCGAATCGACGATGGCAAGCTCGATATTGTCGCCGTGCGCCCCAGGTCGAGAATTCGTCTGTTGATGGTGTTCCTGGCAACACGGCTACTAAGGCAGGAGCCCCGTGACACCTCCACAGTGATCCACGCCAAGTCATTGCAGTGCCGCATCCAGCTGCAACACGCCAAGACATTGACCGCCGACGGCGAGATTATCGGCCGTGTTACGGACACCACAGCGAAGACCAGCCCTGGTGTGCTCAAGGTCATCTGTCGGCGTATCGTGACCGCCTGCCCCGACCCCGCCGAAGCCACCGGACTGAAACAGTCACTGCTCGGCCTGCTGATGTCGTCACTTTCGGGCACGCAGCAGCCAGGAGGCGAGTGCCACCCCCACCAAGCCAAGGGTGGCACCGGGAAAGGCACCCAGACCAAGGCTGACCCCCAGACCGACAAATAACGCGCCCCCTCCCATGAGAATGGCCGGAGTGCTGGTCGCGTGCGGTACACCCTGCTTGCGGAAGCGCTCGTAGGCCACCACTACGATCATGACCGGGGTGACCATCAGTATGCAGAGCCCAAGCCACTCCAGCCGGCCGATCCAGAAGCCGGGCTCTCCGGGAAGGCCGGCATTGATCGGCCAGTCCAGGCGCATTCCCAGCCAAGTGGCGGGAAGCTCGGCGAACTTGTGCCAGAGGTAGAGCTGCAGCCCCAGAGCGCCGAACATCGCCATCCAGGGCCCCATGTGCTGGCGCTTGAGAAAGTTGCGCACCGGTGTTTCGAAGAGCACGACCAAACCGACCTGGAGCCAAATCACCCCGAGCAGCGCCAGGGTCGGCGGCAGCAGGTTGGTGTGGCCTCCTACGTTGCCATTGACCATGGAGACGGGATAGCCGGCCGCCACGGCCAGCCCCAGCCAGGCCACCCCGAGCAGCAGCAGACCCAGGCCGGTACGACGACCGAAAAACCGGCCGTGCCACCAGGCGATGCCGAGCTGCTGCGGCAACACCCAGACAAGGGCGATGTTGATCCAGCCAAAATAATTGTGGGTGTCGGTGACCAGCACGCCGAACTCGAGCATGTCAGCGATACCAGAGGGTCGAGCACGCAGCAGATCAACCAGGGCAATGCACAGGACCAGGCCGGCAACGGCCTTGAGCCCCCAGCGACGGTCGGCCCAGACGCAAAGCGGCAGCAGCAGCTGTACCCCAAGCAGGATCAGCAGGAACCAGAGGTGAACCGTCAGCGAGTGGTTGAGGGGGCCAAGAACGCCATCCCTGGTGATGAGAGCGGTAAGTGCGAAACCGGTCAGAACCGCCAGGTAAGTGACGGTGGGCCGCGCCAGCCCCAGGGCACGGCCCGCCCACCAGTGCAGGTGAGGCTTGCCCTTCTCCAGCCGTTGCAGGACGCCTTGGGCACTGACCGCGGCAGAGACAAACACAAACAGCGGCACCACCTGAACCAACCAGGTATACAGTCCGGCCGGCTCCCAAACGTGGAGGATATGGTCGGTATCCACCAGAATGCCACCTTCGACACGGGGCAAGGTCGCCGCCCAATGCCCCAGCACTACGATCAGCAGTGCCAGGGCACGCAGTGCATCCGGATAGGGGTCCCGTTCGTCACTTTCTATAGTCTTTTGTTGTGTATCGTTCTTTGGCCGCGCGTCGCTCACAGGCTGTCTCCCTCTCCTTGCTGTTCCGGATCCTGATTCCCTGCCCCTTTTCTAGTCTTGCCCCTGCCCTCCTGTCGTCAACTCTCAGTGTAACGATATGTCGCCACCATTCGAACGAGCGTGGGTTTGTTGCTACGTTGAGCTGGGCACGCTTCTGCAAATGATAAGGCTTGGCGAATGGGAATGGCGCGCGATATTGGCAGCATGCTGGGTAACGCAGCACAGCGAATGGCTCTGGTGGCAGTCACGGGAGGGCTACTGGCCAGCGCCCCGACGACAGCGACGGCGGAAGTCGGCCTGCCCCGCTTTCCTTCCATCAGCCCGGACGGCTCGGCACTCATCTTCAGTTGGCGAGGCGATCTCTGGCGGGTCCCAACCGACGGCGGCAACGCCATCCGCCTGACACGCCACGACCTCGACGACCTCTATTCGAGCTGGAGCCCGGACGGGGAGTGGATCGTGTTCGCCTCGATGCGCGACGGCTACCTGAACCTGTGGCGCATGCGTCGTGACGGGGGGGAGCTGACCCAGATCACCCACGGCGACCAGCATCTGCGCAACCCGACCTATGGCGTCAACGAGGACGGTGAACCGGTCATTACCTTCTCCGGCATGCTCGAAGCCGATGTCTACCGCGACCAGCGTCCCTATCAGCTGTCACCGGAGGGTGGCGAATATCGCCGGCTGCATGATGCCTTCGGCTCCGAGCCGCAGCTTTCGCCCGATGGACAGCGTGTCGTCTTTACCCGCGGCGGCGCTTACCACGGCTGGAATCGACGCCACTACCGCGGGCCGGACGCCATGAACGTCTGGCTGCATGATCGTGAAACCGGCGAGTTCGAAGCCCTTACCGAACGCGATGGAGACGATGGCAGTGCACGCTGGGCCAACGACGAGACGCTGCTCTTCATGTCGGACAGGGAAGACGAAACGGTCAATCTCTATCGGCTCGAACTGGAAGACGAGACGCGGACCTTGGAGCGTCTCACCGACTTCGATGAGCGCGACCTGCAGCACTTCGATGTTTCCCGGAACGGCAGCACCGCCATCCTGCAGGTCTGGGACACCCTTCTCACCCTGGACCTGGAAGACCCCGATGCCATGCCAGAGCCGGTATCGCTGCGTGCTGCGGCGGACGGCCGGGACAACCATGAACTGCGCCGGATCAACCGGGACGTGAGCGAGGCGGCGCTCAGCCCTGACGGCCAGACCATGGCCTATATCGCCTACGGCAGGGTGTACGTGCGGCATATGGATGACCAGAGCCCGACCCAGGCCGTGACGCCAGGCACCCACGCCCGCCACAAGGACATCGCCTGGTCCCCCGATGGCCTGGTGCTCTATTTCGTCAACGACAGCGACGGCACCGAATCGATTCACGAGGCCCGCGTAGCCCTGACCCGGGACGAGATCCGCCAGACCCACGAAGGGCTGTCATCCGATGAGCGCCCCACTCGCAGCTGGGAATTCACGGCGCCACCCCCCGAGCCGCCAGCCTTGGCCGCCCCCGAGGAGCCGAGCGAACCGGACCCCGATGTCAACGGTGAGCCGGATCTTGCATTGCAGGGAGAAGACCCCGAAGACCCGTTCGCCCCGCAGGACCCGGGCTTTCTGATCACGCCCATTCTGCTGCCGACCCCGTCGACCCCGGTGGATGAGCCGGAGCCGCTGCAGGATCAGCCGATAGAGTCCGAAAGTATTCCGGAAGTGGAGCTCGACGACGAGGTTGTCGAGGATGTACTGCCCGAGCGCGATCCGTCCCGCTGGCATGACGCGGTCCAGTTCGATGTTCAGCCGCTGGTGGCAAGCGAACACAACGACCGTCAGGTCTCTCCGTCCCCGGACGGCCGCTCCCTCGCTTTCCGTCGCGGACGCGGCGACCTGATGATAAGGGATCTGGAGAGCGGCGATGAGAGAACCCTGGTCGAAGGCTGGGACAGTTTCACCCACTGGCGTTGGTCGCCGGACAGCCGCTATATCGCCTTTTCCCGTAACGACCTGAACTTCAGCGCCAACATCTTCATCGTGCCGGCAGACGGCTCGACAGCACCGGTCAACATCACCCGGCATCCCCGCAACGACCTCAATCCTCGCTGGTCGGCCGACGGTCGCAAGCTGAGCTTTATCTCCAATCGTTCAGGCGACAGCTACGACCTGTACAGCGTCTATCTCGACCGTGTCATCGAGACCTACACCCCGCGCGAGCGGACCACCTACTATCGCAACGCTCGCAACGAGGCCGACGACCGCTCACCGCTGCCGGTCATCCGGGAGGAGAGCCAGGAACAGGATGTCACGGACGAGCCGGTGCTCGAGCTGGAGAGCGCCTGGCGCCGGGTGGAACGTATCACCGCCTCCCCCACCCATCAATCGGCCAACGAGATGACGCCGGGCGGCGACCGCTACGTTTTCAACGCGGGAAGCGAAGGTCTGTTCGTCATGGACTGGGACGGCGGCAACCGGACACGGCTGGGGCCGATGGCCAACGTGCAGCACCTGAGCACCACCGGCGACCGCGTGGTCTATATCAGCGATGGCCGCGTGGGGGTGGCACGGCTTTCGGGGGGGACCCATCAGCGACCCGATATCTCGGACCGCATTCGCATCAACCGGCAAGCGCAGTCGCTGCAGAAATTCAACGAAGCGGCACGGATGATAGGAGAGAGCTTCTATCGCGAGGACATGAAGGGGCTGGACTGGCCACAGGTGGTCGAGGAGTACGAAACGCTGATACGTCGCGCACGCACGCCCAGCGAGTTCAGCGACATAGCCAATCGGCTGATGGGCGAGCTCGCTGCCTCTCACATGGGCGTATCCAATCCAGGGCCAGTGTCGGCGCTGCGCGAGCCCTCCGGCCGGTTCGGCATCGAGCAGGAACGCATCGTGTCGCAGGTTGACGGCAGGGCCGGATACCGTGTCACCGACGTGATACCCGAAGGGCCGGCGAGCCGAGGCCCCATGCCTCTGCGGGAAGGCGATATCATCACCGAGATCGACCTCCAGCCCTTCGAAGCGAGCGATACGCTACTGCTCAGCCTGCGTGGGCTTGTCGACCAGGAGGTGATCGTCACCTTCGACCGCCCCGGTGACACTGGCTATACCGAGTACCGTACCATGCTGACTCCGACAAGCATGGGTGACCTTGCTCGGCTGAAATATGATCACTTCCGCGAGGCAACTCGCCGCCAGGTGGAGGCGCTCTCCGACGGCCGGATCGGGTATCTGCATATCCAGGCCATGAACCAGACCTCGCTGGAGGGCTTCCAGGGCGACCTCTATGCCGCCGCGACCGGCAAGGAGGGGCTGATCATCGATGTACGCAATAACGGTGGCGGACACACCACGGACCGCATCCTGACCTCGATCATGGCGGGCGAACACGCCTACACGGTTCCCGTTGGTGCGGATCCGGAGACGACCGGCCATTACCCGCAGGACAGGCTGGACGCGCCTCGCTATACCCTGCCGATCAATATGCTGGTCAACGAGAAGAGCTACTCCAATGCCGAAATTCTGGCCCACGCCTTCTCCACCCTGGGCCGCGGCAACCTGGTGGGCCAGCAGACCTACGGCGGGGTAATCTCCACCAACAGCTACAGCCTCATCGACGGCGCGACCGTCCGCCGGCCGTTCCGGGGCTGGTTCCTGCCCGACGGGACAGACATGGAACACAATGGGGCAATGCCCGATATCCCGGTCGAACAGACGCCCGAGGATGAAGTCGCCGACCGCGATCGCCAACTGGAGCGTGCCGTGTCGGACCTGCTGGCCCAGCTCGACGCACGGGAGTGACCTCGGAAAATGACCGAGGGCCTGTCGATTCAGGCAGGCCCTCCCGGAGGATGGGAGGATCCTCGGCCAGCGACTGTGCGACAATCGCCCGCTTGCCAACGACACCAGGGAGCGGAAATGCTGGCCTTCACGCGTCGACACGGTGGCCGTGTCACCCTGACCTACTTTCTGGTGCTTATCGCTATTGGCATGAGCGGAGGCCTGCTGGGTCCGGCGCTGCCACACCTGGCGGAAGCGACCGGCTCCGGCATGGGGCAGATCGCCGTGCTGTTCACGGCCAGGGCGCTGGGCAATATGCTCGGCTCGGTGATATCCGGCCTGTTGATCGATCGCTTCTCCGGCCACAGGGTGTTGTGCGCCATGCTCGTGCTGATGGCGCTTGGGCTCGCAGCAGTGCCCTTCAGCCAGACGCTGGCCCTGCTCACGGCGATCATCTTCGTACTCGGTTTCGCCGAAGTCTCGCTCAATGCCGGATCCAACACCCTGCTACTCTGGACCCACGGCACCGCCTCCACCCCCTGGATCAGCGCACTGCATTTCTGCTTCGGATTCGGCAATATGCTGGTGCCGCTGGTGCTGGTAGCCGTGCTGGCGGTGACAGGGCAGTTTGCCTGGGCCTTCTGGCTGGTCGCGCTGCTGGGACTGTCGCTGCTCTGGCCCCTGGCTCGGCAAGCAAGCCCACGCCCCCTGGTCGACAAACGCCATGACAAGCCCGCCACGCCGCGCTCCGACCCCTGGCTGCTGGCCATCTTCATGCTGATGTTTGGGCTCTACGTAGGCATGGAGATTACCTTCGCCGGCTGGGCGACCTCCTACGGCACCCTGAGCGGAATGACTCCGCAGGGCGCCGCCATGCTGGTCACCCTGTTCTGGTTGACGCTCTCCGCCGGCCGCCTGCTGGCGATCCCACTACTCAGGCTCTTTTCCCCCTGGACGGTGCTGATCAATTGCCTGGGGCTCGGATTGGCCACGGCCCTCTCACTGCATGTCGCCTGGCTACCGCTGCCCATGATGGCACTGCTGTTTGGGCTCTCTGCCTCGGCCATCTTTCCCACGCTGTTCGGCCTCTGCAATCAGTTGATGACCATGAGTGGCCGTAATACGGGCCTGATCTTCCTGTCGGCCGGGATCGGCGCCCTGGGTGTACCATCACTGACCGGCCCTATGCTGGAGTGGGCCGGCGCAGCGGCCTTTCCACTCCTCCTGGCGGCACTGATGGGCCTGCTGTTGCTGGGCCTCGCCATGCTACATGCCAGGGTCAAGAGTGTGACAGCCTGAGGTTGTCCCGCACCTCAGTGGTGCTTGACCCGCCAGATACGCCAGGCAAGCACGCCGATGATGGCAAGCCCTAGCGGACCAATGATCGACGCGGCCACGCTGGGCACCACAGGCACCCCAAGGGCCCCGAGACTCTCCAGCGACAGCTTGAACAGGCTAAACACGTAGTAGCTGATGACGATGATCGAGAGTCCCTCGACCGCCTTCTGGATCTTCAGCTGACTGCTGGCGCGCTCGTTGAGGCTGTGCAGGATGCCCGAGTTCTGCTCCTCGATCTCGACCTGGGCACGGGTTCGCAGCAGGTCGTTGAGCCGCGCCACGCTCTCGGCCAGGCTCTCCTGGCGCCGATTGATCGCGGCACAGAAATGCACCGTGGGACGAAAGCGGCGCAGGATGAAGGTCCCGAGGCGGGGACACTCCTGCACTCGCGATTCACGCAACTCCTCAATCCGGGTATAGACGATACGGGCGTAGGCCTCGGTGGCACTGAAGCGCTGCCGCGACCGGGCGCCGCTACGCTCCAGGCGAGCCGAGAGCAGTGAGAGGGCCGACAGCAGCGGGCGCGGGTTGGTCTCCGCCTGCTCGGCATTGCGATCCGAGAGTTCGCCGAGCTCGGTCTCGTAGCCCTGCAGTTCGAGGCCGAGTTCCTTGGCCAGGGGCAGCGACAGCGAGGCCATCATGCGGTAGGTCTCGATCTCCAGCAGTCGGCGCACCATGCGACCGAGACGGAAGGCGTTGAGCCTGCGGTTGATCAGCAGCAGGTGATTCACGCCCTCCTCGGTAAGACGAAAATCACTCCATACGGTGGCGTCGCCATCCCCCACCAGAGAGCCAGCCGGGTCGTTGAAACCATACGCCTCCCCCTTCCCGCTCCAGGCCTCCTCGGCCTCCACCAGGACCAGGGTGGCATTGATCAGCAAAGCCTGATTGGCAGCGATGATCGACGCCAGTGGCTCGGGCGGCGCCGGCCATCGTTCGCGGTCGCTGCCACGCGGTACCAGCAGGGTGAGAGTGAAGAATTCGGTATGCCGCTCCCACTTCAGGGTCATGCCCTCGAAGGCCAGAATTTCCTGAACGGAATCGGTATCCAGCGCGAGACCCGTTATCGCGCCCAGCTGTGCCAGGATGGCATCACAGCCTCCACCTTCATCCAGAAAGGCGTAGTGGTGGACGTGGGCCGGCTCCGAGAAGTAGATGGAGGGCCGGGCGTGCAGTTCGTTGTGCAGTCGTTCTCGCTGTGGGTGCATGCCGGGGCCTGGAAGGAAAGTTGTTGCTCGAGACTAAGGTCTTATGGCCCCCAAGCCAACCGTTAATGCGAGAACGTCGCGTCAAGCCCAGTTGCCTCCCGCTGCAATACCAGGTCGCTAGCGTTGCCTCCAACGGCTGTCGACAGCCTCCTGCTGCGCCAGTGTCTCCAGGGGTACCGGCCCCTGCAGGAACTCGAACATCCACTCGAGAGCGACGGGCAGGCTGGCCCGCCACACCTGCCATGTGTGTCCGCCACCCAACACGTCCAGGGGTACCAGCTCGGGCTGATGGTTCTTCAGTGCCTGGTGCACCAGCCGGGCGTGGTGCTTGGCGTTGTAGACGTCACGGTTACCGGCGCTAAGATAAAGTGGCACGACGATGTCCCGTTCCAGGTAACGATCGAGATGGGCGGTGTAGTTGCTCTGCTGCCAGAGATCGACATCGAACTGTCCGTCGTCGTCGAGGAAAGCCGGGTGACGGTGTGCCGAGGAGTGGGCCGGCGGAAGGGGATGATAGCTGGCCGGGCTCAGGGCCGCGGCGGCACCGAAGCGCTCCGGCCTCTCGAGTGCGAAGTTGAGGCTGCCATAGCCCCCGGCGGAAAGCCCCGCCACACCGCGCCACTCCCGCTGCGGAACCACCTGCCAGGTCTCCTCCACCCGGGGAATGAGCTCGTCGAAGAAGGCCGTGCGTGCCGCCTCGTTGTAGCCGTCGATCCACCAGCTCTCGCTGCCGGGCATCACGATGACTACCGGTGGAATGACGCCTTGGTGAATGAGGCGGTCCGCGGTCTCCTTCAGCCCCCCGCGCTCGACCCAGTCGGACTCGCTGCCGAAGGAGCCGTGCAGCAGGTAGAGCACCGGATAGGCGAGATTGGATTCCCGATAACCTGCGGGCAGATAGAGGGTATAGGCGTAATCGCGCTCCAGTACCGTCGAAGGAAAGCGGTGATGGGTTACCTCACCGGCCAGGGCCGGTGAAGCTCCCAGTAGTAGCCCCAATCCAAGGAAGAAACGGATAGCGCGATTGATGATCATGCACGGCCTCCCTGTGCCCGGACACGGGTCAGTGAATCACTGTTTCCCAATCTGGGAATTTCTGCTCGTCCACGTGGTCGACAGCATGGCGGTACAGGATGTTCCAATTGAGCTGTTCCTACTGAGCTATGCCAACGGGCTCTTTCATCGGACTCTTTCAACTTCAACAGGCCGTTTCAACAAAACCAGGGAAGGCCCGGGTGCCCATGAAGCAGATCGAGGAAATCTACTGGCTGCGCTTCTACGGCTGTCTCGCCGTTTTCGGTTTTCACCTCCTCGACCGCCTGAATCAGCGGGTCGACAATGTCTATGTCGACCTGGCCCGCATCCCCACCGTACTCGGCACGCCCATCTTCATCTTCATCTCTATTTTCCTGTTTGCGGCCCGCTACGGAAGCCGGCCGCCCGATGGCTTTCTCATCAAGCGCCTGCAGTACGTGATGGTGCCCTACCTGGTCTACGGGCTGATCTATTCGACCACCAATTTCTTCAGCCTGCGGCAGGAGGGTATCGATATTGGCTTTTGGGAGAACCTGGTCTTCTATCTGGTCTATGCCGGCTGGCACGGTTATTTCCTGATCATCGCCATGCAGTTCTACGCGTTCTACTGGCTTTATGCCCGCTATGGCCTGGAACACTGGCTGAAGCCCGGCCCCTGGCTGGTGATCGGCAGCCTGACCGGCATGGCCTACTGGGGGCTGACTCGCCTGTACGGCATCGAGCCACCCGGCTATCTGCTCTGGGTCGCCCCCCTGGGCTGGATCTACCTGTTCTTCCTGGCGATGCTGGTGGTTCGCTACTACCCACAGCTCACTCCCCACCGCCTGGATGAGGTGCCGGTGCTGAAACAGCTCTCGCAGCCAGCCTACCTGGCGGCCTACGTCGGCTTGATCGCCCTGCTGACGCTGCCCAACTGGCTGGCGTACTCCTCCAAGGAGGTCTGGGTGGTGCCGCTGTTCATCCTGTTCACCCTCAGCGCGGTCACTCGACTGCGCCACCGCCCGGCGACACCGCTGGTCAAGTACATCAATCAATACTCCTTCGGCATCTACCTGGCCCATCCCATGTTCTTCGCCATGGTGGATGCGGTGAACGAAGTCCTGGCCATGCCTCTGGCGGTATATACCCTCCTTCTGATCGTGGTTGGCCTGGCGGGCTCCATCTGGCTGAATCAGGTCGCCAACCGTACTCATTGGGGCGGCATGCTGTTCGGCAAGCGGCTGTTTGTGCCGGGTACCAGGCAGACGCCAACTGGGCAATTGCGCTAATCTGCAAGCCTGACTCACCATCTCTGTCTGCAAGGGAGACTTACCATGAGTGAGCGTATTTCGCTCGTGATCGTGCCAGTGGATGGCTCACCCACCGCCGATGCTGCGACACGACATGCCGCAATGCTGGCCCGCCTGCTCAAGGCATCACTGCAGCTACTGCATGTGATGCCATTGAATCCTCCGGAACTCAGCGACCTGCCCGCCAACCGGCACGCCGAGGCCGACCGGGACCGCTCACTGCGCCTGGAAGCCGCGAGGAGCGCCTTCTCCCGTGCCAGGCAGGTCATCGATCCGCCGCTGGAGACGGCCATCGACGAGGTAACCCTAGAGGACAACACCTTTATCCGCCATCCGGCACGCACCATCGTCGAGCATGCCCGGAACCACGCGGCATGCCTGCTGGTGATAGGGGCCCGCCATCTCAGCGATATGGGCAAGTTCGTGGAAGGAAGCGTCAGCAACGAGGTGGTCCACAAGGCCCGCTGTCCTGTCACTGTGGTGCATGCCGAAGCGGCCCCCGAGGACATACAGCGTATCGGCCGGGTGCTGGTGCCGGTGGACGGCTCACGTCACAGCGACAGGGCCGCCCTTCTGGCCGGCGACCTGGCACGCAGCGCCAATGCCGCGGTAGAACTGCTGTTCTGCCGACCGGCAGGCAAGCCGCCGCAACAGACCGACGAACCCACTGACGAGGCCGAGCGCATCTTCAACCGCGCCCGCAAGGTACTGGGCGATGTGCCAGCGGGTATCATCGAGCAGGTACTGACCGGAGAACGCTATGCCGAGGCCATTATCCAGCAGGCCAGGCGACACGAGGACTACCCGGTGATCATGATGGGCCGCAGGGGGCTCGGCACATGGCGGGAAAAGCTACTGGGGAGCGTCAGCCATCGGGTGATCGACCAGGCGCCATGCCCGGTCACCGTAGTGGTGTGAGCCGATCACCGTTGCGGCCTGAGCCGGCCGGCAACCTGTCAGCCGCCGGCTTCGTAGGCGGCCTTGAGCCGGTAGAACTCGGTGACGATTTCCTCCATGGCTGACGCGTCATAGTCGCACAGGCCGCTGACCACCAGTTTCTTCGAGCCACTGCCGACCTCCTCCCCACCATCGGTGATGCGAAACTGCAGGGTCACGTCGCCACGCTTGCCGTTCACCGCCAGGTTCGACTCCACCAAATCGAGCGAAGGCCTGAACAAGTCCAGTCTTTGCAGCGAGAAACCCATGCTGTCGTAGATCACCAGCGGGCGACGCGGATTGAACATGACGCCCTTCTCTTCCAGCAGCGGCTTGAGCACGTGGGGAAAGTTCTTGCCGGAAAACGCCACGTAACAGCGGGTGAAGGCCTCCACCACAGACTCGTCCCGGGTCGTTTCACCGCTGCGGGATACGTCGAGATAGCGCTTGCCGTCATCGTCGCTGACATCGATATGCCCGCTCTCCTGCTCCTTCAGACACAGCGAGGTCCCGTCACCGACCATGCTGCGGAAATGAAAATCCATCTCCCGGGAAAGGCCGAAGCGGCTTAACACCAAGGCGAACAGCAGATCGCCGGGTACGCAGAAGCGACGCGCCTGCGGATCGTGAATGGGATTGAAGTCGCCCGCGATACCCTTGGCGAAGTCGCTCGCCTGCTGTGCGGTGATGCGAATGCGCGAATCCGTTTGCGTATAGTAGGGATCAAGAAACATATGTGGTCCGGCCTGCCCTGGATGATGTGCCACAAAAAGTAACGGTGATGATGCCATAAAATCCCCAAGTGCGAAGCCACCGGGACCAAGGCCCTGATCGCCAACGAGAAGGTAGCCGCCTGACAATGTCTCAGAACAGTGACAGAACACCCTCTCCTCGCCGTCTTCGCGTTCGGCTCCTGGTCTGGCTACTGCCTAGCCTGCTGCTACTGGTGCTGCTCACCCAGCTCGGCACCAACATCCTGCTCAACACTGCGGCGGCGCAAAGCTGGATCGACCGCCGACTGCCCCATGTCACGGTAACCTGGTCCGCCGGCTGGAGCCTGTGGCCGGGACAGCTCAACCTTCAAAACCTTACCATCGAGGTTCACGCCACCGAGCTGCCCCTCTACCTGGCGGTGGATGAGGCCGAGGTGCGTGTCGCCACAAGCGGACTGGTCGTTCGGCGACTGACTCTTCACCAGCTCGATGCCCACGGTATTCGCCTGCTGCGCATGGGTCCTCACCGCCTGCAGGGCGAGGGCGAGCTGCGGGCAACGGGCCTGGAGCTGGCGGCGCCGCGAGTGGGCGCCGAATCGTTCCGGCTGGCCTTGGAAGCCGGCTCGCTATGGCGCGACGATACCCTGCTGGCCGACGATCTCACACTGGACGCGGCCTTGAGCGTGGTCCCCTTCGACCCCGCCCCGGGACTGGATCGGCAGATACTGAGCCAGGTAAGCGGACGCCTCTCCCTGGCAGGACGCGCCGATGCCTGGGTCGTCTTCAACCCTTATCTTCGGGCCACGCCCTGGCTCACGCTGGATGGCAGCGGTGGTCTCACCGCTGAACTGTCGCTGCATGACGGCTTGCTGGAGGCGGGGAGCCACGTGACGCTGGAGTCGCCGGACCTGGCCGTCGAACTCGTCGAGGCCGCCCTGGTGGGCAGCGAACGTGGCAGCGGCACCCGTCAACGACTCTCCGGCCGCGGCCAGGCCAGCCTGGAGGTCCGAGCCGGTGAGACGACATCGCAGCCCTACCTCGATGTGACCCTGGAGGATGTCGCCATGCACACCCTCGAGCCGGCCGAAGGAGGGCCACTGCTGACCAGCCGGCTCTTCGCGATATCGGCCCGGCTCGAGAGCGCCGACCTCTCCTCCCCTCCCGCCCCACCCGACTCGGCACGAATGACCTGGCAGGAAGCCGAAGTCCCCGATGTGAGCCGCCTGTCGCGCCACCTTCCGCCCGGCTTGCCTCTCACGCTTCACGCCGGCACGGCGCGCCTGGATGCCTGGCTCGACTATCGTGAGGGGCGGCTCGAGGGCCAGGCGGAGCTGAGTGGCAATGACATCGCAATGACACTGATGGCACAGTCCCTCGTCGGCGAGCTGGCACTGGGGATGAACCTTGCCGAGCTGGACCCGGCAGCTTCCCGCCTGGATCTCTCCGGTAGCCGCTTGACCGTGGCGGCTACCCAGACGGGCACAGCCAACCCCATGGTCACTGAACTGACCTTCCCCCAGGCCAGATTCACCGTGCAAGAGCCACTCACGCAGAGCCATGCCCACAAGGGGCCGACACTCCTGGACGGCGAACTGACGGTTGTCGGACAAGTATCGCATTTGGCTTTTCTCGATGCCTTCCTGGAAGACGCCTTCGATGGACGCGGCATGGCACTGAACGGTGCAGGCCGGCTTTTTGCCGATATCAGGTTCCGGGAGGGGCGCCCAGTGGCCGGTGGCAGAGTGACCGTCGCGGCATCGTCGCTGGAGACACGCTTCCTCGACTTTCACGCCCAGGGCCAGGGCAGTCTCGTCGCCCGCCTTCTCGATGCCAGCGAGGGCCCCGCCGCCGAGTTGCAGCTCCGCCTGGAGCAAGCGCGCCTGACCCGGGGAGAGGGCACATCTCCTATGCTGGTAGCGCCGTTGCTGAACCTGACGGCCGCGATCGATACCCTGACGCGGGAGCATGTCTCAGGCAACATCACCCTGCGGCTGGCCTGGCCGGAGGCAGTCGTGCCCGATGTGGCGGTACTCGGGCGTCATTTTCCCGACTCGTCGCCGCTGAGGTTGCTCGGCGGCAGCGCCACGAGCCGGGGCGAACTGACCTTCGACGCCAGCGGGGTGCGGGGGCAGGTCGCCCTGAACGGCCAAGCGCTGCAGACGAGCCTGCTCGATACAGAGGTGCAAGGGGCGCTAAGCCTGGAGCTGCCGCTGCGCCACGCCAGCCTGGACGGGGCCGTGCTCGACCTCTCCGGCTCGCGCTTCACCCTGGAGATGGAAGGGGGCGATGAAGAAGAGCGGATGACGACGCGGCTGTTGGCCCGCCAGGCCCGCTTCACCCAACCTTTCGGCGATAACGGGCAAACGCCCCGTACCCGCCTGGTGCTGGACGGCAGCGTCGACCGTCTCGGCTTTCTCGATCGCCTGCTGCCCCGGACCCATGGTGTGACGCTGCGCGGCGCCGGCCAGCTCCAGGCCGACCTCGACCTGGTCGGCCACGAGCCCCAGCCAGGCAGCCGGGTCAGAGTGGATGCCGATCGCCTGGCTGCCACCTTCCTCGACTATGGCGTTAACGGCAACGGCTGGCTGGAAGCCCTCGTAGAAGGCAACCCGGCCGCCCCCTCGGCAAGGCTGGTACTCAACCTTCCCCGGGTCTCCCTGGGACGGCGAGGGGCCACGACGGATTACCTCAGCGGCCGCCACTTTCGGCTCGAGACTACACTACCCCGCTTCACCATCGACCCGGATACGATCCCGGTGGATGCTCTCACGACCCGGATCGAGCTGCCCATCGCCGAAGTGGCTGATATCGCCATCTACGACGACTACCTGCCCCGCGGAGCCGGGCTTTCCCTGCTCGGAGGCAGTGCCAGCCTGACGGCCGACCTGCGGCTGGAAGGCCTTCACGCCCGGGGAGACATGACATTGAGGGCCTTCAATACCGACCTGCGCATCGGCGAACAGCAGCTTCGAGGCGATCTCTCCCTCGATGCTCGACTGCGGGAGGGCAACCTCGAGACCCTGACTTTCGATGCCGCCGGTACTCGCCTGCGCCTGGACAATGTCTCACGCGAAGGTGCCGAGGGACGCCGAGAGCGTGGCTGGTGGGCACAGCTCGACCTCGAGCGAGGACGGCTGACCTGGCAACAACCCTTGAGCTTGTCGGCTCGACTCGGACTCACCATGCGCGATACCGGGCTGCTGGCCAATCTCATGCTCTCTCGCACTAGTGAGCAGCCAAGGCTGGCCCGCCTGCTGACCGTATCCGCGGTCAGCGGCCATGCCGATGTAGAGCTGACCAACAACAGGCTGCACCTTAGCGACCTTCGCCTCACCGGACGCAACCTGGAGATGCTGGCTGACCTGCGTCTCGCCGAGGATACAATGCAGGGAGAGCTTTATGCTCGATTCGGCGCACTGCGATTGGGCCTGGCGCTGGAAAACGGAGGGCGCGACCTGCAACTGTTTCGCCCGCGCCGCTGGTACCGGAGCGTCGAAGAAGCCCGTTCCGAAGCGGATGTCCGTCAACCGCTTCAGCCGGGCTGGCAGCAGGAAATTGAAGGCGTTACCGCTTCAGACCCACGCTAGCGCCTTGAAAAATATGCTACCTTGGCAAAATCTGACGGCTTGCGTTGACGGCCCGACGCATCGACTGTGCCACTTTGTGACTCAATGCGTCTATTGTGCAGATATGTAGCTTTGATGTAAGACTATTACATTCAGGGGCATGACATTGCCGAGGGCCGAAGGGGCACCCAGCAAGGGATCGGGGGAACTCACTATCGATAAGCGCAAGGTGTCCAGGCCATTAACGTCACACCAGAGGCCGGACATGGGGAGATCATCGTCGGCATACGAGTCGAAGGATATGTCAGTTCGCCTTGCGGCGGCGCGCTACACGCCCGTTCTCGGGGATGATGCCGCGTGCCTGCATTGAAGCGACTCCGGCTGCTGGCACTGATGCTGCTGCCACTGCTGACGGCCTTCGCCAGTGCGGATGGGCACCAGGTCTCCCTGGTTGCCCATCCGGATGTCGATACTCGTACCTTGACCCGCGATACCACCCGCGCCATCTTCGCCATGCGCCAGCGTACCTGGCCTGATGGACAGGCCGTGCGCGTCTTCGTCCTGCCCAGCAATCACGCCGTTCACGGGCGTTTCACCAAGGAACGCCTGGCCGTCTATCCCCACCAGCTGCAGCTGGCCTGGGACCGCATGGTCTTTTCGGGGACCGGGCAAGCACCCAATAGAGTCAGCAGCCAACCCGAGATGCTGGAGCGCATCGCGACCACGCCCGGCGCCCTTGGGTATCTGGAAAGGGAGTATCTGGATGATCGAGTCCAAGTTATTTCGATGGAGTAGCCGTTGCACTCGCCTGTTGGCTGCACTGGCACTTGGCATGCCGGCTGCCGCTGCGCAGGAGGGTCCATTAGACACATTGCAAATGCATGGATTCCTCAGTCAGGCCCTGGTCATCACGGACAGGAATGACTTCTTCGGACCTAGCAGCAGCAGCTCCGGTAGCCTCAAGTACACCGAGATCGGTGCCAATGCCTCGTTCCGTCCGCATCAGGATTTCCTGGTCGCGGCTCAGGTACTCAGCCGCCGGGCCGGCGGTGACGGCAGCGATGCGAGGCCGGTGCTCGACTATGGGGTCATCGACTATCAGTTGCACTCCAGCCAGCAGCGTACCCTGGGAATCCAGGCCGGACGTTTCAAGAACCCCTTCGGCTTCTATAACCGGACGCGGGATGTCGCTTTTACGCGGCCGAGCATCCTGCTGCCACAATCCATCTATTTCGATCGAACCCGCTCGCTGGGGCTGTCTGCCGACGGGGGCAGCGTCTACGCCGAGGAGCGCCTGGAGAGCGGAACACTGAGAGCCCAGGCCGGCATCGGCACGCCGACGACCCGTGGCCTGGAAGACCAGCTGTTCCCCCCCGGCATGGGCATCCACGTCGATGGCAGTACCTCCTATATCGGCCAGGTCCTCTATGAGCACGGCAATGGTCATTTCACCGCTGCACTGAGCGCCGCGGACGTCAATCTCGACCTCAGTTCCGGTTCAGGCAACGGTGAGCTGAACTTTCAACCCTGGATACTCTCCCTGCAGTACGATCGGGAAAACTGGGCATTGACAGGCGAATACGCGATACGCAACGTCTCTCTTTCCGGTGACATACGCCAATCCGACACCACAGGCGAGAGCTGGTATGTGCAATACACCCGTCGGTTCCACCCCGACTGGCAGTGGCTGCTGCGCTACGACAGCCTGGTAACCGACCGCAGCGACCGCTCGGGTAGCGCGTATCAGGCCCAGGGCCTGGGCTCTGCTCATTCGCGATTTGCTGATGACCTCACCATGGGGTTGCAGTGGAGTGTCACCCCCAGGTTGCTGCTGGCAGCCGAGTACCACCATATCGACGGCACCGGCTGGTTGCCACTGCAGGACAATCCGGCTCCTGCTGAGACCAGACGACGTTGGAACATGGTGTTGTTCCAGCTTTCACTTCGTTTTTGATCCGCCATACTGACTTCTTCTCAATACCGGCTAGGGACAGGGTTTGCATGAGTGCATCGAAATCCCGGGGAATACGCCATCGGCTGAGCCTCACATGGCGAGTCATCGCCCTGAGCAGCTTGCTGCTGCTGGCGCTGGTGGTGCTATTCACCTGGATCGGCCATGCCAACCTCACCCGCCAATTCGAGGAGAGTCGCGATGAGCACAATGCGCGTCAGGCCCGGGAGATCCAGCTGGCACTCCAACGCTCCGAAGACGGCCTCCAACAGCTGGCCGCCCTGAGCGCCGCATCCCCCGACCTTGGCCCCGCGCTGCAGGACGGCGACGCGGAAGCCCTGTTTCACTCCCTCTCCTCGCAATGGCCTACTCTCCAGCTCGAAGCGGGCATCGATGAAATTCTTGTCTTCGATGCCGAGGGCAGCCTGTTGGCGGAGTGGGGACAGGGGCAGGCCGACAATGAGCGACCGATCCAGGCATGGGTCGACCAGGTGATGTCCACCGAATTCCCCCTTTCCGCGCTGCGCTGCGCCACCGACTGCCGTCAATATGCCGCCGTGCCTATTCTGGTTGCCGGCGAGAGTGTCGGCATCGTCATGCTGTCACGCTCACTGGCGGACGTGACCCGGCAGGTCCAGCAGGTGTCGGGCAGCGACGTCGCCCTGCTGATCACCGGCACGCCAGAGCCGATATCGATGCCGGAACGACACCTGGAGAGCTGGAATGGCAACCTGATCGCCATGACACGCCAGGAAGCCTATCTGCAACTGCTGGAAAGGGCAGCCGAGCAGACCTCCCTCAACGAGCTACTTCAGTCTCCCCTGCATCTGCATCACCAGGGGCACGATATCGAACTCTCTGCCGTCCATATGACGGCAGATGAGGATCGTCGCAGCAGCGGCTTCTTCCTGCTCGCCTCCGATATCACGCCGCAGATGCGCGGCATCAATCAGGACACGCGCACCCTGCTCGCTGCCGGCCTCGTGGGCTGGCTCGCCGCCGAGCTCCTGCTGCTCGCCATCCTGCTGCGCCCCATGGCACGACTGCGCCGGCTTGCCGGCGTATTGCCGGCCCTCGCCCATGGGGGCTTTGGCCAAGCCCGCAACGCCATCCCCACCCCGCGCAGCCGCTTCCCCGATGAGATCGACGTTCTTGAAGGGACCACGCTCGAGCTATCCAACCAGTTGGAAACCCTGGAGCGAGAGGTGGGCGCCAGGGGGACTCAACTGGCCGAGCGCGTCGAGGAACTCGCCCGGGAACGCGACTTCGTCAGCAGCCTGCTGGATACGGCCCGGGTGTTCATTGTCATTCAGGATGAGCATGGCCGCATCAGCCTGGTCAACGACTACGCACTCTCGATCATGGCCACTCAAGAGGAAAAGCTGCTGGGCCGCCTGTTCGATGATGTATTCTCCGCGCGCGACAGCACCAGCCTCGGCGAGGCGAGCGAGATTCAAGAAGAGCGCAGCCTGCTCACCACGGAAGGACGACAGCGCACCATCGCCTGGTATCACGCTCCGCTGCCGGCACGCCTCGAGGGAGGCGCGTCCCGCATCTCGGTGGGTCTGGATATCACTGAACGCAAGGTGGCGGAAGCCCGCCTGACCTGGCTGGCCGAACGGGACCCCCTGACCGAGCTCTACAATCGCCGCTATTTCCATGAAGCGCTTGCGCTCGCCATGCAGCGCGGACGGTGCGGAGCCGTTCTGCTGCTCGACCTCGATCAGTTCAAGGATGTCAACGAACTCAGCGGCCATCACACCGGCGACCGCCTGCTGCGCATGGTGGCGGACACCCTGTTCCAGGTCTTCGGGCATCGCGGCGTGATCGCACGGCTGGGCGGCGACGAATTTGCCCTGCTGCTGGAAGGTGCCGATGCCAGGCAGGCCATGGGCGTAGCCCAGCAAATCATTCCCCAGCTCGAGAATACCGGACTGGACGCCGGCGGCCAGCGCCACCGGGCCGCTGCCAGCCTGGGCATCGCCCTCTACCCGGACCATGGCAACACTGCCGCCGACCTGATGGCCAGCGCCGACCTTGCCATGTACAAGGCCAAGGAGAGCGGCATACAACGTTGGCATCTGCTCTCTACCGTCGAAAATGCCAAGGATGAACTCCAGGAGCGGGTCTATTGGGTCGAGCGAATACGTCAGGCCATTGATGAGGACGGCTTCGAGCTGATGGTGCAACCCATCGTCCGGCTGAAGGACAGGAACGTGCGTCATTACGAGATCCTGCTGCGCATGCGAGGCCCCAAGGGTTCGCTGATTGCTCCACTGCACTTCATTCCGATTGCCGAACGCAGCGGCCAGATCGTTCAACTCGACCGATGGGTGCTTCGCCACGGCCTCAAGGCACTGAAACACGTTCAGGAAAAGGGCGTCAGCCTGGCGATAAACCTTTCGGGACAGACCCTTCACGACGATGGGCTCAAGCAGTACCTGATTGAAGAGCTGGCCGCCAGCGGTGCCGATCCGAACTACCTGATCCTGGAGATCACCGAGACCGCCGCCGTCACCGATTTCTCCACGGCGCGTGGCGTACTTCAATCCATTCGCGATCTTGGCTGTCGCACCGCCCTTGATGACTTCGGTGTCGGATTCAGCAGCTTCCACTATCTCGGCGAACTGCCGGTGGACTTCATCAAGATCGATGGTGCCTTCATCCGCAGCCTGCTGACCAATCCTGATAGCCGTGTCATCGTCCGGGCGATCGCCGATATTGCCGCCGGCTTCAGCAAGCAGGCCATCGCAGAGTTCGTGGATCAGGAAGCGCTGGTGCCATTGCTCGAATCCTATGGAATCACCTACGGGCAGGGCTATCACCTTGGTCGACCGGTGTTACTGACTGACGTCATTCCGGGAGCCCTGGGCAACAGCAACGGGGCTTGACCAACCAGCGGAAGCTCAACAGGAAAGGATGCCGGTGAGACATGACCAACGATACAGCAAGAAAAGCCCAGAGCCTCGACGAGAAAAACCCGCTGGCGGCTTTCGCCAATCAGTTCCGGTTTTCGATCGCCAATGACAAGGAGTCCCGGTATCGAGCCTACGCCCTTCGGCACAAGGTATTTCGCCAGGAGCTGCACTACAATCTGGGTGAAAATGTCGATATCCCGTTCGAGAACGATGTCCACGACAAGCATGCCATTCTCTGCCTGTTGAACCACCTCCCCAGCGGGATAGATACCGGCTGCCTGCGGGTGGTGTTGGTTCCCGGCAACGCGACCTCGCCACTCGACACACTACCGCTCGAACAGAGTTGCGGATATAGCCTCGACCACCCACAGCTACACCCCGATCTTTTCCATCGCTCCACCATCTGCGAAGTCTCCCGCCTTGCCGTCCACCCGGCATTTCGCAGGAGCAAGGATTGCGTACTCGGCTTGAACGAGCACGACATACAGCAGCTCTCGGGCCATGACGTCAAACCCTTCTCACCGCTGTTGGGGCTGAGCCTGTTTCTCGCCGCCACTGCTATCGTCGGCCTCTCGGGAAGACGCCATGTGTTCGCCATGATGGAGCCACGCTTCTCACGACTGCTCAAGATGTCGGGCCTGGCGTTTCACAAGGTAGGGCGTGTGATCGACTACTGCGGACCCCGGGCTGCCTACTATATCGATCAGCATCAAGCCGAACGGGACATGCACGAGACCTTGCGTCCCCTGTACCGACATATCATTGCCGAACTTTCACCCCAGCTCGCGGAGGCTAACGCACAGCGCCTGATCGGCGCCTCCCCCATCCTAGCGCCTGGTCATAGCCCCATCACCGACAGATCAGGCCCCGGGTAGAGCCTGCCCGGCCAGCGCAGCGTCATGATCGCCAGAACGTTGCGATGTTCCCCCCGCTCCACGTCGGTTGAGCCCTTGGTAGAGGGGATGATGCCTGCCTGCGGATCGACTGCCGCCACGAGCGAATCGCGTATTCGGCCAACAGCAGGATGCGCCTCCCGCCCGGCCAGCAGGAAGCTCAGCGCCACTTCGGCCTGGATGTCCTCGGTGGCGCTGGCCAGAATCCTGTCGATGTCCTCCGCAAAGGATTCGAGTATCCAGGCATAATCCTGCGGATCCACCCAGCGTTGATAATAACGGCTCGAAGCGATCACGAAGTGGGTCATGCCGTAGAGCTTGTTGTGGTACTCCGCCTCGCTAAGCCCAGCGACGCTGCCATCCGGGTACTGTCGGCGAAAGGCCGCCACCACTTCCTCACGCAGGTCGGCGATGCCAAGTTGGTGGAGGAAATGGACCTGGTTGGCCACCTGGGCGGCATAGATACCCATGACATCGGCATCGGTCAGGAATTGCTCCCACGCCACACCGGCCAGGTAGTCGAGCGCTCGCTCGTGGCCATCCATCGCCGACGTGTCCAGTAGACCGTAGTAATCGGCCTGCACCAGTCGAAAGAGCAGCTGACGAGCGAAGGGGATTTCGCCCCACTCGGCCAGCATCGCCTTCCGGGCACGCTGCTTGGCGGTGCGCTGCGGGTAGTCCTCGACGATCTGGCGGCTTCGCGCGGCGGCATGACTGGGGTCGGCCAGCCCTTCGATATCGTCGCTGATCTGTAGCACCAGGCGCCGGCCATGGGCATGGGCAATCTCGCGGTAGCGCGGTTCCCCGGTGATGCGGTAGAGCCGCTGCGCATAGTGCCGCTGCTTGGACATGGAGAGCTCGGGCAGCGCGGCCTCATAGACCGACTGGATCGCCAGGCCAGCCTCTCGGTGACGCTCGCGCTCGAGCTCCGCCGTCGATACGGCACAGCCCGCCAACAGCAGGAAAAACAGCAGGCCGCACCAGAAAGGTGGGCTGTGTGGGCAAGCATATCTATTCTTCATCGTGCCGATCTCCAGGCCCACTGCGGCCGCGTTTCTGGCGGATCATCCTGACCCTTGCCTTGGTTCGAACCGACGGCGATGTCGTATCGCCACGACCCGCATCGCCCTCTGCCGGTGCCGGAGGCGCAATCTCCACCCAGGCGAACACCGGTAGCGACAGGTGCCAGTGGATGGCCGCCAAGCGCAGGCCTAGCGTCATCGACAACGCCAGGGAAATCGTCAAGACCCAGGGGGCCTCGAGCGCAAACAGCACGACATAGGTGATGCCCCCGGCAATTGAGGCCGTGGCATATACCTCCTGACGCAGCACCATCGGCACGCGACGTGCCAGCAAGTCACGCATCATGCCGCCGGCTACGCCCGTCAACAGCCCCATCAGCACAGCCACCACGCCGGGGGCTTCCAATTGAAGCGCCTTGTGGGCGCCGATCACCGTGAACAGCGCCAGGCCGAAGGCATCCGCCACCGGGAGGAATACCCGTGAAAGACGGTGGATATAGTGAAAACCGACGACGGAAAGCCCCACCGTCGCCAGGATCACCCACAGGTAGGTGGGGTCGGCGACCCAGAACACCGGGCGCACGCCGAGCACCAGATCGCGCAGGGTGCCACCGCCGATGCCGGTCACCGCCGCCAGCACCAGCATGCCAAAGGGATCCATCTGCGAGCGACAGGCCAGTATCACCCCCGAGAGGGCAAAGACGATCACGCCCGCCATGTCCAGCCAATACACCAGCTCCGTCAAGTCACTCTCTCCCGGGTCGTACGTTATCCGAGCGGCAACCAGTGCGCCGCACCCTCATTGATAGGTCACGACAAGAAAGCTGACCAACTCTCCCTCACCCCAGTTTTCGATGGTGTGTTCCAGGTCGGCATGATAATGGGCTGAATCCCCTGGATTCAGCTCGCAGCGGTTGTCACCCGCCAGGACCCGGGCACGCCCCTGGGTGACGGTCAGCAGTTCCCGGGTTCCCTCGAAGTGGGCGGCGCTCTGCAAGCGCGCCCCCGGCGCGAGCCGGATCTCGTAGAACTCCACGTTCTTTTCCATGTGCAGCGGCGAGAGCGTGCGAATGCGGCAATCGCGGTCATCGCGGAACAGCTGGCTGGCATCGTCGCTACGCACCACCTCGATGCGCGAGGCCGTCCAGGGTTGGTCCACGAGATCGCCAATGTTCATGTCGAAGGCCTGGGCGATACGCAGCGTCACCGCCAGGGTCGGATTGGCGCGGCCGCGCTCGATCTGGCTGAGCATCGAGCGGCTGACCCCAGACGCTGCGGCAAGCTGCTCCAGCGTGAGCCCGCGCTTCTTGCGCAACTCGATCACGCGAACGGAGAGGCTGCCGGGTGCGGTCTGCGATTCGGTCATTGCTGAGTCATCCACCTACACTTCTCCTCTATACCCGGTCCTCTATACCCGGGCATGCCCAGCCCATGCGGCGGAGCGAACCTACCTAGCGGAAGAAATCCCCTATGCAGGAATATTTTCTTGAATAGAGGAAATATTCTGCAATACTGGAACTGTTTCTTCTATAGTAAACATATCGTTGTGAATTGCCAGAATCCACTCATAGCCCAATCACCTGACCAACGCCCAACTACCTGACCAACACCCAACGACAAGCAACAGGAAGAGAGCGACATGAAAGCACTGATCAAGAAGCAGGCGGCACCCGGCCTGTGGCTGGATGAGGTGCCGGACCCAGAGGTCGGCATCAATGACGTGCTGATCAAGGTGAAGCGCACCGCCATCTGTGGTACCGATGTTCATATCTACAAGTGGGACAGCTGGGCGCAGAAGACCATTCCGGTCCCCATGGTGGTGGGTCACGAGTTCGTCGGTGAGATCGTGGAGGTCGGTTCCAACGTCAACGACTTCCGCCCGGGGCAGATCGTCTCCGGCGAGGGCCACGTGGTGTGCGGTCGCTGCCGCAACTGCCTGGCAGGACGCCGCCACCTGTGCGCCCATACCAGCGGCGTGGGGGTCAACCGCCCCGGCGCCTTCGCCGAGTATCTTGCCCTGCCAATGTCCAACGTCTGGGAGCATGCGCCAGGCATCGACCTCGACGTGGCAGCCCTGTTCGACCCTCTGGGCAACGCCGTGCACACTGCGCTGCAGTTCGACCTGCTCGGCGAGGACGTGCTGATCACCGGCGCAGGACCGATCGGCGCCATGGCCGCGGCGGTATGCCGCCATGCCGGGGCGCGCCACGTCGTCATCACCGACCTCAACCCGGGGCGCCTCGAGCTGGCCAAGCGCCTGGGTGCCACCCGCACCGTGGACGTGCGCCACGAGAGCCTGGCCGAGGTTCAGCGCGACCTGGGCCTCAGCGAAGGCTTCGACGTGGGCCTGGAGATGTCCGGCAGTCCCGCCGCTTTTCGCGACATGCTTGCCAACATGTGCCACGGCGGCAAGGTGTCGATGCTCGGCATTCCCACCGAGGAGATCGCCATCGACTGGAACACGGTGATCTTCAACATGCTGACGCTCAAGGGCATCTACGGCCGCGAGATGTACGAGACCTGGTACAAGATGTCGGTCATGGTCGAGTCCGGCCTCGACATCTCGCCGGTGATCACCCATCGCCTGCCCTATACCGAGTTCCAGCACGGCTTCGATGCCATGCTGAGCGGAGAAGCGAGCAAGGTCGTCCTCAACTGGGAGTCATGACATGTACGGAGCCTTTCAACAGCATTTGCAACACGAACTCGATGCCATCCAGGAGGCGGGCCTCTACAAGCATGAGCGCCAGCTGACCACGCCCCAGGGGACCCATGTCGGCATCAACCAGGGTCGCGAGGTGCTCAACCTCTGCGCCAACAACTACCTGGGCCTGGCCCAGCACCCCGAGGTCAATGCCGCCGCCAGGGCCGGCCTCGACAAGTGGGGCTACGGACTGGCCTCGGTGCGTTTCATCTGCGGCACCCAGAGCCTGCACAAGCAGCTGGAAGAGACGCTCAGCGAGTTTCTGGGCACCGAGGATACGATCCTCTACCCCTCCTGCTTCGATGCCAACGGCGGTCTGTTCGAGACCCTGCTCGGCGCGGAAGACGCGGTGATCTCTGACGAACTCAACCATGCCAGCATCATCGACGGCGTTCGGCTCAGCAAGGCGAAGCGCTATCGCTACCGCAACCGAGACATGGCCGACCTGGAAGAGCAGCTCAAGGCCGCCGATCGCGACGGCGCACGCTTCAAGATGATCACCAGCGATGGGGTCTTCTCCATGGATGGCTATATCGCCCCGCTCGACGAGATCTGCGACCTGGCCGAACGCTATGGTGCCCTGGTGCACTTCGACGACTGCCATGCCACCGGCTTCATCGGGGACAAAGGCCGTGGCACCCACGAGTTCCGTGGCTGCATGGACCGCGTTGACATCACCACCGGCACCCTGGGCAAGGCGCTGGGTGGCGCCAGCGGCGGCTATACCAGCGGCAAGCGCGAAATCGTCGAATTGCTGCGCCAGCGTTCGCGCCCCTACCTGTTCTCCAATACCGTGGCGCCGCCGGTGGTGGCCGGGGCCTTGAAAGCCGTCGAGCTTGCCAGCGAGTCGCGCGAGTTGCGCAGCCAACTCAAGGAGAATACGGCCTTCTTTCGTGAAGGGCTCGAGCGGCTGGGCTTCGAGCTGTTGCCCGGCGAGCACCCCATCGTGCCGGTAATGCTGCACGACGCCACCGTGGCCGCCCGCTTCGCCGAGGAAATGCTCAAGGAGGGCGTCTACGTGATTGCCTTCTCCTTCCCCGTGGTGCCCAAGGGCCGTGCCCGCATCCGTACCCAGATGTCGGCGGCGCTGACCCGCGACGACCTGGAATTCGCCCTGGCCGCCTTCGGGCGGGTCAAGGAAAGCCTGGGGCTGTAGCGCTCCCGCTCCCCTCGCCGGCGAGGCCCAGTCGCTGGGCCAAGTCGGCGAAGACGTTACACATGCTCTGCATGGGTCAGCGATATGGGGAGATGGTTACGCTTCGCGTTCTGCTAAAGCCGTGGTAATGGCTTCGGCATACTGGCCTTCCGTCAGTTCCCAGTCACTAAGCACTTTTGGATCGGGGCTTTCATTTGTCGCAGCGCGTAGCTCTTCGGTGGTTTTTTTCTCAAAACAATGCTTGGCATACGCCTTTGCCTGGGGATTATTCAGCTGATCGATGAGTTGCATGTTGGTTCCTCGCAATAGCAGGGTTGTGACATGACTTCGCCTAGGACAGCATGGATCGGATCCACAGCAATCTCCGCTACCCAGTTTAAGAGACGGCAATAGCTGTATCGGTACGATGCCACACAAAGCGAAAAACAGACCTGGATGACTGAAGCAGGTCCAGCACGATGAACAGGGTGTAGTGGCGCACCAACACAGATCGAACGCACGCAAGCTGCGTCGCTGAGCAGAGCTCCTGCTCCAACGGAAATCGCTGCCAGGAAAACTAATTATTATTAGCAACCAGTGATTGTTTCCTGTGGGTGCAGGCGGCTACGACCCACAAGTCACTACCCCGAGAGGGTGGCATTCCTGGCGATGCCGCGCAGTAGGTAGCCGAGTACATCGGAGCCGGTAAGGATGCGTTTCTCCTCGGCCCAGAGCAGGATCACATCCTCGTCGAGTACGTCGTCCTGGCGATGGCTGGCATGAACCCGGAAACGCCCGACCACATCGCCCAGCGGGATGCTCGGATCGCGCACGACGATGGGGACATGACAATAGGCCAGCGGCGTGAAGCCGTTGGGATCGAACAGGGCCGCCCGCAGGAACGCATCGGCATCGATCACCAACCGCGGCTCGCCGGCTTCATCTACCACCACCGCCCGACTCCTGCCACTGACCTGCAGACGCCGCAGAAAGGCATCGTGACGGGTACGCTGGATGTCGGGGAAGATCGGCATGGCACCGTGGAAAGGCAGAACGAGGATACTGTCGGGATCCAGCCGCTCTCCTTCCCGCCCCAGGGGCACATCGTCCAGCGTCAGGAAGTTCATGGCCCCGCGCCCCTCGACCCGATCGATCTCGGTTTCGGTCGACTCCATGTGCAGTCGGATCAGCTGATGCAGGTCCCGTTCCTTGAAGAAGGGGATCGCCTCCGTACCCAGCCAGCGGTCGAGCGCCCAGGCCGTGGGGCGCGCCACCGGCCACAGCAGCAGCTGGTAGAAGCGCACCATCGGTGCCAGCAGGGAGGCCATGCGCAGCGCATGCCGGGAGAAGAACGCCTGGGGCAGGATCTCGGCCCAGAGCGTGATCACCACCGTGGAGAACAGGAACGCCACCATGGCCCCCATCACCGAGCCGGAGAGCAGCGCCAGCAGGACATTGACCGCGACATTGCCCCAGAGGATGGTGACCAGCAGGAAGTTGGCATCCTGCCGCAGGTGATGCACCTGACGGGCCTGTCGATTGCCCTTGCGGGCCTCGAGCTCCAGCTCCAGCTTGTTGATCGAGAAGAAGGCCAGGTTCAGCCCCGAAAACATCGCCGACTGGGCCAGGCACAGTGCGATACCGATCCAGGTCAGCAGGGTCATCGAGCCTCCTTGGCTGTCGGCGAGGATGGCAGCGCGACAAGTACCTGACGCGAACAGGCGGCCCGGAGGCCGCCTGCACAGGTTACCACTACCCCCGGTGGAGGTCAGTCGACAGCGTGACCGCGCTCATCTAGCCAGTCCCGGAGGAAGGCGATCTCTTCTTCCTGAGCTTCGATGACCTCACGAGCCAGGTCACGAATCACTTCGTCCTCGCCATGCTCGAGCACGATGTTGGCCATGTCGATGGCACCCTGATGATGAGGGATCATGCCACGAGCGAAGTCCACGTCGGCATCGCCGGTGAAGCCGCCCATCATGCCTTCGTGCATGCGGTCATTGGCTTCGCGATAGGCCTGCACCGCCGGATTGTCGGCATGTTCGTGGTCTACACGGGTCTCGCCGTGATCCTGGTGGCCATGGTCATCGCTATGGCTGCCGGCAGTCGCCGGCTGGGCCAGCAGCACGGCCCCGGCCAGAGCGACTGCACCCAGGGCGAGCGTCCACTTCGGCATACCTTGGGAGCGGCTGGCGGAAATGATACGGATCTCGTCGTTACGGTGCGGATGACGCGGCTGACGATGGGTCATCGAGAGCTCCTTTGGATGTGGATCGAAACACCTGACAATCCCATTCTGAAACTTGCAGGCGGCATAAGGGACAAGAGTTCCAAGTGCCATACTTTGAGGCCGCGATACGGGACAAGTTCCTCAGAGCCGCGCCAGCCCAGGCTGCCCAACTGTAGGGGATCGTCACTACCAACCTAAATGAGGCAGCTCAAGTCATCCAGGAGGGCAAGTCTCTCGCGGGCATAGCCCACGACGCGGTAACCGAGTACCCTCGTGGTGAGTTCCTGACACGAGCTCTACCTCATTTTTCCCGAGTTAAATTCTCCCTCGAGCAACGGAACGCCCCATGGACTGGAACCCTGCCCTGATCTGGATTGCCATCGCCCTGCTGCTGGGCCTGGCGGAGCTCTCTTCCGGGGGCCTTGTGCTATTGGCGCTGGCAGTGGCAGCCGTGTTGACGTCGGCACTGGCCGCCCTGGGGCTATCGCTTCCCTGGCAGTTGCTGGGAATGGGCATTTTCTCGGGGTTGCTTGTGCCCCTGGCCGTCATGGTCATTCGCCCCTGGTTCTCGCCTCGCGGCGTCGCCTACGGCACCACCGGCACCGGCGTGGAGAAGGGTCGCACCTACACGACGCTCAAGCGTGATTTCGATGGCGCCAGCGGGGTCAAGGTCAACGGCGATTTCTACCGCCTGCGCGTCGACGAAACCGGCGAGACCGACCTGCCGGAGAATACCCTGGTCATCTTCAAGCAGTTCGAAGGCACCACGGCCATCGTCAGCCACTGCCAACAAGAGACGCCCGCGCAGTGATGCATGGATCCCTCCTCCCAACCGGGTAACCGCCCCACAACACACACCAAAGCGTTCAACGAGTCGCTTTCTGCAAGACGTCTCTTCCACCACTCAAGGAGCAGTACATCGTGAACATGGACCTTCCCTTCAGCCCCGGGCTGATACTCACCCTGATCATCGTCATCATCGGCATCCTGATTATCGCCAAGGGGCTGGTGATCGTGCGCCAGTCCGAGGTGATGGTCATCGAGCGACTGGGGTCGTTCAATCGGCTGCTGGAAAGCGGTATCAATATCATCATCCCCTTCATCGAGCAGCCCCGCGCCATCACCATGGTTCGCTATCGCAAGATGGGCGAGGACTATCACCCGATCACCAGCAGCGAGGTTCGTATCGATCGTCGTGAAACGGTGATGGATTTTCCGGGCCAGCCGGTGGTGACCACCGATAACGTCACGGTGAACATCAACGGCGCGCTCTACTACCAGATCATCGACCCCAAGCGCGCCGTCTATGAAGTGGAGAACATGAGCCAGGCGGTAGAGGTGCTGGCCAAGACCACGCTGCGCTCGGTGGTCGGCAAGATGGAGCTCGACAAGCTGTTCGAGTCCCGCGCCGAGGTCAACAACGAGATCCAGGCCGCCATGGAAGAAGCCGCCTCCAAGTGGGGAGTAAAGATCTCACGGGTCGAGGTTCAGGACATCGCCATGCCCGAAGAGGTGGAGTCCGCCATGCGCCTGCAGATGGCCGCCGAACGCAAGCGACGCGCCACCGTCACCGAGGCCGAGGGTGAGAAATCCGCTGCCATCGCCATGGCCCAGGGCCAGCGTGAGTCGGCGATCCTCAACGCCCAGGGGGACAAGGAGTCGGCCATCCTGCGCGCCCAGGGCGAGCAGGAGTCGATCAAGCTGGTACTCAGCGCCATCGGCGACAGCGACGAGCACAAGCGCACCGTCGTGGGCTACCTGCTCGGCCAGAGCTACATCAAGGGCCTGCCCAATATGGCCAAGGACGGCGAGCGGGTCTTCGTGCCCTACGAGTCCTCCGCCCTGCTCGGCTCCATGGGCATGTTCCGCGAGATGGCCGGCTCACCGGAAGACGCCGTATCCCGGCACCTTCGGTCCAGCGACAACCAGAGCGGCCTGCGCGGCGGCATCGTCGGCGGAGGTGGCAGCGCCAGCTAGTCGATCCAGCCAGCCTGTCGGATTCGACCGACCGTCGCGAGAAACACGGATTTCGAGACAAGCTTATCGATCTGATGAGGCGAATAGCCCCCTATTTAATGAATCAGATCGAATGAAATTGGCCGAAAAACCGGATCTCGCAGTAGATCAGCGTTAAGTCCGACAGGCTGCTAGCCACCGGCCCATAGGCCGGTGCTTTCAGCGACATTCACAATGGTAACGCCGAAGCGCCTGGCCGTGATGCTGGGTGGGCGTATCGTCGAGACAAGCTCAACGAGTCTGGTACTCGCGGCCCCGCAGCACGCAGATACCCGGCAGCTGATCGATACAGTCCCTCATAGGGAACCTCACCGGCAGATGACGTCCGTAGCGCTCTCCTGAAGGTGAGGCGTGCGACGCGTCTTGAGAATAGTGGGATTGAGGTAGAGCCGTCTTCCCTGCAGGGCACAATCACACCCCCTCCGTTAGCTGTTACTTAAATGTAACAGATACAAGCTATTGTCGCTGCCAACACGGGGCAACCCGGCCGGAACATCCATAAGGCAGGTATCGACATGGGGCTTCTCGATCGCATGACCATCAGGCTCAGCTGGTCGCTGGTGCTGCTCGCTTTCACCACCATCATTCTGGGAGCCGGCGCGCTGGGGCTGTATTCGAATCACCACAGTCGCCATGCCTTCGGAACCCTGAATCAGATCAACGTCGAGCAGACGCAGGCACTCAATGGCGCCTATCTCGGCATGCTACGCGCCCGGGTGGAGTTGGATCGGGCCGCTCAGCTGATTCGTCGCCCCTCCTTCGACCGTCCCGAACCTGTCATCGAGCAGGCCGAGACATTGATGAAAAGTGCTGACGATGACTTCCAGCGTTTTCTGGAGATACCTGCCCAGCCGGAACAGACCGACGCCATCGAGACGCTGCAAAACCGCTTACAGTCGCTGCTTAATACCGGACTGAACCTGCAGTTGATGGTGTTGAAGGATGGGGACGTTGCCGCCTACGACTCCGGTCAGTCCCGCGTCAGCGACATGAGCCAGGCCTTCATGGAGAGTGCCGACGACTTCTTCGCCGCCTCCGCTGCCAGCGGTGTAGGCCTCTCAAGCCGCTTCGAGGCCATGTCGACCTGGCTGAATCGTGCCATGGGGGCGGCTCTGATCGCGGCCCTGTTGACTGTCGCCATCGTGATCTGGGGCGTCAACGCCAACGTACTGCGCCCGCTCAAGCGCATCATCGCGCATTTCCGGCGGATCGCCGAAGGGGACCTGTCGCAGCCGATTAAGACGCGTGGCAACAACGAGATCGGACAGCTATATGCCGAGCTGGGCCGAATGCAGGCATCCCTGGCCGATACCGTTTCCCGCATGCGCGGCAGCAGCGGCCTCGTGCTCGAAAGCGCTCAGCACATGAGCGATGGCAATCAGGAGCTGGCATCGCGCACGCAGCAGCAGGCCGCCTCGCTCGAACAGACCGCTTCCGGTCTGGAAGAGCTGACCACCAATGTGGCGAATAATGCCGACCATGCCCGGCAGGCGAGCGAACTGGCGAGCGACGCGGTGCAGAGTGCCGAGCAGGGCGAGAGTGCCGTCACTGCATTCGTCGATACCATGAACGAGATCCATGCCCGCTCGGCGCAGATCGGTGAAATCGTCGGGCTGATCGACTCGATCGCCTTCCAGACCAACATACTGGCACTCAACGCCTCGGTGGAGGCGGCCCGTGCCGGCGAACACGGCAGGGGATTCGCTGTGGTCGCCAACGAGGTGCGCTCGCTGGCCTCCCGCAGCAGTGTCGCTGCCCATGATATCCGTGAACTCATCGGTGCTTCCCGGGCCAGCGTGGACCATGGCAACACCCTGTCGACACGTGCCAGCGACGAAATGCGCTCGATCGTGACCGCCGTGCAGCAGGTGAGTGACTTGATTCAGCAAATCGCTCAGGCCTCCACTGAACAGCATCACGGCATCGAGCAGCTCAATCAGGCCATGCACCAGATGGAAGCGGTGACCCAGCACAACACGCGGCTGGTCGAGCAAGCGACAGGTTCAGCCCGAACCCTGGAGGACGAGGCCGAACGGATGCGCACCTTTGCCGCGCGCTTCGCCACGGCGGAACTGCCGCATCAGGCCGAAGCAGTTGATGAGAAGATAGGGAGGGAGGATGACACGGTACACAAGGCGTTTGAGTGGCGGCCCCGCATGCTGGTGGCTCCGGCATAGCGGCGCACGGATTGTTTACGCTTTCCCTAACAGTCGCCAAGAGACCACCTCACATGCAAGACGCCATGCTGCTGGAATCCATCCTGTGCGAGGAGAAGCTGAACACGCTCTTCCAGCCTATTGTCGACGCCAGTGGGCAGACCATCTTCGGCTACGAGGCACTGGTACGCGGGCCCTCCGACTCGCCCCTCCATTCTCCCCTGACGCTATTCGACACGGCCGCACGTACCGGGCACCTGGTGGAGCTCGACCTGCTGTGCCGCCGGCTGGCAATTCAGCGCTTCGTGAGCCTGGGGCTCCCGGGCCAGCTGTTTCTCAACGTCATGCCGACCTCGCTGATCGAGTGCGATTTTCGCGAAGGATTGACGATGACGTTTCTCGACAGCGTGGGCATGGCTCCGGAGCGTGTGGTTATCGAGCTGACCGAGCATACGCCGATTCACGACTATGACCTGATGCGCCAGGCCGTTGCACACTATCGCAGTATGGGATTCAGGGTCGCACTGGACGATCTGGGGGCCGGCTACTCGAGTCTGCGTCACTGGGCCGAACTGCGCCCCGATTTCGTCAAGATCGATCGACACTTCGTTTCCGATATCGACCACGACCCGCTGAAGCGCCAATTCCTGCAGTCGCTACTGGAGGTCTCGCGCAGCCTGGAGTGCAGTGTCATCGCCGAAGGCATCGAGACCGCTGGCGAGTACCACTGCTTGTGGACGCTGAACTGTCCCTTCCTGCAGGGGTACTACTTCAGCCGCCCAAGCGAGACCCCGCCAAGGGCGATATCGCACCTGTTGCCGGCCAATAACAATGCCGACAGCCTTTCGCAGGGAAGTGCCGCAATGGTCTGCCGACATGTCGCTCCTATCGAGCGCGGCACTCCGGTGCTGGAAGTGGTCGAACGCTTCAAGGCACAGCCGACTATTCGCTGCCTCACCGTCGTCGAAGCGGGCCGGCCGATAGGCGTGGTGCGCCATCACGACTTCCTCAACCTATTCACCAATCCCTTCAGCCACGCGCTTTATGCCCGGCGCACCATTGACGAACTACTCGATACTCACATGATCGTGACAGGCGAGAGCACGCCACTGGAGACCCTCAGTCAGCAGATCACCGAGGCCGCCAGTTTTGAGCAGCAGGATTTCGTCATCGTCGATGAACGACTGCAGTATCTTGGCATGGGCAATATCCTCGATCTGCTGCGCGAGATTACAGCGCTTCAAGTACGTAGCGCACGCCATGCCAACCCGTTAACCGGTCTGCCGGGCAACGTACTGATCAACGAGATGATGACTCGGTGGCTCGGCCGAGGCGAGCCTTTCGCCGCGATCTACTGCGACCTGGACAACTTCAAGGCATACAACGACGCCTACGGCTACGCTCACGGCGACCAGGTCATCAACGCCCTGTCGTGTCTGCTTCAGCAGCATGCGCGAGGCGAGAGCGACTTCATAGGCCACGTGGGGGGCGATGATTTCATAATGATCGTTCCGATCGAGCGAGCCCAGCATACCTGTGAAACCATCCTCAGCGATTTCGAGTATCTGGCGCCCAGCTTCTACTCGCAGAGCGATCGCCGCCAGGGTGGTCTCTGGATCCGCAATCGTCAGGGCGAGAAGACATTCTACCCTATCGTCACCCTGTCCATCGCGCTGCAGCCGGTGACGTCAGCATCCCATGGTAGCGCGCTGGATATTGCCAACAGCCTCAGCGAACTTAAGCATCGGGCCAAACTGTGCCTCGGTAACAGCCTTTTCATTGATCGACGCCACCCTATTCTCCGTACCACTGAAGCTCTACCACTCGACAATGAAGCGCCTGCGGTCATCTAGTTCGGCATGTCATCAACAATGATGACAGTAACATCGCTGGTGAGAGCTAATAGTAGCGACACTGGTATGGTCACGATTCCCTCTTACTCTCTTCTCTCATTCACCGAACCGCGCCAGCTGCATCTCCTGCAGGCGACTCAGGGCGCGACGGAACGAAAAGGCGAGATAGCCTCGGGGATAGAGCGCCTCCATGGGTACCTCGGCTTCCACATAGAGCGGCACGCGGCGGTCGTAGCACTCGTCGACCAGGGCGATGAAACGACGTACGCCGTCGTCGCGCCGCGAGAGCGGCGGCAGCTCCCTCTCCCCGGCCTCGACACGCTCGATACCATCCTCGGTACCACGCGCGATGCTCCCGTCAGCGCTCGCATCGCTCAAGTGGGGCACTTCACCGAGCAGGATGTGATCGAAGCCATCGACCAGGGTGATGAAGTCCAGCGCCGCCAGCGGCTGTTCGCACAATGCCGCGTAGCGACACCACACGACCCGCTCGCTGCGCCGCTCCACCGCAATCCGGCGATGCCCCAACTCGATGAACTCGGCGCTGGGCCCGCTGCCCTTCGCCTCGTCCCCACTCAGCCGGTCGAAGAGTGCCGCGAGGGCGCCAGGTCGGCCGGGTTCGCTCACCCAGTAGCGCTGGCAGGGCTTGCCCGGATGCAGCCGGTGGTCCCGTCCGCCATCCAGTTCGACCACCTCCATGTGACGCGTCATGGCCGCCACGGCAGGCAGGAAGCGATCGCGGTTGAAACCGTCGGCGTAAAGCCCGTCCGGCGCCTGATTCGATGTGCACACCAGCACGAGTCCCTCGTCGAAGAGCGCGCCCAGCAGCCGGCCGAGCAGCATGGCATCGGCGATATCATTGACGAACAGCTCGTCGAGGCACAGCACCCGCACCTCCGCCGCTAGCTCTCGCGCCAACGCGGTGAGCGGGTCGGCGGTGCCGCTCAGCTGGAACTGGCGCTGGTGCACCCAGCGCATGAAATGGTGGAAATGCAGCCGTCGGGCGGGAACCTGGAGATGTCGATGGAAGCCGTCCATCAGCCAGGTCTTGCCGCGTCCCACCGGGCCCCAGAGATAGACGCCGGGTATGGCCTGGCGCTCTCCCGGTACCGCTTCTTCGTGCAGCGACTGATAGCAGGCGTCGAGGCCGGCGGCGGCAACACGCTGCGCCTCGTCCGGGGCGAAGCCCTGGCGCTCCACCGCCTCCCGGTACAAGGCCAGGGGCGAGGCGGCCGTCATGCCTCGAGCCGGCGCAGCATGATGGTGACGTTCTCGCCCCGGTAGCTCAGCGCTTCGTGGTCGCACCAGCCGAGTCGACGATAGAGCCCCTGCTGGTCTGGGGTGAAGAGGTAGAACTGGCCGACTCCACAGGCGGCCGCCTCCTCTTCGACGCGACGAATCAGCCTGGCGGCGATGCCCCGTCCGCGCCACTCCGGCAGCACGAACACCGAGACCAGCCAGGGCGTGAGTTCGTGTCGGGAGTCCATGTCCTCGGCCATCAGCGCCGCCGTCCCCACCGGCCGATCGCCCTGCATGGCCACGAACACCGACGGCACCCCGCCATCGCCGCACTCGCGGCGAAAGGCCTCGCGGTATGACTCGGGGGTACTGCCGGGGTGCAGGTGGCCCCATTCGGCGTAGGTCCAGCTCGCCACCGTCGCCACATGGTCGGAGTCGGCATTCAGCCGCACGATCGTGATATCTCGCATGATGTCCCTATCCTGTTTGGGTCTCGGCGGAAAGTGACGTCTCGGTGGAAAGCCTAACCCAACTGGAAGGGGTAGACCGAGCCGATCTGCAGGATACGGGTCAGCTCGTCCAGCGCCGTCAGGGTCTCGTCGGCCAGCTGCGGATCGGCCAGGTCGTCGGGCGCCAGGCGGTCGCGATAGTGGCGCTCGACCCAGGCGGTCAGCTCGTCATGAAGCCCGTCGTTGAGCAGCACCCGGCCGGTCAGCGCAGCTCGCTCCACCTGGGAGAGTGCCACCCGCAGGCGCAGGCAGGCGGGGCCGCCGCCGTTGCGCATGCTCTGCTTGACGTCCTTGACGATCACTTCCCCGATGGGGTTGTTGCCCGCCAGCAGGTGATTCTGGATGGTGCGCCACACGGCCTCGCGCTCCTGGCACTCGCCGGGGACCACCAGGGTCATGCTGCCATCGGGGTTGGTCAGCAGCTGGGAATTGAACAGGTAGGAGGCCACGGCGTCCTCGAGGCTCACCGCCTCCAGCGGCACCCGCACCGGGATCAGGGGCGTCGCCATCTTGCGGCGCAGCTCATCGAGGGTCGCCTGCTCGTCGAGGAAAGCCATCTCGTGGTAGAGCAGCACCGGGCCGTTGCCCACCGCGGTCACGTCGTTGTGGAACACGCCGGCATCGATGGCATCGGGATGCTGCTGGGCGAAAACCGCCTGGTCGTCGCTCAAGCCGTGTTGGCGGGCCACCGCCTGGCTCGCCTCCAGGGTCTGGCGGGCCGGGAACTTCTGCGGCTCGATGCGCCCGCCGAAGGCCTGGCGGCCGTAGACGAAGAGGTGCACACCGGGCTCGCCGTGCTCGCCACAGAGCCGGGTATGGTTGGCCGCCCCCTCGTCGGAGAAGGCCGGGGTCGCCGGCAACACCGAATGGTGGGCGAAGTGGCGCTCATCATGGAAGATCGCCGCCAGCACACGCCCGGTGGTCTCCGGCTCCAGATAGCGGTGAAAGCTCGACTGCAGGTTGGCCGGGGTGAAATGCACCCGCCCATCCGGCGCATCGCGGCTCGGCGTCACCGTACCGGCGTTGGCCGTCCACATGCTCGACGCCGAACACACCGCCCGCAGCACCTGGGGCGCCTCACTGGCGGCACGAGCCAGCACTTCGGAATTGCTGCCAGTGAAGCCCAGCGCCCGCAAGGCGCCGAGGTCCGGCCGCTGCTGGGGCGGCAGTACGCCCTGGGCGTAGCCGGCGTCCATCAGCGCCTTCATCTTGGCGAGCCCCTGCAGCGCGGCTTCACGCGGATTGGAGACCAGGCCGCCATGGGACATCGACGCCACGTTACCGTGGGCCAGACCCGAGTAGTTGTGGGTTGGCCCCACCAGTCCGTCGAAATTGACTTCACGGTAGCCTTCGTCGTGAAGCGTCACAGTGTCGCTCATAACACCACTCCCGGCGGAAGCTGGTCAGGTAGATGCAGCTCGTCGCTCTCCATGGAGGCCACCGGATAGGCGCAGTAGTCGGCGGCATAATAGGCACTCGGCCGATGGTTGCCGCTGTCGCCCACCCCGCCGAAGGGGGCATCGCCGGAAGCGCCGGTGGTCTGGCGGTTCCAGTTGACGATGCCGGCACGAATGCGCAGAAGGAAGTCGTCCCAGTCGGCGCGCTCACCGCCGATCAGGCCTGCGGAGAGGCCGTAGCGGGTGGCATTGGCGATAGTGACCGCTTCGCCCCAATCCCTATAACGGTATACCTTCAACAACGGGCCGAAGTGTTCCTCGTCGGGCACCTCCAGGCCGGTGACGTCGATCAGGGCGGGTGAAAGGAGGCTCGTACCCTCCTCCAGGCACGCCATGCGTGCCAGCACCACGCCACCCAGAGCCTCCAGATCATCCTGGGCCTTGAGCAGTCCCTGGGCCGCTGCCGGGCTGACCAGGCCACCGTAGAACGGCGCCGGTTCGGCGAACTGACCGGCCACGTGCAACCGACCGATGGCATCCACCAGAGCGTCGAGCAGGTGATCGCCGACCTGGCCCTCGGGCACGATCAGCCGGCGCGAGCAGGTGCAGCGCTGGCCGCCGGAGAGGAAGGCCGACTGCAGGATCGTCAGCACCACGGCGTCCTGGTCGTGCACGTCCTTGACCACCAGCGGATTGTTCCCCCCCAGCTCCAGAGCCAGGATCTTGTCGAACTGATCGGCGAACTGGCGGTTGAGCAGCCCGCCCACCTTGGCGCTGCCGGTGAACAGCAGGCCGTCGATACCCGGGTGCGACGACAGCGCCTGGCCCACCGGCGCGCCGCCCTGCACCAGATTGATCACGCCGACGGGCAGGCCCGCCTCCTGCCAGCACTGCAGGGTGAGGTCGGCGGTCAACGGGGTCTGCTCGCTGGGCTTGAACACCACCGTGTTGCCGGCCAGCAGCGCAGGCACCATATGTCCGTTGGGCAGGTGCCCGGGGAAGTTATAGGGACCGAAAACGGCCATCACCCCATGGGGCCGGTGGCGAAGTACCGCACGTGTGTCGCCCACATCACGGCTACGCTCGCCGGTGCGCTCATGATAGGCACGCACCGAGATGGCCACCTTGCCGATCATCGCACCCACCTCGGTACGGGCTTCCCATAGCGGCTTGCCGGTTTCCGCGGCAATGGCCCGGGCCAGGTCTTCGCGGTGGGTCTCCAGCAGCTCGCGGAAGCGTTCCACCACCGCCAGGCGCTCGTCGAAGGAGCGCCGAGCCCAGCTCGCAAAGGCACCGCGGGCGGCGGCCACCGCCACCGCCACCTGGGAGTCGCTGGCGGCGTTTCCCTGCCACAGGTTTTCGCCGGAGACCGGGTCCTGCTTGATGAAGCGGGTAGCCTCCCCCGCCTGCCAGGTGCCGTCGATCAACAGCTGCTGCATGGCTTTCATGGTGTCTCCTCGGTGTCCAGAACGCGCAGGGCGTCGCCGGCGACAACGTCGAGTCGCTGCGCCTCCTGCGCGCTCAGGGTGATGGTGTCGTCCTCGTTGGGTCCGCCGGCTACCCAGGCGGCGCGGAAAGCGGCCATGTCGGTGCTCGCCGCCAGCCATCGCGGCCGCGCGACGGGTGGTTCGCTACCCGCATGGACCTCCACTCGGCAGCGACGCGACTTGCGCACGGCGCGTATGTCGTCGATGTAGGCCTCCACGGTGGGGCCGCCGTCGAAGATGTCGATGAAGCCTTCCCAGCGCAGCCCCTCCTTCTTGAGCATGGCCAGCGCCGGACGGGTATCGCGGTGCACCTGGCCGATACAGGCCCGGGCCTCGTCGGAGAGAAACGGGGTATAGATGGGAAACTTGGGCATCAGCTCACCGATGAAGCTCTTCTGGCCCAGCCCGGTCAGGCGATCCGCCTCGTCGAAATCCAGCGGGAAGAAGTGGCTGCCCAGGCACTCCCAGAAGGGACTCTTGCCCCGCTCGTCGAAGACACCGCGCATCTCCGCCAGCACCTTGTCGGGAAACTGGTCGCGAAACTCGGCGATGAACAGCCAGCGCATCATCGACAGCAGCGCGCCGTTGCGCTGGTGGCGCCGATCCTCGCCACGGTACTGGGGGCGCAGGAACAGCGACGCCACTTCGGCATCGCCGGTATGGTCGGAGCTGAGAAAGAGGGTGTCGATGGTGCGGTGAAGGTCGAGCTGCACCGAAGAGTGGGCCAGGGTGCCAAGGCGATAGTGGTAGAACGGCACCTCGCGTCCCACCTGCCCTTCGATGGCGCAGCAGCCCGCCAGCTCGCCGCTGGCCTCGTCCTCCAGCACGAAGAAGTAGTTGCGCCGGTCCGACGGGGAGCGCTGTTCGAAGGCGGTCACCGCCAGCTCGATCTTCTCTGCGAGAAACTCGCGGTTGTCGGGCAGCGAGGTGAAGCCGACCCCGGTCTCTCGCGCCAGTGCCTGCAGCTCGTCCAGATCGGACTCGGCAATCGCTCGAATGCGCATCACAGCTCTCCCTCGTCGTAGCCCAGCTCGGAGTCGTCCGCCGCCAGGGCCAACGGCGCCACCAGCACGGCGCGCCCCTCCTCGACGCCCAGCAGCTCAGCGTGCTCCGACGAGAGCATCAGCTGGCCGGTGGGCGACAGGGCGTAGCGGGCCACCACGCAGCGGAAGTCGTCCAACCGCTGGTTGGCGATCATGGCTGGCTCGGCATCCGGCAGCACATGGGCGGGCCGCACCCGCACCGGGTGCCAGGCGGCACGGCGAAAGCTCGCCAGGCGGTCGCGCTCGCCCTTGATCACCGGGCCGGCATCAAAGATGTCCACATGACGCGAGCGCAGGAAGCCCTCGGCCAGCATCTCGGTCATGGCGGTTTCATGGTCCGGATGTTCTCGACCAATGGCCGCCCTAGCCTGGGGCGTCAGTAGCGCGAGATAGAGCGGAAACTGCGGCATCACCTCGGCAATGAAGCTCTTCGAGCGCACCCCGGCCAGATAGTTGATGTCGTGGTAGTCGCGCACGAAGAAGTGGCGCCCCACGCTGTTCCAGAACGGCGACTCGCCTCGCTCGTCCAGATAGCCGGGAAAGGCCATCGCCAGTACCTCGGCAAAGCGCTCGGGATACTGGGCGATGAACATCAGCCTGGCCCGGCGCAACAGGCTCTCGGCACTGGTGCCGCGATAGCGCGGCTCGATCGACAGGGCACAGAGCTGGGTGGTCTCGGAAACCTCATGGGAGAGCGCCAGGGTCTGCACCTCGCGGCGCACGTTGAGCTGCTGCGAGGCGTGGATCAGGGTCTCCTGCCGATAGGTGTAGTAGGCCTCCCGGGCACCGGCCTCGGCACGAATGGTGGCAGTACCTACCACCTCGCCGCGCTCCAGGTCCTCGAGGACGAAGGTGTAGAGCTCGTCGCCGGGGAAGTCCACCTCGCGGCTGAAGGAGTGCCTCGAGCGGGCGATGCGCTCCTCCAGCCGGTCGCGGTGGGCCGGCAGGTTGGTCAGGCTCGGCGAGGCGGTTCCCGCCAGTCGCTCCAGCGCCGGCAGGTCGGCCGGCCGGACAGGACGTACGACCATCATGGCAGGGTCTCCGGGTCGATTGGCGTCATCGTGCAGGGTCAGGCTGGCCTTCACTTGGCCGCCACCAGTCGCGCCACGGCCCGCTCGAGGCGCGCCATGCCCTCGCGGATATCGGCTTCGGGAATCACCAGCGATGGCGCCATGCGCAGCACATTGGGCCCGGCGATCAGGGCCATGAGCCCCTCTTCGATAGCCAACGGCAGGATGTCCTTGGCTCGGCCCTCGTAGTCGGGGGCCATCTCGGCGCCGACCAGCAGCCCCATGCCGCGCACTTCCTTGAATACGCCGTGCTTGCGGTTGATCGCTTCCAGGTGCTCGCGGAACAGGTCATGGCGCTGCTTTACGCCATCGAGGACCGCCGGCGTGGCGATGTACTCGACCGCGGCCAGGGCCACGGCGGAGGCCAGCGCATTGCCGCCGTAGGTGGAGCCATGGGTGCCGATGGCCAGCGCCGGGGCAACGCGGTCGGTGGTCAGCATCGCCCCCACCGGGAAACCGCCGCCCAGGCCCTTGGCGCTGGTCAGGATGTCCGGCGTCACGCCGTATTCCATGTAGGCGTAGAGCGCGCCGGTACGGCCGACGCCGGTCTGCACTTCATCGAAGATCAGCAGGGCGTCGTGGGCGTCGCACAGGTCCCGCAGCCCCTGCAGGAATTCCTGGGTGGCCGGCACGATTCCGCCTTCACCCTGCATCGGCTCGACCATCACCGCACAGGTATCGTCGTCGATCAGGTCACGGACGCTAGCGAGATTATTGAATTCACCGTGAACGATGCCGCCCGGCACCGGGCCGAAGCCCTGGGAGTACTTGGGCTGGCCACCAACGCTGACGGTGAAGAAGGTGCGACCGTGGAACGACTGCGAGAACGAGACGATGCGGCTCTTGTGCTCGCTGAAATTGTCATGGGCCCAGCGGCGCGCCAGCTTCAGCGCCGCCTCGTTGGCTTCGCCGCCGGAGCTGCACAGGTAGACCTTATCGGCGAAGGTGCGCTCCACCAGCGTCCGGGCCAGGGCCAGGGCCGGCTCGTTGGTGTAGACGTTGGAGAGATGCCAGAGCGTGTTGGCCTGCTTGGTGAGCGCCTCGACCAGCACCGGGTGGCAGTGGCCGAGAGAGTTGACCGCGATTCCCCCGGCGAAATCGATATACTCACGCCCTTCCTGATCCCACAGGCGGCTGCCCTCGCCGCGCACCGGAATGGCCTTCTGGGGAGAGTAGTTGGGCACCATGTACTGATCGAAGTCGGCGCGGGTCGGGGTCTGGCTCATGTCGGTCTCCATTCCAGCGAAACAAGGGGAAGCAAAGCGCTACTGTCAATCGAGTATACGGAGCCCCGGCCATCCGGGCTTTCAGCTATGGGACTCCATCTTGTGAAAATGGCTGTCGGTCTTGCTCAATAATAGGATCATCGTTCGCGAGCAGAATCAGCTAGGCTCAATATCGATCCTTCGGAGCAAGCCCATGTTCAACACCACGGCCTGGAACCGAATCCGCTATGGACTCTACGCGCCGGTCTACGATTTCGTCGCCGACCGCAGCTTTCGCCGCCCACGCCAGCTGTCGCTGGACGCCATGGAATGGCAAGCCGGCATGCGGGTGCTGCTGGTGGGAGCCGGCACCGGGCTGGACCTGCCCTGGCTGCCCCGGGATGTAGAGGTGCATGCCACCGACTTGTCGCCCGCCATGGTCAAGCGCATGGAACACCGCGCGGAGCGGCTGGGCATGGACGTGGAGTGCCGAGTGATGGACGCCGAGGCCCTCGACTACCCCGACGGGCACTTCGACGCGGTCATCATGCATCTGATACTGGCAGTGATGCCAAATCCGCGGCAAGGGCTGGCAGAAGCGCACCGGGTCCTCAACCACAACGCCCAGCTCTGCGTGATGGACAAGTTCCAGTCCGACGAGCACTCAGCCGGACTGGCAAGGCGCGCGCTCAACGCCTTCACTGCGACCGTGGCCACCGACATCACTCGTCAGGCCCGCCCCTTGCTGGAGAACGCCGGTTTCGAGATCGAACGCGACACTCCGGTGATGATGGGTTCGCTTTTTCGCGCGCTAATCGCTCACAAGGTAGACGGGCACCCATACGCTCATGACGGGTAACGAGGCATAGCCTGTCGCCACTCGCTCAATGGAGCCGCTCCTCGCGGGGCGTCACGCCGAAATGATTGCGATAGGCGGTGGAAAAGTGCGCCGGGGAGGAGAAGCCCGTCTTCATGGCGATCTCGCCGGCGGGCAGGTCGCTGTCGCGCAGGAGCCGCCGGGCTTCCTGCAGGCGCAGGTCCAGGTAGTAGCGGCCGGGCACCGCCTGGAGATATTTCTTGAACAGCCGCTCCAGCTGGCGCCGGGAGATGCCCAGGTGCTCGGCCAGCTCGTGGGTGGTCAATGGCTCCTCGATATTGGCCTCCATCAGCATCACCGCATCCACCAGCGGCGCGGGTGCATGGCCCAGGCGGGCGCGTAGCGGTACCTGCTGGGGCTCGTCGGCCATGCGGATCCGCTCCAGCACGAAATGCTCGGAGACCCGCTCGGCAAGCTCGCTGCCGTGGTGGGAGGCGATCAGCGTCATCATCATGTCCATGGCCGCCGTGCCGCCACCGCAGGTGAGCCGGTCGCGGTCGATCTCGAACAGCTGCTGGGAGAGCCGGACCCGGGGGAAATCGCGGGTGAAGGCGGTAAAGCGCTGCCAGGGCAGCGTGGCACGGTAGCCGTCCAGCACGCCGGCACGGGCCAGCAGCTCGGTGCCGCCGCCCACGCCGACCAGCACGACGCCGCTTCTGCCCAGCGTACGCAGACGGGCAACGATGGCGCCATCGGCGTTCGCCGAAAGGGGCGTCGGGGCACAGACGACCAGCATGTCGAGCTCGGCTGCCACCTCGTCGAAAGGCTTGCCCGCCGCCAGGTTAAGTTCCGCAAGGCTTGGCGTCTCACCACCGGCTGCACTGTAGGCCTGTACACGGTAGAGACGCCGGCCTGCCAGCTGGTTGGCCATTACCAGCGGTTCCAGGGCGCATGCCTGGGCGAGCAAGGAAAAGCCCGACAGCGTCAGCACCCCGACTCTTCGGGTCGCTGACGTGGAAACAATGGCAGTGGGGGTGTCGGGCATGGAACGCTACGCCGTGAGCCGAATCGAGGCTGTGATCTTACTCGATTGACAGGGGCTACGCCGAGCGCCGTGCGGAGCCGCCCCGCACCAGCGGTTCAGATCAGGCACCCCCCGGGCCTGCGGCTGCAGGCCGGGGGGCAGGATGGCTCAGGGCCAGACCAGCGTAAAGATCAGAATCGCGCCAGCGATCAACGCCGCCACCAGCAGGACCCAGTGCAGGTTCTGGGGCGACTGCTTGGCCTCCGGCTGGCCCTCGTCCGGCTCCGGATGCTCGAAGTCCTCGGGCATCCTCACTTCCTTGAGGTGCTGGTACTCCTCTTGAGCGGTCTTGCTTTCCTTGGTATCCATCGTCATCTCCTTCTTCTGCCTGCAAGGCGAGCATCCCGGTTTCGTATCGACGGGCTATAGACTCACGACATCGAAGGTCACGTCAGGGTTCACATCGGCATCGTAATCCACGTCGTTGCGCTCGAATCCGAACAGCTTCAGGAACTCGTGCTTATAACCAGCATAGTCGGTGATCTCGATCAGGTTCTCGGTGGTCACCTTGGGCCAGAGGTCCTTGCACGCCTGCTGCACGTCATCGCGCAGCTCCCAGTCATCAAGGCGAAGGCGGCCGGCGTCATCGGTATCGAACTCCCCGGCCAGTCCACGGGGTGAATAGAGCTGCTCACCGAACAGCCGGTTGAGCTGGTCGATGGTGCCCTCATGCAACCCCTTCTCCTTCATCACCTTGTAGACCATGGCGATATAGAGCGGCATGACCGGAATCGCGGCGCTGGCCTGGGTCACCACCGACTTCAGCACCGCCACGTTGGCGCCACCGCCGGTGGCCTTGAGCTTGCTGTCGATCTCGCCGGCGGCGCGATCCAGGTCTTCCTTGGCCTTGCCCAGGGCGCCGTGCCAGTAGATCGGCCAGGTGATCTCGGTACCGATATAGCTGAAGGCCACGCTGCGCGCGCCGGGAGCGAGTACACCGGCACGGTCCAGGGCGTCGATCCAAAGCTCCCAGTCCTCGCCCCCCATGACAGCCTTCGTGTCCTCGATCTCCTGCTCGGTGGCGGGTTCCACCTCGGCTTCGATGATCACATCCTTGTTGGTATCGATGGCGGTGGCACGGTAGGTCTCGCCGATCGGCTTGAGCGCGGAGCGCTTCAGCTCGCCGCTGTCGGGCAGCTTGCGTACCGGTGACGCCAGCGAATAGACCACCAGGTCGACCTGCCCCATGTCCTGCTTGATCAGCTCGATGGCCGTCTCGCGGGCTTCATGGGAGAAGGCATCGCCGTTGATCGACTTGCTGTAGAGCCCCTCGGCCTTGGCGAATCGGTCGAAGGCGGCGCTGTTGTACCAGCCCGCGGTGCCGGGCTTCTTCTCACTACCCGGTTTCTCGAAGAACACGCCCAGGGTATCGGCACCGTAGCCGAAGGCGGCGGTTATCCGCGCCGCCAGGCCGTAGCCACTGGAGGCCCCGATCACCAGGACCTTCTTCGGGCCCACAGACGGGTCCAGCCCACGGGCACGGGTCGCCTCGATCTGCTCGAGCACGTTCTTCTCGCAGCCGACGGGGTGGGTGGTGGTGCAGATGAAACCGCGAACCTTGGGTTTGATAATCACGTCTAACCTCGTTGTCGATGGCCCGCCGCTGGCACAGCGGCATCGGCCGGATTTGAGTGGGCAGTGGTGGCATTCTAGCAGTCTGCCGGGCTTGACCGGTCGTCGCGAGAAAGTCGGATTTCGAGCCAAGTTTATCAATCGGAGGAGGCGAATAGTCCGCTATTTAACGAATCCGATCGAATGAAATTGGCCGAAAGCCCCGATTTCGCAGCAGATTAGCGTTAAGTCCGGCAGGCTGCTCGCGACCGTCACCCCTACTGTCCGCTCTTGAGGCTGGCCCTCGAGTGGGGCAGGATGCCTTTCCCGGGTAATACGCAGGCAGGAGAGAACGATGGATGCACAGACGCTGGTCGATGAGCGCGGCGAGCTGTGGCTGGCACTGGCCCCGCTATGGCTGGACCGTGAACCCGGTGAGCGCGAATACACCCACATGGTGGAGGTGATCCAGCGCCATGACCTGACGCTGCATCAACTGGAGTGGATCTTCCGCCTGGAGCTGGCGCCGGTGCTGTCCCGCACCCAGATGTCGGTCGCCAGCGAGTGGCGCAAGTTCGACGACTACCAGCTCATGAAACGCCTGGTGGCCCACAACATGCGGCTCAAGGGCTGGCGGCGCAAGAGCTGGGCGCTGTTCTCCGGCTTGACCACCATGATGACCCGTCACCGCTGGAACGAACTGATGATGCGCGTGATGCTCGAACGCGGTGAGTCACCCGGTTAGTCGCTTCCCGGGTCAGCTCTCATCCAGGGCCTGTTCCAGGGCGATTTCCAGCGAAACACCACGCTCGCCCGGTGCGAAGCGTCGTATCACCCGGCCATCCCGGCCCACCAGGAACTTGGTAAAGTTCCATTTGATCATTGTGGTACCGAGCACGCCCGGCGCCTTGCTCTTCAGTTCCTTGAAGAGCGGATGGGCCTGCGAACCGTTGACCTTGACCTTCTGCATGACCGGAAAGGTGACGCCGTATTCGGTCGAACTGAAGGCACAGAAGTCCAGGGCCGACTCCGGCGCCTGACGGGCAAACTGGTTGCAGGGAAAGGCCAGCACAGTGAAGCCGCGATCGCGATGGCGGCTATAGAGCCGCTCCAGCTCATGCAGCTGTGGCGTAAAACCGCAACGGCTCGCCACATTGACGATCAGCAGCACCTGCCCCTTGAGGGCCTGCAGATTGAAGGGCTCGCCGCGATGGGTGCGGCATTCGTGTTCGTGAACGGCCATGGCTCGCCTGCCTTGCTGACATCCATTCACGATGCCACGTCATCTCCCGCGGCACCAGTCCGATGGGCTCGATAGCGCCGTTTCGGCAAGCGCCGCCGCATCTCCTTGATCACCTTCCGCAGTCGTCGCCGGCCAGCACTCCGCTCCACTTCGTTCAGTGGAGCATAGGCCAGCCGTTCGTACTCTTCGGCCACGGTACGCAGGGCTTCCCCCGCGGGGCCACACGCCGGTGCGACACGTCGCAGGTGACCCGCCGGGGTCTCGCCGGGGTCTGGCCCCAGCCCCAGCCGCTCCAACCGGCACTGAAGATACCCCAGCATGGCGCTTTCGTGACGCCAGCGGCGCTGGCGCAAGGCGTGGCGAAGCAGCCATGCCGACCCAGCCAGCGCCAGCGCTGTGCCTCCCAGCCAGGCAGCCACCGCCCAGGCCGAGCGCAGATGCGTACCGAGCCAGTCATACCCTGCTTCCAGCCGCTCCCCAAGGCGCAGCATGAACTCCCTGGCCGCCTCCCGCTGGTAGCCGATGACGCCTCGCTGCCACTGGTACTCCAGATTCTCCCAGCGTAGCCGCAGGCGGTTAGCCCAGGCCAGCTCGCGCAGGCGCAGCGAGGAAAAGGGCGAGTCGGCCAGAAAGGCCTCGGCGCTTCCCTCGACGGCCTGGGGGCCCAGCTCGATACGCCCAGGGGCAATGGCGGCCGTGGGGTCCAGGCGTTGCCAGGCACCGTCGAGCCACACCTCGACCCAGGCGTGGGCATCATAGTCGCGGACGGTGAAGTAACCATCCGGGTGGCGTTCACCGCCCAGAAAGCCGACCACCAGTCGCGCGGGGAGCCCCGCCGCACGAATCAGGGTCGCGGCGGCCGAAGCGTAGTGGGTGCAGTAGCCGGCACGACTCTCGAACAGGAATTCGTCGACCCGATGGCGGGAGCCCAGGCGTGGCGGCATGAGCGTGTAGCGGAAGGGAGACTCGCCGAAATGCGCCATGATCGCCGCCAGAAAGGCATGCGTGTCGCCTCCGCTCTCCTGCCACAGCCGCTCACCCAATGCCCGGGTGCGGGGGTTGTCCCGTGTCGGCAGCAGGGTGTTCCAGGCATCGCCGGCGGGGTCGGCATTGGTCGGCGCCGCCCCGCTGCTCTCCAGGCGCAGCAGGCTGCGCGAGCCTTGTGCCGTCACCCTCTCAAGAGTGCCGTCGGCCAGGTAGCGCTGTTCGCTGTCGCTGGCCAGCGGCGTGCCCAGCGAAGGGAGCCAGGGCCGACTGTCGGGTTCCAGCAGCAGCTCGGCGCGAAAGCGCCCCGCACCGGCTGCCTCGTCCACCCAGGGCGACCGTTGCGCCTGACGAACGAAGTCCTCTTCGCTCCGACCCAGGGTGGCGGCCAGCTCGTCGGGTGGCGCGCGAAACCAGCGCCTGCCGTCGGTGCCGGAGAGCGTATAGACCCGCCAGTAGCGCTCATGGGTCGCCGGTTCCTCGCCATCGAACGACACTCGGAAGGCGCGGGCATCGCTACGCGAGAGCTGTGCGATATCCCCCGGCGACACCTCGTCGGTCAGCCCGGTGGAGGCGCGATCCATCTGCGGCATGCTCCACAGCGGCCCCAGACGAGGAACGGCCAGGAACAACGCCACCATCAACGGCGCTGAAAACAGCAGCAGCCAACCCGTTTCGCTCCAGGCACGACGCGCATCCGGGGCGCCGGCCAGCCAGGTCAGCGACTGCAGCAGCCAGGCCAGCGCCATCAGGGCGCCCAGCGCCATCAGGATCCCCTGATAGTGCAGGAATGCAACGCCGGTCGCGATGATACCGATCACCACCACCACCCGCGCATCGCGTCGGTCGTGTGTCTCGAGCAGCTTGAGCAGATAGACGCCCAGCAGCAGCCCAATCAGCCCATCCATGCCGTGCAGCGCGCCGTACTCCAGCCATAAGGCCCCCAGCAGCAGCGCAACGCCCCCCAGGCGCACCAGGCGACCCGCCGGAGGCACCCGCTGACGCAGCTGGAAATAGCGCCAGACCGCCACGACCAGGGCCAGCCCCACAAGCCAGGCCGGCATCCAGGGCAGATGCAGCGCCAGCACCAGGCACTGACCAATGAACAGTTGGCGCAGCATGACGGCTCCGAGTTCATGACCGTCTGCCAGCACCACCACCCCCGGGGGGTGGCGGTGACGGCGCCCCTGCCAGCCGATCATTCGCCGTCCACTCCATTGGTGGTCACAGGGAAGAGCGCTAGCGCCTCCAGCGCGGCCCGCCGCTGGCGTTCGCCCTCGCCCCGAGGCAGTTCCAGCCCTGGCAGACGCAGGCCATAGCGGTCACCGGCGCGATGATGTGCCATCACCCGGGCACAGAGCAGCGACAGGCGACGTTCCGGGCTGCCCCGACAGGTGGCGTAATCCAGCCACAGCTGCTGGCGAGGCGGCACGCTGAATACCTTGGTGGTGAGGATGCCGCTGCGGCTCCACTGTTTCCAGGCCACTCGCGTGGCACTATCGCCGCGCTCGAAGCGTCGCAGTCCGGCAAAGTCGGTAGCGTCCAGCCCTTCACCGAGCTGGCGGTGTTCTGTTCCCGCTGCCTCCAGGGGAGCCGGATAGACGAGCAGCCTGGTGGTGGGCTGCACCCAGGCCACTGCCCGCACCAGCCCCAGTGGCCAGCGGGTCTCCAGGCGCAGCATGGGCGGCAGTTGCCAGCCACGATGACCGGGGCGCCAGGGCAGGCTTGCCGTGGCCTCGGTTTCCAGCCGTGGCAGCGTCACGTCATGGGCGTCCAGAATGAGTCCGATGGCGGTTCGTGAGCGGGTGGCCCTGAGCGCGACCCCGAGACGCGCCTCGCGGCCGGCGAAGGCCTCCCGAGGCAGCTGAAGCTCGACGGCGACCCCCAGCAAATTGCGCCAGGTGCGCAACAGCACGACCACGGCCAGTCCCGCAAGCCAGAAGGCCAGGGCGTAGGCGAGGCTGTTCTGGTAGTTGACGCCGAACAGCAGCAGCACTCCCACCAAGGCGAGCCAGGCCAGGCCGAAGCGGGTGGGAAGCAGGAAGAGCCGACGCTGGGGCAAGGGTTCGCCGGGAGCGATGGTCAGGCGTCGACCGAGCCAGGCACGTAACCCCCTTGGGGCGATCTCACCGCGCACACCGGAGGCTGACGGGTCGGCCCGGGCCGCTGACATGGTCAGGCCACTACCGGCACACGGCCGAGCAGGTGCATGGCCAGCGCCTCGCCCTCCTCGCGATGGCCGCTGCTCAGGCGGTGGCCTGCCACCGGCCCCCAGACGGCCTGGACATCCTCGGGCAGCACGTGGTCGCGCCCGGCCAGCAGCGCCCAGCCACGCGCCGCCTGCACCAGCGACAGCAGGCCCCGGGTCGAGAGCCCCCAGGCAAGTTCGGGGTGCTCGCGGCTGGCCCGCCCCAGGGCCTGCACATAGTCGAGCACCCGGTCGGAGACATGAATCCTTGCCACCTTCGCCTGCCAGTGGCGCAGGCTTTCCCCATCGAGCAGCACGGTCATGTCGTCGAGCCGGCTGCGCCCCGCCAGGCCGCGCAGGATGTCGCGCTCGGCACGAAAGTCGGGATAGCCCAGCGACAGACGCATCAGGAAGCGGTCCAGCTGTGACTCCGGCAGTGCGAAGGTCCCGGCCTGGTCCTGGGGGTTCTGGGTGGCGATGACGAAGAAGGGGTCGGGCAGTGCGCGGGTTTCGCCCTCCACGGTGACCTGGCCTTCCTCCATCGCCTCGAGCAGGGCGCTCTGAGTCTTGGGGGTGGCGCGATTGATCTCATCGGCCAGCACCAGGCCATGGAAGATCGGCCCCGGGTGGAAACGGAAACTCGCCTCACGCGGGTCGAAGACCGACACGCCCAACACGTCGGCGGGCAGCAGATCGCTGGTGAACTGCAGGCGCTGCATGTCGAGTCCCGTGACCCTTGCCAGCGCCTGGGCCAGGGTGGTCTTGCCCAGCCCCGGCAAGTCTTCGATCAGCAGATGGCCGCGGCAGAGCAGGCAGCACAGGGCCAGGCGCACCTCGCGGGACTTGCCCAGCACCACCCGGTCCAGGCTGGCGATCACGGCCTCCAGGTCCCCCACCGACGTCAGTGCGTTCATCGCCCCATCTCCAGCCAGCCGGCCGCGATCAACTCCTCCACGGCCTGGCGGGTATCCGGCGTGATCTCCTCCAGCGCTAGCGCCTCCTCGAGTGGACACCAGAAGGTATCGGCGACCTCTTCCGCCTGCAGGGTGAGAGGGCCGTCGTACTCGACCAGGTACAGGCTGCCGAAGATGTGGTTGCCGCCCCGGTCGTACCGGAACCCCCCGGCATGACGCAGGGGCACGCCGCGAATGCCCAGCTCCTCGGCCAGCTCACGACGCGCCGCCACATGGACAGCCTCGCCGGCACCGACCACGCCCCCGGCGGCCAGGTCGAGTCCACCGGGAAAGACTTCCTTGGTCAGGGTGCGGCGCTGAACGCAGATCTCACCCCGTCGATTGAGGACGACCACGTAGGTGGCCCGGTGCCAGAACCGAAAGCGGCGCATCAGCGCACGGGAGGCGCTGCCGCAGGGGCGGTTGCGCGCGTCCACTAGTTGAATGGATTCATCGGCCACCAAGGGCGCCGGAAGTGTCGGGTCGAGAGGGGTCTGGGCCGTCACGGTCATCTCCGCAGGATCAAGCCACAAGCCTACCCAGTGGTGGTGCCGTCGTCACGCCCGACGTCACGTTGACCCCGCCCGATGCACTGGCCATGCTTCGGAGCAGTTCCCCAAAATACCGACCACAAGGGAAACGCTGAACAAATCGACGAGCGAGATGAAGCGCAAGGCGCACGGAGCACAGAACCGAGCGAAGCGACAAACAGCCGTAGGCTGGCCCCGAAGGGGCGAGAAGCCGAAGGCTGCGAGTCAACCGGAGCCTATGGGGTATAGGTGAGGATTTCGACCGGGCTGGCGCACCAGCACCGCGCAACGCAGCGATTCGCTCGCGCAGACAGTTGTGCAGTGTTTTCCAAGGAGTGCCGCCATGAACGACTCATCCCCCCGGACCCGCATGGCGACCCACGAGGTACTCAACCAGCCCGCCCCCCGTGGCGACCGAGACCTGCTCGCCGGGGATCTGCCGCTGCGCGAGGCACTGGCCAGGGAAGCCCCGCCGTGGGTCGCCGAGCGCCTCGCGCCCCTGGGCCGCGAAACAGGCAGTAACCGTGTCGCCGCCCTGGGAGAGGAAGCCAACCGACACCCGCCGGAGCTGCGACTCTTCGACCGCCACGGCCGGCGCCTGGACGAGGTGCGCTATCACCCCGCCTACCACGAGCTGATGACGATGGCGATGGCCGGCGGCTGGCATGCAGTGGCCTGGCAGGAGGAGGGCCGCGGCGGCCACCAGGCTCATGTCGCCGCCCTCTACCTGCTGACCCAGGCCGAACCGGGCTTCTGCTGCCCGGTGACCATGACCCACGCCGCCATGCCGGTGCTGCGCCACAGCCCGGAGGTGGAGGCGGCCTGGGCACCCGGCCTGCTGGCCAACGCCTATGATCCCCGCCCTCTGCCGGCCGCGCATAAGCGAGGCCTGACCTTCGGCATGGCCATGACCGAGAAGCAAGGGGGCAGCGATGTGCGCAGCAATTCCACACGGGCCGAACCCGACGGCGACGGTTGGCGGCTCACCGGACACAAGTGGTTCTGCAGCGCACCGATGTCCGACGCCTTTTTCACCCTGGCACAGACCAACGACGGCCTCTCCTGCTTCCTGGTACCGCGTTTCACGCCGGACGGCGAACGCAACGCCATCGAACTGCAGCGGCTCAAGGAGAAGTGCGGCAATCGCGCCAATGCCTCCGCCGAGATCGAGTATCGCGGCGCCTGGGCCACGCCGGTGGGCGAGCCCGGACGCGGCGTGGCCACCATCATCGGCATGGTGCAGCAGACCCGGCTGGACGCGGCCACCGCCCCGGTGGGCATGATGCGCCAGGCCCTGGCGGAGGCCTGGCAGCACACGCGGCAGCGACACGCCTTCGGCAAGGCGCTGGCCGAGCAGCCACTGATGCGCAGCGTCCTCGCCGACCTGGCGCTGGAGGTGGAGGCCGGCGTTGCACTCGCCATGCGCACCGCTCGCGCCTTCGACGGGGCCGCCCAGGGCGACGAGCATGAAACCGCCCTGGCCCGGCTGCTGCCGTCACTGGCCAAGTACTGGCACAACAAGCGCGGGCCCGGGTTCATGGCCGAGGCCATGGAGTGCCTGGGCGGCATCGGTTACGTGGAGGAGGCGCCGCTGGCGCGGCTCTACCGGGAGGCGCCGGTGAACTCGATCTGGGAGGGGTCGGGCAACGTGATGTGCCTCGACGTGCTGCGGGTACTGGCCCGGCACCCGGAGTCGATCGAGGCGCTGCGAGCCGAGCTGGTCGCGACCCGGGGACAGCAGCCGGACTTCGACCTGGCGCTGGCCGGGCTGGAGCGCGAGCTGGCGCTGCACTCCGATGCAGTGGAGGCCAGGGCGCGCTGGCTGTCCCAGCGCCTGGCGCAGTGCCTGCAGGCCTCACTGCTGCTGCGTCTTGCCCCCAACGAGGTGGCCGAGACCTTCTGTCGCTCCCGGCTCGGCAGGGAAGCCAGCCCGGCCTACGGCGTGCTGCCGGCCGACGCCCCACTGGCCGCGATCCTGGCACGGATCGGCGACTGATCCGAGGCCAGCTCGGGAATCATGTCGGCGGGGACCGGCCGCGACAGGCCGAAGCCCTGCACATGGGTACAGCCGAAACGGGCCAGGGTCGGCAGGCAGTCGAGCTCCTCGACCCCTTCGGCCACCACCCGGATACCCAGACGGCGCCCCAGCAGGGCGACCGCCTCGACGATAGCCGCATCCTGAGAGTCCTGCTGCAGGTGCCGCACGAAGCTGCGGTCGATCTTGAGTTCGCTGATCGGCAGCATCTGCAGCCGCGACAGCGACGAGAAGCCCACGCCGAAGTCGTCCACCGACACTTCCATCCCGTTGAGGTGCAGCCGGGCGGCGATTTCCGAGCCCAGCAGCTCGTCATCCATGGCCGCGGTCTCGGTGATCTCGAGCACCACCAGGGGCGGCTCGCCCGGCCGGCGATGGCGCGTGATCGCGAGCAGCTGCGACTCCATCAGGTCATCGGCGGTGACATTGACCGATAGCGACAGTACGACGCCCATGCTCGCCCACCGCTCGGCATCAGACAGCGCCTGCTCGAGCACGTGGCAGGTCAACCGGCGGCTCTGGCCGGCAGTGAGCATGGGCAGGAAGCTGGCCGGTCCGATCAGGCCGATCTCGGGGTGCGACCAGCGCACCAGCGCCTCGACGCCACTCAATCGGCCCGTGGCGAGCTCGAACTGCGGCTGGTAGTGAAGGGTGAGTTCGTGCTGTTCCAGGGCCCGGTCGAGCTCGGCGGCGGAGAAAAAGGGGTCGTCCTCGGGGGCGATGGTCGGCTTGCGCCCCAGATGCAGCCGGTCCAACCGCTGGCGCAGCTCGGCCAGGCGCATCGGCTTGTCCAGCGAGCCGAGCATCTGCAGGCCCAGGGTGTGCCCCACCCGCTCGGCGATGCGTGAGATCTTCCGTTCGACGCCGCCCAGCAGCAGCACCCAGCCGGCATAGCGCCGTTCGGCCAGCAGGCGCAGCAAGGCAATTCCATCCGGGTCGCCGAATTCCAGCCCCATTATGACCAGTTGAGGTTCGCACTCGGCGAACTCTTCCAGCAGGAGATCGGCCCGACGATAGCAGCGGCTCTCCATGCCCAGCACATGCAGCTGGAGCGACAGGACAGCCACCACATCGGGATCCTCGTCCAGGACCACGGCCAGGGCGCGGTCCTGCTCTTCTATCGACAACACGTCCATGGGGGCTTCCGCTTGCGAACAGCCTTGAGGCTACCATCATCCCCTGCGCGAGGCCGGGCCGACTATCAACGCTGTCAGCCGAGAGGGCCGACCACTACCCGCAGGGCAAGGGCCAGCAGCATCACGCCGGTGATGCGATGGATCCAGTGCGAGCGGCTCTGGAGCCAGGGCAGCACCCGGGAGTGGGTCAGCGCCACCGCCACCAGCACATACCAGCCGCCGTCGATGATCATGGCGGTGAGCACGATGATCGCCTTGGCCGCCAGGCTCATGTCCGGGGTGACGAACTGGCTGAGCAGGGCAATGAAGAACAGGATCAGCTTGGGGTTGCCCAGCGCCACCAGCATGCCTTCCCGCGCCGCCTGGCTGCGGGTCGTGGCCGTGCCCGCGGCTTCCAGGGCGCCGGCCCGCCCGGCGCGCAGCGCCTTGATGCCGAGCCAGGCCAGATAGGCCGCGCCCGCCCAGGTGATCGCCTGGAACAGGGTCGGGTAGCGCACGATCAGCGCCCCCAGGCCCCATACCGTCAGCAGGGCATAGAAGCCCACCCCCAGCGCATGGAAGAGTGCCGCCACCACCCCCGGCGCGCGTCCGCCGCCCAGGGTGTGGCGCAGCACCAGCGCCAGGCTGGGCCCGGGAGACATGGCCCCCATGGCGCAGACCGCCACCAGCGACATCCATAGTGAAAACGGCATCCTGATCTTCTCCTCGATATAGCCGACGCCACCCTTCGGCGCCGCCCATGACCTCAGCGGTGAAACTGCCCTTCCCGCTCCGGCTGCCACAGGATGGCGTCGATGCGCAGCTTCGTCTCGCCGCCTCCCGGCAGCGGCCAGTCGATGACGTCACCGATACGCAGGCCGATCAGTCCCGCGCCGATGGGCGCCATGACCGAGATGCCGTCTTCGGTCTTGGCCAGGGCGTGGGGGTAGACCAGGGTGCGGATGATCTGTCGGTTGCGGTTCAGATCAGTGAACTGTACCTGACTGTTCATGCTGACCACATCGTCGGGAATCTCTTCGGGATCGACAACCTCGCCCCGCTCGAGCTCCTCCTCCAGGCAGTCGGCGACGAAGCGATCCTTGTCATCCGCCTGGTCGATCAGGCGCTGCAGACGGTCGGCATCCAGACGATTGATGAGAATGGGGGGACGGGGTGACATTACGACCTCCTTGTGGCCGGTCAGCGACAGGTGAACGCGCTGCCGGCCCTGCAACAAAAACAGCCCTTCGCCCGCATTGGGGGAGAAGGACTGTGACGAAAGCACCATGATAAGCCCGATGGCGGGCCTTGTCAGGCCCTCACGGCCGGTTTCGGCGGCCTGTCAGGATCACCACGACGCCCAGCACGGCCAGCGCCAGGCCAACGAACATTGCCGGGTTCTGGGCCTGGAAGCCGAACAGGGTCAAGGCTACCCCCAGCACGATCAATGCCACGGCGAACCACTTCACACCCATGACGCACTCCTCGAAATTCAGTATAGCCGCCAGCATGACGTCGATACTGAGGCATATCAAGGAAATAGCGGATGCGTCACATCACACCGAGAGTTTCCAGCGCCCTGCGGGTCACCTCGAAAGGAACGTAGAGCGCTTCCGGACTGAGGTTCAGTACCACCATCAACAGGGTGAAGGTTACCGCGCAGCCGATGAAGAAGCTCACCACGTGAAAGCCACGCCGCGCAGCCGCCTCCACCGGGCGGCTTCCGCTTCGATGTGCCCTGGGTGGAAAGCCCGTCTCGTCGGCGAACGTCTCGTCGTCGCTTGCTCGGCCACGGCGCAACCACCCCGGCGGCGGCCGGCCCTCACGCCGGTCCCCCTCCTTCCAACTCTCCTCCCGATCTTCCATCCCCATGCTCGCACCCTCACCAGTATCGCCACTGCGTCACATTATCATAGCCCCAGGAGCCTGGCGGATTTGACCGGTCGTCACGAGAGATTTGGATTTCGAGAGAAGTCTATCGAACTGGTGAGGCGAATCGCGCGCTATTTAATGAATCAAATCGAATAAAATTGGCCGAAAGGAGGGGGCTCGTCCTGTCCAGCTTGTATGGGGCCGATCACCGAACTCGTCAAGCCTGGGCTTGTTTCGGCGTGCGGCGCCAGGATACTTTCGGCTTTCTTCGAGCAGACCCGGGGCTCAGCGCCACCGCGTATAACATCAGGCCCACGGATCCAAGGATGATTCGCGTGCCGGGGGAATCCTGGGCGGTGATAGCCAAGAGAAAAACTATCGTTCCAAGCGCCAGGGCAAAGATGGATTTCATAACACTTCCTGATTACTCATCTTGGTCAGCCATCACGTCGGCCTGAGAGCATATCTCTCCAGGCCAGAACAGAGCCACCAAACAGTTTTCGACTTTAACTAAATTCTTTATCAGCTACCTTTTCGAGCCCGACACCTCATCGAATCAACACACCCCAATTGCCGGAAAACGTGTTCCTGGCGCATCGGTAGCGGTGAATATCTGTAGATTAACGGCTCTTTCAGGCAGCCGGGCATCTCAGTCAAGATAGGCAGCTATTGCGTCCACGCAAGACAGGTTAATCCGCGCCCGCTCGCCCCAGCACTCCAGGACCTCAGCATCAAATGCAGTTGATTTAATTTTCTCGAACGAATTACCGTTAAATTTCGTGGATTTCATAAATATTACTCTCTATAGAATTGCACTGTCACGATAGCTGAAAAATCATGAAGGACAGGACAAATGAAAACAACTTAAGAAGAAATGAACGTACCAAGTGAACATACTTGGAATATCTTTTCTGCTGACAGGAATTAAATTTTTCTTTGTCTGGCATTGCCGTGTCACAAACCAGCCGGGATAATACCTAGTTGCCAGGCCAGATCATCATGCGCGCTGCCAGCTCAGCATCGGGATCGAATCACGCACGTAGCACTATGCGAGTTGCGCTACGTCCCTGTAGCGCTGCGCGCAACGTCCTGTTTAGGCATCTCCTTTGCCACGCTTGTCCAGAGTATGGACCTTACGGCACGCACTCACTGTGCGCTGACGAACATAGCGTTGCGAAATCGGCAGAAGCGCGGGCAAGGCAAGCCTTCGCGGATTCCATAGCAATTGTGTATTCCTGGGCTAACGTACATAGCACGTGTTTCGATTCTGGCGTGTGTCGGCGCTTGCCCCCGCGCCTGGAGAACTTGTCAGCTAGAGGAGTGTTGTCGATCATGGCCCAACAATCTGATCCGCGTCAGAATTCCATGCTGGCAGCCTTGCCGTTGGATGAATACCAGCGCCTGGCGCCCCTGCTCGAGCCGGTCGAGCTGAAGCTGGGGGCTTCGCTAGCCGAGTCGGGAGAGACGATGCGTTATGTCTATTTCCCGACGGATGCCATCGTATCGCTGCTGTGCGTCATGGAAGATGGTGACTCGACAGAAATCGCCGTCGTCGGCGCCGAGGGTGTCGTCGGCATCTCGCTGTTCATGGGCGGCGAAACCACACCGAGCCGTGCCATCGTGCAGAGCGCAGGCAGCGCCTATCGCCTCAGTGGGCCGCTGGTGAAGGCCGAGTTCTATCGTGCGGGCCCCCTGCAGGACCTGCTGCTGCGTTACACCCAGGCACTGATCACCCAGATGGCGCAGACTGCGGTGTGCAACCGGCATCACAGCCTGGATCAGCAGCTGTGTCGCTGGCTGTTGCTGAGCCTGGATCGCTTGCCGACCAACGAGCTGCGAATGACCCAGGAACTGATCGCCAACATGCTTGGCGTACGTCGAGAAGGTGTCACCGAGTCGGCCGGAAAGCTGCAGAGAGCCGGCCTGATTGCTTACCATCGCGGGCGCATCACTATTCTGGACAGACCCGGTCTGGAAGCGCGGGTCTGTGAGTGCTATGCGATCGTCAAGAAGGAATACGACCGCCTGATGACCTATCGTCGTCCTCCCCGGGACAGGGGGATCGGATAGCGCTTACCTCAGGTCATCTTCGAAGCAGGCGCATGATGACATCGGCTGGCGCGCCTCGCCGCGACCGAAACTGTGCGACCAAGCACTGAAAACAGAGGGCCAGAAACGCAAAACAGCCGCTCGTAAGCGACTGTTTTTCAAGTGGTACCGGCGGTCGGACTCGAACCGACAAGGGCTTGCACCCGGCGGATTTTGAATCCGCTGCGTCTACCAATTCCGCCACGCCGGCAGCGCGGTGCATTATACGTGGCCGTCACCGCAGGTCAATCGGGATGCCTGACGACGCGGCCATTTTTCGGTATCCTTGCGGGCTTGTCCGGCTGCCCGACAGCCGCTTCGCCGACCATTCCTGCGGACCCGAACCTGCATGCAGCGCGCCGATTTCCATTACGAGCTTCCCGAGGAGCTGATTGCTCGCTACCCCTCCGAGCAGCGCAGCGACTGTCGCCTGCTGTGCGTGGATGGCGCCAGCGGCGAGCTGGCCCACCGGCGCTTCGTCGACCTGCTCGACCTGCTCGAGCCCGGTGACCTGCTGGTGTTCAACGATACCCGGGTGATTCCCGCGCGACTGCACGGCCACAAGGCCAGCGGCGGCAAGGTGGAAATGCTGCTGGAGCGTCCGCTGGACACCCACCGGGGCCTGGCGCACCTGCGCAGCAGCAAGTCGCCCAAGCCCGGCACCGAATTGATCTTCGAGGGCGACATCCATGCCGTGGTGGAGGGCCGCCGCGATGCGCTGTTCGAGCTGCGCTTCCTTGGCGAGACGCCGTTGATCGCGCTGCTGGAGCGTCATGGCCATATGCCGCTGCCGCCCTACATCACCCGCGACGACGAGCTGGCCGACCGCGAGCGCTACCAGACCGTCTATGCGCGCCGCGACGGCGCCGTGGCCGCCCCCACCGCGGGGCTGCACTTCGACGAGCCGCTGCTGCAGCGCCTGGCCGAGAAGGGCATCGACAGTGCCTTCGTCACCCTGCACGTGGGCGCAGGCACCTTCCAGCCGGTTCGCGCCGACGACATCCGCGAACACGAGATGCACAGCGAGTGGATCGAGGTGGGCGAGGTCGCCTGCGAGAAGGTGCGAGCCGCCCGCGCCGCCGGCCGCCGAGTGGTCGCGGTGGGCACCACCAGCGTGCGCTGCCTGGAGAGCGCCTGCGCCAACAGCAGCGACGGCGAGATCGCTCCCTACAGCGGCGAGACCGATATCTTCATCTACCCGGGCTACGAATGGCGCTGCGTGGATGCCCTGATCACCAACTTCCACCTGCCCGAGTCGACGCTGCTGATGCTGGTGGCGTCCTTCGCCGGGTACGAGACCATCATGGCCGCCTATGGCGAAGCCGTGGCCGAGCGCTACGCCTTCTTCAGCTATGGCGACGCCATGCTCCTGACCCGCAAGACAGGCTGAGTTCGATCATGCTGAATTCAACGCCGACTCATTCACACCCGGCTTCCTGCCCGGCAAACGCCGTGAGTTCGCCAGCGCTTGCCTCGCCCCATCCTGCTCGGCACCCCCCGTTTCCCTATCGAGATACCCATGCGTAACGAATCCTTCCTGTCCTTCGAGCGGCTGGCCAGCGACGGCCGGGCCCGACGCGGTCGCCTCACCTTCCCCCGCGGCACGGTGGAAACGCCGGCCTTCATGCCGGTGGGCACCTATGGCACGGTCAAGGGCATGACCCCCGTTTCGGTGGAGGAGATCGGCGCCGAGATCATCCTCGGCAATACCTTCCACCTGTGGCTGCGCCCGGGCACCGAGGTGATCGAGGGCCACGGCGACCTGCACGATTTCTCCCAATGGCACAGGCCGATCCTCACCGACTCCGGCGGCTTCCAGGTTTTCTCTCTGGGCAAGATGCGCAAGATCACCGAGGAGGGCGTGCACTTCCGCTCGCCGGTGGACGGCGCCAAGGTCTTCATGGGGCCCGAGGAGTCGATCGCGGTGCAGCGTTCGCTGGGTTCCGACGTGGTGATGATCTTCGACGAGTGCACGCCCTATCCGGCCACGGAGCAGGAAGCCGCACTCTCCATGGAGCGCTCGCTGCGCTGGGCAAAGCGCTCCCGCGAGGCCCATGGCGACTCCCCTTCGGCGCTGTTCGGCATCATCCAGGGGGGCATGTACCCCGAGCTTCGCCGCCGCTCCCTCGACGGCCTGCTCGAGATCGGCTTCGACGGCCTGGCCATCGGCGGCCTCTCCGTGGGCGAGCCCAAGGAAGAGATGATCGGGGTGCTGGACTACCTGCCCGAATGGATGCCGGAGGAGTACCCTCGCTACCTGATGGGCGTGGGCAAGCCGGAAGACCTGGTGGAGGGTGTGCGCCGCGGCGTGGACATGTTCGATTGCGTGATGCCCACCCGCAACGCCCGCAACGGCCACCTCTTCACCGCCGAAGGCACCATCAAGATCCGCAATGCCAAGCACCGCCACGACACGCGGCCTCTGGAAGCGGGTTGTGACTGCTATACCTGCCAGCACTTCTCCCGCGGTTACCTGCACCACCTGGACCGCTGTGGCGAAATGCTCGGCTCAATGCTCAATACGATCCACAACCTGCGCCACTATCAGCGCCTCATGGCCGGTTTGCGCGGTGCCATCGAAGCGGGTACATTGGCGGACTTCGTGGAAGGCTACTATGCGCAGCGGGGGCTGCCGGTACCTCCCGCACCGAATTGATGACCGGTCGACTGCCCTGGCCCGCCCGCCTCGCAGCATCGCTGGATAAACGTTTCTCGCACGCAACCTTAACTTACCCTCTCAGGAGACACGCCTCTCATGCTGGATTTCTTCATCTCTCCGGCCATGGCCCAGGACGCTGGCGCCGCCGGTGGCGGCATCGCTCAGATCGTCATGCTGGTCGGCTTCGTACTGATTTTCTATTTCCTGCTGTGGCGCCCTCAGGCCAAGCGGGCCAAGCAGCACCGTGAACTGGTCGGCGGCCTCTCCAAGGGCGACGAAGTGGTCATCGGCGGTGGCCTGCTGGGCCGGATCACCAAGGTTGGCGATGATTTCATCACCCTGGAAATTGCGGACAATACCGAGGTCAATGTACAGAAGAGCGCTGTGGCGAACGTGCTGCCCAAGGGCACCATCAAGTCCATCTGACTTCGACGCTCCTCGTCCTTGCCGATCGACCCTCCCCGGTCGGGTAACGGCGAGGGTCGCAATCCGGCCGATGCCCCGGGCGCCCTTCGCGCCAACGGGCATGCGGCCGTATTGTCGTCTCGTTAGCCGATTTTTCAGCCACTCCTTCTCACTTTCAGCAACCCGTATTCAGCAACCAAGGGCAGGGCTCGCATGCTCAACCGTTACCCCCTGTGGAAGTATCTGCTGATAGGCATTGTGCTGCTCGTAGGCCTGGTCTACTCGCTGCCCAACCTCTATCCGGAAGACCCGTCGGTACAGATCAGTAGTGCCCGCGGCGATGCCACCATCGATGCCGGCCAGCTCGACAGCATTCGCCAGTCGCTGCTCGACGCCGGGATCGACATCAAGGGCGTGGAAAGCGAGGACACCCGTGTCCTCATCCGCCTGGACGATCCCGACCACCAGCTGCGCTCCCGAGACATGATCGCCGATATGCTCGGCGACGATTACGTCGTGGCCTTGAACCTTGCCGAAGCGACACCAGAGTGGCTGCAGGCGCTCTCCGCCTCGCCCATGACCCTGGGACTCGACCTGCGCGGCGGCGTACACTTCCTGCTGGAAGTGGACATGGACGCAGCGCTCGAGCAACGGCTCGAAGTGAATGCCAGTGCCATGCGTGAGCAGCTGCGCAGCGAGCGCATCCGCTACCGCGGCACCGAGATCGAAGACCGCACTCTGACGATTACCTTCGCCAACGAAGAGGATCGCGATACTGCCCGCCGGTTGATCGCCCGCGAGTTCCGCGACTTCGACTACGAGAGTGCCGGCGATGGACGTGGCGCCCAGCTGGTCATGACCATGACCGAGCAGGCGGTCAACGACCTCCAGGACTATGCCATCAACCAGAACCTCACGACCCTGCGCAACCGGGTCGACGAGCTGGGCGTGGCCGAGCCCATGGTGCAGCGGCAGGGCCCCGACCGGATCGTGGTCGAGCTTCCCGGCGTGCAGGACACCGTGGCTGCCAAGCGGGTGGTGGGTGCGACCGCCAACCTCGAATTCCGCCTCGAGGCACGCCCCGACACCCCGGACGTCGAGACTGAGTCCTTCAGCTTCCGCAACGATCCTTCGCGCAGCGCCGACCTGATGCGTGACGTGATCATCACCGGCGACAGCGTCTCCAGCGCCAGCCGCAGCTTCGACGAGAACGGCCGGCCCCAGGTCAACATCAACCTGGACGGTACCGGCGGCACACTGATGAACCGCGCCACCCGCACCAACATCGGTCGGAACATGGCGGTGCTATTCATCGAGCACCGGACACGCGACCGCACGGTGATCGAGGACGGCGAGGAAATCACCGTTCGCGAACCCTATACCGAGCGTGGCCTGATCAGCCTGGCGACCATCCAGAGCGCACTGGGCAACAGCTTCCGCATCACCGGGCTCGACTCGCCCACAGAAGCGGCCGAGCTGGCGTTGCTGCTGCGCTCCGGCTCGCTGGCGGCACCGATCTACTTCGTACAGGAGCGCACCATCGGCCCGAGCCTGGGTGCGGAAAACATCAAGCGCGGCGTCATGTCGGTACAGATCGGCCTGCTGCTGGTGGTGCTGTTCATGCTGATCCGCTACAAGGTGTTCGGCATCTTTGCCAACGTGGCCCTGGCGCTCAACCTGACCCTGCTGATTGCCGCCATGTCGATGCTGGGTGCGACCCTCACCCTGCCCGGCATTGCCGGCATCGTGCTGACGCTGGGCATGGCGGTGGATGCCAACGTGCTGATATTCGAGCGAATACGCGAGGAACTGCGCAGCGGATTGTCGATCCAGCAGGCGATACACGCCGGTTACGAGCGCGCCTTCACCTCGATCGTCGATGCCAACATCACCACCCTGCTGGTGGCGGTCATCCTGTTCTCGATCGGCACCGGGCCGGTCAAGGGCTTCGCCGTGACCCTGTCGCTGGGGATCATCACATCGCTGTTCACCGCCCTGCTGGTGACCCGCTCGATGGTGAACCTCACCTACGGTGGCAAACCAGTCAAGAAGCTCTGGATATAAGAGGTGGTAATGAAAATCCTCAACAATCGACAGTTCGACTTCATGGGCAAGCGCCGCATCGCCTTCGCGGTGTCGGCGGCGCTGATCCTGGTGTCGATCGTCTCGCTGCTGTTTCAGCAGCTCAACCTGGGGCTGGACTTCACCGGCGGCACCCTGGTGGAGGTGCGCTACGGCGTGGCGCCTTCGCTCGAGGCCATCCGCCTGATCCTGGAGGACGCCGGCTTCCGCGACGTCTCGGTGCAGACCTTCGGCGCCTCCACCGAGGTGCTGATCCGCCTGCAACAGGCCTTCGACCCCGATGTCGGCGAGCGGGTGGTCAGCCTGCTACGAGCCGAAGGCGTCACCGTCGAACTGATCCGTGCCGAGTTCGTCGGCGCCCAGGTGGGTGAGCAGCTGCGCGACCGAAGCGGCCTGGGGCTGCTGGTGGCACTGGGCGTGGTGATGCTCTACGTCGCCTTTCGCTTCCAGTACAAGTTCGCCATCGGCGCCCTGCTGGCACTGATGCACGACGTGATCATCGTGGTCGGCATCTTCTCGCTGTTCCAGCTCGACTTCGACCTCACCGTGCTGGCCGCGCTGCTGGCGGTGATCGGCTACTCGCTCAACGACACCATCGTGGTCTACGACCGTATCCGCGAGACGATCCGCATGTCGCGGATCGACGATATGCCGGCGATCTTCAACGAAGCCATCAACCTCACCCTGTCCCGCACACTGGCGACGTCCGGTACCACCCTGCTGGTACTGCTGGCGCTGCTGCTGCTGGGCGGCGACATGATCCACTACTTCTCGATCGCGCTGATCATCGGCGTGGTGGTCGGTACCTTCTCCTCCATCTACGTTGCCGCGGCCCTGCTGCTCGCGGTGAAGCTGGAGCGCGAGGACCTGATCCCGACCAAGAAGGAAAATCTGGAAGAGGGCGAGGAGGAACTGCCGTAAGGCGCGTATCCCTGGCTGGAACCAAAACCGCCCCCGCAGCGACGCTGCGGGGGCGGTTTCGTTAGCGTTTCATGTCACATCAGAAGTGCGGCTTGAGCTGCTGAACCAAGGCCTTGTAGAGGCGCGGGCCGGCGGCCATGAGCCTGCCGTCGTCCTCCACCGAAGGCTGACCGTCGGGGGTGCCCATGAGTGCGCCGGCTTCCTTGAGCAGCAGGCTGCCGACCAGGCGGTCCTGCTCCTCCAGACCCAGCACGAAGGCGGCATCGACGCGACCCGCGGCGAGTTCGGCCATGTCGAGCAGGCCGCTACCAGTGGCCAGCTGGAGCTGGACCAGAGGGCCGAGCTGCTGGACCAGGGTAAGGTAGGCAGGCAGGTGACGGCTGCGCTGGTCGAATTCGGGCAGGCTCATGGCCAGGCTGGCGCCGCTGATGGCGGTGGTCTTGGGCACGCGAATACGCTTGCCGTTGTGCTGGGCACCGCGGCCACGGCTGGCCAGGTATTCGTCATCGCTGAAGGGGCAAATCACCACCGCATGCTCCGGGCGCCCCTTCACCAGGCAGACCAGGGACAGGGCGAAACCCTTGCCGGCCACGGCGAGGCTGGAATAGCCATGGAAGGGCTCGACCCGCCATTCGATGTCCTGCCCTTCTCCCTCGCCGGAACGGTGGGGGGTGAAGCGGCCGGAAATACCGTGCTGCGGATATCCGCGGCTGAGCTGATGCACGATCAGCGTCTCGGCATTGCGGGCGGTGTCCTCGAGCAGGCGCTCGAGGTTGTGTTCCTCGTGAGAGTTCTCGATGCGCTCACGAATGCGCAGGAACTGTTCGGCGGCACTGCGCGTGGCGCGCAACGCAAATTGGACCATCGGATGCATGATCGGGCCTTGGAGCGTCGGTGGTGTTAAAGAACAGGCTAGTTCGAACGAAGCGTGCGGGTCGAACGTATCGGCGCGAATCCTAGCAGAGTCGGCCCGCCTGTGCCATCGCCACGAGCGGACATGGTAGACTCTGCGCCCTCTTTTCCCGTGACGCGACAGGCAGGACTCCCATGCTCGACCGCATCCGCATCGTTCTGATCGGCACCAGCCACCCCGGCAATATCGGCGGCACCGCCCGTGCCATGCACAACATGGGGCTTGCCGACCTGGCCCTGGTAGCCCCGCGCTGCGAGCCGCTGACCAGCGACACCATTTCCCGCGCCTCGGGCGCCGATCATATCGTGCATAGCGCTCGCAGGGTCGAGACCCTGGAGCAGGCCGTTGCCGACTGCACCCTGGTGGTCGGCGCCAGCGCGCGTTCACGAACCCTGCCCTGGCCGATGATCACGCCCCGGACGCTGGGAAGCCGGCTGCCAGATGAGCTCTCCGGCGTCGAATCGCGGGTGGCGCTGGTATTCGGCCGCGAGGACAGCGGCCTCTCCAACACCGAGCTACAGCGCTGCCATGCCCACGTGCATATCCCGACCAACCCGGACTTCAGCTCGCTCAACCTGGCCGCGGCGGTCCAGGTACTGGCCTACGAGTGCCGCCTGGCCTCACTGGCACAGCACGAGGAAGAGGGAGGCGCCGAGGCCGAGCCACAACAGCCATTGGCAAGCCACGAGGAGCTGGAACACTATTTTGCCCACCTGGAGCGCACGCTGATCACCATCGGCTTCCATGACCCGGCCCTGCCCCGGCAACTGATGGCCCGGCTACGCCGCTTCACCCTGAAGGCCCGCCCCGAGCGCATGGAACTCAATATCCTGCGTGGTATCCTCACCACCACGGAGAAGCAGGTAGCCCGACCACAGGGCGAACAGCGGCAAGACGCCGACGACAGCAACACCCCGGCGCCTTGAAGCCGGCTCCCTGCGCCCCCAATATGGGAAGTTATCCCGACAGATGCCGCTACCGGCTCCGTCCCACCGCCACCCAAGGACCGCCGCATGTTTCAACGCCTGCGCGAGGACATCAACAGCGTATTCGCCCGTGACCCGGCGGCACGCAACTTCCTGGAAGTGCTGACCAACTATCCGGGCCTGCATGCACTGCTGCTCCATCGCCTGGCGCACTGGCTGTGGAAGAAGCATCTCAAGTGGCTGGCGCGCACCCTATCGACCTTCTCGCGCTGGCTGACCGGCATCGAGATACACCCCGGGGCGAAGATCGGCCGCCGCTTCTTCATCGATCACGGCATGGGCGTGGTGATCGGCGAGACCGCCGAGGTGAACGACGACGTCACGCTCTACCAGGGTGTTACCCTGGGTGGCACCAGCTGGCACAAGGGCAAGCGCCACCCGACCCTGGAACAGGGCGTGATCGTCGGGGCCGGCGCCAAGATCCTCGGTCCGTTCACCGTCGGTGCCGGGGCCAAGGTGGGCTCCAATGCGGTAGTCACCAAGGAGGTACCCGCCGGCGCCACGGTGGTGGGCATCCCGGGCAAGGTCGTCAAGCGCGAGGAGCCCGATGTGGCCGCCGTGCTCGACGTCGACCCGGCACGGCGCGAGGCGATCTGCCAGAAGTTCGGCTTCGACGCCTACGGCGTCAGCGAAGACATGCCAGACCCGGTGGCACGCTCGATCCAGGCCATGCTCGATCACATGCATGCCGTGGACGAGCGCATCGAACGCATGTGCAGCACGCTGCGCAAGCTGGACGCCGGTTACCGCGAGGGCAAGCTGCCCGAGCTGCGCGACGAGGATTTCGCCGATATCCTCGACGATGTCGATGCCTGCTGCGGCCCACCCAAAACGGCCCAGCACGCGCCGAAGGCCGATGACAAGGGCGACGCCCAGCAGGGCAATGGTTGACCGCAACGCTCGGGCTTTACCATAATGGCGTTCTGACTCCCGTGGCCCGCCGCACCGGCCGCGCCGCACACTGAGCGCCAGCCCTATACCGAGGCGCAGAGGTACGCAGCCATGCGTTCGACGAGCCCAGCATGCGTTTGACAACCAAGGGGCGCTACGCCGTCACCGCCATGCTTGACCTGGCCCTGAACAGCGACAAGGGCCCGACCTCCCTGGCCGACATCTCGCGCCGCCAGGAGATCTCGCTGCCCTATCTGGAGCAGCTCTTCGCACGCCTGCGCCGCGCTGCCCTGGTCAAGAGCGTCCGCGGCCCCGGTGGCGGCTACCTGTTGGCGCTGCCGGCCGAGGAGATATCGGTGTCGAAGGTGATCGATGCCGTCGACGAATCGGTGGATGCCACTCGCTGCCAGGGTCTGTCCGACTGCCAGCAGGGCGATACCTGCCTGACCCACCACCTGTGGTGTGACCTTTCCGAGCAGATCCGTGGCTTTCTCGACGGCATCACCCTCGGACAGCTGGTCGAGAACGGCGACGTTCGCCGAATCGCCAAGCGTCAGCGCGGCCGCCAGGATGCCAACACCATCCTGACCTCTGCGCCCTGATCGCCAACGGACGCCTCACCAGACCCCGTATGGAGACTCCCGCGAGCCCATGAGCGACCTCGTCTACCTCGATTATGCCGCCACGACCCCGGTCGACCCCCGTGTCGCCGACGTGATGCAGCGCCATCTCACCCAGGACGGCATCTTCGCCAACCCCGCCTCGCGCAGCCATATGCTCGGCTGGCAGGCGGAACAGGCCGTGGAGAGTGCCCGCCGCCAGGTCGCCGACCTGATCGGCGCCGACCCGCGCGAGATCGTCTGGACCAGCGGCGCCACCGAAGCCGACAACCTCGCGCTGATCGGCTACATGCGGGCCAACCGCAGTCGGGGCGGCCATCTTGTCACCTCGATCATCGAGCACAAGGCGGTGGTGGACACCGCCCGGGCGCTGGAAGCCGAAGGGTTCGAGGTGACCTGGCTGACCCCGGGGAAAGACGGGCGCGTCACCCCCGACCAGCTGCGCGACGCCATGCGTGCCGATACCGTCCTGGTCTCGCTGATGGCGGTCAACAACGAGCTGGGCTGCATCCATGATCTGGCGGCGCTGGCGGAAGTGGCGCATGCCGGTGGCGCCCTGTTCCATGTCGATGCCGCCCAGGCGGTGGGGCGCATACCGCTCGATGTCGCCGCTCTCGGCATCGACCTCATGTCGCTCTCCGGGCACAAGGTCTACGGCCCCAAGGGCATCGGGGTTCTCTACGTCAAGCGCAGCCCGGATATCCGCCTGGCGCCACTGATTCACGGCGGCGGACACGAGCGCGGCATGCGCTCCGGCACCCTGCCGACTCACCAGATCGCCGGCATGGGGGAGGCCTTCGCCCTGGCCGCACAGGAAGGCGAAGCCGACCAGGCTCGCATCCTGGCGTTGCGGAACCGTTTGCTCGACGGCCTGTCGGACCTTGATGGCATTCACCGCAATACGGCTGTCGACGTCGCGGTTCCCAATATTCTCAACCTCGCCTTCGAAGGTGTCGACGGCGAGTCGCTGCTGATGGCGCTGCGTAATATCGCGCTTTCGACCGGTTCGGCCTGCAATTCAGCGAGCGTTGAGCCATCCTATGTATTGAAGGGTATCGGCGTGCCGCGCCCCTTGGCACTGGCATCGCTTCGCTTCAGTTTCGGCCGATTCACCACCGAAGCCGATATCGACAGGGCACTGGACGCCCTGCAACATGCTCTTCCGGGCCTGCGCCGCTAGGCGGCCATGCCCACCCACACAAGCAGGAGAATGATGATGTCGCATCTTTCGATCACCACCGCCGCCGCCGAGCAGATCCAACGGGTGCTCGAGGAGCGCGGCCAGGGCCTGGGCCTGCGGGTCTCGGTCAAGCCCAGCGGCTGCTCGGGCTATAGCTATGTCCTCGACTTTGCCGACGAAGCGGCCAATGACGACATCGCCTTCGAGGATCATGGCGTGACCGTCTTCGTTGCCCCCGACGCGCTCGAGATGCTCGACGGCAGCGAGGTCGACTATGTCTCGGAGGGGCTCAACCGCTTCTTCCGTTTCAACAATCCCAACGTCAAGGACCAGTGCGGCTGCGGGGAAAGCTTCACGGTTTGAGGCGACTCGCCAAGCCTCGACCCTGGCAGCCGGGGCGATTGTTCCTCCCCTGAAGGCCCTACGATTGTTCAACGCCCGCCGGGAGCGTTATACTCTGCGCCCACTGTTTATGCGCTGAATCGTCGCGCCGCCCCGGCGTGCGACGCCGAACGCACCCTTTTCGTAGCGCCGCGCCGTGCCGGCTTCTCTTCGAGACCGGCGCAGCGTGGCGCTATCCCCATACGTACTACCAACGGAGACAGGCCACATGGCTACCGAACGCACTCTTTCCATCATCAAACCCGACGCCGTCGCCAAGAACGCCATCGGCGAGATCATCGCACGCTTCGAGAAGGCCGGCCTCAAGGTCGTGGCCGCAAAAATGCTGCACCTTTCCGAGGAGAAGGCCGGTGGTTTCTACGCCGAGCACAAGGAGCGTCCCTTCTACAAGGACCTGGTCGGCTTCATGACTTCGGGCCCTGTCGTCGTGCAGGTGCTGGAAGGCGACGATGCCATCGCCAAGAACCGTGACCTGATGGGTGCCACCAACCCCAAGGAAGCCGCGCCGGGCACCATCCGCGCCGACTTCGCCGAGACCATCGATGCCAATGCCGTGCATGGCTCCGACTCTCCGGCCTCCGCCGAGCGGGAAGTGGCGTATTTCTTCAGCGCCGACGAAATCTGCCCGCGCTGAGCCACACGCCAGGCTTGCCTCCGCGGGGGCTTTTCGCCCCCGCCCCTGTCCCTCCGATGTCCGTGATGCCATGACCGCCACCGCTCCCCAACGCACCAATCTGCTCGGCATGACTCGTGAAGAGATGGAAGCGTTCTTCCTCTCCATCGGCGAGAAGAAGTTTCGTGCCGCCCAGGTGATGAAATGGATTCACCACGAAGGCTGCGACGATTTCGCAGCCATGACCAACCTGTCCAAGGCGCTGCGCACGCGCCTGGCCGAGGTGGCCGAGATTCGTGGGCCCGCGGTGGTCTATGAGGGCACCTCCAGCGACGGCACCCGCAAGTGGGTGCTGGAAGTGGAGGACGGCACCTATGTGGAGACCGTGCTGATTCCGGCAGAGAACGGCAAGCGGCGCACCTTGTGCGTCTCCTCCCAGGTCGGCTGCTCACTGGACTGCAGCTTCTGCTCCACCGGAAAGCAGGGCTTTCAACGCAACCTCTCCAGCGCCGAGATCATCGGCCAGGTCTGGGTGGCGAGCAACAGCTTCGGACCGCGCCGCGACACCGCCAACCGTCCGGTCACCAACGTGGTGATGATGGGCATGGGCGAGCCGTTGATGAACTACGACAACGTCGTACCGGCCATGAAGCTGATGCTGGACGACAACGGCTACGGCCTCTCCAAGCGTCGCGTCACTCTCTCCACCTCCGGGGTGGTGCCGATGCTCGACAAGCTAGGCGACGAGCTCGATGTGAGCCTGGCCATTTCGCTGCATGCCGCCACCGACGAGCTGCGCAGCGAGCTGGTTCCGCTGAACCGCAAGTACAACATTCGTGCCCTGCTGGACGCCTGTCAGCGCTATCTCGCCAAGTGCGACGACAGGCGGATGGTGACCATCGAATATACCCTGATCAAGGACGTCAACGATCAGCAGGAGCATGCCGTACAGCTCGCCGAACTGCTGCGCGAACTGCCGTGCAAGATCAACCTGATTCCCTTCAACCCCTTCCCCCACTCGGGCTACGAGACGCCGTCACGCAACCAGACCATGCGATTTCAGCAGTGGCTCTACGAACTGGGCTACACGGCCCCGGTTCGCAGCACACGCGGCGACGACATCGATGCCGCCTGTGGCCAACTGGTGGGTCGGGTGAAGGATCGTACCAAACGGCATGAACGCTATATCCGCTCGATACAGATCGACGCCGACTGAAGCAGGCGGGCGCCTTGACTTCAACACGTCACGGCGCTTTGATGGACAGGCTTTTTTTACCCACCACCACTGCCGACGAGCTCTTTGCATGAGGATGCCATGACGCGCTGCCCCTCCCTGCCTTCACGACTCAGGCCGCTTTCGCTGATAGCGTTGCTCGCCGGGTCGCTGTGGCTGTCCGGCTGTGCCAGCCAGGCCGAGCGGGGCGACGGCAGCACCCCCGCCGAGGCGTTTACCGAGCTGGGCATGGCCTACCTGGAGCAGAACAACCTACCGCGCGCCATTGCGGCACTCAATCGCGCCCTGGAGAGCGATGCGCGAAATCCTCAGGCACTTCAGGCCATGGCCATTGTCTACCAGCGGCAGGGCGAGGACGAACTGGCCAACGAGACCTTCCAGCAAGCTCTGAAGGCCGACCCCGATTACAGCCGTGCGCGCAACAACTACGCCGCCTTTCTCTATGACAAGGGCCGCATCGCCGAAGCCTGCGAGCAGCTCGAGCTGGCCTCCCGCGATACCGAGTACGCCAACCGTGCCCAGCTGTTTGCCAACTTGGGGCAGTGCCATTGGGAGATGGGAGACCTGACCAAAGCCCGCAGCAGCCTCGAGCGCGCCCAGAGCCTCGAGCCGCGCAGTCCGAGAAGTTACTTCGCGCTGGCAGAACTGGAGCTGACGCTGGGGAATCCGGAGCGTGCCCACCAGCAGCTGGATGCCTTTATCCGGCTGGCGGGCATGACACCGAACGCCCAGGCGCTGGCCAACGAAATCGCCGTGGCCCGTAGCGGGAACACGGCCGTCACCCCTGACCCGGACACCCTAAGTGACGCCCCTTGATCAACGATTCATGACGAAGGATGCTCAGCCATGAGCGACACTCACAATATCGATACGGTCGACTTCGGGTCCCAGGCCTCGCCCGGCGAACTGCTGCGCCGCGAGCGAGAGACCCAGGGTCTCTCCCGGGAAGAAGTCGCTACTGCGCTCAACCTGCGGCCAGCCGTCGTCAGCGGACTGGAAGAGGACAACTACGACCAGATCCCGGTCGCCGCCTACCGTCGCGGCTACCTGCGCGCCTATGCCCGCCTGCTGGGCATGGACGATGGGCCTGTCCTCGAATCCTATGCCAGTCGCTTCAGCAGTCAGGAAATGGAACAGCGGGTCACCCCGGTGAACGTCTCCCGCCCCCCCTCCCGTATCGGCGCCTGGCTGTTCAAGCTGGTGACCCTGCTGGTCATTGCCGGGCTGATCGGCCTGACCCTGGTGTGGTGGCAGAGCCGGGGGGGAAACGAGCTGTTTGACTTCGACGACAGCAACCCCGTCTCGGTGGACAACCTCGATGGCACCACTACCGTGGTGGAAGAGGAGCCGCGCGCCGAGGTCGAGGAGTCCCTGCCACCATTGCCCGAGGAAGGCGTCGACCCGATCGGCACCCAGGCCCCCGCCGCCCCCTCTCCGCAGGTCGAACCGGACGGGGCCGAGCGGCTTGCCGGGGCCGGCGAGACCGACGAACCGATTGCCGCAGACCTCGAGCCGGTGACCGAAGATGAAGTCGAGACCCCCGACATCGTCACCGAGGAGGAGCCCGAGACCACCGAGGCCCCGACCGCCGGTGACGTGCGGGAACTGCAGTTGACCTTCAACGAACAGTCCTGGACCGAGATCTTCGATGCCAACAACCAGCGCATCTTCGTCGGCCTCCAGGAAGCCGGCACCACCGCCAGCGTGGAAGGCGATCCGCCTTTCCGCATGACCATCGGCAATGCCACCGGCGTCGAGCTGATATGGCGCGGCGAACCGGTCGATCTCGCTGCCCGCGCCGGCGCCAACAACGTCGCCCGCTTCACTCTGGGAGAATGATTCCGTCACCATGCACGCTCAATCGCCCATCATTCGACGCAAGTCCCGCCAGATCCATGTCGGCAAGGTTGCGGTAGGGGGAGACGCCCCCATCTCCGTGCAGAGCATGACCAACACCGACACCCTGGACGTAGCCGCCACCGTGGCCCAGATACGCCAACTGGAAGCCGCCGGGGCCGACATCGTGAGGGTTTCGGTGCCGACCATGGAGGCCGCCGAGACCTTCGGCCGCATCAAGCGCGAGGTCGAAGTGCCGCTGGTGGCCGATATCCATTTCGACTACAAGATCGCCCTGCGCGTCGCCGAGCTCGGCGTCGACTGCCTGCGTATCAACCCCGGCAACATCGGCAAGGAAGAGCGGGTTCGCGCCGTGGTCAGCGCCGCCAGGGACAATGGCATCCCGATCCGCATCGGCGTCAATGCCGGTTCGCTGGAGAAGGATCTGCAGAAGAAATATGGCGAGCCGACACCGGCAGCCCTGGTGGAGTCGGCCATGCGCCATATCGACCACCTCGACCGCCTCGATTTCCAGGAATACAAGGTCAGCGTCAAGGCCTCGGACGTGTTCATGGCGGTGGCCGCCTACCGCCAGCTTGCCACCCAGATCGAGCAGCCGCTGCACCTGGGCATCACCGAGGCGGGGGGGCTGCGCTCCGGTACGGTGAAGTCATCCATTGGCCTGGGCATGCTGCTGATGGACGGTATCGGCGACACGATTCGTGTTTCGCTCGCCGCCGACCCGGTCGAGGAGATCAAGGTCGGCTTCGACATGCTCAAGAGCCTGCGCCTGCGCGCCAAGGGCATCAACTTCATCGCCTGCCCCAGCTGTTCGCGCCAGAATTTCGATGTCATCGGCACCATGAACGCCCTCGAGGAACGGCTCGAGGACATCATGACACCTCTCAACGTCTCCGTGATCGGCTGCGTGGTCAACGGCCCGGGCGAGGCCAAGGAGGTCGATGTCGGCCTCACCGGTGGCTCGCCCGCCAACCTCGTCTACATCGACGGCAAGCCAGCCTCCAAGCTGCGCAACGACAATCTGGTCGATGACCTAGAACGCTTGATTCGCGAACGGGTACGCGAGAAAGAGCAGGCCGAACAGGATGTGATCGTCCGCGGCCAGTGAGCCGGGCGAAAACCAAGGAGCCAGTGTTGAGCAAGAACGTCTTGAGCAAGAAAAAGATCCAGGCCATTCGTGGCATGAACGACCTGCTGCCGGAGCAGTCGTCGCTGTGGCAGTACTTCGAGGGCAAGGTGCAGTCGCTGATGCGGCGCTACGGCTACGCCGAGATTCGCACCCCCATCGTCGAGCAGACCGCGCTGTTCGCCCGCTCCATCGGCGAGGTCACCGACATCGTCGAGAAGGAGATGTACACCTTCGAGGATCGCAACGGCGACAGCCTGACCCTGCGTCCCGAGGGCACGGCAAGCTGCGTGCGCGCCGCCATGGAGAACGGGCTGCTGCACAACCAGACCCAGCGGCTGTGGTACCAGGGCCCGATGTTTCGCCACGAGCGTCCGCAGAAGGGACGTTATCGGCAGTTCCATCAGGTCGGCCTGGAAGCCTTCGGCCTGGACGGGCCCGACATCGACGCCGAGGTGATCCTGCTCTCGGCACGGCTGTGGAAGGAGCTGGGCCTGCTCGAGCATGTCACCCTGGAGCTCAACTCGCTTGGCTCCAACGAGGCCCGAGCCGCCTATCGCGACAAGCTGGTGGCCTATTTCGAAGCGCATCGCGATGTGCTCGACGAGGACTCCCAGCGCCGGCTTGCCAGCAACCCGCTACGCATCCTGGATTCGAAGAATCCGGACATGGCGCCGATGCTGGCTGATGCGCCCAGGCTCATGGACCACCTGGACGACGCTTCCCGCCAGCACTTCGAGCAACTCACGGCCCTGCTCGAGGCGGCCGGCATCGACTACGTGATCAATCCGCGCCTGGTGCGTGGCCTGGACTACTACTGCCGCACTGTCTTCGAATGGACCACCACGGCGCTGGGCAGCCAGGGCACCGTCTGTGCCGGTGGCCGCTATGACGGCCTGGTGGAGGAGCTCGGCGGCAAGCCGACTCCTGCGGTGGGCTTCGCCATGGGCATCGAGCGGCTGATCCTGCTGCTGCAGACCCTGGAGTTGGTGCCGGCCAGTGCCCTGGAGGAGCTGGACGTCTACCTGCTGCCCATGGATGATGACGCCACCGGAAGCGCCATGCTGCTGGCCGAGCAGCTGCGCACGGCGCTGCCCGGCCTGCGGCTGCAGCTGCACTGCGGGGGCGGCAGCTTCAAGAGTCGCATCAAGAAGGCCGACAAGAGCGGCGCCCGCTTCGCCCTGCTGCTGGGCGAGGATGAACTGGCCAATGATCGGGTCAGCCTGAAGTTCCTGCGCGAAGCGCGCGATCAGCAGAGCCTGAGCAGGAGCTCGCTGGGCACCGACCTCGCTACCTTGTTGTCAGGCAACGCTGTCGGATAACACGACCGCCTGACACCGAACCAGACATGCCGTAGAGGAGACCGCCCGTGGCGGAGCTGAGAACCGAAGAAGAGCAGCTGGATGCCATCAAGCGATGGTGGAAGGAGAACGGCACCGCGCTGATCGCCGGTGTGGCCCTCGCCGCCGCCGGCATATTCGGCTGGAACGCCTGGCAGAACTACCAGGAAAACCAGGCCGAGGCGGCCTCGCTGCGCTACCAGCAGCTGGTCAACCTGGCCGACGCGGAAGGGCAGGACGACGAAAACCTCGCCCAGGCCCGCGCGCTGGCCGACGAGATCGTCGACAACCACGGCCGCACGCTCTATGCCGACATGGCGCGGCTGATCGACGCTCGCCTGGCGGTAGCCCAGGACGACTACGATGCCGCACAGGCCGCCTTGCGGGCGGTGATCGAGAACAGCGGACGCGACTACCTCCAGGGCCTGGCGCGGCTGCGCCTGGCACGCCTGCAGGTGGCCCAGGGCGATGCCGAAGCGGCGCTCGAGACCCTCGACAGTGGCATCCCGGAGGCACTTGCTGCCCAGCGAGCCGATATCCGCGGCGACGCCCAGCTCGCGCTGGGCCGCCAGGACCAGGCGCGCGAGGCCTGGCGTGAAGCACTTGCCCACGCCGAACAGCGTGACCAACCGATCTACGGTGTCCAGCTCAAGCTGGAAGACCTTGGCGTTGAAGAGGCGATACTATGATTTCTGTCATGCGGCACAAGGCATCCCTGGCCATTGTCGCCACGCTCACCGTCGGCCTGCTGGCCGGTTGCGCCAGCAAGCCGGAGCCCCGCTACTCGCCCAAGGAGCTATCTCGCTTCGACGCCACCGCTCAGCTCGACAGCGACTGGCGACAGCGGGTCGGACAGGGTCTGGGGCGGGCCGAGTACCCCATCGCCCCGTCGCTGGATGATGGCACCCTTTATGCCGCCGACGAACGCGGTCGGGTGATGGCATTCGACGCTGACAGCGGCAGCCGACTGTGGCAGAAGGACCTCGAGATCGGCGTTTCCAGCGCCCTGACCGCCGTGGCCGGGGAGATCTACCTGGGCACGCGAAATGGTGAAGTGCTGGCGCTCAGTCAGTCCGATGGCGACGTGCTGTGGCGCTCACGGGTGCCCAGTGAAGTATTGGCCGCCCCCCAGCCTACCCAACAGCTGCTGGTAGTCCAGAGCGTCGACGGCAGCGTCACCGCCCTGGACCGCAGCAACGGCCAGGAGCGCTGGTCACACAGCACCACCGAACCCGCCCTTACCCTGCGCGGTACCGGCACGCCCTCGGTGATCGATCCGGTGACCTTCGCCGGTTTCGCCAATGGTCGCCTGGTCACCCTGGACAATCGCAGTGGTCAGCCCCTGTGGGAACGGCGCATTGCCGTGCCTCAGGGCCGCAGCGAGATCGATCGCATGGTCGATCTGGGTGGCCAACCGGTGCTGACGCCGGATGGGCGCCTGTTCGTGACCAGTTACAACGGCCGCCTGGTGGCCCTGCAGGCCAACACCGGCGAGATCCTGTGGGAGCGTGAACACTCCAGCCACCTGACACCGGTCCTGGTCGGTGATCGTCTCTTCACCGTCAACGAAGCCAGTCACCTGATCGCCCTGGATGCGCGAAGCGGCGATGAAGTGTGGCGCAACCGCGACCTCGAAGGCCGCTGGCTTACCGCCCCCGCCTTCGCCGGCGGCAACCTGGTGGTGGGCGACTTCGAGGGCTACCTGCACCTGGTCGATACCCAGACCGGCCGCTTCAGCGCCCGGACCCGCATCGACAGATCGGGCATCAGCGTACGGCCTGTCACCGACGCGCGGCGCATCTATGTGCTGACCAACAACGGTCGCCTGGAAGCCCTGGACATTCGCCGATGACGCCTGTGATTGCCCTGGTCGGCCGGCCCAATGTGGGCAAGTCGACCCTGTTCAACCGCCTGACCCGCTCGCGGGACGCTCTGGTGGCTGACTTCCCGGGCCTCACCCGTGACCGCAAGTACGGTAACGGGCTGCTTGGCAACAAGAGCTATACGGTGATCGACACCGGGGGCATCAGCGGCGACGAGGAAGGCATCGACGCCGCCATGGCAGAACAGTCGCTGGCGGCCATCGACGAGGCCGACATCGTGCTGTTCATGGTCGATGCCCGGGCCGGCCTCAACGTGGCGGACGAGGCCATCGCCAACCACCTGCGGGTCAACCAGAAGAAGACCTGGTTGGTGGTCAACAAGACCGACGGCCTTGAAGAACACTCGGCCATGGCCGACTTCTGGGCACTGGGCCTGGGCGATCCCTTTGCCATCGCCGCGGCCCACGGTCGCAACGTCACCACCCTGATCGAGACGGTACTCGAGCCCTTCCCCGAGCGCGACGAGAGCATTCCCGCCGATACCGGCACCAAGGGGATCCGCATCGGCGTGATCGGCCGCCCCAACGTGGGCAAGTCGACCCTGGTCAATCGGCTGCTCGGCGAGGAACGGGTCGTGGTCTTCGACGAAGCCGGGACCACTCGGGACGCCATCGAGATTCCCTTCGAACGCCGCGGCAAGCCCTATGTGCTGATCGATACCGCCGGGGTGCGGCGACGCAAGAACGTCCGCGAGTCCTTCGAAAAGTTCTCGATCATCAAGACCCTGGAAGCGATCAAGGAGTGCCATGTTGCCGTCATGGTGCTGGACGGCAGCAGTGGCCTGGTGGAGCAGGACCTGCATCTGCTCGACTATGTGCTGACCACGGGGCGCGCCCTGGTGCTGGCGGTCAACAAGTGGGACGGGCTGGAAAGCGAAGCCAAGGAGAAGATGCGCGCCGAGATCAAGCGCCGCCTGGGCTTCGCCGACTACGCCGAGCTGCACTTCATTTCGGCCCTGCACGGCACGGCGGTGGGCGACCTCTATCCTTCCATCGAGCGCGCCTTCGCTTCCGCCAACAGCCACTGGTCGACCAACCGTCTCACCACGCTGCTGCAGGATGCGGTCAGCCAGCATCCGCCCCCCCTGGTGCACGGCCGCCGCATCAAGCTACGCATGGCGCATCAGGGTGGCAGCAATCCGCCCATCATCGTGGTGCACGGCAACCAGACCGAGGCGCTTCCCGAAGCCTACAAGCGCTACCTGATCAACACCTTCCGCAAGGTGCTCAAGGTTCGCGGCACGCCGATTCGCTTCGAATTCCGCTCCGGCAACAATCCCTTCGACCCCATGGCCGACGCCAGCGATCGCGAGAAAGCCAAGAAGCGCGAGCTGGGCCGCACCAAGGAGGCTCGCAAGAGCCGTCGCTGAACCCGCTTCTTTTGTCAGGTGCCGTCGGCTCTCGGGCCTGCGGTGCCGCTTCCTGTCGTGTCATTTTCCTTTCCGGTTGAGCCCTGTTCCTATCGGTTACCGCGCCGTTGCGGAATTTTTCTTGACACCTAGCTCCGCCGAACCTGAAATACGCCCGTTTATCCACCGCTGCTGCCCTTCCGGGCAGGGAGTCCCTTGCATGATCCTGACCCGCTTACTGCCGAAATTTTCCCAGCGACGCTGGCGCCTGCTGGCGCCGCTGTGCCTGGCGGGGCTGCTGACCGGCTGCCTGGCCATCCCCCAGACCGGCCTGTTCGCCTTCCGCCTGGCTGTCACCTCCCTGGGAGTGGAAGAGGTGCGCATCGGCCCCTACGCCGTGGATGCCCGCCTCGACACCAGCGATATCATGTCACTGGCGTTGTCGAGCCTCGGTGCCGGCAGCCTGCCGGTGCAGGCAACCCTGGCCATGGGCCTGGGGCTGCCCACCGGGATGCCGGCGGTGGAGATGTCCGGCTTTCGCTGGACGCTTGACATGCCTGGCGTCGAGCCGGTCAGCGGCAACTACGAGCAGGACGTGACCCTGACTTCGGGTGAGGATGCCAACTTGCGCCTGCCGGTGGCCTTCGACCTGCTCGACGGCGGCCGCGAGCGACTGGCCCCCATGGTGGAACTGGCCAGCCAGCTGGCAAGCCAGGGCGAACTGCCCGCCGGCAGCGAGCTGGCCATCACCCCCGGCGACCTACGCGGCCTGGGCATGACCCTGCCCGCAGGCCTGCTCACCCCCACCATCCGCCTGGGCGTGGGAGAGGACGGCAGACTGATTCCTCGCAGGTAAACGCTGACGAAACCCGGGCGATCCCGTCGACAGGCCAGTTCGGGGGCGCTGTGAACCCCTCCCTGGGCGCTACCGACGCCATCCATGGCGTAGGACCCCCTCCTGGCCTGTCCCCGGCGTCCCTCTGCCTCGGCGCGTCTGGCGGCTACTTCCCGTGCAGGCGACGGCGGCCAACCCAGTGGCTGGCGAACTGCCAGGCCCCGCGGCCACTTCTGCCGCCGCGCAGAGTGGCGAAGCGGATTGCCTCGGCGCGGGCCTCTGCCCCCCAGTCACGGACGCTACCCAACTGGGTGACCCAGTGGCAGCACGCCTCCAGGTAGGTGTCCTGGTTGAAGGGATAGAAGCCCAGCCACAGGCCGAAACGGTCCGATAGCGAGATCTTCTCCTCCACGGCATCGCCATGGTGCAGCTCGTCACCCACCAGCTGCGACGCCTCATTGTCCGACAGCGATTCAGGCAGCAGGTGGCGGCGGTTGGAGGTGGCATAGAGCAGCACGTTCTCCGGCGGCCCGGTCAAAGCACCGTCGAGCACACTCTTGAGTGCCTTGTAGGCATCATCGTGGCCCTCGAAGGAGAGATCGTCACAGTAGACCACGAAGCGCTGGGGCTGGTGCCTCAGCTGCTCTACCAGGGTCGGCAACCCGGACAGATCGTGGCGATCGACCTGGACCAGTCGCAGCCCCTCTGGCGCCAGGCTGTTGAGCAGGGCACGGATCAGTGACGACTTGCCGCTGCCCCGGGAGCCCCACAGCAGGGCGTGATTGGCCGGCAGCTTCTGCAGGAAGGCGCGGGTATTGTCGATCAGTGCCAGCTTCTGGCGTTCGATGCCCAGCAGGTCGTCCAGCGCCAGGGCGTCGCGGGGCGGTACCGGCAGCAGCCGACCGCCCAGGGCGTGGCGCTGCCACAGGGCGGCCACATCACGCTCCCAGTCGACCTCCTCGGGTACCGGGGGCAACCAGTGCTCCACATGATCCAGCAGGCGGGACAGGCGTCTGCTCAGCTCGGCATCCATCGGCATCTCCTTGGGACTTCCACGGTTCATGGTTGACCTTATGACGGTTCGGGGTATCTTGTGGCTAACCGTCATCCCCGTCCAGGGTCTCAAGGGATCTGAACCGAAGAGGTATAGAACGATGCGCTGGATTCGCTGTGTTGCCGTGGCCACGCTGGCCATGACCATTACCGCCTGTACCACTTCACCTACCGGTCGCCAGCAGCTTACGCTGATGTCGGATGCGCAGCTCAACCAGATGGGCCAGGAGGCCTTCGCGCAGTATCAGCAGGACCTCCCGGCGGCTGGCCAGGCCCAGCAGCGCTACGCCCAATGCGTGGCCAGTGCCATCGTCGACGTGCTGCCGGAGCGGGAGCGCAACCAGGACTGGCAGATCCGCGTCTTCGAATCGGAGCAGGCCAACGCTTTTGCTCTGCCCGGCGGTTACATGGGGGTCAACACGGGCCTGCTCGCGATCGCCGAGACCCAGGATCAGCTCGCCTCGGTGATCGGCCACGAGATCGGCCACGTGCTGGCACGTCACGCCAACGAGCGGGTTTCGACCCAGACCTCGACTCAGGTTGCTCTGTCGGTACTGGGCTCCGCCGCCGGCCTGCAGGGCCCGGGAGGAGATCAACTGATGGGGGCACTGGGCCTCGGCGCCCAGTACGGCATTATGCTGCCCTTCTCGCGTCGTCACGAGAGCGAGGCCGACGTTATCGGCCTGCGCCTGATGGCCGATGCCGGCTTCGATCCGCGCGCCAGCGTCGCACTGTGGGAGAACATGAGCGCCCAGGGCGGCGCCCGCCCGCCGGAGTGGATGTCCACCCACCCCAGCCATGGCCAGCGCATGCAGGGCCTGCAGGCGGAGATGGGCAACGCCATGGCGCGCTACGAGCAGGCTCGGCAGGCGGGGCGAACGCCCAACTGCCCCCGTCCCTAAACCACTTCTGGAAAGCGAATGCTGAGAATCGGATTACTGCTGTTGATCGTCCCGCCGCTGTCCCTGATGGGCCTCTACTTCTGGGAGCTCAGCGACGTACGCGAATGCACCCTGATGCAGGGTGGCCACTGGGACTATCTGGACGGCGTCTGCCGTGATACGTCCCAGCCCTTCGTGCCCTGGGTGGAGCGTGAGCCCTGGTTGGTCAACGGCGGCATGCTGCTCTCCGTGGTGGGTCTGGTCATCTGTATGGCCGGGCTCTACGTCAAGCGGCGCTGAGGGCAACGCTCAACGCCAACGACGAGGCGGCGCCGGGTTATCGCGCCGCCTCGTTGCGTTGGCTAACATATACCGCCCGATTGCCGCCCCCTCATGGGGCGTTGAAGGTATGAACCCACGGCTTAAACCCTTGCTTGGTGCTACAACGTCCGCCGCAGGCTTTCCCGTACCGGCTCTGTCAGCGGACGCTTCCCGCGCCACTGGAAGAACGACTCGGCGGCCTGCTCCACCAGCATACCCAGGCCGTCGACGGTGCAGGCACCGCGCTTGGCTGCCCAGCTCAGAAACACCGTGGGCTCGGCACCATACATCATGTCGTAGGCGGTGGCGCCGGTTCCGAAAAGGTCGTCGGGCAGCGGCGGCAGCTCCCCGCCGAGGCTGGCGCTGGTCCCGTTGATCACCACGTCGAAGGGCCCAGAGACGACATCGAAGCCACCGCCGCGGATCTCGCCAAGGTCGGCAAAGTCGACCGCCAGGGCCTCGGCCTTGGCCGCGGTACGATTTGCCACCAGCAGGCTCGCGGGTCCCGCCGCCAGCAGCGGCTCCAGCACCCCGCGCACAGCCCCACCGGCTCCCAGCACCAGGATGCGGGCGCCGGCCAGGCTCACCCCATGATGCTCCAGATCGCGGACCAGGCCGACCCCATCGGTGGTATCGCCGTGGGAGCGACCATCTGCCCCCAGCAGCAGCGTATTGACGGCCCCGGCACGCCGGGCCCGTTCGCTCAGCGTGTCGCAAAGCGAGAACGCCTGCTCCTTGAACGGCACGGTGACATTGGCGCCCCGCCCCCCCGCGGCCGTGAAGCGGCGCCAGGCGCCGGCGAAGTCGTCCAGCGGCGCCTCGATGGCGGTGTAGTCGATATCCTCACCGGTCTGCTCGGCAAAGGCCGCATGAATCATCGGTGACTTCGAATGCGAAATGGGATTGCCGAAGACGCAGTAGCGGTCTGTCATGGGATCTCCTCAAACACGGGAAGCGCCTGAATAGCCAACGAGCGACATGAAGCGCAAGGCGCCCGGAGCGCAGCAACCGGAGCCTATGGGTTATAGGTGAGGATCGACCGGGCTGGCGCACCAGCACCGCGTAACGCAGCGATTTGGTCGCGCAGATGCTCATTCAGCGCTTTCCCCCAGCCAGTCGCGGGGGCGCAAATAATCTCGATAGAGGCGCTCCTCGGCGCTGCCGGGTTCGGGCTGCCAGTCGTATTCCCAGCGGGCGAGGGGCGGCATCGACATCAGGATCGACTCGGTGCGTCCGCCGCTCTGCAGCCCGAACAGGGTGCCACGGTCCCACACCAGGTTGAACTCCACGTAGCGGCCGCGGCGGTAAAGCTGGAAATCGCGTTCGCGCTCGCTCCAGGGCATCTCGCTGCGCCGGCGCACGATGGGCAGGTAGGCGTCGAGGAAGGCATCGCCGACGGCCCGCTGGAAGGCAAAGCTGCGGTCGAAGCCCCACTCGTTGAAATCGTCGAAGAAGAGCCCGCCGACACCGCGGGTTTCCTCGCGGTGCTTGAGATAGAAATAGTCGTCACACCACGCCTTGAAGCGTGGGTAGACGTCCTCCCCAAAAGGGGCGCAGGCGTCCCGTGCCACCCGATGCCAGTGCAACACATCCTCGTGCACCGGGTAGAAAGGTGTCAGGTCGAAGCCGCCGCCGAACCACCAGACCGGTGCCTCGCCCGCCTTCTCGGCGATGAAGAACCGCACGTTGCCATGGCTGGTCGGAACGTGCGGGTTCTCGGGATGCATCACCCAGGAGACGCCGACGGCCTCAAAGCCGCGCCCGGCCAGCTCGGGGCGGGCGGCGGTCGCCGAGGGGGGCAGCAGGTCTCCAAAGACATGGGAGAAGTTGACGCCGCCCTTCTCGAAGATCTGGCCATGCTCGAGCACCCGGGAGCGGCCACCGCCCCCGGCTGCACGCTGCCAGCTGTCTTCATGGAAGTGCGTCTCGCCATCCACCGCGGCCATGGCTTGGCAAAGCCGCTCCTGCAGATCGAGCAGGTAGGTCTTGACGTCTTCCAGGTTGGCACGGGCCATGGGGCCTCCTTTCGCCAGGTACGTCTCTGCAACAGGTACGCCTCAGGCGCGCAGCACCCTGCCGCTGACCAGGTCGCGAATGGTGCTGGGACGATCGAGTCCGCCCAGCTCGCCCTCGACAATGGCATCGAGTTCGTCGCCGAAGGCCTCGCGGACCTCGTCGGCGCTGAGTGCCGAGGGCTCACCGGCACGATTGGCCGACGTCGATACCAGGGGGCCGCCGAAGGCCTCACACAGTGCGACCACCCCGGGGTGGTCGCTGACCCGCAGGGCCACGCAGTCATGAGCGCCACGCACCAGTGCATGGGTGCGCCCGTTGTCCGGCACCAGCCAGGTATGGGGTCCCGGCCAGGTGGAAACCAGCGGTGCATGCAGCTCCAGCGGCAGGCCCTCGAGCCAGGGAGTGAACTGCTTGATGCTGGCGGCGACCAGGATCAGTCCCTTGGCCGGGTCGCGCTGCTTGAGCCGCAGCAGCTGCGCCACGGCCATGTCATTGTCGGGGTCACAGCCCAACCCCCACACGCCTTCGGTGGGATAAGCGATCACGCCGCCGGCACGCAGCGCGGCCACGGCGTTGGAAAGAGACGTTACCTGAGGCATACCGGGTTGACCCTCGACGTTACGAACACAGACATTACGGCTCCCTACATCCGGCCGGCAAGACACGGATATCGGCCGGCCAATATGCTATCACGCTCAGGAGCCTGTCGGGCTTGACCGATCGTAGCGAGAGATACGGTTTTCGAGACAAGTTTATCGATCTGTAGAGGCGAATAGTGGGGCTCTTTAACGAAACAGATCGAATGGAATTGGCCGAAAATCCGGATTTCGCAGTAGATCAGTGTTAAGCCCGACAGGCTCCTAAACCCCACGCGGCAGGCGCACCCAGCCGCCCGGGGCCTGGGCAACGCGACCTTCCAGTTCGAGTTCCAGCAGGCGCCGCTGGCAGTCGGGCACGGTCAAGCCGGTCAGTGCGACCAGCGCATCCAGTGGCGACGGGGAGTCGCTGAGCCAGCGCAGCAGCGGGTCCCCGCCGCCATCGCCTGATGCAGCAGACGCCGGGGCCGTGGAGGAAAGCGCCGTGAAGGCGGGTGCCGCCCAGTGGGTCAGCTCCTCTAGGATATCGTCCAGCCGACGCACCAGCACCGCACCCTGGCGAATCAGTTGCAGACAGCCCCGTGCCTGGGGATTGTGGATCGAGCCGGGCAGCGCGAAGACGTCGCGGTTCTGCTCGATGGCAAGCCGTGCACTGACCAGCGAGCCGCTCTTCTCGGCGGCTTCCACCACCAGCACCCCGAAAGAGAGGCCGGTAACGATGCGGTTGCGACGGGGAAAGAAGCCCGGTCGCGCCCGGGTACCCGGCGGGTGTTCGGAAAGCACCAGACCGCCGCGATCGAGCAGCTGGTGGTAGAGCCCCGAATGGCGGGGCGGGTAGATCACATCGACGCCGCAACCCAGCACTGCCACGCTGCGCCCACCGGCCTCCAGGGCGGCGTGCTGAGCGGCACCGTCGATGCCCAGCGCCAGGCCGCTGTTCACACACCAGTCCCGGGCAGCCAGCTCTCGAGCGAAGACCGCCGCATTGGTCAGGCCTTCGCGGGTCGGTCGTCGCGAACCCACGATGGCCAACGCGGGGGGCAAGAGTGCGTCGAGATCGCCGAGCGCCCAGAGTACCGGTGGAGGATCGGCGATCTGATCGAGCAGCGCCGGCCAGGCCACGTGGCCGGGGAATAGCAGGTGTCGGGCTGGATCGGCATTGAGCCAGGCCAGATCGGCATCGACCAGGGCATCGAGGGGGCTGCGAGCGGGGTGGTCGAGCCACAGCCGAAGCGCCGTGGCGGCCTGCCGCGGCAGGCGTGCAAGCCAGCCGTCGGGCCAGGCCGGCTCCGTGGCTATCAGCTCGGCCAGCCGCGACGCGCCCATGCCTGGCAGGCGCACGACCGCCAGCCACTCCCGCGTGCCCGGTGACACCGCTTTCACCGCAGCGCCACCCCCCGCCCATGGCGGGGATTGTGCACCCGGTCGCCGACTTCCAGCGTACGGGAGGCCCGCATCACCAGGCCATAGCTCATCTTCTCGTAGGGGCGAAAGACCATGACCAGGCCCGCCTCGGTGCCTGGCAGCCGCAGGGCCTCACCGCTACGCGGATCGTTGACCCGCTCACCCTGCTGCTCGACCTGGAGTACATGACCGGCTTCCAGGCCGTCGCGCCGCCCGCGGTCGAGCGCTACCACCTGCAGCCGCCCGATGAAGCGAACGCCACCGGGTGCTGCCAGGATGCGCCCGTCGACCGTACCATCCGGGGCGCGGGGGACGAACTCCCTGGTCAGCTCGCGGCTCTCCAGCGGCAGGATGATGTCGTTGTTGCGCACTTCCTGGGAGGCGGACAGCACCTCGAGCACGACGATATCCTCCTCGGCGCGCACGACCTGGGCCTGGCCGACGCCCTCCAGCTCCAGGCCGAGCAGCTCGCCGGAAACCGCGTCACTGTAGCGCTCGCCGACGCGGTAGATGCCATACCGGGGGCCGCGCTGGATCTCGCCACGGGCATAGATTCGATCGCCCGCGCCGCTGATGATGCGTCGGTCGTCGCCGGCGACCACATAGGCCAACTCATCCAGTGCCTCCGGGTCGTCGACGACCCGATGGTCGCGCAGGAAATGACGTATCACCTCCAGGGGGATCGGCTCGATGGCTTCGCGGGCAGGAATGCGCCGCACCTCCGGCGAGAGCCGGACGGTGCCCTGACCGCGCTCGAGGCCCAGGCAGGGGCGTCCGTTGCAGTCATAGAGGTAGACCACATCACCAGGATAGATCAGGTGCGGGTTGCGGATCTGTGGGTTGACCTGCCACACCTCCGGCCACTGCCAGGGGTGCTGCAGAAAGCGGCCGGAAATACCCCAGAGCGTGTCGCCACGTACCACGGTATAGCGGTCGGGAGCGTCGCCGCGCAGCCCCTCCTCCCAGGTGAGACCCTGAGCCTGGGCCGGCGCGCCAAGCAGCATGGCGACACAGGCGCTGCTTATCAAGGCGACCCTGAAATAGCCAGCCAGCCAGCCACGTCCAGCCCTATCATTGTATCCCGCCATCCCCAACTCCCCTGCTCTTACCCCATCCCGGAAACCCTGAAGCCATCCCGCAGGGAACCTGAGCACCATGTTATAGTCTGATTTTATCGAAATAATAGGCGACAGGGCGGTTTCACCCCGAGCCGCAGCCCCCTAGAATAAGGGAATCCCTGATGACAGCATAACGGTGGTTCCAACGCCATGGCCAAATTACCTATCCTCGAATTCCCCGACGAGCGACTGCGCACCAAGGCCGCGCCGGTCGAAGCGGTTGATGACGAGGTGCGCCAGCTGGTCGACGACATGCTCGAGACCATGTATGAAGCCAGCGGTATCGGGCTTGCAGCCACCCAGGTGGACGTTCACCGCCGCGTCATCGTGATGGATGTCAGCGATAGTCGTGCCAGTCCGCTGGTTCTGATCAACCCCGAATACACGCCGATCGGCGATGAGCGCGACCTCATGTCCGAGGGCTGCCTGTCGATCCCGGAGTATTACGCCGAGGTGCCCCGCGCACTGAAGGTACACCTGAAAGCGCTGGACCGGGACGGCAATCCTTACGAGCTCGATGCCGAAGGCTTACTGGCTCACTGTATCCAGCACGAATACGATCACCTGCAAGGCGTGCTGTTCGTCGACTACCTCTCCGCACTGAAGCGCGACCGGGTGCTGAAGAAGATGCAGAAGCGCCACAAGCAGATGCAGGGTGCCTGAGGCCCGCAATTTTTCATCGTGAAGGCCGACGTGATTACGTCGGCCTTCGTCGTTTCCGCCTGCCTCCGTTATGATGGGGAACATCGCCCACTGGCAAGGCTTCGAAATCATGTCTCCACCCCTGCGTGTCGTTTTCGCCGGCACCCCCGACTTCGCCGCTTCCAGCCTGGCTGCGCTGCTGCAGAGCCGCCACTCCGTGGTCGCCGTCTACACCCAGCCCGACCGACCCGCCGGTCGTGGTCGCAAACTCACCGCCAGCCCGGTCAAGGCATTGGCACTGGAGCACGACCTGCCGGTGCTGCAGCCGCAGAGTTTGAAGGCGCCGGAGACCCAGGCCGAGCTGGCCGGGCTCGAGGCGGACATCATGGTGGTCGTCGCCTACGGTCTGATCCTGCCCCAGGCGGTACTGGACATCCCGCCGCTGGGATGCCTCAACGTGCACGCCTCGCTCCTGCCTCGCTGGCGGGGTGCCGCTCCCATCCAGCGGGCCATCGAGGCCGGTGACAGCGAAAGTGGCGTGACCATCATGCAGATGGATGCCGGGCTCGATACCGGCGACATGCTGCTTGTCAGGCATACCCCCATTGCGGACACCACGACCGGGGGCGAACTGCATGACACCCTGGCCGCCCTGGGCGGCGAGGCCATCGTCGAGGCACTGGATGCCCTGGCAGGCCCTGGCCTGCCCGCCACGCCCCAGCCCGAAACCGGGGTCACCTACGCCGCCAAGCTCTCCAAGGCCGAGGCCGAGCTGAACTTCCGCCAGCCGGCCAAGACGCTGGCGGCCAAGATACGCGCCTTCAACCCCTGGCCGGTAGCCTGGTGCGCCCACGGCAAGGAACGCCTGCGCCTGTTGATGGCGACGGCATCGGCCCGCCGTAATGGCGAAGCGCCACACCCCCCCGGCACCCTGCTCGAGCACGCCCCCGATGCCCTGCGCATCGCCTGTGGCGCCCAGGGCACCGAGGTACTGTCCGTGACACGCGCCCAACTGCCCGGCGGCAAGCCGCTGGCGGTCCGCGACCTGCTCAACGCCCGTAGCGGCACCCTGGCACCCGGCCTGCTATTGGGGCAAGCCACCGAGGAGACCTCCTGATGCATCGATCGACACCCTCCACCCGTGCGGGAAAGGCCGTTCAGGACGGCGGCCAGGCGGTGCGGGTGAGTGCCGCCCGTGCGCTGGTGCCGGTCATCACCGGCAAGGGGTCGCTGGCCGACCTGGACGATCATCAGGTTGTCACCCGGGACCGCGCCCTGTTCAAGGCGATGTGCTTTGGCGTCTGCCGCACGCTGCCTCGGCTAGAGGCGCTCGCCACGCAGCTGCTCAAGACCCCCTTCAAGGCCCGCGATGCCGATGTCCAGGCCCTGCTGCTGCTGGGTATCCACCAACTGCTCTACATGCGCATTCCGGCCCATGCCGCCGTGGGTGAAACCGCCGGCGCAGCGAGACTGCTGGGCAAGGAGTGGGCAACCAAGGTGCTCAACGGCTGCCTGCGCCGCCTGCAGCGAGAATCCGAGGCGCTCCAGGCCGAGGTCGACCAGGACCCGGCGGTGGCACTGCTGCACCCCCGCTGGTTGCTCAAGGCGCTGCGCCAGGCCTGGCCCGACGACTGGCGCGCCATCGCCGCCGCCAACAATGCGCCGGGGCCGATGACGCTGCGCATCAATCGCCGCCGCGGCGACCGGGAAGCCTACCTGGCACGGCTGATCGATTCCGGCCACGAGGCCAGGCTCTGTACGCACTCGCCCGATGGCCTGGTACTGGATACACCCTGTGACGTTCAGGCACTGCCCGGCTTCGCCGAAGGCGATGTCAGCGTACAGGATGAGGCCGCCCAGCTCGCCGCCGAACTGCTAGGACCGGTACTGGCTCCACGCCCCGGCGGTCGGGTGCTCGACGCCTGCTGCGCCCCCGGCGGCAAGGCCGCCCACCTGCTGGAACTCTTCGACGTGGATCTACTGGCGCTGGACAGCGACGCCACGCGCCTCGCCCGGGTAGAGGACGCCCTGGCCCGGCTGGGCCTTTCGGCAACACTGCTGCACGCCGATGCCACCCAGCGAGGCTGGTGGAACGGCACGCCCTTCGATGCCATCCTGCTCGACGCCCCCTGCTCCGGCAGTGGCGTGATCCGCCGTCACCCGGACATCAAGCGCCTGCGACGATCCTCGGACATCCCCAAGCTGGTCGAACTACAGGCAAACCTGCTCGACAACCTGTGGCCGCTGCTGCGTCCGGGGGGCTCGATGGTCTACGCCACCTGCTCGGTGCTGCGCGAGGAGAACGACGAACAGATCGAGGCGTTCCTCGCCCGCACGGAAGACGCCATCGCGACTACGCCCCAGGAGGTCAGCTGGGGCCGGCGGGCCGGTGCCGGACGCCAGCTGCTGCCGGAAGCGGAAAATCACGATGGTTTCTTTTATGCCAGACTGAAGCGGCAGGGCTGATATTGCCCTGCCTTCTCGACCACCAAGGAGCAAGGAGCCCATATGAGCGATCATGTCTACAAGCACATCGAACTGACCGGGTCTTCGGAGAAGGGCATCGAGGATGCCATCAACCGCGCGCTGGAAAAGGCATCGCACAGCCTGCACGGCATGCGCTGGTTCGAGGTAACGGATACCCGTGGGCATATCGACAATGGCCGTGTCGGCCATTGGCAGGTCACCGTCAAGGTCGGCTTCACCCTCGACTGACGGCCAACGTACACACACCTGTTACATCCCCTTCGGCTGGTTTATGCTAGCCACGGATCCTGCGGCGCCAAATCGGCGTCGCAGAGCCGTTTCACGGACCCGACAGCAATGAAGATCATCATTCTTGGCGCCGGCCAGGTCGGCGGTACGCTGGCCGAGCACCTGGCCCGCGAGGAAAACGACATCACCGTGGTGGACACCGACGGCGAGCGGCTGCGCGAACTG
>NZ_QPII01000016.1 GCF_003336675.1 Billgrantia montanilacus | reverse complement strand
ACGGCCACGTGCTGGCGGCCGCCTCGACCACCGGCAAGAACGTCATGCCGCGCCTCGCCGCGCTCAAGGATGTCTCGCAGATCTCCGAGATCGTCGCGGTGGACTCGGCCGACACCTTCAAGCGCCCGATCTACGCCGGCAACGCCATCGCCACGGTGCAGAGCGCCGATGCCCTCAAGGTGATCACCGTACGCAGCACCGGCTTCGACGCGGTAGGAGAGAGTGGTAGTGCCACCATCGAGGCGGTGGATTTTGTCGCCGAGAATAGCCAGTCGACCTTTATCAAGCAGGAACTGGCCGAGAGCGACCGGCCCGAGCTGGCCGGTGCCAAGGTGGTCATCTCCGGTGGTCGCGGCATGGGCAGTGGCGAGAACTTCAAGCTGCTCGACGGCATCGCCGACAAGCTGGGTGCGGCCATCGGCGCCTCAAGAGCCGCGGTGGACGCCGGCTTCGTGCCCAACGACATGCAGGTGGGCCAGACCGGCAAGATCGTCGCGCCGGAACTCTACATCGCCGTGGGTATCTCGGGCGCCATCCAGCACCTGGCGGGGATGAAGGACTCCAAGGTGATCGTGGCGATCAACAAGGACGAGGAGGCGCCGATCTTCCAGGTCGCGGACTATGGTCTCGTCGGCGACCTGTTCGAAATCCTGCCGGAGCTCGAGAGCAAGCTGTAAACAACAGGAAGCTGCATGCCGGACGAAGCCGATCCTCAAGCGAGGGTCGGCTTCTTTCGTTGTCAGGCCCTGCTGGTCATGGCGATACGATTTTATGAAGCTTGGCTATACAAGGCAGTAACAATAGCTATTAGCATTAAGTGTCAGGCTTTGCCATGCTGTACCGATGAGTCGAGGGCTTCGGCCCCTATTTCGTTTGCTTCATGGAGGAGCTGACCTATGCCGCACACACTACCCGAACTTCCCTACGCCTATGATGCGCTGGAACCCTATATCGATGCGATGACCATGGAGATACACCACTCGCGTCACCACAAGACCTACGTGGACAAGCTCAATGCCGCTCTGGAAGGTACCGGCCTGGAAGATATGCCGGTGGACGAGCTGTTGGCCAATATCGACCGGGTACCCGAGCAGAAGCGGCAGGAGGTCATCAATAATGGTGGTGGCCACTCCAACCACTCCAAGTTCTGGCAGATGATGGCGCCCAGCGGCGGTGGCCAGCCCCAGGGCAAGGTGGCCCAGGCCATCGACAGCGAACTGGGTGGTTTTGACAGTTTCAAGGAAGCCTTCACCAAGGCGGCCCTTGGGCGCTTCGGTAGCGGCTGGGCCTGGCTCAGCGTGACCCCGGAGAAGAAGCTGGTGGTCGAGAACACCCTGAACCAGGACAGCCCGCACATGCATGGCAACACGCCGGTGCTGGGTCTGGACGTGTGGGAGCACGCCTACTACCTGAAGTACCAGAACAAGCGCCCGGATTATGTCGAGGCATTCTTCAACGTGGTCAACTGGGAGGACGTGGAGCGCCGCTTCCAGCAGGCTACTTCATGATTGGGTAATCCTTCCCGACATTCGTCCAGTGCAAGCCGCAGCCCCTCGGGCTGCGGCTTTCACGTTCAGGGCGCTAGCATGCCACGGCAATGCGATGCTTGCCGTTGGGGTGGGCCATCACCTGCATGGGCAGGCCATAGATGGCCTCCAGGTTGGTGTCGGTCATCATCGCCTCGGGGGAGCCGTGGGCCAGAACCCGGCCGCTGTGCAGGGCGAGCAACTCGTCGCAATAGCGTGAGCCCATGTTGATGTCGTGCAGGACGATGATCACGCATAGCTTCAGCTCGTCGCACAGCTTGCGAATCAGGGACAACACCTCCATTTGATGGGCGATATCCAGCGCGGCCAGCGGTTCGTCGAGCAGCAGGAAGCGGCTCTCCTGGGCCAGCAGCATGGCCAGCCACACGCGCTGGCGTTCGCCGCCGGAAAGGGTGTCCACCAGGCGGTCCGCGAAGGCTTCCGTGTGGCTGAGTTCGATGGCTCGACCGATAGCGGCCTTGTCCCGTGAGGAATGACGTCCCAACAGGCCGTGCCAGGGATAGCGGCCAAAGCCGATCAGTTCGTGCCCGGTCAGATTCTCCGCGCTGGGCAGATGCTGGGGCAGATAGGCGACGCGACGGGCGAACTCTCTTTTACCCCAATCATGCAGAGGGCGCTTGTCGAGCAGGACCTCGCCTCGGGTGACGGGTTGCTGCTGGGCCAGCAGCTTGATCAAGGTCGACTTTCCCGAGCCGTTATGACCGATCAATCCGTAGACCTTGCCTTCCTCGAAGCGGTGTTCGAGGGGCTTCAGCAGATGTTGTCCGTTGACTTCGAAGGTAGCGCCCTTGACTTCGAGCATGATGAATCCTTGGTGATGCTACCAACCGAGCCAATGACGCAGCCGCTGGCCAGGCGAAGCGGGCTGGTTGGCCGTCATCCGGCGCATATCGCCCGATAGCAGCAGTGAGGCTTTTTGCAGCGGCGCCATGATGGCCTTGAGATGGTGCTGGCAAAGCTGGCGGTTGAGGGCGGCAGGGCACTGTGCCATTAGCAGGCCGCAATGGTAGATGGCGGTATCCAGCGACTCGCTGACGTCCTTGAAAGGGGAGGCTTCCCACCGGCAACGCTGTAGTTCGTCATACAGCATCTTCAGCATCTGGGCATCCAGCCAGCATGGCGTGTCCTTCCCCATGGATTTGTTTGCCACTGCATTCTGGATGGCCTGAAAGGAAACATGCAGGAAGACGCATGTGTAATAAAGCTGGGAGCGTTCCGTTGTCATGGGACACCATGTAAAATCTCAATGAGACTGATTTGCATTTTGACCGATAAGCAGTGTGCCGTCAAATGCGAAGCGGATCTTGATTCTACTGATAATCATTATCAGTTACTATCTGTCCACAGCGCAGGAAAGCAATGGTGGAGCATGGTCGACGACGAGAACCAGAGAGTGGAAGCACTGCGAGAGGGGGCGGGCAGATGACGGTGGACATACGCCGCGCTTTCTCGCCAGCCCGTTCCTGTCTACTGCTGAGCCTGCCTCTGCTGGCCCTGTTCTGGCTAGGTTTACAGGGGCAGGGGGGCTTTGAACTGGGCTTGAAAGTGCTGGTAGCGCGTTCGTTCAAAGAGGTCGACGAGCTGCTGCTGTATTACGCCTGGTGGCCCAGGTTGACGATCGCGTTGCTGGCCGGGGGTGGGCTGGCCCTGGCCGGGGTGCTGATGCAGCAGGTATTGCGCAACCCACTGGCCTCGCCAACAACCCTCGGCGTGGCCTCGGGGGCCAACCTCGCACTGATGGCGACGACCCTGCTGGCGCCCGGGCTGTTGGTCGTGGGTCGAGAGTGGGTGGCGCTGGCTGGTGGCGGGCTGGCGGTAGGGCTGGTGTTCATGCTGGCCTGGCGGCGTGGCTTGGCACCCATCGTGGTGGTGCTTGCTGGGCTGGTGGTCAACCTCTACCTGGGCGCGCTGGCCACGGCGCTGCTGCTGTTCAATCACGAAGCGTTGTCGGGGCTGCTGATCTGGGGAGCCGGATCGCTGGCCCAGAATGGCTGGGACGGTGTGGCGATCCTCTGGCCGCGGTTGGCCATTGCTGGCGTGGCGGCCTGGTTCCTGCTGCGCCCCCTGGCGGTACTGGAACTGGACGACGCCAGCGCCAAGAGCCTGGGGGTATCGCTCACCTATCTGCGCTTCGCCGGTATGGGGCTGGCGATCTTCATCACCGGCAGTATCGTCAGTGTAGTGGGGATCATCGGCTTCATCGGCCTGGCGGCGCCCAATATCGTGCGCATTGCCGGGGCACGGCGTCTCGGCGAACGCCTGGTGTGGGGCACGCTGTTGGGGGCGGTGCTGCTGGCCACTACCGACCTGCTGCTGCAGAACGTCACGGGCGTTTTGCCAACGCTGATCCCCACCGGTGCAGTGACCGGCGCCCTGGGCGCGCCGCTGCTGATGTGGTTGATCCCGCGGTTGAAGCTGCAGGGCGATCGTGCCCCCCAGCCGGCTACGGTGCTGGCCAACCGCCATCCTGCCCCGGGGCGCCTGGCCACTCGCCTGGGTATCGGGCTGCTGTTGGCGACGGGCCTGGGGCTGTTGCTGGGGCAGGGGGTGAATGGCTGGTACTGGCTGCCGCCGGACAGCTGGAACGTCATGCAGTGGCGGCTGCCCCGGGTGGTAGCGGCGGCCGCCAGCGGCTTGATGCTGGCAGTGGCCGGTACGCTGCTGCAGCGTCTCTCGGGCAATCCCATGGCCAGCCCCGAGGTGTTAGGCATCAGCGGTGGCTGCGCCATCGCCTTGATCCTGGGGATCTTCCTGCTTCCGGCGCCGACCAGTGGGATGCTGGTGGGCATCGGTACCCTGGGCGCCTTCGCCACCCTGCTGATTCTGGTGGCACTCAATCGTCGCAGCGGCTTCGTGCCCGAGCGTTTGTTGCTCACCGGGGTGGCGGTAACGGCGCTGTTCGATGCGGTGCGCAGCGTGATGTTGGCAGGGGGCGATCCGCGCGGGCAGCAGGTGATCGCCTGGCTGGCGGGTTCCACCTACTACGTCGACCTCACCAGCGCCCTGGTGGTGGGGACGCTGGCGGCGCTGCTGGCGCTGTGCACCCTGCCACTCAGCCGCTGGCTGGATATCCTGCCGCTGGGCGCCCCCACCGCGAGTTCCTTGGGTATCGCCTTGAACCGTGCCCGCCTGTTGCTGTTGCTATTGGTGGCTCTGCTGACCGCCTGCGCCACCCTGCTGGTGGGACCGCTCTCCTTCATCGGGCTGCTGGCACCGCACATGGCCAGGCTGCTGGGCCTGTCGCGGGCCCGCCAGCATCTGCTGGGGGCGGCACTGGTGGGCATGCTGTTGATGGTGCTGGCCGACTGGGTGGGCCGCCAGGTGATCTTTCCCTACGAAATACCCGCGGGCCTGGTCGCTTCGCTGATCGGCGGTGCCTACTTCATGTGGGGGCTGCGTCGCTTGTAAGGAATGCGTGGCGGGCGATCCGTCACCCAGACAGGAGGTCGTATATGACGGCAATGATGGAATACTCCACTCGCCTGGGCGATCCGGCCGAGGCGCTGCTGGCGCTTTTTCGTCAGCCGCCCCTGGACAACCTGAGGCCGCCGGGCTTCGGGAATCACGAGGTAGAGACACTGCCTGCCGCCGCGCTCCTCGACCAAGAGATGCTGCATGGGGTGCTGCAGCGCTTTACGGCGAACTTAGGCGAGGGGGCCGATCAGAAGGCGGCGACGTCGATCTGGTCGAAGTATCTCTTCAGCCTGGTCTCGATCCCCGCCCTGGTGGCCAACCTGTTGCTGGGGCGGGCGTTACCGGTGCGCGCCGAGACGCTGCGCGTCGAGCTGGGCGAGCGGGGGGAGGTGATGCGGCTATGGCTTCGCGATGGCGGGCAGCCCCTGGCGTCTCTGGCCTCCGATGAACGTTTCACAACGCTGTTCGATGACCTCTGCGCACCGATGATTGGCGTCTTGGCTGCTGGATCGGGGCTTTCGCCCAAGGTGTTCTGGAGCAATCTCGGTCATTACGTGGAATATATTGGCAAGACCTGCTCGCGGCATCCGCGCTTTCCCGATGCCGGGGAGCCGCTGCTGCGCTTTCTCGACACGCGCATCCTGCCGGATGGACGGCGTAATCCGCTTTATCAGCCGGTACGTTATCTCGACCTGGGCGGTGAGGCGCCGTCCCGGGTACGGCGTCTGTGCTGCGTCAAGTATCGCTTGCCCGATGAGCCGCTATGTGGCGGCTGCCCGCTGAAGCCGGAGAACCGCTCGGCCAACTGCCTCCGTCAAGGCGGGAAATGTTTCGGCTTGTGAAGGAGGGGCGTGAGCGGGCACGATAAACGCCCACCACGAGGGTGGGCGTGAAGCGAACGAGTGGCATCGCGATGAAGGCGGGATTCAGTAGTCCATCGACCAGGTCAGGCTGTAGGTACGCCCGCGACCCTGGTAGTCGTAGAGGTACTCCGGGCCGTAGTAGGGCGAATAGAACATCGCCGCGCGCTGGCCCCACACGGTGGAATAGCTCTCATCGAGCAGGTTCTGCACGCCGAGGCTGAACCGGCCGACGTCGGTCTGCCGGCTGAGTGACAGGTCCAGGGTGGTATTGCCGTCGATCTCGCGATCGGCGTCGTCTTCAAGGTCGAAGGTGTGGTTGGCCTGCAGGCGCGCCGAACGAACCCGGTCCGACCAGCCAATGAAGGCGGTGGCCGAGGAGAGCGAGGAATCGCGGGCGTCGCGCTTCTCCCACTTGCCCGCGTCGTTTTCCTGCTCGGAGCGCACCAGGTGCAGGGTGCCGCCGGCTTCGAAGCCACCGTCGAAGTAGCGGGTGAGTGCGCCCTCGAGCCCGTAGTCGCGCTTGCTGTCGTCGATCACGTCGACGCTCAGGTCGCCGCTGTTGACCTCCAGGGCCTTGTCGGACCAGGAGTAGTAGGCCGCCGCCTGGGCCACCCAGTCCCCGCCCTGGTAGCGCCAGCCGAGCTCGACCTGGTCGGTTTCGATGGCGGAGAGCGGGTTCTGATCGACGCTGATGCCCGGCCGACCGTAATACTTGGCCGGGTCGGGCAGCTCGAAACCCTGGCTGTAGCGCAGCCAGTTCTGGTGCCCGTTGCCGTAGTCGTAGAGCACGCTGGCGTTGAGCAGGGTGGCGTCGTAGTCGTTCTCGCCGCCGGGAATGCCATTGAAGTCGTCAACCTCGACATCGGAGTGCTGGCGACGGACGCCGGACGAGAGCTTGAGGGCGTCGGTCGCCTGCCAGTTCGCCTGGGCGAAGGCGGCGAGGCTTTCGACCCGGTAGCCGGGATACCGCGGCGCGATGCTGGCCTGCTCCTGTACCAGGCCGCCGGTCGCGTCGGATACGGCCTTGGCGAAGGTCATCTGGCTGGCATCGAAGCTCTCGCGGTCGAGATCCAGGCCGTAGGTAAGGTCGACTCGGTCGGTCAAGCGAGCGTCGAACAGCGCCTTGATGCCGTTGAGGTCGGTATTTTGTTTGGAGGCGCGGAATTCGGAGCCTCCGCTGACGGGGTAGGGGAAGGCCTGGAAGCTGGCCTCCTCCTGGCGATGGAAGGCCTGCAGGTAGAAGTTCTGGCCCAGCAGGTCGCCGTGATGGTACTGCAGGTTGAGCATCTTGCGGTCGGTGGCCGGATCGCGGTCGGAGCGATAGCCGTCGCGGATCTGGGCGTCCTCCAGGCTGGGGCTGGCGGCGGCGAGGTCCGGGAAGTAGACGCCACGGTCGCCCTCGTAGCCCGACCGGTAGAGCTGGGCGCCCAGTTCCAGGGTCTGATTATCGTCCAGGCTGAAGGTGAGGTTGCCGAGCACGTCGATGCTGCGGTTGTCCTGCAGGTCGGTCTGGGCGATATCGGGGAAGATCTCGTCGCCGCGGCCGTCGAACTGGCGGCCGTTGTCCTGGAAGGCGGTACCCAGGTAAGCCTGAACTCGCTCGTTGCCGCCGCTGACCGACTGCGCAATGCGCTTGTCGAGATCGTGGCTGTCATTGAAGCCGGTGGTGATGCCTGCCTCGGTTCGCCAGTCCGGACCGCCGACCTGGCCCTTGCGGGTGATGATGTTGATGATGCCGCCGGTGGCGCCGCCGCCATAGAGGCTGCTGGCACCCGAGAGCACCTCGATGCGCTCGATGTTGAAGGGATCGATGGCGTCGAACTGGCGGGACAGCCCCCGAGAGCTGTTCATCGATACTCCGTCGATCAGTACCTGCACGCTGCGTCCGCGCAGGTTCTGGCCATAGTTGGTGCGCCCCTGGGGGGCCATGTCGAGTCCTGGGACGAGCCTGCCCAGCGCGGTCTTGAGATCGGCACCGGCTTCGATCTGCTGCTGCAGCTCCTCCTTTTCGAGTATCCATGCCGCACCGGGTATCTGGCTGATCTGGGTGGGGGTACGTGACCCCAGCACGACCATGGTTTCCTGCGGTTCCTGAGCGTGGAGGATCATGGTCGCCGAGCCGGCGGCCATGGCGAAACCGAGGGTCACTCGCTTCTTCATTGGGGTTCCCTTGCCTGGAAGACGTGAATGGTTCTTGCTGAAAGTGGGCAAGCATAGCATTGATAAAAATAATATCAATGATACTCATTCGTATTAATAGAAAATCGAGGGGCACCACCTCGCCGCTGGCGGTGATGCGGTGGTCGCAAGCCCGGCATTGGGTCGACGCGACGGTCGGCCGGCGTTACACGTGAATCAGCGTATTCTCAGGCCTCGGGGGCGGCAGCCAGGGCGGCTGCCAGAAGCTCGGCGAAGCGGCTCGCTGAGGGCAGGGCGCCGAAGCTCCACACCGCTGGCAGAGTGATCAAGGTATCGTCACGCACGCTGGACAGATGCTGCCACAATGCGCTGTGGCGGAGTTTCATCTCGACGCCGGTGGGGTAGGGCTCTATCACCACCAACTGAGCATCGAGGGTGATCAGGTGCTCGAGGCCGACGAGACTGAAGCCCCAGGCGTTGGTCTGCTCCTGCCAAGCATTCTCCAGTTCAAGCCTCTCCAGTACCGCCTGGTATAGCGAGTGCTCGCCAAAGACGCGCACGTGCCGTTCGTCCATGAACTGGATGATCAGCAGTGCGGGGAGATCCTGGGACAACCCTTGGCGTAGCGACTCGATATGCGCTGCGGTCTCCTCGACCAGCGAATCGGCAGCAGCGGGGCGCCCGGTTACCTTTCCAAGTGCGTGTGTCAGGGCGACAGCCTCATCCCAGGTCTTATCTTCCAGTGTGTAGAGGCTGAAGGTGTCGACGTCACCGACTTGACTCAAACGAGGGGCCAGGTGGGTGAACATTGATGAGATGAGGATATGCGACGGGCCGAGCTGGGCCAGTAGCTCCAGGTTGGGCTGGGAGCGTAGCCCGAGATCGATCACCCGGTCTGCCAGGCGAGGCTGACCGACCCAATCGTGATAGGCGTCGACCTGGGCCACAGCGCGAGGCGGCGCCTCGAGTGCCATCAATGTTTCGGCCAGGGTCCAGTCGAGAGTGGCCAGGCCACCGCTATCTTTATCGCTATCGCTGGCCATTGCCGGAGTGGCTGCCAGCCATAGCAAGGCGAGTATCCCGGCCAGGCGTCGAGATCGGTGAAGCGTTACGGGCATGGTTAGACTCGAGCAGCGTTTATGAAAGCGGCCTGGCTATCTCCATGGCCTCTACCTGCATCGCCACCCAGACCTGGCTCGCCGCAGGCGGGACGTCGGCCAGGTCGGCGCAGGAGTCGTAGCGGCGCAGCATCCTTGGTTCGCAGCTCACTGCGAGTCGTCCAGAGGCACTTTCGCTGCGCCAAGCAACGTCCATTCGCGCATGGCTCGATGCCTCGACACCGCTTGACTGCATTAATGACACGTCAGCTTGGATGCCCCGTGCCGCCAGCCACTCCAGCGCAGCGACCTGGGCGCACTGCTGTATCGGGCTGAGGCGTGAATCGCCACGATAGCAGGGCAGGTAGGGGCGGCCGGCTATCTCGCTTTCGAGCAGCGGCAGCACATCTTCGTCGCTGATGCGGCCGTACTTGCGCAGGGCGGGAAATACCACGGCGCTGGCTGCCAGCCGGCAGCCGCCCAGATGGGTGCTTTCCCACACGTCGAAGGGCAGGGCATGCTTCGCTACCGCCGAGTCCAGGGCCTTGTAGGCGGCATAGCCGAACTTGGCGCAGCACTTGTCCTTCTTGCCATGGGTGCAGCACAGCAGCAGCGGACCGGTGGGAGAGGTTACCTGCCAGTGCACGAGTGACTCATTGCGCTGCAATGCGGCGAGAAAGACGGGCAGCTCCTCGCGTGTCAGCTCGTAGCGGCGATTTTCGGGCATCAGGTAGAGGCAGTGGCGTTCACTGGGCTGGTCGCGGCGATGGATGAGATTGACCCGCCGCCCCGCCTCGGCGATGGCGTCGAGCCGTTTCGACACTTCATTGGCCATGTCGCTGGCCTGGCGCAGGCTGCGTCGCCACTTGGCGCGGGGCCAGCTGAGCAGCAGGTTGCGCTCGGCGTGGGCGGCGCTGCCCGCCAGCGGGTCGCCTAACGAAAGGCTTTCCCGGGCACAGAAACGCTGGGTGGCACTCATGCAGAGAGTTCCTCCTTGCGCCTGCCAAGGAGGGCGGTGCTACCCAGGGCCGGGATGCAGACCGGTCGGCCGGTGTTAGGGGCGTTGATCACCTCGGCCTCGAGGTCGAAGACACGCTTCAGGTTTGCCGCGGTGAACACCGCCTCCGGGGGGCCACAATGTTCGATGCGACCGTCGCGCATCATCACCAGCACGTCGGCATGGGCGGCGGCCAGGTTGAGGTCGTGCAGCACCACCAGCAGGGTACGTCCACCGTCGTGGGCGAGCCGTACCAGCAGCTCCAGCAGGTCCACCTGGACCTTGAGATCGAGAAAGGTGGTCGGCTCGTCGAGCAGGATGAGGTCGGTGTCCTGGGCCAGCACCATGGCGATCCAGCAGCGTTGGCGCTGGCCGCCGGAGAGGGCGTCTACCGGGCGCTCGGCAAGGTCTGCGACCCGTGCCACGGCCATGGCCTCCACGACTGCCGCCTCGTCCTGCCTCGACCACTGTCGCCACAGACGCTGGTGGGGGAAGCGTCCCATGCCGACCAGCTCGCGTACCGTCATGCCCTCCGGCGCCGTGGGGCTCTGGGGCAGGATGCCCAGCCGGTGGGCGACTTCCCGGGTGCGATAGCGGTGTATCTCCTGGCCGTCTAGCAGCACACGACCCCGTTGAGGCGTCAGCGTGCGGGCCAGAGCCTTGAGCAGCGTGGACTTGCCGCTGCCATTGGGGCCGAGCAGCACCGTGAGACGGCCCTCGGCAACGCGAAAGTCAACGCTCTCGAGGACGCGACGATCCTCATAGCCGGCGGTCAGGCTTTCGCTGCACAGGCGGTGGTCAGGCATTGAGGAATCTCATCCCTTATGATAATCGTTTGCATTAAAATGCGTAAGTGTGGCACTTTCGCCGCCTTCATGTCCATTCAGCGTCGAGTGCCATCCCATGCGGCCATCTGTCAGTGCCTTTCTGCTGTTTGGTGTATTGAGCCTTCAGCCTGCTGCGGGTGTCAGTGCCCAGGAGACGATGCATGATGAGCATCCCGTGCGCATCGTGACGCTCTATCAGGGTGCCACGGACAGCGCGCTGGCACTGGGGCTGGAGCCGATCGGCGTGGTCGAGTCGTGGCTCGAGCGTCCTATGTACCGTTACCTGCGCGACGAGCTGCCCGCCGATGTGCGCTACCTGGGGCTGGAGACCCAGCCGGACCTGGAAGCGGTGGCGGGGTTGGCGCCTGACCTGATCGTCGGGGCCCGCTATCGTCACGCTGCCGTATATCCGTTGCTCTCTCGCATCGCACCGACGTTGATGGCCGATAGTGCCCATGACTTCGAGGCCATGCTCGAGCTGATGGGCGAGGCGACCCACCGCGAGGAGCAGGTCAAGGCACTGCTTGTCGACTGGCGGGCACGCGTGGCCGACTTTCGCTGCCGCGCCGAAGCCCGGCTGGGTGACACCTGGCCGCAGCGGGTCTCGGTGGTCAGTTTCCGTGGCGACCACGTACGCCTCTACTACGACGGCTTCGCTCGGCACGTTCTCGATCAATTGGGGTTCCAGCGACCGGCAGGACAGCAGGGCAGTGGCTGGGGTATCAAGCTTGTCAGCCGAGAAACCCTGCCGGCCCTGGATGCCGATACGATCTTCGTGTTCATGCGCGACGATGCGGCGGTGGCTGAGCTGCATCGCGAATGGACGGCGCATCCGCTGTGGCGAGGGCTCGAAGCGGTCGAGCGGGAGCGGGTCTATTACGTCGACCCGGTGATCTGGAGCATGGGCGCCGGCATCATGGCCGCCCATCGGCTGCTGGACGAGCTCTACGCTCACTACGAGTTGCATGACGTCGAGCGCCGAGAGGAGGGTGGCATATGTTGACCACCCCCACGGCGAGGCTGCTTGGATTGATAGCAGGGGCGCTGCTGACGCTTACCGCCGGCCTTGCCAGCCTGGCGCTGGGCGCCACCGCGATTGCGCCGGCGAATCTGGTGGAGGCTTTTCTTGCGCCCGACCCGGGATCGGTGCAGCACCTGATCCTGCGCAGCGAGCGACTGCCCCGTGCGCTGATCGCCGCCGTGGTGGGGGCCAGCCTGGCGGTGGCCGGCGCCCTGATGCAGGCCCTGACACGCAACGCCCTGGCGGCGCCGAGCATTCTGGGTATCAACGCCGGCGCCATGTGCTTCGTGGTGGTGGCGAGCAGCGTCTTCGCCCTGCGCTCACCCATGGCGCTGGCCTGGGTGGCTTTCCTCGGCGCCCTGGTAGCGGCGCTGCTGGTTGCAGTGCTGGGGCGAGGCCGCGATGGTAGTTTCTCGCCGGTGCGGGTGGTGCTGGGCGGGGTGGCGGTCACAGCCCTGTTCGTCTCGCTGGCTCAGGGGCTCATGATCGTCGACCAGGAGGGTTTCGAGAGTCTGCTGCTGTGGCTGGCGGGCTCGGTGGCGGGGCGCAGTCTGGCGATGATGACGGCGCTGCTGCCGTGCTTCCTGGTTGCCGCCGCTGTCTGCCTGCTGCTGGTCCGCCAGCTCAACCTGCTGGTGCTGGACGACGAGGTGGTCAAGGGACTTGGCCAGCGCACCGCCCGGGTCAGGCTACTGGCAGGGTCAGTGGTCATCGTGCTGGCGGGAAGTTCGGTGGCGCTGGCCGGCATGATCGGCTTCGTCGGGCTGATCGTGCCGCACATGGTGCGCGCCCTGTTCGGCCGCGACCATCGCTGGGTGCTGCCCGGCTGTGCCTTGCTCGGTGCCGGCCTGCTGCTGGGAGCTGATACCCTGGCGCGCTTCATCATGCCGCCCCAGGAGGTACCGGTGGGGGTGATGACGGCACTGCTCGGCACGCCGTTCTTCCTCTATCTCGCCCGCCGCCGGAGCCTGGTCCCATGAGCCACCCCATACTCGTGCGCACTGCCGATGGCAGAGTCTCCCTGCGCCTGGAGCGCCGCACCCCGGCAGTGACGCTGCTATTGGCTGTCGCGCTCGTGGCCAGCGCCTTGGCTTCGCTGAGTCTGGGTAGTCAGGCGACATCGCCTGGAGCGGTGCTGGAGGCGCTGGTGGTTCCCCAGCGCAGCGACATCGCCCTGATTATTCACGAGATTCGCCTGCCCCGGGTGCTGCTGGCGGTACTCGTCGGCGCCTGCCTGGGGGTGGCAGGGCTGCTGCTACAGGGGCTGGTGCGCAACCCCCTGGCCTCGCCGGACGTGATCGGTATTACCGGCGGCGCCTCGCTGGCGGCGGTCTGTTTCCTGGCGCTGGGCGGTGCGGCGCTGGGGGAAGCCTGGCTGCCCCCAGCGGCGCTGTGCGGTGCACTGCTGGTGGCGCTGGCCATCGTCGCCCTGACCGGGCGCGGCGTGACCCCGGCACGCTTGGTATTGATCGGCATCGGCATCGCCGCCGCGCTCGGAGCGGGCACCACCCTGGTATTGGTACTGAGCACCGATACCACGGCCATGCGAGCCTATGTGTGGCTGACCGGCAGCCTCTACGCTGCCCAGTGGCGAGATGTGGCGGGGCTGGCGCCCTGGGCGCTGGTGGGTCTGCCCCTGGCGCTGGTGCTGGCGCGACGCCTGGATGTCCTGGCACTCGGCGACGAGCTGGCCGTCGGCCTCGGAACGGCGTTGCAGGGCAGTCGCCTCGCCCTGCTGCTGCTGGCCGTGACGCTGGTCGGTGCGGCGGTGGCGTTCGCCGGTGGGCTGAGCTTCGTTGGCCTGCTCGCCCCGCATATCGCCCGTCGGCTGGGCGTACGCGGCCATACCGTTCTGGTACCGGTGACCGGCCTGGTTGGCGCGCTGATCGTGCTGCATGCCGACCTGATGGGGCGAATCGCCTTCCTGCCCCGGGACCTGCCGGCGGGGATCTTCGTCGCGGGCATCGGTGCGCCGTTCTTCGTCTACCTGCTTTACCGCTGGCGCTGAGTGTTTTGCCCACAAAAAAGCGGTGCCCGTAGGCACCGCCAAACAGTAAGCCAGGCCCAAGGGGCGAGGCGTCAGAAATCCAGCTGATAGCCGATGGTCAGGGTGCGTCCACGGCCGGTGAAATAGTACTCGTCGCTGACCCGCGCCGACTGGGAGTAGTAGGTGATGTACTCCTTGTCGGTCAGGTTCTCTATGCCCAAGGAGAGCTTCCCCGCAGGTAGGCCGTATGCCAGGGAGGCATCGATCAGGCCGTAGCCGTCGAACTCGAGTTCTGGATTATCGACGCTGCGGTCGAAGTAGTAGCTGGCCTGTAGGTGCGAAGAGAGTCGGTCGCTCCATGTTGCGCTCCAGCCAAGACGCAGCGTATCCGGCGCGATATTGATCCCGGTCAGCTTGGTATCGACGCGGCCGTCGCCGCTGGTATCCGACTTGCCTTCGGCATGGGCATAAGAGAGGCGCAGGTCATGGGCGTCGCCGAGGCGCATCTCGCCGGTGACCTCCACCCCCTGGATCTCGGTCCTCTCGCGGCTGCCGGCGAAGACGCCATTCTCTTCGGTGAGGCGTTCCCCATAGTCGGAGTTGGACTCGTAGTAGCTCAACTCGAGGCCGTAGCGATTCCAATCGAAGCGTGCACCGATCTCGCGATTATCCGTGACGATCGGCTGGAGCTGCAGCAGCGAGTCGATATCCTGTCCGGGGGTGTCGATGCCGCGCAGTACGCGCCCCACATCGGGCATCCCAAAGCCTTCTGAATAGTTGGCATACAGCTGTGCCCAGTTGGTGGCCTGATAAACCAGCCCCAGGTTGTACAGGGTTTCATTGAAGGTGGGGGTACCGCCCTCGACGCTCACGTTGTCCTGAGTGACATTGCTGCGATCGATGGTCGAGAAGGTATCGACATCCAGCTCGGCGTGTTCGTAGCGCACCCCTGAGTGCAGGCTCAGCGATTCGGTCAGGCTGACGTCGCCCTGCACAAAGGCGGCGTAGTTGCGAAACTGGGTTTCCGGTACGTAGGTGCGGTCGGTGTGAGCCAGCATTTGCCGCGTTTCGTCTTGTAGCACATCGATGCCGGTCGTCACTTTCAGGTGGTCGTCGAGCAGGCCGGCACGGCTGATGGTGAACTTGCCACCCAGCTTGTCCGATTCGTTACGGGTCTGGTCGTAGCGGGTATCGCCCGATGCATCCAGGTAGGGGAAGAAGGGCGTGGTGGCGAACTGGGCACGAAAACGCTGGCGATAGACCTGCGCATCCAGTGCATTGCCCAGCCAGTCCGCATGTGAGTAGGAGAGGCGTGCCATGCTGACCTGATTGAAGCCGGGATCGCCATCGGGATCGCCTCGGCGTGCCGAGGTGGGGATGCCTGCGGCCCGGTCTCCGATCACCGGCACGTAATCGTCGCCTTCTTCCAGATCGAAATGGTTGAGTGAGAACTCGAGATTCTGATCGTCGTCGATCCAGTAGCCGAGCTTGCCGAATAGGTCATGGCTCGTGGAATTCTGCAGCTCCCCCGGGTAGGCGATACCTACGATCTCGTCGTTGCCATCGAAAAAGACGCCGCGCTGCTGACGGCTGATGGCGCCCAGATAATCCCAATCTCCGCTCTGGCCGCTGAGACGGTAGTCCAGCTTGTAACCGAAACCTTCTGACTCGAAGTCGTCATCGCTGGTCAGGCTGACCCCCGCGTGCTGGTTGACTCCTTCGCCGCTGGCACGCCGTGTGACGAAGTTGATCAGGCCGCCCGTGGCGCCCAGACCGTGCTCAGCGCTGGCACCGTGGATCACCTCGATGCGCTCGACCATGGACAAGTCGATGGTGTAGCTGTCTCGTGCACTATCGCGCAGCGGGTTGGACTGAGGGACACCGTCGACCAGGAATAGCGGTGAGCGGCCGCGGAATGTCTCGCCGGCATTGGAGAGCTTCTGGCGGCTGGGGGAGTAGGAGGGAATCAGGTTGCTGAGCACCTGGCCCGGGTCCTGGGTAATGGCCAACTGCTGCTCGATCTGCTCGCGTGTAATGACGGTGACCTTCTGCGGCGTTTCGCCGGCCTGGCTGCGGTTGCGCGTAGCGGTTACCACCAGGGGCGAGAGGTCGGACGAAGCGGCGGTATCGTCGCTGGACTGGGCGAAGGCCAATCCCGGGAGGATGGAGCCGAGCACCACCGGTGCCAGCCAGGGGATAGGCGTCTTTGGAGTCATGTTGTGTTTATTCCCAATGGTTCAATGTCGAATGCATCGTAATGATAATGGTTAGCATTACGTATTTCAAATGCGCCCGACCTGTCTGCTTACAGTGCAAGCAGAGGCCATCGCCATGTTCGTCGTTGGTCTCTTCGACCCTCCGTCCCCTATGCCCAGGGGTAAAGCAACACATCCCGGTGGGTGAATGCCCGGCCTGTACCGGGCGGTTTATCGATGCAAGGACTCGAGAGGTGTCAGAAGGCATAACCCACTGAGGCCAGCACCCCGCGCTCGGCACCGAAGTAGCAGAACTCTAGCGAGTTGCACGAGGCGACGTACTCCTTGTCGGTGAGGTTGGTGACGTTCAACCTTGCGCTCATGCCATCGAGACCGACACGGCCGAGGTCGTAGCCCAGGGTGGCGTCGACCAGCATGTAAGACGGCAGCTCGGCGGTATTGGCGCGATCGGCCTGGATGTCGGCGTAGTGACGCACCCCGAGCCCGGCATCGAGCCCGGCGAGGGCTCCACTCTGGAAGGCGTAATGCCCCCACAGGCTGGCCTGGTGCCGCGGCGCATAGATGGCGCGGTTACCCTCGTTGCCATCGTCGCTGCGCTTGTAGGTGATGTCGGTATAGCTGTAGGCCGCCTGCAGTCGCAGGTTGTCAGTCAGGTGGGTGTAGGCCTCCAGTTCGAGGCCCTCGGATTCGATTTCACCCACGGCGCGGTAGGGATCGGTAGGCTGTTCCTTGGTCGCCACGTTTTCCTGATTGATCTGGAATAGCGCCAAGCTGTAACGATCCTGAGTGCCTACCGGCTGGTATTTCAGGCCGGTCTCGATCTGCTTGCCCTCCATTGGGGGGAGCAGGTCGCCCTCGGCATCGACGAAGCTGGTCGGGGTGAAGGCGGTGGAGTAATTGACGTACGGGGCTATGCCGTTGTCGAACAGATAGAGCAGGCCGGCACGGCCACTGAACTGGGTGTCGTCGAGTGCGCTGGCGTCACCGCTGTCTCGATTTGTATTGGTGATATCGACCCAGTCGTAGCGCCCACCCAGCATCAGGCGCAAGTTGCCCATGGCCATCTGGTCCTGCAGATAGATACCGGTCTGCTTGAGTTCATGATCCTCGCGCAAGGGAGCGTACATGTCGATCGGCTCGGCGCCGTACTGAGGGTCGAAAGCGTCGATGTTGGGGAAGGCGCCCGATGGCCAGCTTACCTGGTTGTTGCGGCGCTGATAGTCGGCCCCGACCAGCACGGTGTGATCGATGAAGCTGGTGGACAGATTGGCTTCGAGCTGGTTGTCCACAGTCCAAGCCTCCAGCGACTCGTCGGCACCGGAATAGTAGCGTGTCAGCTCGGTGTCGCTGCCGGGCGCCCAGCCGAAAGCGTAGACCTGATTGAGTACCACGTCAGAGTTGAGATAGTTCAGGCGCTGCCGGCCCGTCCAGGACTCGCTGAAGCGATGTTCCAGCTCGTAGCCCAGCATGCGCTGGGTGCGCTGGTAGCGGTCGTACTCGTCCTCACCTTCGAAGAAGCCATTGGAAATGCGCCGACCGTTACGGTTCACCACGGTGCCTTCATAGGGCAGCCCGGCGTGATAACCGCCTTCCGGGTCCTGCTGCAGGTAGGCCTTCAGCGTCAAGCTGGTGGCGTCGCTCATATCCCATGTCAGCGAAGGGGCGATGGCGTAGCGCTCTTCTTCGACGGGGCCGAACTGGGTATCGGCGCCCCGGGCCAGGCCCACGAGTCGATAGGCAATGCGCTGTTGCTCACCCAGCGGGCCGGTCAGATCGAAGGTGACGCTGCGCTGGCTGTTGTTGCCAACGGAAAGGCGCAGTTCGCCTGCCTGCTGGAACTGTGGGCGCTTGCTGGTGAGGGCAACGACGCCACCGGGCGATGCCTGGCCATAAAGCACCGACGCCGGTCCGCGTACTACCTCGATGCTGTCGAGAAACCAGGGGTCGACAGTCATTGAACTGTGCGAGTTGGTATCGCCCATCAGCTTGAGGCCGTCGAGGAAGGTGTTGCTCAGGCTGCCGTCGGAGAAGCCGCGTAGCACCAGGTAGTCGAAGCGGTTGGAAGCGCCGATCTGGTTGGTGAAGACACCGGGGGTGTAATCCAGTGCACGCTGGACGGTGCGAGCTCCGCGACTCTCCCACTCTTCGCGCTCGATAGTGGAGGTCGCCTGGGACGTTTCGTTGAAGGGCGTTTCGGTCTTGGTCGCCGCCTGGCCGGTGACAGTCAGGATATCCAGGGTATCGGCCTGCGCTATCGGGGGCTGCTGGGCTTGGGCATTGGCCACGATCAGGGCGGACACGAGCGAAATGCTCAGTGCCAATGGGCGGGGTGTCGGCATGAAGATTCCTCTGCGGAAGCTGTCTCATTAGGTAATGAGAATTATTATCTATGCGTGCGGCGCTGTCCTATGCGCAATGCGCAACTCTTTATGCGCGAGGCTCACTGTCGTGAATCTCGGGTGGAGCGGCTCGATGGAGGGAGCTGGGCAGATAGCCGTAGTGACGACGGAAGGCGGTGGTGAAATTGCTGGCGTGCAGATAGCCGGCGCACTGGGCGACGCGTTCGACGCCATGCCCGTTCAGCAGCATCTCGCGGGCGAGTCCGAGGCGACGATCACGCAGGTAGTCGAAGACGCTGCGGCCATATGCGGCCTGGAACTTGCGGCGCAGGGTGGCCGGGCTCATGGCGGCCAGTTCGGCCAGTGCCGCCAGGCTATGCGGCCTCGCCGGGGAGGTCTGCAACTGCTCGCGGACCCGCTCCAGGCGCTGCCATTCCCCAGGTGAGAGCCGGGCAGCGGGCGCATCCAGCTCCGGTGGCAGGCCATGTGCCAGAAGCTGCAGCGCAAGCCCTTCCCATTGCAGGCGTGCTGCCGCGTCGGGCAACGGCGAGGTAAGTGCCTGCTCCAGCATCGGTTGCAGGCCGGCGGGCAGCGGCCAGGCATGCATGCTGGAGCCATGCCGGGGCAGCTTGCCGTCGAGCGCTTCGGCCAGGCGCGGTGTGTCCAGGGCCAGGGTCAAGGCGCGTAAACGCTGGTTGGCAGGCTGCATGGCCTGCAGGCCTTCGCGCTCATTGAGCTGTACGCTCAAGGCCATGCCGGCGGAGAAGGCAAGGCGTTGCTGGCCCAGGGCGACATCGGCACGCCCTTCGAGCATGACGATGATAGAAAGGGGAGAAGGGGTGTGGGAGCGGGAATCGTAGCGCTGCAGCACGTCAATATCCGAGGCCACCAGCTGCATACCTGGACCGGGCTCTAGCTCCTGGATGCGTCCATGCAGAACCGGTGCCTGAACGGCCGCGCGGCGCTGTGAAGGAAAGCGGTAATCGATGCCGTAGCGTTCGCCGTAGGTGGCGAGATCGCTCGCAGTATGGGCGCGGGAGGGGGCGAAGCGAGTGCCCATGTCAGCACTCCCCGCAGGCGAGCCCGACTGTCATTCGCTTCGTCATTGTGGGTGCCCTTGCCTGTAGACTGGATTGGTTCTTGCCAAGAGCGGGTCAGTATAGCATCATGAATAATAATCTCAATGAGACTTGTTCGCACAAACACGAGGCGAGCAAGACCCCTTCGTGGCATTATGACGGCCTTTCGGTGAGCCGCCTCGCCATCATGATTGATAATTGTTTTCATCAATGGCATCTTTTTCCCGCTTGCCTTCCGGGGCAGCCACCCGTCCATTCAGCGAATCGTATGAACATCAAGGGAGTCCGGTCGTGGTGACGTTTCGACATCCACTCATGCTTGGTATGGCCCTCAGTCTGCTGGTGGTTGCCCCGGTGATACCGGCGGAGACGTTGCTGGATGAGGCGGGTAGCGCCCAGCGCAGCCAGGCCGAACTGCAGGCACGCATCGATGCCGCCGATGAAGAGACGCGCGCCATGCTCGAGGAGTTGCGCGAGCTGGAGCGCGCCGAGCGCCGTCTGGCGCGCGAGAACGCCGAACTCGTCCCGCGGCTAGAACACCAGGCCGAGACGCTCGACCGGCGCGAGGTGGCCCTGGATACCCTGGAGGAAACCCGTGAGGCCTTGCCGGTATTGCAGGAGCGCTTGATAGAGCGGCTGGCGCAGTGGGTCGACAACGACATGCCGTTTCTGCGCGAGCAGCGTCAGGCTCGGGTCGCCAGCCTGCGCTCCCATATTGGCGAGCTTTCCACCGCCGAGCGCTGGGAGCGCATCGTGGAGGCCTGGCGCACCGAGCTGGAGTACGGGCGCGAAGTCGATACCTGGCGCGGCTATCTCGGTGATGGAGAGTCGCGCCGCGAGGTGGACTACCTGCGCCTGGGGCGCGTGGGCTTCTACTATCTCACTCCGGACGGCCGCGCCGGGCGTGTCTGGCAGGCCGATGCGGGTAGTTGGGCGCCCCTTGGCGAAGCCGAGCGTCGCGAGGTGCGCAACGGCCTGCGCATCGCTCGTGATCGCCGTTCGCCCGAGTTGCTCACGCTGCCCATTTCGCAGCCGCTCGAACGGATCGGGGAGGGCGACACATGAGAACGCCACGTTATTCCATTGGCACGTTGGTTGCCGGCCTGCTGGTCGCCGTTCTCTTCACGGTTCCGGTCATGGCCCAGGCCCAGGCCCAGGCCCAGTCCGAGCCTGAGCCGCTCACTACCTTGCGCGCCGAACGTGAAGCCGCCGAGGCGCGCGACCGAGCGCGATTGGCCGAACTGCTCGAGGACCGCGACGCCCTGGAGGTCGCCCTCGAGGAGGCTCGCGCCGCTCATGAGCAGGCCGAAACCCGCCACGCCGAACTGCAGGCCGAGACACAGGCGCTGAACGCGCGCCAGGCCGAGCTCGACGCCCGCCAGCAGGAGCAGGGCGACGACCTCGAAGCCGTGCTGTCTTCGCTGGCTCGCCACAGCGGTGAATTGCGCGATAGTCTGGCCGACAGCTGGCTGGTGATGCAGGGAGCCCGCTTACCTCCACGCCTGGACGATGCTGAGGTGCTCGAACTCGGTCACTTGGAGTCGTTCGCCGACCGCCTGGTGGCACTGACCCTCGATACGGCAAGGGTCGTCCGTTTCGAGGCGCCGGTGGCGTTGGCCAGTGGCGAACTTGCCCCGCGAGAGGTGGTGCGGCTGGGCGATTTTGCGGCCTTCACCGAGGGCAACCTGCTGCGCCGCGGTGCCGATGATCAGACCCTGTCGGTGGTCGAGCGCACGCCGCGCGAGGTGGCAGCCAGCCTGGCGGCCTTCCATGCCGGTGAGTCGCGTTCGCTGGCGCTCGACCCCACCCGCGGCCAGGTCATTTCGGCACTGGCACAGCGCCCGAGTCTGATCGAGCGCTTCCACCAGGGCGGGGCGGTCGGTTATGTGGTGGTGGGGCTGGGCGCGATTGGCCTGCTGGCTGCCCTGCTGCAGTATGCCTATCTGCTACGCGTCAACCTTGCCATGCGTCGTCAGTTGCGTGACCTCGATCATCTGCGCTCCGACAACCCCCTGGGGCGAGTATTGCAGCGCTTTCGAGCGCTGGAAGCCAATCCGGTGCCGGAGGCGCTCGAGGCGCGCCTCGACGAGGCGGTGCTGGCCGAACTGCCGAAGCTGGAGCGTGGCCAACCACTGGTCAAGCTGTTGGCGGCGGTGGCGCCTCTGCTGGGGTTGCTGGGTACCGTGACCGGCATGATCGTAACCTTCCAGGCGATCACCGTGTTCGGTACCGGTGATCCGCAGATGATGGCAGGAGGCATCAGTCAGGCGCTGGTGACCACGGTATTGGGACTGATCACCGCCGTACCGCTGCTGTTCGCGCATACGGCGCTTGCCGGTCGCAGCCGCTACCTGGCCGGACTGGTCGAGGGGCAGGCCAGCGCCGCCCTGGCCGAGCAACTCGAGCACCGCCCGCATGGGCCTGATGGCGTCACCGGGAGCGCGTGTCGCGATGCCGCTCTGGCTTGAACCGCTCGAGGGGCTGGTCGAGGCGGGCGGCTCAGTGCTGGTCGTCATCGCCCTGGTGGCGATGCTGCTGTTCAGTCTGGCGCTGGAGCGGGTGTGGTATTTCCGAATCACCTACCGCCGGGCGAGGCGAAGCCTGATCTCGCGCTGGGCGGCCCGAAATGACCACCTGAGCTGGAGTGCACTGACCCTGCGAGAGGTCTGGGCGCGGGAGCTGATTTGGCGTCTGCGTCGTCCGCTGCCGTGGCTCAAACTACTGGTGGCACTGTGCCCGCTGCTTGGCCTGCTTGGCACCGTGACAGGCATGATCGCCGTCTTCGATAGCCTGGCGATGACCGATTCCAGCCAGGCCCGATCCATGGCCGACGGCGTGGCTCGCGCCACCCTGCCGACCCTGACTGGCATGGCGGTGGCGGTAGTGGGGCTGCTTTTCACCAGCCGCCTCGAGCAGATCATTCGACGCGAGGACCAGCGGCTGCACGACCGCCTGGCCCGCGCCGTGGAGGACAACGATGCGTAGACGCCGCCTTGGCGCCGACGACGGCGAAGCCAGCGAGGTCAACCTGACGCCGATGCTGGACGTCGTCTTCATCATGCTGATTTTCTTCATCGTCACTACCAGCTTCATCAAGGAGAGCGGGGTGGAGATCGAGCGGCCCGAATCCAGCGCCGCTACGCCTCGACCCGATGCCCAGGTGATGATCGCCATCACCCCCGAAGGGGCGGTGTGGGTCGACGGCCGAGCGGTGGACCTGCACCGCGTCGGCAGCGAGGTTGCCGGGTTGGTCAGCGAGGATGGCTCGGTGGTGATCCAGGCCGATCGCGAGTCGACCACCGGCCTGCTGATCGAGGTGATGGATCGCATCCGCGAGGCCGGCGTGGAGCAGGTGGCGGTTGCCGCCAGCCGGAGCCGGCCGTGACGCGCATACCGTTCTCCTTGCTGGGTGGGGTGGCCCTCGCCCTGCTGTTGTTCTGGCTACTGGCGCTGCTGGTGACGCCACCGGAGGAGGAGTTCGACGTGCTCGACGTCAGCATGACGATGAGCATGGTCGAGGCGCCCGAAACGGTGCAGGAGGAGCCGGCGGAGTCCAGCGCCGAGCCGCCGCCACCACAGGTGGAGGCCAGTCCACCGCCGCAGCCGGAACCGCTGCCGCCGTTGGAAAGTACGATCGCCATGCCGGAACCCGAGCTACCGCCGGAACCGGTGGAGCCATTGGAGTTCGACAGCAGCCTGCCCGAGCTTGCCGAGATGCAGCCCGAGCCCCCGCCCGAACCTGCTCCGGAGCCACAGAACGAACCCGAGCCGGCCCCGGAACCGGCACCCCAGCCAGCGCCAACTCCAGAGCCGAATCCCTCACCGACGTCGCCGAGTGCCGCACCTGCACCAGGACCGACGACCGAGCAGGCCGCATCCGCCGAGCAGGGGCCGGTGGATGTCGGTCAAATCGCGCCGACCAGTCGCGTGCCGCCGGAGTATCCCTCGCGCGCGCAGCGACGCGGTCTCGAAGGACATGTCGAGCTGCAGTTTCTGATTCGCCCTGACGGCAGCGTCGATCGCTCGTCTATCCGCGTGGTCGAGTCTCAGCCGCGTAATGTCTTCGATTCGGCGGCCGAACAGGCCGTGGCGGGCTGGCAGTTCGAGCCAGCCAATGGGGTGCGCCGCGCTCGGCAGCGGCTCGAGTTCCAGTTGAGGTGATGCCATGACACTGCGTGCCGTGATTGGTGTATTTGCCTGTGCCGGATGGCTGCTTGCCGCTCCGGCACTGGCCGGTGCGCCGGCGCTTTCCGGCGATATCATCGGCGACCTGGAGCAGCTCCAGCGTCAGCTGCAGCAGGGCGAGCACGATAGCGTGGGTGAGCGGGCCCGCGCTCAGGCACACCGGTTCGAAGGTGGCAATGCTGCCGATCGCTGGGCCAGCGCGCTCTATCGTCAGCTGGCGGCCGGCGCCGAGGCCGGGGCGGGGCGTCACGAAGCCGCCGCCGAACATTTGCGCCAGGCCCGCAGAACGGAGGAAGCCTCGCTGCCTCAGCGCGATCGCTGGCTGCGCGAAGAGGCGCGCTTGCGCCTGGCAGCGGGGCAGACTGAAGAGGCGGTATCGCTATGGCTCGAATGGCATGAGCGCCATAGCGGCAGCGTCGACGACCATTGGCGTTTGGCCCGTGCCCTGGCGGAGCTGGAGCGCTGGGATGAGGCGGCGAGCTGGACTGAGCGCGCCCTGGCCGATGACCCGTCCCCGGAGCAGCGCCGTCAGGCGCTGGCAGCCACCGTGTTCCAGCGTGCTGGGCGCGGCGAGGCGGCCCTGGCTAGCCTGGAAGCCGCACTGAATGCGCAGGTGGGGTCTGAAGCGTGGCGGCGGGCCGCAGCGCTGGCCCAGGGACTCGGCGAGGTTCAGCGGGCTGCAGCGATCTGGGAAGCCGGCTGGCGGCAGGGAGCCCTGTCCGGCGAAGAGGACCTGCGGCGGCGGATCGAGCTGCACCTGGCCGCCGGGACCCCGGCCCGGGCGGCCGAGTACATGGAGGCGGCGCTGGCCGACGAGACGCTGCCGGACACCCTGGATAACCGGCGACTCTTGGCTCGCGCCTGGGAGCAGGCGCGAGATCGCGAGCAGGCGCTTTCTGCCTGGCGCGCGGTGTCAGAGCGCAGCGAAGCGGGCGTCGATTGGCATCGCCTGGGGCTGCTGGCTTTTGCCTGGGGACGGATCGAGCTGGCGCAGGATGCCCTGCAACAGGCTCACGCTCTGGGTAGTGAGGTAGACCCGCACTGGCTATCGATCCGCTAGGGCGAGGTTCGCCAAGCGAACCGAGGCATCAAGGTTCAGAGTTCGAGGTCGGTCCAAACGGGAGCGTGGTCCGAGGGGCGCTCTATGCCGCGCAGGTTGTAATCGATGCCGGCGTCGCGCACACGCTCGGCCAACGATGGGGTGACCAGAATATGGTCGATGCGCAGGCCACGCTTCGGCTCTCGTTCGAAGCCGCGTGAACGGTAGTCGAACCAGCTGAAGCGGTCGTCCACGTCCGGGTAGTGCAGCCGGTAGCTGTCGGTAAGCCCCCATGCCTTGATGCCGTCGAGCCACTCCCGCTCTACCGGCTGGAAGCTGGTCTTGCCTTCCCGCAGCCAGCGCTTGCGGTTGGACTCGCCGATGCCGATATCGATATCGGCGGGGGAGATATTGAAGTCACCCATGATCACCAGCCGCTCGTCGGGTCGATGGGCCTCCTTCAGTAGCCGGGACAACCGTGCATAAAACTGCCGCTTGATGGGAAACTTGGTGGGGTGATCGACGTTTTCGCCCTGGGGAAAGTAGCCGTTCCATACCGTCAGCGTCTCTCCGTCGGCCGTACGAAGTTTCGCCCCGATCATGCGCCGCTGGGCTAGCTCGTCGTCATCGTCAAAACCGTAGTAGACGGCTTCGGGCTCGTCGGGGCACTGTTCCCTGTGGCACATCAGCGCCACGCCGTAGTGTCCCTTCTGACCATGGAAGTAAACGCGGTAGCCCAGCGCCTCGACCGCTTCGCGGGGAAACTCGTCGTCGTGGACCTTGGTTTCCTGCAGGCCGATAACGGCGGGAGCGTGACTCTCGATCAGTGCCTCGAGCTGGTGTAATCTGGCTCGCAACCCATTGATGTTGAAGGATACCAGGCGCATTACTCCGGCGCCTCCCCGCGGTTTTCCGGGTGGATGGCAATGGGCTGCCCCGTTTCCTGGCGAGCCTGCTTGCGTGCCGCCTGCAGCTTGCGCTGCTGGCGCTTCTTCTGGGTAAAGCGGCGCGACGAGGTCACCTGGTCGGGGTTCTCGTGGCGCCACTGCTTGAAATCCTTGCGCTTGCCGGTGCGGATTGTCACCTTGTCGGCCAGCGAGCGGGTCTTCTTGCGGCGTGTCATCGGGCCGGACTCCATTGGGTGTCGAAGGGTGGCATAGACCGTTATTCTATCAGTCCATTGCACCAGGCGCGCCCTCATCGCGATAGGCTGGTACAATATGCGGCTGTACGAAGTTCAGGAAACGCTGAACGAATCGACGGGCGATTCGGTCGCGCAGGCATTCGTGTAGTGTTTCCTTCATCCATTGCTACGGACAAGACACATAGCCTATGAGCGAGTCGGAACAGACCACAGCACCGGCCGAGAACCGCAAGCCCAAACGTCGTCGTCGCAAGCCGCGCCGCCGCCAATCGAACTGGGATCTTCGCCAGTTCCAGGTGCCTGTCGAGGCGGGCAAGTGGCGCTTTCACGACTTCGATCTGCCGCTGCCGTTGATGCGTGCCATCCACGCCCTGGGGTTCGAGTACTGCACCCCGATCCAGGCGGAGGCCCTGAGCCAGACCCTGCTGGGTGGCGACGTGGTCGGCAAGGCGCAGACGGGTACCGGCAAGACCGCGGCCTTCCTGATCTCGATCATGGCCTACTTCCTGGAAGAGGAAGAGCCGAACGCCCAGAAGACCGGTGCGCCTCGCGCGCTGATCGTGGCGCCGACCCGCGAACTGGCGCTGCAGATCGAGAAGGATGCCAAGGCCCTGGCACGCTTCACGTCGCTCAACGTGGCAAGCGTAGTTGGTGGCATGGACTACCAGAAGCAGCGCGATGCGCTGGGGCGCAAGGTCGATATCCTGGTGGCGACCCCTGGTCGACTGCTGGACTTCCACGAGAAGCGCGACGTCGACCTGACCCAGGTCGAGGTGCTGGTGCTCGACGAGGCGGACCGGATGTTGTCGATGGGCTTCATTCCCGACGTCAAGCGTATCATCCGGCATACGCCGAAGAAGGAGGAGCGGCAGACCTTCCTGTTCTCGGCAACCTTCTCCCCGGATATCCTCAATCTGGCCAGCCAGTGGACCCATGAGCCCGCGCACGTCGAGATCGAGGTAACGGTGGAAAACGCCGCCAACATCGATCAGCGGGTCTATATGGTCAGCGACGATGACAAGCAGCGGCTGCTGATCAACCTGCTGCGTCAGGAGAGCTTCGACCGGGTGATGGTTTTCGGCAATCGTCGCGACCTGGTGCGCAAGCTCGACGAGCTGCTCAGAAAAGCTGGCATCAATGCCGCGATGCTCTCCGGTGACGTACCCCAGAATCAGCGCATCAAGACGCTTGAGAGTTTCCGTGAAGGCGAGATCCAGGTGCTGGTGGCCACCGACGTGGCGGGCCGCGGCATCCATATCGAGGATGTCAGCCACGTGATCAACTACACCCTGCCGGAAGACCCGGAAGACTATGTGCACCGTATCGGCCGTACCGGCCGCGCCGGTGCCAACGGGGTGTCGATCAGTTTCGTCGGCGAAGAGGATGCCTTCTCGCTGCCCGAGATCGAGCGCTATATCAACGGCAAGCTGCCCTGCGAGCACCCGCCCGAGGGGTTGCTGTAACGCTTTGTTTTTACCGCGAGGCAGCCGGGGACAGGTTGAAGAGGAGGTCTTTTGCCAGGGATGGCAAAAGTAGCGCCCAGGGAAGGGTTTACAGCGCCTCCTCGTAAACCTGTCGACGGCGCCGAAGCCGCCGCCACCGCTAGGCGTTTCCCAGGCAGTCGCTGAAGGGCCGATGGGCTCAAGCCATTCCCTCAAAGTTCTCTAGAGAGTGAGGCCATGCTGGATGAGGCCCTCAAGGGCGAGATACAGGCCGCCTATCGTCGCGTGCTGGAGGCCCAGGGGCTAACGCCACGCTACGGCCAGCGGCTGATGATTGCCGAGATTGCTCGCACGCTGAGCGGTATCGTGGCCGACGACTCGGGCAAGCGCATCTCCGATGAGCATGTCTGCGTGCTCGAGGCCGGCACCGGCACCGGCAAGACCCTGGCCTACCTGTTGGCCGCATTGCCGGTGGCCAAGGCTCGCGGCAAGCGGCTGGTCATCGCCACCGCCACGGTGGCCCTGCAGGAGCAGGTGCTGCATCAGGACCTGCCCGCCCTCAAGGCCCACAGCGGCCTGGATTTCCACTACGCCCTGGCCAAGGGGCGCGGTCGCTACCTGTGCGTGGCGCGCCTCGAGCAGGAGCTGGACGGCGTGACGGGCAATCCCACCCTGTCGCTGTTCGAGCAGAGCCTGGTTCAGGAGTCCGGCGACAATTTCCAGGCCCTGGTGCGCGACATGGCCGAGGCGTACGGCAGCGGCAGCTGGGAAGGCGACCGCGAGAGCTGGTCCGAGTCGATCGATGATACCGACTGGCGTCGCCTGACCATCGATCACCGGCAGTGCACCAACCGGCGCTGTGGCCACTTTGCCGCCTGCGCCTTCTTCCGCGCACGCCGCGATCTGGAGACGGCCGATGTCGTCGTGGCCAATCACGATCTGGTGCTGGCCGATCTGTCCCTGGGTGGCGGTGTCGTGTTGCCGCCGCCAGGCGACTGTATCTATGTCTTCGACGAGGGCCACCACCTGCCGGACAAGGCGCTCAACCACTTCGCCCATAGGGTTGGTGTGAGTGGTGCGCTGCGCTGGCTTGGTAGCCTGAAGAAGTCGCTCACCGAGTTGAACCAGGCACTGGCCATCCAGCCAACCGTAGCCAGGCTGCTGGGCACGCTTCCGGAAGCCATTGCGGCACTGGAGCCGCGCCTGGGTGAAGCCTTCTCTCTCGGCCACCAGTTAGCCGGTCGTCCCCAGGGTCTGGCTGACGGGGAGGAGAGTCATCAGCACCGCTTCGAAATGGGACGGCTGCCCGATGCACTGCGCGAGCATGCCGGCACTCTGGTGACCGCCTTCGCCGAATTGACGCGGACCCTGGAGACCTTGAGCGACATCCTGCGCGAGAGCCTCGACCCGGACAAGAATACGGGGCTTGCTCGTGAGCAGGCGGAAGCCTGGCTACCGCTGATGGCGCTGTTGCATGGTCGTGCACTGGAGGCGCACGGGCTGTGGCAGGCCTATGCCCACCCGGATATCGGCAGCGAGCCGCCGCAAGCCCGCTGGATGACACTCGAGCGCTTCGGCGGTGACCCTGAGCTCACTTTCTCGGCGAGCCCCGTCTCGGCCGCGCCCACCCTGGCGAGGACCCTGTGGGGAAGCTGCTATGGCGCCGTAGTGACCTCGGCCACGCTCACCGCACTGGGCCGATTCGAGCGGCTGCAGGAGCGCGCCGGCCTGGCCAATCGGTATCGCTACCAGCGGCTGCCAAGCCCGTTCGACTATTCCCGGGCGGTGCTCAGCGTGCCGCGGGAGGCGGTCGATCCGGCCGACCGCGAGGCGCACGAGCGAGCCATCATCGATTTCGTCGGTGGCCTTGGTGCCGATGAGGCGGTGTTGATGCTGTTCTCGTCGAGGGCGCAGCTGCGCGCCGTCGAGAAGGCCTTGCCCTCGGCACAGCGTGAGCGGGTGCTCGCCCAGGACCGGCTGCCCAAGCGTGAATTGATCGAGCGGCACCGGGCCCGGATCGATGCCGGCAAGGGCAGTATCATCTTTGGTCTGGCGAGCTTTGCCGAAGGCATCGACCTGCCCGGCGACTACCTCACCCACGTGGTGGTCACCCGGCTACCGTTCGCGGTGCCCGACGACCCGGTCGGCGCGACCCTGGCGGAGTGGATCGAGAGCCAGGGCGGCAATCCGTTCATGCGCATCAGCGTCCCGGATGCATCGATCAAGCTGGTGCAGGCCTGTGGCCGACTGATTCGCAAGGAGGCCGATCAGGGGCGTATCACGCTGCTCGACCGCCGTGTGTTGACGCGTCGCTACGGACGGGCACTGCTCGATGCGCTACCGCCTTTCGTGCGAGAGATCGACGGGGTGAGAGAGGGAGCGCAATAGAAGAGGCGTGTAGAGGGAGCGTGCTAGAGGTCGAGTGAGGTACCCACACATCAGGCCCGCCGTGTTAGGCGGGCCTGATGCAATCGATAGTCACGCCGTGGGGTCAGGCGTCGCCACGGGAGGCGAGGGCCGGCTTCAGTTTCGTGGCCATGCGGGTCATGGCCTCCTCGGTGGTTTCCCAGTCGATACAGGCGTCGGTCACCGAGACGCCGTACTGCATCTGGCTGAGATCGTCGAGAATCTTCTGACTGCCCCAGCCGATATGAGACTCCACCATCAGGCCCATGATAGAACGGTTGCCCTCGAGGATCTGGTTGGTGACGTTCTCCATGACGAGGGGCTGCAGCGCAGCGTCCTTGTTGGAGTTGGCGTGGGAGCAGTCGATCATGATGTTGGGCTTGATGCCGGCCTTGCGCAGCTCCTGCTCAGCCAGCGCGACGCTGACGCTGTCGTAGTTGGGCTTGCCGTTGCCGCCGCGCAGCACCACGTGGGCATAGGCATTGCCGCGGGTGCGGATGATCGACACCTGGCCGCTCTGGTTGATGCCGAGGAAATTATGCGGGTGTGCCACCGATTGCAGCGCATTGACGGCCACATCAAGGCTGCCGTCGGTGCCGTTCTTGAAACCGACGGGGCTCGACAGGCCGGAGGACATCTCGCGGTGAGTCTGGGATTCGGTGGTGCGTGCCCCGATCGCCGACCAGCTGATGCAATCCTGCAGATACTGGGGCGAGATCGGGTCCAGCGCCTCGGTGGCCAGCGGCAGGCCGAGTTCCGAAAGCTCCACCAGCAGCTTGCGAGCGATGTGCAGCCCTTCCTCGATCTCGAACGAACCATTGAGGTGCGGATCGTTGATCAGGCCTTTCCAGCCAACAGTGGTGCGGGGTTTCTCGAAGTAGACGCGCATCACCACATAGAGGCTGTCCTTCACCTCATCGGCCAAACGGCGCAGGCGACGTGCATAATCCAGGGCGGCATCGACGTCGTGTATCGAGCAGGGGCCGATCACTACCAGCAGCCTGGGGTCGGTACCATCGAGAATGTTCTGGATGGTCCGACGCCCCTCGATGACCGTCCTTTCGGCGGCTTCACCGAGCGGTATTTCGTTCTTGAGGGCCTCGGGGGTGATCAGAACGTCCTGCGAAAGAACGTTGAGGTTGCTGACCTGCTGATCTGACATTTCGCTACCTGTATCGTGATGCGTTGAAGGCTGGGAGGATGATCTACTATACACCCGCAGAGAGAGAAAATATCAATTGTGACCGGAACCCCGGCGTCTGGCGACTGTCTGAGTGCCGGCGCATGGCAGCCGGCTTGATGCGCGGCCAATAAACAGGAACACTTGCCGTTTCGATGGAGCAATACTCCAGGGACACTCAGCTGCCAACAGGCACCAGGTTTACACCATGCATGCAGAATCCAGCACGACGTTTCGCTTCACCGCCAGTCAGCAGGCTCTCTCCCGGTCGGGAGGGGCATGAATGGGCAGCCGAGAAACCGACCAGCAACTCGTGGAACGCGCCCAGCAGGGTGACAATCGTGCGTTCGACCTGCTGGTAAGGAAATATCAGCACAAGATCATCGGGCTGATCGGGCGCTACGTACAGGATCACAGCGAAGTGCAGGATGTGGCGCAGGAGGCCTTCATCAAGGCGTACCGGGCGCTGGGCAAGTTTCGCGCGGAGAGCGCCTTCTATACCTGGATGTATCGCATCGCCATCAATACCGCCAAGAATCACCTTGTGTCAAAGGGGCGGCGACCTCCGGGTAGTGATCTCGACATCGTCGATGCCGAGATTCTCGATCATAGCGGTCGCCTCGCCGATACCGAAACCCCGGAAGCGTCCCTGGCGAGGGACCAGCTCGAGTCCGCGGTCTTCGAAGCCATCGAGAATCTGCCCGATGACCTGCGCACAGCGATAACCCTGCGAGAGCTGGACGGGCTCTCCTATGAGGACATTGCCAATATCATGCAGTGTCCGGTGGGGACGGTGCGGTCGCGTATCTTTCGTGCCCGCGAGGCGGTCGACCAGCATATCCAGCCGCTCGTCACCACGGCGCGGACCCGGGAATCGATGATTGAGTGAAAGGGGTGAGTGAAGGCCGAGTGAGAAAAATCGAAGGATTTTGCGCTGGCGCTGAACTGTCTGGCGCTAGCGGCGTCAGAAGCAGTGATTGTTACGTTACAACGCTTGCACGAGTACGTGGGCGGGTCGGTATTTCCGGTAATGTGTGACAGCAGCGTGTGACAGGAAATACCGGATTTCATTTGATGCAAGGCAGGGTGCCTTGACAGCGTGGGGGTGTGAGAATGAGTCAGAACGCACGGGAATCGCTTTCTGCCCTGATGGACAACGAAGGTGATGATCTCGAGCTCCGTCGGGTGCTTAAGTCCCTGGAGGACGACCCTGATGCGGCGGATGCCTGGCGACGCTATCACTTGATGCGTAGCCTGATGCGGCGGGATCATGACATCGATGTCAGCAAGGATCTTTCGGCCGGCATCATGGCCCGCCTCGAGGATGAACCGGCACCGGCTCTCGAAACGACGCCCGTGGCGTCGCGACGCTCTCCCTCCCTGGCTCGTGGTGCCGGCATTGCGGCTGCCGTCTCGCTGATGGTGATCACCGGGGTGCAGTTCTACAGCGGCAGCGACTTTGCCCGTACCGGCGACTCCCCGGTTGCCGGGACCGAGACCCGTTCCGCTTCGGAGCAACCGCAGCGAAGCATTGCCTCCCCGGCGGGCGGGCAGGGTTCTCCACTGTTCTCGCCGGCGTCCGCCGGTGGGCAGGCCGGTATCATGCCCGTGGGGGCCAGCTTCGATAACCCCCTCTTCATGTCGCCGCAGTCGCGACAGGCCCCGAGTTCCGATCAGGAGCAGGCGAGGCTGTTGCAGTCCTACCTTGATCGACACTCAGAGGGTGCCGCCTATCGTAGTGGCGATGTCTGGATGCCGCTGTTGCGCGCTTCCGGTAGTGAGACGCTGGGGCAGCGCTGATGAGAGCCGGGCGCACCCTGCGTCGCCTGGCAGTATTCTGCGGCATCGCCTGCCTAGGCGTGGCTCTGCCGTTGGCGGCCGACACCCCGCGTGGCACCGAGACGTCGAACGAGGGATTCGACTGTCGCCAGCTATCCGATTGGGAAGCCCCGGAGACAGCGAGCGACTGGTTTGAGCGCAGCCTTTGGGCCAACCACTGTTATATCTTCCAGGCGAGGGCCGTGCGTATCGGCATCGATGGTGTCAGGACGCTGGCGCTTTCCCACGATATCCAGGATGGGGTCGAACGGGAAGTGGCACGCTTTCTCGATGGTCCTCAGGTCGTCTTCGAGCGCCGTGGACGCATCGGTCGACTGGGCTGGTCAGACAGTGACGACGACGTAGCCGCCTCGCCGGCCGGCGTCGCCAGGCATCTCGACCAGTTTTATCGGCTTGGCCTGGGGAACGACGAGAGGATCGCCAATCGTTCTGCCGTGCGCCTGGACATTGAACCCCTCGATGGATTGCGATTCGGGCAACGCCTCTGGCTCGATTCCCGCACGGCGCTGCCGTTGAAGCGTGAACTGCTCGATGATCGCGGTCGAGTGGTCGAAACCTTCCAGATTACCGAACTCCAGGAGCCGCAACTGCATGAGGGTAGCGTCTTCCTCGACGATCTTCGCTCCCAGCCTCAGCACCCCTGGCGCCCCGAATGGCTGCCGGATGGGTTCATCGCCCAGCCCGTGGATACCCGTAGCGAGCGACATGGCGAGGCCGTCGGGCACCGCATCTATAGTGATGGCCTTTCTACGCTCAGCCTGTTCGTCGAACCGATCGAGGAGGGGCGGGAACGGCTGATACCCGGTCTGCATCGGCTGGGCATTTCGCTGGCCATCGTGCGCCACCTGACAGTGGAGGACGGGCCGATACAGGTAGTGGTGATGGGCGAGCTGCCACCCCGCGTACTGGCCCAGGTCGCGGACGGCTTGACCTGGAAGGATGTTTCCAGTGACGAGTGAGCGGGCAACAGCCGAATGATGGCGTAACCGCCGACATGTGAAACGTACGCAATGACGCAGGAGTTTTTCATGAGACCAATGATCCGTTCCTTTTCATTGTGGGCACTACTGCTGGCCCTGCTGCTTCCCTGGCAAGCGGCTCTTGCCCGCGATCTTCCCGACTTCGCCAACCTGGTCGAGCAGGCCGCTCCCGCGGTGGTCAACATCTCTTCGACCCGGGTGGTGGAGCGGCGCGATCCCTTCCAGGGATTCGGGGGGCCGGAGATTCCTGATATCTTCCGACACTTCTTCGGCGATCGTTTTCCGGGTGGGCCGGGCGGACCCGTACCAGGCCCCGGCCCAGGGCAGGGACAGGAGCGCCAGTCGCTGGGCTCCGGTTTTATCATCAGCTCTGACGGCTACGTCCTGACCAATGCCCACGTGGTCGAGGGCGCCGATGAGATACTGGTTCGGTTGGCCGATCGTCGCGAAATGGCGGCCGAATTGATTGGCTCCGACCCGCAGACCGATGTTGCGGTGCTGAAGGTGGATGCCGAGGGCCTGCCGACCCTGCCGACCGGCGACTCCGATACGCTCAGGGTGGGCCAGTGGGTAGCGGCTATCGGTTCCCCCTTCGGCTTCGACCACTCGGTGACCGCCGGCATCATCAGTGCCATCAACCGCACCCTGCCGCGGGATGCCTACGTACCTTTCATCCAGACCGATGTTGCCATCAACCCGGGTAACTCGGGCGGTCCTTTGTTCAACCTTGACGGCGAAGTCGTGGGGATCAATGCTCAGATTTTCACGCGTAGTGGCGGTTTCATGGGGCTCTCCTTTGCCATACCCATCAACGTTGCGATGGATGTGGCCAGCCAGCTACGTGATGACGGGCGTGTGCGTCGTGGCTGGCTCGGCGTGATGATCCAGCCGGTCTCGCGGGATCTGGCCGAATCGTTCGGCATGGAGAGTGCGAGTGGTGCTCTGGTCGCCGATCTCGACCCGGAAGGGCCGGCAGCCGACGGAGGCGTGCGGGCCGGCGACATCATTCTCGAGGTCGACGGTGAGGAAGTCGAGCGCTCGCGCAATCTGCCGCGCCTGATCGGCCGCGTCTCGCCGGGCAACGAGGCGGAGTTGACCCTCATGCGCGACGGCCAGCGTGAGCAGGTCACCGTGACCATCGGCGACTGGCCGGACAGCGATGAACCGCGTGCCGAGGCCCGTGACGAACAGAGTGCTCAGGCTCGCCTGGGTATCGCAGTCGGCGAGCTCGATGAGACCGAGCGCGAGCGCCTGGGGGTCGAGGCCGGCGTGGTAGTGCGTGAGGTCGACCCTCAAGGAGCGGCTGCGCGGGCGGGTATTCGTCGGGGAGATGTCATCGTCAGTATCGACCATCACGCCGTGGATAGTGGCTCCCAGCTGCTGGAACTGGTCAAGGAACTGCCGACGGATCGTGCCGTTCCGGTACGTCTCTACCGCGAAGGGCGCTCGCTGTTCGTCGCTCTGAGACTGGGTGAGGATTGATCCTGCGCGGAGCCGATGAGCCCGCTTGTCTCCTCGAGGCGCCTCTCATCTCACGGTGAGGGGCGCCTTCGTTCGCGGGAGTGGCCGACGGCTGCGCTGTCCAACCCCCCGCCATGCCGGTACAATACCCGCCATTGAATTCATTCGACGTGAACGGGGCGCGGCAAAACCGGCCGCCTCCGCGCACGTGACGAACACCGGACTGGGCTAGATGAGCAACGACGCAAGCAACGAAAAGCTGAAGTATATTCGGAATTTCTCCATCATCGCCCACATTGACCATGGCAAGTCGACCCTGGCAGATCGCCTGATCCAGAGCTGCGGCGGACTCACCGAGCGTGAACTCAAGGAGCAGGTGCTCGACTCGATGGATCTCGAGCGTGAGCGAGGCATTACCATCAAGGCTCAGTCGGTGACGCTTGACTACCAGGCCGATGACGGAAATACCTATCAGCTGAACTTCATCGACACCCCCGGGCACGTGGATTTTTCCTATGAGGTGTCGCGCTCGCTCTACGCCTGCGAGGGCGCGCTGCTGGTGGTCGACGCGGCTCAGGGCGTCGAGGCGCAGTCGGTGGCGAACTGCTACACCGCTATCGAGCAGGGTCTCGAGGTGTTGCCGGTCCTCAACAAGATGGATCTGCCTCAGGCCGACCCCGACAAGGTGGCCCATGAGATCGAGGAGATCATCGGTCTCGATGCCACCGATGCCTGCCAGGTCTCGGCCAAGAGCGGCCTGGGGATCGACGGGTTGCTCGAGCGCCTGGTACGTGACATTCCGCCGCCCAAGGGCGACCGGGAGGCACCGCTGCAGGCGCTGATCATCGATTCCTGGTTCGACAATTACCTGGGCGTCGTCTCATTGGTTCGGGTCTTCGACGGCACCCTCAAGAAGGGCCAGAAGATCCGCATCAAGTCCACTGGCCGTGACTGGCAGGCCAACGAAGTGGGGATATTCACCCCCCTGCGCAAGGAGACCGGCATCCTGCGCGCCGGCGAGGTCGGCTTCGTGGTGGCCGGGATCAAGGAGATTCAGGGTGCGCCGGTGGGGGATACCATCACCCATGCCAAGACCCCGGACGTGGAACGCCTGCCGGGCTTCCAGAAGGTCAAGCCGCAGGTCTATGCCGGCATGTTTCCGGTGGGGGCCGACGACTACGAGGACTTCCGCGACGCGCTGGAAAAGCTGGCGCTCAATGATGCCTCGCTGGAGTACGAGCCCGAGAACTCCGATGCCCTGGGCTTCGGTTTTCGTGTCGGATTCCTCGGCACCCTGCACATGGAGATCGTCCAGGAGCGCCTCGAGCGTGAATACAACCTGGATCTGCTCACCACGGCGCCCACCGTGGTCTATGAGCTGGCGATGAAGAATGGTGACCTCAAGTACGTCTCCAACCCCTCCAAGCTGCCAGACATGGCCGATGTCGAGGAGATGCGCGAGCCCATTGTGCGGGCCAGTATTCTGGTGCCCCAGGAGTTCGTCGGCAACGTGATCATGGAGTGCGAGAATCGCCGCGGCACTCAGCGTGACATGCAGTTCCTGGGCAGTCAGATCCAGCTGGTTTATGAGTTGCCCATGAGCGAGGTGGTGATGGACTTCTTCGATCGATTGAAATCCATTTCCAAGGGCTATGCCTCCCTGGACTACAGCTTCGAACGCTTCCAGGCCGCCAAACTGGTGCGCCTTGACGTGCTGATCAATGGCGACAAGGTCGATGCACTGGCTGTCATCATCCATCGCGACCATGCCCATGGTCGCGGGCGACTACTGGTGGAAAAGATGAAGGAGCTGATCCCTCGTCAGATGTTCGACGTGGCGATCCAGGCAGCCATCGGTGGCCAGGTAGTGGCGCGCTCCACCGTCAAGGCGCTGCGCAAGAACGTCACCGCCAAGTGCTACGGCGGCGACGTCTCGCGCAAGAAGAAGCTGCTGGAGAAGCAGAAGGCGGGCAAGAAGCGCATGAAACAGGTCGGTCGGGTGGAAATTCCCCAGGATGCTTTCCTGGCCGTTCTCAAGGTGAATGACTAGGGACCGACGATACTATGGATTTTTCACTTCTGCTGGTGATTGCGGTGGCGGTCACCGGTCTGGTATGGCTGCTCGACCTGATATTGCTGCGTCCGGCGCGCCGCCGGCAGCTGGCCACCGCCGAAGCCGCAACGACCGAAGGGCTTGACCAGGAGACGCGTGCCAAGGCACTCAAGGAGCCCTGGCCTGTCGATTACGCGCGCTCCTTCTTTCCTGTCCTGCTGGTGGTGCTGTTGCTGCGCAGCTTCCTGGTCGAGCCTTTCCAGATCCCTTCCGGCTCCATGCGTCCCACCCTGGAAATCGGTGACTTCATCCTGGTGAACAAGTACGCCTACGGTCTGCGCCTGCCGGTGACCCACACTCGCTTCGTCGAGATGGACGATCCCAAACGCGGTGACGTCATGGTCTTTCGCTTCCCCAACGAGCCCTCGGTGAACTTCATCAAGCGTGTGGTGGGCCTGCCCGGTGATACCTTGCGGTATGAGGACAAGCAGCTCTATATCAACGGTGAGCCGGTGCCCAAGCGTCTGCTGGAAGAGGGTCCGTCCGAAGCACCGCAAGAGTGGCTGCTGGAAGAACAGTTGGGCGAAATCAGTCACCGAATCTACAATAATCCTCGTGATACGGGGCCGCGAGTGCGTGAGCTGGTGGTGCCGGACGGTCACTACTTCACCATGGGCGACAATCGTGACCACTCCAACGATAGCCGCTACTGGGGCTTCGTTCCCGAAGAGAATATCGTTGGGCGTGCCTTTGCAGTCTGGATGCAGTGGGATGGTGGATTGCCCAGTTTTTCCAATGTTCGACGTATTCATTGACGTCTCGACGTCTCTTGACGGTGAACCTTTTCATGCCGCTAGGCAGCCCGTTCTTTTGTAGATAGCAGGAGCTTCGTGAGCAACTCCCTCAACGCCTTCAGCCGACGCATCGGCCACACCTTCGGGGATGACGCCCTGCTGGAACTGGCCATGACCCATCGCAGCTTTGGAGGTCAGAACAACGAACGCCTCGAATTTCTCGGTGACTCCATCGTCAACTTCGTGATCGCCGAAGCGCTCTACGAGCGCTTCCCTCAGGCGCGGGAGGGCCAGCTGTCACGGCTGCGCGCCCGCCTGGTGCGTGGCCAGACCTTGGCCGAACTGGCCCGGGAGATGTCCTTCGGTGAATGCCTGCGACTCGGCTCCGGTGAAATGAAGAGCGGCGGTCATCGCCGTGATTCCATTCTCGCCGATGCCGTCGAGGCGGTGCTCGGCGCCATCTACCTGGACGCCGGGATGGATGTGGCGCGGTCCCGGGTGTTGGCCTGGTACGCCGAACGCCTGGAAGCCATCGACTTGCAGGATACCCAGAAAGACCCCAAGACACGCCTCCAGGAGTTTCTTCAGTCCCGCCAGGTTCCCCTGCCTCGCTATGAGGTGGTGTCGGTGGAAGGCGAGGCACATGACCAGACCTTTACCGTGGAGTGCCACATCGAACTGCTTGAGGAACACACCGTGGGAATCGGAGCCAGTCGTCGACATGCCGAACAGCAGGCGGCGGAGATGGCCCTGTCGCAGCTCGAGACCCGAGGAGGGCGCAGCAAATGACCCAGACATGCGGTTTTGTCGCCATCGTTGGGCGCCCCAATGTGGGCAAGTCCACCCTGATGAATCGGATTCTCGGCCAGAAGATCTCGATCACCTCGCGTCGTCCACAGACCACGCGTCACCAGGTCATGGGTATCAAGACCGAGGGTGAGGCGCAATTCATCTACGTCGATACGCCCGGCATCCACATCATGGCGAAGGATCGCAACAAGGCGATCAACCGCTTCATGAATCAGGCCGCTACCCAGGCCCTGCGTGACGTCGACTGCGTGGTGTTCATCATCGACCGCACTCGATGGAGCGACGAGGACCAGGTGGTGCTCCAGCGCCTCGAGCACGTTCAGGCGCCGGTCATCCTGGCCGTCAACAAGGTCGACCGGCTCGAGGACAAGAGCACGTTGCTGCCATGGCTTGGCGAGGTGGGAGCGCGGCGCGAATTCGCCGCCATCATCCCCATATCCGCCAAGCACGGTACTAATGTGCCGGAGTTGGAGGTCGAGGTGGCCAAGTACCTGTCTGAAGGCGTCCATCACTTTCCCGAAGACCAGGTTACCAACAAGAGCCAGCGCTTCCTGGCCGCGGAACTGGTGCGGGAAAAGATCATGCGCCAGTTGGGCGACGAGCTGCCCTACCAGGTGACGGTTGAGATCGAGGAGTTTCGCGATGAAGGGCGTGTGGTGCATATCAGTGCCCTGATCATGGTGGAACGTTCGGGTCAGAAGAAGATCCTGATCGGCGAGAACGGTGAGCGCATCAAGAGCATCGGTCGCGAGGCTCGCCTGGACATGGAGCGTGCCCTGGATGCCAAGGTGATGCTCAATCTCTGGGTCAAGGTGAAGCGGGGCTGGTCCGATGATGAACGGGCCTTGAAGAGCCTCGGCTACAACCTCGACTGATGGCGATTCATTGCCTTGGCTCAACGAGGCCCAGGCGTCTTGTCGGGTGACCGTCATGCAGCCGCAACCGGCTTTCCTCCTGCATAAGCGCCCCTATCGTGAAACCAGCGCTCTGGTCGAGTTGCTGACTCTCGACCACGGCCGCGTGCGAGCGGTGGCCCAGGGCGTGCAGCGGCCGGGCTCGCGCTCCCGCGGGCGCATGCAGCCATTCGCCCCGCTGCACGTGACCTGGGTGGGGGACGGAGAGCTCAAGCGACTGCGCCTGATGGAAAGCCGCGGCTCGGCGGCACTGCTCGTGGGGGAGGGGTTGCTCTGCGGGCTCTATGCCAACGAACTGCTGACCCGGACCCTGCCGGTGGAGCTTCCGGTAGCCGAGGTATTTGCGTTCTACGGCGCACTGCTCGAGGCCTTGCCGCGCCCGGATGGGCGAGCCGGCTCGCTGCGTCGGCTGGAGGTTGCGTTGCTCGAGTCGCTCGATGCGGCGCCGCGTTTCACCGAGCCCGATGGACGTGAGCTCGATCCCCACTGTCACTATCGTTTCGATAACGCATCCCGGGCCTTCGTCCCCGGCGAGCCCGGTATCGACGGCCGCACGCTTCGGCTGCTCGCCGGCGGCGACTGGGCCGACCCCGGCCTTGGGGGTCCTGCCAAGGCCATTACCCGGGCCGCGTTGGCGCCTCTGCTGGGGGCTCGACCACTGCGTTCCCGCGAGTTGATGCGCCAGCTTGCCCAGCGGCGCCGTGTCGTCCCACACTGACCCCGTCTTATCGGTTTTGGAGAGAGTCCATGCATCCCCCGCGTATCCTGCTTGGCGTCAATATCGACCATATCGCGACCCTGCGTCAGGCTCGAGGTACCCGCTATCCTGACCCGGTTCAGGCGGCACTGCTGGCCGAGGAGGCGGGCGCCGACGGTATCACCGTGCACCTGCGCGAGGATCGGCGCCATATTCAGCCGCGTGATGTGCGCCTGCTTGCCGAGGTGCTCAATACGCGCATGAATCTCGAGATGGCGGTCACCGAGGAGATGCTTGCCCTGGCCGAGGAGATCCGGCCCGCCCATGTCTGCCTGGTGCCGGAGAAGCGTGAAGAGCTGACCACCGAGGGCGGGCTTGACGTGGTCGGTGGCTTCCAGGCCATCGCCGAGGCCTGTCAGCGGTTGGCTGCCGCCGGTTGCGAGGTCTCGCTGTTCATCGACCCTGAGCCCAGCCAGATCGTGGCCGCGGTGAAGGCGGGGGCGCCGGTCATCGAACTCCATACGGGGGCCTATGCGGAGCTGGCTGGTGACGCGGCTCATCGTGAGCATGTCCGGCTGGCGGCGGCGGTGGAAATGGCGCTTGAGCTTGGGCTGGTGGTCAATGCCGGTCACGGGCTGAACTATCATAATGTCGAGGCCATCGCCGCGATTCCCGGCCTGCATGAGCTCAATATCGGCCATGCCATTATTGCGCGAGCCCTCTTCGTGGGCCTCAAGGAAGCCGTGGCCGACATGAAGCGACTGGTCATTGCCGGCCAGGAGGCGGGGTTCGTCGCCTCGCTGGAAGAGCACGATCACCACCACGATGATCTGGACGACAGCGAAACCGGATGATCCACGGAATCGGAGCGGGCATTTCGCGGGTCGCGCGCTTCGACACGGCCCTGCGCCGAGCCCTCGCTGGCGCGAACTCCATTCACTTGTCCCTGAGCGACGAGACCGAGCTCGCATCGGCGATGGTCGTGCCGGAGGAGTGATTCTGTTGCTGGACGTGCCAGGCCCGTAACCGGTCCATTGCGCGAAACAGATCATCGATCAACGGCTCGACATCGGTCATGCCCTTGGAACGCAGTCGGGTCTCCAGGGTCTCTGCCACCAGCGCCAGTTCCGGTGCCCCGCAGTAGCGACAGGCACCGTTCAGGGCGTGAACGGTATCTAGCAGGGCCTCCGTGTCATCGGTGGACAGGGCCGCCTGCAGCTCCCTGGTGCTGGAAGGAAGCGATGAGGCGAGCTCATCGAGCAGCTCGAGGGCAAGGGATTCACTGCCATTGGCCAGGCGGGTGCCCAGCGTCAGGTCGACGACGGCCAGCGCTTCGCTCTGCTGCTGTCGCTCCGGCGACTCCGGCTCTATGTGCCTGACCTGTGGTGTGACGCGTAGATGCCGCTGGAGAATGGCCTCCAGTGCATTGCTATCCACCGGCTTGATCAAGACTTCCTGAAGACCGCTGTCCAGCAACTGCTGGCGGTCATCCTCCAGGGCGTGGGCTGTCACGGCGATCACCGGGCAGTGCGACCAGCTTCCGCCCAGCTTTCGCAGCGCCCGGGTCGTCTCGACGCCGTCCATCCCTGGCATTCGGATATCCATCAATACCAGGTCGAATGGCTCGTTCTCGGCGATAGCCAGCGCCTCTTCGCCGCTTCCCGCCTCTTCGATCCACAGGCCCGGCCGCTGCAGGATGTCCTTCAGCAGGCGTCGGTTGCTGGCGTTGTCGTCCACCACCAGTAGCCGGTTAAGGCTGGGCGGTACCACGACCTCGCCGCGCAGCGAGCCGCAGCGTCGCAGCCCCTCGGCCAAAGCCTGGCGCGAGATCGGCTTGCACAGGAGTTCGCCCCCGGAGGAAAGGGTGAGTTTCGGCAGCTCGAGCGGCGTGGCGTTGACCAGGAGGAGAACCGGACAGGGGCAGGCGTCGAGCCAGGCCTGCCACTCCTCGAGCACCGCATCAGTGAGTTGGGTGGGAAGTCCGGCCACCATCAGTGCCGGTGGCGGTGCCTGCACCGAGGGATGGGGCACCTCCACTACCTGGGCGCCCCAGCAACTGAGGAGGTGGTTTAGCGCGTGGCGGGTGGGCGCATGTGGCTCGTACAGGGCAATGCACTCTCCGTCGAGGATTCGCTCCGGCAACGCATCCCTGCCACCGATGACTTCCAGGGGAAGGCTGAAGGCGAAGGTCGATCCCTTGGTCGGTTCGCTTTCTACAGTGATGCGGCCACCCATCTGTTCGACCAGTTGCCGGCTGATGGCCAGGCCGAGCCCTGAGCCGCCATACTGGCGGGAATGACCGGATGTGGCCTGACGAAATGCCTGAAACAGGTCGTGCTGCTCCTTGGGGGTCAGCCCGATGCCGGTGTCGCTGATGCTGACGCGCAACAGGATCTGGTCCTTGTGAGAGTGATCCTCGACCATGACTCGCACGATGACTTCTCCCTGTTCGGTAAACTTCAGGGCGTTGTGTACCAGGTTGATCAGCACCTGACGGATACGTAGCGGATCGCCGCGCAGCGGTGAGGGGACGTCGTCGTAGACGAGGCCCAGCAGGTGGAGACCTTTCTGATGGGCCAGCGGTGCCTGAAGCCCCAGCGCCTCGTCCACGAGCGACACCATGTCCACTTCGGCACGGTCGAGTTCGAGTCGCCCGGCTTCGATGCGCGAGAAATCGAGTACGTCGTTGACCAGGGCCAGCAGGTTGTCGCAAGCCACCTGAACCTGGTCGAGCCATTCACGCTGTCGAGGCTCGAGGCGCGAGCGACCCAGCAGGCGACAGAAGCCGACGATGCCGTTGAGCGGTGTGCGAATCTCGTGACTCATGCTGGCCAGGAACTCCGACTTGACCCGGTTGGCCTCCAGGGCGCGGCGATGGGCCAAGTCTAGCTCGATGTTCTTGATCTCGATGGTTTCCATCGACTCCTGCAGCTCGGCGGTCGTCTGCTCGATCTGGCGCTGCATATTGTCCCGGGACTGTTCGAGTTCGTCGCCCAGCGCATTGACCTGCTGGGCCAGGCGACGCAGTTCGGGTGGGCCATCCTCGGCGAGCGGAGTGTGCAGATCACCGCCGCGCAGGCGTTTCAGCGCCTCGCTGGCACCGTTCAAGTTACTGTCCAGGCGTCGTCCCAGCGAGGATGCCAGCACGAACAGCAGCAGGCCGAGAATCAATAGCCCCAGGCCGGCGCTGGCCAGGCGGCGGTAATGATCCAGGGTCAGTGCTCGTGAATCGATGTCGATCTCGAGCCAGGCGAGGCCCTGGATGATGCCATTGTTCGCAGGCAGATCGAGGGGGACCATCAGTCGCCAGAGATCGCCCCGGGTATCGAGCTGCGTCTCCTGGGGCGGTGCCATGGCAACCTGGGCACGGCTGCGGCCCAGCTCCAATATCGTCGTGCCCGTTTCGGTATAGACACCGACTCCCCGGGCCTCGTCGATATCGAGCAGTCGATGGGCCAGGCTGTCCAGCTGCGACTCTTCTCTGGCTATGAGCGTCTGGGCAAGCATGGGAGCCTGAAGCTCTGCTGCGGTAACCAGCCGGTCGCGCAGTGCCGACTTGCGCCATTCGGACTCCTGCTGCAGGCCGAGTGTCGCCACGGCCATCAAAACCAGTAGCGGCAGGCACAGTAACCAGAGCGTTATGCGATTTCCGAGCGACATCGGTGATCCTTTATCACGGTGAATCTTTGTGCAGTATGCCACAGCTGTTCAGGATGCCTGTCCAGTGGGGGGCGGCACGGATATAATGCTGAAAAGGCGTTTCCATAAGGACGGTTACATGCATTTTCCTACCATCGAGGACGTCGTCGGCAATACGCCGCTGGTGCGGCTCAAGCGTATCACGGCGGGCCGCAACAACACGCTGCTGGCCAAGCTGGAAGGTAACAACCCTGCCGGTTCGGTGAAGGACCGCCCGGCGTTGTCGATGCTCGAACAGGCCGAGGCTCGCGGTGAGATAACGCCGGGGGATACCTTCGTCGAGGCCACTTCGGGCAACACCGGTATCGCGCTGGCCATGGCGGCGGCCATCAAGGGCTACCGGATGGTGCTGATCATGCCGGAGAGTGCGTCCAGCGAGCGCAAGCAGGCCATGGCGGCTTTCGGTGCCAAGCTGATTACCGTCAGCAAGGAGGGCGGCATGGAAGAGGCGCGCGACCTCGCCGAGGCGATGATTGCCCGGGGCGAGGGCAAGCCGCTCAACCAGTTCGCCAATGCCGACAACCCGCTGGCGCATTATCTCGGCACCGGCCCTGAACTCTGGGAACAGACCGGCGGTACGATCACCCATTTTGTCAGCTCCATGGGGACGACGGGAACCATCATGGGGGTGTCGCGCTACCTCAAGGAGCGCAACCCCGCTATTCAGATCATAGGCCTGCAGCCGGAAGATGGTGCCAGTATTGCCGGTATCCGGCGCTGGCCAAAGGAGTACTTGCCGAGCATCTTCGATGCCTCGCGAGTGGATCGAGTCCTCGATATCGGCCAGCACGAGGCCGAGGAGCACATGCGGCGGCTGGCCAGGGAGGAGGGCATCCTGGCCGGTGTCTCTTCTGGCGGCGCCCTGGCAGGGGCGCTGCGTATCGCCGCGGAGGTCGAGAACGCGGTGATCGCCTTCATCGTCTGTGACCGCGGCGATCGTTACCTCTCGACCGGCCTGTTTGCCCCGGAGGCTTGACGTGGCAATGCTTGGAAAGCGTCGGCCACCGCGTCAACGCTCGGGAGCCTCCGGCCTGCAGGGGCGGCACGACGAGTCTCCCGAACGGGTGGTCGAACCCGGCGTGTCGGCGGTAACCGTTCAGCGCCTGGCTCACGATGGCCGTGGCGTGGCGCGCTCTGCCAGCGGCAAGGCCCTGTTCATCGATGGTGCGCTGCCGGGAGAGCGTCTTGAGGCGGCGGTGCACCGCTCCCGCAAGCGGTTTGACGAGGCCCATGTCCGCGAACTCATCGAAGCCTCTCCCGAGCGTGTCGAACCTCCCTGTCCCCACTATGCTCAGTGTGGCGGCTGTGATCTCCAGCATCTGACCGTGGCGGCTCAGCGGCAACACAAGCAGGCGGTGCTGGTCGACCTGTTGGCTCGGGAGGGCATTTCCCTGACGACGCCACCGGCCCTGCTGGCAGACGCCGCGGCCGGCTATCGGCGACGTGCCCGGCTGGGGGTGAAGGTGGATTCAGAGGGACGGGTTCACCTGGGTTTTCGCGTCCACCATGCCAGTCGTCTGGTGGACGTGGAACACTGCCTGGTGCTGTTGCCCACACTGGAGGCGCTGCTTGTGCCGCTGCGTGAGCTGCTGGCCCAGCTGGAGGCCCCGCGCCAGGTTGGTCATCTGGAACTGGTGGCCGCCGACGGTGTGACCGTGGTGGTAGTGCGTCAACTACGAGACAATCATGCCGACCGTCAGCGCTGGCAGGCGTTCGCCCGTGACCAGGGAGTGTCCGTGGGGCGCCTGACGGGTCGAGACGCTCCGCTGTTCGAGTGGTTAGGCGACACGCCCGACCTCGCCTATCGACTGCCTGGCGCCAGCGGAGAGCTCGAGCTGCGCTTCGACCCCGGTGACTTCCTTCAGGTCAACGAGGCCGTCAATGCCCAACTGGTCGCCACGACACGGGAATGGCTGACGCCCCTGGATGGCGAACGGGTACTCGACCTCTACGCCGGTATCGGCAACTTCAGCCTGCCAATGGCGGCCGATGGCGCCCATGTCACGGCAGTGGAAGGCAATCCGGCCATGGTCGAGCGGTTGACTGACAACGCCAGGATCAACGGACTGCCGGTTGATGCTCGCCAGGCGGACCTGAGCCACGAGGCGGTGGTTGTCGCACTGCTGGAGGGCACTGAGCCCGACGCGGTCGTGCTCGACCCGCCCCGCGATGGTGCATCCGCCGTTTGCCGAGCCCTGGTGGAACGCCCGGTGGCCCGGCTGGTCTACGTGTCCTGCGATCCTGCCACCCTGGCTCGGGATGCGGCACGACTCGTGCATGGCGGTTATCGCCTCACCCGGGCGGCGGTAGCCGATATGTTCGTGCATACCTCGCATCTGGAATCTATTTTGCTGTTCGAGCACTGCGAACGGCAGCCACCATCGCAAGGAGCCTAGAAAGATGGTGAAAGTGCGCGATGACCAGCCTTTGACCGACGCGGGCGAAGTCGATATCGGTCACTGGCTTGCACGACTGCAGGAAGACACCAAGCTGCGTGACCCGGCCGAGATGCGGGAGGCCTGCGAGCTTGCCCAGCGCCTGGCCCACCAGGCGGAGCGTCCCCACAAGGCATGGTTGCCGGAGGCTTCCAGTTTTCGCATGGGGCTCGAGATGGCCGATATCCTGGGTCAGCTCAAGCTGGACCAGCCGGCACTGGAGGCGGCCGTGCTCTATCGCGCCGTGCGTGAGGGTCAGATCGCCGTCGAGGGGGTGGCCAAACGCTTTGGCAGTGAGGTGTCGGGTCTGATCGAAGGGGTGCTGCAGATGGCTGCCATCAGCAATGCCCAGACCCCGAGCCAGGGCATGGTGCAGCACGACCAGCAGGATAACCTGCGCAAGATGCTGGTCAACATGATCGACGACGTGCGCGTGGCGTTGATCAAGATCGCCGAACGTACCTGTGCCCTGCGCCAGGCCAAGGATGCCCCTCGCGAGAAACGCCTGCAGGTGGCCCGCGAGGTGTTCGATATCTACGCGCCGCTGGCCCATCGCCTGGGCATCGGCCAGGTCAAGTGGGAGCTGGAGGATCTCTCCTTCCGCTACCTGCATGAGGACGACTACAAGACCATCGCTCGGCAGCTGGCCGAAAAGCGGCTGGATCGCGACCGCTATATCCATGAAGTGGTCGAGACGCTGCAGGGGCTGCTCGAGGCCCAGGGCATCTCTCCCTGCGAGGTGAACGGCCGCGCCAAGCACATCTATTCGATCTGGCGGAAGATGAAGCGCAAGCGCATTGACTTCTCCCAGGTCAACGACGTGCGTGCGGTGCGAATCCTGGTGCCGGAGGTGGCCGACTGCTACACCGTGCTGGGACTGGTGCACTCCCGCTGGCGGCATGTGCCCAACGAGTTCGACGACTATATCGCCAACCCCAAGAAGAACGGCTACCAGTCGCTGCATACCGCGGTGTTCGGTCCCGAAAGCAAGGTGCTGGAGATCCAGATCCGCACCTTCGCCATGCATGACGAAGCCGAGCTGGGGGTCTGCGCCCACTGGCGCTACAAGGGGCACGACACCGGCGGCAAGAGCTCCAGCTACGAGGAGAAGATCGCCTGGCTGCGCCAGGTACTCGAGTGGCAGGAGGAGGTCGGCGACTTCAGCGACCTGCGCGAAGGGCTCTCCAGCGACGTGGCACCGGACCGCATCTACGTCTTTACGCCCGACGGTCACGTCATCGACCTGCCGCGAATCGCCACCCCCATCGATTTCGCCTACCGGGTGCATACCGAAGTGGGCCACCGCTGCCGTGGCGCCAAGGTCGACGGCCGCATCGTGCCACTCACCTACAAGCTCAAGACTGGCCAGCAGGTGGAAATCCTCACCGCCAGCAAGGGCGGGCCGAGCCGCGACTGGCTCAACCCCAGCCTGGGATATGTGCGCACGTCTCGTGCACGGGCCAAGATCCAGGCCTGGTTCAAGCACCAGGCCCGGGACCAGAACCTCGAAGAGGGCAAGGCGCTGTTCGAGCGGGAAATGAAGCGCCTGGACGTCGAGGACATGGATCTCGATACCCTGGCGCGCAAGGTCAACTACACCAGCCCTGACGACATGTACGCCGCGCTGGGGGCCGGTGACCTGCGGGTCGGCCAGGTGTTGCACCAGGCCCAGCAGCTGTTCGGCGAGACCGACGACCAGGAGCAGCTCGATCGTCTGCTGGCCAAGCCGCGGCGTGATGCCAGCAGGGGCGGCAGCAGCGATATCACGGTGCTGGGGGTGGGCAATCTCAAGACCAGCATGGCCAACTGCTGCCACCCAGTGCCCGGCGAGCCCATTGTCGGGTTCATCACCCAGGGCCGCGGTGTCACCGTGCACCGGCAGGACTGCCCCAATATCCTGCAGCTTCGCGTCGACGAGCCCCAGCGCGTCATCGAAGTGGAGTGGGGCGAGCGGGCGCGCACCCAGTACCCCGTGGATATCGAGATCCAGGCCTGGGATCGCTCCGGCCTGCTGCGCGATGTGACGGGCATACTCAGCCATGACAAGGTCAATGTGCTCTCGGTCAATACGCTCACCGATACCCGTGACGGCATCGCCCGGATGCGAATCACCGTGGAAGTCGATGGCCTGGAAACCCTGGGCCGGCTGTTCTCGCGTATCCAGCAGCTCTCCAACGTCATCGAGGTCCAGCGCCTGCGCAGCGGGGCCAAGGGAGCGAAGAAGAGGGGAAAGCACTCATGAGCCAGAACCGATACGGCATCGACGACCTGCTCGGGTTGATGGCGGTGCTGCGCGATCCTGTCGAAGGCTGCCCATGGGATATCAAGCAGGACTGGGACTCCATCGTGCCCCATACCCTGGAAGAGGCCTATGAGGTCGCCGATGCCATCGAACGGCGGGCCTTCGAAGAGCTGCCCGGTGAGCTCGGCGATCTGCTGTTCCAGGTGATCTACTACAGTCGCTTCGGCGAGGAGGAGGGGCGCTTCGACTTTCATGACGTGGTCCACACCCTCACCGACAAGATGCTGCGCCGCCATCCCCACGTCTTTCCCGAGGGCACCCTGGCTTCGCGCCGCCCCCCCGGCGTCAGTGCCGAGCAGGTTGAGGCGCATTTAGTCAACAGCCGCTGGGAAAGTCTCAAGGCCGAAGAGCGCACCCAGCGTGCCTCCGACGGTTCAGCGGATTCGGTATTAGACGACGTGCCGCGAACCCTGCCGGCGCTGTCACGGGCGGCCAAGCTCTCCAAGCGCGCCGCCCGGGTGGGTTTCGACTGGCCCGACGCCCGTGGTGTGATCGCCAAGATCCGCGAGGAGCTCGAGGAAGTCGAGGAAGCGCTGGCGGAGGACGACACCATCCATGCGGCCGAGGAGGTGGGCGACCTGCTGTTCGCCGTGACCAACCTGGCGCGCACACTCAAGGCCGACCCCGAGCGCTGCCTGCGTGAGACCAATGCCAAGTTCGAGCGCCGCTTTCGTTATGTGGAAGCGGCCCTGGATGCGCGGGGTATGACCACGAGTGATGTCGACCTGGGCACCATGGAACACTACTGGCAGCAGGCCAAACTGCACGACGCACCCATTTCCGAACCGCCTTCAGGAGACCGCCGGCCATGAGCGACGATCTGCACGAATCACTGCGTGACAACGTACGCATACTGGGCGACAGCCTGGGTCGGACCATTGCCGATGACCTGGGTCAGGGTTTCGTCGATCGGATCGAGGCCATCCGCGGTTATGCCAAGAGTGGTCGCCAGGGCGATACCCAAAGCAGCCGCGAACTCATCGAGTACCTGCGCAAGCTGCCCGACCGTGACCTGCTCCCCGTGACCCGGGCCTTCAACCAGTTCCTCAACCTGGCCAACATCGCCGAGCAGCACTATCGCGCCCGCTATCGCCGTGTGGAGGACTACCGGCCGGGCAGCCAGCCGATGCTGGGAGAACTGCTGACACGGGCGAGACAGGCCGGTCATGCTCCACGCAAGCTGGTCGAGAGTCTCGCTACCATGCGTGTCGAGCTGGTGCTCACCGCGCACCCCACCGAGGTCATACGGCGCACCCTGATTCAGAAGTACGACGCCATCGACGAGTGCCTTTCCATCATCGAGTCCTCCAGCGACTACCCCGAGCGGGCCAGCCGCGCCCGGGGGCGCCTCGAGGAGCTGATCAGCCAGGCCTGGCACACCGACGAGATACGCCATGAGCGGCCGACCCCGGTGGACGAAGCCAAGTGGGGCTTTGCTGTCATCGAGAACTCGCTATGGCAGGCGGTCCCGGCCTTCCATCGCGACCTGGATACGCTGCTGCTGGAGACCGCCGGCGAGCGCCTGCCCCTGGATGCGGCGCCCATCGTCTTCGCGTCCTGGATGGGCGGGGATCGCGATGGCAATCCCAACGTCACCTCGCGAGTTACCCGCGAGGTTCTGCTGCTGGGGCGCTGGATGGCGGCGGATCTCTATCTGCGCGATCTGGAGCAGCTCAAGGCCGAGCTCTCCATGTGGAAATCCAACAGTGCGCTGCGAGCCGAAGTGGGTGGCGTGGCGGAGCCCTACCGCGAGTTGATCAAGCGCCTGCTGAGCCGGGTGGAGGCTACCCGCGACTGGGCCAAGGCGGAGCTCGATGGTCGCAGCTTCGAGGGTGGTCCCATCATCGAGAACAGCGATCAACTCTATGCGCCGCTGCTCACCTGCTATCGCTCGCTGTGCGACGTGGGCCTGGATACCATCGCCAACGGCGCGCTGCTGGATACGCTGCGGCGTGTCGCCATCTTCGGTGTCACCCTGACCAAGCTGGATATTCGTCAGGAGGCGAGCCGCCACGCCATGGTGATGGAAGAGCTCACCGAGACGCTGGAGCTGGGTCGTTACCGTGACTGGAGTGAGGAGCAACGCCAGGCCTTCCTGCTGGCGGAACTGGAGTCGCGCCGGCCCCTGATTCCACGGCGCTGGGAGTGTTCGGCGGAGACGCGGGAGGTACTCGACACCTTCCGCGTCATCGCCAACGAGCAATCCGAGGCGCTGGGTACCTATATCATTTCGATGGCTGCCCAGCCTTCTGATGTGCTGACCGTGGCGCTGCTGATGAAGGAGGTGGGGGGCGAAGTGTCCCTACCCATCGCGCCGCTGTTCGAAACGCTGGATGATCTCAACCGCGCCGGGGACGTCATCGACCGCCTGCTGGCGCTGCCGGGCTACCGGGCGCTTGCCGGCGAAACCCAGGAGGTGATGATCGGCTACTCCGATTCGGCCAAGGATGCCGGCCAGCTGGCGGCGGCCTGGGCCCAGTATCGGGCTCAGGAGCGACTGGTCGAGGTGTGCCGGGGGCATGGCGTTTCCCTCACGCTGTTCCATGGCCGTGGCGGGGCCGTCGGTCGTGGCGGTGGCCCGGCGCATGCCGCCATCCTCTCCCAGCCACCGGGATCGGTGAACGGTAGTCTTCGTGTCACCGAGCAGGGGGAGATGATTCGCTTCAAGTTCGGTCAGCCCGATATCGCCCTGCGCTCCATGGAGATCTATGCCTGTGCGGTGCTCGAAGCGACCCTGCTGCCGCCGCCGTCGCCGAAGCCACACTGGCGCGAAGAGATGGATCGTCTGGCTGGCATCGCTCACCGGGGCTATGTCAGCGTGGTGCGCGAAAACCCCGATTTCGTGCCCTATTTCCGCGCGGTGACGCCGGAAGGCGCGCTGGGTCGTCTGCCCCTGGGCTCCCGTCCCACCAAGCGGCGACAGGACGGCGGGGTGGAAACGCTTCGCGCGATTCCCTGGATCTTCGCCTGGACCCAGATTCGCCTGATGCTGCCTGCGTGGCTGGGGAGTGGCGAGGCATTCTGCACCCGACTCGAGGAGGAGGGCGGCCTCGAGACGTTGCGCGAGATGCGCGATCAGTGGCCCTTCTTCGGCACCTACCTGGACATGCTCGAGATGCTGCTGGCCAAGGCCGATGTGTCTATTGCGACCTATTACGAGAGACGCCTGGTGGACGAGCCCGCGCTGAAGGCGCTGGGCGAGGATCTGCGAGGGCGCTTCACTCGCCTGCACGACGTGCTGTTGACGATCCTCGACCAGGAAGAGCTGCTTGAGCAGACGCCGTTGATTCGCCAGGCCATTGCCGTGCGCAACCCCTATATCGATCCACTGCATGGTCTGCAGGCAGAGCTGCTGCAGCGAAACCGCGATGCCGATGGCGCCATCAGTGGCGAACTCACTCGCGCCTTGATGGTGACCATGGCGGGTATCGCCGCAGGCCTGCGCAATACCGGCTGATCTTTCGTCGGCCACGCCAGAAACCCTATCGCCCGGCCAATAGGCCGGGCGATAGGGTTGGATCTCTTGCCTGAGCGCAGGCGAGCCTAGAAAGGGTAGTGGATCGAGGCCTTGATCAGGTTCATGTGGGCCATGCTGGGGGCATCGAACTCTTCGAACTCCAGCCGGCTGATCAGCCGGTTGTGCTGCAGGCGGGCACCGAAGCCCTGTACCCGGGTGGTGCCGGCGGTGGCGGACAGCCGTTCGTCGCTGTGTGTTACCGGGTCACCCTCCCATTCGGTGAAGCCGGACTTGGCATAGAGCCCCAGCTGTCCGAGGCGAACACCGGCCACGAGGCTGCCGCCCAGGCTGGTCGTATTCAGGATCATGGGCTGGTCATCGAAGTGGGTCGGTACTTCATCGCTCTCGCGGTAGCTGAATTCGGCACCCAGGTCGAGCAGCGGCATGTTCACCGGTGAGAAACCGGCGGTAAAGCGGAAGCCGGAGGTATAGCCGTCGGGCGTCTCCATGCCGCTGCCCTCCAGCACCACTCCATTGTCGAGATACATGAGCTCGCTGGATTTATCGGCATAGGAGGGGGCTTCGTCAGCCGCCACGAGCGGTGACGCAAGGAAAAACAGCTTGGCTACCAGCGCGACGGCTATTGGTAAACCCGATTTCATGATCCCTGACCTTCGGGCAGGCGGCTTCTGCTCACCTCTGCTCAGATGCTCGGACCCTGCTCCCATATAGTTAGCTTTTATAGGCTAGCAGGCTCTGCGTCGTTCTGCCAAACGTGTGCTCAACGCAGGGCGGTTCAGGGCTCGGCGAGGGCGGTATCGAGCGCCACAAGAACGGGGGTAGCGATGCGGTGGAGACTGGCAGCCGCCAGTAGCGGCCCGAGAATCGCTTCTCGCTCGGTGGGCCGCCCGGCCAGGACGTCCTGGAGCATGGAGGCGCGGTTATTGGCGGTACCCGCCACTACCTGCCAGACCAGTCCCTGCCAGCCTGACGCCGGGGCGGGGATCTCCTCGGCTGCCATGATGGCGGCGACCTCTTCGATGACCTGATTCACCATCGGCCGGAAGGGGCGGTCACGCAGCTGGCCGTTACGAATGCGGTAGCGGGCTGCCAGCGGGTTGATGGCGGCATTGATCGCCAGCTTGTGCCAAAGCCGAATGTGGATATCGTCGACTGCGCTGGCCTGAAGCCCAGTCTCGGTGAGGGTCGCCGCTAGCGTCCGGCAAAGCTCGGCGTAACGGTTGTCGAGGTCACCGACATAGGTGAGGCCATAGCCCGCATGCACCACACCGCTGTCGCCGGACAGCCAAGCCCCCTCGGTGGTGGAGGCACAGAGCACCGGTCCAGTGTGGCGCAGGCTTAGCGTCGGTTGGACCTGATAGCCGTTCTGCCACAGCACCAGCGGGGTCGCCGGAGGCAGCTGGGCGGCCACGCTGACATAGGCGGATTCGGTGGCATAGGCTTTGGTCGTCAGGTGCAGGAAGGCGGGCGCCAGTGGCGGCAGCTGGCGGCTATCGGCCATGGTCAGGTGGCAGGTTCGCTGTTCGCCCGCAGGGGTGGTCAGCGTTTGCTCGGCGGGGAGCGACCGGCGGCCGGCCAGTACCACCGGCTGAGTGCCGGCCAGGTGAAGTGCCAGCAGCCGGCCCAAGGCGCCGGGTCCCACGATCAGGTGTGAAGCGGTCGACATGATAGGCCTATTTCGAGATGACAAGCGGCAGAGAGCTGTTGGCGGCCACTCCCCCGGCCGGTCAGGGATGATGTTGAGTTAAACCCGTCAGGAGTGTGTGGGGTCTTATGGTTTAAGTAGATCGCGCGCGTCTGATGACAGGACCGGATGCTAAACAGACTATTTTGCTAATACTATGGTTCAATATGACGAGTGGGTTGGGAATGTACAAGCGTCGTACACCCCAGGCCCCTCTGAACGGGTGGATGCCTCCCGATACCTCAGCAGAAACAGGAGCGATCCCTATGTCGACCAACCAGATCATCGGCCTTGTACTACTCGTGGTCGGTGCGGTCTTGCTGTATTTCGGATACCAATCTTCCCAGGGCCTCGAGGATCAGGTGTACGAGACATTCACTGGCCGATTCACCGATTCCACACTTTGGCTGTTTATTGCCGGTGCCGTTGCCGCCGTCGCCGGTATCGGATTGCTATTGCGGAAAGGCTGACCCTCGATCAGCGGGTGCGTCGCTTGCGAGTGGGCGCGGCGCGGCTCCTGCTGCGGCGGGGCTTGCCGCTGCTTCTTCCCCGGGACGCCGACACGGTCGGCCCCGCTTCTCCCCGGGCTTCCGCCATGGCGCTGCGCAGCCGTGCTGCATCGGCGCTGGCCAGCAGCGCTTGCAGGTCGGCGATCAGCGAGGCCATGAAGGGTGCGGGGTCCGCGTCCTGCTCGGCGATGGCGCCCAGCCGCTGTTCCCACAGTGCGGTGCGCTCGGGGCGGGAGGCTGCTTCGGGTAGCGAAGCGATCAGGCCGCTGCCCAGCCGCGTGGCGCGCAGCGCCTTGCTGCAACGGACCAGGTAGCCCCGTTCCAGCAGCGTTTCGATGATGCCGGCACGTGTCGCCTCTGTGCCGAGGCCGTCGTGTTCGCGCAGCGTGCGGCGAACGGCCGGGTCGTCGACGTACCGGGCGATATTCATCATCGCCTTGATCAGGCTGGCATCGGTGAAGGGCTCCGGGGGGCGGGTCTCGCGATCCTCGACGGCACAGTCCGTTACCCGACAGGCTTCTCCTTCGCTGAGCGGCGGCAGTGGCGGCGCTTCGTCGCGGGTGGTGAACAGCGGCTTCCAGCCGGGCTGCAGCAGTACCTGCCCGCTGGCCCGGAAGCGCTCGTCGAGAATCACGAACTCGGCCTTTACCTCGCGGGTCTCCAGGGCGGGGTAGAACTGTGCGAGGACATTGCGGGCTATCAATCGGAAGACATCGGCCTCGGCCTTCTCCAGCCGCCCCAGGTCCGCCGGCTTGCCGGTGGGTGCCAGGGCGTGGTGGGCGCCCACCTTCTTGTCGTTCCAAGCCTTGGAGCGCAGCGTGAAGTCCGCTCCGGCAAACCACTGCTGCAGCGTGGCGTCACTGTGACAGGCGCTCTCCAGGGTGCGGCGTGCCTGGGCAAGATGATCCTCGGGCAGATAGCGACAGTCGGAGCGCGGGTAGGTGATCAACTTGTGGCGCTCATAGAGTCGCTGGCAGATATCCAGCACCCCCTTGGCCGAGAGCCCGAAGCGGCGTGCGGCGTCCACCTGCAGCGCCGAGAGCGAATAGGGCAGCGGGGCGGCCTGGCGCTTCTGGCGAGCGTCGAGGGAGGCCAGGCGGCCCTCGGCGCCGGGCAGGCGAGCGGCCAGGGCCTCGGCGGGGGGACGTTCGAGCAGCCGCCCCTGCTCGTCGAGCCGGTGCGACTCGGCAGGCTGCCACCAGGCGCGTAGCTGGCCGCCTGAGACGGTGAGGTCGGCCCACAGCACATGGAAAGGGTAGGGGACGAAGTCGCGAATTTCGGCGTCGCGACGAACCACAAGCCCCAGCACCGGCGTCTGCACACGGCCGACCGAGAGTACCCCGTCGTGGCCGGCCTGGCGTCCGGTCAGGGTCCAGGCGCGAGTGAGGTTGATACCGTACAGCCAGTCGGCCCTGGCCCGGGACTCGGCGGCCCGATAAAGCGCATGATAGCGGCTGTTATCCTCCATGCGGGCCAGGGCGCGCTGTACCGCCGGGCGGTTGAGGTCGCTGACCAGCAGGCGCGACACCGGGCCTTTCCAGCCAAGATGCTCGATCACTTCCTGCACCAGCAGCTGTCCTTCCCGGTCGGGGTCTCCCGCATGCACCACCTCACGCGCCCCCTTGAGCAACCGGCGAATCACCGCCAGTTGGCCCCGAGCCTTGGGCCGGGGCGCCAGCTTCCAGCGCTCGGGAAGGATCGGCAGGTGGTCCAGCCGCCACTGCTTGTAGGCGGGGTCGTAGGCGTCGGGCGGTGCCTGCTCCAGCAGATGTCCCAGGCACCAGGTGACCACGGTATCGCCGGCGTGCAGGGCGCCCTCCTCACGTCGTGCACTTGCCGGCAGGGCGTCGGCGATGGCCCGGGCGAGGCTGGGCTTTTCGGCAATGATCAGTCGCATGTCGGAGCCATGGGAATTCTGGGTATGGATATTTTAGGTATGGACATTCTTACAGTAATGCGTGCCATCCGCCAGATGTCACCCTGCTTTCCAGTTGTACAATTGCTGTATCATTGTTTTGTTGTTTCAAGGCAACCGGAAGGGGAGCGGTGATATGCGCGAACGCGGAAGAACACGGCGCTTGCTAGGGCTTGGTGCCCGCACGGGTGGCGCCGTGATTCGCACGCGCCTCGGCGGTCAGGCCGACTGGCGCGCACTGGGCGAAGCACTGTTCGAGGGGCTCTCCGAACTGAAGGGGCCGGCGATGAAGCTGGCTCAGATCATGGCGCAGTGGGATGACCTGCTGCCGCCCGATCTCGTCGACGAACTGGCGCGTCTCCAGCGCCAGGCCGAGCCCATGCCATGGGAGGGCATCCGGCGTACCCTGGTCGAGCAGTACGGCGAGTTGGACACCCACTTCCGCGAGATTGAACCCAGGCCCTTTGCCAGTGCCTCCATGGGGCAGGTGCACCGGGCAATCACCCACGATGGTGAGACGCTGGTGCTCAAGGTGCAATACCCGGGGCTGCCCGAGATCCTCGAGGGCGACCTGGCGCAGGTGCGGCGTATCATGCGGCTCGGACGTTGGCTCAAGGTGCCTCAAGCCCGGCTCGATGCGCTGTTCGAGGAACTTGCCGCCAGCCTGCGCAGCGAACTGGACTACCAGGCCGAGGCGCGTGCCCTGGCACGCTACCGCGAGCGCTATGCGCATCTCGACGGCCTGGTGATTCCCGAACCGCTGCCCGATCTGTCCGGTCCACGGGTGTTGGCCATGCGCCACGTGGGCGGTACGCCCCTGCGTGAACTGGAGCTCGGAGACGACGCCACGCGCCAGCGCATCGCCACGACGCTGGCCGATTGGCTCACCGAGGAACTGTTCGCCCATGGCGAGCTGCATGCCGACCCCCATGCCGGCAATTTTGCCGCCGACGAGCAGGGGCGTCTGGTGATCTATGACCTTGGGGCGGTGATACCGGTGGCGGATGCCCACTTGAAGGCGATGATGGCGCTACTCGATGCCGCACTGGCCAACGATCCCATGGCCATGGACGACGCCCTGCGCCAACTCGGCGGACGCCAGGGACAGGGGGCGCCCCTGGCGCTGTACCGCGAGGCCGCCGAGGCGGTAGTGCCGCTGTTTCAGCCGGGCGTGCAGGACTTTGCCGACGTACGGATGCATCGTCGGCTACGGGAGCTCAGCCCCAAGGTGTGGGCCGCCATGGATCGCCTGCAGCCGCCGGCAGACATCCTGCTCCTGTCGCGCACCCTCAACGGCCACTACTGGAATCTCGTGCGTCTTGGCGCAAGGCTGGACATGCACTCCCGTACCCGGCCGCTGCTGGAGTGGGCGCGGGGCTGAGGAAACACTGCACAAATGACTGTGCGAGCGAATCGCTGCGTTGCGCGGTGCTCGGAATCCTCACATATACCCCATATGCTCCGGTTGACTCGCAGCCTTCGGCTTCTCGCCCCTTCGGGGCCAGCCTCCGGCTGTTTGTCGCTTCGCTCGGTTCTGTGCTCCGTGCGCCTTGCGCTTCATCTCGCTCGTCGATTTGTGCAGCATTTCCCTGAGGGGCGACCCAAGGCCAGGTGTTTGAACATGCATTTGCAACCCACATGAAACGGCGCTTCCCTGTTAGAATATGCGGCTTTCGGGATTGGCGGAGACTGCGATGCTGGCAGTATGGGTGGAACAGCTTCTGGGCTTTGCCTCGGGGGCACTGACGGCGATCCGTGAGGACGAGCAGTATCCGGCATTTATGGCCTGGGCGCGTGAAGAGGGGGCCGTCCTGATGGGCGGCGACTTGGCTATGGCCCAGGCATTGGCTCCCGAGCTGTGGTGTCAGACCCCGCTCGAACGTGCCGACTTTGCCTGTGAGCCCCTGGCGCGCCCGGGGCGCAATGAACCCTGCTGGTGCGATTCTGGGCGCAAGACCAAGCACTGCTGCGGTGCGGTGGCGATGCCTGCCGACGTCCCCGACCATCTGATGTGGATGTTGTCGCTGCGTGACTGGAAGGGCCCGACCCTCAAGGCCGCCTTGAACAGCGGGCGTGCGCCTGCCCAGGCTCTGCTCGAGGCCGGCCTGATCGCCGCCGAGACCGGCCAGCGTGGACGCGCCCAGCAGATCCTTGAGTCGCTGTTTCATCGCGGCGACTGGTCGCGGCTGCCGGTACAGGCCGAACCGGCCTTCGAGCTGCTGATCGACCTCTACCAGGAGCGTGGCTTCAACCGCAAGCGAGCCGACCTGCTCGATGAGGTGCTTGATCGAGGCCCGCTGTTCCTTCGCGGCGTTGCCCTGGAGCGTCTCTGCCTGATGCACCTGGACAGCGACGACCTGGACAGCGCCCGGGAGGCTTTCGTGCGTGCCCAGCAGGCGCTGCCCGACTCGCCCACCCTGGCCTATATCGAAGCCATGCTGCTGCTTCACGAAGGCCACGAGCAGGAGGCTGCTGAGCGTGCACGCTTCTGGTTCCGCCGCCTGGAGCGTCAGGGCGAGCTGGAGCCCGACCAGCTTCAATTCCTGGCCGACCTGGCCGAAAATCCAGGCGCGACTCTGGCCGATCAGTTGCTCAACGCCGAGGAGGATCTGGCCGAGCCACTGGCAGCGTTGCAGGCCCTTCTGGCCGAGCTGCCGCCTGCACCGGGGCTTGATATCCGCCACAGCGCGGAAGGTGAGCTGGAATATCACAGCAACGCTCGGGAGGACACGCTCTTTGCCGCCTGGCAAGTGCATTTCGAGGTGGCTGTCGATGAGGAGAGTGCGCTTGGCTTCGAGGGTGATCCCTGGGGCGAAGCCGGTACCTGGCTGCACCAGCTCTGCGCTCACCCCGAATGGCTCGATTCACCCCGTGTCGTCCAATCCCTGGCGCTGGCGCTGACCAGCCGCTTCGGCAGCCTTCCATGGATGTCCCCTAGCCTGTTCGAGCCGCTTGCCGACCGCCTGGAGCGATGGCTTGAGCGCATCCGTGGCGAGGGTGACGGCCCCTTCCTGTGGGACAGTGCCGACAATGCGGTGCTGTTGCGTACCGGTTTGGCGCTGGTGGTGGGTATGGAGCGCGGTGCCCGGGAGCGGTCGCGCCGGTTGGCCGAACGGCTACTGACGCTCGACGACCAGGACAGCCTGGGGCTGCAGGAGCTGGTCCTCGACCAGCTCCTGCGTGAAGGGCGCGACCGGGAAGCGCTGGAGTTGACCGAGACCCGGCGTGAAGAGGCGCCAGTGCTGGGCATGCTGATGGGCCGCGCGCTGGCTTTCTATCGCCTTGCGCAGAAGGAAGAGGCCGAGGTGGTGCTGCAGGAGGTGGCCGATCACAACGCCCACGCCCTGGCCATGCTCTGTGCCGAGAACCCTCGCCCGGTGCCCACGGGGCAGGATAGCGTCGCCGAGCCGGGAACCCGCGCCGAAGCCTGGCAGTACCGAACCCTGATGCGCGACCAGTGGCGCGCCACGCCCGGCGCCCTGGCCTGGCTACAGACCCATCTCTCACGTTGACCGGGGGCCGGCTCGGGGAGGCCCGTGCCGTTCACCTCTCGGATGTCAGGCGGCCGGGGCCGATGGACGCGGTACCAGCTCCTGGTCGCGACTGATCCAGATCGCCAGTGCGATGGCCGGTAGCCCCAGCGCCGTAGCGATGACGAAGAAGGTGGCGTAGCCCTCCGCGGCCACGACCAGACCGCCAAAACCACTCAGGAACTTGCCTGGCAGGGTCATCAGCGACGAGAAGAGTGCGTACTGAGTCGCTGTGTAGGCCCTCGATGTCAGGCTCGACAGGAAGGCGATGAATACCGCGCTGGCCAGGCCATTGGCCAGGTTGTCGCCGACGATGGCCATGACCAGCATCGGCAGGCTCTGGCCGGCCAGAGCCAGGGCGGCGAACAGTAGGTTGGTCAGGGTCGCCGCGGCTGCGCCGAGCACCAGTATCGGCCCGATACCGTAGCGTGCCACCAGTAGTCCGCCCAGGATGCCGCCGCTGATGCTCATGGCGATACCGAAGACATTGGTGACATTGGCGATGGTGGCCAGCGAAAAGCCCAGGTCTATGTAGAGAGGGTTGGCCATGGAGGCCATGGCGAGATCGCTGATGCGGAATACCGCAACGAATACCAGCAGCCATAGCGCCTTGAGGCGGTGGCGCGACAGAAAGTCGGTGAAGGGGCAGACCACCGCGCCGATCAGCCAGGCACCCAGGCGGCGCAGGTGACGCGGCTGACCGCGGCTGGCACGAATGAAGGCACGTACCCGGGGTTCATGTATCAGTTGGGTCGTCAGTGACAGTCGCTCCGGCTCGGGGCGTATCAGTACCGTGATCACGCCGATGCCCACCAGGGCGGCCATGGTGAGGTAGGCGGCTTCCCAGGAGATCCACGATGCCACGTAAAGGGCGCCGGCGCCGGCGGCCAACAGGCCGCCGCGATAGCCGATGATGTAGGTCGATGCCATGGCAGCCTGGATATCATCCGGGGCGGATTCAATGCGAAAGGCATCGATGGCGATGTCCTGGGTGGCCGATCCGAAGGCAACCAGCAGGGCGAAGGCGGCCACCAGCATCAGGTTCTGATTGGGATCGAGGCTGGCCAGCCCGATGAGGCCAGCGGCTATCATGGCCTGGGCCAGCAGCATCCAGCCACGCCGTTGGCCGAACCGGCGAGTCAGCACGGGAAGGGCCAGGCGGTCGACAATGGGTGCCCAGAAGAATTTGATTGAGTAGAGGATCCCGATCCAGGAGAAGAAACCGATTGCCGCGACCTCCACCCCGTCACTGCGAAGCCAGGCGGAAAGCGTCGAAAACACCAGCAGGAAAGGCAGCCCGGCGGAGAAGCCCAGAAACAGCATGGTGATGACGGGGGCGCGTAGATAGATGGCCAGGGCGGAACGCCAGCTGCGGCGGGCGATAGGGGTGGACATTCGGTATGCCGCTCCTTGTGGCTCGGTGGCCTTGTGGGGCCGCCCGATGACGGTCAACAATGTTAGAATGGCCACCGCTCGGCGGGGCGAGCGGTATGCAACGGCTGGTCGATTGTTGCAGAGCCCCGGCAGCGATACCAGCAGGATATCCCGATCAGGAGCCCTTCATGAGCGATTCCGAACGCCCACCGGTCGATGTCGAGGATGACCAACCGCGCTGGTATGTCATCCAGTGCAAGGGGGGGGAGTCCTTTCGTGCCGCCGAACACCTTGGGAACCAGGGCTACGACCTCTTTCACCCGGTGCTGGAGGTGCAGAAGAAGCGTGGCGGCAAGCTGGTCTGGTTGGATGAACCGCTGTTTCCCCATTACATCTTCATTCGCCTGGATCGTGTGGCCAGCAACTGGCGACCGATTCGTTCCACTCGCGGCGTACTGAGGATCGTCACCTTTGGTGACAAGCCGCTGCCGGTAGAGGATGCCCTGGTCGAGACGCTTCGCGAAAAGGGGGTCGAAGACCAGAATGCCACCGCCAATGTCTATTTTCGCGCTGGCGAGATCGTCGAGATCACCGAGGGTCCGTTCAAGGACCTGCAGGCAGTCTTCGCCAGCCACAAGGGCGAGGAGCGTGCCATTGTGCTGCTCAACCTGTTGAACCGTCAGCAGCAGCTGGTGATGCCCGTGGCCCAGTTACGTCCCCAGGGCTGAGCTTCCGGGATCGCTGGTTGCGCTTGCTTGCCAGGTGCTAGTGTCGAATCTGATACCTCAAGGAGAAAGCCACCATGACAATTGCCCCGCAGCGGGTCGTGACGCTGCACTATGTGTTGAGTGACGAGCAGGGCACCGTACTCGATGACTCGCGGGCCCGATCGGCACCGCTGGAGTACCTGCATGGTCATGACAACATCATGGCCGGGCTGGAGCGTGCCCTGGAGGGCCAGCAGGAGGGGGCTCAGCTGACGGTGGCCCTGGCGCCCGACGAGGCCTATGGGCTGCGTAACGAGGCACTGGTGCAGGAGGTGGGACGCGCCGCCTTTCCCATGGATGACCTGGCCCCGGGGATGCGCTTCCAGACCGCGGGCGATGATGGTCCGCAGGTCGTCACCATCCTGGATGTCAGTAGCGACACGGTGCGGATCGACACCAATCATCCCCTGGCCGGACGCACCCTGCACTACCGGCTCGAGGTCCTCACGGTGCGTGAGGCAAATCGTGCCGAACTGGCCAAGGGCCACCCTCTGCCGCCGGATGTCGACCCCTCCCAGGTCGAGGACCGCAAGCTCCCCTGAAGCCGAAAGGCTCAGAAAACTGACCTGCATCAAATTCGGGATCATGCTGGATAGCGGGTAGATGCAAAATTGATACAGGTCAGTTTTCCCCCGGCGTTGCCGCGCTACAGTGCAGTCATCGCATCGGAGACGGGGAGAGAACACCATGTACTGGGATGACGCAGTAATTTTCGGGCTGGTCACCGTCGCGATGATGATCGCATTCATGGCAGGTTGGGTCGGCTTCGTAATCCGCGACCATCATCGCAAGAAGAAGCACTGAGCCAAGCTGCACAGCAAGTCGTCAGGGGAGGGGGGATTTTATCCCCCCAGTAGCCGGCCCGTTTGGGCCGGCATTTTTTTGTTCGTGATAAACTCTGTCAGAATGTCGAAACAAAAAGAAACCAGCGTACCAATCTGCAGGACGGAGGCAGCCCATGTCATCTTCGCGATCCTTTATCTCTCTGGCTGCCTGGTTGGCAGCCGGCATGCTGCTGTCGACGACCGTCAGTGCGGTCAGCCACGATCAGCTTGTCTTGCAGCACAATGGAGAGGAAATCCTTCTCTCCGTCGATGAGCTTCGCGAGCAGGCCGATGTCGAGTTCACTTTCTTTGATCCCTATCTGGCAGAAGAGGTCGAGATACGCGGCCTGGTCTTTCGTGACCTGCTGATCCAGCATTTCGGGGGTGTGCCGGAGTCGTTGCACTTTTACGCCTGGGATGATTATGACGTCGCCCTCGGCGGCTGGAACGATGACAACTGGATCCTGGTCACGCATCAGGATGGTGAGCCCCTGGCACTGCGTGACCGGGGCCCGGTACGGCTGGTCGAGCGCGACTACGGTGACCGGGATCCTGCGAACCTGCGCAACTTCAACGACTGGGTGTGGATGATCAAGCGCATAGAGGCGGTGCCGTGAAGCCGGCACCTCACTGGAAGCGGCATCTGGGTTGGCTATGGCTCAGCCTGATGAGCTTTACGCTTCTGGTGCTGCTGATTGCCTACCAGACCCGCTGGGTCTATCCCGAGATACACGCTTATTTCAGCCAGGCCGGCAACTTGACCGGACAGCAGCTTGCGACCCGTTCCCGTGACTACCTGCAGGAGAGCCTGGATCTCCTGCTGCTGGATCCGCTGGACGCGGGGAACCGGCAGCGGGCGCATTTCCAGATGGAACTGGCCTACAGCCTCTTCGATATCGGCCTGTATCGCAACGAATATAGCTGTACGCAGCCGAGCCTGGCCGCCCTCGATGAACTGAAGGTGAAGCTACGCTCGGGAGAGAGTGTGCTGGTTGGTGACCTTCGTAATAGCCTGCTTGGCCCGATTCGCTGTCTCACCGAAATCGAGATGCACCAGTTGGACCGGCGCAGCAGCGTCACGTCAGCCTTCGTTGAAGACACGCGTCGGCACCAGGGGCAGGTATTGTTCGGTAGCGTGGTGATCTTCGCCCTTGGCCTGGTCTTCTGGTGGATGCACGAGCGACACCGGCGCAGTGCCGAGCGTGCCACCCGGGAGAGCCTGGAGTGGATGACGCGGGCGCTCAGCGACCCGCTGACAGGCGCAGGCAATCGCAGCGCACTCCATCAGGATGTGCTGGCCTGCGAGGGTCAACCCATGGGGTTGATTCTGATCGATATCGACTTCTTCAAGCAGTACAACGACAGCCTGGGGCACCCTGACGGGGATAAGCTGTTGCGAAATCTGGCAGAGCTCATCGACGAGACGTTGGGTGGACAGGCGCGACTTTATCGCATGGGCGGCGATGAATTCGCCGCCCTGTTCGACTGTGCCGACGATGGTGTGTTGACCGGGTACTGTGAGCGGCTGGTGGCTGGCCTGCGCGAGGCGGCCCTGCACCACCCTGACCATCCCAGCGCCGCCACCGTCACGCTCAGCGTTGGGGCGGCTCGCTTCATCGCCGGGCAGGCCGGTTTCGATGCCGGCTATGCCGCTGCGGACCAGGCCCTGTACCGCGTCAAGGCCGGAGGACGCAACGGGTGGCAAGTGGCACAAGTGAAGGTGGTCTCCAGCAGCGATCTGAACCTCGAGGAAAGCTGATTCCAGCGACGTCGACGTCAAGAGATTGCGCTGCCAGCGCATTATCTGGCCCCGAGTCCGGCCCGCTCAACCGCGAAACTGCTAGCCTCAGTGGCAGAGCAGCCGTTGTGAGAATGGCGTCAGTGGGCCGGTGGCGATTGTCGCCGCATGATCTCGCCGTGCAAGGGAGCCAGGCGCCCCAACAGCCTGTTGCGCGCGCCCAGTAGAACCCCTTCGGCAATCAGCGCTTGTTCCATATGCCCAACAAGACGATTGAAGTCGGCGTTAGTGATACCCATGTGCTGATGGGCACGATCCATGGGCGGGCCGTCGTAATGACAGGGGCCGTCGGCCAGGTCGCACAGTTGCTGTTCCAGCGATGCAGCGAAGTGGTCGATGTTGGTGTTGGTGAAAAAGCCGACGAGGGTGGGATCATCGGCGATGCGATACATCAGGTTCTCGACGGTGGCTTCAACTCCTGGCCGACCTCCCAGTGCGTCGTATAGGGTGGCGTGGTCTGCACGCTGGCCGCAGCCGGCGAGCAGCAGTGTCGTCATGGCCAGGGCGAGTACCAAACGTTTCATTTGAGTTTCCTCCAAACGTCTCAGAGCGCGAACTGAAGCGACAAATAGCCGCCGTGCTGGTGTTCGAGTCCGGCGATTGCACCCAGATCCAGCACGGCACCGGTCAGCGACAGCTGCGGGCTGAAGAAATAGGCAGTGTAGAGGCTGCGCCAATCGTCCTCGCGGGCGAAGCTCAGATTATCCGGCTTTTGACGATACTCGGCGCCGATAATCCATCGAGGCGTGAGAAAAAGGCCAACCGAGCCCTCCGCGACCAGCGTGCGACCCGGCTCGAGATCGCCGCCGAAGCCGAGCAACCCGCCCTGGTTGGCGCGGGTGGAACGCAGTGTCAGGTTGAGCAGCAGGTTGCGCTCGGCCAAGGCGGCGAACACTAGCTTGCTGCCGCTGAGATAAATGTCATTACCCTGAACGTCGTGTGCTCCGATCACCCGCGGCAGGCTTCCATCATCCAGGCGCTTGTGCTGCACGCCGAGGCTCCACACGCCCCAGGGGTGATACAGCAGGTCACCGAACAGTCGCAGCTTGGCTCCCGCGATCTGCTGTTCGAGTCGACCACCCAGGGTATCGAGTGCCAGGTGCTGGTGTGCCAACGAGAGTTCCAGACGGTCATGCACGTTCAGCGCTATGCCTCCCGCTGTCAGGGTGTAGTCGCTCAGGGGGGCGGTGCTGATGAAAGCGGTCGCTGCCAACTCGCCTTCGCTGGCGCTGCCGGCCAGTACTCCCCATGGCGACAGGCCGCCACCGGCGGCTCCTTCGATCTGGCTGACGCCGCCGGTGGCGAGTAGGCGGCTACCGGCCAACGCCTGGCCGGCGAACAGGCAAAGGGCGATGACAAGCAGTGCATCGCGAATCATCCTGGCCATGAACAAGAAGGGAGAAGTCATCATTCGGCGCACCTCATGGAGGCGTGGTGAAGGGGAAGGGAGCATTATCAACCAGCCATTCGAGCACTTGGTCGGCAGCCAGGGGGCGGGCAATCCAGTATCCTTGGAGGAAGTCGCAGCCGTATTCGCGCAGCAGTGTGGCGCTGGCGGCATTCTCGACCCCTTCGGCCACGATGCGTAGCCCCAGGCTATGCCCCATCTCGATGGTAGAACGCACGATTGTGGCGTCATCTTCTTCGCTATCGAGTTTGAGGATGAAGGACTTGTCGATCTTGAGCTCGCTTACCGGCAGCTGCTTGAGCTGTGCCAGCGAGGAATAGCCGGTACCAAAGTCGTCCACGGCAATCGTCAGGCCAGCCTGGCGCAGGCGGTTGAGTGAATGGCTGGCCAGGATCGCGTCCTCCATGACGGCACTCTCGGTGATCTCGAGTGCCAGCTGGTCGGCTTGCAGGCCATGGTGGCGCATGTGGTTGAGCAGCAGGTCGACCAGGTCGGTATCGCCGAGGTCCGCGGCGGAGAGGTTGATCGCCACGGAGAGGCGCTGTCCCTGGCACTGCCAGGCGGCAAGCTGGCTGCATACGGCGTTGAACATCCAGCGGCTCAACGGCCGAATGTTTCCTGAGCGCTCGGCCAGGGTGATGAACTCATCGGGCGGAATAAAACCGAGGGAGGGGTGCTGCCAGCGCATCAAGGCCTCGAATTCCACCACCTCACCGCTACTGGCATCGATCTTGGGCTGGTAGACCATGTGCAGCTGATCGCAGGTCACGGCGCTCTGCAGGTCGCGAATCAGAGTGAGCTGGCGCAGGTGCTCCTCGTCCTGGCCCTCGAGGTAGCGTTGATGGCTTTGGTGTCGAGCACTCGCCGCATGCAGGGCGATATCGGCCCGGCGCAGCAGCAGGTCGACGTTGTTGCCATGGTCAGGGTAATTCGCTTCGCCAACGAGCAGGTTCGGATGGATTGGCGATCCATTGAGGTCGATGGGTTGCGAAAGCCCTGCCAGAAGTGACTCGACCCAGCGGTCATCGCATGCCGAGACATCGACCACCAGCAGGAATTCGTCGGTTCCCAGGCGGTAGGCGTTGCGCACGGGGGACGGAAGGTCTCTGAGCCGCTGGGCCAGGGTGATCAGCACGCGATCGCCAAGGGCGTAGCCAAAGGTGTCATTGATGCGCCGAAAATCGAGTATCTCCATGCGTAGCAGGCTGAACCGGGTCTGCTGGCGGACCAGAACCTCGATATCATCCTGGGCCGAGCTGCGATTGGGCAGACCGGTAAGCCGGTCATGGCGGGACTGATGCAGCAGGCTCTGCTCGCGCTGGCGAATGTCTTCCTGCATGGAGAGCAGCGTACCCGCCAGAAGGCCTATCTCGCCATGCGGGGTTACATCCACGCTTTTCAGATTCTGTCCCCGACCGATATTCCTGGCGGCATCGGCCAGTACGCTCAAGGGGTGGCTCATGCTTCTTGCACTCCAGGCCGCCAGGGCCGCCGTTAAGAGCAGGATCACGGCGATAACGCCACCCAACTGCCACTGCAGATCGCGATAGGCGCCGAGGAGGCTGGAGCGGGATGCCTGGACGACCGCATAGGTTTGGTTGCCGGCATCACTTTGCAGGAGCCGTGCACGAGTAAGGTAGCGATCGTCCTCGGTGAAGGCGCTCGTCTGAAGGAAGCGCCCGGAGTCGAGCTCGGCGGTGAGTCGTTGGAGGGCCGCGGCGTCGAGGTCCTCCCGCGACGAAACCCGGTGCCCCGGTCCACCGCTGCTATTCCGGTGGGTGATGAAACTGATGTCCAATCGGGTCAGGGCGTGGATCTCGCTGGCCAGTGTCTGGTCGATCATGAAACCCATGCCGACCCAGCCGATCAGGTTGGGAGCACGGACCGGCAACAACACGAACTCGTAGGGCTTGCCCTCCTGAATAACGACCTCGACGGCTGCACCCGTCTCCCGAGCCTGCTCCCAAAGTGTGGGAAAGGGCATTGCCGTTCCCTGGGGGTGGTGGCTGCTAGCCAGCAGCGTGCCGTCGAGGTCGCCGAGCAATACCATGTCGGCACCGGCGCGATCGCCGTGATTGGCGAGCACCGACTGCAGCGTGCCGGTGTCCCGGGTGGCGACAGCACTCTTGAAGCCGAAGTCATTGGCGAGGATCTCGACGTTGCCTTGCAGGAATCGGCCGCGCTCGTCGAGCACCTGTTCGAGGACGCGGAGCCCGACGCCCAGGTCGCGATTCCCTTTTTCCAGCGCATCCTGGGTGATCGCGCGAAGGAGGGCACCGCCGGTGACCAGCTGTGACACCACCACAACCAGCAGCATGACCACCAATAGGCGCAAGCGGAATGTCATATCGCCATCTCAGTTCTGCTCGGCGTGCTGTTGGGCGGCATCGCGAAAGCGCTGCTGCAGGGGGGAAAGCGTCTCTGGCGGCGGCGGCGTTCCCTCGAGCGACAGCGACACCGTCAGTGACTGACCGAACGCCACGCTGCCTTCCCACCATTGCTGGTGCGTATCCGAGAGCTGAGGATGCCAGACGCGCACATCGTGGCTGCCTGCGGGCAAACCGACGAACTCGGCCACGCCATCGTCGGCGGTGACGGCGACATGCAGGGCATCGCTGACGACGATGAAGGCCTGCATCTGATCATGAATGTTGCAGCCCAACACCACGACACCGGGACGGTCGAAGTGCACCGGAGGCGGTGTCTCTTGCAGATAGAGCTCAAGGTCGAAGACCTTTGCCGGGGAAAATGAGTAGACGTGATGCCGGGTGGTGTCGCGATTGGGAAAGCTCACTGCGCTGCCGGTAGGAATGACCGAGACGTGGGGGTGGAAGGCCGCGTCACGCTGCATGACCTCGGCAGACTGCGTCGGCTCCGCTGTACCGGTCTGGATCTCGACCACGGCATTCTCAAGAGGGTCACCGCTGTCCGCATCGATGATGACGATGCGGGTGGCCTGTGCGGCCGGGGCCAGCATTCCCAGGCAAAGAAACAGCCAGGCGGCTCGGGCGAGTGTGCCGCGCAGGTGGGTCATGGAGCGCTCCTATGGCTGGGAATCGTCGGGGCATGTTGCCTATCCCATATCGGCAGGTACGCCTGGAATCTTGAACAGGGGCTCAGGTTCAGCGAGCAATCCACCAGTGGCTGCGCCAGGCGGCCATTACCCGTTCCGGATACCAGGTCTTGCCCAGGCTGCCGTTGTAGCGGGCAAGCGCCCTGGTGAGATCACCGCGCTCCACGGCCAGGTAGTGGGCGAGGATGGTGCTGCCGTAGCGCAGATTGAGCCAGGGGTCCTTGAGCTCATCCGCCGGGCGGCCGAGTTCGCGAATCCAGAAGGGCATGATCTGCATCAGGCCCACGGCGCCGGCCGAGGAGACGGCATCGGCACGAAAGGCGCTTTCCACCTGGATCACCGCCAGCACGATTTCCGGCGCCAGGCCGGCCAGCCGTGACTCGTGATAGATTCGGCCGAGCATCTCCTTGCGCAGTGCGGCGTTTGAGACGTAGCGGGCCAGACGCGGCTCCATCTCGTTCATCCACTGGCGTGCTGCCCATACCGACTCCGCGGGCAGCTCCGCCGTGGTAACCGCGTCTAGGGTCGCCCGCAGCGAAGGGGGGATGTCCGGCAGCACCTGAACCCGGGGCTCCATCGGCAAAGCATTCGCGGGAAGCGTGTTCGGCGACAGCTCGCCGAGGAAACCCGTCTCATCGACGCCGGCCCCTTCGTTCGCCTGGGCGCCGCCGCCTGGCAGGGCGATCAATCCGACCATCAGCCAGGCGGCAAGTGTCGGCACGTCCCAGCCTAGCCTTCAATCCGCTGGCGCAGGAACGCGAGGATACTGTCCGCCGGCACCATGGTCGCTTCGCTGTCGCGTCGCCCCTTGTACTCCAGCTCGCCGTTGTCCAGGCCCCGGTCGCCCACCACCAGGCGGTGGGGAATGCCGGTCAGCTCCTGGTCGGCGAATTTCACGCCTGGGCGCAGGTCGCGATCGTCCAGCAGCACGTCGAAGCCGGCGGCGGTGAGTTCGGCATAGAGACGCTCGGACTCCTCGCGAACCCGCTGCGACTTGTGGGCATTCATCGGCACCAGGGTAAGGTGGAAGGGGGCGATGGCGTCGGGCCAGATGATGCCGTTCTCGTCGTGATTCTGTTCGATGGCGGCGGCCACCACGCGGGTCACGCCGATGCCGTAGCAACCCATCCAGGGGTGGGCGGCGCGGCCAGAGTCGTCGAGCACCGTGGCGTTCATGGCTTCGGAGTACTTCTTGCCCAGCTGGAAAACGTGGCCCACCTCGATGCCGCGCTTGATGGAGAGCGTGCCCTTGCCATCCGGCGAGGGATCGCCCTCGACCACGTTGCGCAGGTCGGCAACCTGGGGCAGGGACGCATCACGCTCCCAGTTGATGCCGAAGTAGTGCTTGCCATCGACGTTGGCGCCGGCGCCGAAGTCGCTCATCAGCGCCACGCTGCGGTCGATGACGATCGGCATGTCGAGATTCACCGGGCCCAGCGAGCCCGGACCGGCACCCACCACGGCACGGATCTCCTCCTCCGTGGCCATGGTCAGCGGCTCGGCCACTTCGGGCAGGTTTACCGCCTTGATCTCGTTGAGCTCGTGGTCGCCACGCACCAGCAGGGCGATCAGCCCGCCCTCGGCGGCGCGCACCATCAACGTCTTGATGGTCTTCTCGATGGGTAGACCGTGCTGCTCCACCAGGGCAGCGATGGTCTTGGCGTTGGGCGTGTCGACCAGGCGCAGCGCTTCACTTGGCGCGGCGCGCTCGGGATTGGAACCCAGCGGCGCCGGCAGGGCTTCGGCCTTCTCAATATTGGCGGCGTAGTCGGACTCGTTGGAGAAGACGATGGCGTCTTCGCCGGAGTCGGCCAGCACATGGAACTCGTGGGAGTCAGTGCCGCCGATGGCGCCGGTGTCGGCCAGTACGGGACGGAAGTCCAGGCCCAGGCGGGTGAAGATGCGCACATAGGCATCGTACATCGCCTGGTAGGTCTCCTTCAGGGAGGCCTGGTCGATATGGAAGGAGTAGGCGTCCTTCATGATGAACTCGCGGGAGCGCATCACCCCGAAACGCGGGCGAATCTCGTCGCGAAACTTGGTCTGGATCTGGTAGAAGTTGGCCGGCAGCTGCTTGTAGCTTGCCAGCTCGCGGCGCATCAGGTCGGTGATCACCTCTTCATGGGTGGGGCCGACGCAGTAGTCGCGCTCATGGCGGTCCTTCAGGCGCAGCAGCTCGGGGCCGTACTGTTCCCAGCGGCCGGACTCCTGCCACAGCTCGGCGGGCTGCACCGCTGGCATCAGCACCTCCTGTGCACCGGCGCGGTCCATCTCCTCGCGCACGATTCGCTCCACCTTGCGCAGCGTGCGCAGGCCGACCGGCAGCCACGTATAGAGGCCGGAAGTGAGGCGGCGGATCATGCCGGCGCGCAGCATCAGCTGGTGGCTGATCACTTCGGCGTCGGCGGGTGTTTCCTTCAGGGTGGCGATCAACAGTTGGGTGGCGCGCATGGGTCCGGCGTTTCCTTCCAGCATGGGCTTGACATGAGTCGGTGTGCCGCGACGAGCGGCGTTCGGGGCATTGTACGGGCAACGGGTAGCGGCGGCAAAAGAGTGAGCTGGTGAACAGGCGAGGAGCGCCGAGGACAGGCCGAAGAGGAGGTCATTTGCCATGGATGGCAAATGTAGCGCCCAGGGAGGGGTTCACAGCGCCTCCTCGCAGGCCTGTCGTCGGATCAGCTCCGGGCGAATATCATGCCAAAGACTTCAGCCAGAACACCATCGGCTTGTCGGTCTCCTCGGGCTCGCCGACGTCCTTCCAGTGGAAGGTGGTGGCGAGCTCTGGGTGGCGCTCGTAGCCCCGCGAGCGCCAGAAGCCGTGCAGTGGCACGTAGCCTTCGGGTTTCAGCGGGTGGTTGTCGGGGCGCTCCACGGCACAGAAGGCCACGGTCGAGAAGCCACGCTCGGCGGCATGCCGTTCCCGGGCCTCCATGAAGGCCTTGCCGATGCCGCGGCCACGGTAGTTCGACAATAGCACCGACTCGCCATAGTAGAACACGCTGCCGATATCGAAGCCGGCCCGCTCGAAGGGCGCGCGGAACGCTGCCATGTCGTCGGCCAGCGGCATGCCGGTGGATGCCCCCACCAGGGCGTTGCCATCGAAGGCCAGCACGAACAGGCTCTCGGGGCACTCCGCATAGCGGCGCAGGTAGTCGGCCTCATAGGTGAGGTCGCCGTCGTAGAGATAGGGAAAGTCGCGGAAGACGCGAATTCTCAACCGGGCCAGGTCGTCGAGATAGGGCGTGATGGCGCTCCCCTGGCAGGTACTGATGGCGATCTCGGCCATGGGTGCCTCCGTGAAAATGCTAAACGCTTGTATGAAGAACGGCTATGGTAGACTCGCTCCGATTCTGCCTCTCGGTGCCCTGTGCAGCAATGCCACGGTAGCGATGACATCCCTATCCGGAGATCCTGTCATGAGCCCAGCCATGAAGCCCAGGCTTCGTCGCACCCTGAACGGCCTGGTGGTCGGTATCGCCATCACGGCGCTGTCAGGCTGCGGCACCCTTTTCCACCCCGAACGAAAGGGGCAGATGGACGGACGCATCGACCCCGTGGTGGCCATCGCCAATGGCGTGGGCTTGCTGTTCTTTATCCTGCCTGGGGTGATTGCCTACGCGGTGGACTTCTCCAACGGCACCATCTATCTGCCCGGCACCCAGACCGCCGGTGTGGATGCGATGCCGCTCGACAAGGATATGGATGTCGCCGCCCTGGAACTGCTGCTTTCCGAGAAGACCGGCAAGGCGGTCAGCCTCGATAGCGAGCTGCTCCTGGTCGAAGAGGTCGATTCACTCGATGAGGCCCTGGCCCTGGTGCGCATGTCCGGCATCAACGACAGTGAGCGCCTGGCGACCATGTAACGGTCGGCCTTGCGCCAATAACGTCGAGCCAGAAACGCCACCCCAGGGTGGCGTTTTGCTATCGGGGCTACAGTCCCGAGAGTTCATCGGGTCGATAGCGTGCCAGCAGTGCCCAGAGGATTGCAGCGGTCTCGGCATCGGGCAGGCCGCGATAGTCACGGGGACGAAAGCGCATCTGAAAGGCGCGCAGTACCGCGCGAGTCTGTGCATCCAGCTCGTCGCTTACCACCAGTGGATAGCCCCAGGCCTGGAGTGCCGCCTGCAGCGTGGAGAGCTCGGGCAGCGCCTGATCGAACCGTTCGCGATAGCGTGACACGGTGGCGCCTTCGGGCCACACGCCGATACCCGCTTCGTACAGGGCATGCCAGGGAAACGCCGGGCCCGGGTCGATCTTGCGCGTTGGCGAGATATCCGAGTGGGCTACCACGTCGGTGGGGTGAATGTTGTGACGCTCGATGATATCCCGCGACAGGGCGATCAGCGCCTCTATCTGTGCCTCGGGGTAGGGCGCCCAGTGGATCGCTGTAACGCTTTCCGGGTCGTGCTCCAGCGCCCGCTCTACGTCGGCGTAGGGGCGGTCGGGCCCGGTATTGACGATCTCGATGCCGATGGACGTGTCGTTGATATTGGTACGCTGCTTCCAGGCGCTGGCGCCGGCGTGCCAGGCACGGCGCTCTTCGTCCACCAGTTGGTAGACCAGCGGCTCGCCGGCCCGTTGGCGAGCCGGGAGCGGCAGCACGTAATGGCTGCTGACGTGGGGTCCGGTCAGGGTCGCCAGCGATTCGGTCTCGTCCACATCGGTGTAGTGCATTACCAGATGGCGTACCCGGCTATTGTGGGACGGCGCCACATGGCTGTGGTCCACCACATAACCCTTGCGTTGTTCGAGCGGCCGGGGGCTCGCACAAGCAGCCAGCAGCAGGGCCAGGGATGCAATGACGACACGCTTGCGCCACATGGTTCAGCTCTCCAGCAGCAGTCTGAGCGTCAGGCCCAGGACCAGGGTTGATGCCACGCTTACCAGAGTGCCCAGCAGCACGTACTCCGTGAGCTTTCGATCCTTGAATTCCCGCAGGTCGCCGTAGCGCAGCACTGACTTGGCGGCGAGCAGGAAACCCACCGCGGTCAGCTGGTCGAGCAGCACCAGGGAGAGCACCAGCAGGCGCTCCAGCATACCGATTCGAGCACCGGCCTGGGCCAGGGTGCCGGTATCCTCGAGTTGGCTGCTCCAGCGCTTCATTATCATGGCGATGGCGAACGAGAAGGGGCGCGTGACGATCAGGTAGGCGGTGGCCACGCCCAGCACCGTCGGTGTGAGCAGCCAGGCACCGAGCGCTTCGAGTGGGGCCAGGCTGCCGAGCCAGGCCAGCCACAGCGCGAACAGCACCAGCAAATGCAGCAGTTGGTCGAGCAGGAACCAGCGTAGCCGGCCGGCAGGCAGCGTTGCCTTGCCCAGGTCGATCAGCCAGTGGCTGACGGCCACCGCTGCGGCACCGGCAAGCGCCGCCAGCGGGCCGCGAGAAATGGGCAGGAGCCAGGCGGCTACCACCAGCACCAGGACAGTCAGGCCGGCGTGTACCAGCACGTGGTAGAGCAGGTGACGTGAGCGGTGCAGCCTGAGTATGCGGTCTTCCACCCAGTGGCGCGGCTGCAGCAGGAAGTCGCCGACCAGGTGGGCCAGCACCAGCCCCATCAGCAGGGAGAGATCGTTAGGGTTCATCGGCGTTTATCCTTTTCCGCCAGCCGCTCGTTCAGGTAGGCCAGGGTGTCGGCCAGCAGCGGCCAACGAGCGGCACGCAGCCGCTTGTGCACGCTGGGCTGACGGATACCCAGTTGATCGGCCATTGCCTGCTGGGAGGTCTCGCTCTCCAAGCTGAGCCTGACCACCTCGGCCGAGTAGCGCGACCAGCTTGCCACCATGTCGTCCATATAGCGCATCAGCAGGGCCAGGCTGCCGTCGTCGACGTCGTCCAGCAGTGCCAGCGACAAGTGCGAGCTGCCCTCGCTCAAGGCATCCAGATCGTGGCCGGAGCGCACGAAGGGCTCGCTATCCGCCGTGGCAAGCCGGCTGTTTCCCGGCCAGCTTGCCGGCCCTACCGCCACCGCAATGCGGGCGTCCCAGCGCTGGTCGGCCTCGGAGTGCTCGATCAGCGCCGCGCGCAGGGCGATAGCCACTTCCATGGCGACTGTCGCCTTGGGTAGGGCCAACTGGAAGCCGTCGCCGCGGAAGCGTTCGCTGCGACCATCATGTCGGGCGGCCAGTTTGGCCAGGGTTTGGTCCAGTAGTGCATAGAGCCGCTGGCGATCCTCGACCTTGCGTGAGTCGATCACATCGCCGGTCAGCACGGCGATTCGCTGGGTCATGGCAAGCGCTCCAGGGAGGGTCGACTTCATCATAGCCGAAAAAGGCTATTTGGCAACTAAATAACCCTTAAGGGCTATATTTGTTCATTATCGCCCTTCAGGGCTATTGGCTCTCAGCGAGCCAACTCACGCATGGCATGTTCCAGCCCTTCCAGCGTCATCGGATACATGCGGTCGTCGATCAACTGGCGGATCAACTGGGTGGAGTGGGTGTACTCCCAGGCCCGCGGCGGCATGGGATTGAGCCAGGCCAAGCGCGGGAACTTGGCTGCCAGGCGTTGGAGCCATACGCCGCCGGCTTCGTCGTTGAAGTGCTCGACGCTGCCGCCGGGGTGGGTCACTTCATAAGGTGACATGGCGGCATCACCGACAATCACCACCTGATAGTCGCTGGCGTAGGTGTGTAGCACGTCCATGGTGGGAATCCGCTCGCTGGTACGGCGCTGATTGTTGCGCCAGACACCTTCGTACAAGCAGTTATGAAAGTAGTAGTGCTCAAGGTGCTTGAATTCGGAACGAGCGGCAGAGAAAAGTTCCTCACAGACGCGGATGTGGTCGTCCATGGAGCCGCCCACATCGAGGAACAGCAGCACCTTCACCGTGTTGTGGCGCTCCGGGCGCATACGCACGTTGAGCAGGCCGGCGTCTCGTGCGGTGTCGCGGATGGTGGCATCCACATCAAACTCCTCCGCGGCGCCCTGACGGGCGAACTTGCGCAGTCGGCGCAGTGCCATCTTGATGTTGCGGGTGCCCAGCTCGAGCGAATCGTCGTAGTCGCGGAAGCGGCGCTCATCCCACACCTTGATCGCCCGACGATGGCGTGAGCCCTCCTGGCCGATGCGAATGCCCTCGGGATTGTAGCCGTAGGCGCCGAAGGGACTGGTGCCACCGGTGCCGATCCACTTGTTGCCGCCGGCATGACGCTCCTTCTGCTCCTCGAGGCGCTTCTTGAAGGTCTCGATCAGCTTCTCCAGCCCGCCAAGCGACTCGATCTGCGCTTTTTCTTCCTCGCTGAGCTGCTTCTCGAATTCTCGACGCAGCCAGTCGTCGGGAATCAGCGCCTCGATGGCGGCGTCGAGGTTTTCCAGGCCCTCGAACCAGGCGGAAAAGGCACGGTCGAAACGATCGAAGTGGCGTTCATCCTTAACCATCACGGTGCGCGCTACCTGATAGAACGCCTCCATGTCGGCGAACACCACGCCGTGTTCGACCACGGCATGCAGATCAAGCAACTCGCGCAGTGACACCGGTACGCCGGCACGCTTCAGGGTTTCGAACAGGCCAATGAACATGCTCAGCGCCTCTGGTTGCCTTGCCGACGCAGCATGAAGGCCAGTCGCTCCAGCAGCTGGGTATCCTGCTCGTTCTTGACCAGGGCACCGGCCATGGGGGGAATCGCCTTCACCGGGTCGCGGTTGTAGAGCGCCTCCCGGGCCAGGTCGTCGCTCATCAGCAGCTTCAGCCAGTCCACCAGCTCCGAGGTGGAGGGTTTCTTCTTCAGCCCCGGTGCCTGGCGCAGGTCGAAGAACACCTCCAGCGCCTCGCCGACCAGCTTCGGCGCGATGTCGGGGAAGTGCACGTCGACAATCTGCTGCATGGTCTCGCGGTCGGGGAACTCGATGTAGTGGAAGAAGCAGCGGCGCAGGAAGGCGTCGGGCAGCTCCTTCTCGTTATTGGAGGTGATGACGATGATAGGGCGGTGGCGGGCGGCGATGGTCTCGCCGGTCTCGTAGACATGGAACTCCATGCGATCCAGCTCCTGGAGCAGGTCGTTGGGGAATTCGATGTCGGCCTTGTCGATCTCGTCGATCAGCAGCACCACCCGCTCGTCGGCGGTGAAGGCCTCCCAGAGTTTGCCGGGCTTGATATAGTTGGCGACGTTCTCCACGCCTTCGACGCCGAGCTGGGAATCGCGCAGGCGGCTCACCGCGTCATACTCATACAGGCCCTGGGCGGCCTTTGTGGAGGACTTGATATGCCAGGTGATCAGTCGCGTATCAAGCGAGGCTGCCAGCTCCTCGGCCAGCAGGGTCTTGCCGGTGCCCGGTTCGCCCTTGATCAACAAAGGCCGTTCCAGAGTCACGGCGGCATTCACCGCCTGCTTGAGGGCATCGGTGGCCACATAGGTGGAGGTCGAATCGAAAGCCATGGTCATGCCTCGGCGTAGCATCGTGTAGGGGAGAGTCAAACAAGTGTACGGAAGGGCGGGGCGAGGGACAAACACCTTGGTTTTCGCCCTCGTCATTCCTTGCGCCGATAGGCTTCCACCAGCGTTGCCGGGTCGTGCTCGGCGTGGCCATGGCCGACATGGGTGCGCATAAGCTGGGCGGCCAGGCTGCTCATGGGCGTGGCGCTGCCAGTGCGCTGGCTCTGGGCCACCGCCATGTCGAGATCCTTGAGCAGGGTGCGCAGATGCCAGGCGGGGTTGGCGAAGTCGCTGGCCGCCATGCGCGGGGTAAGGATCTGGAATGGCCTGGAGTCGGCAAAGCCGCCGGCCAGCGCCTCGGTTAGTCGCGAGGCATCCACGCCGCTGGTCTCCGCCAGCGCCACCATCTCGGCAATCACTGCCGCCTGACAGCCCACGATCATTTGGTTGCACACCTTGGTGACCTGGCCCGCGCCCACCGGTCCCATGTGCGAGACCCGTGCCGCCAGCGGGGCGAGCAGGGGGCGCACGGCATCGACATCTTCCTCTGCGCCGCCGCACATGATCGCCAGGCTGCCCGCCTCGGCCCCGGCCACGCCGCCGGAGACCGGCGAATCGACCCAGCGCATGCCACATTCCTTTTCCAGACGTTCGGCAAGGTCTCGCGTTGCGGCCGGGTCGCTGCTGGAAAGATCCACCAGCCGCTGGTCGGCGCGCCCATGGACCGCCACGCCGCCTTCGCCGAATACCACGTGCTCCACTACGGCGGTATTGGCCAGGCACAGCAGCACCACGTCCACCTCCTCCATCAGCTCGGCGATGGAGCCCGCCACCCGGGCACCGGCAGCGCGCAAGGCATCGCTCTTCTCCGCGGTGCGGTTCCACACCGTGACGGCAAAGCCGGCGTCCAGCAGGCGGCGGGTCATGGGGTCACCCATCAGGCCTATGCCGATGAAGCCGAGGCGGGGCTGTGTCATGTCGTATCTCCGGTGAGGGGGAAGTGATCGCTCCCTAGAATGCGCGATGGAAGGGTTTTCCATCAATACCAACACCTCGCTAGCCCACCATCAAGGAAGTGAGCCTCATGCAAAAGTCATCCCGGCGCATTCACGCGCCGGTACACGGCTTCGAGCAGGCTATAGAGACCGAAAGCGAAAAGGCCCACCGCCACTACGGCCAGGAGCCAACGTCCGAATGCTTGGCTACGTAGCGTGCTGAAGACTTTCGCAAGTCCGCCCGCCTGGTCCGGGTCCACCTGGTAAGCTGCGATGAGGAAGAACGTGCCGATGATCAGGAAGACCAGGCCGCGGATCACCAGACCGAAGCGGCAGATGGGGTAGGCCCAGCGCTGGTTCTGCGGTGGCATGTCGAAGTGACGATCGAATTTCGCTTTCCATCCCTTTATGCCATGCGCAACCCCGGCACCGATAATGGCCAGACCCACGGCCCCCACCAGCCAGCGTCCATATGGCTGTTGCATCAACCAACTGGCCATACCCTCCGAGCCACCCCCGGAATCCCCTGAGCCCCCACCCAATGTAAAGATCAGGCTAGCGGCAAAGAAAGCCAGCAGGGTATGCGTCACCGCGCTCACCAACAGGCCCACCCGGATGGCTACCCCCTTGGAATCAGTGCCGTGGTGGTCGGTGTCCTTGATGGCCTGTATGCAACGCCACAAGGCATACGCCAAAAGGCCCAAGCTGATGGCGCCGAGCAGTACGTCGCCCCACGCGGCGCCCATCAGGCTCTCCAGCGCACCGCGGCTGTCCGTCGTCTCGCCTCCTTGACCAATCGCCGCCAGCGCGGCCAGGCCGCCAATCAGCAGATACACGATGCCACGTGCAGCGTAGCCCCATCGTGCAATGATATCGAAGGCGTCCCCTCGATCCGGTGTCGGTATCCTGTTTGTCATGGCGTCCTCCTGACTAAGCCGAGCGTCGGTGGCGAATTCTTTCGTCCACTTTAGCAGTTCGGCTTTGGTACCTGAGGAGGGGCGCGATCGGTACGGCACGAAAGCACGGAAGGTGAGGCGTTCGTCCAGCCGGCGCAGGCATAGCTACGCTTGGAGGTAGCCACAGGAAAGGGAGCCCGTGATGGCAGCAACGAATGATTCAACCGTGCACGAGATCGTCCTTCCTCTCGCGCGAAACCGCGCCTTCCAGCTGTTCGTCGAACGGTTCGCTGACTGGTGGCCATCGGAGTACAGCTGGTCGCAGGCAGCGCTGCAGGGCATCGGCATAGAGCCACGTGAAGGCGGCCGCTGTACCGAGGTGGGCCCGCACGGCTTTCAGGTGGACTGGGGGCGGGTGCTGGACTGGTCGCCGCCCGAAAGGCTGGTCTTCAGCTGGCAGATCGGCCCCGGCCGTGTACCGCAGCCCGATCCCGCCCAGGCCAGCACGGTGGAGCTTCGTTTCCACGAGAACGGGGCGAGTGCTGCCCGCCTGATGCTGGAGCACCAGGGTTTTCGACACCATGGCGAAGGCGCCAAGGAGTATCGCGACGCCATGGCTTCCGAGTACGGCTGGCCATACATCCTGGAGTATTATCGGAAACTGGCCTTGCGTGAGGCCGCGGAAGAGGGTGCGTGAGATGAGTGTTGCAAAGAACACGCGGGCCACGGTAATTCCATGTCGTGGCGTAGTCGACTCCGATCGATATGCTGAACCAGATCCCATCTGGCGTCGGCCGACAGGAGAGACAGACATATGCGGCTCAGGGTGCTTTCAGATCTGCATCTGGAACATTTCGAAGAGGGGCGTGAGCTGCCGGAGGTGGCGTCGGACGTGGTTATCCTGGCCGGCGATATCCACCGCGAGGCAGAGGGCCTGGCCTGGGCCGCCGCCCGGTTTGCCGGTCAGCCGGTCCTCTATGTGCCGGGCAACCACGAGTTCTTCGGTACCAGCATGCCCGCGCTGCGTCGCAGGCTTGTCCACGAAGCCGAGCGGCTGGGTGTCTATCTACTCGACAACCGTTCGCTCACGCTGAAGGGGGTACGCTTTTACGGCACCACCCTGTGGACGGACTTTGCCCTCTATGCCGGCGAGCCCGGCAACGACCCGGCATTGACCGAGCAGAAGGCCCTCGGGATGATGCCGGATTTCAGCATTATCGAGCAGCCGGCGGGGGAGACCTTCAGCCCCCTGGAGAGCCAGCGGCTGCATGCGGAGGCCCTGGCCTGGCTCGACGCGGAACTGGCCGTTCCCTTCGGCGGGCCGCGGGTGGTGATCAGCCATCATGCGCCGCTGGCCGAATGCATCCCCCCACGCTACCGGGGTGACGCCCTGTCGCCCGCCTTCGCCTCGCATCTGCCGGGGTTGATGGGGCGTGCCGACCTGTGGATTCACGGCCATGTGCACGAGCCGGTGGACATGACGTTGGCCGGTACCCGGATTATCGCCAACCCCGGGGGCTACCCCGGTGAGTTCGAGCCGCCAGTGTTCGTGCCGGACCTGGTCATCGAGGTGTGAGCGATGACCCGATCAATGTCTGGGACCTGCGGCTGCGCCCGGTTGGGGCCATCCGGCTCCCGGTGCCAGAGGGCCACATCGCGCTGCTGGCGTATTCCGGCAGCCGTGCTGCCGGGTTTTCTCCGCAGTATGCCAACCTGATCCAGAGCTATAGCGCAACATAGGGCTGAACCGGAGCGGCGTAACCCCGGGCGGGCGGCGTAGGCGCGGCCTATGCTGAGAGAAGCACCGCTCGGGGTTTCGCCGAGGCTTCACTCCACAGCATTTCGGCAGATAGACCCACTTCGTCCTCAAGGAGTGTTCCATGAGCAATCTCGTCAATGAAGGCAGCCTCTCATCCTCCCTGGATTGCCCGCTGGTTGACGGAAAACGCCAGGTTCAGCATGTCTCGGCTCGCACCGCTGACGTAGGCGGTATTCCGGTCAATCGAGTGCTGCCCTCACGTCAGCGGCGCCTGGTGGGGGCCTGGTGCTTCCTCGATCATGCTGGGCCGGCGGTCTTCAAGAGCGAAAGCGCCGGCCTGCGCGTCGGGCCGCACCCGCATATCGGCCTGCAGACCTTCACCTGGATGATCGAGGGAGAGGTGTTGCACCGCGACAGCCTGGGCAGCGAGCAGGTGATACGACCGGGGCAGGTCAACTTGATGACCGCGGGGCGCGGCATCAGCCATACCGAAGAGTCGGTGGCCGGCGCCAGCCACCTGCATGCCGCCCAGCTCTGGATTGCACTGCCCGAGGCGAGTCGTAATACCGAGCCTCGCTTCGATCACTATGCGGAGCTGCCCCGCTGGCAGGCACAAGGTGTCGAGCTGACCCTGCTGATCGGCGAATTCGACGGCCGTCTGGCGCCACCCCTGACGTTCTCACCGCTGGTGGGTCTCGACCTCGAGGCTAGCCGGGCCGCAACGATCGGCCTGCCACTGCGAGACGACTTCGAGTACGCCGTACTGCCCCTGGACGGTGAGCTCGAGATCGGCGGAGATCGCTTTGTCGCCAATGAGCTGGCCTACCTGGGCCGCGGCCGCGATGAGGTGGAGTTGTCGATGAGCGCAGGCGGTCGTGCCATTCTGATCGGCGGCGAGCCGCTGGGGGAAGAAGTGCTAATCTGGTGGAATTTCGTCGGCCACAGCAAGGCGGAGATCGCCGAGGCCCAGCGCGACTGGGAGGCGGGCAGCGAGCGCTTTGGCAGTATTCCCCAATGGTCGGGTGAGCGGTTGATGCCGGCGCCACTGCCGTGGAAGATCTAATGAGCATGCCCGACTAGCTCGAGATCACGATCAACGGAATGACTCCCATGCACATCACTATCCTGACCATGACCCTATCACTGCCCGGCTGCGGATCCCTCAAGGAGAAGCGCCAGCGCATGGGCGGCTTGCATGAGCGCTTCGGCCGCAATCCCGCGGTTGCTGTGTGCGAGAGCGGTGAACATGACCGGTTGGAAGCGAGCGAATGGACCTTCGTGGTGGCCGCCATGTCACCGCAGAAGGTCGAATCCCTCTGCAGCGAGATCGAGGAGAAACTGCAGCGCTCAGTCGATGGTCGCGTGCTCGACGTGTCCCGGGAGATCCTCTAGAGGCGAACACAACATTGGCTGCGCGCTGATGAAGCAGGAGAGGGGAAAATAGTACCTAACTGGTGCAACAGGGTTGCTGCAAAGCAGCGTGCGTCAGGCTTGGCTGCCGGGGCTTCCAAGGTAAAGTATTGATATTGTTTAATTTCTTTTTGAGCTGGCATGTTTTTCGTATAGTGATTGCCAGGCAGGCTGATTCGAGACAACCGATTTCGACACAAGCTATTTCGACACAAGCTAGGCGAGTTGGCACCTGCAACCGATTTCAACGTCGCCATCAGGAAAGGCGATAAACAGAGTGAGCTGGCGTGCTCCACTTGGGCCCCTTCGGGGGCCTTTTTTTATGGTGCGGACTTTGTCTTGCACCGGAAACAGCTTCGGCGCCGACATGCGGCAAGGCAATGAGACTTTAGTCGACGTGACCGATGCGTTGAGGTCGATGCGTCTTGATCGAAGAATCATGTTCAATAGCCGTGTGCTATGGGCAGCATCGGTCAAAATTTACCCACACGATAGAAAAAAATGGCAAACTAATCTGAATAAAGGGGCCCAGGATTCCTCGTAAAGCCCCGATAACGATGACATCGCTTCCACGCTTCGTGGGGTAATGGTGTCACGACAAGTGGTACGCATGGATAAACCCGCTTCGCCCGCAACGCCGGCCAGGCGTGCGGCACGAATGACCTTCTGCTATGCACTCGTTGCCAGTGTATGGATCATCGTGTCCGACTGGTGGCTTGGTGGACGTGTGGCGGGAACGTCTTGGTTGACCCAGGCCCAATCCGTGAAAGGGTTGGGGTTTGTGGCTGTGACCAGCGCCGCACTGTTTTTCCTGTTGAAACGAGAGTGGAAGGCGGATGCAGCACTGTTGCAGCGTAACCAGCAGCAGCGGGCCGAACTGCATGCCCTGAGCCAGTTCAGGGCAAGTGTCATCGAAAGTGCCCATGTCTGGATCAACGGGCTGGACCGCGAAGCGCGGGTCACCTTGTGGAACGATGCCGCCGAACGCATCACCGGATACCGGCGCGATGAGGTGCTGGGCAGCGACAGGATCTGGCAACTGCTGTACCCGGACCCCTGCTATCGCAGGCGTATTGCTTGCGAAGTGGAGCAGATCCTGTGCGACGGCGCTGAGGTCCAGGATTTTGAAACCACCATTCGTACCCGCAATGGTGAGGACAAGGTCATTGCCTGGGACTCGCGACAGATTGCCGATGAGAACGGTTGTGTCGTCGGTTCGGTGGCGATCGGTCGTGATGTCACGGCACGGCGAGCCGCCGAGCAGGCCCTGTTCAAGCGTGAACGGGAGCTGACCACGCTGATCGCCAACCTGCCGGGCATGGCGTACCGCTGCCTGAACGATACCCAATGGACCATGCGATTCGTCTCCAGTGCTTGTCTGGCCCTGACCGGCTACCGGGAAGAGGAGCTGGTGGACAGCCGCCTCGTTGCCTGGGCCAGCCTCGTACTGCCGGAGGATATGGATCGGCTCCGTGCCGAGGTCGAGCGGGCCATTGAGGAAGGCAAGCCCTTTGCCGTCGAATATCAGCTTCGCAAGCGTAGTGGAGAACTGGTGTGGTGCTGGGAGCAGGGGCGTGAAGTGAAGATAGACGGTGAACCGTTCCTGGAAGGCATCATTGTCGATATCACTGAACGTAAGCGGATGGAGCAGGAGCTAGAGCTGATGGCGGGGCAGGATGCCTTGACGGGGCTACTCAATCGTCGTGCGTTCAATCGTATCCTGCAGGACGAGATAGCCCGTGCCACTCGCTATAACCGCTCGTTCAGCCTGCTCTGGCTGGATTTAAATCATTTCAAGACCATCAACGACAGCTACGGTCATCTGGCTGGCGATGCGGTGCTGCGGCAGGTCAGTCAGCTCATCAAGGACAGTCTGCGCAAGGTGGACTGCATAGCCCGGTACGGTGGTGATGAGCTGACGATCATCCTTCCCGAAATGTCATTCGAGGCGGGCAGGGAGACAGCGAATCGTATCGAGAACCTGGTGGCATCGAGCCGCTTCGATGTACTCAACGGTCATATCCTGTCCCTGACGCTAAGTATCGGGGTGGCGGCGTTTCCCGAGCACGGCCAAGGCGCGATGGAACTGTGCGATGCCGCTGACAGGGCCATGTACCAGGCCAAAAAGGAGAGTGCCGACGCCGGTGCGAATCGAGGCCGGGTTGACCGTCTATAGCTAGCCAGGGTTACGGATCAAGAAAGACTGCCAAGTTTGGCCCTGGTAGTCTCGGCAGTATATTATCCGAGTGTCACATTCGCTTCTTGAGAAGCAGGCGTGCCTGAACGGCAATATTGCGGTAATCGTTTGATAGATTATCGAGGTGCATACCACGCAAGATATCAAGCTAGCTTGCGTAGTTTAATGAAAGGAAAGGTTGTCCTTTCTTGCGGATTATAAAGTTAATTTTTGTCTTCTGTGCGCTATGTGTTTCCGAAATAAAAATGTCAACTAAGGATGGCTTCTCTTGAGGCAATCTTCTTAGGTCGACTCACCCTCATTTGCGTGTGACGGTATCAAGCGGTAGGTTGATACGATGCAAACAGGGAAAGGAATCTGCCATGGCAGGGCTGCTCGCGCTGGCGGGATCGGTGATTGTGGTATTGGCTTCTTATGATGCCATTCAGACGACGCTGTCGGCTTCCCGCTCGGGTCCCATTACCAACCGCCTCATTCGCCTGGTATGGCAACCCTTCCTTCTGATCCATCGCAAGTTCTGTACCCACGGGATGCTGTCGGCTGTGGGCCCGTGGGTCACCCTCATGCTGGTGTTCGTCTGGGTCGGTTTGGCCTGGCTCGGTTGGTGGTTGCTGTTCTGTAGTGAAGGACAAGCGGTTACCCATGCCGATACCGGGATTGAGGCCAGCCTGGTGGAGCGGGCCTATTTCCTCGGCTACACGATAACCACATTGGGTTACGGTGACTTCGTTCCCGGCTCGCCCAAGTGGCAGATACTGGCCGTGCTGGCAGCTGGCAATGGTCTCGTCCTGTTCACCTTGGCGGTTACCTACATCGTGGCGGTGGTTTCTGCCGTCGTTGACAAGCGTCAACTTGCAATATTGATCAGCGCCTTGGGTGAAACCCCTGAGCAGATGCTGAGCAATATGGACGAAGGGGAGGCATTCGAAGAGCTGGCCGATCAGGTCGATGCATTGAAAGGTCAGATAATCGCCATAAGCGAGCAGCACCTGGCCTATCCCATTCTTCACTATTACCATGCGTCCGAGCCGGAGCGTGCCTTGCCCATGGCACTGGCCAGACTTTACCAGACCCTGACCATTATCTGCTTCGCCTGCCCAACGCTGACCGAATCGGTCCGACGAAAGCTCAGGAGGAACCTCTATGCGATCGAGAGCTTTCTGACCAATCTGAATGGCGATTTCGTCAGGCCAGCCAGCCTCTGTCCTGAAATCCCCGACGGAGCGGTGCCCTCGCTCGCGCAATTTGACCGGTCACAGGCCGAGATCGTTACTTACCTGCTCGGGCTAGAGCGCCAGCGGCTATGGCTCGCGTATGTAGAAAAGGATGGCTGGGAGTGGGAGGAGCTATGGGTCGGCACGCAAGCGCCGCGCCAGCCGACCCCCGGCTGAACCCAGCAATACCCGTGGACACCGTGCCTGCCTACTGGTGGAGCGGGTATTGCATCGGGTTCTTTCTCACGGCCGCGCTGGTTCAAGCTTCCATCCGGTGACGCCCGAACTGGAGCTCCGCCAGGTGGCGGTAGAGCGGGTTTTGTTCGAGCAGTTCAGCGTGACGACCTGAAGCGACCAGGTGCCCCTCGTCAAATACCAACAATCGGTCGGCGGAGGTCACAGTGGCCAGCCGATGGGCGATCACCAAGCTCGTGCGCCCGGCCATCAGCCTGTCCAGTGCTTGCTGTACCAGGCGTTCGCTCTCGGCGTCCAAGGCGCTGGTAGCTTCGTCCAGCAGCAGTACGCTGGGATTCTTCAGCAGTGCTCGTGCGATTGCCAGGCGCTGTCGCTGGCCGCCGGAGAGCTGCACGCCGCCGGGACCAAGCTCGGTGTCGAAACCGAGAGGCAAGGCCTCGACGAAGGCGAGGGCATTGGCATCTCGAGCGGCCTCGCGTAGCTCATCGAGGCCGGCATTGGGCTTGCCGTAGCGCAGGTTGTCGGCCACCGTGCCGGTGAACAGTATCGGCTCCTGGGCCACCAGCCCCATGGTGGCGCGCAGTGCCTTGGGATCGAGTTCGCGCAGGTCGATTCCATCCAGCGTCAGGCGGCCCCGGTCGGGGTCGTAAAAACGCAGCAGGAGCCCCAGCAGAGTGCTCTTGCCGGCGCCGGACGGTCCAACCAGGGCGATGCGCTCGCCGGGTCGAATCCACAGATCGAGGGAATCGAGAGCTGGCGCTTCCCGCCCAGGGTAGGTAAAGGCCACGCCCTCCAGGCGGATTTCGCCGCGCAGCGGCGAGGGCAGGTGCGTCGGCTGGGTCGGTCGTCGAATGCCGGGCTCGGCGTCCAGCAGCTCGAGCAGCCGCTCGGCGGCCCCGGCGGCGCGCTGTACGTCTCCGGCCACCTCCGCCAGGGTGGCCACCGCCCCTGCGGCAAGCACTGCATAGAAGACGAAGGCGGAAAGCTCCCCTGCACTCATATCGCCGGCCAGCACCGCCTGTCCGCCTTGCCATAACATCAGCCCCACGGCGGCGAATACCGCCAACATGGCCACACCGGTTAGCCAGGCGCGCTGTCGCGTGCGTACCACCGCGGTGGCGAAGGCGTGTTCGACGCGCTGACCGTAGTCGCGCCGGTCGATCGCTTCGTGGGTGAAGGCTTGCACCGTGCGGATGCCATCCAGGGTCTCGCTGGCGTAACGGCCCAGCTCGGCGACTCGGTCCTGGCTATCACGGGAGAGGCGGCGCACCCGGCGACCGAACCACAGGATTGGCAGCATCGTGGCGGGGATGCCGATCAGTACCAGTGCGGAGAGCCAGGGTTGAGTGATCAGCATCAAGGTTACGGCACCCAGCAGCATGACCAGGTTGCGCAGCGCCAGCGAGATCGACGAGCCGAACAGCGTCTGCAGCACGCTGGTATCGGCCGTCAGGTGCGAGGCGATCTCGGCGGCGCCGCGGTCGCGTTGGGCGGCGTTCTCGAAATAGGCCGGTTCGAGTTCGAGCAGATGATCGAATACTTGCCGGCGCAGGTCCGCCGCCAGCCTTTCGCCGATCCAGCTCACCAGGTAGTAGCGTAGCGCGGACGCCCCGGCCAGTACGGCAACGACGACGAGCATGGCGGCGAGGGTCTGGTTGAGTTGAGCGCGGTCGGTGGCCAGAAAGCCCTGGTCGATGACCAGGCGCAGTCCCTGGCCCAGCAGTAAGACGCTGGCTGAGGCCACCAGAAGGGAGAGAGCCGCAATGGCCAGCCGGCTGCGATAGGGTGCCAGCAGCGTGAGTAGGCGCAGCAGCACCCGAGGGTCGGGGCGTGAAGTCATGGCGGGGTCGTCGCGGGTGGCAGGCATGCCGACACGATACCAGTACCGTCCCGGGAGTGCATGGAAGCGGCAAGGGCGCCGGTAGCGAGGCGACCTTGCCGCAGGGTCTTCACGCCAGCAGCCGACTCCAGCTGCCATACTTGCCGCGCATTGGTCCGCGGCGCAAGCAGAGCGCGATCACCGCCACGCCGCAGACCAGGCTGTTTGTCGTGGCCAACATGTCGGCGCCATGCAGGAACGGCGTGAACAACAGCATGCTGGCCAGCGGGATCATCAGCCAGCGCACGGGACGGGCCGATTCGGCCATGGCGATGACGCCCGTGGTGATGATCAGCGCGCCAATCAGGTGGTCCCAGTTGGCCAGGGTGCCTTCGGCACCGAAGGTGATGCGGGTCAGCATCAGCCAGGCGCCGATCAGGATGCACAGCGCCAGGTTCCATGGCAGGTTCACACCGGTTCCGAGTGCGTCGCCAATGATCGTCGTCGGTTTGCGCTGGAAGTTCTCGTCCGGCGACTCGTTGGGACCTTCGTCGGTGTCACCGGTGAAGAAGATCTTGAGAATCGGGGCGCCGGCCTTGTGGCGCCGCTTGAGGAATTCGCCGGTGGCGACGAACTCGTTGAAGGCGTAGGCGATCTGCAGCAGCATCGCGCCGGCCTGGATCAGGCACAGGGTGCACCAGGTGCCGATCAGGATCGGCTGGATGATGATGAAGGTCACCGAAACCACGCCGAGCGGCACGATCAGCACGCCGAACGTGGCAACGACCCAAGGCATGGTGCGCCAGCGGTTGGCCGCGCCGATGAAGCCGAGCAGGATCTCCAGCATGTAGACAATGCCGCCGAGGCCGGCATCAGGTATTGGCCACGCTTCTGAAGCTTCAGAGGTGATGATGTCCTCGGTGCCGTTCAGTCCTTGGCGGGTGCCGTCGAAGAAGGGGTCCCACACTGCGTCGATATGACCGAGCTGGTAGGCGGCCAAGTAACGCGAGACGAAGAAGCCGACGAAGGCCAGCACGATGATCGGCATGCGCTGGAACCAGCTCGAGGGGTTGTTGTTCCATCCGGGCGGCATGGTGGGGCCGGTCATCGCCGCAGCGGGCGAGACACCGGGCGTCGGTCGTACCAGGGCCGCGAAGCCGATGGCCAAGGTGCCGACCAGGGTGCCGTTGAGGTAAGCCGCCGCGCTTTCGCTCCAGAACACCAGCGGGGCGAACAGCACCCAAAGGCCTATGGCAGCGCAGGCGAAGCGTGCCCAACCGAGCTTCAGCGACAGCGAGAGGGCGCCGAACAGCGCCAGAAGCAGACCCGAGGCCATGTCGCTGTAGGCCATGGCGCCGCCATAGCCCAGTGTGGCAGGGGAGGCTACCAGCCAGGCACCAAGTCCGACGTTGAAAAAGTGTGCCCAGAGAAAGCGATAGTGCTCGCATTGAGCATGGGCCAGGTAATCCTCCAGCACCCGTTCGGGGTTGGCTCCCTTCTCTTCGGCCTCCTCGATCCAGTCGGGCGGGGTGATGCCATTCGCTTCGTACCAGGCGTGAGGGTCTGCGAGCAGGTTGTCGATCATATCTTCGAGCACGTCGAAGACGGCATGGCGCGGCTCCCAGCCGAGCTGTTCCCGCGCGCGACGAATATCGAGCTCGTAGTGGTCGTCGGCCATGTCGATCATGAACGGCCTGATGAAGGGCTTCTCGCCCTTGTCGAAGTCGTCCGGCACCAGCGGCTCGCTTTTCTCCTCGAGTGCCGCGCCGGTCTTGGCCAGTGGCTTGGGCATGACCACGGTCTTCCACTGCTTCTTGCCGTGAATCAGCTCGCCCAGGCGGTTTTGCAGCGCCTCGTAGCTGACGGCATGCTCCTCGCCGATCAGGATCTCGTTGTGCTCGGGCAGCTCGTGGCGCCGGTCTATGGTGCGACGGAAGGCATCGACCATGTCTTCCTTGTGCACGCAGGCCTGCCCGGCGTTGGTGTTGCCCGAGTAGAAATGGCTTTTCAGCGTGTGTTCGTAAATGCGTGCAATCTGGTGCGACAGCGTGGGCACGCTGGTTTTCTCGTCGTACATGCCAGCCAGCCGCAGCAGCGTGTAGGGCATGCTGGCATGCTCGCGAATGACCGCTTCGGTCTTGGCCTTGGACTGTGGGTAGGGCCAGGTCGGGCCGATCGGGGTGTCTTCGTTGACCCGGTGCCCCGGCACCTGAGGCTCGTGGACCAGCATGGTGCTGGAGTAGACGAAACGTTCGACGTTCATGCCCTCGAGTGCCTCGAGCAGGTTCCTGGTGCCCTGTTCGTTGACCTTTTCGTAGAGCGGGGACTCCTCACCGGTGAAATCGAAGTAGGCGGCAAGATGGACCACCGCGGCGATATCGCGTCCATGCCGCTCGATGATCTTATCCATCGCCTGCTTGATGGAGTCGACATCCGTCAGGTCGAGCTCGTGGCTCTCATCGGCCTCCTCCGATTCGTTCCGGTCCAGGGCGATGATTCGATAGTCCTGCTTGAGGCTTTGGGTCAGTGCCGTTCCGACACCGCCAGAAGCCCCTGTGATGACGACCAGCGGTTTCTCCTGGGTTGCCACTTCCTTGTCCTGCATAACCGGGCTCCCTCCTTGCTACATTATTGAAGCGCATCGTGTTGCTTCACACTCAAACTAGTCGGGTTTGCGCCGTCACGGCAAACGAGACTTGTCGCCTTGTGCCATTCTCAGTACAAGAAGGAGAGGCCGACGCTGGCTTTTGCCCCAGTCGCGTGCCGTAACGTCTGCAAGAAAAGGAGCTTCTTTCGCATGAAGAGTGTCGTCGCCTTTCGCCATGTCGCTTTCGAGGATCTGGGTATCTTTGAACCGGTTCTCGAAGAGTTCGGCTACCGGATTCGTTATCTGGATCCGGGCCTGCTGGGCCCCGATGCTCTGGAGGCACTGGATGTCGATAGCCCTGAGCTGATGGTAGTGCTGGGAGGGCCGATAGGGGCCAACGACGAGGCGCTATACCCCTTCCTCGGCGCCGAGCTCGATGCCATTCGCCATCGGCTCGATACGGGGCGACCGCTGCTCGGCATCTGCCTGGGGGCACAGTTGATCGCCCGCGCGCTGGGGGGCAGGGTTTTCCCCATGCCCGAGAAGGAGATTGGGTTCGCCGATCTCAGCCTGACCCGGGAGGGACAGGAGAGCTCGCTGCGCCATATCGGCAATCCGGATACCGTATTGCATTGGCATGGCGACATGTTCGAGACCCCACCCGGCGCGGTGCGCCTGGCTTACAGCCATGACTGCGCCCACCAGGCCTTTGCCGTGGGCGATAGCGTGCTGGGGCTGCAGTTTCATCTCGAGGCGGATCCGGGACGAATCGAGCAGTGGCTGATCGGCCATGCCGCCGAGCTCGCGGGGTCAGGCGTCGACCCGGTAGATATCCGTCAGCAGGCGCTGTCGCTGGGGCCGGATCTCGAGCGGCGTGGCCAGCAGGTCTTCAGGGAGTGGTTGATGGCGGCGGAGGCGGCCAATCAACTCATCCCTGCCGCTCCTTGAGCTGCTCCCGTAACCCGTTGGGGACTTTCTTGATGATCAGCCGGTCCTGCGTTTCATCGTATTCGATGCTGGAGCCGAGCAGATGCGAATCGAAGCTGATCGAAACGCCGTTGGAACGGCCGGTGAAGCGGCGAAACTGGCTGAGAGTTCGCTTGTCGGGGGGGATCTCGGGCGATAGCCCGTAGTCGGCGTTGCGGATATGGTCGAAGAAAGCCTTCGGCTGCTGCTCGTCGAGCAGTTCCGAGAGCGCTTCCAGGGTCATGGGCTCGCCGCTGCGCGCCTGCTCGTTGGCATAGTCGAGCAGCACGTCGGTCTTCTCCCGGCTCTGCTCTTCGGCAAAGTCCTCCTGCTCCACATAGTCGCTGAAGGCCTTCAGCAGGGTGCGTGTCTCGCCGGTGGCGTCCACGCCCTCCGTGGCACCGAGCAGTTCGGCGAAGCCCTCGGCCAATTTCTTGCCGCCGCGGTCCCGGGTCCAGGAGAGATACTGCCGGGATGGTGAGTCGCTGCGCCACTGGCTGAGATTGATGCGCGCCGCCAGGCTCATCTGGGTCAGGTTCAGCTGTGCTGAGGGTACTACGCTGTGTTCGGTATCGATGGCGTAACCTTCGCGGTGATGAAGCAGGGCCAGGCTCAGGTAGCGGGTGTCGCCATGCTGATAGTCGACGAACAGCAGGTGTCCGGAGATCGACAGGTGTGCATCGAGCAGTTCGGCGATGCGCTGTGCCACGCCACGGGTGAAGGCGATGAAGTCGCTGTGGCCATCCAGATAGCTTGCCAGCTCCCGGGGGAACCGCAGCTCCTGCGTTTCCTCGACGTCCTGCTCGAGCTTGAAGTGACCCCAGGCTTTGGGCTTGGCATGGTAGGCGTCGTTGAAGCCGGCCAGAAGATCTTCCAGGGAGTCCGAAACCGCGGGTTCGGCAGGCGCCGGATGCAGGGTGGCGGGCTGCTCGCCGGATGCCTTGGCGATGCGGTGGATGATGCTGTGCAGTATCGGCATGGAGTGTCCGGGCAGAAGGGCAGGAAAGCGATGATACCCCCCACGGGGCTGAGTTCAACCCGGCAACTGACTGGACACGGCCACTCAGGCTTCGATGGCGTCCCGGGATGAGGGGGAGCCAGCTACCACGACACGGTTGCGCCCCTGTGCCTTGCCTTCGTAGAGTGCCTCGTCGGCGCGGAGCAGGGCCGGAGTGAGTGTCGTTTCATCCTCCTCCACACGACTGATTCCCACCGTGACGGACAGTACGGCAGTATCGCTCAGCATGGGCAGGGAGAGTAGGGACACTTTCTTGCGTAGCCGTTCGGCAATGGTGGTGGCAGTGGTGGTATCGGCCTGGGGTAGGGCGATGACGAACTCCTCACCGCCGTAACGGCCGATGATGTCCGTTTCACGCAGCACCGACTCGCAGCAGGAAGCCACCGTGGCCAGGACAAGGTCGCCCACCGCATGGCCATGATGATCGTTGAGTTCCTTGAACAGGTCGATGTCGACCATGCAGATGGCCAGCGGTATCCCTTGACGCCTGGAGCGATTCAACTCTCGCTCGGCCAGCTCGAAGAAGTGGCGGCGGTTGGCGATTCCGGTCAGGTGGTCGGTGCTGGCCATGATACGCAGCTGCTGTTCCAGCAATCGCCTTTCCTCGATCTCGGATTGTAACTGGCGATTATTTTCACGCTCCTCGACCAGCAGGGCGAACTGCCTGCGCTGAAGTCGGTTGAGTCGGTTTAGCGTCACCCAGCCCAGCAGGTTGGCGAAGCCCAGCAGCAGCAGGCCGCTGGCGAGCATGCCAGGCGAGAGATCGGACCAGTAACCGAGCGCGACGGTAAAGCCGAGGAGGAGATAGGCATTCCAGGCAAGGATCCACGGCAGGCGGTTGGGTACGAGCAGGTAGAGCGTCGTACTGGCGACCACCATGGTGGCGATATGCAGGCCGACGGGGCCCGGATGCAGCGGTATGGTGAGAAGAAGCCCGCTGATGCCGACGAGGTAAGCGAGGTTCACCGGTAACCGGCGATGTGCCAGTGCTGGCTGCAGCTTGACCGCCATGGCCAATGCCATACAGCAAAGAGCAACGAACGTGCGGATGGCCAGCAGTGCGAGAAAGTCACTGCCAACGCCGAGCAGGGTGACGTCAGCCAGGATAAAGGCGAGGAAAATGACGGCAATTGCCAACAGAGCATAGCAAAGCTGCTGGGCATCCTGCGCCAGCATGGTGCGGCGGTGTAACGCTTCCAGCGCCGCATCCTGAAACTCGCTGCGCCAGTCGAGAAGAGGCGCCTCCCTGGCCTCGTTGTTGCCAGCAGCCATCGACTCTTTCCTTGAAAGGATGCTGTTCACAGCGCCTCGACGCCGCGACAGACTCCTTCCGCTTATCGTTCTTGTCGGTCTTCCGCGGAGCCGGTTCCCTGGATGCGCCGCTTCGTTGCACACATCAAGCATGGACGCGAGTCTTGCACTTTACCAGCGTCTCCTGTGCGCATTCGCTACACAAAATTACACGATGGCCGGAAAAAGTTGCAAGCAGCCCGCAAGAAACGGCTGAGGTCTCCAGTTGCCGGATGCCGCGGCAGTCGACAGAGGTGCCGGCTCATGGCTTGAGACGATAGCCGGTCTTGAATATCCAGTTCACCACCGCCAGCGAGACTCCCAGGAAAGCCACGATCATTAGCACGCTGGCCCAGATGCTGACATCGCCGCTGCCGTAGAAACTCCAGCGAAAGCCGCTGACCAGGTAGACCACCGGGTTGAGCAGCGTCACCGTTTGCCAGAAGGGAGGCAGCATGTCGATGGAGTAGAAGGTGCCACCGAGGAAAGTCAGCGGCGTGACCACCAGCAGTGGCACCAGCTGCAGCTTCTCGAAGCCGTCGGCCCAGATGCCGATGATGAAGCCGAGCAGGCTGAAGGTGAGGGCGGTGAGCACCAGGAAGAGCAGCATGACCAGTGGGTATTGGATGGTAAAGGGCACGAAGAGGCGTGCCGTGCCGAGCACGATCAGGCCCAATATCAGCGACTTGGTGGCCGCCGCACCGACGAAGCCCAGGACGATCTCCAGGTAGGAGATGGGGGCCGAGAGGATTTCGTAGATCGAGCCCGAGAAGCGGGGAAAGAAAATACCGAACGAAGCGGTGGAGACACTCTGAGTCAGCAGCATCAGCATGATCAGCCCGGGCACGATGAAGGCACCGTAACTCACACCATCCACTTCGCTGATGCGCGATCCGATAGCGGCGCCAAAGACCACGAAGTAGAGCGAGGTGGATACCACCGGTGAGACGATGCTCTGCAGTACGGTGCGCAGGCTTCGTGCCATCTCGGCCAGATAGATGGTCTTGACGGACTGCAGGTTCATGCTCTCTCCCTGACCAGGCTGACGAAAATTTCCTCCAGCGAACTCTGCCGGGTATGCAGATCCTTCACCCGGATGCCGGTAGCCTCCAGGTCGGCAAGCAGGCCGGCGATACCGGTACCTTCCTCCTGCCGTGCCACATCGTAGGTGTAGACCAGGGCATGGCCCTCCTCGGTTAGCGCCAAGTCGTGGCCGGCCAGTGCCGCGGGGACCTGGTCCAGTGCATGGTCCAGGTGGAGGGTCAGTTCCTTGCGGCCCAGCTGGCGCATCAGCGCCGCCTTCTCTTCCACCAGCACCAGCTCGCCACGCAGGATCACTCCGATGCGGTCGGCCATCTCCTCGGCTTCCTCGATGTAGTGGGTGGTCAGGATGATGGTGACCCCCTGGTCGCGCAATTGGCGTACCACCTCCCACATCTCGCGGCGCAGCTCCACGTCGACGCCGGCGGTGGGCTCGTCGAGAAACAGCACCTTGGGCTCATGGGCCAGTGCCTTGGCGATCAGTACCCGGCGCTTCATGCCGCCGGAGAGCTCCAGCAAGCGGTTGTTGCGCTTCTCCCACAGGGTCAGGGCGCGCAGGACGTTCTCGATATGTGCAGGGTTCTTGGGCTTGCCGAACAGCCCGCGACTGAAGCTCACCGTATCCCATACCGTGGTAAAGGCCTCGTTGGTGAGCTCCTGCGGCACCAGGCCGATCATGGCCCGTGCCTGGCGGTAGTCGGCCACGTTGTCATGGCCATCGACCTTGACGCTACCGCTGCTCGCCCGCACCAGACCGCAGATCACACTGATCAAGGTGGTCTTTCCCGCGCCATTGGGGCCGAGCAGGGCGAAGATCTCACCGCGCTGGATCTCCAGGCTGACGTTCTTCAACGCCTGGAAACCGCCATCGAAGACCTTGTCGAGCTGCTCCACCTGGATCATCGGGGAGCCGGTGGTCTCGCTTTGTCCTGGGGCAGCGCGATCTTCTGGCGTGCTATCGTCAGGCATGGTCGTGGGCAGGTGATTGAATGATATTGTCATGCGTCGTCCCTGTTTCCGTAAGGAAGCACCGCACCTTTGTTCAGTGCTTCCTTGGAGAACGAACCAATGGGCACCATCGTAACGCGAGATGTCACCCGGCACAGGCTGTGGAACCAAAAAAGCCGCCGTGACGGGCACGTGCGGCTTCTCCTGGCTGTCGCCACTCTTCAGGGAAACGCTGCACAAATCGACGAGCGAGATGAAGCACAAGGCGCACGGAGCGCAGGAGCCGGAGCATATGGGGTATATGTGAGGGCTTCGAGCACCGCGCAACGCCGTGATTCGCTCGCGCAGGCATTTGTGCAGTGTTCCCTTAGCTGCGGCTGGTGATTTCCAGCAGATGATAGCCGAACTGGGTCTTCACCGGGCCGTGAACCTTGTTCAGCTCGCCGGAGAAGACGACCTCGTCGAACTCACGAACCATCTGGCCCGGCCCGAAGCTGCCCAGATCGCCGCCCTGGGCGCTGGAGGGGCAGGAGGAGTTCTCTTTCGCCACCTCGGCGAAATCGCGACCGCCCTCGATCTCGGCCTTGAGGGCCTCACACTTCGCTTCGCTGCTTACCAGAATATGACGCGCGGTTGCCCTGGCCATGTTGCACTCTCCAAAATTGGCGTCTTGCCGATGAAAGGAGGAACAATTCTATCATGCCGACAAGCCAGGCGGCGCTGCCGGTGGGTTCGGTTTCACCGGTGTCTTCACTCCCCGGTTCCGATCCTTAGCCGCAGTGCCTGAAGCCCATCGAGTTCGACCCGCATTTCGTCCGAAAAGATCGGGTGGCCGATGACCCTGATGTTCAGCGTGGCCTCGGCGCCGCGGTAGGTCACGGTGGCCGAGATCCTGGCGTCCGAGGTGATCGGCGCCAGCGGGCCGTAATGGATACGTTCCACTTCGAGTGCGGTGAGGCCGCGGTCATCGATCTGCCGTTCGATGGCTTGCTTCATCGCCACGCCGTAGTAGAAGTAGAGCCCGCCATAGGCCAGGCTCACAATCACGATAAGGGAAAACAGGCGCCCCATGGGGACCTCCTTGAAGGCTGGCGGTATGCTGGGGTGGTTAACTCACAGGTTACAGGCGGGAGCCGCGGCTCCCGCCCGCTTCGCGGCAGTGTGCGATCAATCACTATAGCTGGGGGGCATCGAAATCGATCGGTTCGTCGGTGTAGACGCAGACATTGGCCGCTTCGATATCACCTTCGGGAGACTCGACCTGTGCCTGGAAGAACTGCTGGATCTCGCGGCGCTGGCAGTGCGCCTCGAAGGCTTCACGGTTGGCCCAGATCTCGTGGAAGACGATGGGATAGCTCTCCCCCTGGGCGAAGGGATTGTCGATCTGGCGGGTGACGGTATAGAGCAGGCAGGCATCCTCACGATGAGCGTTGGGCTCGAGCGCCTGAAGCGCCTTGAACACGGCCTCTTCCCGACCGGGCTTGGGCTTGAAACTGGCGGTACAGTAGATCTTCTGTGACATGGTAACTCTCAGCGATAAAATGGGATCGGGTCGATAGCACGCGGACGATATCATAAGGTGTTGTCCGAAAATGTCCGCAAGCGGAGAAGACGGCTAGGCTTGGTAGGCCGCCAGGTCGACCATTGCGGCGGCATCGCGCAGTGGGATCAGTACCTGATAGGCGGGGGAGGCGTACCAGCCGTGGATCGATTCCAGGTCGGGGAAGGAGAGCACTACCAGGTTGCTGTGCTGCGGCTGGCCCGCCAGCACGGCGGCCTGTTTGCCACGCAGCATGAGTTCGCCGCCCCAGGGAGTGAGGGTGGCTGGCACCTCGGCGACGTACTGTGCCCATTTTTCGGCATCCCTTATGGTGACGCTTCCCACAACATAGGCTCTGCTCATTTCTCGTCTTCCCCCTTGATGGATGTCGCCATGCCTGCAAACACGCCAACCTTATCATTCCGTACCGGATGATGGCGGCACCTTTGCTCAGCAAAGCTTGATGGACGCGGGCTGTGGCATCATCTTGTCATCAATCCCACGCAGAGGAGACCCCTTCATGTCCGCTTCACTCATTCTTGGCTGCCCCAGCTGTGGCGCTGTCAACCGCGTCAGCCAGGCGCGTCTGGGCAATGGCCCGAAATGCGGCAGCTGCAAAAATCGGCTTTTTACCGGCGAGCCGGCTGAGCTAACCCAGGAGAATTTTCGTGCCGTGGTCGAGCGCAGCGAGATGCCGGTGGTCGTGGACTTCTGGGCCAGCTGGTGCGGACCCTGCAAGACGATGGCACCGATATTTGCCGATGCGGCGAAGGAACTCGAACCACGGATGCGATTCGCCAAGCTGGATACCGAAGCCCAGCAGGCGTTGGCGGGGCGCTTCGGCATTCGCAGCATTCCCACCCTGATCGTTTTCCGGGGCGGCCAGGAAGTGGCGCGGCAACCTGGCTTGTTGCAGGGGCCTCAGCTCCGCGAATGGCTGCAACCGTACCTCCTGACCTGAGCCCCGCTCGACAAGAACGAGCATGATGAGGGCTATACCGGTTACCCTGAAGAGAGGCTCACGCAATCGCATGCACGCCAGGGGTTAGCTGGCGCAGAGCGAGGGTAGCCTGGCACAGGCAAGGGGGAAGGCATGAGGCATTGGGGAGCGATTTTACTGGGCACCATCCTGGCTGCCGGACTCTGGTCTTCACCGGCCGCTGCGGAGCGCCTGGAGGGTGAGCTCGATGGCGCCGAGCGGGAGTGGTTCATCCTGCGTGAGGACGGTGACGCCAGCGCCACCTTTACCGATATGGGCGGTGGTGATTTCCATATCGACATCGTTGGCTTCGTCGACCCCGATGGCAGGAAGAGCCGAGACTCGCTCTCCATCAGCGTGGCCCTCAAGGACGGCGAGGTGGCTCATTACGATATACTCAACCTGATCGGCACCTCGGCCATGCCGCCCGTGTACACCTCTGAAGGGGCCGACGTGCGGCTGACCCTGGAGTCCTTTGCGGTCGATGGTGGCATCGCTCGGGTGGTTGGCCGCGTGCAGGGCACCCTGGCCTTGCAGGAGGCCCTTGGCGAGGAGCCGAACCTGGAAGAGGGTGTCGATGTCGCCGTGGAGTTCGATATCGCTGCCTCCCGAATCGAGTATTAGGCGCTGTCTGCTCATCGTCGTCTTGCCTGTCTCACCGAGCTGCTCTCCCGCTGGCAGCCGCTTTGGCGACCGCTGCCGTTTCAGTACTCCCATCTGCCCTGGCTCGACGACTTTCCAGCACTTGGCGAGGCCCTGCTGGGGCTGAGTGAGCAGGACGCCGTGCGACTGCAGGACTCCCCCTTTCACGCCTCGCCGCTGGACGAATGGCTGCCGGTGGCAGAGCTCGGGGCACTGGTGGACCTGCCGATACTCACCGCTCCTCCAGTCTCGCTGCCGCAGGCGTGGGGGCAGCATGTTGGTGGGCGCAAGTGGCGCCAGATCGAAGCCTTCGTCGAGCAGGTGCGGCTGAGGCCACGGGAGTCGCTGGTGGAGTGGTGTGCCGGCAAGGGACACCTGGCTCGTACCCTGGCACGGCGACATGCCATCGACGTCACCGCCCTGGAGTGGCAGCCTACCTTATGTGACGAGGGGCGCGGGCTGGCGCAGCGGCAGGGCGTGGCGGTGGAAATGTGTCAGTTGGATGTGCTTGCCTCGCCCCTGGCTGCGCCGCTGACGGCGCAGACCCATATTGTCGCGCTGCACGCTTGTGGCGATCTACATGTGCGACTGCTCGAAAATGCCAGCGAAACGGGGAGCCCGGTTACCCTGGCGCCTTGTTGCTACCACCGTACCCGTGACGAGGTCTATCGGCCCCTTTCTCGACGTGCCAGAGAGCTGTGTGCGGCCCACCGGCTGGCGTTCTCCAGGGAAGACCTGGCCATGTCGGTACAGGAGACGGTAACGGCGCCAGGTGGGGTTCGGCGAAGCCGGGAGCGGGCCAGCGCCTGGCGGCTCGGCTTCGATGATCTGCAGCGCCAGGTGCGCGGCATCGATACCTACCTGCCCTTGCCCAGCCTCGCCTACGGTCGCATGCCCGAGGACTTTACCGGGTTCTGCCAATGGGCGGCGCAGCAGAAGGGACTGTCGCTACCATTGGGCGTCGACTGGGCCGGCTTCGAGGAGGCCGGTTGGCAACGTCAGGCCCGGGTAAAGCGCCTGGAGCTGGTGCGCCACCTGTTCCGGCGCCCGCTGGAGGTCTGGCTGGCCCTGGACCGCATGATGCTGCTGATGGAGTCGGGATTCGATGCCGAACTCGGCATCTTCTGCGACCGGGCGCTGACACCACGCAACCTGCTGCTGAGAGCTGCCAGGCCAGGTGATCGGTTCATCGCCAGCGCTTGATTCCGGCACGGTGAGTGTGGCTAGGCGCTCCGACTCAATGCTTCACTTCAAGATGAAGCTCGATCATCCGCAGCAGGCGCTGGCGGTCAATCCAACCGCAGGCGCGACCCTCCGCCATGACCGGTACCTGGTTAAGGTTGTACTCGTTCATCAGCTGCAGGATTTCGTCGGCCTTGGCCTCTGGGGTGACATGATGCAGCTTGTCTGCCGGCGTCATGATGTCGCTCACCGGGATCCAGGACCATTTCTCCTGAGGTATGCGTCGCGTGTCGCTCAGAGAGACCAACCCCAGTACCTTCGTAACATCCCCCACCAGGAATGCACGTCGACCGGAGGGCAGTACCTGCTCGCGAAGCCACTCCTCGATGGGGCGGCTTGCAGGAACAATAGGGACGTCTGGGTCGGCGAGATCAAGGGCCTGGACACCCGCCATGCGATCGCGCAGCTGGTACATGCGGCTCTGGGCGTGGTTCATGGTAAGCAGGAACCAGGCAATCAGCAGGATCCAGAGCCCACCGACCAGGTTGCCCATGACCAGCATGTTCCAGAGCGCCAGTCCAAACAGCCCGTAGGCCAGGAAGCGGCCGCTGGCGATGGCGGTCTCATTGCCCCGTTGGTTGCTGCCTGTGATCTTCCAGACCAGGGCGCGCAGCACCCGTCCCCCATCCAGGGGGAAGCCGGGGATCAGATTGAAGATCGCAACGACCAGATTGATCATTGAAAGCCAGCTGAATGCCACGGGAATTGGTTCGTACCAGCCGCCGGTCACCCCAGCCAGTACGCCGAACAGAGCCGCCAGTGCAAAGCTGACCGCTGGTCCGGCTACGGCAATCCAGAACTCGTCGTTGGCCTGTTCCGGATCACGGCTCATCTGCGCCATGCCGCCGAAGATAAACAGGGTAATGGCGGTGACCGGCACACCGCGTCGGATCGCCACCAGGCTGTGGCCCAGTTCATGGGCCAGGATGGAGGCGAAGAAGATCAGTACCGTGACCAGCGCAGTGACGACGGCATCGGCCGTGGTCCAATGCGGGTACTGTTGCTGAAGCCCCGTGGTCATGCTGACCATCACCAGTGCGAAGATGATCAGCCAACTGACATGAATTTCAAGTCGGATGCCACGGAAATACCCCAGCACCCATACCGATTTGAACATGTTGGATCTCCCGGTTTTTCTCGCCCTGCAACGGGCTCACGTTTCCCGCTCCCCGCGCGTCGCTCGCAGTAGGACCCGGTCCATGCCGCGTGTGGTCAGGATACGCTTCAGGGCCGCGAACAGGTGGGTCGGTACCGTGATGTGGTAACGGGCCTTGGGCCGTCGGCTCTCCAGGGCATGGATCAGCTTGTGAATCACCGCGTCGGCTTCGAGGGTGAAGGGAGCCGATGGCCCTTCCCCGGCCAGGCGGGCCTCCAGGGCGCAGTAGGTGGCGGCGTGATAGCTTGACGCGGCATTGATGTTGTCGCGAAAGGCGCGGTAGGCGTTCTCGCGGAAGCGGCTGGCGATGGGGCCGGGTTGCAGCAGGCTGACGTGGATACCGGTGCCGTAGAGTTCCTGGCGCAGGGTGTCGGTCAAACCTTCGAGGGCAAACTTGGAGCAGATATAGGCGCCGCGGTAGGGCAGGGCGGAAAAGCCAAGAACCGAGCTGTTCTGAACGATGCGTCCGCCGCCCTGTTCCCGCATTACCGGGATGATCCGTGTCGTCAGTTCATGGGTGCCGAGCAAGTTGGTTTCCAACTGCTCACGCAGCACCGAGCGTGAAAGATCCTCCACCGCCCCTGGCTGGCCGTAGGCACCATTATTGAACAGCGCATCGAGGCGACCGCCGGTACGTCTCAGGGTTTCGTCGACCGCTGTCGCGATCGAGTCACTGCAGGTCAGGTCAAGCAGCAGCGCGTCGAAGCCCTCTTGCTGCAGTCGCGCAACGTCGTCTTCCCGTCGTGCCGTGGCGAACACCCGCCACCCTCTCTGCGCCAGGGTTGTGGCCGCGGCGTAACCGATGCCGCTGGAACAGCCGGTGATGAGGATACTCGGCGATGCCGAGGCCATCGAGTCTGCCATGTACGTTTTCCTTGCAGGAGCCAGTGAGATACGCCGATAGCGTATACCATGAGGAGGTCCCTGCCTCGAATCGATGTGTATCGGCTTCGAGCTGGCTAGAGCGGTATAGCGATAGGCGGACAGGAGGTCGGCCATGAAGCGTAACCCTATCCCTATCCTGCGCTTGAGCACGCTGCTTGGGCTGCTCCTGGTCCTGCTCCTGCTGTCGCTGGGAGGAGGCTACAGGATGGTATTGCACATGCCGGGGGCGTCCTATCAGGGCGACCCTCCTCCGCTGGACACTCAGGCGCAAGCGCTGCGCGACCGGCTCCGCGGCCATGTCCTGCAGCTGGCCGGCGAGATTGGCGAGCGTAATTACTGGCACCCCGATGGGCTGCATGCAGCCGCCGACTATATCGAGCACGCCTTCCGGGAGGCAGGCCATGAGACGCTTCGTCACGCCGTGCCGACCGGAAACCGGGAGTACCATAACGTGGAGGTACGGCTCGCGGCTGAGCGACAGGATGCAGAGGTGCTGGTCGTTGGTGCCCACTACGACACGGTGCGGGGTAGCCCGGGCGCCGATGACAATGCCTCCGGCGTGGCCGTGCTGCTCGAGCTGGCTCGACTCCTCCAGGACGTGACCTTAGACCACTCCCTGCACCTGGTTGCCTTCGTCAACGAGGAAATGCCCTTCTTCGGAACCGACGCCATGGGCAGCCTGCGCTATGCCCGCCAGGCGAGGGAGCAGGAGATGCATATTGCCGGCATGATATCGCTGGAAATGCTGGGGTATTACACCGCTGCCCCCGACAGCCAGCAACACCCACCGCTGCTCGGCCATTTTTATCCGCATCGGGGCGACTTCGTGGCCTTCATCGGCAACCTTTCCTCCCGGCCACTCGTGCGTAGGGCCATCGCTGCATTCCGGGAAAGTGCCCAGGTGCCCTCGGAAGGACTGGCTGCTCCCGAGCTGATTGGCGACATCCGTCGCTCGGATCATTGGGCATTCTGGGAAATGGGCTACCCGGCCATGATGATCACCGATACCGCCAACTTCCGTAACCCGCACTACCACGGCCCTGACGATACCCCCGACCGGCTCGATTATGACACCATGGCCAGGGTCACCGTGGGCCTGGCCAGAGCGCTGGAGGCGATGGCACGGCGCTGAGTCCCGGCCTACCCCTGCAAGAAGACGGGCCACGATACGTGTGAACGTGACCCGGGATGGTTGAATGTGCGCGGTTGGAAAAGGCCGGGTATGGGAGGCTACGTCAGTGGTGGCGGCTGAACTGGCCGTGGGGACTGTCGCCCATCAGGCGTTCGAATTCAGTGCCGCTCATGTGTAGCAGCGTCTCGTGATCACCGGCATCGAAATAGATATCCGACTGATAGCGGAGCATGTCATCGACATAGACTTGCAGCCCGTAGGCCTGACCGACAGGCGTCGTGGCGCCGGGGTCGCAGTCGCTGAAGCGGCGCTTGATCTCCTCTTCCGAGGCGAGCTCGACATTTTCATTGAACAGCCGTGCGAGGCTCTCCAGGTCGGCATCGCAGGTGCTCGGCAGCACGGCAACCCGGTAACCGGAATCGCAATGCAGCATGACGGCCTTGGCGAGCTGATCGCCGGTAATGTGCGACTGCTCGGCGAGTCGACTGGTGCTCACTTCACGGGGATGCTTGAGCTCCTCGTAGTCGATGTCACAGGCTCTCAGGTACTCCCGTATGGTCATCGGGATGGACATGATACCGTCTCCTTCGGCCGCCAGGGCCGTCGATCAGCGAATGATATGCCTCCCTCAATGCATCGATTCTCCACAGTCAAAGCGTAGTTCCTAATCACTGCTTGCTACACTCTTTTGACGTCTCCAGGTTGCCAATTGCGGCTTGCCGGCATCTGATATTGTCGGGAGAGCCACCGATAGCCGCTGGCGAACAGGTCGTTGAAGCAACAGGAGTCACCGTGACGTTTGATAACCCCTCGCTGGACCCCGAAGGCTTGCCGAAAGTGGAGCACGCACCGCTGACACCGGTGTCCCGCCGTCTGGCCCCCTGCCAGGCCGTGCTTCGCCTGATCCACTGGGCCTTCATCGTGGTGGTGGCCTGGGTCTTTCCCGTGCAGCATGAGCTGCTTGCAGAATGGCAACCGTGGCTTGCCGCGGCAGTGGCGGGCCTGGGGGTGATCATCATCGCGATGGGGTGGGTAGAGGCCCGCGGTCGCGGCTATGGCCTGCGAGAGCACGATCTGATCTACCGGCGCGGCCTGCTGGTGCGTCGTACCCAGGTACTGCCGCTGGTGCGTCTGCAGCATGTCGAGACCCTGAGCAACCCCGTGGAGCGCGCCTTCGGCCTGGTCAGGCTGGCTTGCTTCACGGCCGGGGGCAGGGGCGCCGATCTGCTGCTCGAGGGCCTGTCGGCGGAGCGTGCCGAAGCGGTCAAGCGGCATCTGCTGACTCGCCTGGAGGCGTTGCCGTCGGCGATATCACCCAAGCCGGATACGCCATGAGCCGTAGGCAGGATGCCCACTCCGACCAGGTGGCGCTGTCCGGTTGGCAGCGGCTTTCCCCCTGGGCCGTGGTGCTGCTGCTGATCAGCGCCGGGGCGACGCTGGTGCGCCAGCACATGCCGCTGCTGCTAGGCGCCGGGGCAGGCCTGGCCATGGTCGAGCGGTTCGGGCTGCGCGAGCTTGCCCTGGGGGGCGTGCTGTTGTTGCTGGTGGCCGGACTGCTGAGCCTGCTCTACTACCGGCGCTTCCGCTTTCGACTCGATGACGATGTACTGATCGTCCAGAAAGGACTTTTCGAGCATCGGGAGTTCAAGGTGGCGGCCCATCATGTACAGCATATCGCCGCGCACCAGCCGGCCTACATGCGCCCCTTCGGCCTTGTGCTCTGGGAGGTGGAAACGTTGGCCGGGGAGGCGTCGAGCATTCAGCTGCCGGGTATTCGTCGCGACACTGCCGAAGCGCTGGGGCAGGGGCTGAGGGGCGCGGATATCGCCGCTGAGGAGAACGCACCCTCTTTCGGCGTCAACGGCCGGACTGGGGCCGGGCAAGCCGTCGTGCGATTTGCCATCTCCCCGGGAGCGCTCGTGCTCCATGGGCTGACCAGCCGTTCGATCTATGTCATTGCGGCGATGCTGTCGCCACTGATCCGGCCGCTGGAGCGCTGGATCCACGACAGCCTGCCTCAGCTCGACCTGCAGGCGTGGCTGCCCGAGTCGACGCTGCTGGCGATTGGGCTGGGTGTGCTGGGGTTAGTGGCCGTGTTGGCGCTGCTTGCCGTGCTGGCTGCCTGGTGGCGCTTTCACGGCTATGTGCTGCGCGATGACGGCGATCGGCAGGTTCAAGTCAGCGGTCTGTTCGCTCGCCAGGAGCAGGCCCTCTCCCTGTCCCGACTTCAGGTGGTGGAGTGGGTGCAGACCGGGCTTGGGCGTCTGCTGGGTCGAGGCTATCTGGTCTGTCATCAGTTCGGCGCTGTGGGTGGTGGCGGAGCGGCAGAGTCGCGTCGGTTCGTGGTGCCCGGCCTGTCGACGGAGCAGGGCAGGGAGCTGACCGCCGTCCTGTGGCCAGGCTTGAGCATGGTTCAGCCGCTGGCCCGGGTCGACGTCATCTATCGCCGCGTGGTGCTGCTGCGCCTGCTGTTGGGATCGTCACTATTGCTGCTGGCTGTGCTTGGCATGGTCGGTCCCAGTGGGCTCCATGCTGCGGCCTGGGGAGCGGCAGCCGCCACACTGCTGGTGATCTCGGTCGGGGTGGCGCAGTTGCGCTGGATGGCCATGGGCTGGGCGAAGGAGGGTGAGCACATGCGCATCCGGCAGGGGCTCTGGGGCCAGCGTACCAGTATCTTCCCGCTGCAGAACCTGGTCTCGGTCGGCATCCAGCAGAGCTGGCTGCAACGGCGGCGCGGGGTGGTCACGCTGCAGCTCGATCTGGCCAATGGCCGCCTTAGCCTGCCGTATCTGCCGGAGCAAGTGGCATGGGCGCTGGCCAATCGGCTATTGGCCAGCGTGGAGGTCGGTCAGGCCGCCTGATGCTGTGCGTCGCCAAAACGATGATGCAGCCAGGCGTTGATGGCATCGGACTCGTAGAGCCACTCGTCGTGTCCGTCTTCGGAGGCGATCCGCAGGCAAGGCACCTTGATGCGGCCGCCCCCGGTTTCCAGTGCCTGGCGATGTGCCAGATCATTGCGAGCATCGCGCAGCTCGATCTTCAAGCCCAGCCGTGCGATCTCCTTGCGTACCTTGATGCAGAACGGGCAGCTCTGGAACTGGTAGAGCGCCAGTTGGGTACAGGCGTCGTCGACGTTGGCCCGCGCTTCGGGAGAGCGTTCCACCGCGGTCGGCGTGCTCAGTTTCTCGGAGGCCAGCAGGATCGGCGATAGCACCAGGCGCACGCCGCGGAAAAAATAGCGAATCAGGATTCTCATGGGATATCCGGTGGTCTCGGTCGTGAATGAATGGGCTCAGGGAGGTCATGATGCCGTTCTCGGCGCCGGGATGCCATGGTCAGCCGATTTCGATGTCGAGCTGGTCGATGAGCTTGTCGCGGCGGGAGAGTGCTTCGGCTGCGCCGTCCCCACCCACGGTGGCGCAGGCATTGACCAGGCATTCCGCTGCGCCGAGAAACGTGACCATGCTGTTGGAAATGAAGCTCGACTCATGGGGCGCCAGGATGGCGATCTCCGAGTGGCGAACGAGGGGGGAGCTCGAGTAGTCGGTCACGACGATGGTGCGAATGCCGTTGTCGTGTGCCGCTCGACATACGTCGATCACATGGCGCGTATAGGGCTTGCAGCTGGCGGCGATCAGCACATCGCCCGCCGTCATCGATGCGAGACCCTCGGCCACGCCCAAACTGTCATCGCTGAGCAGGCCCACGTCCGAGCGGATCATGCCGAGCCCATAGGCCAGAAAGCTGGAGAAAGCGTGAAACTGGCGCATGCCATGGAGGCGTACCCGTCTGGCTCCCATCACAGTGGTGGCGAATGCGTCGAGATCCTCGTTGGTCAGCCCTTCCATGAAGCGTTCGATGTTGAGCTGATGCTCCCCGCATAGCTGCCTGGCCTGTGCCTGCAGGTCCTGCTTGTCGGCTGCCAGCGCCGCAGTGGCGTGTTGGCGATAAAAGGAACGGGTCGGGGTCAGGCTGGAACTCAGCAGCAGGCTCTGCAATTCGCCGAAACGTTCGTATCCCAATGCCCGGGCCAGCCTCGAGATTGTCGATGGATTGACGTTCAGGCGGCGGGCCAGGGAGGAGATCGACAGCAGCGACTGGTCGCCCCGCAGTTCTATCAGCTGCGACAGCACCTCACGGGCACGGGGGCCCAGGTGTAGGTCGGTTTCGCCGCGAGAGATTGCGATGGACAGGGCCTGCAATTCCTCGAGGGTACGAGGCGCCTGACCTTCATTGTTCGAAGAGTAATCTGTCGGTGCCATGAAGTGGTCTGCGTCTCCCCGGGGTGTGAACTTCCCATTGAATGCGATCATTAAGCAGGCGAAAGATACCAGTCGCAAGGGTGTTCTCGCGATCCGGGTCGTCCGGTTCACGTCGATAGATCGGCAGGCCCTCGCCGCCCGTATCCATGAGGATGGTGAGGGGATCGCGTTCGCCGGCGGTGATCAGTTCGCTCCCTCGTGACTGGCGGTCGTGGGAGGAGCCCGTGACGATCTGGCGCGTGTGGCGCCAATCGTGATGGAGCGCGTGGTTGGCATGGATCATGGCCCTGTCCACGTGGCGATGCGACACCTGGCCGGCACCGACCTCGATCGAATGCAGCCGCGGATCGCCGCGCTGAGCCAGGGTGAAGTGAAAGCCACCACTAGCCGGGGCTTGCTGCAGGAGTTCCCGGATCGCGTCCAGCGAGGTCAGCGAGAGCATGGCGCGACCCAGCACCATGCGCGGCACCCCTGGCGGGACGCGTTTCAGGCGCAGGTTGTTCACCGTCTGAACGATACCTGCCGCCGTCAGCGCGAAGGTATGTCCCGGGATGGAGCCGGGATAGCAGAAGGCCAGAAAAGCGGGTGCCTCATCGGGCTTCACGTTGGCCAGGAAGCTGTCGCCATCGAAGAAGGGAAGGCCATCCTCGTTGTGGGCAATGCAGGGTTCGGGGCCGGGCAGCATCACGGTGGTGCAGCCGTCGGGGCTGTTGGCCAGCAGGTCGCCTCGGCAGTTCCAGGCGAAGACTGCCTGGAAGGGCAACTCCAGGCCTCGGGCCAGCCCATGGATCTCTTCCACCACGGCGGGATGGTGGCGAAGGCTATGGTCGAGCATCTGCGCCACCCGGCGGTGATGCCGCTCGCTGGTGACGTCTTGCCAGATATCGCTTTTCACCAGATTGTCGTGTACCGCACGGTGCCCGTGCCGGCCCAGGGTCAGGCCGGTCTCGAAAGGCCCACCGCTGGACGACACCAGCGGCAGGCCGGCAGCATCCTCGGCCATGGAGGAGGAATCAATGGACATGACGCAGAAAATCCTTCAGCCGTGGGTTACTGTCACCGGCCAGGATCTCGTGGGGGTGGCCATCCACAGCGATCTTGCCGTTTTCCATGAAGATCAGCCGTGAGCCAACCTGCTTGGCAAACGACATCTCATGGGTCACCACCACCATGGTCATGCCTTCCTCGGCCAGGTTGCGCATGACATTCAGCACCTCCTGCTTCAGTTCAGGGTCGAGCGCCGATGTGGGCTCGTCGAACAGCATTACCTTGGGTTTGACGGCGAGTGCCCGGGCAATAGCGACCCGCTGCTGTTGTCCCCCCGAGAGCTCGTTGGGGAAATGGTCGGCGCGATCCTTGAGCCCGACCTTGTCGAGCAGCGCCAAGGCCTGGGCCCTGGCCTCCTGCGTGGACTGTCCGCGGACATGCTTGGGCCCGAAGGCGACGTTGTCCAGGGCCGTCAACTGAGGGAAGAGGTTGAACTGCTGGAACACCATGCCCGCTTCCTGGCGAATCTCGCGCAGCTTTGCATAGCCGGCCAGTACGCTGATGTCGTCTACCAGAAGGTCGCCACCGGTGATCATTTCCAGGCCGTTGATGCAGCGTAGCAGGGTCGATTTTCCCGACCCGGAGGGTCCGATCAATACGACCACTTCACCCTGGTCGATATTGAGGTCGACTTCGTCGAGTACCTTGAGCGCACCGAAATGCTTGGAGACGTTCTTGAATTCGATGATGCTCATAGGATCTTCATCCTTCTCTCGATATAGCGCAGCATCAGGGTGAGGGAACCCGTCATGATCAGGTACATCACCGCGATGGCGCTCCATATCTCCACGGCGCGGAAATTGGCTGCCATGATCTCCTGGCCGGTCCGGGTCAGCTCACTGACACCGATCACGATGAACAGCGACGTGTCCTTGAGACTGATGATGAACTGATTGCCCAGCGGGGGGATCAGCCGACGAAACGCCAGCGGACCGACGATATGCACCAGTACCTTCCAGCGCGGCAGGCCGAGCGCCAGGCCGGCCTCGGCAAGCCCTCGGCTGATCGATTGCAGCGAACCACGGACGATCTCGGCAATATAGGCACCGGCATTGACGATGATGGCGATCATTGCCGCCGTCAGAGGGTCGATGCGAATACTGGCCAGCACCGGTAGGGCGAAGTAAAGGAACATCACCTGAACCACGATGGGTGTTCCGCGAATGACTTCGATGTAGAACATCGCCGTGTAGTTGAGCAGCCAGTTGCCATAGGTTCGCATGAGGCCGGCTATTGCGCCGACCACCATGCCGCCGGACAGCCCGACCAGGGTGATGAAAAGGGTCATCTTGGCACCGTTCAGCAACTGCGGCATGAAGGTGGCGATGACGGACCAATCTGTATTCATCGTATACCTCGGATCTCGTCAGGGGCGTCGTTGAGGAAGTGCAGCGAACGGCTTCACTCACTCGGACGGGAACCGAACCACTTTTCAAAGATCTCGTCGTAGCGGCCATCGTCACGCATGGCTGCAAGCGATGCGTTCACATCCTCGACCAGTTCGCTGCCCTTGGGAAAGCCGATGCCGTACTCGTGGGCCATCATCTGTTCGCCAACGGCCTTGACCTCTCCATCGCCGGCAGTAGCGATGTAATAGAGCACGTTAGGTGTGTCATGCATGGCGGCATCGACACGACCCGAACGCAGTTCAAGGTAGGCGTTGTCGATATTGGGGAGCAGGCGCAGCTCGGTCTCGCTGAAATGCTCCTGGGCATAGTCGGCGGCGGAGGTGCCCATGCGCAGGGCAATTCTCTTCCCGGCCAGGTCGTCGGTGGTTTCGATTTCACTGTCCACAGGGACCATCAGGGTGAAACCGCTGTCGTAGTAGCCGTTGGAGAAGTCGATAACTTCGGCGCGATCCTCGCGGATGGTGATACCGGCCAGGGCAACATCGACCTGATTGGTTTGAAGGGCCGGGATGATTCCCGAGAAGTCCATGGGACGCAGCTCGTATTCCCAGTCATTGTCCTTGGCGACGGCGGCCCACATGTCGATGTCGAAACCAACGTATTCACCGTCCTGCATGAATTCGAAAGGTACGAAGGCGGTATCGGTGGCGACGATCAATTTGTCCGCAGTGGCGGCAGAAGCTACGGCCAGGGATAGGCCGAGGGCGGACCAGGTAAGCAGCTGTTTCATGATGTCTTTCCTCTTGTCGTTGTTGTGCGGCATAGAGATGCCGTTGTCGGCATCCTGCAAATATATTTGCGCATAAGGCAGGTAACAGCAAGATATTTGCGTAAAGAAATGTTTCTGTCGAGAGGGTCAGAGTTACCCTGTACAAATGCAGTGCTGCTGAAACAGCCTGACCTGATTTATGTTGAAGCCTCGGCGGGCAACTTGAGTTCTGGCTGTCCATACTGGTTCCGTGGGCTGCGCTTGCAGGCCCTTACAGGCGGGTTCATGCCTTTTCAGAAAGGTGTTTGACGAGTCAGAGCAAGAGGTTGCAGACAGAGCTTTTGCAGCTCGAACTTTTGCAGACAGAAATTCTGCAGGGAGGTATCTGCCATGAACGATCCTATCATCACGTCCACTGAGCCGAGACGATATGGGCCGGTCGGCAGCTTGCTGGCGGCCGTCCTGCTGGTGTTCACTCTCTCCGGCGTCGCCACTGCCCAACAGGACGAAGAGGCGACCGATGCCGAAGCGACCCGGCAGGCCGAGGAGGCGACTGAAACGAGCACCGACATGGCCGCTGAAGAGAACGGTGACGCCGAAGCCCCGGACGACCCGGCCACGAACGGGCAAGCCGATGATCTATCGGCTCAGTTGGAAGAGCGCGAAGCCCAGTTGCGCCAGGCCCAGCGCGAGCTGGCCGCACTACGAGCGCGCCTGCCGCAGGAGGAGGGTGGCGATCTTGATCTCGATTCGGCCGTCAATTCGGCTCGCCTGACGGCCGAAGCCTTACGCTCGGCGCGCAGTGGACTGCTTCGTGCCGGCGGCAGCGATGCGGGGCTCGAGGAGAACATCGACGAGCTCATCGAAGAGCTGGCGCGAGACCAGACCCTGGTCGCGCGTGGTCGCGGTGATACGCTATACGAGGTACGGCGTGGAGAGACCCTGGCCGGCATCGCGGGACGCTATTATGGCGACAGCAATCGCTGGGAAGAGATTCATGAAGCCAACGCCCATGTGCTGCGCAACCCGGATCTGGTCTGGCCGGGCTTGATGCTCGTGTTGCCCCGCTGAGCACAAAGGCTGTCATCAAGGGCACGGTTTCGGCTGTCGGTATTGCCGGAGGGAGAGGGAGGACGAGATGAATCGTCTGGGAAAGCCAATCGAGTCGGAGGGGCGCATCGGGCTTGCTGTCGGCGCCTGTCTGCTGTTCCTGGCGGCCTGCAGTGGCGAGGATAGCGTGGCGGAAGTAACGCTGGCCGTGCTGGCGTCCAACCCGGCGTCCCATGATGGCGCCACGGTTGCCACCGAGGGCGTCGTGCGCCACTTTGAAGAGCCACTGCATTACTGGATCGAGGATCAGGATCTCAACCGCGTTGAAATCTTCCCTCATGAGGAAATTGCGCCGCATCTGGGCGAACGCGTGCGTGTCGTCGGCCATTTCGAATATTCGGCCATGGAAGGGCGTCGGCTGACACTGGAGCATGTCGAGCCGTTGAGCGTGCCGGAGTGAGCGCGGATAAGGAATTCGTGACATGCGAGGGAAGGCATTGAGGGAAGGCCTCATGCAGTGCCCCGTGCTGCCGTCGTCGCCGGGGCGTATAGAGGCGATCGATCTGGCGCGCGGGTTTGCCATCGCGCTGATGATCCTCAGTCATGCCGTCAGCGGCTTGTTGGGCATTCGACAGGTGCCCGACTGGGGCATGGTGCCGATTCACCTGCTGACCAAGTTCTCCTCGTCGCTGTTCATCATCGTCTTCGGCATCGCCCTGGCCGTGGCCTTCCTGCCGAAGTGCGATAGCCCCGCGTGGCCGCGAAGGCGCCTGAAGCTGATGCTTCGTGGACTGCTGGTGCTGTTCTGGTACAAGGTGCTGACCGTCGTGGAGATGATGCCGCTCTACGCACCCGAGGATATTCTCGACACCCTGCTTTATCAGCGTTTTCCCATCTGGGTCGAGATCCTCGGCTTCTACGCCATCGCACTGCTGTGGATCCCCTGGGTACTGCCCCTGTGGCGTAGAATGCCCCTCTGGTCGCGCCTGGCCAGCCCACTGCTGGTTGCCCTCCTGGCGGGGTGGCTCGAGCGTTACTTCGGCTTCTGGGGCATCGAGCCGCTCAAGGCGATACTGGTCGAGGATGCTGACCACTACACCTGGGGCCAGCTCTCGCGGCTACCGCTGGTGATGGTCGGATTGCTGATCGGCGAGACGGTGCTGCGCAGCTACTGGCAGCCGGTGGCGCGCCGTCGGCTGGTGCTGGGGCTGGGGGGGGTCGGGACGCTGCTGCTGCTGGGTTTCGTGGCGGTGTCGCTGCCCGCGCTCGATGAGGCACTGATGGAGGTCGCCTGGAATGTCGGCAAACACCCTCCGGAACCGTCTTTCATGCTATTCAGCGTGGGCGGTGCGCTGGTCATTCTCGCGCTCTGCCTGCTGGGTGGAGGCGCGGCGGCAGCCTGGCTGAAACCGATCACGGTGGTCGGCTCCGATGCGCTGATGGCTTTCATCTTCCATATCGTGGTGATCTTCCTGATCTTTCGCTTCCTGCTGGGGTACTGGCAGGTATTCAGTTACCCGCAGGTGTTGGGCCTTGGCCTGGCGCTGGTACTCGCCACCGCGGGTTGGATCGGCCTGACCCGCTGGTTCCGCAAGTACGCCTGACGGGCTCGATCATTGCCTTGCAACGGGTATCCGCTATGTCTCGATGGATTTTTCCGCCGCGCTTGCCGCTGCTTGTCGTCTCACTGCTTATCGTCTCGCTGCTGGCAGCGCCGCTGTGGGCATCGCCCGGCACCGGCTGGACGGAGCGGCTCGAAGCCAGTGTCGCGACTGAGCCGACGTGGGCCAAGCGCCTTGAGGCGCGCCTGGCTCTGCTCGAGGCGGGCTTCGACGGGGAGCTTGGCGTCCATGTCTGGAAACTGGGCAATGAAGGACCGGACGAGCGCTACGGCTGGCGTGACCAGGAAACCTGGTATCTGGCGTCGCTGATCAAGGTGCCGGTGGCCATCGAGCTGATGGCACGGGTCGAGGAGGGGCGCGTCTCGCTCGATGATCGACTGGTGCTGCGCCGAAGCGATTACGTCGACGGTGCGGGCCCCACCAACTGGTCCTCGCCCGGCAGCGCACTCTCCCTGCGTGAGTTGCTCGAGTCGATGCTGATGGTCAGCGACAATACCGCCAGCGATATGCTGATACATCACCTCAGTATAGACAGCGTTAACCACCGGGCCCGGTCATTGGTAGAAGGCCCCGCCGGGCTGGGGGCGATCACGACCCTGGTGGACGTTCGCCGTCATGTCTACCGCCACCTCCATCCCGGTGCCTTTGCGCTGACCGGGCTCGACTTCATCGAGCTGCGCAAGCTGGAGAGCGACGATCAGCGTCTCCAGTGGCTCGCCAGGCGACTGGGGGATGCGCGTGACGCGCTGCAGTTGACGTCATTGGATGACGCCTTCCGAGCCTACTATGGGACCGACCTCAACGCCGGTCGACTCGATACCTTCGCCGAGCTGCTCGCCGCGCTGGGTGAGGGCAGGGCGCTGGGTGAGGGCAGGGCGCTGGGGGACGAAGCCACTGCGGAACTCATGGCGATCCTGTCACGTACCAGCAGCGGAAAGAGGCGGCTCAAGGCGGGGCTGGGCCGTGACATACGGTTCGCGCACAAGACCGGTACCCAGCATCGGCGTGCCTGCGATGCCGGTATCGCCACCCATGGCGAGGGTAGCGCCCGCCAGCGGGTCGTCGTTGTGGCCTGTGCCCGCGGGGTACTCAACGTGGCTCGCTCCGAACAGATACTGGCTGCGGTGGGGCGGGCACTCTACGAATCGGGTGTCTTTGTCGACGCCCCCTGACGGCTGTCTGCCATCCTGCATGCAACGAAAGTCTAGGTGGTGTTGCCGCTATAAGCGTTGACAGCTTCCATCGCTGTGACTAGCCTCAATGTATTGGATGTTACCGGTAACAAGTTGTTTGCCACCAGCATCCGATTTGTCCCTGACCGATGGTTCATGTCGGCCAGGGGCGAGCAGTTGAATACGCTTCGATGACCCAACTCATAACGACAATCCTTGGAGAATTCGCCATGACACGCTACTGGCGCACCACGCTCACACTGGCCGGCGCGGCCACGCTCACTCTCGGCATGGCGCATGCCCAGTCACCGGAGCTGTCCGATCCGCCCGCCATCGATGGCGCTGTGCTCGACGATCACGGCAGCCATACCATCCGCATGGGCATCGGCCTGGCCGAGACCTCACCGCAGTACCTCTCCAGCCGCTATTTTGCCGATATCCTTGCCGAGCGTACCGACGGCCGTATCACCGTCAATATTTTCCCCAACAGCCAGCTCGGCGACGACGTGCAGATGATGGAGATGCTGCAGACCGGCACCCTGGACATGAGCTATCCCTCCTCATCGCCGGCCACCACCTATGTCGAGGAGCTGGCGGTGTTCGACCTGCCGTTCCTGCTGCCGACCCGGGAAGCCGCCATCGCGGTAATGAACAGCGACGTGGCCCAGGAGATGCTCGATGCCTTCGACGGCACCGGCATCAAGGCGCTGACCTTTTCCGAGAACGGTTATCGTCAGCTCTCCAACAGTGCACGTCCGGTGGCGTCGCCCGATGACGTGGCCGGGCTGGATGTGAGCGGCCTGACCGTCCGCACCATGGAGAACCCGGTGCACCTGTCGATCTGGCAGACACTCGGCGCCAACCCCACGCCGATGGCGTTCGGTGAGCTGTTCTCGGCCATGGAGCAGGGTGTGGTCGACGGGCAGGAGAACCCCTGGAGCACCATCCTGACTTCCAACTTCCATGAAGTGCAGGATTACGGCTCCGAGACACGCCACGTCTACACCCCCTTCATCATGATGATGTCGGAGCGTACCTGGGACCGCCTCGACCCGGCCTATCAGGAGTTGGTACAGGAAGCGGCCCGTAAGTCGGCCGAGTATGAGATCCAACTGGCCGCCGAATACGACGACTGGGCCCGTGACCAGCTCGAGGAGCGGGGCATGCAGATCACCCGTCTCGACGACGACCAGATCGCCGCCTTCCAGGAAGCGGTACAGCCCGTCTACGACGAGTGGGGTCCGCGCATCGGTGAGGACCTGATCGCCAGCATTCAGGAAATTGCCAACGCTGCCGGCAACGACTGATTCCTCCTCTGGACTGATTGTGGCGGAGCAAGGGGCAGGTTTGCCCCTTGCTCTACCACCGGAGCACTGCATGATCTCATCCCCTCCTCCTCCCGATCCCTCCGAATATCTCGACGACCCCAACCGCAAGGCACTGGAGATCGACATCGAGGCGCGCAAGGGACCGGCGCTGTTCCGTTGGCTGACCGTGCTCATGGAGCATCTGATCGCCGCAATCCTGGTGGCGCTGATCGTGTCGG
>NZ_QPII01000015.1:120565-121068 GCF_003336675.1 Billgrantia montanilacus | reverse complement strand
ACGGCCACGTGCTGGCGGCCGCCTCGACCACCGGCAAGAACGTCATGCCGCGCCTCGCCGCGCTCAAGGATGTCTCGCAGATCTCCGAGATCGTCGCGGTGGACTCGGCCGACACCTTCAAACGGCCGATCTACGCCGGCAACGCCATCGCCACGGTGCAGAGCGCCGATGCCCTCAAGGTGATCACCGTGCGCAGCACCGGCTTCGACGCGGTAGGAGAGAGTGGTAGTGCCGCCATCGAAGCGGTGGATTTCGTCGCCGAGAATAGCCAGTCGACCTTTATCAAGCAGGAACTGGCCGAGAGCGACCGGCCCGAGCTGGCCGGTGCCAAGGTGGTCATCTCCGGTGGTCGCGGCATGGGCAGTGGCGAGAACTTCAAGCTGCTCGACGGCATCGCCGACAAGCTGGGTGCGGCCATCGGCGCCTCAAGAGCCGCGGTGGACGCCGGCTTCGTGCCCAACGACATGCAGGTGGGCCAGACCGGCAAGATCGTCGCCCCCGAG
>NZ_QPII01000015.1:0-120530 GCF_003336675.1 Billgrantia montanilacus | reverse complement strand
GAGCTCTACATCGCCGTGGGTATCTCGGGCGCCATCCAGCACCTGGCGGGGATGAAGGACTCCAAGGTGATCGTGGCGATCAACAAGGACGAGGAGGCGCCGATCTTCCAGGTCGCGGACTATGGTCTCGTCGGTGACCTGTTCGAAATCCTGCCGGAGCTCGAGAGCAAGCTGTAATCCACGCAATACTACCCAGGTATCGCGTAAAGCAAACGGCCCCGGAAGAGGGGCCGTGGAACGCGCCTGATGAGACGCTCAGGCCGCGGTGAGCCGCTCGCTGACGAACTCCAGGTGATGGTCCACGTCACCCAGATGGTGATCGAACATCACCAGGTGCCTGGCGTAGTGGGAGATTCGACACTCTTCGGTCATACCCATGGCGCCGTGGAGCTGGATGGCCTGCTCGGCGACGAAGCGGGCCGCTTCCCCGCAGTAGGCCTTGGCTGCGGCAATGCGGTAGTCGCGCTCCTCGGCGGGGCGCTCGAGGCTGGTCGCGGCGAGTATCGCCATCGACCGGGCTTGCTCCAGGTTCAGGTGCATATCGACCATGCGATGCTGGAGCACCTGGAAGCTTGCCAGCGTAGTGCCGAACTGCCGGCGCTCCTTGAGATAGTTAAGCGTCTGGTCGCAGGCGACCTCCATGGCGCCCACCGCCTCGGCGCAGAGCGCGGCACGGCCCACCGCCAATGCCGCCGCCAGGGCTTCGGCGACGTCTCCGCCAAGGCGAGCGTCGTGGGGCAGGGTCACGCCCTTCAGCTGCACATCGCTGGCCGCCTGGTCGTCCAGTGTCGGGTAGTCGCGTCGCTCGAGTCCTGGACTGTCGGCAGGCACCAGGAAGACACCGAGCGTGCCGTCGTCGACCCGGGCGGTAACCAGCAGTGCCGTGGCCGAAGGGGCCGCTATCACGACCTGCTTGGTACCCTCGATGATCCAGCCGTCGGCCTGTCGACGGGCGAACGTGGCGATGGCGTGGGCATCGTAGCGGGCGGCGGTTTCCTGCCAGGCCAGGGCCAACCGTCGCTCGCCTTCCAGCAACGGGGTCAGCCAGCGCTCACGCTGGGGCGCATCAGCCAGCCGGGCCAGCAGGGTGCCGGGCAGCAGCAGGCCGGCCAGGTAAGGCTCTCGCACCAGGCCACGGCCCAGCGCCTGCATCACGATCATCACGTCGATGCCGCCACCGCCCAGGCCACCGACCTCTTCGGAAAACGGTAGCTGCAGCAGGCCCAGTTCGGCGAAGGTGCCCCACAGGGTAGAGGGCTCCCCATGCAGGGCGTTATTCTCGGTTGGCGCCTGGTCGGCGACCAGGCGTTCCAGGGTATCGGCGAGCATGCGCTGCTCGTCGCTGTATGCGAAGTTCATGTCAGTTCCTTACATGCCGAGTAGGGTCTTGGCGACGATGCTCTTCTGGATCTCGTTGCTGCCGCCGTAGATCGAGAGCTTGCGTCGATTGAAATACTGCGCGCCCAGGGCGGCATGCTCGGCTTCTTCGCGCTCCAGTTCCTGGTCGCCGAAGAGATACTCGGGGAAGAAAGGCAGCGCCTGCGGGCCCAGGGCGCGCCGGGTCAATTCGCTGAGCTCCTGCCTCAACTCCGAACCGCGGACCTTCAGCAGCGAGCTTTCGGCACCCGGCGCTCCGCCGTCGCGGGCGGCGGCGAGCACGCGCAGGTGGGTGACCTCCAGCGCCATCAGTTCGATCTCCGCCTTGACCACACGCTGACGAAAGCCTGGCTGCTCGAGTAGCGGGCGGCCGCGATGCTGGACCTCCAAGGCCACCGACTTGAGATGGCTTAGCGCCTGCTTGGCGTGCCCAAGGCCGGCGATGCCCGTGCGCTCGTGGGTGAGCAGGAATTTGGCGCAGGTCCAGCCCTGGCCCTCTTCCCCGATACGGTTGGCGACGGGGACGCGCACCTCATCGAGAAACACCTCGTTGACCTCATGGGCACCATCGAGGGTAATGATCGGACGAACGCTGATGCCGGGAGTTTCCATGTCGACCAGCAGGAAGCTGATGCCGGCCTGCTTCTTGACCTCGGGATCGGTGCGTACCAGACAGAACATCATGTTGGCGTGCTGGCCCAGGGTGGTCCAGGTTTTCTGGCCGCTGACGACATACTCGTCGCCGTCACGCACGGCCCGGGTGCGCAGGCTGGCCAGGTCGGAGCCGGCGCCGGGTTCGGAGTAGCCCTGGCACCACCAGTCCTGGTTGGAGAGGATGCGCGGCAGATAGTGGCGTTTCTGGGTCTCGCTGCCGAACTTCATGATCACCGGGGCGACCATGCTGACGCCGAAGGGTACGATGGTCGGGGCGTGGGCCGCGGCACACTCCTCGTCGAAGATGTGTCGTTCCACCGGACCCCAGCCCGGCCCACCGTGCTCTTGCGGCCAGTTGACGCCAAGCCAGCCACGTTCACTGAGAAGATTCTGCCAGCAGAGGTGATCGTCGGCGGAGAGGCGCCGCCCCAGGCGGACGCGCTCACGGATGCCGTAGGGCAGTTTGGCGGCCAGGAAGTCGCGCACTTCCCGGCGAAATGCCTGCTCCTCGGCGGTGAATTCGAGGTTCATCAGGCATCTCCTGCGGCGGTGTGGCTGGCCTGGCGGTGGGGGCCGCCCAGGTGACGCGGATAGCCGAGCACCTCGATGGCAAGCAGGTCGATATCGCTGTTGCGATAAGCCCAGCCACGCTCAGCCAGCATCAGGCTTGCCGCTTCCATGGCAGCCTGGGCGGTTGCTGCATCATCATGTGCGGCCTTTGCCAGCGTGGCCAGCAGGCTGCCCTGGCGGCTCACCACGATGGCAAGGCGCAGCGCCTTGAGTACATTGGCCACGGCTTGTTGCTGCCCGGCGTTGGCACGCAGGGTGACCAGCTCTGCCATGTTGCTCTTTTCAGGAATGACCAGCGCTAGGTCAGCGTCAACGGCGTCAAGGGCTTCGGCCGGGGACAGCAGTGCGATGCGCAGGCAGTGCGAGGGACCGGTCGTGGCGCTTCCCGGGGCGGCCAGGCAGGCCTGGGTGTTTGCATCCGGACTGTCGCTTAGATCGATGCCGGCGCGCTCGGCCTTGCCCTTGAGCTGTGCGAACAGTGGATGCTCACCGAGCAGGGCGAGGCGTGTCAGCGCCGGTGTCTCGCCGGCGTCGGGCACTCTGTGTGGCGCACGAGCGGCAAAGAAGGCGTGGATCAGCCCGGCGCGCTGGGGTGAATCCATGCAGGCGAGGAACAGCTCACGCTCACGGCGCAGGCCCTCGGCCAGGCTACTTTCGCTGCTGGCGGCGATCGCCTCGAGGCAGCGGAACGGTGAATAAAGCTCGGGTACCTCTTGTTCGAGCTTGGCACGGTAACGCTCGATGGCTGCGGGGTCGGCCACGGGGGGCGGTAGCTCGCCGGTAACCCGCGGCGAGCGCTTGCCGGCCAGCGCGTCTCGCGCCGCTGCCAGGCCGGCTTCGACGGGGTCGTCGAAGTCGAGCACCGCATCGACGATGCCGAGTTCTAGCGCCTCGTCCGCGGCTGAGAAGCGTCCGCTGGTGATCAGGTCGAGCGCCGCCGCGATGCCGGCCAGGCGTGGCAGCCGCTGGGTGCCACCGGCGCCCGGCAGCAGCCCGAGCTTGACCTCGGGCAGACCCACCCGGGTGCCGGGCAGGGCGACCCGAAGCTGGCAGCCCAGCGCGACTTCAAGCCCACCGCCGAGGGCCGTGCCGTGCAGAACGGCGACGATGGGCTTGGCGCTGGTCTCCAGGTGCCCGATCACGTCCGGCAGGATCGGCGCCTGGGGCGGCTTGCCGAACTCGCGAATATCGGCACCGGCGATGAAGGTCTTGCCGAGAGCGACCAGCACCAGGACGCGAGTTTCGGGGTCTGCGTTGCCCTGTGCAATGGTCTCCACCAGGCCTTGGCGTACGGCCTGGCCCAGGGCGTTGACCGGCGGGTTGTCGATGACGATCACGCCGATATCGTCATGGCGCTGGTATGTGACCGGAGTCGTCATGGGGTGGAGCTCCCAGTATCTGGAGTGGAGGAGAACGAGTACTGCAAACGGTAGCTCATGAGTCCGTGGGCGGCGTCAGCGTCGCCGCATGTGGCCGTGCCCGGCGCTGGCTCCAGCGCGCCAGCAGTACGGCAGGTACCAGGGCGGCAAGGGCGTAGGCGAACAGCTCGACCTGGCTGAGCGGCACCATGCCGCCACCGGGCAAGGCGAACAGCAGGCCGGCCACCAGCACCAGGCCACGGACAAGCGTCTCGCAAACGGCACCGACACCCAGACGCCCGACACCGATCAGATACCCCTGCATGGCGGAGGCAAACAGCACGATGCCCACCAGCGCCTGTATGAAGACCAGGCCGATCTGGAGCGGCTCGCCCTGCATGATCAGGGCCGGGTTGAGCACGAACAGGAAGGGAATGAAGTAGATCACGCTGCCCAGTCGCATGGCCTGCAGGCCGGTGGCCATGGGCCGCGCGCCGGCCACGGTGGCGGCGGCAAAGGCGCCCAGGGCCACTGGCGGGGTGATGAAGCTGAGCATGCCCCAATAGAGGATGAACATGTGCACCGCCATGGGGTCGAGCCCGCCGCCCTGGATTAGCGCCGGGGCCAGTGCCACCGCGAGGAAGATGTAGGCGGCGGTGACGGTCATGCCGATGCCGAGCACGAAACTGGTCAGGGCGCCCATGAGCAGCAGTAGCGGCACGCTGCCGCCGGCGATATGGATGAAGTCGTTGGCGATGGTGCCGGAGAGGCCGGTCATCGACAGGGCGCCGACAAGCATGCCGACGCCGGCCAGGATGGCGATCAGCTCGGCGAACAGCTTGGCCGCCGAGGAGAGCGACTCGCCCAGCTCGCGCAGCCCCCAGCGATTGTGGGGCGAGAACTGGTTGAGCACCAGCAGCAGGGCGGTGGCATAGAAGGGAGCCACGGCTTCGCGCTGCATCACCAACAGCATCCATACCAGCAGTGCGAAGACGAAGATGAAGTACCAGCCCTCCTTCAGCGTCTGCAGCAGTGAGGGCAGTTCAGCGGCGGGAAGCCCCTTGATCTCGTGGCGCGCGGCATAGGCATCGATCTGGATGAACAGCCCCAGGAAATAGAGAATCGAGGGAATGACAGCGGCCAGGGCGACGGCCGCATAGGGCACGTCGAGGAACATCGCCATGACGAAGGCAGTCGCCCCCATCACCGGGGGCATCAGTACCCCGCCGGTGGAGGCACAAGCCTCCACGCCGCCGGAGAACGAGCGACCCATGCCGATGCGACGCATGGCGGGAATCGACAGCACGCCGGTGGTCAGCACGTTGCTGATCACGCTGCCGCTCATCGAACCCATCAGTCCGCTGGAGAAGATCGACACCTTGGCCGGCCCACCGCGCACATGGCCGAGCAGGGCGAAGGCCAGGTTGATGAAGAACTTGCCACCGCCGCTTTTCTGCAGCACCACGCCGAACACCAGGAAGCCGATGACCAGGCCGGCGAAGGCCTGCAGCGGCACACCCATGATGCTCTCGGTACTCATGGTGTGGTACATGGCGGTCTCCTCCAGCGTGGAGGGGAACGCCTGGATAGGCCCGGGCACGATATCCGCGACCAGCGGGTAGAGAGAGAACAGCGAGACGATGACGGCGATGGGCCAGCCGCCGGCGCGTCGAGCCGCCTCCACGATCAGAAGCCACCAGGCATAGCTGGCCATGATGGCGATATCGGGAGCGGCGAAAGCCCAGCCGCGCTCGAGAATCGACTCGGCGTTGTAGACGAAGTAGCCGCCGACAATCAGCGTTGCCAGGCACAGCGTGTAGTCGTACCAGGGCACCGGTCGGTGTTGCAGGGACGACTTGATCGGCCACAGCAGATAGACCAGCGGCAGTAGCAGGGCCACCACGGCATAGTAGAACTGGGTCTCCAACCCGGTGATGAAGCGCAGCCAACCTGTGTTGAAGAGATAATCCAGGGTCATCAACATCAGCAGGACTGTCACTGCGCCGGGAACCCAGCGCAAGGCAGGGGGAAGCGGACGAACGTGGGTGACCTTTTCCTTGAGCTCGCGCGTCGAATCGGCAGGGGGAGTGGGGTTGGTCATGGTGGCGTCCGTGAATCGGCGAAGGGGCGGCAAGGCCGCCCCAGGGTCAGGCAGGGCTCGGCTTATTGAAACACCGGCTCGAGACCGGCGTCGCTGAGCGCTTCGGCGCGCACCTGCATCCAGGCATCGCGGAACTCATCCTCGTCTTCAGGGGCGTCGGCAATGAAGTCGTTCCAGGTAGCGACGAGCAGTTCCTGGCGTTCCACCAGCCCTTCCTGGTGCGCCTGCATCTCGTCGGTCCAGACGCCAATCTCCTCGTAGTACTCGACGACCGCATCGTGGAACGGTATGACCCACTGCAGATCCTGGTATTCGAAGGCGTATCCCACGGCGCCGGGGGCGGCATCCTTGTAGTCGTCGTAGTTTTCCTGCAGCGCCTTGATCAGGCCATAGGCCACCTTGTCGTCGAGGTCTTGATTGCCGACCACTATCGGATAGGGATAGCTGGCGCTAGGGATGGGGTTGTCGGCGCTGATGTCACCCGCGCCGGCGGTCACCTCATGGGGGCGGAAGTAGGGCGCTACTTCCATCATGCGTTCCCAGCCCTCGGCATCGTCGGGGTCCAATACCGGCCAGCTGATGCCTCGAGGACTGCTGGCAAGCTGCTGCGCAGGCGGGGTCACGGTGGTGGTGAAGGAGGCATCGGCGTTGCCGGCAATGATGCCGTCGAAGGAGCGGGCATAGCCGGGAAAGTCGACGCGCTCCACGTCGTCCCAGGTCAATCCACCGAACGCAAGGTAGGCTTCGGTGCCCTTGTTCAGGGCATCGTCGCCGCGGATATAGGCGATACGCTTGCCGGCCAGGTCAGCCGGCGTCTCGACGTCGAGATCACCGGCGACCGCCAGCGACAGGCCGAACGAAGCCGTGGAAGTGGTAATCACTCGGATTGGCTGGGGGCCCCAGTCGCGGTGAGCGAACATCATGACCCCTTCGGCACCGTAATAGCTGGCGATTCCGCAGGCGCAGAGGTCGACGCGGCCCTGCTTGAGCGGCGTCATTCGTGAAACGTCGTTGTCGCCTGGGAGGATGCGCACTGAAGTGTCGTAGTGATTCTGCAGCATGTTGCCGATGGCTACCGCCTGGGCATAGCCGCTGGAGTTGGTGCCATAGGCGGTCCAGGCCATGGTGCGCGGAAGTTCGACCTCGCTTGCCTGGGCTACGCCAGCCGAGAGCAGCGAGAGCGGAAAAGCGGCGAGAATGAGTGAGCGGGAGAACTGGCGCATGGATCGACTCCTGTAAAAGGACTTGTTGTTTTGCTATGCGGTATTTGATTCCGAAACTGGACTCGATACTAGGAAGGCGACGACGTGGTGTCAACGCATGCTTGTGCCTGTGTTGAGGCAGGGTTGTCCGCTTGGCGGAACGCGTGTGTCAACTAGTTGATAAGTCGCTGGAAGAGGGCGGGAAGGAAGGGGCGCGGCGGATGAAAAAAAGTGCAAAACACGACCAAGGTATAATCTCCCTCTGGCGCGAGGGAAATCGGAGGCCGCTCGTTATTCCATAGCGCTGGCAGGGCGCGACAATTCACGCCACGCGGCATAGGTGCTCAGGAATACCCGCCCGGTCATATCGTCGAGAAAATCGCTACGCTTGAGCTGATCCATGACTGGACCCTTAACTTCGGCCAGATGCAGCGACACCCTTGAGTCGGAGAGGCGTGCATTGATAGCGTCCAGGCTCTCCAGGGCCGAGGCGTCGATCAGGTTCACCGCTGAGCAGATCAGTACCACGTGTTCGAGTTCGGGACGGGTAGCGACCAGGTCGTAGACGGTATCCTCCAGATAGCGGGCATTGGCGAAATAGAGGCTTTCGTCGATGCGCAGCAGGGCCAGGTGGCTGACGGTTTCGGTGTCGTGGCGTTCGACGTTGCGGAAGTGCTCGGTGTCCGGTATGCGGCCCACCAATGCACTGTGGGGACGGCTGGTGCGATAGAGGAATAGGCCGATGGAAAGCGCGACACCGCTGATGATGCCGGCTTCCACCCCCTCCGCCAGGGTCAGCAGGATGGTCAACGCCATGGCCGAGAAATCGCTGCGGGAGTAGCGCCAGGTTTGGCGGATCATGGGAATGTCCACCAGGGTCAGAATCGCCACGGTGATGGTGGCGGCCAGGGTGGCAATGGGCAGATGGTAGAGAGCCGGGGTGAAGTAGAGCGTGATCGCGCCGATGCCGATGGCGGCAAAAAAGCCGGCGAGTGGCGTGCGGGCGCCCGCATCATAGTTGATCACCGTGCGTGACAGGCCTCCTGTGACGGGCATGCCGGCGGAAAAGGCCGCTGCCAGGTTGGCTCCGCCGAGCCCGATCAACTCCTGGTTGGGAGAGATGCGCTCACGCCGCCTGGCGGCGAGCATCTGCCCCATGGAGACGGACTCGACGAAACCCACCACGCTGATCAGGAATGCGGGAATCATCAAGGCCCGCCACAGCGAGGTGTCGAAGCCGGGGAGCGTCAGCGGAGGCAGCCCACGGGGTATGTCGCCGATGACGGCCACGCCCTGTGTGGCAAGGTCGAAATACCAGGTGATCCAGGTGGTGACCACCACGGCCAGAACGGGGCCGGCCCGGGTGACCAGGTCGGCCATGTTGCCGGGCAGGCCGAGCCCCCGCAACGCCCGCTTGCCGCGCAGCCGTAGCAGGACCAGAAACAGCAGGCAGCCGCCCCCGAGGGCCAGGGTGGGCAGGTGGACTTCCGGTAACCCGGAGACCAGCTCCGAGACGCGTGGCAACAATGCGGTGGAACTGGCCTCGATACCCAGCAGGTGACCAGCCTGACTGGCCGCGATCAGGATGCCGGAAGCCGACAGGAAACCGGCGATTACCGGGTGGCTCAGGAAGTTGGCCAGGAAGCCCATGCGCAACATCCCCATGATCACCAGCATCAACCCGGAGAGCAGCGACAGCACCAGGGCCGCGTGCAGATAGGCCGCGCTACCCGGCGCGGCGACGTTGCTCAGGGCCGCTCCGGTCATCAGCGCGATAATCGCCACCGGGCCCACGGCAAGCGTCCGGCTGGTCCCAAGCAGGGTATAGGCCAGTAGCGGAAGCAGGCTGGCGTAGAGCCCCACTACCGGTGGAAGACCGGCAAGAATGGCGTAGGCCAATGACTGCGGTATCACCATCATGGTAACGATGGCTCCGGCCAGCAGGTCGGCGCCGCAGAGTCGGCGGTTATAGTGGGGAAGCCATGTCAGGATCGGCAGGTAGCGTTTGAGCATCCGTTCTCTTCGAGGTTGGGGAGCGGGACCGGAAGGAGAAAATAGAGCACCAGACTAAACGATATTGGTGGAAGGGTTGAGACTTGGTTAGCATCAGGTGAAATATAACCCATTCGATTCTTTGACCCATCAGGACACGCCATGAAACCCGAGACCATTGCCCTGCACCACGGCTATTCACCAAACGATCAGCACGCCGTGGCCGTTCCTATCCACCAGACCACCTCATTCTCCTTCGACAGTGCGCAGCATGCGGCCGACCTGTTCGACCTCAAGGTCGAGGGCAACATCTACTCGCGTATCATGAATCCCACTTGCGCGGTGCTGGAGCAGCGTGTCGCCGCGCTGGAGGGCGGTATCGCCGGCCTGGCGGTAGCCTCCGGCATGGCCGCAATCACCTATGCGATCCAGACCATCGCCGAGGCCGGTGACAATATCGTCTCCATCAGTGAGCTGTATGGCGGTACCTATAATCTGTTTGCGCACACCCTGCCACGACAGGGCATCGAGGTGCGCTTCGCCGACAAGGACGATATCGAGGGTATCGAGTCGCTGATCGATGCACGCACGAAGGCCGTGTTCTGCGAGAGCGTCGGCAACCCCTCCGGCAGCGTTGTCGACATGACGCGCCTGGCCGCCGCCGCCCATCGGCATGGGGTGCCGGTGATCGTCGACAACACCGTGCCGACGCCCTTCCTGTGGCGGCCGATCGAGCACGGGGCGGACATCGTCATCCATTCAGCGACCAAGTACATCGGTGGCCATGGCACCACGATAGGCGGCGTCATCGTGGATTCCGGCAAGTTCCCCTGGGCCGATCATCCTCAGCGCTTCCCGCTGCTCAACGAGCCGGATGTCTCCTACCATGGGGTGAGCTACACGCGCGATGTCGGTGAAGCCGCCTTCATCGCCCGCGCCCGCGTGGTACCGCTGCGTAATATGGGTGCGGCGCTATCGGCGCAGGCGGCCTGGAATCTGCTGCAAGGGTTGGAAACCCTTTCGCTGCGCATCGAGCGGGTCTGTGCCAATGCGCGCAAGGTGGCGGAATATCTCGACAGCCATGCAGCGGTAACCTGGGTCCAGTATGCCGGTTTGCCCGGCCACAAGGATCACGAGCTCGCCCAGCGCTATATGAACGGTCACGCCTCGGGCATCCTCAGCTTCGGCATCCAGGGCGGACGCGAAGCGGGGGCACGCTTCTACGACGCGCTTGGCATGGTCCTGCGACTCGTCAACATCGGTGATGCCAAGACCTGCTCGTCGATTCCGGCATCCACCACCCACCGTCAGCTGAATGACGAGGAAATGATCGCCGCCGGGGTGACACCCGACATGGTGCGTCTCTCCATCGGCATCGAGCATGTCGATGATATTATCGCCGACCTGGAACAGGCGCTCGCCGCCAGTCAGGCCTGACGACATGGCCGCCCCACGCATGGGGCGGCTCGCCTCCAACGGTACAACCGAGACATAAACCGATTATATCGGCGGATGTGTTTATGTCTTGAGTTGTGCTTTGGTCTGTCAGGCCAAAGTGGTGATGCTAATACGTCTTACAAGACGCTAATCTCTGGATACTTCCTATAACAAAGAGATAAGGCGTCATGCGGATACTGATGTTTCTGTTAGCCGCGGTCTCCCTTGCCGCGGGCGTTCTCGTAGTGAACGATCTCGGCTTGGGCTGGCAAGCCTACCTTGGCCTGGGCCTCGCTGCCCTTGCCGGCTGCCTTTTTTCACTCGCAGGGCTGGCCAGTGTCTATCGCGCCGGTGCCGCTACCCTGGAAACGCAGGGCATCAAGGCCTGGCTGCCGGCTACCCGGGATTATCTGTCATTGCGACGCATGGCCCATGGCTTGATACGCCAGGCCAGTAATACCGCCATTGCCTCTGCCGAAGTGTCGCATCATGCCGACCGCATGGATCAGCGTCTGGAGCGCCAGGGGCACACGGTGCGCGAGGCCTCCTCCAGCATGGCCGCGATCACCACTGCCATCGAACAGGTGGCAGCCAGTGCGGCCAACGTGGCGAATCTTGCCAGCCGCTCCCGGGATGCCAGTCATGTCAGTCGCGAAGCCCTTGGCCAGGTGATCGAGGAGATGCAGGCCCTGGCCGAGCGTTCGGAAGAGGCGCTGGAGCTGCTCAATATGCTGAGCCAGAAGGCCGACAGCGTGCGTCACGTCACCTCGCTGATCGAGGAGATCGCCGAGCAGACTAACCTGCTGTCGTTGAATGCCTCGATAGAGGCGGCCCGTGCCGGCGAGCATGGTCGCGGCTTTGCCGTGGTAGCCGGTGAGGTACGCCAGCTGGCGGGACGAACGGCGGATGCTACACGCAATGTCGAAGCCCTGGTCGGCGATATCGGAGACAGCAGCCACCGCGTGGTCGATACCATCGGGCATTTAATGCAGCGCGTCGGCGATCGGGCCAAGGAGATGAGCAAGGTCGGCGAACAGCTCACCGAGATGACCGGCAACTTCGATCAGGTCGAAAGCGAGATCCGCTCCATTGCCGAGGCCATGGACGATACCAACCAGCACTCCCAGCGCGTGGCCGGAACGCTGACGACACTGGAGGGTGAGACCGAGCAGGGCACGCACGATATGCATGGCCTGGCAAGTCAGGCCCGCGCACTTATGGCGGGTGCAGAAGCCGTCGACGGGGCACTGGCGCAGCAGCGCCTGGAGGGACGGCATCAGGAGGTCTTCGAAGCGGCGCGCGAAGCGGCAGCCAAGATCGGCAAGTTGCTCGAGTCGGCTATCAAGGGAGGAGAGCTCGATGAGCAGGTGCTTTTCTCACCTCGGTACATACCGATTCCCGGCACCAATCCGGTCCAGCATCTCTCGGGGTTCGAGAGTTACACCGACGAGAATTTTCCTGCCATCCAGGAGCCGTTGCTGGAACGCCTGGGGGTGGCCTATGCCATCGGCATCGATCGTCGCGGCTATATCCCCTCGCATAACCTGAAGACGAGTCAGCCCCCGACCGGGGACTATGAACATGACCTGAAATTCTGTCGCAACAGGCGGATCTACGAAGATCCCACCGGCCAGCGCTGTGGCTCCCACGAAGAGACCTTGCTGCTTCAGACCTACAAGCGCGACACCGGCGAGATCATGCACGATCTATCTGTGCCGATCTACGTGGGTGGCAAGCACTGGGGTGGTTTTCGTGTCGGCTACAAGCCCGAATCGGCCTGATCGTTGTTGGCGCTATCCCGTCATTTCGACTGGCTCCCTGCCGGAGCCAGCGGTGGCCGGGAACGGGTATGCCACGCCGACCACGAATACAGTGCAAGGCTGGTCCAGATCAGCACGAAGGTGGCCAGCTGGATCGGGGAGAGCGGCTCGCGAAACACCAGCAGTGCGATGAAAAACTGAATGGAGGGGTTGAGATACATTAGAAAACCGAGCGTTGCCAGACGAAGCCGGCGGGCGGCGCCGGCGAAAGCCAGCAGGGGCAGGGCGGTGATCACGCCGCTGGCGATCAACAGCAGGGTCGTGCGAGGCGTGTCGAGAAAATGGGAGAGCTCGGCCATCGACAGCCAGGAGAGCGCCATCAGCCCAAACGGAAGCAGCAGGAGGGTCTCGACGAAGAGACCCGATAGGCCGTCCAGGGGTACCTGCTTGCGCAGCAAGCCGTAGGTACCGAAAGAGAGCGCAAGAGTCAGGCTGATCCATGGAAGCTCCCCCAGCAGCACCAACTGGATAGCGATAGCAATCGCAGCAATCAGCACGGCCAGGCTCTGCAGTCCGGCCATCCGTTCGCGCAGTACCAGCATCCCGAGTGCGACATTGACCAGCGGTGTCAGAAAATAGCCCAGGCTTGCCTGGAAGACTTGGCGAGTCTCCACTGAATAGATATAGAGCCCCCAATTGATCGCAATCAGCACGGCGCAGCCGAGCACCCTTCCCAGGCGCCTGGGTTCGGCCAGCGCCTGGCGGATCGGTTGCCATCGCTTCATCACTGTGACAAGCCCCACCAGGAAGAGACACGACCAGACGACGCGGTGGATCAGGATCTCGAAGGCGGGCACACCCTGGAACAGGGCGAAAAACAGCGGGAAACAACCCCACATCACATAGGCGGTGAGGCCGAAGGCAATACCCTTGGCGGCTTCGGGGTCGGGAAGGGGCTTGACGGACATTCCATCATCTCTTGGAGAAAGCAGTAACTTAGCAGGCTATTTGTTGTTTTTCCATGGTGGGCGACGGGCGAGCATTGGCTGACGGAGCTGTTCTGCTGAGTTAGGCTGTGGGGATGGCGAATCACCCAAGGGAAGCCGAGATGAGCGATTTGCGTACGACACTGGTGCAGTGCGACTTGCGCTGGGAGGACCCGGAAGCCAACTGCCGCATGCTGGAACAGGAACTGGACGGAATCGATGGTTCGCAAACCGACCTGATCGTTCTGCCGGAGATGTTCTCGACCGGTTTTACCATGAACTCCCGTGAAATGGCCGAGCCCATGGAGGAGAGCCGCGCCGTGGCCTGGATCCAGCAGCAGGCCATCGATCGTGGCTGCGTGGTGACCGGGAGCGTGGCTGTGGTGGAAGGCGAGCACTATTTCAATCGGTTGATCTGGGCTCGTCCGGATGGCAGCCGCGCCTATTACGACAAGCGTCACCTGTTTCGCATGGCCGGTGAGCACGAACGCTACTCCATGGGCCACGAGCGTGTCATCGTCACATTGAAGGGTTTTCGAATCCTGCTGAGCGTTTGCTACGATCTTCGCTTCCCAGTCTGGCTGCGACAACAGCCGGCTACCAACGAGCATTTCGAATACGATGCTCTGCTCTGCGTGGCCAACTGGCCAGCCCCGCGCCGTCATCCGTGGCGGATCTTGCTCCAGGCCCGTGCGATCGAGAACCTCTGCCCGGTGATTGGCGTGAATCGTGTCGGTGAAGATGCCAATGGTATGGCCTACGCCGGCGACTCGATGCTGGTGGACTTCAAGGGAGAAGCCGTTATCGACGAGCCCCGGGACCAGCCCTTCATCAAGACGGGGGTGCTTTCCCGGGATGCGCTCGATGCCTTCCGCGAGAAATTCCCGGCATGGCGGGATGCGGATCATTTCAATGTGGCCGATGGAGTCGGGTTCTGATGCGACTGGACCGATTTCTGTCCGAGACAACCGATCTGACCCGCAGCCTGGCCAAGAAGGTACTTCACCGGGGCGAGGTCACCGTCAATGGCGAGGTGGTCAAGCAGCCGGCCGTACAGGTCGGTGAACAGGACCGGGTGCTATGGGTGGACGAGCCGCTGGCACTGGTTGGCCTGCGCTATATCATGCTGAACAAGCCGGCCGGCGTGGAGTGCACTGCCCGCCGCGGGTTATACCCCAGGGCGATCGACCTGATCGAACTCCCCAAGGCAGAGCGGCTGCAGACGGTAGGGCGGCTCGATGTCGATACCACCGGCATGGTCTTGCTGACCGATGATGGTCAGTGGTCACATCGTGTCACCTCTCCCCGCAAGCGCTGCGGCAAGCTGTACCGCGTTACCCTCGCTGACCCCCTTGAGGGTGAGGCGCTGGAAAATGCCGTGGCCTGCTTTGCGGAAGGGGTCGTGCTCGACGGAGAGGAGAAACCAACGCAGCCCGCCGAGCTGGCCATGCTGACCCCTGTCGACGCCGAGCTGACGCTTTATGAGGGCAAGTATCATCAAGTTAAGCGCATGTTCGGGGCTATCGGTAATCGCGTGGAAGGACTTCACCGCGTGTCCATCGGGCCGTTGAGTCTCGGCGAGCTGGCGCCAGGAAAATGGCGGGAACTGACCGATGTTGAGGTGGCAGCCTTTTTCTGAAATCAGGACGCGGTGTAGGTTTCGAAGCGATCTCGGCCGCGTTGCTTGGCGCGGTAGAGCGCCTGATCGGCTAGCCGAACCAATTCCACGGGATCGTCGGTGTGATCGGGATAGGTAGCGATACCGCAAGAGAGGCTGACGCGGCCCAGTTCCTTTTCGCCATGGACAAAGCGTTGGTCACGCATCGACCCGAGAAACCGTTCTATGCGTTCCGTCGCCTCTGCGGACGTGGCGCCCGGCATGATGACAACGAACTCCTCACCTCCCAGTCGGCAGACCGCATCGGCTTCGCGGAAATAGTCTATCAGCAGTCTTCCGATGCTCATGAGTACGGCATCACCGGTTTCATGGCCATGTAGGTCGTTGAAACGCTTGAAATGGTCGATATCGAACATCACCAGAGTGACGGGCCGCCCCCGTCGGGCGATGGCTGTCTCCTGTTCAAACCTCTCGTCGAAATGGCGCCGATTCTTCAGTCCCGTCAAGGGGTCCTGATAAGAGAAGGCGAGTAGTTTCTCGACCATCTCCTGAAGCGCCTGGGTACGCTCTTCCACTTGCTGCTCAAGGCGCTGATTGAGTCGAATCAACTCAATCTGGGTGCGAGAATAGTGGCGCAACGAAATCGCCACGATAGTCAGGCTGAAGGCCAGGGCGCCGGCGCTGACCGGCACGCGGGCCCAGGGAAGCAGCCCATGAGCGACAGCCATGTCGACCAGCAGAAGTAGCCCGAAGACACCATAGGTGGCAATGACCCACTGCTGTTCGCCAGTCAGCTTGTTCAGGCGCAAGGCAATGATGGCGAACAGGGTTGGCAGGGTGATCGCCAGCAAGACATCGTAAACAGGAAAGGTGCTGGAAAGATTGACGGCGCCACTCAATGCCAGCGTCAGTGCTGCCACCAGATAGACCAGATGGAGTTGCCATAATAGACGAATCCAGCGTGAATGCCGTGAATCGAACCAATGCTCGAGTAGCAGCCCGATGCCGACCGGCAACGCGTAATAGCCGGCAGCAGCCAGGTAGTCCCACAGTAGCGGCAGGTTCAGGAGAAGCTGGCTGGCCTGGGTTTCAGCAAGAATCATGATGCCGGAGGCGAGCGAGAAGAGGCCGATGCCGGCAAAGCTGCGTCGCCTGGTGTGGATCAAGGCAAAGATGCCTGCCAGCAGGGCAAGAAGGAGAGAAAACGCACTGATCACCAGGTCGACGGCGGATTTCGTGAGTATGAGTTGCCAGAGATCGGGGCGATCCATGAGCTTCACCTCACCCCACAGCCCGATATCGATATAGTTGGAGAAGACACGGAAAAAGAGCGGTTTGTTGGCAAAATCCTCCGGCAGGCTGATCATATGCCATGGCCAGCCTACGAAGCGACCCTTGCCCTGTTCATCGAAATGGCCGTACTGGTAGATCAACTCCGATTCCAGGTAGACCTGTACGATCAGGTCGACACTGTAGATATAAAGCACGGGATCGCGCCATTCGCCTGAGGGCAGGGTGATGCGGAACCAGGCATTGCTTTCGCTCTCTCGGCCCGGTGGATTGGAAGGGAAGTCGATCGCCTGCCACGCCTCCGTGGCTTCTTCCTGGATCCAGGCTGGCGTGCCATCGGCTTGCACCGGCGAATCCCCCCAGCGGTACTCCCACCCCGCATCGAGATCAAGCGGCGCCGTGGAAGCGAGAAGAAGCTGTGGCGTGACGACAAGCAGCAGTGCCCAGAGCAGGGAAAGGGGAAGTCTCATAGCGTCACTTTGGGCAGGAAGGCAGGCTACCAGTATAAAGCAACCACACCGAGCACCCATTAGCTGGGACATGGGTGGCTCTCAACGGTGGTATAGGGGTGGCCATGGGCATTATACCGTTATCCTTCTTCTAATATCCCTATGCATGCTGCTGTTTCAACGTCTCATGCTTCAAGCCATGCGATCATCGTGACAGGGGGTCAGGTGTCGGGCCGAAGCCCTGCTGCCTTGACCAGTGCGCGTGTGTAGTCGCTGCCCGGGTTCTGGAGCACATCCAGGCAGTTACCTTCCTCTATCAGCTCACCCTCTTTCAGTACCATCACGCGGTGCGCCATCGCACGTACCACGGCAAGGTCATGGCTGATGAAGAGGTAGCTCAGACCGCGACGAGCCTGCAGGTCGCGAAGCAATTCCACGAGCTGTTTCTGTACGGTGCGGTCGAGGGCCGAGGTCGGTTCGTCCAGTATCACCAGCTCGGGTTCGAGGATGAGCGCTCGAGCCACGGCAATGCGCTGTCGCTGGCCTCCCGAGAACTCATGGGGATAGCGCGCGGCACAGTCGGCCGGCAGGCCAACTTCCTGCAGCGTGGCCTGAACCCGTTGCAGCACTTCGTTCTCCGCAAGCTTGGGATAGTGAAAGCGCAGTCCTTCGCTGACGATTTCCGAGACTGGCAGGCGAGGCGATAGCGATCCATAGGGGTCCTGAAAGACGACCTGGAAGCGACGCCGCCGCTTGCGAAGCGCGTTGCCGCTCAATCGATGGAGACGTTCGCCGCCGAAATCGATCTCGCCGTCACAGGGCGTGAGTCGCAGGAGGGCCATGGCCAGGGTGGTCTTGCCCGAGCCTGATTCACCGACGACGCCCAGGGTTTCGCCGGGGGCGATGTGAAGGTCTATCGGTTTGACCGCTTCGAAGGGTGGCGGACGCTTGGCGAACAGTCGTTTTGGTCGCTGGAAGCTGACTGACACGCCTCTGGCCCGTAGCAGCGGCGCGACGGCGGATACTGGCACGGGGTGCCCCGTGGGTTCGGCCTCCAGCAGGGTCCGGGTATAGTCGCTGCGGGGTGAGTGGAAGACTTCGGAAACCGGCCCGGTTTCCTGCTCGCGGCCATTGTAGAGTACACAAACCCGGTCGGCATGCCGGCGAACCAGGTTGAGGTCGTGGGTGATGAAGAGCATGCCCATGCCGTGGCGGTCGCGAAGCTCGGCGAGCAGGGCAAGAATTTCCTGCTGAACGGTGACATCCAGTGCGGTGGTGGGCTCGTCGGCGATCAGCAGTTCGGGATCGTTGGCAATTGCCATGGCGATCATCACGCGCTGGCGCTGGCCGCCGGAGAGCTGGTGCGGCCAGGCGTCCAGCAGCTCATCGGGGCGTGGCAGTTTCACCTGCTCCAGCAGTGTACGCGTGCGCTCGCGTGCCGCACGGCCCGAAAGCCCCTGGTGCAACCGCAGTGTCTCTCCGATCTGCTTGGCCACGGTGTGCAGCGGATTGAGCGAGGTCATGGGTTCCTGAAAAATGAATCCGACACGTCCTCCACGCAGCCCCTGCCAGTCACGCTTCCTGAGGCTGGTCAGGTCAGTCTTGCCCAGCCAGCGGCCACCCTCCACGCTAGCGTTATCGGGTAGCAGGTTCATGGTGCCCAGCGCTGCCACCGACTTGCCGGAGCCGGATTCGCCCACCAGAGCAAGTGTCTCGCCGCGTCGCACCTCGAGGGTGAGCTCCTGCAATACCGGAACGCCGTCGAACGCGATGCTCAGCTTATCCAAACGCAGCAGGTCTCGTGAATGCGATTCAGGCATTGGGCTGGGTCCTGGTCAGGGGAGTGGCACTCTGGGCGTGCTGAATGTGTCGCGGGTCGAATGCATCACGCAGTCCCTCGCCGATGAACACGAGCAGCGACAGCATCAGCGACAGGCTGATAAAGGCGGTAATGCCTAGCCAGGGTGCATGCAGGTTGTTCTTGCCCTGGGCGACAAGTTCTCCCAGCGACGGTGAGCCGGGTGGCAGGCCGAAGCCGAGGAAGTCCAGTGCCGTCAGCGTGGTGATGGCACCGGTGAACAGGAAGGGAATAAAGGTAAGTGTCGCCACCATGGCATTGGGCAGGACGTGACGCCACATGATCAGGCGCGAGGGTAGGCCCATGGCCTTGGCGGCGCGCACATACTCCAGGTTTCGTGCCCGCAGGAACTCGGCGCGCACTACGTCCACCAGGCCCAGCCAGGAGAAGAGCAGCATGATACCCAGCAGCCACCAGAAGCCCGGTTGCACGAGGCTGGCGAGGATAATCAAGAGAAACAGTACCGGCAGTCCCGACCAGATCTCGGTCAGGCGCTGTCCTACCAGATCGGTCTTGCCGCCGAAATAGCCCTGTATGCCACCGATGAGCACGCCCATCACCAGCGAGCCGGCAGTCAGCACCAGAGCGAAGAACACAGACAATCGGAAGCCGTAGATGACACGGGCCAGGACGTCGCGCCCCTGGTCATCGGTACCCAGCCAGTGACGCCTGTCTGGCGGGGATGGCGAGGGGCGCATCATCTGCATGTCCAGGGTCTGGTAGGAGAAGGGGATCGGTGGCCAGAGCGCCCAACCATGGTCCTCGATCTGCGCCTGTATGAACGGGTCGTGGTAATCGGTTCGTGTCGGCAGGAACCCGCCGAACTCGGTCTCGGGATATTCCACCAGCAGGGGCGCATACCACTGCCCATCGAATTGCATCACGATGGGTTTGTCGTTGGCGATCAGTTCGGCGACGAGGCTCACGCCAAACAGGACCAGGAAGATCCATAGCGACACCCGCGCCCGGCGATTCTGGCGGAAGACGCTGATGCGTCGACGGGCGATGGGGGAGAGCTTGGAGGTGAACGCAAAGGCCATTGGCTCAGGACTCCCGAGTCTCGAAATCGATACGTGGATCCACCCAGACATAGGTGAGGTCGGAAACCAGTTTCAGAATCAACCCGATCAGGGTGTAGAGGAAAAGCGTGCCGAAGATCACCGGATAGTCGCGCTGCATCACCGCCTCGAACCCCAGCAGCCCCAGGCCCTCTAGTGAGAAGATCACTTCGATCAAGAGCGAGCCGGTGAAGAAGATCGTGATCAGTGCCCCGGGCAGGCCGGCGATGATGATCAGCATGGCATTGCGGAACACGTGGCCATAGAGCGTCCGACGGTCACTGGCGCCCTTGGCGCGGGCGGTGAGCACATACTGCTTGTGAATTTCGTCGAGGAAGCTGTTCTTGGTCAGCATGGTCAGGGTGGCAAAGCTGCCGATGGTCATGGCCACTACCGGCAGGGTGATGTGCCAGAAGTAATCCTTGATCTTGCCCCAGGTGGAGAGTTCGTGAAAATCCGGCGAGGTGAGTCCGCGAAGTGGGAAAAAGTCCCAGTAACTGCCCCCAGCGAACAGCACGATGAGCAGGATGGCGAAAAGGAAGCCGGGGATCGCATAGCCCACGATCACCAGCCCGGAGGTCCAGACATCGAACCGTGAGCCATGATGTAGCGCCTTGCGGATGCCCAGCGGAATCGATATCAGATACACGAGCAGAGTGGTCCAGAGGCCAAGCGATATCGACACCGGCAATCGCTCGATCATCAGTTCGACCACCGGTCGATCACGGAAGAAGCTGTTGCCGAAATCAAAGGTGGCATAGTCGCGCATCATGCCGAAGAAGCGGATATGGGCCGGCTTGTCAAAGCCGAACTGCTGCTCGAGCTGTTCGATGAAACGTGGGTCCACGCCGCGAGCGCCGCGGGATTCGTCCCGGACGACAACGTCGCCGCCGCCGGCATCGAGTCGGGTACTGGACATGGCGTCCATGCCTTCGAATCGCGCCATCATCTGGTCGATGGGGCCGCCAGGGGCAGCCTGGACGATGATGAAGTTGAGCAGCATGATTCCAATGAGGGTAGGAATCATCAGCAGCAGTCGGCGCAGGATGTAGCGGCTCACGATGGGGTCATCCTTGTGAAAGCAGCATTAACAGAGGTACCCGCACGGTCTATCGGCGGCGAAGACGACGGTTGATCTCGTCTTCTCGCTCGATGTCGACCCACCAGGCCGACAGGTCGAACCCGTACTCGGGGAAAGGCTCGGGATAACCGAACTTGTCCCAGACGGCAATTCGCGTCTCGCCGGAATGGTAATGGGGGATGGTAATGAAGTTCCACCTCAGCACCCGGTCCAGCGCGCGAGCGGCTGTATTGAGCTCACGCCGGCTGTCGGCCCGTATCAGGCGCTCGACCAGTTCATCGACCACCGGATCCTTCAACCCCATCAGGTTGCGGCTCTGGGGGCTCTCAGCGAAGTCGCTGGTCCAGAATTCGCGCTGTTCGTTGCCGGGGTTGTTTGACTGGGGAAACTGACCGGTGATGATCTCGAAGTCGAAGCTTCTCAGGCGGTTGAGGTACTGGTTGATATCGACGATGCGCAGGCTGCCCTGAATGCCGAGGCGTGACATGTTGCGCAGCATGGGTTGCACGACTCGTTCCAGGCCGCTGTCGAACAGCATGACCTCGACGGATAACGGATGTCCGCGGTCACCGTCTACCAGGACACCATCCCGGACCTCATAGCCCGCCTCCAGCAGCAGTTCGTAGGCCAGTCGCAGGCGCTCGCGCAGATCAGTCGGGTGATCGATAGGTAACGCACTGTCGAAGACCCGCTCGGGCAAGGCGTCACGGTGCGGTTCGAGCAGGGCGAGCTCCGGCTCTGTCGGCAGCCCTTCGGCCGCCATCTCGGAGTTCTGAAAGTAACTCTCTGTCTGGCTGTAGGAGTCGTAAAAGAGGTTGGCGTTGAGCCATGGGAAGTCGAAGGTGAGATTGAGCGCCTCGCGTACGCGAACGTCCTGGAATTTATCCTCTCGCAGGTTGAAGACAAAGGCCTGCATGCGTGACGGCTGCCCGTCCGGCACGGTGATCCGCTTCACCAGGCCGTCGTTGTAGGCGGGGAAGTCGTAACCGATGGCCCAGGTGGCGGCACGAGCATCGGTGCGATAGTCCATGACGCCGGCCTTGAATGCCTCCCAGGCGATATCGCGGTCTCGATAGTAATCGTAGATGAGCCGGTCGATATTGTGGCGTCCACGATTCACGGGCAGTTCGGCGCCCCAGTAGTCCGGCACTCGCTCATAGACGATGCGGCGGCCAGGTTCCACCTCGGCGAGGCGATAGGGGCCGGAGCCGGGATGGCGTGCCAGGGTCGGTGCGCTGAAGTCGTGCTCCTGCCAGTAGTGCTTCGGCAGGATCGGCAACTGGCCCACGATCAAGGGCAGCTCGCGGGAGTGGTTGGTGGCGAACTCGAAGCGGACGGTATGGCGCTCCAGCGCTTCGACACTCTCCACATCGGCGTAGTAGCCGCGGTAGAACGGGTTGCCTTCCTCCACCAGCAGATTGAAGCTGAAGACTACGTCCTCGGCGGTGACGGGCTCGCCATCGTGGAAGCGTGCCTCGGGCCGAAGGTCGAACTCGATCCAGAACCGGTCGGGGTCGAGGCGCATGCCTTCGGCCAGCAGGCCGTAAACGCTGAAAGGCTCATCGACGTTTTCCACCAGTAGGGTGTCGTAGATTTCACCGATGCCGATAGCGGGTGTGCCACGGATGATGAAGGGGTTGGTGGAATCGAAGCTGCTGCCCACGGCGGCACGGGTCAGGCTGCCCCCCTTGGGGGCAGCCGGATTGACGTAGGGGAAGTGATCAAAGCCTTCACTCAAGGCCGGCTCGTCGTAGAGAGCGAGGCCATGAACGGTAGGAATCGCTTCGTGCTCGTCGGCGATTGTCGACGAAACCCAGCCCGTGGCCAGGGCAATCAAGAAGAGGCAACGTATGACGAACCGCATCGATGACATCCTTGCTGAAACATGCCCTGGCAGGCAGGGGTGCCGCCTTAAGGTGTCAGGCCTTCCGTTGCTTGTAAACCTATCCTGTCGAATTTCATGACGCTAGGAGCCTGTCGGATATGACCGATCGTCACGAGAGATTTGGATTTCGAGACAAGTTTATCGATCTGATGAGGCGAATAGCCCGCTATTTAACGAATCAGATCGAATGAAATTGGCCGAAAGACCGGGTCTCGCAGTAGATCAGCGTTAAGTCCGACAGGCTCCTGGCTGTCAACGTGCGGCCAGGCTGCGCCGGGGAATGTCCAGCCGTTGCCCCTCGTGGATGACGTCCCCGTTGAGTCCGTTTTGCTGGCGTATCTCTTCCACGCTGCTGCCGTGCAGGGCGGCAATGGACGACAGGCTGTCGCCTCGGACAACCACATACTGCTCCGCACCAGTGCCGGGGCCCGGCGGTAGCGGGGCCGTGAGGTGGGCAAGGACCGCGTCTTCATGCTCGATCGGCACCAGCACCACTTCGGCCGTGGCGGGATGAGCGCTGCCATTGGTCAGGCCGGGATTGAGTGCCGACAGTTCGGCCTGGTCCATGCCCGAGACGGTGGCCAGTTGAGCAAGGTTGATTGGCGCCTCCACCGTTACCTTGGCGAAGGTCGGTGCATCGTCGATTTCCGGTAATTCGACACCGTGGGCCTCGGGGTCGGCGATGATGGCAGCGATGGCATTGAGCTTTGGCAGGTATTGCATGGTTTCGTTGGGCAACTGGAGATGCCAGTAGTCCGTTGGCTCGCCACGGGCGGAGGCGGCATGTCGCGCGCGGTTTACGGTGCCGGCTCCGGCATTGTAGGCGGCGAGAGAGAGCTCGAGGTCACCCTCATACCACTGTTCTGCCTGCAGCTCGATATAATCCAGGGCAGCCTCGGTCGAAGCCACGACATCGAGTCGACCGTCGTAGCCATTGAGGCGGCTAAGGCCCAGGGCATCTCCGGTACCTGGCATGAACTGCCAGAGCCCGGCGGCGCCGCGATGACTCCGTGCCGTGGGATCGAAGGAGCTCTCCACGAAAGGGATCAGTGCAATTTCGCCAGGCAGACCACGTGTTTCCACTTTCTCGTTTATCCAGGCCATCCAGGGGCGAGCCCGCTCGATGATCTCGACCACGTTGGACGGGTTGCCCCGATAGTACTCGATCCAGTGCTGGACGCGCGCATCGTGGCTACGATCCTGCCATTGCAGGTTGTCACGCAACCGCTCCCAGGTGTCGCCGGGAAGATAATCCAGTTGCAGATCGTCCCAGAAATGCGTCGTCGAGAACGCATTGCTGGCTCCGGGGTGGGGGGCAGCCTGACTATGTGCGCCGGTAGCCAAGGCTCCGAACAGGGCAAGGCTGCTGACGAGGCCCAAGGCTCTTCGTCGAGCGGTATGGTAGGTCATGCGTTCTCCTTCAGGTCGCTGAGGCGGCGTGACGGGGGGCCGCCAGGCTTCCATGGGATGCGTCGAAAATCAGAATGTATCTTTCCAGGCTCGCAGGGTGGCGAAGGTGGCCTGGTCGGTATCGGTATTGCCATGCTGTGAAGCGGCGGCACGCACCTCGGGATCGGCGCAGCGCAGGAAGGGGTTGATCCGCTTCTCGCGCCCCAGGCTGCTGGGCAGAGTCGGCCGATCGAGATCCCTTGCGCGCCGGGTCTCCTCGAGCGCCATGGCCACGTCTGGATTGTTCGGGTCGGCGGCTGTGGCAAATGTCAGATTGGCTTGGGTATATTCGTGTGCGGCGAAGACCAGGGTGTCGTCGGGCAGCCTGGCGAGCGCCTGTAGTGCCTGGTACATCTGTTCCGGAGTGCCTTCGAACAGCCGGCCACAGCCGGCCGAGAACAGGGTGTCGCCACAGAACAGCAGGGGGGGGATACCCGGGGTGAAGAAGGCGATATGGTCCAGGGTGTGTCCCGGTACCTCGATGACGTCGAAAAGGCGTCCCATGACACGGCAGGTGTCGCCTTCGCCGACACGCTCATCGATACCTGCTATCTGGGGGTTGCGGGGGCCGATAACGTGGGGTGAGTATCGTTCGATCAGTTCGGCAAGGCCGCCGACGTGGTCATGATGATGATGGGTGATGAGAACGTGGGCGAGATTCAGCTTGTCCCGCTCCAATGCCTGAATGACCGGGCTGGCATCGCCGGGGTCCACGATGCAGACATCGGGGCTCGTGTCCTGGCGCATTAGCCATATATAGTTGTCGCCAAATGCGGGAATCGGTGTCACGCTCAGCATAGGCCTAACGTCCTCGTCGCGTCGTCAACCGGTGTGTTGCAGGGCGCGGAGCCTTGTTCTCGCAAGCCGCACTATCGATGCGTGTACATGGTTTCCAGACACGACCGACCGATGCGCGCTAAAGCCGAGAGCCATTGCCATGGCGGCCAAACGCTGCCATTTTGCTATAAATTGCCTGCAAAACCGGTGATAATGGAGGGTGTTGTAGTCAATGTCAAACTCACAGGATTTGTTGGCTCTGGCTCAACTGTTCCGCGAAGGGCGCCGCTACTGGTCAAGCCCCGATGGCGTCGCTCACTGGCGTGCCGAACGTGCCTGCCTGGGACCTGTCTGTGAGCGTTTGCATGGGCTCCACAGCCTGGAGCTCGGCATGGGGCCCACTCTGACCGACATGTCGCCCATTCATCACAGCATGCGCTGGGCGCCGACCGCCGAACTGGCCGAGCAGCCGTCTACCCTGGTCTGTCCACCCGATGCGCTGGCGTTACCCGATGAGAGCCTGCAGTTGGTGATCATTCATCACCTGCTGGAAATCGTGCCGAATCCTCACCGACTCTTGCAGGAGGCCGCTCGGCTCACCGGCGATGACGGCTGCTTGATCATATTCGGTTGGGCCCCGCTGGGGGTGGCCGGGTTGACACGCATCTCGCCGGGGCGTCGGCGTCGGCTACCGTGGCGTGGGCAATGGCGGACGCCGGCCAAATTGCGCGACTGGCTGGCGTTTGTGGATTTCCGAGTCGAGCGGGTAGACTACTGCGGCTTTCATCTGCCTGGCAGCATGCCGGGTAACGCGACGCTGGAGACCCTGGGGCGACGTCATAACGTGCCGTTTGGGGACAGCTACATCATACGCGCGCGACGCCGAACGAAACTGGCCCAGATTCAGCGCCCCCGTCTCCGACTTGGTGGCGCGCTGGGAGGCAATTCACTGGGCCATGCTTCCCGGATCGGGCGTCCCGTAGTGGAAGATTCCAGCAAGAGGACCGCAGAGGTTGAGTGATAACGAACAGGGCAAGTCGTTACCCAGCGTCACCATATTCACCGATGGGGCATGCCGTGGGAACCCGGGGCCGGGCGGCTGGGGGGCAATACTGACCAGCGGTCGACACGAAAAGACCCTCAATGGTTTCGAAGCGAACACCACCAATAATCGGATGGAGCTGATGGCGGCCATCATGTCGCTGCGTGAGCTCAAGCAGCCATGTCGGATAGACCTCTGGACCGACTCCGAGTACCTGCGCAAGGGTATAACCGAGTGGATCCACGGCTGGATGAAGCGTGGCTGGAAGACAGCAAACCGCCAGCCGGTCAAGAATGCCGAGCTATGGAGAGAGCTGCTGGAGGAGGCCAACCGGCACCAGGTGCAGTGGCACTGGGTGAAGGGCCATAGTGGCCATCCGGGTAACGAACGTGCCGATGCGTTGGCCAACGCCGCCATCGATGCCCATCGCGCCAAGCCAGACGTCGTCATCAAATAATCGTGAGCCAAGTGTCATGCGTCAGATTGTTCTGGATACGGAAACAACCGGTATCGATCCCAAGGAAGGCCATCGGCTGATAGAGATCGGCGGCGTGGAGCTGGTCAATCGCCGCCTTACCGGCCAAACCTACCATCAGTACATCAACCCGCAGCGGGAGATCGAAGCCGAAGCCATCGCCGTGCACGGTATTACCAACGACGACCTGAACGACAAGCCGGTCTTCGCCGAGATTGCCGATGCATTCTGGGACTTCATTCGCGGTGCAGAGCTGGTGATCCACAACGCGGCCTTCGATGTGGGGTTCATCGACCACGAATTCATGCTGCTTCATGCCCAGCGCCGCGAGCCACGCCTGGGCCCGGTGGCGGAGCATTGCTCCATCCTGGACACCCTGCGACTGGCCCGCGACCGTCACCCGGGGCAGCGCAACAACCTCGATGCGCTGTGCAAGCGCTACGAGATCGATAACGGCCGCCGGGTACTCCACGGGGCCCTGCTGGATGCCGAGATCCTGGCCGAGGTCTACCTCGCCATGACCGGTGGCCAGACGGCCCTGACACTGGATGCCGAAGAGCGCCGTGCCGATGACGCCATGGCCGGGGGGTTGTCGATTCGCCGCCTCACGTTGGCGCCGGGCAGCTTGAACGTCTTGCCCCCCGCTGCGGAAGAGCTGATTGCCCACCAGGCGAAGCTCGACCAGATCCGTCAGGCATCGGGTTCCTGCCATTGGGATGCCCTTGCTGTGGCGAGTGAGCTGGCAGTAAAGCCGAACTGATGTTGCGCCGCGAACTCCCTCTGGAAGCGGCCAGTGGCCGGGTGATTCGGATTGCCGCCGGCCGCATCGCGCCCGGGCCGGATGCCACGCCTCTTCAGCCCGAGCAGGCATGGACGGCGGAGATGCAGCCGCTATGCTACTGGCACGACGAGCCGGTGGCGCTGGCAGTGGAAGCGCATGGTGGTGGTGACTGGCCGGATGGCAGGAGTTGGCTGGCCAGGTTACCCGAATCCTGGTTTCCGCTGGTTTCCACGGCCCTGCAGGTTTCGGCCTGGCTTCGTGACCATCGCTACTGTGGTCGCTGTGGGGCCGGTTCGATACGACTGGATGGCGAGTTTGCCATGCACTGCGACGCCTGCGGCCTGCGTAACTACCCCAGGATATCCCCCTGCATCATCACGCTGGTGACGCATGGCAACGCCATGCTATTGGCCAGGAGCCCTCGCTTCCCGCCTGGTCGCTTCTCTACACTGGCCGGTTTCATCGAGCCGGGTGAGTCTGCCGAGGAGGCCGTGCATCGAGAAATCTTCGAGGAAGTGGGGCTGACGGTCGGGCGGATACGCTACTACCGCAGCCAGGCCTGGCCGTTTCCCCATGCGCTGATGCTGGGTTTCTTTGCCGAAGCCGCCAGCCGGCGTATCCGTATCGACGGTGTCGAGATAGCCGATGCTGCCTGGTTCATGCCGCAGCGGCTGCCGCAGCTGCCGCCGCCCTATTCCATTTCACGCGCCCTGATCGAGACGCATCTCGCCGAAGTGAAGGGCAGCCCCTGTTGAATGCAGGGTGGGCCGTCTAACGGCGGCCCACGTCGGCTTGCCATGTAGCATCGGATCAACGTGCCGGGAACAGGCTCGTCAGCTTCGTCGCCAGCATGACGTTACCGGTCGCCTTGAGCTTGCCGGTCATGAAGGCGGTCATGCCATTGATCTCTCCGTTCATCACACCCTTCAGGGTATCGGTACTCATGCTCAGGCTGACCGAGGGGTCGTCGTGCTCACCCTCTTCAATGGCGAGGTTGCCATCCTTGATGACCAGGTAATGGCTGCCATTGTCGCTGAAGTGAAACTGGAAGACGTCATCCATGCCCTTGGCGGCCTGAGGGTCGAAACGGTCTTGCAGTTTGTCGAACGCGTTACTGGACATGCGAGGGCTTCCTCTGTCTGGGGATCAAGGGAGGGTCGGGCACTTCTGATGAGGGTATTTTAAACAACTGTTTTAATCAAGGGCATTGTACCGGGCGTCAGGCGGCGTCAGGATAAGTCGTCCAACCAGGAAGCGGAGAAAGCAACGTGAACGAGTGGCTGATGGATATCGGGCGCTTCACGGCCCAGCTGACGGTCTTGATACTACTGGTGGGAATCGTGGTGATCATCGTCGCCCGGGCCAGGAGCGAAGGTGGCGACCGTCTGCGCATGCGTATCGAGGAGCTCAACCATCGACATGAGTACCGGCGGCGACGGCTGACCCTTGCCGCCAGCGAGCCGGGTGCTCGCAAGCGACTGCTCAAGGCGTTTCGGCGGGATGACAAGGAACAGGGACGCCAGGGGCGCAAGGCGCCGGGTGAGCCACGACAGACGGTCTGGGTACTGGATTTTCGCGGCGACATCAAGGCATCGGGGGTGGGGCGGCTGGCCGAGGAGATATCGGCCGTCATTGCCGCCGCCTCGGAAGGCGACGAGGTGGTGGTACGCCTTGAATCACCCGGCGGGCTGGTGCACGCCTATGGCCTTGCCGCGGCCCAGATGGATCGGCTACGGGATGCCGGCCTGACGACCACCGTCTGTGTCGACAAGGTGGCTGCCAGCGGGGGATACCTCATGGCCTGTGCCGCCGACCAGCTGCGCGCTGCTCCCTTTGCGGTCCTGGGTTCTATCGGTGTGGTGGCACAGCTGCCGAACCTGCATCGGCTGCTCAAGCGGCACGATATCGATGTCGAACTGCTGACCGCCGGCGAGTACAAGCGAACCCTGACGGTCTTCGGCGAAAATACCCAAGAGGGGAGGGAGAAATTCAAGGCGGACCTGGAAAACATCCATGCGCTATTCAAGTCGCATGTTGCCGAGCGCCGCCCTCAGCTGGATATCGAGGGGGTCGCTACCGGCGAGACCTGGTATGGTCGGGATGCCCTGGACAAGGGCCTGATCGATGCCCTGGGCACCAGCGAGGCGTATCTCGTTTCACGCATGGAGGATGCGCGCGTGATCGGCATGCGCCTGGAGTTGCGCCGAGCAATGGGCGAGCGGCTCGGAATGGCCATATCGAAAGGGGTGGAGGGCGGCATCGAGCGAATAATGGAGCGACTCGATGCCGGCCGCTGGGAGAAACGCTGAGTCAGCAACACCCGTTACGGCTTCTGTAGCCTGACCAGCGTTCCGATCAGCTCTCGGGCCTGTTCACCCTGCAGGGAGTAGTAGATGGTCTGGGAGGCCCGCCGCGTCGTGACCAGGCTTTCCCGGCGGAGGATCGCGAGGTGTTGCGAAAGGGCCGACTGGCTCAGCGACAGGCGTTGATTGAGTTCTGTCACGGACAGTTCCGAGTCGTCGAGCAGGCATAGGATGCGCAATCGGTTGTCATTGGCCAGCGCCTTCAGAAGGGCGGTGGCCTGATCGATGGCAATATCACCGGCTTCAAGCAGACGGGATGCGTTACTGTGCGAGGTGCTCATGTCGTTCTCCCCGTGTTGGCTGCCCGGCTGCGGTGCAGGCCGGGGCTGGCGGCTTCGGGCGGCTACCTCGGCCTGAGGCATCAGCGTTACAGCGTGCTGCGGCAGGAGGCAGGGGTGTGACAGTGCCCTTCATGGTTATGGCATTGCTCATTTAGTTATCATTGATAGTGGCCTATTAGCTGTCAAACGTCGAATCAACGAAGCTTGATCCCCGTTTGGTCAATACATGATTATTGTCAACAATAAGTCCGATTTTCTCACTTGCATGGGCTGGATTAGCCGATGGTATGAAGGAAATTCCCGGGAAACTCTCTAGAGTGTCAACAATCCCAGGCAACCTCGTGTCGGACAGGACGCTCATGACAAGCTATAAAACCGAATTCAGCCGCTCAATCGAGCAACCGGAATCCTTCTGGGCCGAGCAGGCTCGGCGCATTCCCTGGTTTACGCCGCCCACGACCATACTTTCCTACGATGAGCAGCAGCATGCGCGCTGGTTCGTCGATGGTGAATTGAACATCTGTCATGCGGCTCTGGATCATCACGTCGACCATGGGCGGGGCGAGCAGCCGGCTATCCTGTGGGACTCTCCCGTTACCCAGAGCAAGCGAACCCTGACCTACCGTGAGATGCGGGATCAAGTTGCGTTATTTGCCGGGGCGCTGAAGAACCTGGGGGTGGAGAAGGGCGACCGGGTGGTCATCTATATGCCCATGGTGCCAGAGGCCCTCATGGCAATGTATGCCTGCGCTCGTCTGGGCGCGGTGCACTCCGTCGTGTTCGGCGGCTTCGCGCCTCATGAACTGGCGGTGCGTATCGACGATGCCCGGCCCAAGGTCGTCGTGGCGGCCTCCTGCGGGATCGAGGTGGGGCGAGTCATTTCCTACAAGCCGATCATCGATGCCGCCATCGAACAGAGCGAACACAAGCCGGACGCCTGCGTGATATTTCAGCGTGACCAGCAGCTTGCCGAGCTTGGCGAAGGCGACCACGACTGGGCGGAGCTGGTGGCGAAAGCAGAGCCTGCGGCGTGTGTCCCGGTAAAGGGCAGCGACCCGCTTTACGTGCTGTATACCTCAGGCACCACGGGAAAGCCCAAGGGTGTGGTGCGCGACACCGGCGGCTATGCCGTCGCACTCCACTACTCCATGGAGGCAATATATGACGTGGCTCCCGGGGAGGTGTTCTTCTCTGCCTCGGACGTGGGCTGGGTGGTGGGGCACTCCTACATCGTCTACGCCCCCCTGTTGCGCGGCTGTACCACCGTGGTCTACGAAGGCAAGCCGGTCAACACCCCGGATGCGGGGGCCTTCTGGCGCTTGATCAGCGAGTATGGCGTGAAGAGCTTCTTTACCGCCCCCACGGCCTTTCGCGCCATCAAGAAGGAGGACCCGGACGGCAAGCTGTTGGCGCAGTACGATATTTCTTGCCTCAAGGCGCTGTTCCTGGCCGGCGAGCGACTGGACCCACCCACCTTCCACTGGCTGGATGACCTCCTGGAAGTCCCCGTTATCGACCATTGGTGGCAGACGGAGACTGGCTGGCCTATCGCTGCCAACCTGCACGGTCTTGATCCGATGCCGACCAAGGCCGGGAGCGCCACGGTTCCAGTTCCCGGATTTGACGTACAGGTTCTCGACCGTGAGGGGGAACAGGCCAAGCCGATGGAGCAGGGGAGCGTCGTGATCAAGCAGCCCATGCCCCCGGGCTGCCTGGTTGGTGTCTGGGGCGACCCACAGCGTTTTCACAGTGCCTATATGGCAGCCTTCCCCGGTTACTATCTGACCGGTGACGGTGGCTATTTCGATGAGGATGGCTACTTGTTCATCATGGGGCGCACCGATGACGTCATCAATATCGCCGGGCATCGCCTCTCCACCGGTGAGATGGAAGAGGTCGTGGGTGCCCACAAGGCCGTCGCCGAATGCGCCGTTATCGGTATTCATGATGCGCTCAAGGGGCAGGTGCCGGTGGGTCTGGTGATTCCCAAGGATGGATTCGAAGGCGATGAGTTAGCGCTGGAAAACGAGCTGATTGCACTGGTGCGCGAGAAGATCGGGCCCATTGCCTGTTTCAAGCAGGTATTGGTCGTCAATCGGCTGCCAAAGACACGCTCAGGCAAGATATTGCGCAAGCTGTTGCGCAATATCGCCGATGGCAAGGAGTATGGCGTCCCCTCCACCATCGACGATCCGGCCAGCCTGCAAGACGTCCACGATGCGATGAAGGACCGCTCGGTGGGCGCGGCACATGAGGCGCGGCAAATCTGAGCCGCCAGTCTGACCAGCTCGTCTGAACTGGCCGCCTGCGCAGCGATAGCGCCACCCAACCGGTGGCGCTATCGCGTTTGGAGCAGCAAATTGGCCACTACCCGCCATCACACGTATAATCCGCGCCTTTCCGAGGGTTCCCTCACCCCTCGCTCTGCAATGACACGACTCCGTCCGGCGAGTCGTCAAAAAGGACCGGCCGATGTTTGTGTTGACGGATGCCCAGTACCGCCGCTGCCTCATGCTGCTGGTGACGTTTCATATCCTGGTGATCGCTGCCAGCAACTACCTGGTTCAGTTGCCCTTCACGCTATTCGGGTTTCATACGACCTGGGGCGCCTTCAGCTTTCCCTTCATCTTCCTGGCCACCGACTTGACTGTGCGGCTATGCGGCAAGGAGGCGGCGCGCGCTATTGTCCTGCGCGTCATGCTGCCGGCACTGCTGATTTCCTATGTGGTATCGGTGGTCTTTCCCCGGGGTGGCTTTGCCGGGGTGGAGGCCTTGGGCGAGTGGAACCTCTTCGTGGCGCGTATCGCCCTGGCGAGCTTCATGGCCTATGTGCTGGGCCAACTGCTCGACGTCCAGGTCTTCGACCGGCTTCGCGGGTTGAAATCATGGTGGGTGGCGCCTGCGGTATCGACCGTCTTCGGCAACCTGGCCGATACTGCAGCCTTCTTCGCCACGGCCTTTTACCGCAGCCCCGATCCCTTCATGGCAGCCAACTGGGTCGAGATTGCCACTGTCGACTATGTGATCAAGCTTGGCATCAGCCTACTGTTCTTCCTTCCGCTTTACGGCGTGCTGCTCGCCTGGCTGAGTCGCCGGCTGGTCTCTCTGACAGGCCAGCAGGACCTGGCGCCGCAGCGCTCCTGATTCGAAACCGATACCGGAGGCCCCATGACTGTCGAACTCAATTACCACGATGCCGGTGGTGACGGTACGCCGCTGCTCGTTGTGCACGGCCTGCTGGGCAGCGCCGACAATTGGCGTTCCCACGTCAAGCAGTGGCAAGAGCGCCGCAGAGTCGTGGCCGTGGATCTGCGTAACCACGGCCGCTCCCCCCATGTTGCGGGCATGAGCTATCGGGAGATGGCCCAGGATCTGCTGGCCCTGATGGACCGTCTCGGGATCGAGCGTGCCCATCTGCTGGGGCACTCCATGGGCGGCAAGGTGGTTGTCACGTTAGCGCGGCTTGCCCCCGAACGCGTCGCTTCGCTGATCGTCGCCGATATTGCGCCCCAAGCCTACGGGCATGGCCACGACGCCGTTTTTGCCGGTCTTCGCCGTTTGGCGGAGGGCAGGCCTGCCAATCGCCGTGAAGCCGATGCATTGCTGTCCGAACACGTCGAGGAGCGTGCCACGCGCCTGTTCCTGGCGACCAATCTTCAGCGTGGCGAAACAGGCGAGCTCGAACTGCGTATCGGTCTGGAGCAGATCGAGGATGGCTACGAGGAAATCATGCAGGCCCCGGCAGGACAGGGTGCCTTCGATGGGCCGACGCTGGTGTTGCGTGGGGGGAACTCCCACTACGTCACCGACGACATGTTGCCCGCGCTGCGTGAGGTGTTGCCCCAGGCGGAGATCAAGACCCTGGAGGGAGCGGGGCATTGGTTGCACGCCGAACAGCCCGAGGCCTTCCAGGCGGCGGTCAACGACTTCCTCCGCACGCTGGATTCATGACGTCATCCCGAATGCGAGACTCAGGGCGTCAGCGCGCCAAGGTCGATGGCCAGGCGCTCCAGTGGCGTGGCCGTGTCGAGCACCCCGGCGTCAAGGAGGTATTGCTCGAAACCGCGATAGCGGCCGTGGTCAAGGGCGGCTGGTTGTAGCGAGAGGCGTGGGAAGACGTGGCTCCAGGCAGCGTGTGTGGCCGGGTCATCCAGGGCGGGTTCAGAGGCCGCCAGCAATTCCCAGGCTTGTTCCGGATGGTTGACTATCCATAAGGTCGCCTCCTCGATGGCCGCCACGAGCGCGCGAATCGCTTCGCGTTTGCCGTTCAGCCTGTCGCGGTTGGCCATGAGGATCAGGCCATCATGGTGGGGGATGCCATGCTCCTCGACGCTCAGAAACCGGGAGGCAACACCCTCATCCACCAATTGCCGCGGTAACAGGAAGCGGTGGTTGATCATCACGCCATCGACAACGCTTTCTCGCATGGTGTCCCGCGCCGAGTAATGGACTTCACGTGCGTCCACCAGCTCGAGGCCCTTCTCCAGCGTGAGCACATTGGCCAGCAGGCGGGAGAGGAGGATATCGCGCCCATCGAGGTCGGTATAGCCGAGGTGAACACCCTCGAGGCTGAGTTCTCCATTCCCGTTGAACATAGGGTCACGCAGCAACAGCCCCGCCATAGGTGTGCCGATTAGCGTGGCAACACGAATCAGGGGGAGCCCCTTGCTCGCCAGCAGATGAAGCTGCGGTTGTCGACCCAGCGCCAGGTCGGTCCTGCCGGCTGCAAGCAGCTTGGTCGGCACATTGGGATCCGCCGGGCTGACCAGGGTGACATTCAGCCCTCGGCGAACGAACATCCCCTTTTCCCGTGCCACCAGCAGGGCAGCGTGCTGGGGATTGAGGTACCAGTCCAGGGTGATCTCGAGCGCAATCAAGGGGGGCGGGACGATCGGTTCGGCAGGCGTGCTGGCGACGGAGGGAATGTCGGCGCCCTGGGCTTCGATGTCAGGTGAGGGATCCGCTGGCAGCAGCAGCTCTATGAATGAGGGGCCTTCAATCTGAGGTGGTAGTCGGACGAGCGGGGTCAGCTCATCCTGGGCAAGGGTTTCAGCCCGGTAGAATGCCGGCGGAGGTGTGTTGACCTCGGTTTCTAGCGTGAGTGGAGGGGCGATCAGTGCTTCGGATGATTCCCCTTCGGATGGAGCCAAAGAAGAATCGGCGAGAAGAGCTGTTGGCGTCAGGGCAAGCAACACGACCATTGGGGCCAAAGCGCGTACTGCGGACCATCGATAGGGTCTAGCCATGGGATGGATGTGTCTCCAGCGGCGATGGCAAACAATCGGTAAGGGACCAGTTTAGCCTTGCCGAACGATGGAAGGCCAGCGGCGCCCTTCGCTGCCCAACCTTCCCTGTCATGTCATAATGACGGGCTCCGCGTCTCGAGGCATCTATGGATACCATCAATACCCTTTTCCTGTTGAGTGGTTTACTGATCGCTCTCAGCGTGCTGGCCAGCCGCCTCTCCTCCATGGTGGGGCTCCCCCTGCTGTTGATCTTTCTGGGGCTGGGGATGCTGGCAGGCGAGGAGGGGGTGCTCGGCATCCAGTTCGACGATTACTCTCTGGCCTTCCTTATCGGCCATCTGGCCTTGGCCATGATCCTGTTGGATGGTGGGCTGCGCACACGCCTCAAGACGTTCCGGGTAGGCTTCAAGCCAGCCTTGTCGCTGGCTACGCTCGGCGTATTCGTTACCAGCGCCCTGGTCGGCATCATCGCGATGTGGGTGTTCGAGCTCACTCTGGTCCAGGGCCTGCTGGTTGGAGCGATCGTGGGGTCCACCGACGCGGCCGCCGTCTTCTCCATGCTCAGCGGGCGTGGTGTCCACCTCAATGAGCGTGTCAGTGCCACCCTGGAGATCGAGTCCGGCACCAACGACCCCATGGCGATATTTCTCACCCTGTTGTTGGTCGAGGTGTTGGTGGGCGACATCAGGGGCGTGTCGTCCACTCTGCTGTTCCTCCTCACCCAGTTCGGCCTGGCACTGGTGATTGGCCTGGGTGCCGGCTGGCTGAGTGGCAAGCTCTTGCGCTGGCTGGACCTGGCGCCGGGCCTTTATGCCTTGTTGGCCCTGGCGCTGGGTTTTTTCGTGTTTGGCCTGACCAGCTTCCTCGGGGGAAGTGGCTTCCTGGCGATCTATCTGACCGGCCTGATGATAGGCAACCAGCCGGGGCGCCATCTCAATTTCATTCTTCCCGTGCATGATGGGCTAGCCTGGCTGAGCCAGATCGGGCTCTTCCTCATTCTTGGCCTGCTGGTCAGTCCCAGTGGCTTGCTGGAGTATGCGCTACCGGCGTCCCTGGTTGCCTTGGCATTGATCTTCGTGGCCCGACCGCTGGCGGTGCTGGTCACCGTCAAGCCATTCTTCAAGTTTCGCTGGCGAGAGATCGGGTTCATCTCCTGGATGGGCTTGCGGGGGGCCGTGCCTATCGTGCTGGCAATCTTTCCGGTGATCGGCGGAGTAGAGAACTCGGAACTCTACTTCAATGTCGCCTTTGCCGTGGTCTTGATGTCACTGCTCATCCAGGGGGGGACGCTCCCGTTGATGGCGCGCTGGATGCGAGTCGAGATTCCGCTGGGCGTGACGCCGAACCATCGTGGGCCGCTGGGCATCCTGCCCGAGAACGACTACGAGATGTTCGTCTACAAGGTCGATAACCAGGACCTTGATGACGTGCCGATACGGCTGTTGCGCTTTCCTTCCGGCGCTGTTATTTCGGCGCTATTTCGCCAGCACGCCATGCTGCATCCCAAGGGCAGCACCCGCCTCAAACTGGGTGATGTGATCTGCGTGATCGGACGTAGCGACGATCTGCCTTCTCTGAACCGGCTGTTCAGTGGCGATGCCAAGCTCAAGCAGGAGCGGGCATTCTTCGGCACCTTCACTTTCGACGGTAATGCCCTGATGCGTGATATCGCCGGCGTCTATGGCTTGACCCTGAGCCCCGGTGAGAACGACATGACCCTGGCCGAGTTCGTCTCCTTGAGGGTCGGCGGCCACCCGGTGGTTGGTGATGACGTGGACTGGCACGGCATCCACTGGGTGGTCAGCGAAATGGATGGCAACAGGGTGACCCGCGTCGGCCTACGGCTTTATTGACCGCGGGGCGGGGCGCTCTCCGCGCAGGGTAGGTGGAGCGTTTCACGTTGCTCGCTGGCGTTCACTGAGGGTCACTTCCACCGCCTGTTCGGGGCTGGCCAGCCAGAGCATGCCATCTTGAATGGTACAGTTCAGTGTCATGCTTTTCGCCGCCAATGATGCCAGCGATTGGACCGATGCGACGTCGACATCGATAACCGACAGATTGGTCAGGCCGGCAAGCTTGGTCGCGTACTGCTCCCACCAGAGCGAAGCACCATGGCCGCTGTACGTGTAGAGCGTGACACGACGAGCCCGACCGCAGGCCTTGCGAATGTCCCTCTCATCAGGCTGGCCCAGTTGAATCCAGTGTTCGATGGCACCTGTCAGGTCTTTCACCCAGAGGTCGGGTTCATCATCGGTGCTGAGACCCCGGCCGAAGGCCAGCGACTCGCCAGCGTGGCGAGCGAATGCCAGGATTCGAACCATCATTCGTTCGTCGGTTTCCGACGGATGGCGCGCCACGGTTAGGGCGTGGTCTGCATAGTATTGCCGATCCATGTCAGCAATCTGCAACTGGGCCTTGTGAATCGTTGCCTTCGGTGCCATTAGCCTTCCATACCTCGCTCAGGAACAGGGTTCCATGATGCCATATCCGAGCACGCGTCAACGTCGACATTACCCACATGATGGCGAAATGTGTCTGTCCGGCGCATTTTCGGCTTGCATTTCCGGTTGAGCAGCGGCTACGTTTCTTCTTGTCGACTCTGCGTTTTTCGGCGCGCTAAGTGCAAGAAAGTAAAAGAAAAACAATTAACGTAATATCAGGGTAAGTCTTTGCCGAGTAATGTAACGGTTGGACTGTTACACACGCATTGCGAGCCATATAGAGCCATGCGAAACCGCCTGGACACGAAGCGCCAATACACGGAGGTAGTCATGTTGAAATTTCTCGCCAGCACTGTGGGCATCATCTTTCTTATCGGGCTGGTCGTCGTCATCGGCCTTCTGATGCTGATTTTTTAGGGCGGGTTCCCAGTAAGGCTAGCGAGGGGGTGGGTATTCGTCACCCTCGGATCTCGGCGATCATCTCGCCGGTTTCCTCGCTCAACCCCGTCTCCTGGAAGCCGAGGCTGGCATAGAAGTGCCGGGCGATATGGTTGGTGGGTACATAGCAGATCGCGATCCTCTCGAAGGGGCCCTGTGCCCTGATTTCGTCCAGCACGCACCGCATGGCTCTGTGCCCGATGCCTCTTCCCTGATGGCGTCGGTCGACCATGAGGCGGAAGATGTTGTAGGCAGGCGGCCTGTCGTCATGGTGGAAGGATTCGTACATGAGAAAGCCGACCACTTCCCCGTCACAATGAACGGCGCGAGGATGATAGGTTGGATGGAAACTCGATTCGGCAATGGAGTACAGGTTATCAGCGACATAATCTTGCTGTGATGACGCTACCTTCAGCGCAATGACGGCCTCGAAGTTCTCTCGGGTGATGTTTTTCAATGTTACGTCCATCGCATGCTCCTCCCTTTGGAGACATCACCTGAGTCCCGGGCGAAGAGTCCGTTCCGGGATTTCGATCGCTTGTCAGGCTATACCACAGTTAGAGTACACGGCCCGGCGGCCAAGAACCGAGAGAATCGCTGCAGAGACTAGCGTTTGAGGTAGGCGGACAGGTGGGCGGGTAAACGAAAAAACCAGCTTTAAATAGCTGGTTTTAAAGGAGAAGTGGCGGAGGGACAGCCCGCCCTGGCGCAATGTATCAACGCATGTCATCCCTTATCATTGAGTAGCACAGACGCCTTTTAAAGCAACATCTTAGCTTCGCACCCCGCCTTCCTCGACACCCCTTCTTGTGTTACAGAGTGCTACGGGCTATCATCCAACAACATCATTTATGTTGGGTAGGTTGTTGGAGATGTGAAGCATGCCTAAGAAAGCCCGAGAACTCACCGCCGTTGAGGTGAAGCGTCTGACCGAGCCAGGCTTGTACGCCGTGGGCGGTGTGGCCGGCCTGCATCTTCAGGTAGTCAAGACTGGCGCTCGTTCTTGGGTACTGCGCGCCATGGTCGGCAGCAAGCGCCGAGACATTGGCTTAGGTGGCTTCCCTGATACCACGCTCGCCAGCGCCCGAGAGAAGGCCAGGGTGGCGCGCGAGAAGATTCAGCAGGGCATTGACCCGGTTGCCGATCGTCGCGCCCTGAGAAGCGCTCTGCTGGCTCAGCAGGTACGCGACATCACCTTTGAGCAATGCGCTACCGAGGTCATCAAGAAGAAGCAGGCCGAGTCTCGCAACGCCAAGCATGCCCAGCAGTGGGAAAACACGCTCAAGACCTACGCCTATCCCGTATTGGGCAAGATGGCCATTGCTGACGTGGATCTGGCCCATGTGCTGAAAGTGCTCAAGCCTGGGTGGGAAACCAAGACCGAAACCATGACCAGGGTACGCCAGCGTATCGAGGCGGTTATTGCGTGGGCAACCGTGCATGGCCATCGTTCCGGCGATAATCCGGCACGCTGGAAGGGCAACCTTGACGCAATCCTGCCGAAACCTTCCAAGGTGGCCAAGGTGAAGCACCACAAGGCGCTGCCCATCGATGACATGGGCGAGTTCATGGCGAACCTGCGCCAGCAGAAGGGCGTGGCTGCGCTGGCCCTGGAGTTCGCTATCCTGACCGCCACGCGTTCCGGCGAGGTGCGGGGCGCGACATGGGCCGAGATAGACCTAGATGCACGAATCTGGACCATCCCGAGCGACCGTATGAAGGCCGAGAAGGAGCACCGCGTACCGCTCTCCAAGGAAGCCATAGCGCTGCTGGAGCGCTTGCCGCGTGATTCGGACCATGTCTTTACAGCCCCCAAGGGCGGCAAGTTCAGCGATGCAGCTTTGGCTGCCGTGCTCAAGCGCATGGGCGTTGATGCCACCGTTCACGGCTTCCGCTCGACGTTCCGTGATTGGAGCGCTGAACGCACGAGTTACCCGCATCACGTCTGTGAGATGGCCCTGGCCCACACGATCAAGAATGCTGCCGAGGCGGCCTATCGTCGTGGCGACCTGATGGAGAAGCGGGCAAAGCTGATGCAGGATTGGGCGAAGTTCTGCGGCACGATCCAGCCGAAAGGCGAAGTCGTCCCGCTGCGTAAGGCGGAGATGTAATCCGCAGCAAGTGAAACGAATTCAATGGCCTATGAGTGTATTTCAGGCGTGCCCAACAAACGCCCCATCATAAGCCACCAGAACACACGCGGCGATGCCGCACCGTGTTGGCTGGCCTAGGGTAGCTCCCGAACGTGCGGCAACTCCAACGCACTGGCCAGCCTCTTCCATGGAGAGCGTGAGGAGTAACGCTATGGGCGCCGAAACAATCCAGTCCTCGAACCACTACGCTAAAGGACTAAGGCTGAAAAACGACGATGGCAGCCTGCGTAGAGTTGAAGAATTAGTTGATCAAATCGAGGCTGAGGCCAGCAGAATTTTGTCTGTTTATAATCGGGCCGAAGAATCAGAGAGGCATAAAATAATCGAAGCCGAGCTATGCCAAGATATCGCTAACCAATTGAAAGAAAGCGACTTTTTCCAGCAAGGCCTGTCTGAGTCTCAAGCCGATATGTGTCGCATGCTGCTGCTAGGGTATATGTATGGATCACTTAGCGCGCCGGGGTTCGTTGAAGTAAATTCCGGGTTGAAGGCTACTCTCACGGTGATTAAGCAGCAAAAAGGCCCTCTAAGGAGAAGGCATCAGCAGCAGATGGCTAGGGAGTGGATGATAAACGAGGCACAGCAAATATGGGCTAATGACCATGCTGAGAAGTTGCGAATTGGTATTGTTGTGGATGAAGTGAAAAAAAGGGTCAAACAGAAGAAAAAGGAAGATGAAGTGGCCAGGAACCACTGGCCTGAATCCTTGGAGATTATCAGAGACGCCATCCGAGAGGTGGCTCCCGAATACGCCAGAAAGCAAGGTCGGCCTCGGAAGAGATAGGAATAATAATGGTGTCGTGTGCTGAAAACCCCCTTTTCTGCACACGCGCTTATTTTTAAATATACACCGCCTCGCCATGCTCTGCCTCGTACTCCCTTGATACGAGGTAAGAGTAAATGACTTACGTTGATGTGAAATTCCTGCGCGACCGCTACCAGAACAGCGTACCGACTATCTGGCGCTGGGCACGCGAGCGCAAGAACGGCTTTCCTGCCCCCATAAAGCTCGGCCCGAATTGCACACGCTGGCGACTAGCCGACTTGGAGGCATGGGAGGCAACACGGGAGATGGCGCAATGAGCCGGCTCCCATTATTCCCCACAGATGAACACTTCATCACCCATACCCGCGCTGTCCTCGCCATGCTACTGCGTGGCGAACTTTGCGATCAATTCTCCTATCACCAGCATACTGGCTTGCCTATCGCGGACTTCCGAACCCGTGTGAGCGAGCTTTACCGCAATGGCTGGCCAATCGAGCGTGCTTTTCACCAGACTTGCGACACCAACGGCGAGCCACGCCGATGTAAATACTACTGGTTGGACCGTGAACTGATGAGGGCTTACTTCCGCCAGGAGCCGGCCTTCAAGATCCGCTGCGAAGCGTTCGGGAAGAAGTACGGGGGCGGCCAATGCAAGAGCCGATAAAAGAAAACCCCGTCCTGGCGGCTACCAGTGACGAGGCTTCATTTCAGTCTGAACACCTGAATGATAGCCCATCCAGCCGCGAAGAACATCCTTACCTTAACCGCAAGGGGCTGACCCTCTCCGAATTACAGGAAGCGGCACATTGCCCGGTTGAAGTCGTGGGCGATGTGCTACAGCGTCGGCTAGTCGATGCTGTCGGCACTGACCAGGGCTATGAGCGTATCTGGCCTGACGGCAGCAAGAAGGCTGGGCATGGCTCGAAGGTGAGCGGCACATTCACGCCTTTTGGCTTCCAGCCTGATGAGCTGCTGAACTTCCAGGGCTCGCTGATCGTCTGCGCTGGCCTTGCCGACGGTTACCGCATCCATGAAGCAACGGGGCTGCCGGTGGCCTGTTGCGTCGGAGAACCGACCCTAGCCAGCCTGACGAAGATCCTTTTTACCGTTGCGAGCCAAGCCGATGTGTTGGTGGCTGCCGACAATGACGAGGCCGGTATGCGCGCCGCAAAGGCCACAGGGCGCCGCTGGGCCGTGCCAGAGCGTGAGAAGGACTGGAGCGACGTTTACCAGCAGGAGGGCATGCACGCCGTGAGGGAGCAACTGGCGAACGTACGCGAGCCATATGACGACGATGACGGGCCCCTGCCAGAGCCAGAGACAGAGCGCCGATTTAGATTCGTGGCGGCTGGCTCCATGGTCGCGCATCTCAAGCCGATTGCCTGGCTGGTGAAAGGCTACGTCGAGCGCGACTCCCTGGCTGTGCTGTTTGGTGAGCCCGGCCACGGCAAATCATTCATCGCTATCGACATGGCGTGCAGCGTGGCCACAGGCGCCCCCTGGCATGGATGCACAGCAACCCGAGGGGCAGTGTTCTACATCGCCGGGGAAGGCCATAACGGCATCGCGCGCCGCCTCAAGGCATGGGAGCTGCAGCGTCAATTGCCACTGTCCGATGCGCCGCTGTTCGTGTCGGAGACGAGTGCCAACCTGTCGGACTATTCCAGCGCTGCAGAAGTGGCCCAGACCGTGAAGACCATGGCAGAAGAGATTGGCCAGGCGCCGGCGCTCATCGTCGTGGACACACTCGCCCGCAACTTCGGTGGCGACGAGAACAGCGCTACCGACATGGGCGCCTTCATCCGCCACCTGGACGATATGCGCCACGAATGGAAAGCCACCGTGCTTGTCGTGCATCACAGCGGCAAGGACAAGACGAAGGGCGCCAGGGGCTCCACTGCTCTGCGTGGGGCAGTCGATGCTGAGTACAGCGCCACCAAGGACGAATTCGGCGCCATCACCCTGGAGTCAGGGAAGATGAAGGATGCGGAGCCCCCCGAACCCATGTCCTTCAAGCTGGAGGGCGTCAAGCTGCCGCTGCTTAACGACGAGGGCAACCCGGTCTTTGGTGCTGCATTGACTCATATTGCCGGCTACCAGCCGCCCAAGCGTGAAACAGCCAGGATGGGCAAGAACCAGACCGCTGCACTGGAGTGCCTGCGCAAGCTCTACCAGAAGCACGCCGAGCGCCTAGAAAGCGGCGGGCAAGATCCGAGCAAGGCGCTTGTCGCTATCGAGGATTGGCAGAAAGAAACCGGGCTAAACCGGCAGCGTTTCCAAGAGGTGCGTACCAGCCTGGAGGAAAAAGGACTGGTCAATATCACTGCGCCCTATGTGGAGCTGGCCTCTTGAGGTGTCCGAAATGTCCGATTTAGAACGTCCGAAACGTCCGATTAGTCCGAAACGCCGTGTCCGAAACGTCCGAACACCCTTTAGGGTTCGGACGGACGGACAATTCGGACATGGAAACGGCTATGTGGTGACTGGATCTGCTGAACCCATCATCACGTCAGAAAAAAGTGTTGGCTGTCTTGGTGCTTTTGCCATACATTGTCATACATGCGCATACATAAGGACGAGTCATGGCCCCGCACGATCAACACATCAGCCTCCGGCTATCTGCCGACTTGCTGGAGAGGGTGGAGACGTACCGCCTGGAACTGGAGAAATTGACACGCCAGCCCGTGAGCCAAGCTGCTGCAATACGAGCGCTGATCGATGCGGGCCTGGAATTGGTAGAGAAGGGAAGGCAGTAAATGAAGAAGCCCCCGCGCCTGCTGCAACAGGCCGAGGGCATGACACCGTAGAGTAATTGGAGAACCACGATGCCGAACCATGATACCACCCTGGAAGAGAAGCTCGACAACATCGAGACTCACGCACACCGCGCATGGGCGCTCGCATCCATGTTGCAGACCTACCTGGATCAGGACATGAACCGCCTGACCAAGGAAGTATTGACGGAAACCGTTGATGAGATCTGGGAAAAGCTGGACGCCATTGGCGCCGAGCTGCACCACCGCCCGGAGGCTGCGCAATGATCGCACTCGATAAGCTTTGGGATATGGATCTAAAGACAATCGCTTATCACGAGGCGGGGCACGTTGTCTCCATTCGCTCCCTAGGTGGCCATGCCCATATCCGCATCGAAGAGAAGGAAGGCGCTGACCCGCTGAGCGAGAAGTGCTTTACCGGACGCGCTCATGCGCTCGATCTTCCTACCGGCTTGGATGATCTTCGCGTGGTGGCCGTAGCTGGAATTGCCGCTCAGATGCTGGCCGATGACCTGGAGACAGCACCCGAAGAGGTCATGGAGGCAATCGAGCTGGGAGAGATCGAGCTTTCAGACACTGACGCTGAGTATGGCGTCACTCCGGAGGCCATGGAGCGCGCTTTCGAGATACTGCAAAGCCAGTGGGAAGAGGTAGAGCGCGAGGCCCAATGGGAAATCGCTTGTTTTGAGAATCCGCACCGCCTGGAGGCCAAGTAATGAGCTATTCAATCGACACCACCAGCCACATCGACGCCGACCGCAACCGCAACTTGCTACAGGGCTCTTTCCTGTTCACTCAGCAGGTGCCGGGGCTGACCAAGGAGCAGCGTATTCAGCTGATGCACGATGCCAAGGAGCGCATCCGCCGCCGCGATGCTGAACCGGCCGCATGGTTCGTTGGCCCGACCCGTGCCAAATGGGTAGAGGCGCGCATGGATCTTGGAGAGTTCAAGGGCAAGTCTGACGAGGAGCTGGGCCGCGCCCTCACCGGGCAGGAGGCAGCATGAACACTACCAGCACCAAGCCTAACAACAGCGCAGTTCTCGCCACTCCTAGCGACGACCGGGAGAAGCTGGCTCGCATGGAAAAAGCCGACCCAAGGCTAACGCCGCTCCTGGTCGAAATCATCGCCAAATTCATGCGCAGCAAGCCGCTGCCAAAGTAACTAGCAACCAAGCGTGTAGCCCAAGCCCTGGCCAACGCCGGGGCTTTCGTTGTGCGGCTCCTGGTGACCGCATCAGAGACACCGAGGTGCTGGGCGTCGTGGTTGATAACCGGAACAGAAAGGCACAGCATCGAGCTCTCGCCCCGAGCATCTTGAGGTGCTGGGTGCCTTCCAGGCCAACGGCAGTCAGTGGCGCATCATCGCCGGCATGGCCGGGACGCGGTATCAGGGCCTCGACTACGTTGTGGTGTATGGCCATCCCCGCTATGCCCGGCTCGAGGGGGATGAGCAGGTCGAGCGCCTTGAGCAGTTGCAGCAGATCGAGGTGGGGGCAGTCGAAGCGTTGAATAGAGACTGATTGTGCATCCAGTAGTGAGATGCACTTTTAGTGTTTATACTCACGACTCATTTTCGAGAGCTGCTACCAGACGTCATGCCCAGACCCAAACCAGTAGGCCAGGCGCTTCAGGAAGCCATCAACTATTCTATCAGGCTAGAGGAAGAGCGAGCCGATCTGACTGATTTTCAGATCGCCCGACTTGCTCGGTTGGCATGTCCATCTCCAGGTAACTATCTGTTGCATCTGGTGAAAGAGATGCTGGTGGCGGAAATGGAAAGGGATTTTAAGCGATTCGACCAGGCTGCAGAGAGATTTTTGGCAAGCCGGGTGACAGACGATCTACTGATCAATATGTCGTCAACAGCTCTGTTCGCTCATAGCCCTGGCGCGGCCGTGACCATGTTGCGCCGCCTGATGAACGATTACCCAGACCGGTTGGATGGCTTCGTATGGGCGGTGGAGGTCGCATGGTTCGTCGGCGATCTTGAGCTCTGCGTCGAGTTGCGGGAGCGCGTTGAGCGACTAGGAGGTAGCATGGAAAGGGACGGTAGGGATCTCGAAGCAATCAGGGTGCTTTCGGAGGCAGGGGTATCCCTCGATAGCTACCGAGCCTACCTGGAAGGTGTGCATAGCCTGATTAGGCAGCATGTCGAAGGTCGCCGAGACGTTCGCGTAGTGCTCAACTTCGGTACCACTCAGCATGAAGATGGTTACGAAGGAGTCATCCTGGAAATAAAGTCAGATCTAGAGGAAGCCGCACTGGACCGCTTGGATGATGACTTGCTTGTCTATGCAGGCAGTAATGAAGCGATAGAAAGTGGCGTCAGCAATGCGGTAACTATCTTGGTGAGAGACCTCCCGGAGCATCGGTCAGAGAGGGTTGCCTAACGTGCCGTATCGCCTCGTTGAGCTGGCTGACAGGCTGAAAGAGATGGACATCTCGGACGCCCCATACCTAGACCAGCATCAAATGCGTAGCGTGGTGAACCGGGCGTACTACGCAGCCTACATCACGGCTCGCGATTTTTGCGAAGCTAAGGGCTTCCAAGGAAGCGGCTCCTCTCACCAGCGCGTTATAGAAGCGCTTAAAGGCAAGCCCCAATGGCGAGCTACAGCTAATCGGCTTCAGCAAATGAAGGAACTACGACACCAAGCTGACTATGATTGGCAAAATCCGATGCGATTACGAGATGCTCAGAGCGCAATGAAGACGAGCCAAAAGGTGATTGAAGCACTGCAATAACCCTGAGCCCCGCCATCGAGCGGGGCTTGTTCATTCAGGACTGCTACACGAACGGTTCTAACCTGCCTAATAGTCGAAAGAAAACACCGCCATTAACAACTATGTAAAAGACGGTAAGAACCATCAAAAATATATAGCACCGCTGTCTATAGACCTTTCGATAAGCCGAGTGAAGACATGCAGGAATAGCATACTGAGGCCGACTGCGAATACAGCGGCCCATCGCAAAATCGTCAACCGTTTACTGACCACCCGAAACGAGCCTTCATCATAGCTGGCCGGCTTGCCTTGGCTGAGTCGCTTGAATTGATAAATCTGAGTAAAAAATGCCACAAAAGGGATACTGGCTCCCAGCCCAGAAATATGAACGCCAACCAAACGTTCTGCATATTCGCGAGTATTAAGCTTATTTTCCCGCAAGTTTTCGACCTGCAGCCCCAGCACTCCTTTTCCCAAGGTAGTGCCGAAAATGGCATACGTACCGATTTCTAAAATTAGAAAAAATACAATACCAATCAGCCAACCAGCCACGATAAAGCCAAACTCTCCCGAGGCCAAGCCAGAAAAGAACTCTGCCAGTGGATGCGTCACAGCAATCTGACCGCTCCTGATTGCGATCATGGCCCAAGCGGTCAGCACCATGGTGAGGGCGAAGAACACAGTATAGAAGGCAGCTAGATCGATAAAACGCGCTATGAATCGTCGCCATGGGCCGGCTATCCTAGTCTCGCTCTCCAGATCATGAGTTGTCGTATTATCCGCTGCCGCTTCACCTACCAGAGCGCCAATTTTTTGCTCGACAAGCCCCGAGTTGAGAGCATCAGAAAACTCAGGAATATCCGATACCGCGACCCAGTCACCGTATCCCTCGCCAGAGATCATGTCATCGCTATAAAGCTCACCGGACCGTATCTGGGCCCTGATCTCATCTTCTGAGAATGGGCCCCTCCTCAATACACCATCAAGTCGCCACCACTGCATCATTGTTCCCTTAGAATTTGCTTATCTATTTTTTCATTATTTCGTGCTCAAGCGAGGTCTAGGGGCACCTACCTGCTGTTTGTTTACGAAGCGGTGAATCCTCCCCGAGGACCAGCTTGACGATTCCTAAGAGCACTTAACGCTGGAGTTTACGTTAGACCCTCGGTGAGGGCTAACCAACCAAACGCCGACCTACATTCAGCGGGGATTCTCCTTGTCCTATACCCAGGCTGAAAACAGGGCAGGCATGAGCTAGCAGCGTCCTGCCCTACTGACCTACCTACTCACCCTGAGGAAGCCTCTTAGGGCCTTGAGCACCCGCCCGCCAATACTGCCCACGCGCTGCAATAAAAGCAATGACTTGCCACCCTTGCCATGAATCAAATTCATGTTTAATGGAATCAACATGAAAAATATGCTATTTTAATAGCATGAACATGAATGAGATTCATCGATGATCGACCAAGCGCTAGTGCTGCTGGAGACGACCGACCTGCCGAGCTGGGAGAAAGATGCCCCGTTGCGCCGTGAGCTGCTCCGGCTGGACGAGGAATGCCGCGCCTACCACATCGCCGCCTACTGCCCAGATCGTGCCGCCCGCATAGCCAGGCGCGTGAACGAGCGTGCTGCTCGCATTACCGCATTCATGCAAGGGCACCGACACGGCACCCATGCTCGCCGCCAGTGGGCTGACTTCATGGAGTCAACGCTATGAGCCAAGACCGCACAGGCCGCCCCAGGGGTAGCCGCAACATCAAGCCGAGCAAAGCCGCTGTGGCCAGCTATTACCGGCTGTTGCAGGACAAGGCAGACACAGGCGACACCGCCGTTGCCGGCTGGCTCCTGCTCCTTAATGAACAGCGGCAGGACTCGGACCGGAGTTCGCCAGCATAGCCCAAGGCGACCATCCGGCGACTTCCCGCGCTGGTGGCGTGACACGAATAGAGAGATAGACCCATGGCAGATTTGGAAAAAAGCGTAGCGATAATCTTCGAAGGCGTGGATGCCATGGGTGCGGGCGTAACGTCAGTCACCAGGCAGCTCGACAACGTGGCCGGCAGCGTCCAGGGCGCCGCCCAGCCGCTGGCCGACTTCACCTTTGGGGTGCTGAAGGCACAGACCGCGCTGCTGGCAACCGGGGCCGCTGTGACCGGCCTTGCCGTGAAGGTATCCGGCGACTTCGACGCCAGCTTTCGAGAGATCACTACCCTGCTGGATGAGTCGGGCGACTCCCTGGACGGGCTGCGCTCGGGGATCCTCGATTATGCCACCGACAGCACGCAATCCATCGATACGATCACTGGCGCCTACTACAACTTGATTTCGGCCGGCAATGACACTGCCGAGTCTATGACCTTGCTGGGCGCTGCCGAGCAACTGGCAGTCGGCGGCAAGACGAACCTTGATACCGCCGCCAGGTCGCTGGCCGGCACGCTGAGTGCCTACGGCGCTGAAGCCAGCGAGGCGAGCGACTACACCGATACGCTCTTCGTGGCCATGGCCAACGGCATGACGACCATTGGAGAGCTGGCAAGCTCCCTGCCTAACATCACCGGCCTGGCCTCACAGCTGGGCGTGGATTTCGAAACCCTTTCCTCTGCCGTGTCGGCTCTGACTACCACCGGTCTATCGACCAGCCAGGCAGTAACGCAAGTCGGCGCCGCCTTGAATTCGATCATGGGCCCCTCGCAGCAAGCGCGGACGCTGGCGGAAGAGCTGGGCATCGAGTTCAACGCGACGGCTCTGCGAAGCATGGGCCTGGCCGACTTCATGGACATGCTTGCTGAGGCCACTGGCGGCAGCGAGGAACAGATGCGCATCCTGTTCGGTTCCTCCGAGGCAACCAAGGGCATGTTGTCGCTGATGGGGCCGGTGGCCGAGGCGTTTGCGGATGGCCTGGAGGACATGGAGAACAAGGCCGGCGCGACAGCCACCGCCTTCGAGAAGATGGCCGGCACCGTCGAACAAGGGTCTCAGAAGATCAAGAACGCGATGACCGTGGCGCTGATCAACCTGGGGGATCCGCTACTCGATTCGTTCGGGGGCATTCAGGAAGCCATTGCCGCCATCTTCAACGCCATCGGCATATCGCTGAACGATGGCCAGCTCAATCAGTTTGTCGAACAGCTCGAAAGCGTCTTTCAGGCGATGGAGGCCAAGCTACAGGCTGTCGCCGCCAACCTCCCCGAAGCCCTGGAGTCGGCCGACTGGAGCGGGTTCCTCAACGGTATCGAAGCGATCCGCGAAGCCATCGGCGGAATATTCAACAACGCTGACATCACCAGCGCCGAAGGCCTCGCATCGGTAATCCAGACCCTGGGCACCGGCTTCGAGATGCTGAGCCAATACACCGCCGGGACGATCACCGCCCTGGTGCCGTTCATCGAGCAGCTTGCCGACCTGGCTAGCTGGATCATGAAGATAGACCCCGAGTGGGTTGCTCTGCTGGGCAAGATTGGCGGGGGTGCCGTCGTCTTGACCACGGTGCTGAGCGTCTTCAGCAGCCTGCTGGGCATCATCAACGGCCTGGCCGGAGCCAAGGGCGCAATCCCGGTGATGACAGCCGCGACCGGCAAGCTGGTGGCTGTCATGGGCGCTACCGGCGCCGCTGGGCTTGTCGGGGCTGCCGGCCTGGCTGCCGGCGCCCTGGTCTACCTGACCGGGAAGGCAGTGGACTACGTGGTAGGCATCGGCGACATCGAGGAGGCACAGGGCAAGCTGCTGGATGCTGTCGATGAATCCGCCAAAGGCATGGTGGAGAACTACGACGACCTTTTCGATGCCATCGAGGACGGGACAGTCGTATGGGACCACGCCACCGCACAGTGGATCCGGTCCACCGGGGAGGTCAATACCGCACTGGGGGCAATGGCACGCGGAACAGACGAGGCCACCACCAGCACGCGGACCATTTCAGACGCTGCCGTAAAGGCCGCTCAATCCGTGGCAGGCACCGGCACTTCCATCATGGAGGGGGTCAACGCCTGGAACGAATGGCGTGCCGCCCTGGAGGCCGCGAACCGGCAGGCCGACCAGACCGCGCAGGCGCATTCGACCAATGCGGACACGCTCTGGAATTACATTCACGGCATCGAGGAATCTGCCGGCGCCTGGGAAAGGCTCAACGACAACTCCTACCAGGCCGTCGATAACAGCCGCCAGGTAGAGGAAGCCTTGGGCAAGGTACGCAGCCAGTTCGAGGCGGGAATGATCGATGAGGATGTCTATGACGCCATGGTGGCCACCCTCAATGACATGAAGGACGGCAGCGTCGAGGCGGCCAGCGGAATCAGCATCCTGGGTAGGGACATGGAGGAAGCCGGTAAGAAGGTTGACCTCACCACGGACCAGTTTTTCGAGCTCGAAAAGCAGATGAACGAGCTGGCCAGCAATGAGCGCATCAAGGCCATGGAGTTCACGGCCTCCATTAGCGTCGCGGAGATCGAGGCGGATGCTCGCAAGGTTGAGGCCATCCTCTCGGCAACCAGCGATGTCGTCACCGGCCTGGCCGAATCTTCCGCGAGCATGTGGGACACCCTGGCCGGCGGAGACCTGTCGATGAGCCAGCGGTGGGACCTTGAGGGCGCCATTCAGCAGCAGCTCGATATTCAGCGCGAAGCGGCGGACCAGCAAAAAAGGGTGATCGACGCACAGATCAGCAACCTTGAAGCCCGCACCCAGGCGCTACGGGATGGAGAAGGATTGATCAAAATCGAAAGCGACGGCCTGGAGCCGGCGCTGGAGATGATCATGTGGAACATCATCGAACGGGTGCAACTGCGGGCCAATGCCGAAGGTGCCGAGTTCCTCTTAGGGATTAACGGAGGCGCCGCATGATTGGCATCGACCCGACTCACTCGCCCGCCATGCGCGAGCTGCTGATAAAGATCGCCGGCAGCCGAATGGCCCTCAAGGAAGCCCGCAAGACACTGGGCCAGGTACGCGAAGCCTTCGCAGCACTGACCCGGCAGGTTCGACCCCTGGGTGATCCGGTAATAACCGAGGCGGGTGAAGCCTTGGCCACTGCCCTCAATGATAAGCGCCGTGTTCCGTTCCGGGAATTCACGGATGGGCTGGTAAGGCATGCACGACAAAATCCCCCGGGGGCTGTCGAGCGCGCCCGCCTGATGGGTCTCGTTGCTCAGGCCAACATCATCATGTTGAAGGCCCAGGAAGCTCGCCAATACGAGCTCCGCGCCATGGAGCGACTAAGCACCCTTACACGGGAAGCCGAGAACCTTTATGCGCTTGAGCGCAAGCAAGGGGGAGGGGTCCATTGATGCCGCCAACTCTATCCCGAGAACTTTGTGAGAAAGCCACCGCTGCCCGCCAGCGCCGTGACTACCATCACCGTCAGTTCAACCAAGCCCTCACCAGGCTGAAGACGCTCGGCACCCACTGCCCAGGCGTGAGCTGTCCGCGAGTCCAGGCAGCAGGCCTGGTGCTGGCAAAAGCCACCCGGAGGGAGGTGCATGCGCCATTCATGACCTTCGCCGATGCCATCCGTGAACACGCCCGCGACCTGCCGAAAAACAGCAGGGGGGATGGAGTGAAGCGCCTGGCGAACCGGGCCGTTGGCTACATGCGAGAGCTGGCCCACCACGTCGAGCGAGAGGCGGCTGCGCAGCGAGAATTACAGCTGTTCCAATACACGCTGGAAACTATCGAGGCGGGTATTGAGGAGGCCCAGGGTAACGGCGCCATTGAAGGTCCCGGCGACCGGTGGGCCAAGTGATGACCGTGCCAGCTTTGTTTCAGGGCCAGAGGCCATACGCCTGTGGAGCGTGGGCTGCCGGCAAATTGCCGATGGCTCCAGAGAAGTGGCGCGAGCTACTGATCACCCCGTTCAGCTGCCTTCTGGCGTTCATTCATTTCCGTGATTGCCTGGTGGACCTCCCTTTCTTGAGTCCCGGTAACCCAGCCGCTAAGAGTGGCCATGAAAAGCAACACCCCCGCGATGACATAGGCCCACCAAGGGCCGGCCCATTCGAGCCATATGCCGGTGGCCACTGGGATCAGGACGGCAGCAACAAAACACCAGCCAGCCGCTGTGCTCCCGTGTTCTTCAACTTTGTTCTGCGCCATGCGCTTGCCCTCAGCAATGTGTGGCTAGTCAGTGTAGCGCAACGTAACAAAACGCCGGGTCCTCCCTGGCGACCCTCCCCCGACCATGGGGACGTAGAGGCCCGGCGTTCGAGGGAATTTCGAGGTTTCAGGGCGCTCCACCACAGGTGCCTGAGAGCCGCACAGGGCGCCGCCTCTGGCCGTATCGAGGTGAGCATCACGCGCCGGCAGACCGGCCTGCTGATGTACAGGTGCTGCCATGGGTGAAGTCGTCAGCCGAGAGCGTGCCTATGAGTGGTCAATCAACCGCATTGCCGAGGCCATCGGCCGCGACCGTCGCACCGTGGCAAAGGTGATTCGAGAGGCAGCTGTATCGCCTTGCGGCACGCGACACGGCAACCCGGTTTACCGCCTGGCTGATGTCGTGGAGGCCATGACCGCCCGCCAGTCCGAGAACACCGGAGCGGCAGACGTTGGTGACTTTCAACCGCAAGACCGGAAGGCGTGGTTCCAGAGTGAGAACGAGCGCGTAAAGCTGGAGCGCGAACTGCGAAATCTGGTGCCAGTGGAAGAGGCACAACGGGAAATGAGCATCCTGGCCAAGGCCATGGCAAGTGGCCTCGATTCATTGGCCGACATGCTTGAGCGGGATGCAGGGTTACCCCCGGAGGCGATTGAGCAAGTCGAGCGCATCACCGACGCGCTACGTGAACAGATGTACCGGGCCATTGTGGCCGACGAAGACGAAGGCGCCGCCAGGGCGTGACAAGAACCACCACACCGCAAAACCGAGGAGGCAACATGGCCACCCCAACCAAGAGCAAGATCACTACCCGCACCTTCGCAAGCTGGGGGGAGTGGTTCGAGTCCCTGAAGGCGAAGCAGACAGAACTCGCTGAAGTGACCGGCATCGGCAAAGTACAGGATGAGGTGAAGCGCGCCCGCAATGGCCTGGAGCACGCCATCCGATCCGCCAACGGTAGTGGCGCCATGCCTCTGCGTGCGTACCACTACACCATCCAGGGCGATGAAACCCACGAAGACATGGCTGCTGAGGCAAAGCGCCTCGCTGACATTCTGAGTCAGATCCTCCGGGCAAATGATCGCCACGCTAATCCCGAGCGCGACCAGTTCGCACGCGCCACGTTGAGCGCTATCAGTGGCCACCTGCAAGCCCTCAATGAGGCAACCACCGACCTCGAACACCTGACTGCCCAGCGTGAAGCCGTGCTAGCTGAGCTGGAAGCCATCGAGGGAAAGGCGCCGAAGGCCAGTGCCTCCACGCTTGGCGATATGCGCAAGGAGGTTAAAAACGCCGAGGGTGAGCGCGACCGCATCGACACCACCCTGCGGAACATGGACAGCGATGAAGGCCCTTTGCAACTGTGCCAGGATGCCGAGCGTGCTGCGATGGAACGCCTTGAGGAAGCCGAAGCGCTGGCTGCACTGGGCGAGGCAGGAAGCGAGGAGGTGAAGGCCGCGAAGGTGACGGCAACAAAGGCCGCCGAGGCGCTGGCGAAGGAACAGGCACTACACCGCGAGATGACCGCCGCTCGCCGAGGGCTGGAGCGCAAGCTGGAAGGTGCAAATCAGACCCTGGCCTCCGTGCGGAGCGTTTACCACACCGCCCTGGACCGGGTACGGCAAGCCGACCTCGCCGCCCGCGAGAGCGCCCTAGTGGAGAAGATCGAGGCCATGCGCGATGACCTGGCCGACCTTGATCGCATCTATGCGGACTTGGAGGAGGCGAACCCGGAAGCCAGCTATGGCCGCGCCCGACTGACGGCGACAATGCCATACCTTCACCACCACCCGCGCCGCGACCTGTTCAACAGCAATGGTCTCGAAGTGACAGCCGCTGGCATCGAGGAGTGATCCTATGATAGCCATTCAAAGATTTCCGCCCGGCAACGGGTGACATGATCGGTGGGGCTAGCGGGCATTTACTCCTCTCGATGCCCGCATCCTTGGGGCCCTTTCTGGGCCCCTTTTTTGCGCCTGTCACATGAATCGTTGGCGCGCCGATAGCACATAGCTGACTGCCTGGTGCTAGGTTGAAGGCATCACCTGCCTGGAGTTCTAGAACTATGGACTGGAGCTACTTTCGCAAGGAGCCCGATGCCTTTTCTCTGAAACGCCTGCCTGCCGTCACCAAGCCGGTGCGCATTAAGGATGTAACCGACCTTGATGACTATCGATCCGATTTCCGCAATCTTTCATTTTCAGAAGGGGTCGACTGGTATCAGCGTTGGATCGATTTCTATGAAATTGAGACTGACACTTTCGATGAGGCTGCTGATCGCGCCTCAGCGCCATTTCTGGCAGAAATGGCCCCATTCAAGGGTCATATGGAGGAAGCGGCGTGGCTGATGGAGGACTCGGAGCCTATCGAGCTTGGCCTGTCAGCGCCGGCTATCAAGAAAGCAGAAGCGTCAGGACTCATCACCGGTGATGCTGATAACGGCTACCAAGCGGGTCCAGAAATGGCGAGTGCGTTCACAAAACTGATTCAGCGGATGATGGATGGGGTGCATGAGTCAATCCGTGACATGCCGGAGCCATACCAGGAAACCGTATGGCATGAGCTAGTAATGTGGGATGGCCTGCCAGGGCCGCTCGGTCGTCAAGCGATCAGGGAATATGGCGGCTCTATTGGGCAGCGTGTCGCGGAAAAGGCTCAAGCAGAGGCGGATAGCCATGCGCCAGGCAGCAAGCGTGGTGATCCTTCATCACCGGTGAATGGCTTCAATAAAACCGGCTCGCCTGGCGTTACGAGACAGCCAACAGCCGCCAAGCCTACCATCCCGTTGTACAGGCGGCCGGGAGCATGGGGTTTTGTCGCCATTCTGATTTGGTGGTTTTTCCTGAGATAGGCAAAGTTGAATCTTCGGCACCCTTACCCTGACGATCCGGCAACAGCACCCTGACCTGGATGGCATCGAACGTCACGGTAGAAACCGACGCTGCCGGGAACGTGAAGCCGAGCAAGAAGAAATCGACCGAGAAGATAGACGGCATCGTCAGTTCAATTATGGCCATTGGTAGGGCGATGGTGACCAGTGGCCGACCAATAGAAACCGAGGTGGTTTTCGTATGACCACGACCCTAGCCGAAGCCAAGGCGCATTTGCGCGTCATGCACGACCAAGACGACCAGTTCATCGAGCACCTGATAGAAGCCGCAGAGGGGCACGCAGCGGCCATCCTAGGTGATGACATGCCCAACCCTATGCCCGCGGCTATCCACGCCGCTGTGATGCTGCTGGTGTCCGATCTGTACGAGAACCGGGAACGCCATTTCGACCGCACCCACTACGAGAACACCACGTGTCAGATGCTGCTGGCCCCGTTCCGTCCGCTGAGGTGCTGTGATGCGAGCCGGACAACTACGCCCCCCCCATCGACATCGAGGCGTTTACGCAGACCCAAGACCCGAACACCGGCTTGATTACCGAAGAGTGGGCAGTGATTGCCCAAGACTGGGCAAGCATCGTTGGCGTCAGTGGCCGCGAGTTCATCGCCACCAGTGCTGAGCAGTCAGAGACAACCTACCGCGTCACGATGCGTTACCGCCCCGACCTGGATACGAGTATGCGCTGGTGTCTGCCGGCATCCGCGCCGTACTGCCCGACAACCGCCGCACGACGCTAACGCTGAAGTGTGAAGCGTTAGGCTAATCCCGTAGAAACTAATTTAATTTAAATGGTAGATTGCTCGGGCAGCATCAAGACAAACTTAATAAGGAAAATCTATGAAATATTTGTTTGTGATAGCCTTTCTTGCAGTTTTTTCCTCATTCGCGCTGGCCCAAGAAATTACTAGCACAGCAGGCGGCGGTACGGTTACATCCGGGAGCGGTGGAACCAGTATCACCAGCACAGCAGGCGGCGGTACGATTACATCGACTTTTGATTAATCTAGTCTAGATAGGGTGTGCTCCTAACCATTGCGTTAGGGGCATTTTTTGTCCAGAAAACAAAAAACCCACCATTTTTTCAATGATGGGTATTTTGTTGGGTCGGCTAGCAAATAAGAGCTAACTAACTGATTTGTAAGGCGAGGTGGCGGAGGGACAGGGATTCGAACCCTGGGTAGGTTTGACCCTACGCCGGTTTTCAAGACCGGTGCATTCAACCGCTCTGCCATCCCTCCGGCTCACGGGGGCGAATATTACCAGTTATCCTCATGAGGTCAAGGGGTTCCACTGCATCGACTTGAGGAAATGAGGATGGCGAAGCCACGAAGCAGGGCAATCGATATGCCGCGCGTGGCGGTTTCCGCGGCATTGCTGCATGAGGGTCGGGTGCTGATGGTCCGGCGCAGGCGTCCACCCAATGCCCGCATGCTGGCCCTGCCGGGAGGGAGGGTCGAACCAGGCGAAGCGCTGCTGACTGCTGCAATTCGTGAGCTCTGGGAGGAGACTGCTATCGAGGCCGAGCCCCTAGATGTGTTGACTGCGGTTGAAGATAGGCAGTACGACGCCGTTGGCAGGCTGCTGAGCCACTATGTCATTGTGGTGGTACGATGCCGCTGGATTGGTGGAACGGGAGTGGCCGGCAACGATGCCAGTGAAATCCACTGGTTGGATGCAGGTGAGGTGAGCGATGACGCAACGATCTGCGCCAGTACCCGAAAGATCGCGAATCAGCTGCTTGTCGGCTAAAATTCTGCGATGATGGTGCGTTGAGGCTTTCAGAACTAAGGGGTTGCGTCGGGAACCAACCGGCGGCATTCTTTGTCCACTGCCGAGATCACTCAGATCAACTACAGGGAGCTCTGGATCAATGGCCTATAATGAAACGCATGTGGCACAGCATTCGTCACAGGTACTCAGTACCAACAAGGTGCTGCGCAACACCTACGGCCTGCTGGCCATGACTCTGCTGTTCTCCGCTGTGACTGCTGGCGTCGCCATGACCATGGGCGTCGAGCGGATGAATATCTTTGTATTCTTCATCGGCGCATACGGCCTGATGTTCCTGGTGCACAAGACAGCGAACTCAGCCGCCGGCCTTTTGGCCACCTTCGCCTTCACTGGCTTCATGGGCTTTACACTCGGTCCGATCCTCAGCGCCTACCTGGCCCTCCCCAATGGTGCCGCGCTGATCATGAATGCGCTGGCCATGACCGGCCTGACCTTCATTGGTCTGTCTGCCGTTGCGCTGATTACCAAGAAGGATTTCAGCTTTCTTGCCAATTTCCTGATGGCTGGCGCCATCGTGCTGATCCTGGCCATGGTGGCGGGCCTGATCTTCCAGATCCCGACACTGATGCTGATGGTGTCGGCCGGTTTCGTGCTGTTCGCATCTGCGGCGATCCTCTACCAGACCAGTGAGATCGTGCACCGTGCCGGGGAAACCAACTATATCCTCGCGACCATCACCCTCTACGTCTCGATCTACAATCTCTTCGTCAGCCTCCTCGCACTGCTCGGCATCATGAGCAACGACTGACGTCAGGTTCGACAGTGCAATCCGCAGGCCCCGCTCAGGCGGGGCCTGCTCGTTTGATAGGGCAGGAACCGCTCATGCGCTACGCATTGCTCGTTCAGGGCGCACCCTATAGCAGCCAGGCCTCGCATTCCGCGCTGCGCTTCTCCGAGGCCCTGCTGGCCCGGGGGAATCGCCTGGTGTGCGTCTTCTTCTATCATGATGGTGTCTATAATGCCGCACGGCTGGCAGCACCGCCTCAGGATGAGCCCCATCTGGTTGACGCCTGGGTGAGACTGAACGAGAAGCACGGCACCCAGCTTCAGGTCTGCATCGCCGCTGCTCTACGCCGCGGGTTGCTCGATGAGCGCGAAGCCTCCCGCCACGGCAAGTCGGGCCATAGCGTCGAACCCCCTTTCGAACTGACGGGTCTGGGCCAGCTGATTGACCTGGGGCTAGGCGTTGATCGCCTGGTGACCTTTGCGCCCTGAGGAGGATGTGATGCAAGCAGAGACCGTTCTTAACGGAGATGTGCTGGTCATACTGCGCCATCCACCCCACGGCAGCAGTTGGCTGCGTGAGGGCCTCGATGCCGCCCTGGTGGCGGCGGCCTTCGGGCAGACCGTGAGCCTGCTGTTCCAGGGCGACGGGGTGCTGGGGCTGCTCCAGGGGCAGGGGCCTGGCCCCCTGGGACAGAAGGGCAGCTCCGCCACGCTGGATATGCTGGCGATGTACGATATCGAGTCGCTGTTCCTGGACGCGAGGTCACTCGCCCGCCTGGGCTTATCTACCGAATCGCTGCAGCTGCCGGCGAGTCCTCTCGAGCCGCCATCGATAGCGGAACTCATAGCCGGGCACCGGCTGGTTCTGACATTTTGACGCCATCGGTGACACGACGATAATCGCGAGGCCGATCATGATCCTGCACATTCTCAATCGTTCCCCCAGCTCGAGCCTGGTCTACCGTGACGCCCTTGCCGGCATGGGCCCGGAAGATCGTCTGTTGCTGGTCGAAGATGGCGTACAGGGCGCGCTGCCGTCCCAGGTTCGTCATTTCGAGGTAGTTGGCGATCGGCTATTCGCCCTGCGTGAGGACCTGGTGGCCCATGGACTGGATGGCCACTGCGATGCCAGTGTCCAGGTGGTGGATGTCGACGGCTTTGTGGCGCTTACCGAAGAAGCCGACAAGACAGTGAGCTGGTTCTGATGGCTTCGACGGAAATCCACCGTTATCTACGGGTGGGAGCCCAGCGTATTGCCCTCGATCCGGAGGGCTATCTGATAGAACTCAACGACTGGACACCGTCTGTGGCCAGCGCCATGGCGGCCGAGGAAGGGCGCGAGCTGACCGATGAGCACTGGGAGATCATCATGGTACTGCGCGACTTCTATGCTCGCTACGAGGCCTCGCCGGCCATGCGGCCGCTGGTCAAGGCCGTGGGGCAGACGCTGGGAAGCGAGAAGGGGCGTTCGCTTCACCTCATGCGTCTCTTTCCGGAAAGCCCCGCCAAGGTGGCAGCGCGACTGGCAGGGCTGCCGAAGCCTGCGAACTGTCTCTGATGAAGGAGTTTTCCATGAAGGTCTTGCCATGAAAGCGCAATCTCGATGAGGCGTTCCGCGTGAACTTTCTGGCCCATGGCTGGCTGGCCCGTGGTGGCAGCGACGAATTTCTCTACGGCAACCTGATTGCCGACGGCGTCAAGGGCAGTGACTTCTCGGCCTGGACCGCCGAGGTCGCCAGCGGTATCCGGCACCATCGACGGGTCGATGCCTTCGTCGATAGCCATCCGGTGATTCATTCGGCACGAAGCAGGGCGCCGCAGACGCTTCGCCGTTATACCGGTATCGCCCTGGACCTGATGTGGGATCACTTCGTTGCGCGCCAGTTGCAACTCGACGTCGTCGAATCCCGCGTGGTCTTACGCTGCTACCGAGTGCTGGAGCAGCGTCCTGCCCCCGCCCGCCTGGCTCTAATGATGCCGGTACTGGTGGAGCAGGACTGGCTACATCGCTACGCCGACTTCGACTTCACCTGCCGGGCGGTGCGCGGTATCGGTCAGCGGCTTTCGGGCCCCAACCGCCTGGCGGAACTGGTGCCCTGGCTGGAAGCGGACTACGCCAACCTCGAGACCGATTTCCGGAGGCTGTGGCCCACAGTGACCGACGAACTCGAGATCGCCGATACCCGCAAGGGCCCGTCGCTCAATCGACCCTGAGCCACAGGCAGTCAACGGCGTCGCCGGGTACGATGTGCGACTGCTCGGGTATCACGGCCAGTGCATCGGCGCCGACGCAGGAAGAGAGCACGCCGGAGTTCTGGTCGCGAAACGCGCTTGCCACGATCCCTTGCTCAGCGAACTCGAGGGCCACGCGCATATAGTGGCGACGAGGGCCGGTGTCGGTGGCGAAGTCGGCACGGGCGCGGAGCGTCGGCAGCTCGGCAAGGGCAGGGCAGCCAAGCAACGCGCCCATCAGTGGGCGAAGGAACAGCCAGGCACCGACGAAGCACGACACGGGATTGCCCGGCAGGCCGACGAAGCGCACTGGCCTGCCGTCTTTGCCGGGCAGGCGCCCCAGTGCGAGCGGCTTGCCGGGCCGTATGGCCAGGCGCCAGAGGTCGAGCCGACCGATGGATTCCAGTGCCGCGCGGACGTGGTCCTCCTCACCCACACTCACCCCCCCCGTGGAGATCACGACATCCGCTTCCTGGGCGGCCCGGCTGAGGGTGGTACGGGTGCCTTCCGGGTCGTCGGGCACCGAGGCGACCAGCACCACCTCGGCGCCGAAGCGTTCCAGCAACTGCCTGAGCATGGGGCGATTGGAGTTGTAGATCTGTCCCGGGGCCAGGGGCTGGCCTGGATCGACGATCTCGTCACCGGTGGAGAGCAGGGCGACACGGGGGCGACGGCGCACAGCCACCTTGGTGATCCCCTGTCCGGCAAGATGGCCTAATGCGGCGGCATCGAGGCGTACGCCGGCATCGAGCAGTGGAGCCCCCGCCCGTACGTCACGGCCCCGGCGGCGCACGTTGTCACCGGCCGGGATATCCGCGGGAATGACCGCCAGGTCATCCTTCTTCTCGACGCGCTCCTGCATCACCACGCAATCCGCCCCGGGCGGCAGTTCGCCGCCGGTGAAGATCCGTGCGCAGCTCGCCGGTGACAGCGGCTGGACGGCACTCCCCGCGGCGACACGCTGCGTGATCGTCAGTGTCTTTCCCGCATCGCCGTGATGCAGGGCATAGCCGTCCATGGCGCTATTGTCGAAGGGTGGCACGTCGAGTCGAGCCAGCACCGGATCGGACAGCACCCGTCCTGCGGCTTGGCTGCAGCTTACGATCTCCGTCGGTAGCGGGGTGACATCCTCGAGTAGCGTAGCGAGTGCTGCCTCGATGGGTTGAAGCTCAGCCATGTTGACCCCGGCCGGGTATGACCAGGTTCGCGAAGTTGCAAGGCTTGTGACGGCTGTCGAGCTGCTCTGCCAGCAGGCCATCCCAGGCGGTGCGGCAGGCGCCGCTGGAGCCGGGCAGGCAGAAGATCACGGTGGCATTGGCCAGGCCGCCCAGGCAGCGGCTCTGGATCGTCGAGCTGCCGACGTCGTCAAAGGAGAGCTGGCGGAACTGTTCGCCGAAGCCTTCGATGCGCTTGTCCAGCAGCACCGACACGGCTTCAGGCGTCGAATCGCGACCGGTGAACCCGGTGCCACCGGTGGTCAGGATGACCTGAATATCCGGGTCGGCAATCCACTCGGAGACGACGGCACGGATACGGTAGATGTCATCGATCACGATCCGACGCTCGGCGAGCCGATGCCCTGCCAGCTCCAGGCGCTCGGCCAGCAGGGCGCCGCTGCGATCGGTATTCAGGTCCCGGGTATCGGAGATGGTCAGTACCGCTATCGTCAGCGGTATCATCGATTCGTTCATGACCCTTTCTGCTCCCGTTTACGGGCCTGTTGGGCCTCGAAGGCGGCCATCTGTTCCGGCGTGGCCTTCTGCTGGTAGTTGGCTTTCCACTCGTCGTAGGGCATGCCGTAGACATATTCCCGGGCCGTTTCATAGTCGAGATCGGCACCACGCTGCTCGGCCGCCGACACCAGCCACTTGGAGAGGCAGTTGCGGCAGAAGTCGGCCAGAATCATCAGGTCGATGTTCTGCACCTCCTTGTGTTCGTCGAGGTGTTCCAGCAGGCGGCGGAATGCCGCGGCTTCCAGTTCGGTACGGGTGGCATCGTCGAGATGCTGCATGGCGTGTCTCCCTGCCGGTCATGAAGGTTGTGAGGCGTGTTGCCAGCATAACAAAAGACACCGCCCGAAGGCGGTGTCGATAAGGCAGTGTATCAACGAGGCTGATCAGGAACGAGTGGCGGCCTCCTCGCTGTCGTCGGGCGGCGGACGGCCGACCGAGAGCTCTTGTTCTGGGACCGCCTGATCCTTCACCTCCTCGTACCAGAGGTTGTGGTGGTCCTTGGCCCAGGTCTCGTCCACGTAGCCGGTGGTCATGCCCTCCAGCGAGCCTTCCGAGCCGATGGTGCCGATGTAGATATGGCCCACGGCCACGGCGGTCAGCCCCAGCGCCCCCACCGCGTGTAGGATGTTGGCCCACTGCATGGTGTCTCGGCCCTGGCCGTAGTTGGGGAAGTCGAGCACGAAACCGCTGACAACCACCACCAGGCCCACCGTGGCGAGCAGCCAGAACCACGCCTTCTCGCCGCCGTTGGCGAAGCCGGCATCGACATGTGCCTTGCCGACCATGCCGCCTCCCTTCTTGAACCACTCAAGGTCGTGCTTCTTGGGCCAGTTGTGCTTGAGCACACGCGCCAGGAGCACGATCAGCAGGATGCCGAACAGCGGCCCCAGGTAGTTGTGGGAGACCTTCGAGGCGGAGATCATCGCACCCCACACGGCATCCCCGAACAACGGCCGGAAGACGAACTTGCCATACAGCAGGTTGAGCCCTGTGAGCGCCAGGACGATAAACAGCGTGGCTACGGTCCAGTGGATCGAGCGTACGAGCAGTGGCCAGCGCAGCAGCTTGCGTCCCGTGCGCGGGCCACTGAGGTCCTTGCGGCCGATGATCAGGTAAAAGAGCGCGATCACCACGATCATGCCGCCAATGGCGATCAGGCCGAAGGGCGAGACCCAGCGGTTGCGTAATTGTCGCCAGTTCTCCCCGCTGGCATTGACCAGGTTGTAGGTGGAGTCTGCCCGGCTGTCGCGGAAGTTGGGCCCGATCTCTCCGCTGCGCACCTGGCGCCAGGTGTCGGCGTCCAATGCCGGCACTGCCAAGCTCGCTTCGCGATCGGGATCAGCCTGTGCTGGAACGGCTTGCGAAAACGCCAGCCCGACCGCGAACAGGAGGGTAAGCAGTGGCAATCGCCATAGCAACCGCCGGTCAATGAAGTAGCTCATGACATCCCCTCCTCAGCTCTGGCGGGCTGCGTCGTAGGCCAGCGAGTCGGCCGCGGACAGGTCGTCGCCCTGGCCAGTGCGCGTCCGCTCACGACGCTGGTTGCCCGACCAGCCGCCGTCGGGATGGCCGCGCTGCACGACGCGCTGTCGGAAGATGTCCGCCACCGTCTGGGCATCGCCGGCTAGCAGCGCCTTGGTGGAGCACATCTCGGCACACAGCGGCAGCTTGCCCTCGGCGATGCGGTTGGCGCCGTATTTCTCGTACTCCTCTTCCTTGGAGTCGGCGGGGCCGCCGGCGCAGAAGGTGCACTTGTCCATCTTGCCTCGCTCGCCGAAGGCGTTCTGCTTCGGAAACTGCGGGGCCCCGAAGGGGCACGCGTAGAGGCAGTAGCCGCAGCCGATACAGAGATCCTTGTCGTGGAGTACGATACCGTCATCGGTCTTGTAGAAGCAGTCGGTGGGACAGACGGCCATGCATGGGGCATCGTCGCAGTGCATGCAGGCCACCGAGATCGACACCTCGCCGGGTTCGCCATCATCGAGGGTCACCACGCGGCGGCGCTGGATGCCCCACTCGACATCGTTGGCGTTCTTGCAGGCGGTAACGCAGCCGTTGCACTCAATGCAGCGTTCCGCGTCGCACATGAATTTCATCTGGGCCATGGGAATCTCCTGGTTGGCGAGCGGAATCAGCTGGCTTTCTCGATACGACACAGGGTGCACTTGGTTTCCTGCATCTGCGTCACGGTGTCGTAGCCATAAGTGGTAGCGGTGTTGGCCGCCTCACCGAGCACATAGGGGGCCGATCCTTCCGGATAACGGTCGTGCAGGTTCTCGCCCTGGAACATGCCACCGAAGTGGAAGGGCATGAACACCACCTCACGGGATACTCGGGGCGTCACCAGGGCCTGGACACGGACGCGCCCGCCCTCGGCACCCTCGACCCAGACCATGTCGCCGTCTGCCACTGCCAGCTCGTTGGCCAGCGCCGGGTTGATCTCGACGAACATCTCCTGCTGCAGCTCGGCGAGCCACGACATGGAACGGGTCTCCTCGCCACCGCCCTCGTACTCCACCAGGCGTCCTGAGGTGAGGATGATGGGGTAGCGGTCGGAGTTGTCGTTGTCCTGGATGCTCTTGTAGAGGGTCGGCAGCCGATAGTGTGAGGCGACGTCGTCCCAGGTGGGATAGTCGGCGACCAGGTCGCGGCGGCTGGTGTAGAGCGGTTCGCGGTGCTTGGGGATGGGGTCGGGGAAGGTCCAGACGTTGCAGCGCGCCTTGGCATTGCCGAAGGGGGCGCACTCGTGGTCGATCGCCACCCGCTGGATGCCGCCCGACAGGTCGGTCTTCCAGTTCTTGCCCTCCGCCTCGACCTGTTCATCCGGGGTGAGGTCGTCCCACCAGCCCAGGTCCTTGAGCATCTCGGCGGTGAATTCCGGATAGCCGTCGTTGAGCTCGGATCCCTCGCTGAAGACGCCGTCGGCGAGTATGTTCTCGCCGTTGTGCTCGATACCGAAGCGAGCGCGGAAGGTCAGGCCGCCTTCGGAGACCGGCTTGCTGGTGTCGTAGAGGATCGGGGTGCCTGGATGGCCCATCTCGGCGGTGCCCCAGCAGGGCCACGGCAGGCCATAGTAGTCGCCATCGGCCGGGCCACCCTCGGCCTGCAGGGTGCGGAAGCTGAAGGTATGCCAGTTCTGCTGATGGGCCTTGAGCCGCTCGGGGCTCTGTCCGGTGTAGCCGACCGTCCACATGCCGCGGTTGAACTCGCGGGTGATGTCCTCGATGAGCGGCTCGGTGCCGTTCACCTGGATATTCTTGAACAGCTCGTCGGCAAATCCCAGCTTGCGCGACAGCAGGTACATGATCTCGTGGTCCGGCTTGGACTCGAACAGCGGCTCGATGACCTTGTCGCGCCACTGAAGGGCGCGGTTGGTGGCGGTGACGCTGCCGGTTGTCTCGAACTGGGTCGCCGCCGGCAGCAGATAGACCCCGTCGCTGCGACCGTGCATGACGCCGGCCACGGTGGGATAGGGGTCGACGATGACCATCATCTCGAGCTGCTGCATGGCCTTCTGCATCTCAGGGCCGCGAGACTGTGAATTGACCGCATGGCCCCAGTAGAACATCGCCTTGAGTTGGCTACGCTGGGAGATCGCGTCTTCCTCCTCGAGCACGCCGTCGACCCAGCGTGACACCGTGATGCCGTTGCTGTACATGGGCTGGCCATCGGCGTACTCGGTCTGATCGAAGCGACTCTTCAGCCAATCGAGGTCGAGGTCCCAGACGCGGGCCCAGTGGGCCCAGGCGCCCTCGGCGAGGCCGTAGTAGCCGGGCAGAGAGTGGGACATCAGCCCCAGGTCCGTCGCCCCCTGCACGTTGTCGTGGCCACGGAAGATGTTGGCGCCGCCGCCGGACTTGCCGATATTACCCAGTGCCAGCTCGAGGATGCAGTAGGCCCGGGTGTTGTTGTTGCCGGTGGTGTGCTGTGTGCCGCCCATGCACCAGACGATACAGCCGGGGCGATTCTCGGCCAGGCGGCGTGCGGTATCGTGCATCATCGCCTCGGGGACGCCGGTGATGCGTTCGACCTCACTGGGCGGGAAGTTGGCCACTTCCTCGCGTACCTCTCCCATGGCATAGACGCGCTGGTCGATGTACTGGCGATCCTCCCAGCCGTTCTCGAAGATATGCCACAGCAGGCCCCAAATGAAGGCCACATCGGAGCCGGGGCGGATGCGCACGAAGCTGTCGGCCTTGGCGGCGGTGCGGGTGAAACGCGGGTCGACGACGATGATCTGGGCGTGACTGCGCTCCTTGGCCAGCAGGATATGCTGCATGGCCACCGGGTGAGCCTCGCTGGGATTGGAGCCGATGAACATGATCGACCTGCTGTTCTGCATGTCGTTGAGCGAGTTGGTCATCGCCCCGTACCCCCAGGTATTCGCTACCCCGGCTACGGTGGTGGAGTGGCAGATACGTGCCTGGTGGTCGGTGTTATTGGTGCCGGCCAGGGCCGCGAACTTGCGCATCAGGTAGGCCTGTTCATTGTTGAACTTGGCCGACCCCAGCCAGTAGACGCTGTCGGGGCCGTGAGTTTCGGTAAGCTGGAGTACCTTGTCGCCGATCTCCTCGATCGCCTCGTCCCAGCTAAGGCGCTGCCACTCGCCGCCCACCAGCTTCATCGGATACTTGAGGCGCCGGCTGGAGTGACCATGCTGACGCAGCGAGGCACCCTTGGCGCAGTGGGCGCCGCGGTTGATGGGATGGTCGAAGGCAGGCTCTTGCTTGGTCCAGATCCCTTCCTGCACCTCGGCATAGACGCCACAGCCCACCGAACAGTGGGAGCAGATGGTTCGCTTCGTCTCCACTGGGGAATCAAGGACGGGGGTCTTGTCCGAGGCGTCGCTGCGGCGCATCATCGGAGCGCCCATGAAGCCGGCCGCAGCCAGGCCGCCCGTGGTGGCGCCGGTGCGCTTGAGGAACTGCCGACGGGAAATGCCCAGCCCGTGTGCCTTGGGGGCATCGCTTTTACGAGTCAGACGCATGGTGTGATCTCCTGGCTTATGGCTGTCGAGCCGTCAGTCCCGCAGGGTGGCGTAGAAGGTGCGGATATGATCGGTTTCCCGATAGCCTTGGGCCGTATCGACCACCGGCTCGGCCTTGTTCTCGGCCTGTACCAGGGTAACGTGACCGACGGCGGCAGCCGCGCCGGCGGCAGCCGCGCCGGCGGCAGCCGCGCCGGCGGCAGCAGTGCCGACCCCCAGGGTCTTGAGAAAGCGCCGGCGCTGCGGATTGTTGGTCTTGTTCATGGTGGTTTCCTCGGTCATGCCGTGGCCTTGAGTTGGCGTTGTTGTGTTTTTCTTGGTCACTCTTTCGATGCTGTTGCCCGTTCCCTTGCTGTCGGTATACGGACATCAGTCGAGGTCAGGGTTCCACCAGCCTGACGGGTTCATGCGCTGCCTCACGAGCGAGTAGCGCCTCTTCCCTGTCGATGAAGGCACGACCGAGTCGGCCGACACCGGAATAGAAATCACTCTCCACGCCGGCCAGGTCCGTCAGGCAGGTCGATGCCCATGGGGCGATGTGGGTCATGAAAAAGCGTGCCTCCGCACGAGAGCCGGATTCGATGAGCAGGGCCATCGCCTCGCAGAGCGCGGCGAGGTGGTCCTCGGGCTCACGCGTTGGTTCGTTGCGTTCGATGCCCAGCGCCTTGAGGTCGTGGCGCAGCGCGACCAATGCCTGATCCATCAGCTCGCCATTGCGGTACCAGGAGGCGTAAGGCGTCACATCGCCCTGGATGACACCGACGAGATGGCGGAAGTGCGCCCGAGCGAGCGTCTCCGGGCGCGACCCACGGGACGCTTCGCTGAGACCACGCCAGGAAACGGCCAGAGGGCTGGTGTCATCCTCCACCTGAAGATTCGCCAGCCAGCCCAGCAACTCCGTGTCGGGCGGCTCGCGTAGCAAGCGCGCCAGCAGTCGGTAGACATCGGCTCTCAGTGCATCGTCTTCGTCCAACTCACGCGCCTCCTCGTGCATGACTGTATCGCTCATGGATTCACACCTTCAGTTGCGATTCGGGGTCCCGTGCAAGTTCCCGCCACACGTCGCGCACACGACAGTCCTCACACATCTCTATCCGTGAGAGCGCATCGCCGGCGAAATAGGGATGGTCGGCCAGCTTGGCCTTGATGACGGCGATGGTGCTGGCGGTGGCGAATGGCTTCCCGCAGCGAATACAGTCGAAGGCCGCCTCTGAGTGACAGACATGCCGCTGGTTCCGAGCGGGGTCGGCCAGGAAGCCGGGGAGCAGGGCGATGGCGTCCTCGGGGCAGGCGTCCGCGCATAGGCCGCACTGCACGCAGTCGGCCTCGCGGAAGCTCAATTGGGGACTCTCATTGCCGGCTGACAGTGCGGGCGTCGGGCAGCCGGCGACACATGCCATGCAAAGCGTGCAGCGCTGGATATCTACCGCAAGCCCGCCATAGGCGGCATCGGGCGGTATGGCATGACGCTCTCCGTCCTGCCGACCCAGCGCGGCAAGGTGGTCGAGCACGCCGTTGAGCCGATCGCGCTTGCCGGTGCCGTCAAGCACGAGGCCGTCGGCGGGGAGCGGCGGATGGGCGGGCAGGGCATCCCTGGCCGCCGTGTCGCCGACAGCGATCGCCGAAATCCGCTCGCGCGGGTGGCCCAGTGCCTCGAGAAGGACATGTGCCTGGGCCAACTGGTCGTCGAGGAATGCGACCAGGCGCTCCGGCATCTCAGGGTGATGCTGTAGGCGAACCTCAGCGGCCCCGCCCGCCAAGGCAGTCAGCCACTGGTCGTGACCGGCCGCGCCGAGCTCCTCAAGGGGGACATCGATGACGTGGCCGGCGGGAGACTCGTCGGGTATCAGGTGTTCGGTCGACACGAAGCGCACCACCGGCTGGCCGCCGCCCGCCTGGCGGTAGGCCGCCAGCCAGGCCAGCAGGGTCTCCTGCTGGCGATGGGACTCAGGCATGCGAAATTCGATGGCGCCGGTGGGGCAGGCGCTGCTGCAGCTGCCGACACCGTGACAGCGATAGGGATCTATCTCGACGCGCGACTCGACCCGGCCTCGCAGGCTCTGGATGGCATCGGCGGGGCAGACATCCAGGCAGCGGGTGCAGCCCGTATTGCCACTGGCAGCGTGGGCACAGAGGTCGTGATTGATGTGGAAATAGCGAGGCTTGTCGAACTCGCCGACCATGGCGGCGAAGGCCTCGAGGCGAGCTTCGCTCTCGGCAGCCCCCCAGCGAGTGGTGACATAGCCCGGTGGGGGCAACTCCAGCGCCAGTACTGGTGTCGCGCCAAGATCCAGAATCTGGTCGAAATGGTTACGCTCGACCAGGGCCCGGGCCAGGTTCAAAGACTGATCTTCCTGCTCGAGCGTGACCTGAAAGTGACCCAGGTAGCCATTAATACGCAGGCTTGCGGCCTGCTCGCGCGTCAGGGGGTGGCAGGTCACTGTCCGTGTATCGGCCAGCAGGGTTTCGTCATCGGCGGGCGCCTCAGCGATGGCGGATGGGTCGATCGGCTCGGTGATCAGCAGGGACACCGAGGCCAGCCCGTGGCCGTGAAGCGCCCGTGCGGCGCGGCGTGCGTCACGCTCGTTGCCGAGTATCAGGGCATGTCCCTGGCTGGCATAGCTGACGCTGGATGGAGTGAGGTTGATAGGCCAGGAGACCCGGCGATGCATCGCCTCCCTTGCCTGGCGATTGCCGGCTTCATCCACCGGCATCGTGTGGATTAGATGATTCATGCCACCTCACGGTCTGGGTGCCTAATTGTTATATTGTGTTTCTAATGCTCAGTCTGGCTGATTATCGAGATCTTGCTAGACCGTCCTTGGTCTAACCTCCCTTTGTTGTCGACGTATTGCTTTCGGCGCTGGTCTCCAGCGCACGTCGGGCATCTACCGCGTCCTCGTCGTGGGAAGACGTCAATTCCTGGGGTGATTCCTGTGCGGACGCCTGGATGTTCGGCTCCTCGGGCGTGGCCAGCTCTGCACGCTCCACGGGATCGATGGTTTCTAGCTCCGGCTCTAGCTCCGGCTCTGGTTCGCTCTCTTCGAGCTTGCGAGTCCACTGCCTGAGGCGCTGGGCCATCTCGCTCGCCAGCGGCTTGAGAAGCTGGCGGTAGTCGTGATCGTAGTCGTCGAGACCATCGCGGATCCCATAGTGGTCACCCGAGAACATCCTGCGCAGGGCGCGCCGGCGCAGGGCATCGCTGACGCCGGCTTGCATGAACGCCTTGAAATCGCTGCCGGCGGGCAGGCTGTCTGGATCGGGAAGGGTGGCGTCGAGGCTACCGGGCTCGGGTGGCTCCGAGAGGGAGGAGGGGGAGTCGCTGTCGGGCTCATGCGTTGTCTGTTCCGAGGTGTGCACCGACTCGGCGAGCTCGGGCGCATCAACCTGGATGACATCGGTCTCCTCGCTGAGCTTGCGGCGTGACCAGCGGCTCAGTCGGCTCATAGGGTCTGCTCCCGGGCGCGCCCCGCCCCCTTGCGTTTCTTCTTGCGCCCCTCGTCCGGGGCCTCCCCGTGGCGGGCCAGGTAAGCCTCCAGCCAGGCCCGAATCGCCAGCGGCATCGCCACCTCCAGCACCTGCTGCTCGCCGTCGAGCCAGGAAGCGGCGACGTCCTGGCTGGCCGTGATCGCCGAGGGACGAGGTTCGCCACTGCTCTCGCCGCAGCGCACGAACAGGCGAGGCGTTCCGGCGTCGAGGTTGAAGCGGTAGGCGGCCCTTTCGGTGAGGTACAGCTGCAGCGACAGGGCCCAGGGCCCACTATCCCCAGGCACCAGATCGACGATCTGCCATCGAGTGGCGCTGAAACCCTTGATACGCCGGGTCTCGCTGGCAATATCAAGACTCAGGATTCGATGACTGCTTGGGTGGGTCATTGATGCCGCTCCCGCGGAAGTTGTCACTTCAGTAAAGACACTCGGCGGTCGGAATGCCATCATCGACTATCAACGATTGATCGAGGAGCCGTGGATGGACGATATCAGCCTTAGCCAGGCACGCCTGCCCACGACGCTGGAAGTCGAGGTGCTGGACGAGTTCGGTGAGTGCCGGCGTCAGGCCATTGCGGCCGAACGCTCGCTGACGCTTTATCTCAACAAGCGTGAGATCGTCACCCTGATGACGCTGGGAGCCGACCCGGAAGCGCTGGTGGTGGGGTATCTACGCAATCAGGGGCTACTTCAGAGCGCCGAGGATCTCGTGGCGGTACAGGTCGATTGGGAGGTGGAGGCCGCCGCCGTGGTGACCCGACGGCTGCCGGACGACATGGAGGCCCGGCTGGAGCAGCGCACCGTTACCACCGGCTGTGGCCAGGGCACGGTCTTCGGTCGGCTGCTGGAGTCGATCTCGTTGAAGCGCTTGCCCGAGACACGATTGTCGCAGTCGGTGCTCTATACGCTGCTCGAGCGTCTGGGTGACTACAACGAGACCTACCGCAGCGCCGGTGCGGTCCATGGCTGTGCACTTTGCCGCCAGGCTGACGTGCAGGACTTCGTCGAGGACGTGGGGCGGCATAACGCGGTGGACACGCTGGCCGGGCGGCAGTGGCTTGAAACCAGCGAGACCACGGGCTGCGATATCTTCTACACCACCGGCAGATTGACCTCTGAAATGGTGCTTAAGGTCGCCCAGATGGGGATCAGCGTCCTGGTGTCACGCTCCGGTGTCACCCAGAAGGGGGTGGAACTGGCCGAACGCTTCGGCGTCATGTTGATCGCCCGTGCCAAGGGGCGTCACTTCCAGGCGATCAATGCCCGGTCGAGGCTCGAGCTCGATGCCGTGCCAAAGCGGCGGCCGGGCGACCGCCAGCGTAGCTGAACTCAGGTCGTATCCCCGTGGGTACAGACCGATAGCACCACGGCATCCGCCTCGCTGAGCGAGACCAGCGCGTGGCCCATGTCGCTGTCGAAGTAGATGCTGTCCCCCTGGAAGAGCTGCAGCGGCTCGTAGAACTCGGTGTAGAGACAGATCTCGCCTTCCAGCACCATCAGAAACTCTTCCCCGTCATGACGGACCCACTCGATGAACTCATCGAAGCTGCGTGCCCGGACGATGGTCTTGAAGGGGATCATGCGTTTCTGGGCCAGCTCACAGCTGAGCAGTTCATGCTCGTAGGTGGGCGTGGGGTGGTGCTCGCCCTTGCCCTGCCGGGTCAGGTCGCGGCGCCCCATGGTACGAGGCTGGGCACGAGGGGGGGTGAGGAGCTGAGGCAGGTCGATGCCGAGGCCGTTGATCAGCTTCTGCACGGCGGTGAAGGTCGGTGAAATCTGGTTATTCTCGATCTTGGACAGGGTCGAGCGGGCAAGGCCGGTGCGCTGGCTGACGTCCTCGAGCGTCCAGTGGTTAGCCAGGCGAAGCTCCTTGAGTCGCTCGCCGAGTCGCAGCGGCTCCACGAAGGGCTTGCGACCGGATGCGATGCGCAGCGCGGCCTGCTGATCGGTGGTGGCGGGCATGGGCAGGTTCACTATAGGAAACTAGTTTCCCCAAAGCGTACCATAAATCGCGAGACGCGCGTTGCCACGGCGACATCGGCAGACTGGATCGCGACAGTCCGTTTCCTCACCGGGGAGAACGCGCCTCAGTCGCCGAAGGGAAGTCCCAGCAAAGCCTTCACATGTGCTTCGGCGCTGCGCCCGAGCGAGGCCGGGTCGTAGCCGCCTTCCAGGACCGAAACCAGGCGATTGTCGGCGTAGAGGGCAGCGATCTCCATGGCCATATGGGTCACCCAGTGGTAGTCCTCGTCTCCCAGGCAGAGTTCGGCCAGCGGGTCCTCGCGGTGGGCATCGAAGCCCGCAGAGACCAGCACCAGTTCCGGCTTGAAGGCGTGCAGGGCCGGCAGCCAGTCGTTCTCGATCTCACGGCGGAAGGCGGTACTGTCGGTACCGGCATCCAGCGGGGTGTTGACCACGTTCTGCCACTCGCTGCGCAGGTAGCGCCAGGGGTAGAACGGGTACTGGTAGCTGGTACAGATCAGGGTGTCCGGGTCGTCCTTGAAGATGTCGATGGTGCCGTTGCACTGATGAACGTCGAAGTCGAGAATGGCGATACGCCGGGCTCCGTACTTGGCCCGGGCGTGGGCGGCGCCTACGGCGATATTGTTGTAGAAACAGAAGCCCATGGCGTCGGTGGCTTCGGCGTGATGTCCCGGCGGGCGCACGGCACAGAAGACGTTGTCGGCCTGGCCGCGATAGACCTGATCCACGCCGCGAATGACGGCACCGGCGGCCATTCGCGCGGCCTGCAGGCTGTCGGGGTTCATCATGGTGTCACTGTCCAGCGTGATGATACCGGTTTCGGGCACGCACTTGTCCAGCGCCCGTAGGTGGCGAAGCGGATGAACCCGAGCCAGTTCGTCCTCGGTGGCTTCACGGGCATCCGACTGCATGGTTTGCTGCAGCAGGCCCGACAGGGCAAGGCGCGCTCTAATGGCTTCGAGTCGCAAGGGGCTCTCGGGGTGCTCCGGGCCCATATGGTGAAGATGACAGTCGGGGTGCGTGATGTAGGCCGTGATCATGCGGGCGCTCCAGAGTGACAGAGATCACCTTAATGCCGCCAAGCCCTTGCATAACAGTGGCAATAAGTCGTACACAGGATGGCAGAAACTGACCTGGTGGAGGAAGCGACTTGGGTACTCGATTCTTACGGCACTTCTTCGAGCCGCGTACCATCGCAGTGATCGGGGCATCGGAAAAGCCCCACTCCATTGGTGGTCTGGTCATTCGCAACCTGCAGGAAGCCGGGTTTCCCGGCACCATTTGGGCGGTCAATCCCAAGGGATACGAGTCGGTGTTTGGCCAGCCCTGCGTTGCGCGCATTCGTGAGCTGCCTGAGACCCCCGACCTGGCCGTCATCTGCTCACCGGCACATAGCCTGCCCAAGGTAATCACCCGTCTGGGTCGACTGGGCGTCAAGGCGACCCTGGTGCTCTCCGGAGGCTCGCGCCTTGACGAAGCCAATGATGACAAGGGCTCGATCCGAGAACGAATGTTGGTGGCGGCACGGGAATCGGGAATTCGCGTGCTGGGGCCCGAGTGCATGGGGCTGATCGTGCCGGGGCGCAAGCTCAACGCCTCCTACGCCAGCCAGCCGGTCAAGGCGGGCCGGGTGGCCTACCTGGGGCAGTCCGGTATGCTCGGCAACGCCATGATCGATTGGGCCGCCGGGCGGGGCATCGGTTTCTCCCATCTCATCACGGTGGGTGACAGTGTCGACGTGATGCTCCCCGACCTGCTCGACTATATCAACCAGTACTCTCCCACCCAGGCGATCCTTTTGCACCTGGAGCGTATCCAGGACTCCCAGCACTTCATGACAGCATTGCGCGATGCCTCACGGAATCGGCTCGTCCTCGCCATCAAGAGCGGACGGACACCAGAGTCGGACCTTTCCAATACCCCGCCGACACCGGGAGTCGCCAACCGGGACGTCGTTTTCGATGCGGCCTTTTCCCGTGCCGGTGTGGTGAGGGTCAACGATTCCGACGAGTTGTTCGATGCCTTGATGACCCTGTCCCAGATGAAGCCACTCAAGGGCGATCGGCTGGCGATCGTCTCCAATGGTCTGGGACCGGCCATGCTCGCCATCGACAAGCTCATCAGCGCCGGGGGGAAACTGGCGAGCTTTGGCGAGGAGACGCAACGCGCGCTGAAGAAAGGCGATTTCGACATGAGCAAGCCTGGCGAGAACCCGGTAGACCTGGGGGGCAACGCGACGCCGGAGACGCTGGTGGAAGCCCTGGAGATCGTCGCCGCCGACCCCGGCGTGGATGCCGTGCTGGTCGTTCATGCGCCAACGCGCCTGGCACCATCAAAGGCAACGGCACAGGCGGTGATCGCCAACCGCAAGCGCTTCCGCCGCAACCTGCTGACCAGTTGGATGGGGCTCGAGGCCGCGCTCGATGCCCGCCATGAGTGCAGCGTCGCCGGCATTCCGACCTACGTCTCGCCGGAGAAGGCGGTGAAGGCCTTCATGCACATGGTCGATTACCAGCGTGTCCAGGCACTGCTCCAGGAGACGCCGCCGACGCTGCCCTTCGTCACCACGCCCGATATCCGTGCCCGCTGCCGTACCTTGATCGAAGAAGCGAGGGCCGAGGGGCGCGAGACGCTGTCCCACTCCGAGACGGCCCAGGTGCTGGAAGCCTACGGCATTCCCATTGCGCCCAGCCACTATGTGCAGACGCCGGAAGAGGCCCTTGCAGTTGCCAGCAAGATTGACGGCCCCATGGCGGTGAAGGTCGTCCACGAGGGTAATTGTCGACCATTTCGCTACCGCCGGCAGCCGCACAGGCTGTCGGCGGGCCTGCTGCAGGACATTCATTCGCCCCAGCAGGCGGCCGAAGGCGTCACTCGGCTCGGCGACAAGCTGCGAGAACGGTTTCCGCCGGTAAGAATACGCGAGTACTGCCTGCAGCCCATGCAGCGAGGCAAGCACTCCATGCAGATCTGCGCCGGGATCACCCGCGACCCCATCTTCGGCCCGATCATTCTATTCGGCATCGGTGGCTACAAGGTCAACGTGCTGGCCGACCGTCAGGTAGCGCTGCCGCCACTGAACATGACACTGGCGGCCGACGTGGTAGGGCGTACCCACGCCGCTCGCCTGATACGCGAACACTCCAGCGATCCGGAGCGGGACCTGGAGCGCCTCTGCCGCTTGCTGGTCCAGCTGTCGCAGATGGCTTCCGACCTGCTCGAGCTGCGTGGCCTGGAACTCAACCCGCTATTGCTCAACCGCGACGGCATGCTGGCGGTCGATTTCGCCATGGACCTGGGGACGCCGGCACGCTTCGCCATCATGCCCTACCCGGAAGAGCTGCGGGAATGGACGACCCTCAACAATGGCATGTCGGTAGAGGTGCGCCCCATTCGTGCCGAGGATGCACCGCTGATCACCAACTTCCATGGCCAATTGTCCGAGGAGAGCATTCGCTTCCGCTACTTTCACAACAAGTCGGACCTGACCCAGCGTGATCTATCGATGCTGTCGCACATCAACTACGACCGTCAGATGGCGTTCATCGCCGAGCACCTTCGGGAGGACGGCAGCAAGGAGATGCTGGGCGTGGTCCGCGTATGGAACGACCCCGACAATATACGCACCGAATTCTCGGTGATCGTCCGTGACGACATGGCCGGGCAGGGGCTCGGAAGCCTGCTGATGAAGAAAATGATTGCCTACTGCAAGAGCGTGGGCACCCTGGAGATGATCGGCAAGATCATGGTCGACAACCATCCCATGCGGGCGTTGATGAAGCACCTGGGCTTTCGCTGCCGCTACAACATGGAAGAGCAGGTGGTGGATGCGGTACTACGCCTCAACGAGCCCGAGAACGAGTGGCAGCGGCATCGTCTGGAGAGCCTACCGGACTGACGGTAACCCTGATTCATTACGGCGCTCGATATATGAATCAGGGTTTCATTGTCCAGGGCTGCCTTGTCCAGGACCCTGCAGATCAGGGTGCCATGCGGAAGAAGTGCCAGCTGCCGTCGCGTAGCTCGTACCGAATACGGTCATGCAGTCGGCTGGGCTGACCCTGCCAGAACTCGATCATCTCCGGTATGACCCTGTAGCCTCCCCAGTGAACCGGGCGGGGAATCACCTGGCCTTCGTAGGCCTGCTCGAAGCGATGCTGGCGCTCCTCGATCCACTGCCTGCCGGGTATGACCACGCTCTGAGTGGCGATCCAGGCACCCAACTGGCTGGCCCTGGGGCGGCTATCGAAATAGGCATCCGACTCATCTCCATCTATCAGTTCGACACGTCCCTCGACGCGAAGCTGGCGGCCCAGCGACGGCCACCAGAAGGTGAGAGCGGCATGGGGAACATTGGCCAGCTCGCTGCCCTTGTGGCTGTGGTAGTTGGAGTAGAACACCAGGCCTCTTTCATCATAACCCTTGAGCAGGACGATCCGGGCATGGGGCAGTCCCTGGCTGTCCACGGTGGCCAGTGTCATGGCGTTGCCATCGTCACCCTCGGCGTCGAGTGCCAGGGTGATCCATTCGTCCAGAAGCACCATGGGATCAGCGGGTACCTTGTCCTCCTCCAGCTGGCCGCCCTCATAGTCGCGCCGTATGTCGGCGATCTTTCGTGTCATGGCGTTCTCCTAGAAATTTATTACATGGTCGCTGCTGCGGGGCCGAAGCACAACATGTCGACGGCCGGCCTGGGTGCAAGGGAGTGGGGCAACGTGGCAACCTGCTTGTGCCGGGGAAACTGCATGTCGTGAGTACCATTCTATTCCAGCAGCGTGGGCATTGCAGAGGTTCTGGCATCCATGCATGGAGGTCAGGTACCGCTGGCTGCCTTCATCTGGCGGCTGCGAAAGCGGGCGTAGAACATGCAACCGGTAAAGAGCCCCAGGGCGCTGATCGCTTCTAACCCGCCTAGCAGGCCCTGGCCAGGTAGTGTGGCGACCATGACGCCCTGTGTGAAGTAGAGCAGACTGACGAAGGCAAGCCAGGCATGCCCACGGGGGCGGCGGCCAATGATCGATGGCAGGAACAGGACCAGGGGCAGTATCCGAACCAGAATGGGGGTCAGCGGATTATCGCCGGCCTGCATCGACAGGCCGCTCCAGATCAACAGCACCATCAATACAATAAAGCTGCCCAGCACCAGTTGCCGTGCGCGATCAGTGAGGTTGTCCAGTCCTTGGCGTGCCTCGAGATCCTCCAGCCAGCGTCTCATGAGGTCTCCTTCAGGCTTTGTAGCGCCAAGGCCAGTCGGGCGATGCGTGCACCCTGGGCACGCACGAGGCGTCGTTCGCTATCGGCGAGAGGCTGATCGCTGCGTTGGCCGGCGACATGGCTGGCTCCGTAGGGTGTCCCGCCGGCGGTGGTGTCCATCAGGTTGGTTTCACTGTAGGGGAGCCCGGCGTAGACCATGCCGTGGTGGAGCAGCGGTAGCAGCATGGATATCAGCGTGGTTTCCTGGCCGCCATGGAGGCTCGAAGTGGACGTGAATGCCGTGGCCGGCTTGTCGATCAGGGCGCCATTGAGCCACAGCGTGCTGGTGGTATCGATGAAGTGCTTGAGTGGGGCCGCCATATTGCCGAAGCGAGTCGGGCTGCCGAGCGCCAGCGCGGCGCAGTGGCGCAGATCATCGAGGTTGGCGTAGATGGCGCCCTCGTCGGGTATCTCGGGATCGACGGCTTCGCAAGTGGGCGAGACGGCCGGTACGGTTCGCAAGCGCGCTTCGATGCCGGAATTCGACTCAACCCCGGCGGCGAGCTGCTCGGCCATGGCGCGGGTCGCGCCGTGTCGAGAATAGTAGAGGATCAATACATAGGGAAGGGGGTCGCGCATCTTGGCTCCTGTAGGGAAGGGGAGGCTGGGCTGGGGTCACTCGTCGATGTGCAGCAGAGCGAGTACATCTTCCGGCGGTCGGCCCAGCACGGCGCGCTTGCCATCGTCCGCGATGGGGCGCTCCAGCAGCCGGGGATGCGAGACCAGCGCCTGGATTACCTGCTCCTGGTCCTGCAGGTCGACGTCCAGCGTCTTCCACTCGGGCTCCTGGGTTCGAATCAGCGCCTCGCCGTCCGCATCCAGTCGCGACATCAGGTCACGCAGCTCCTCTTCATCGAGCGGATCGTCCAGGTAGCGACGGACCGTTACCTCTGCGCCATGCTCCTGGAGCAGGGCGAGCGCCTGGCGTGACTTGGAACAGCGGGGATTATGATAGAGCGTGATCGTCATGACGGTTTCCTCAATCCTTGGAAGTGGCGGCTATTGTAGAAGGGGGGTCGTGCTCACCACAACTAGGCATCCGCGGCATCGGTTTCCAATGGCGCATCGACACCAACATCGTCGTCGGCCAGCCTGCGATAGACCCACGCCGTTCGTCCGTCCGCCAGGCGCATCGGAACACGCGCATAACGAATGCCCAGTCGCTCATAGCGATCCAGCTTCTCCAGTTCATCGGCACTGACCACGATCACTTCGCCCGCCACCCGCTCGCCTGGCGCCTCGACCAGGTCCAGCCCCTCGCGACGGAAACCTTCCAGTATCGCTGGCTTGGACTCACCGGCTCGGCCCATCACGATCCAGCGAACCGGTGACAGGCGCAGGGTCCCATAGACGAAGACCTTGTGGGGCCCTTCGGCCACGTCAGGCAGGTGATCGGGGCGATCGTAGGTGAGGGGGCTGAGCATGGTAAACCAGAGCCAGGCCGCAACGGCCAGCGGCAGGGCCACCATGGCCACCAACAGGTATCGCAGTGCCTGCATTCCTGCTTCCTTATCGTCATGACACGGCGTCATCCTGCCACGGCATGGCGACGCTGTCCGCTTCAAACCCGATTCCGGGCTCTGGTAGGATATGAGGAGCCTGTCGAACTTGACGCTGATCTGCTGCGAGATCCGGTCAAATCCGACAGGCTCCTAGACAATGACGGAGGTGGCCCATGAATCAGTCTGCCCGTGACGATCAGGATTTCCGTGCGATGATGGGCGACGTGAGGCCGCTTCCTGGCGCCGCCAACCGGGCCAACCCCGGGCGGCGGATGATCCGTCCCACCGAGGCCCAGTTGGCCCGCCGCGAAAGCGCTCAGGCCGGAACGGCCGAGGACAGTTTCCTCTCCGACGATTTCGTCGAGCTATTGCCACCCTTCGATCCCGTCGAGTATCGCCGTGAAGGCATCCAGCAGGGGGTAGTGGATCGACTGCGCCACGGCGGCTATCCAGCCCAGTCGCGGCTGCACCTGTTACGCCGCCCGCTGGCGGAGTGTCGCCGGGTATTGCCGTCCTTCATCCATGAAGCCTATGCCCATGACCTGCGTTCGCTGCTGATCGTGCACGGCCGCGGTCGTGAGATCGATAGCCGGCCCAATGTGCTGCGCTCCTATCTGGTCAAATGGCTGGCCCAGTTCGAGGAGGTCCAGGCGTTCTCCTCCGCCCAGCAGGCCGATGGGGGCCTGGGGGCGACCTGGGTGATGCTGCGCAAGAGTGAGCGGGCGAGGGCGGACAATAGGGAGCGGCAGCAGAAGCGCCGCGGCTAGGCTTCGTCCGAAAAGTGCCTGCGCTTGGCCATACGGCGTTAAAAATTCAGCTCAAAGTACTCATTTACACCCCGTAAACTCCGTCTTCTCGCTGATTTTTGCCTTGCGACCCACAGGGATGTGGGAAGTGCGTTGGCCCGTAGGGAACGGGCCTAGCCCTGACCTTCGCTCGCCGACTTTTCAGCCGAAGCCTTGCGCTGGAAGCGAAGAAGCCGGCTCCAGGGAGCCGGCTTCTTCTTGGACGAGACGCGTGGCATCAGGCCATGGAGGCCTCTGCCTCGCGAATCGACTCGCGCAGCCGGTGACGAAAGAGCGGCTCCGGTTCGTCGACGGCCGGCTGGTAGGCGCGGCTGAAGGCGTTGAGTGCCTGCAGTGCATCTTCCAGCCACTGGTCTTCGCGCAGCGACAGGGCATCGAAACCGCAGCGGGTCAGGAAGAAGACCTGATCGATCAGCACGTCGCCGACGGCACGGATTTCTCCCGTATAGCCGAAACGTTCCCGCAGCAGGCGTGCCATGCTGTAGCCGCGCCCATCGGTGAACTTGGGGAAGTCGATGGCAATCAGTGGCGCATCGGCCAGTTCAGCGGCGAGTTCGGGTGTCAGCTCGGTATCGCTGCCAAGCAGGGGGGCCCGTTGCTGATTTCCTGCCTGCTTCCGCCATTCGTCCAATGGCACGATGGCGGGGCCATCGGGGAGCGACGACTCCGGATCACGGATCAGTGCCCAGCGATCCTCGGCCGGATGGCCCTGAAAGATGAAGGGGCGTGCGGTGGTAACTTGATCAGGCATAGACCCGCTCCTTGAAGGGTTTGAGGCCGATACGGCGATAGGTTTCGACGAAGGTCTCGCCCTCGATGCGTTCACCGACATAGACCTGCAGTACCTTGTCGATGACCTCGGGTACCATCTCGCGGCTGAAGGAGGGGCCGAGGATCTTGCCCAGCGACGCTTCATTGCCCTGGGCGCCCCCCAGCGAGATCTGATACCACTCCTCGCCCTTCTTGTCGACGCCAAGAATGCCGATGTTGCCGACATGGTGATGGCCGCAGGCGTTCATGCAGCCGGAGATGTTCAGCTCCACCGGGCCCAGGTCGTAGAGGAAGTCGAGGTCCTCGAAACGCTCCTGTATGGCGTGGGCGACGGGGATCGACTTGGCGTTGGCCAGGCCGCAGTAGTCGCCGCCGGGACAGCAGATCAGGTCGGCCAGGGTGCCCACGGTGGGGTTGGCCAGGCCGAGCTCGCCAAGGCGCTGCCAGAGTGCTTCCATCTGATCGACGGCCACATCGGAAAGCACCAGGTTCTGCTCGTGTGTCACCCGCAGCTCGCCGTAGCTGTACTCGTCGGCCAGGTCAGCCACCTGGTGCATCTGCTCCCAGGTCAGGTCGCCGGGTGAGTGGCCACTGCGCTTGAGCGACAGGGTCACCGCCTTGTAGCCGGGCACCTTGTGGCCATGCACGTTGTTGGTCACGAAGCGGGCGAAGGCGCGATTCTCGCTGCGCAGCCGCTCGTAGTCGGCGATTGCCGCTTCGCTGATCGGACGGCGCTCCGGGTCGACGAAGTGCTGCTGCATGTCCTCGACGGTCTGGCGGGTCAGCGTCTGGGGGCCATCCTTGAGGTGGGCCCACTCGGCATCGACGCGACGACGGAATTCATCCACGCCCAACGCCTTCACCAGTATCTTGATACGCGCCTTGAACTTGTTGTCACGGCGGCCGAACTGGTTGTAGACACGAACCAGAGCTTCCAGGTAGGTCAGCAGATGCTGCCAGGGCAGGTCTTCGCGAACTACCTCGCCGATCATCGGCGTACGGCCCAGTCCACCACCGGCCAGCACCTTGACCCGGACCTCGCCGTGGGCGTCGCGCCACAGGCGTAGCCCCACGTCATGGACCTGGATGGCGGCGCGGTCCTCGGCGGAGCCGGTGACGGCGATCTTGAACTTGCGAGGCAGGTAGGTGAACTCCGGATGGAAGGTCGACCACTGGCGGATCAGTTCACACCAGGGCCGCGGATCCACTTCTTCGTCTTCCGCGACGCCGGCGAACTGGTCGCTGGAGGTGTTGCGAATATCGTTGCCGCTGGTCTGGATGGCGTGCATCTCCACGCTGGCCAGCTCAGCGAGCATGTCGGGTACCGTTTCCAGCTTGGGCCAGTTCAGCTGCAGATTGGTGCGAGTGGTGAAGTGGCCATAGCCGCGATCATAATCGCGGGCCAGATCGCCCAGCTTGCGCAACTGATAGGAGGCCAGCATGCCGTAGGGAATGGCGATGCGCAGCATGGGAGCATGACGCTGGACATAGAGGCCGTTCTGCACGCGCAGCGGCAGAAATTCCTCTTCGCTGAGCCTCCCGGCCAGATAGCGGTTCATCTGGTCGCGAAACTGGGCGACGCGTTCATTGACCAGGGTCTGATCATGGGTGTCGTAGCGATACATTCAGCCGGTCCTGCTGCTGTGAGAGTGGCGAAGCGTCAGGGGCCACCTTAACGCCTCTGCGTTATTCTATGAAAGAATAAATATTCATATTTTTTATACGGAAAGTAATATAAGGCGTCAAGTCCCATGGCCGGCGGCTATACCGCAACCCGCTGCCAGCGGCGTCGCTGCCAGATGAGGCCGAACCAGGCCGAATTCAGGCAGCGGTAGCCGAGCTGAACCCACCAGATGCCCAGCAGGCCCTGGTCCAGCGCCACCCCGACCCACCAGGCCAGTGGCAGGAAGACCAGCCACTGAAGCGTCAGCGTCGTGGTCATCACGGTGCGGTTGGCACCGGCGCCGAGCAGCGCCTGGCCGAGCACCAGCGCCGCGGCATCCAGCACGATCATGGCTGCCGTAAGCTGCAGTGGCAACCGTCCGAGAGCGATCAGGGCAGGTTCATGGAGGAACAGGCCAAGCACCAGCTCGGGGAACAGCGCCATAGGCAGTGCCAGGGCCGCCAGGCAGAGCCAGGCCAGGCGTACCACGTCCCAGCCCCAGCGGTGTGCCTCCTGGTGGGCCTGCTGCCCCAGCGAGTGACCGACCAGGCTCATGGCCGCCATGCCCAGCCCCACGCCGGGCAGTATCAGCAACAGCGAGAGATTGACCAGGACATGCCCCACCGCCACGCTGGCGGCATCGATCTGCCCCAATATCCAGAACAGCACCGCGTAGCCTGCTGCAAACCAAAGCTGCTGGAAGGAGTGGGGTGTGGCCAGGCGCAGGGTGGTGGTGAAGGTCCTGCGCCGTGGCAGCTCGGCCAGAAAGCCACACGATACCGCATGCCGTGCGCTGACCAGCGCCCAGATGGCAAGCCCGACGAACAGCGACAGGGCGGTGCCGGCACCCGCACCGGCGGGACCCATTGCCGGTAGCCCCAGATAGCCGAAGATAAGCGTGAGGCTAGCGGCCACATTGATGACATGGGTGACCAGGATGATCCGCAGATAGATCCCGGTCTGCTGGATGCCGTTCCAGTAACCCCGGAAGCAGAAGATCATCGCCACCGCCACCAGCGAGAGGACGCGCCAGCGGAAATACTCGACGGCCACCGCGGTCACGGCGGGGTCCTGATTGATCAGGCCGAGCAGGGCGGGCGCCTGCCAAAGGCAGAGCAGGATAACAGGCAGCGATACCGTGAGTGCGATCACCAGACCGGCATTGAGTGGCATGGCGCAGTTTTGCCAATCCTTCTCTCCATGCCGCCTGGCGGTCTGCGCTTGCACGCCTGACGAAAGGCCGAACACCAGGGCGGTGATCAGGAACATGGCATAGCCGCCAATGCCGACGCCGGCCAGGGCCACTTCGCCGAGGGAACCGACCAGCGCCGCATCGACCAGGTTGATCAGGCTCTGCGAGAGCATACCGGCGATGATCGGCAGGGCCAGGCGCAGGATTTTCTGTCGGCGCAGCGATTCGGTCATGCAGGGTCGTAGGAGAGCACCGGTGAGAGCCAGCGTTCCAGCTCTTCCAGGGTCATCTCCTTGCGCTCCGCCAGGGCCTCCACCTGGTCCCGAGTGATCTTGCCGGTGGAGAAATACTTCGACTGTGGGTGCGAGAAGTACCAGCCGGACACCGCTGCCGCCGGCCACATGGCAAAATTCTCGGTCAGGTCAATGCCGGCATTCACGGAGGCATCGAGCAGGCGGAAGAGGGTGCGCTTCTCGGTGTGGTCGGGACAGGCGGGATACCCCGGCGCGGGACGAATACCCTGGTATTTCTCGGCGATCAGCTCGACGTTGTCCAGTTGCTCGTCCGGCACATAGCCCCAGAACTCCTTACGCACTCGCTCGTGCATGCGCTCGGCGAAGGCTTCAGCCATGCGGTCGGTCAGGGCCTGCACCATGATCGCACTGTAGTCGTCGCCAGCAGCCTTGTAGCGCTCGGCCAGCGCCTCGACGCCATGGCCGGTGGTCACGGCAAAGCCGCCGATCCAGTCCGGCTTGCCCGACGCCTTGGGCGCCACGAAGTCGGCAAGGCTGTAGCAGGCGCCGTCGCGGTTCTTGGTGGTCTGTTGGCGAATATGATGTAGACGCTCGACCACCTGGTTACGTGACTCGTCGGCGTAGACCTCGATGACATCGTCGTCGACACTATTGGCCGGCCACAGGCCGATCACACCACGTGCCTGGATGTGCTTTTCGTCGATCAACTTTTGCAGCATCTCCTGGGCATCGGCGAACAGGCTGCGTGCGGCTTCCCCGACCACCTTGTCGTCGAGGATCTTCGGATACTTGCCCGCCAGCTCCCAACTCATGAAGAAGGGCGTCCAGTCGATACGCTCGATCAACTCTTCGATATCGTAATCGTCGAAAACCATCAGTCCGGTCATGGCGGGGCGCGGCGGCGTATAAGCGGCCCAGTCGATGGGTAGCTTGCGCTCGCGGGCCTCGGCATAGCTGAGGTCGGCGGCCTTGGGGCGGCGACGGGCGTTGCGTTCGCGCACCTGGTCGTACTCGGCGCGAATCTCGGCGACATAGCTTGGCTTCAGCGCGGGAGAGAGCAATTTGCCGGCCACGCCCACGGCGCGCGAGGCGTCCGCCACGTAGATTACCGGGTGTTCATAGCCGGGTTCGATCTTCACCGCGGTATGCGCCTTGGAGGTGGTGGCGCCGCCGATCAACAGCGGAAGGTCGAAGCCCTGGCGCTGCATCTCCTTGGCCACATGCACCATCTCGTCGAGCGAGGGGGTGATCAGGCCCGACAGGCCGATGATGTCGGCCTTCTCCGCCCGGGCCGTCTGCAGGATCTTCTCCGCCGATACCATGACGCCGAGGTCGACCACATCGTAGTTGTTGCACTGCAGGACCACGCCGACGATGTTCTTGCCGATATCGTGGACATCCCCCTTCACCGTGGCCATGACGATCTTGCCCTTGGCCTTGGTGTCCTCGGTCTTCTCCGCTTCGATATAGGGGATCAGGTAGGCCACCGCCTGCTTCATGACCCGGGCCGACTTGACCACCTGGGGCAGGAACATCTTGCCGGCGCCGAACAGGTCGCCGACCACGTTCATGCCATCCATCAGCGGCCCCTCGATGACCTCGATGGGGCGGGCGGCCCGCTGGCGTGCCTGCTCGGTGTCGTCTTCGATGTAGGCAGTGATCCCCTTGACCAGGGCGTGGGAGATGCGTTTCTCGACCTCCCAGCTGCGCCACTCCAGGTCCTCCTTCTTGGCAGGGCCGCTGCCATCGCCCTTGTAGCGATCGGCGATATCGAGCAGCCGCTCGGTACCGTCGGGGCGCCGGTTCAGGACCACGTCCTCCACCGCATCGCGCAGTTCGGCGGGCAGGTCGTCATACACGGCTAACTGGCCGGCATTGACGATGCCCATGCTCAGACCGGCGCGGATGGCGTGATAAAGGAAGGCCGAGTGGATCGCCTCGCGCACCGGGTTGTTGCCGCGGAACGAAAACGAGACGTTGGAGACACCCCCCGAGACCATGGCGTGGGGTAGATGCTCGCGGATCCAGCGGGTGGCTTCGATGAAGTCGACCGCATAGTTGTTGTGCTCTTCGATGCCGGTGGCGATGGCAAAGATGTTGGGGTCGAAGATGATGTCTTCCGCCGGGAAGCCCACTTCGTCGACCAGGATCTGGTAGGCGCGCTGGCAGATTTCGGTCTTGCGGGCGAAGGTGTCGGCCTGGCCCTGCTCGTCGAAGGCCATCACCACTATGGCGGCGCCGTAGCGCCGGCACAGGGTCGCCTGTTCCCGGAACGCCTCTTCTCCCTCCTTCATGGAAATGGAGTTGACCACCGCCTTGCCCTGGACGCACTTGAGCCCCGCCTCGATGATCTCCCACTTGGAGGAGTCGATCATGATAGGCACCCGGGCAATGTCGGGTTCTCCGGCGATCAGGTTGAGGAAGCGGACCATGGCCTCCTCGGACTCCAGCATGCCCTCGTCCATGTTGATGTCGATGACCTGGGCGCCGTTCTCCACTTGTTCCAGAGCCACTTCCAGGGCGGTGTTGTAGTCCTCGTCGACGATCAGGCGCTTGAAGCGGGCCGAACCGGTGACGTTGGTACGCTCGCCGACGTTGACGAACAGCGAACCTTTCTCGATGTTAAAGGGCTCGAGACCGGACAGGCGGCAGGCTCGCGGCCGCTTGGGCACCTGGCGTGGCGGCATGTCCTGGATGGCGGCATGGATGGCGGCAATATGCTCCGGCGTGGAGCCACAGCAGCCGCCAATGATATTGACCAGGCCGCTCTCGGCAAACTCGGCGACGATGGCCGCCATCTCCTCGGGAGTCTGGTCGTATTCGCCGAACTCGTTGGGCAAGCCGGCGTTGGGGTGCGCGGAGACGAAGGTATCGGCCTTGGTGGAGAGTTCTTCCAGATAGGGGCGAAGCTCTGCGGCACCCAGGGCGCAGTTCAGGCCGATGGAGAGCGGCTGGGCATGGCGCACCGAGTTCCAGAACGCCTCGGTGGTCTGGCCGGAGAGCGTGCGGCCAGAAGCGTCGGTGATGGTGCCCGAGATCATTACCGGCAGGCGCTCGCCGCGATCGGCAAACAGCGCCTCCAGGGCGAAGATGGCCGCCTTGGCGTTAAGGGTGTCGAAGATGGTTTCGATCATGATCAGATCGGCGCCGCCTTCGATCAGCGCTTCAGCCGCCTCATAATAGTTCTCCCGCAGCGCATCGAAGGTGACGTTGCGCTTGGCCGGGTCGTTGACGTCCGGAGACAGCGAGGCGGTACGGGAGGTAGGCCCTAGAACGCCGGCCACGTAGCGAGGCACGCCGGTTTCGCTGGCCACGGCGTCGCACACCTCGCGGGCCAGGCGAGCCGATTCCCGGTTGAGCTCTGGCACCAGCGCCTCCATGCCGTAATCGGACTGGGAGAGGCGAGTGCTGTTGAAGGTGTTGGTCTCGATGATATCGGCACCGGCCTCCAGATACTGGCGATGGATTCGCGTCACCAGCTCGGGGCAGGTCAGGGCCAGCAGGTCGTTGTTGCCCTTGAGGTCGGAGGGCCAGTCGCTGAAGCGCTCACCCCGAAAATCGGCCTCATCGAGTTCTGCGTTCTGCAGCATGGTACCCATGCCGCCATCGAGCATCAGGATACGCTGACCGAGTTGTTCGGTGAGGGTGGCAGTCAAGGCAGAGGGAACGGCGGCCATGGGTCGGGTCGGTCTCCAGCGAAGTACGGGTAGCCGGCCGCGCAAGCGCCTCTGGGCGTCTTCTTGGGCGGGCCGAGTCGGCTCGTATGTTAACAAATGCGGCGCCCCGAGGGCAGGGCTGATCAAAAACCGACCAAAATGGTCGGGATTGTCTCGCCGGCCGGTTTTGCTTACCATGAAGGGTATGTCACTTACGGCCTGCCCGACTGGGCCGCGGCCAGAGCAGCGAGAACACCATGAGCGAGACTATCCAGATTACCGACAGTGCCCAGGATTACCTTGCCGAACTGCTGGAGAAGCAGAACGTCGAGGGTATCGCCGTGCGCATCTTCATCACCCAGCCCGGCACGCCCTATGCCGAAACCTGCCTGGCCTACTGCCGACCGGGTGAGGAGGAGCCCACCGACGAACGGGTCGAGCTGGAGAAGATCAATGTGTTCCTGGACAAGAACAGTCTTGCCTTCCTCGATGAGGCAGTCGTCGACTTCAATGCGGACCGCATGGGAGGGCAGCTGACCATCAAGGCGCCCAATGCCAAGATGCCCAAGGTCAACGCCGACAGTCCACTCGAGGACCGGGTCAACTACATCCTCTACAGCGAGATCAATCCCGGCCTGGCCGCGCATGGCGGCGAAATCAAGCTGACGGAACTGACCGAGGACAAGGTGGCAGTGCTGGCGTTCGGCGGCGGCTGCCAGGGTTGTGCTGCGGTCGACCTGACCCTGAAAGAGGGGGTCGAGAAGACCCTGATGGAGCGTATCCCTGAGCTCGCCGGCATTCGTGACGTCACCGATCATACGGACACCACGAACGCCTATTACCGCTGATGTCGTGGGGTTGGCGATGGCCTGAGGAGTGCCGAGGTTATCCATTGCGGAGGTTATCGGCTCTCGCCCTCGCTTCTGTCGACAGATTCGTTTGAAGGTTCCGTTTCGATTGAAGGTCCCGCCGACGTGGGGCCTTTTTTCGTCCTGGGTAGCGCTCGTTCCTCCGTCAGGTGCGGCTCTTCGCCCTGCCAGAGCCGTCGGCTGATCTCGGACTCCAGCAGGCGCAAGCGGCTGGCCTGCTCTTCAAGATGACGCTTCTGGTCATCGATGCGCGCCTGGAGAAGCGACTGCTCATGACGCATGGTGTCGGCCCGCTCTTCGGCTCGGGCCCGGGCCCACTGGGTCTCGCGGTGCTGCTTCTCTTCCCTGGAGAGCGCGTTCCGCATCTCCTGCAGTTCCTGTTTTAGTGCCTCCTGGCGACTTTCCAGCTGACGCACATTGGCCGCGTAGCGCTTTTCCCCCGACAGGCGCTCCTGGCGGGCCTCGTCCAGCAGGCTCATCAGCCTCGCTTCGGCGGCCTCGTGGCGCTGTTCCTCCTGTTGCTGGCGAGCCTGGTGCTGCGCTTCCCGTTCCCCCAGGGCCTGCTGGTGGGCCTGGAGCTGCAGCTCGCTCTCTGCCTGCAGTCGTTCGAGCTGTTGAAGGCTGCGGGCGAGCCGCTCACCGAGCCGGCGCGCCTTGTCGAGGGCCTGGTCGCGCTCGACTTCGGCGGTGGCCAAGGCGGCGCTGCGCGTCTCCAGGCGCTGCTCGATGCTGGCCAGGTGCGCAGAGAGTGCCACTTCGCGCTGCTCCGCATCCTCAACCTGCCGCCTGGCATCCTGCATGGCGTCCCGGGCCGCCGTAATGTCGCGGTCGGCTTCTTCACGGTACTCGGCGAGCGCTTCACCCGCGGCATCCTGTGCCTTCTCCCAGAGGCCTTCGGCCAACTGCAGAATCGGTTCGGGCATGCCCTGGGCCGGCAGTGATTCGGTGCGTTCTTCACGCCGAGCACGCCATTCGCGCAGGTGGTCGCTGATGGTGGTAAAGCTGCCGGTTCCCAGCACTTCCCTTATTTTCTGAACGCTGGGGGCTTCTCCCTTGGCCATCAACGCATCGATTGCCTGCTTCACGTCTTCGTACTGCACACCGCTGCGTGCCATGTCGCTCTCCTGACGTCATCCGCGTTCCGTGCCCTGGGCTTGGCCACAAGGCAGTATTCCCTTGCGTCATCGCCTGTCATGGCTAGTTTAGCGCCAGCTTGCAGGAAGGAAAAGATAATTACATGATAATAATTACGTATGTTACGTTACGATATGTTTATAAATTCAAGATTACCCGTCTTATCTTGAATATTTGACGTTATCCACGCGAAAATGGGCAGAACCATCCCACCTTGGAGCCGGGAGAGCGCAGCGTGAGCAAGGCAGGGCAAGAACAAGAGCAAAAAACACAGCCACAGCCGATCGTGGGGCAGGCCGCCTCGGTGGTACCGGCGGCCGACCAGGCTGCGGCACGTATCGCTGCGGACGACGACCGCCATGCCGTGGCGCTGTGGCTGGCCGAGTTTCGCGCCAGCCCGCAGACGCTGCGTGCCTATCGGCGTGAAGCCGAGCGGTTGCTGCTCTGGCTGGGCGAACAGGGCAGGGGGCTCGGTGAGCTCCGGCGCCAGGATCTCGATGCCTTCGAGGCCTTCCTTGCCGACCCGCGGCCCGGAGAGCGCTGGGTCGGACCGTCGAGACCCAGGCACTCCCCGGAGTGGCGCCCGTTTCGCGGACCGCTGTCACCGGCCAGCCGCCGGCAGAGCCTGGTCATTCTCCAGGGCCTGTTCGCGTGGCTGGTCGAGGCGGGCTGGGTGTCACACAATCCGTTTCGCCTGATGCGTGACAAGCGCCGTCGCCTCGACAACCGGCAGGTGAGGGTCGAGCGCTACCTGGAGCGCCCGCTGTGGGAGTGGCTGTGGCAATGGCTGGAACGGCCGCTGGAGGAGGGGGCCGGGCCCAGGGCACGCTTCACCCGCTCCCGACGGCGCATGCTCTTCGGCTTCGCCTATCTCCTGGCACCGCGGATCAGTGAAGTGGCGGCGACACGCATGGGTGACTTCGTCATGCGGGAAGGGCGCTGGTGGTGGCGGGTCGTGGGCAAGGGCGACAAACTGGCACGGATTCCCGTGCCGCAGGACATGCTGTCATTGCTGGCAGAGTGGCGTACCTGCCTGGGCCAGGCGCCCATGCCGGAACCTGACGACGACGCGCCGCTGCTGCGTGGGCTGGACGGCCGCCGCGGCCTAGGCGACAACCAGCTCTATCGCCTCATTCGTGAGGCCTTCGCAGAGGCTGCCGAGGCCCTGGAAGCCGAGCAGGGTGACAAGGCGCAGGTGCAGCGGCTGCGCCACGCGACGCCTCACTGGCTGCGGCATACGGCGCTGACGCACCAGGCCCAGGCCGGCGTGGAGCTTCGCTACCTGGCCAGTACCGCGCGCCACTCCCGGCTGGATACCACGGCCCGCTACCTGCACGCCGAGGATGAGGAGTGGCATCGCCAGTCGTCTCTGCACGGCTTGCCGGTAGGGGCGGACGAACCCCTGGATGAGTCGGTATAATGGACCCATTCCAACCACGGAGTTCCCATGACGACTGAAGCCACCGCCGAGCAGGCGCAGCAGGAATTGCTGGACGAGTTCGAGATGTTCGACAACTGGATGGATCGCTACCAGTACATCATCGACATGGGCAAGCAGCTCCCGGCGTTCCCCGACGAGTGGAAGACGCCCGAGCGCAAGATCCAGGGCTGCCAGTCGAATGTCTGGATGCACTATCGACGTGAGGGGGATGTGCTCTATTTCGATGCCATCTCGGATGCAGCCATTGTATCTGGCCTGATTGCGGTACTGCTGCGTATCTACAGTGGGCGTCCCGCCGCGGAGATACGTACTACCAGCCCGCACTTCATGCAGGATCTGGGGCTGGACAAGCATCTCTCACCGACGCGTAGCAATGGGCTGCACGCCATGTTGAAGACGATTTACGAAGTGGCAGAGCGGGAAGCGGCCTCTACCTGACGCGAGGTTGCGGGGCGCGCCGCGATATGGCGCGCCCGCTCCCGCGCGAGGATACCCTCCGCATCCAGGCTACCTATCGAGACGTCAGGCGCGACGGGTATCTCACCCGCCAGTTGCAGAGCCTGGTAGCGTCCGCAGCAGACTCTCAGAAAGGAAGCGAAGTTGGCGGGATCATGTCCTGCTTCAGTGCATTCCTGAGAGAGCTTCGCCATCAGCTGATTGAGCGTGAGGCCGTCGCGCTTGCCTACCTCTTCCAACACCGCCCAGAAAAAGCGCTCCAGGCGAACGCTGGTGGAGACCCCGTCGAGCCGCATGGAGCGGGTCTGAGGCTCCCAGAGACCCGGCTCTGCGCCGATGAATAGTCTGCACATGCCGTTTCCCTCCCTCGCTGGTCCGGCCGATTTTCCATCATGGCGTCGGGCGCGGACCAGGGCAAGTGGCTGGAAGTGTGATTCTCGCTTATGAACCCTTCCTGGGTTCCTATAGCTCGATGCGTGTCTCGAGTACGGCCAGGAACTGGGAGAGCCACGCTGGGTGGGCTGGCCAGGCCGGGGCGGTGACAAGCTTGCCGTCGGTCACGGCATCATCCACGGCGATGTCGGCATAGTGACCACCGGCCAGCTCTACTTCGGGCCGGCAGGCGGGATAGGCCGAGCACGTGCGGCCTTCCAGCACCCTGGCGGCCGCCAGCAGCTGGGCTGCGTGACAGATCGCCGCCACCGGCTTGTCGGCATCGAAGAAATGACGCACAAGCTGGATGACCTTATCGTTCAGGCGCAGGTATTCCGGGGCGCGACCGCCGGCAATCACCAGGCCGTCGTACTCGGCGGGATCGATATCCGCGAAATCGGCATTGAGGGTGAAGCGGTGTCCCGGCTTCTCTGTGTAGGTCTGGTCGCCCTCGAAGTCGTGGATGGCGGTGGCGATGCTGTCGCCGGCTCGCTTGTCGGGGCACACGGCATCGACGCGATGGCCCACGGCCTGCAGGGCCTGGAAGGGCACCATGGTCTCGTAGTCTTCGGCAAAATCGCCGCACAGCAAGAGCAGTCGCTTGGCGGACATGGCGTGTCTCCTCATCGGCTCGTTGTGGTGGTACTACCATTGGTGAGTCTGGCACAGGCGAGACGGAGGAGGGTGGTAGCGGGCTACTACAGGAAAGCGGTTAAAGGGAGGCTGTTCCGAGTAATTTTCAGAGCGGCCTCTCAGCGTTCCGAAGCGTGGCCGGGGCCATGGCAGCGGAAATCCTCGTCGAGCTCCGGGTCGTCCTGGCAGAGTCGTTCGCTGGGGCCGCCCGGGACCGGGTCGATGCCGCCTTCGCTGCCTGGGTGGCAGCGCACGATACGGCGCGCAGCCAGCCAGCCGCCCTTGAGCGGGCCGTGAACCTGAATCGCTTCCGTCGTGTAGTGCGAGCAACTGGGCCAGAAGCGACAGCGGGGCCCCAGCAAGGGGCTCAGGGTATATTGGTAGAGCTTCACCAGGCCCAGCAGGAGCAGGCCGACAACGCGGGCCAGCAGGTGCCCCAGACGATGGATCCATGCCGCCAGGCAGTGCATCCCTCAGCGCCCCTCCACGGGCTTCTGGTAGAGCGTGTCGGGGTCGATAAGAGGCTCGCTGGTGATGCGTGCCGAGTCGCCTTCCAGTGCCACGTAGAAGCAGCTACGCCGCCCGGTATGACAAGCGGGGCCGGTTTGCTCCACCCGCAGCAGAAGGGTGTCCCCGTCACAGTCGAGCCGGGCCTCGCGCAGATGCTGCTGCTGCCCGGACGACTCTCCCTTGCGCCACAGTTTTTGCCGCGAGCGCGACCAGTAGCAGACCCTGCCGGTATCCAGGGTCTCCTCGAGCGCCTCGCGGTTCATCCAGGCCATCATCAGCACCTCGCCGCTGTCATGCTGTTGGGCGATGGCGGGGATCAGGCCGTCGGCATTGAAGCGGACGGCAGCGAGAATCGTGGCCAGTGGGTGCCGCGCATCGAGATCGGCCCGTTCCAGTTCCTTGAAGGTATCGACCATAACGTTTCCACAAGACGGTTTGGAGTTCAGGCTCGGGCGGCGGCCTCGAGGCAGACATCGCAGCTGCCCAGCAGCTCGATCGTCTGGCGCTCGACGCGAAAGCCGAGCTGACGCGCCTGGGTGTTGAGCTGGTTGTTGACGTCGTCCAGGTGAAGTTCTTCGACCCGCCCGCAATGGCGACAGATCAGCAACTGGAAGCCGTGTGCATGCTCGGGGCAAGGGCAGGCCACGTAAGCGTTCAGCGACTCGATACGATGTACCAGCCCTTGCTCGATCAAGAAATCGAGGGCGCGATAGATCGTCGGGGGGCGGGCAGCGGCATGCTCGACTGCCAGGCGATCGAGGAGATCGTAGGCTTTCAGGCCGCCGCTGGCGCCGGCGATCATTTCGAGGACGCGCCGACGGATCGGGGTGAAGCGCGCCCCGTGGCGCTCACACTGTCTTTCGGCCTGCCGCAACAGGCTATTTGAATCGGTCATGAGAGACCCGATGCTGAGGAGAATGCCCCCATTCTACGCGCTGGGCAGTGGGGCGGCCAGCGGCTGGGGAGGAGGGGTAACACCCTGGAGCTCCCCGGAGCGGGCAAAGTGTTGCTGGGCGAAGGCGACGCGCTCTACAACGCTGAGGCCGTCAGACTGCTTTTCGATCAGGTCCAGGCGTGAACGCAGGCCTTCTCCGTTGGCCATCTGGATGGCGAGGCCGGGACGGGCGTTGAGTTCCAGCAGCATGGGGCCGCGATCGCGATCGATCACCATATCGGTGCCGAGGTAACCGAGCCCGGTCATTTCGAAGCAACCGGCAGCCAGCTCCAGCAGGTTTCGCCAGTCGGGGATGTGCAGGCTAGCCAGCTCGTGGCCGGTATCGGGATGCTCCCGCCGCGGGCGGTCGAACTGAACGCCCCGAACGGCGGTACCCGAATTGATGTCCAGTCCCACGCCCACGGCACCCTGGTGAAGGTTTGCCTTGCCATCGGAGGCGGCCGTGGACAGGCGCATCATGGCCATCACCGGGTAGCCGCGAAAGATGATGACCCGGATGTCCGGCACGCCCTCGTAGGTGTACTCCGAGAGGTGCTCGTCGAAGTTGATCAGGGCTTCGATCATGGCAACGTCAGGGGTGCCGCCCAGCGAATAGAGCCCCGACAGGATGTTGGAGACGTGTCGTTCAAGGTCCTTCAACCCCAGGCGCACGCCGCTGGGCTTGATGAAGCTGTCGCCATCGATGTGATCGATCACGAGGATGCCCTTGCCGCCGCTACCCTTGGCCGGCTTGATGACGAAGCCCTCGTGTCCAGCCACAATCTTCTGGAGCTGCTTGATGCCGAACTGGGTCGTGACGGTGCCGATCAGGGCAGGCGTGGTGATGCCGTACCGCTCAGCCAGCAGTTTTGTCTGGAGCTTGTCATCCACCAACGGATAGAGCCGACGGTCGTTGTAGCGGCCAATATAACGGATATTGCGTCGGTTCATGCCGATGATGCCGTACCGCAGGAGTTGGCTAGGTCTTGCCCACATAGAGTCAGTCCTCGGTAACAGGCTTGAAGCGCCGCAATTCGAGTAGGCGATACCCCGTATAGTTCCCGAGCAGGAGGATCAGCGACATGATGATGAGCTGAACGCCAAGGAAATTGAACGTGATATGGCGGATCCAGGGGTTGTTCATGGCCAGATAGGCCAGCACAGCCGTGACCAGGCTGCCACCGCCCTGGATCAGCACTTGCTTGGGGCCTTCCTCCTCCCAAAGGATCGACATTCGCTCGATGGTCCAGGCGAGGATGATCATCGGGAAGAAGGTGATGGTCAGTCCTGCGTTCAAGCCCACGCGGTAAGAGAGTACCGAGAAGATCGAGATGATGGCGATGACCGTGATGATCACCGCCGACACTCGCGCTACCAGCAGCAGGTTGAGATAGGAAAGGTAGTTGCGGATCACCAGGCCCACGGCAACGACCAGGAGAAAGCCGATCAGCCCGGTGGGAAGGGTGGTCTGAATAAAGGCCAGGGCGATAAGCACCGGCATGAAGGTGCCCGAGGTCTTGATGCCCACGATGATGCGCAGGAATACCACCACCAGGGCACCGATCGGTATCAGCAGGATGGTCTGGAACAGCGCCTGCTCTTCGAGGGGCAGGCTATGTATCGAGAAATTCAACAGGGTATCGTCGGCCAGCTGGCTGCGGACGGCGGCGGCGGCTGGCTGATTTCGCGACAGCATCGAGAATGTCACCCGTGAGTTGCTACCGCCCTGGACCTCCAGCACGGCGCGCCCGCCGCTCTCCCAAAGCAGGAGGTTCTCGGGTTGGCCTTGCGCACCGGTGGTCGGATTGAACAGCGCCCAGTTGTCGTCGCCTGCGAATACCTGGATCCAGGGGGTCAGGGTCTGGCGCCGGCGGCCGTCTTCAAGCAGAAGCCCGCTGACCTCCCTTGCAGGCACGTCAGCCTGGTTGAGCAGCCTGACCAGGAGCGTGCTGCGCTCGAACTGGGTCAATAGCAGCCGGGCGTTTTCGCCCTGACGATCCTCGCTGAAATCGTGAATAAGCTCGCGGGCAAAAGTATGGGGGTCGGCGCTGCGGGCCCATGCCCGCTCGATGACCTGGGCGGCCGCGGTATCGTAGGGGCGCTCCCAGGTGATTTCGCGCAGGGGTGGCGTCGGCAGCTCTCGCTGGCGCCGGTCCTCTGTCACCAACAAGCGTGCCGAGTAGTAGAGCTGTTGGCTGCCGGCCGCTTCTCGAATCGACCACTGTGCACGACGGCCGGTTTCGTCCTGGAGAAACGACAGGCCATAGCCTGGTGATGCGGTGTTCTCGGTCAGCAGGCGATAACCACGCTGGTGCTGGGGCAGGGCGAGGTCAACGCGCACCGGATTGCCCAGGGCGGTGAAATCGATGATCGCCTCCACTTCCCATACCGTTCGCTGCTCGCCCTGGGTCCAGGGAACCTCGAACTGGACGTGTCGGTGCACGCTCATGCCAATACCCACTGCCATCAGCAGGCCTACGATGAGATAGAAGGGCAATCGTGACATGAATCTTCCTTGTTGGGGCTTGGAGGCGCCGCGGCTTAGCGGTCTTCCTCCTCCTGGTCGTTGATTTCATCCTGTGCCGCTTCAGCGGCGGGGCGTCCACCGGGGAACTCGGGCCTTGGATGCAGATAGCTCTCGGCGACATCGATCAGCGCGATATCCATCAGAAACCGGCGGCCCAGCAGCACCGGGTAGTTGAGGTGGGTACGGTCGTTGAGCGTGAACTCAACCGGTTCACGAATCGACCCCAGGGTCATCAGCAGGCTTACCACCGGCCGCGATTCGCTTCCGGCGGCCTGCAGGATACGCACACGTCGTTCCACAGGCGCTTCGATCCACTCGTTGCGGACGTCGTCGACGACGATATCGTCCTCATTGACACCGAGCTTGAAGCGTACCCAATCCTCGCCGTCGCGTTCGAAACGGGTGATATCCTTGGCCGACAGTGAGGACGTATTGGCACCGGAGTCGATGCGGGCCCGAAGGTAGGTGCCGATATCGGCCAAGCCGATCCACTCGGAACGACCCACCAGCTCCTTGTCGGCAAGCGGTGCATCGTCAGGCTCATTACACTCCGCCCTGACGATGACGGGTTCCTCGCCGCGCTGCTCAAGCCGCTGGATATTGCCGCGCAGTTCCCGGAGCAAGGCGTTGGCATTCTTCACATCCGCCAGCATTTCGCTATGGCGAAGATCATGACGGGACAGCCGATCCTCCGTCTGATCGCAGCGTAGGGCAATCGTCTGCTCGAGTTGTTCGATCCGCGCATCGAAGGCATCTGGTCCAAGGACGGGCTCGGGTTCGGCCTCAGGATTCAGGGCGCAACCGGAAATCAGCAGGGAGACCAGCAACCAGGGTGTAATGGCGATCAGCGGTTTCGGTCGCATGAATGGGAATTCTCCGTGTCGGGCTTCACCCGAGGCGCGGGTGTGGCCGGGAGTGTGGAGTGGGACGCGAGCAGTGTCTTCGCGCAGGGCGCGACGAGAGATGATAAGGAGTTGGTGCCTAGCTTGTCCAACGCCGTGGAAAGATCACCGATTTAACATAATATACATTATGCGAACACACGCCCTGGTGAACACGAGCCGACACGATCGCCCGAAGGATTCGTAGCCCTGAGATACGAACACCCCCAGAGCCATCAGGCTCCAGGGGTGCAGCGTTGGCTTCAGGCTACCTGCCTGGCCAAGGCGCGACAGCTTAGTGCGGTACTCGGCCTAGAGCGGCTTCTTGTCGTCGACTTCAGCCGGCGCGTAGGAGCCATCCTCGCGGTGTACTTCCTTGCCGGTCAGCCCTGGCGTAAAGACGCAGGCCAGGTGCATGGTTTCGTGGGCCCGCAGCAGGTGTTCGTCGTGCTGGTCGAGAATATAGATATCGCCCGGCTTGATCGGCCAGATCTTGCCATCCGCCAGGGTTTCCACTTCACCTTCGCCCTCGATGCAGTAGACTGCCTCGAAGTGATGCTTGTAATGGATATGCGTCTCGGTACCCGCGTAGATACGCGTGATATGGAAAGAACAGTTGCCGCCGTCGTCGGCCAGGCTCAGCCGAGTGCTGTCCCAGGTGCCGCTCTCGGACTTGACCAGGCGGTCGGTCTGACGTGCTTCCTCGAGATTGCGAACGATCATAGAGTGTCACTCCCGTTAACTTAATGTCGGGCCGGCTGCGGACAGCCGGCCGATACACCAGACGCTATCGCCCTGCTCCCTCAGGCGATGACCTGCTTGACGCTCTCTTCGAGGATGTCCAGGCCCTGCTGGAGATCCTCGTCGGGAATGGTCAGGGGGCAAAGGCACTTGACCACTTCACCGTCCTGACCGCTGGTCTCGATCACGAGACCGTTTTCGAATGCCTTGCCGGTGATCTTGTCGGCGATGTCGCCAGTGCCGACATCGATGCCGCGCATCAAGCCCCGACCTCGTTCCGTTGCCTCGACCCCGTGCTCGGTGAGCCAGGCTGCGATCTTCTTGAAGCGGTCTGCGACAATGTCTCCCTTGCGTTGAACATCTCGCTCGAAGGTATCGTCGGACCAATACTGTCGCATGGCCGCAGCTGCGGTAGCAAAGGCCAGGTTGAAGCCGCGGAAGGTGCCGTTGTACTGGCCGGGTTTCCACTTGTCGAGTTCCGGGCGCATCAGCACGTGGGCAAATGGCAGGCCGAAGCCCGACAGCGACTTGGAATTGGTCACGATATCCGGGGTAATGCCGGCATGCTCGAAGCTGAAGAACTTGCCGGTACGGCCGCAGCCGGCCTGAATGTCGTCAACGATCAGCAGGATGTCATTGGAGCGGCAGATTTTCTCCAGGCGCTTCAGCCATTCGAGGCCAGCCACGTTGATACCGCCCTCCCCCTGCACCGTCTCTATGATCACGGCGGCAGGAGTGTCGAGGCCGCCGGACTTGTCGGCCAGCAGCTTCTCGAAATAGTCCAGGGTGTCGGTATTTTCGCCAAGATAACCGTCGAAGGGCATGAAGGCCGCGCCCTGGAGCGGGATGCCGCCGGTAGCTTCGCGGAACTTGCGATTGCCGGTGGTGGCAAGCGAGCCCATGGTGACACCGTGAAAGCCATTGGTGAAGGTCACGATATTATGGCGCCCCTTTGCTACGCGCGCCAGGCGGATGGCGGCCTCTACGGCGTTGGTGCCGGTCGGCCCCGGCAGCTGGATCTTGTAGTCCAGGCCGCGCGGCTTGAGGATCACCTCCTCGAGGGTTTCTAGGTAGTCGCGCTTGGCGGCCGTCCAGAAATCCAGGCCGTGGACTATGCCGTCGCTGGCCAGGTAATCGAGCAGTGCCTGCTTCAGGTGGGGATTATTGTGGCCGTAGTTGAGCGTGCCGGCGCCCGCCAGGAAATCGATGTATTCACGACCGTTCTCGTCGGTGAGGCGGGCGTTCATCGCCTTGGTGAAGACCACCGGGAATGAGCGTGAATAGGTGCGAACATTGGATTCCATGCGTTCAAGTGTCTGGGTCTGCATCGTGCGACCTCCTGGTGAGGGTGGAAAAACAGCATAAGGAGCGTGGGCGGCGCAGCTCATCGGCCGCCCAGCGTCTAGCGGACGGGATCAGAGGCGACCGGTATCGAAGGGACCGATACGCACCAGGTTCTCGGGATCGTGTTCACCGCCGAGCTGGTCCGTGGAGAAGTATTCACGGCTATTCAGGGGGGCCTGCCATCGATCGGCCAGACGTCGAAAAAGCCCCCACGATGCCTGGTTGTCAGGCGTGATGGTGGTTTCCAGGTGGTGGACGTCGTCAAGCTCTGGCCGGGTCATGACGGCTTCCACCAGGCGGCGGGCAAGCCCGGTGCCTCGGGCTTTCTCACCGACCGCAACCTGCCACAGGAAGTAGGTGTCTGGGGCGTTGCTCTTCACGTAGCCAGAGACGAAGCCAACGATTTCGCCCTCTTGATTGGTCGCCACCGCGCAGGTATCCCTGAACTGGGTAGCCAGCAGCAGGTAGGCGTAGGCGGAATTGACGTCCAGCGGTGGGCAGGACTTGATCAGCTCATAAATACCCCAACCGTCATCGGGATTGGGCTTGCGAATAAACAGCGGTGCGGCATCGCTGCCAACCACGGCGTCGGCCACACTGGGCCGTGCCAGATCGGCAGAAGGTGTAAATGGTTGCGGTGTCACATTCATGTTCAGACTTCGCTGTAGCGATGTTGCGCATAATGATAACAGGGCTCATGACTAAAGAAAAATAGACATTATGCCCCAGGCCCTCTTCCATAACGGCAAATTATGAAGTGACGTTTTCTGTCCGCCGACCGATGTCGTCATTTCATGTCACGCTGATAGTCTAGTCCAGCTTTTTTCTGCTCGCCTCACGCAAACGAGCCGCCCTGAGGCGGCCCGAATGAATTGTCCTGCGCTGCTCATGACATCAGGTGCGCGATGGGGTTCTCATGGTGACGAACTCCTCGGCGCCGGTTGGATGAATCCCCACGGTGGCATCGAAATCCGCCTTGGTCAGGCCGGCTCTCACGGCGATGGCGATTCCCTGGATCAGCTCACCGGCCTCCTCTCCGACCATGTGCGCACCCACCACCACGTCACTTGAATCATCGACGATGAGCTTCATCAGGCAACGTTCCTGGCTGCCGGAAAGCGTATGCTTCATGGGGCGGAAATCGGTACGGTAGACACGAATCGCTCCATACTGTTCCCGCGCCTGCTCCTCCGAGACACCAACGGTGCCGATATTCGGATGGCAGAAGACCGCCGTGGCGATATTCTGGTAGTTCAGAGGTGCAACCGAGGTATCGGCGAAGTGCTGTTTGACAAGGTGCATGGCCTCGGCAAGGGCCACCGGCGTCAGTTCCGGACCACCGGTGACGTCGCCCAGGGCCAGGATGGACGGCACCGATGTCTCGAACCGTTCATTGACCTTGAGCGTGCCGTCGATATTGAGCTCGACGCCCAGCTCTCCGAGGCCCAGCCCCTGCAGGTGCGGCTTGCGTCCGGTTGCCGCTAGTACCGCGTCGACCTCCAGTGTCTCACCGTTGGTGAGGGTCACCACCAGGCCCTCATCGCCCGGATCGATGCGTTCGATGTTGGTTTCGAAGTGGAGGTTGACGCCCTTGGCGGCCATCTGGTCACGGGTGAATTCGCGCACTTCGCGGTCGAAGCCGCGCAGAAACAGCTCGCCGCGGTAGACCAGGTGGGCGTTGCTTCCCAGGCCGTTGAAGATACTCGCGAACTCCACGGCGATATAGCCACCGCCGAGGACCAGGAAGCGTTCGGGGAAGTGCTCGAGATCGAAGACCTCGTTGGACGTCACCGTATGTTCGCTGCCGGGAAAGTCGGGTACCCAGGGCCAGCCGCCGACGGCGACCAGGATCTTGGCGGCACTGATGCGCTCGCCGCCCACGTCGACATGATGCGCATCGACCACCTGGGCGCGACCGTTGATCAGCCGTACTCCAGCGGTGTCCAGAAGGCGGCCGTAGATGTCATTCAACCGCTTGATTTCACCGATCTTGTTGTCACGCAGCGTTGCCCAGTCGAAGACCGGCGCGGCGGGGAGATGCCAGCCAAAGCCGCCGGCGTCCTCGAAAGCGTCATGGAAGTGGGCGGCGTAGGAGTAGAGTTTCTTGGGTACGCAGCCCACGTTGACGCAGGTTCCACCCAGGTAGCGATCCTCGGCCACGGCAACGCGGGCGCCCGTGGCGGCGGCGGTACGCGCTGCACGTACGCCGCCGGAGCCGGCACCGATGACGAAGAGGTCATAATCGAAGTCTGGCACGGAGTTCTCCTTCTCGAACCGGGCACTCGAACAGGGCCCGTTGGAATGGGGCGATAATACCAGTGCAGGCCGCGTCTCGGGAGTGTGGCGGTTGACCGCTGCCCTGAGCGCCTGTAAAAAAAGCCCCCGGCCATTGGCCGCGCCGATCAAGCCACCGGAACGTTTTACATGGACAAGGAAATCGCCACTCTACTCGAGAACAACCGCTCCTGGGCAGAGCGCATGTGCCAGGAAGACCCGGACTATTTCACCCGCCTGTCTAGCCAGCAAAACCCCAATTACCTGTGGATCGGTTGCTCGGATAGCCGAGTGCCGGCCAACCAGATCGTCTCGCTTCCCCCCGGGGAGGTGTTCGTCCATCGCAATGTCGCCAACCTTCTCCACCACAGCGACATGAATGCCCTCTCCGTCGTGCAGTATGCGGTGGACGTGTTGAAGGTGAAGCACATCATGATCGTCGGCCACTACGGCTGCGGCGGGGTCCGGGCGGCGGTGGCCGGCGGCGAATGCGGCATGGTGGACTACTGGCTCCACTCGGTCCGCGAGCTGTACAGCCATCATCGCGCAGCGCTGGCGGCGCTGCCGCTGGATGAGCAGGTGGACCGGATGTGCGAGCTCAACGTCAGGGCCCAGGTCAACAACCTGTGCCGTACCAAGATCATCCAGCTGGCCTGGCAGCGTGGCCAGCCCTTGGCCATCCACGGCTGGATATACGGCCTTGGCGACGGGAGAATCAGCGATCTCTCCTGTACGGTACAGGGTCTGGATCAGGTGGCGACCCTCTATCGCATCGACCGGGTCGAGCCCCCGCCGACACCCGAGTGCTGATCGATGCGGCTATCGTCCGCTCTGGGCAGTGAGCTAAACTGGCTTGAACCAGACTGCCCGGAAGGTTGCCATGACCGATCCGCTCGCTGAACTCCAGTGTAGCCATCTCGACCGGCTCGAGCGGCACTACGCCGAGACGCTCTCCAGCCTCGGCCACGATGGCGTATTGCTCTACAGCGGCCATCCCGCTCCCCATTTCGGCGACGACCAGCACGCCAGTTTCCAAGCCTACGGTCATTTCCAGCACTGGACCGGCCAGGCCGACCTCGCTCATAGCTGGCTTCTGGTCTGCCCGGGGAGGCGTCCGGTTCTCTTCCTGCACGCCCCCGACGACTTCTGGCATCTTCCAGCCAGCCTGCCTTCGGAGGCCTGGACCGAGCGTGTCGACGTGATGAAGGGGCGCTTCGATGAGCCCCCCGCCCTGCCCCGGGGCCGCTATGCCGTGATTGGTGACGTGGATGCCGCGACTGCCCGGGCGCTGGGGGCCGAGCTCAATCCCGGTGCCCTGCTCATGGCGCTGGACGAGGGGCGGGTGCGCAAGAGCGAGTACGAGGTTGCCTGCATCGGCCGGGCCAACCGACAGGCCATGGCCGGCCATATAGCCGCCAGGGGTGCCTTCCTGGCAGGTGCAGCCGAACTGGATGTGCAGCTCGCCTACCTCCAGGCATCGCGTCAACGCGAGAGCCATGTTCCCTACGGCAATATCGTCGGCATCAACGCCCACGGCGGCGTCCTCCATTATCAGCACTACGACACCCTGCCCCCGAAGAAGCCGCTTAGCCTGCTGGTCGATGCGGGGCATCGCTACCGTGGCTATTGCGCCGACATCACCCGCACCTGGGCGGGAGCCCAGGCGGACGGACTGTTTCACGCGCTCATCGAGGGCGTTGCACAGGTGCAGCAACAGCTGATTGCCGCCGTGCGCCCCGGTGCCGACTATGTTGCCCTGCATGAGCGGATGCACGACCTGCTGGCCGAACTGCTTGTCGAGCACCGCCTGGTCCTTGGCACCCCCGAATCTGCCGTGGCAAGCGGTATCACACGGGCTTTCTGCCCCCATGGGCTGGGCCATCTACTCGGCATTCAGGTTCACGATGTGGCCGGGCGTCGTGCCGTGAACGGTGCGGCCCTGCCACCGCCCGACAAGGACCCCGCCCTGCGCCTGACGCGTGAACTGGAAGCGGGAATGGTGGTCACCATTGAACCGGGGCTCTATGTCATTCCCATGCTGCTCGACCCGCTGCGAAAGGGGCCGGTTGGTCGCGAGGTGAATTGGGAACGGGTGGAACGACTGGCCCCCCACGGCGGCATTCGCATCGAGGATAACGTCCTGGTCACCAGCGACACTGCCAAGAACCTGACGCCCGAGGTCGAGTGATACCATCATGCGCGAGCGGCGACACGAAGCCGACTTCTCACCACCACTCGGGCTGACCAATGCCCACGTGCAGACGCTGCTGCCGCGCCTCCTGCCGCGTCCGCCACTGGCACGCGAGGTGGAAGTGCTCGAATTGCCCGACGGCGATTTCGTCGAGCTGAACTGGGCCAGCCCCCAGCCTGCAGAACCCGAGGCGCCGGTCTTCGTGCTCTTTCATGGGCTGGAAGGCTCCTTCGACTCCCCCTATGCCCGGTGGATGCTCTCGGCGGCCAGCCGGCTGGGATGGCGTGCCGTATTGATGCACTTCCGTGGCTGTGGCAGCCACCCCAATCGGCTGCCGAGGGCCTATCACAGCGGCGATACCGCCGACGCCTACTGGCTCTTCGGACAGCTCACCCACCGCTTTCCCAAGGCGCTCAAGGTGGCCGCTGGCGTCTCCTTGGGCGGTAACATGTTGCTCAAGCTGGTGGCCGAACAGGGGGGAGATGGCCTGGACCTGGCCGGTGCCATCGTGATCAGCGCACCCCTGGACCTGGCGGCCAGTGCCGACCGGCTCAATCAGGGGTTTTCCCGAATCTACGAGCGGCACCTGTTGAGTGCGCTGAAGCGCAAGGTCCGTGACAAGCTCGTCCGCGGGGCACTGCCGCTGCCGCTGGATGCCGGCGGATTGGACAGTCTGAGCAGCCTGCGCGCCTACGATGATGTGGTGACCGCGCCGCTGCACGGTTTCGAGGGGGCGGAGGATTACTACCAGCGCGCTTCCGCCGGCCCCCTGCTGGGAGATATCGAGCTTCCCACCCTGATTCTGCACGCCGATGACGATCCCTTCATGCCCGCGAGCCTCTATGAGCGGCTGCCCGCCCCCTCTCCTGCCGTGCATCTGGAGATCGCCCGGCATGGAGGGCATGTCGGCTTCATGGAGTGGCGCAACCGCCGGTTGGAACCCTGGCTTGCCCGGCGCATAAGCCGGGAGTTGGCGTCATGGAGCAGTCCGGCGATTCCCTGGCCGGGTCGGGCCGGGCCCCATCTTACCCGATCGGGCAGCTGATGCCGGTGCCCTTCAGGCCACAGTAGCCGCCGGGGTTCTTGTGCAGGTACTGCTGGTGATACTCCTCCGCCAGAAAGAAGTCGGTGAGTTGAGCGATCTCGGTGGTGATTCTCCCCTGCCCCGCCTGGGACAGCGAATACTGGTAGATGTCGCGGCTGTGCTCGGCCGACGCATGCTGCGCCTCGCTGGTGGTGTAGATCGCCGAACGGTACTGACTTCCCACGTCGTTGCCCTGACGCATGCCCTGGGTGGGGTCATGGGCCTCCCAGAAGGTGCGCAGCAGTGTATCGATATCGACCTTGGCCGGATCGAACACGACTCTCACCACCTCGGCATGACCGGTCATGCCGCTGCAGGTCTCCTCATAGGTGGGGTTGGGGGTGACACCGCCAGCATAGCCAACGGCGGTGACATGAACTCCCGGGGTCTGCCAGAACAGACGTTCCGCACCCCAGAAGCAGCCCATCCCCAAGACGATAACCTCATGTCCATCGGGAAAGGGTGGCAGCATGGAGTGGCCGTTGACGGCATGTATGCCCGACACGGCGAGCGGACTATCGCGCCCTGGCAACGCACGGGCTGGATCGATCATCATTTCTGTCTCCTTGAGTATCAAGCGCACTCCAGTGGGCTGTCGACGGCCCCTTGTACGCGAGCCTGGCCTATTGACCGCCATCGATCTGCGGAGGTTTCCCGGGCCGGGAGAAGGTATAGACCAGGTCAACCGCCTGCGCCGCACCCGAAACGGCCTGCACGTAGAGATTGCGCCATAAGGTGTAGCGCAGGGTCAGCTCGGCGATGGGCGAAAAGATTCCGACGCCATAGCTGATACGAAGGTCCTCGGTGAGATAGCCGGTCACCACTACCTGGCTTTCGTCCCCGATGCCGGCAGTTTCCAGCGCCAGGTCGTCGATGCCGAAGGCCTGGCCGATAGCCCCTACCGCTCCGCCGGTCTGCCCCAGAGTCAAACCGACCAGCGCAGCCGTCAGGGCCCCGTCGGTATCGCCGTCTCGCGGTGCCCGCCCGCGCAGCAGGTACGACAGGGCGCTCGCTTCATCCATGGCCGGCTCCGAGAAGATCTCCAGGCTCGGCTCGGCGGCGAAGCCGGTGACCCGCAGGCCCGCGATCACGCCGTCCTCGGTCAGGTCGGGGTTGCGGATGGCCTCGAAGTCGAGCAGTGGCTGGTCCGGCGGGCCGCTGAAGAGCAGTTGGCCCTGGCGAATCATCAGGTCCTGGCCGAAGGCGCGGAAGCGCCCATCGGTCAGGATGACGTCACCGAACAGCTGTACCGGTCCATCCTGCTGGCGCACTTCCAGCGTACCGCGCAACCCGGTCTCAAGCCCGCGGGCTTCCAGCTGCATATCAGGGCCCAGGTTCAAATCGATGCGAACATCCAGCGACATGCCAGCTTGCTGCAGGGCCACGGCAGCGGCTTCATCCGCCCCTGCCTCTTCCTCGAGGTCGGCGGTTCGCCTGGCGCGGGCCTCGTCGCGGCGAGTGATGATGATCTCGTCGGGACTGGGCGAGACGGCAGCGGGCGGTGTATCGCCTATCTCGAGCCGCGCCCACGGGACCTGCACGGCTCCTCGTACCTGAAGCCGGTTCGGGTCGATGCGTATGCGCAAGTCCGGCGCGATACGCAAGCGGCCGAACTCGGGCATCGTCACCAGCAGCGGCCGCCGTGTACCGTCCAGATCGACCCCGATACGCCAGTCGTCCGGTGACGGCCAGGCGGCATCGCCATTGATCACCAGCCGTCCTTCGTCGCTTTCCACATAGCCCATGATACGCGCGGTCTCACCGTCGAGCTCCACCCGGATACGCCCATCCGCAATGATCAGCGGGATATCCATGCCGCTGGCCTGCAGCCCGGTTAGTTCCAAGGCGCCGTTGAGCTGCGGGGATTGGCCTGTGCCGGATATGTCCACTCTGCCATCGATGACACCTTCCAGAGTATCCATGCCCGCGACCAGGCTCCGATAGCGCGACAGGTCCAGGGCATCGAGCGTCAGGGTGCCCTCCAAGGCGCCGTCACCAGCCGGGTCGTCCAGGCCGACGGTCAGTCTGAGTCGCCCGGCATCGGCCAGGCTCAAGTCCAGATTGAAATCGGTCCTCTGCTGGTCGGCGTCCAGGGTCACATTCATGCGCGTGTCGGGTAAGGTCCAGGGCTGCCCGTAGATATCCATTCCCTCAAGGGAGAGCTCGCTGTCCACGTTGCTCTCTATGCGCCACTGGTCGCCTCCCCTGCGCCACTGAGCCTGCAGATCCATGTCGGTCTGGCCCGTAGCACGCCACTCTTCGGGAAGCCATTCATTCAGCAGTTCCATGGGCAGCTCGCGAACCGAGAGAGCGGCATCTCCACTCTCGGCACTGGCTTGCAGCGTTTCGACGAGACAGAGACTGCCGCCCTGGTCGCGCCGCAGACAGAAAGGCTCAACGCGAGCGTTACCCCCCTCGATATCGGCACTGAAGGCCAGTGGCTCGTCCAGGCGAATGGCACCGTATTCCGTCGTGATCTCCAGCGGGTGAATGCGGCCGGTGTAGCGCTGGCGGTCCTCGGAGAGCCCACCCGCCAGCTCCAGGGAGGCCTGTGACAGCGGCATGCCGTGTCCGGCAATGGCGTCGAGCGTCAATGAATGGTCCGTCAGGCGTCCATCAAGGAGCAGCGAGACCTCGCTGAAGCGCTGTCCGCCAGCATTGAGGTTCTCGATGTCGAGTCTCACGTCGAGCTCGGGATCGTCGAGCCCACGGACATTACCCGACAGCTGCAGGCTCTCCAATCGGTTTTCGCCGAAGGCCAGGCTATCGCCGTTGAGCGAAATATCGAGCTGGGGTGACTCGATGCTTCCCGTGGTGGAGAATTCCCCGGCCAGGCTGCCGCCAAGCTCGTCGTGCAGGTTTGAGAGGTTGGGCAGGTCGATGTTGCCGTCGAGCGTCATTTGCTGTTCTGACACCGCACCGCTGGCGGAGAGGCGATTGTCGCCCTGGCGGAAGTCGAAGCGGTCGATATTCCAGCGCATTTCGCTGTCACCGTCGAGGCTAGCCTGCAGCGACATCGGCAGCGATTGCAGTTCGCCACCGATCTCGAGTCGCGGCACGTTCAACTGCCATCCATGAGGCCCCTGGGCGAACGCCATCTCGATATCGCCGCTCAAGCGCCCGTCGGTGGCGTCGGTGAAGGCGCCGGGGTCGACGTTGTCGAGGCGGAACACGGCGCTCACGTCCAGGCCTTCGGACCAGTCGGCACGACCCCGGCTGACCAGCGAGCCATCGCCCAGCGTCAGAGACAGGGGCAGCCAGGCAAAGTGTTCGACATCGCCGCTGCCCGACAAGGCGACACGGGTACGGGGTATCTCGGGGCCCTCCAGCTGCATCGACAGAGCCGCACTGTATTCGAGCAGACTGCCTGACAAGCGCAGAGATAAATCCTCGGCCAGATAGGGGTCGACCGGCACATCTTCGACGTCTTCGGGCACTTCGGTGGTGAGCCGCATCGGCAGCGGCCACTGCAGCAAGTCGCTTTCCAGTGAAGCGGTAAAGGGCAGGCTCGGCTCCAGTGCATCGAGCCGAGCCGTCAGCTCGGCCTCCACGGGGCCTGTGGCAGCCAGTTCGGCCTCCAGGTCGGCGAGACTTCCGCTCAGCAGCAGTTCGAGCCGCTGGCCAGCCAATTCGGGCATGATTTCCGGTAGCCACAGGGTGGTGCGAAGTCGAGCCTGAAGGGGATAGTCGCCCTGAAGTTCGACCTTCGCCGACAGCTGAGCATCGACATCCAGCGTGGCGAGATCGAGGGACGTCACCTCGACTTCCTGACCGCTGGCTTCGAGGCCGAGGGTCAGGTGCCGGATCGAGTATTCGAAGGGCCCGGTGAGTTCGACCTCCTCGAACCTGAGGTGGGGCATCGATACCGACAGCGGGAGATGAATCTCGGGAAGCCTGATGCGCTCTCGCTGGGCCAGTGCCAAACCAGCCTCGAGCTCTGCAGCGATGGCTGCCGGCAACGGCGATGCCAATGCAAGTGAGCCATCGATGGCGTCTGCTGACAGACGAGGTTCGTCGGTGTCGTGCTCCTCCAGGGCCAGCTGAGCCCCCGGAGAGAGAGGGAGGTGAATGCGCAGGCCGGAAAGGCGAGTCGGCAACACCCCCAGTTGCGACTGGGCGGCCTCGATGCCGGACGTGAACGTATCGATCTCGATACGAGTGCCATCCGCCAGTTCGATGGCCGTGTCGATGACCTGCAGGTCGGGGGCCGTCACCGCCATGGGCAGGTGAATCGTCTGCCTCTCGGCAGCGACGGCGCTTTCACTCTCCTCGGCAGTGGCCAATGGTATGTCCGCCAGATTGATGGCGGTGTCGATGGCGGGAGCGGCAAGGCGTGGCGCGTCATCATCGACAGCGACCAGGGCCAGTTCGCTACCGGGAGAAGGGGGAAGGACAACGCGAAGGCCTTCCAGTCGGGTGGTCAGCAGCTCCAGCTCAGCTGCTCGGGCCCTGGCCGCCGAAGAGAAATCATCGAAGCGGATCCGCGTACCATCGGAAAGTGACAGCTCCACGTCGACCAGCGACAGCGCTCGTATTTCCACGGGAAAAGGCAGGTGGATATCTCCAGCGGGCCCCCGCTCTTCCTCCGTATCGGTGTCACCCTCTCCTAGCTGGATACGCGCCCCCACGACAGAGAGGTGCTCGATACAGAGCCGCCCCTTCAGCAGACAGTCATCGGCCCAGGCCAGCTCGAGACGCTGCACCGACACCGTCGCAGGTCCAGCTTCCAACTCCAGCCCGTGCAGGACCAGCCGGTCGAGCGGTGCTCCTTCGGCATCCTCCAACTGGTAGAAGCCACGCTCGGCTCCCTCCTCCAGGAGGAAGCCAGTGCCCCATGGGGACAATGCCAGGCCCAGTGCAAGGATGACCCAGCCCAGTAACCAGAGTGGTAGTACAATCAGCAGGCGAACAAGTGACCAGAGCAGCAGCCGGGTCCTCAGAATTCCGGGCCGATGGCGAAATGAAGGCGCCACGAATTCTCCTCGTCGTCGAAGGGATGAGCGACATCGAAGCGTACCGGACCGACAGGCGATATCCAGCGTACCCCGAGGCCAGCTCCGGTGTTGAGCGAGTCCGGGCCCCAGTCATCGAAGGCGTCACCGGTATCGATGAAGGCGGCGCCCCACCAGTTGCCGGTGATACGACGTTGCAGCTCGGTGCTGGCGGTCAACAGCTGCTGGCCGCCACGTAGTCGACCCTCCTCGTTTCGAGGGGCGAGGCTTTCATAGTCATAGCCCCGCACCGATCGGTCGCCGCCGGTGAAGAAGCGCAGCGACGGCGGAACCTTGGCAAAGTCACTGGTCTCGATGGCACCCAGTCCAAGGCGATTCACGAAACGTAGGTCGCTGCCCAGCATGCGAATCCATTCGGTATCACCGGTCATGCGCAGGAAGTCCGCACCCGATCCCCACATGCTGTCGGAGTATTCGAAGGCGATTCTCTGGCGATCCCCCCAGCTGGGAAATCGAGGGTCGCGAGTTCGTGTCCGCGCCCAGCTCACCCCGGGGTAGTAGAGGAAGACACTGTCGGCTTCTCCGCCCTGGGTGAAATCTTCATAGGTGGCGCGCAGGAAGAGTGTCTGCACCCAACGGTTGTCGAACTCCCAGCGCCGTGCAAGCTCGATCGTGTTCTCGAGGGTGCGGGTGTCATCCAGGTCCCGATGACGCAAGCCGTACTGCAGGCGGTATTGATCGCGCAGTGGATCGTCCAGTGGCAGGAGGTAGGTGCCGGTCAGACGCTGCTCCGGCTGAGAGATGAACAGGTCGTGTTCGAGGCTATGGCCGTAACGGTTGATCCAAGGCTGCTCCCAGCCGAAGCCGAGCCGGGGCCCCACGTCGGTGGCGTAGCCCACGGCGATCTCGAACTGGTGCCGGTCCGCCGGTGCCACCACGACATCGATCGGCATGACGGCGCGTTCGGTTCGATGCAGTTTGGTGACAGTGGTGAGCGCCTCGGCCGAAAGTCGCGGTCCTGCCGGTTGCTGCGGTGAGTGCCCTGCCGAATCGCTGGGTAGTGTCGCCTCGCCCAGAGTGCCGACCTCATTCCACCACCCCAGTTCAGGCGGCGTGAGGGCCAGCTGCCGACGGCTGTCCAGCCGGGGACGTACGCTGACTGAGCTGAACCAGCCTGCTTGGCCCAGGCGCTGGGTATAACGAGCGACCTCCCCGGCAAGATAGGGCTCTCCCGGTGTGAAGGGGGCCAGTTGCAACAGTCGCTCCTCGAGGATATGACTGCCCTTTATCGTCACATCGCCAAAGGCATAGCGTGGACCACTGTCCAGTGTCAGGTAGAGTCGTGCGCTTTCATCGAAAGGCCTGACTTCCATACGCCTGTCGGTGAAGCCCCAGTCGAAATAACCCCGCTCCAGGGAGAGGTTGGCGAGTCGATTGCGCATCCGGTCCCAGGGGGCATGCACCAGCGGGTCGCCAACGGCCAGCGGGAAGGAATCGACCGTCTCACTGAAGTGTTCATCGCGTCTGGCATCCCCTTCGAGTCGAATATCCAGTACTTCGATAACGACCTGGGGACCGGGTTCGACCACCAGATCGACATGGCGAGGTGGGTCACGTGAATCGAGCTGCTGGTGGATCCGAGGCTCGTAGTAACCATAAACCCGCATGGCCTCACGAGTGCGCCGCAGGACTTCGCCTTCAAGACGTACTCGCCCGTACTGAGCGGCGTCGAGGCTGCTCAGGTAGTGGCGGACATTGTCGGCGACATCGCCTTCCAGCCCGTCGATACGGGCCTCGAGGGCAAGCGCGTCCTGGATCACGCCAAGACACAGGATCGCTGCCCCAAGGCATGCTGTTACGCGTTTTCCCATATCAACGGTTTCCTCACTGACTCCAGGCGACCGGGCGGTCTGAAGGCGCGCCCGGTGGCATTACTGCAGGGCTTCCAGCCCGGCACTGAGTGCGAGCTGAGTCTGACGCAGCTCGATCAATTCGGCTTCCATGGCAGTGAGTCTGTTGCGCAATCCGCTAACCGTTTCCTGGTTTTCCTGCTGGCCTGTCACGAGGCCTTCCACTTCGTCGTTCAGGGCTTCGAGACGTTCAGCCACACCTTCGAGCTGACGGTTCAGCTCTGCTTCCAGGGCCTGGGAGCGCTCATCCAATGCTGCCAACTCCTGTTCCAGCAGTGTCTGGAAGTGCTCATCCCGTTCGGCAAGCTCTTCCGCCAGGGTGGCACGAACATCCTGCTGGGTACCGGCCTGCTCATCGAAGCGCGCCTGCCATTCCGACAATCGCTCGGCGGTACGCTCACTGGCGTCGGCTACCGTCTCGATGCGGGTGGTCAACGCCTGCCGTCCCTCTTCGCCGGCCCTCTCCAACGCGTTCATCGAGACCTGGTTGGCACTCAACAGGGCATCCCGGTAGGCGGCTTCCTCGGCCATGACGTCCAACTGCTCGGCAACATCGTCAAGGCGCTGTTCCACCGCGTCCAGACGAGACTCGTCGATGTCGGCGGCCTGCTCGACCTCCACCTCGAGGGTCGCGGTGCGAGCAGCCAGCGATTCGCCGCGATTCTCCACCGTCGATAGCCGCGACTCGATCACTTCCAGACGATCACCCCGCCCCTCCTCGGCATCGAACCGGGCATGGACATTGGACATTTCGCCGGCCAGTTGGCTCCATTGTTCATCGAAGCGCTGACGCTCCTGCCAGCCAAACCAGGTTACCGCCATCAGGGCGATGACCAACAGGAATACCGTCAACCGAAGCGGCCACAGCCTAGGCATCGGCTGTGCGGGCCGCCGTGCCCGTGTCAGGCTGGTGTCCGGATCGGGGACGATAGGGCGTCGCTCGGGCGGACGCGCTTCTGGCATGGCAAACTCCTTTCAGCAAAGGCGGCAGGCGCCCATTGTAAGCAGGGAAACCGCCTGCACGCACGCTGTTACCTCAACGAGAAGAAGTCTGCGCGGGATCGGCCCGGCGGCCGATACCCCGGTAGGAAAGCCCCCAGCTCGCCACATGGGAGGGATCGTAGATGTTGCGCCCATCCAGCAGCAAGCCTTCCCGCAGCTGTTTTGCCAACCTGGCCCAGTCCGGGTTCCAGTAGTGCTTCCATTCGGTGACCAGCATCAGGGCATCTGCGCCCTCGCAGGCTGCATAGGGGTCGGCATCGAACAGCTCCAGCAGCGGTTGGTCGCCGACTTCGGCGCGAAGCGCCGCCGTGGCGGCGGGATCATGCAGGCGGACTTTGACACCCTGGGCCCATAGTGCCTTGAGTAGCGTGAGGACGGGGGCATGGTCAATGCGGGCCGAGCCCGGCTTGAAGGCCGCGCCCCATATCGCCAGGGTACGACCTTCCAGGCGCCCGTGGAAATGGATCCAGAGCTTGCGAAAGAGAGTCTCCTTGACCTGTTCATTGATGTCCAGCACCTGCTCCAGAAGTGCCGAATGCTGACCGCTGGCTTCCTGGACATTGGCCAGCCGCATCAGGTCGCGGGAGAAGTTGGGCCCACCGAAACCGCAGCCAGGGTAGAGGTATTCGTAGCCGATCCGCGAGTCTGCCCCCATGCCCTGGCGAACATGCTCGACGTCGACGCCCAGGCTGTCGGCCAGGCCGGCGATCTCGTTCATGTAGCTGATGCGAGTTGCCAGCATGCCGATGGTGGCGAGCTTGGTCAGCTCGGCCGCACGGCGTGGCATGCGCTGAACCACGTCTTGGCGGCGATTGAAGGCTCTCAGCAGTTCCCGCACCTGGGCCTCGGCGTGATCGTCATCGCACCCCAGCAGCCAACGGCCGGCACGGGTGAAGCTTGCCCAGGCGCGCCCTTCCTCCAGCATGTCGACGAGGGCTACGGCACGGCGCTCCGGCGCACCCAGCCGTGACTCGAGTCGTTCGGTCTCGCCCACGGGGAAAGTGGAATTGTTGACCAGTATCAGCGCACCTGCATGGCGCGCGGCGGCCTGTTCCACCAGCTCGCCGGCCTCGTCACGCTGTTCGGGAGAGAGCGCGAGCCAGAGGATGTCGATGGGACCCGACTGTGGCGTGTCACTGCCTGCCACCGTCAGGGTGCCGAGTTCACGCCCGTCCTGAAGCCCGGCCATGAGATCGGGCTCGCGCCGTAGCCAGTCGGCTTCCAGCAGGCTGGACCAGGGCATGGAGGCATTGGGCACCCAGTGCACTTGATGCCCTACCCAGGAAAGGGCGGCGGCAGCCGTGGCGGCAGCCAGCTCACTTCCATGTATCTCGAGTCGCATGACAATTACTCCGGCTGGCTGTAGCGGGAAAGCAGTTCGCGAAAGCCCTCGCCGAAGCGTGGATGACGGCGACCATAGACCATGGTGGCCTCGAGGTAGCCGAGTTGATGGCCGCAGTCGTAGGTCTTGCCGCGCATTCGCCAGGCATCGACACCCTCGGTCTGGCGCAGCGTCTCGATGGCATCGGTAAGCTGAATCTCGTTGCCGGCGCCGGGCGGCGTTTCGGCCAGTAGGGAAAAAATACGGCCCGGCAGGATATAACGACCGATCACGGCCAGATTGGAAGGTGCCTCGTCCCGTGATGGCTTCTCCACCACGCCATTGAGCGGGCAGGACTCACCCGCTGACGGCGCACCGCCCCGAGGATCCACGATGCCGTATTTGTGGACATTTTCCCACGGCACCTCTTCCACCATCAGCTGGGAACGACCGCTGGCTTCAAAGGCATCGATCATGCCGGCCAGGTCGTTGCGCTCGAGGCCCTCGTCATCCACCAGGACATCGGGAAGCAGCACCGCAAAGGGCTCGTCGTCACCGATCACCGGGCGGGCGCAGAGCACCGCATGACCAAGGCCCAGGGGTTCCGGCTGGCGAACACTGATGATATTGACGTCATCGGGGACGATCGCGCTGAGTTCGTCGAGGAGTTCCTGCTTGTCCTTGGCCTCGAGGCTCGCCTCGAGCTCGAAATGCTTGTCGAAGTGGTTCTCGATGGCACTCTTGCTGGCATGTGTCACCAGGACGATGTCACGTATCCCGGCAGCGACCGCTTCGTTCACCACGTACTGGATCACCGGTCGATCGACGATGGTGATCATTTCCTTGGGAATCGCCTTGGAGGCTGGCAGACAGCGGGTTCCGAAACCGGCAACGGGTAATACAGCCTTGCGAATCATTGTGCCATCCTTGTCGCTTGAGTCGGTTGATGAAGATGAAGACCCGGGGCCACCGATGATTCCGTCATGGGAAAGCCCGGGTCGCTACGGGTACAATAGTGCATGATACCGAAGGTACTGAATGTTGCCAGGGTGCCGACCAATTCACACGGAGAAACAACATGAGCGCAAGCCTCCATCACCACAATGTGGACCAGGCCGAAATTGCCAAGTTCGACGCGCTGGCCAGCCGGTGGTGGGACCCGCAGAGCGAATTCAAGCCACTGCACGACATCAATCCGCTGCGCCTGGATTTCATCGATGCGCGCTGTGGCCTGGCGGGTCGCCAGGTCCTCGACGTGGGCTGTGGCGGCGGCATCCTTACCGAAGCCATGGCCCATCGAGGTGCCCGTGTCACCGGTGTCGACATGGGTCATGCGCCACTCGCTGTGGCGCGCCTTCATGCCCGGGAAAGCGGTGTCGAGGTAACCTATCGCCAAGCCAGTGCCGAGGAGATGGCCGCCGAGCACCCCGGCGAATTCGACGTGGTGACCTGTCTGGAGATGCTGGAACATGTGCCCGACCCCGGTTCCGTGATCCGCGCCTGTGCCGCGCTCGTCAAGCCGGGTGGGCACGTCTTCTTCTCTACCCTGAACCGCAATCCCAAGGCCTACACCCTGGCGATCGTTGGCGCCGAATACCTGCTCAGGATGCTCCCCCGTGGTACACACGAGTACCGCAAGTTCATCCGTCCTTCCGAGCTCGCTGGCTGGTGCCGGGAGGCCGACCTGAAGGTTCTCGAGCAGAGCGGCCTGGTCTACAACCCATTGACACGTCGCTATCGGCTATCGGCGCATGATGTCTCGGTCAATTACCTGATGCATTGCCGCCGGGAGACCAGCTGATGCAGTTGCCGGATGCGCTGCTGTTCGACCTCGATGGCACCCTGGTCGATACCGCACCCGACCTGGCACGGGCCACCAATGCCCTGCGCGCCCGCCATGGGCTGGATCCCCTGCCCTACCCGGTCATTCGCGCCCAGGTCTCCAATGGCGGCAGCGCCCTGGTCCTGTTGGCACTGGGTTTGGAAACGACCCATGATGGCCATGACGAAGCCCGCCAGTTCCTGTTGAGCGCCTATAGCCGCGCCGTGGCCGATGAGAGCCGGGTCTTCCCGCCGCTCGACCGTCTGCTGGCCAGCTGGGAGTCCAGGCGTCGGCCCTGGGGTATCGTCACCAACAAGCCCCGAGCCTATGCGGCACCGCTGATCGAGGCCCTCGGCTTGATGCCCGGCGCCCTGCTCTGTGCCGATGACCTGCCCGTCAAGAAGCCGTACCCGGAGCCGCTGTGGGCCGCTGCACGCGCATTGGATGTCACGCCGGAGCGCTGCTGGTATATCGGCGACCACCTGCGTGACATGCAGGCGGCGCGTGCCGCCGGCATGCCCGCCATTGCGGTGGGCTACGGTTACATCGAGGAGGGAGATGACTTTCGTGACTGGCCTGCTGATCTATGGTTCGAAACCAGCGAGTCCCTGGCGGAGTCCCTGATGTCCTCTCCCGCACTCTGATCCAGGTGGCTGAAGTGGGGCATCGGGTTGTGCCATGACGCCGGGGGCTACGCAGACTTCGGCGGCTGTGCGTCGAAACGCTCGCCATTATGACCCTGGCTGTCAGGGCCCATCAGCCACAGGTAGGTGGGCATGATGGTTTCCGGCGTGGGCAGCGACTCGGGGTCTTCGCCCGGGTAGGCATTGGCTCGCATCTTCGTGCGGGTCGCACCGGGGTTGAGACTATTGACGCGAATGGTGCCGAGGTGCTCGAGCTCGTCGGCAAGCACTTCCATGAAACCCTCGGTGGCGAACTTGGAGACCGAGTAGGCTCCCCAATAGGCACGACCCTTGCGCCCCACGCTGGACGAGGTGAAGACCACCGAGGCGTCCTTCGATGACTGCAATAGTGGCAACAGGGCTTGTGTCATCCATGTCGGGCCATTGAAATTGACCTGCATGACCTGCTCCCAGAGCTCGGGATTGTACTGCTCGAACGGAGTGATTCTCCCCAGCAGGCTGGCATTGTGCAGGAGCCCGTCGAGGCGGCCGAATTCCTTGTCGAGCATCTCTGCCAGGTCGTGATAATCCTTCAGCGTGGCACCTTCGAAGTTCAGTGGGACTATCGCGGGCTGGGGGTAACCGGCCGCCTCGATCTCGTCGTACACCTTCTCCAGCTTGCCCAGCGTTCGCCCCAGCAGTATCACGGTGGCCCCGTGACGGGCGAACGTCAGTGCGGCCACACGACCGATGCCGTCACCGGCACCGGTGACCAGAATGATACGTCCTTCAAGCAGATCGGCTGGCGCCTGGTAGTCGATCTTGCAGCTCATCGCGGCTCCTCGGGCGGGGCCAGTCCTTACAGGGACTGGCGTAGAAAGTCGTTGGCAAGTCCGGCAGCACTACTGTCGGGGTAATCGTCCCTCACTCTTTCCAGCAGTTCCCGACTCTCGCTTGGCTCCCCCTGGCGGGCCTTGATCAGGCCGAGCTTGTAGAGGGCATCGGGAAGCTTGCTGCTCTGGGGATAGTTGTCGATGACCTGCCGAAAGGCGATTTCGGCGTCGGCCAGGTTGCCTTCGGCGGAGTGCAGCTCGCCAAGCCAGTAATGACCATTGGCAGTCAGGTTGTTGTCGGGGTGGTCGACCACGAAGGCGTCAAACGCGCTGATGGCATCTTCGAATTCACGTGCCTGGACCTTGGCGAAGGCAGCCTGGTAGGCGGCCTGGGCATCTGCAGTCACCCCGCTTGGCGAGGGGGTCTCGGCAACCTGGCGGGCGGACTCCTCGTCGACTTCCGGCCGAGCTTCGATACCGGCACTGCCGGCCATCAGTCGTTCGTCCAGATCGAGGTACTGCTGGCGTGTCTGACTGCGCAGCTGCTCGAGCTGGTGACGAAGCTCCTCGATCTGCCCACGCAGCTGCTGTATCTCACGCTGGTGTTCCTCGACCTGGTTGAAGATGACCAGGCTCCCTCGTGACTCTTCCTGGACTTGTGCCTGATCCATGAAAGAGCGCGACGGAGAGGCGGTCAGGTCCTCAACCACCGGACGCTGTTGTGCAACGGCAAGGCTCATCACGGACAGCGGGAGCACCAGGGCTCCCGCGCCGCACAGCCTTTTCAGACTGTGTCTCATGTTGGACTCCATTGGCGCACCATCGCGCCTGCTCGATCAGTAGGCGAAGACCACACGACGGTTCTGGGCGTATGCGTCGTCATTGTTGCCACGAACTGCCGGGCGCTCTTCACCGTAGCTGACGATCTCCAACTGGGAGGGCGAGACACCCTGGACTTCAAGGAAGCGCTTCACTGCATTCGCGCGGCGCTCGCCGAGGGCCATGTTGTACTCGCGGGTGCCACGCTCATCGGTATGGCCTTGCAGCGCAACGCGAGCGTTGCCATTGGAACGCAGATAGCGGGCATGGGCCACCAGCACCGACTCGAACTCGGAGCGAATGTTGTCACGATCGAAGTCGAAGTAGATGGTACGCACCTCGGGAATACGTCCGTCGGCCTGCTGTCCGGCACGATCGCCGTTCGTGCCGCTGCCGACACCGGTACCGCTAACTTGCCCGCTACCGGCAACGCCGGTTCCGGCACCGCCGTTGCGGGTGCCTTCCATAGACCCGTCCTGTGTCCCACCGGTGCTGGAACAACCGGCCACGAGCGCCAGAGAAAGAGCGAGTGCCAGGCTCCTGGCGTGCGACTTGAATTGCATGGTCTAACTCCTTGAAGGATTCGAGTGACACGGATCATCGAGTATTAATTCAGAAACGGTGACCACGCGGGTTCGCGCACGTCACCCTGGGCCGATGGCAGCCTATAGGACGCGCGTCCATCAGCCGACACCGCTGACAACACCCCGCTGTTACCTTGCTGGGTGGCGAAGATTACCATGGTCCCGTTGGGTGCAACACTGGGTGATTCATCCGAACGCGACTCACTGATTACGACCAGCCTGCCAGATCCCAGGTCCTGCCTGGCAATCTGGTAGCCATTGTTACTGCGGTGGACCAGAAAGATGGATTCACCATCGGGAGCAAAGCGTCCGCGGGCGTTATAGTTGCCGGTGAAGGTCAAGCGCTCCGTCTCGCCGCTGCCCACCGTATAGCGATAGAGCTGCGGGCCGCCGCTGCGGTCGGAGGTGAACAGGATGCTACGCCCATCCGGCGACCAGGTCGGCTCGGTGTCGATGTTGTTGTTATTGGTGATGCGTTCGAAATTACGCGACGCCACATCCATGATGTAGATTTCCGGTTGACCGTCCTTGGACAGGGCCATGGCCAGCCGGCGTCCGTCGGGCGACCAGGCCGGAGCACCATTGATCCCCTCGAAGGATGTCGCTCTGACCCGCTGGCCGGTCGCCAGATCCTGGATATAGATCGCCGGCCGCTCCGTCTCGAAGGAGACATAGGCAAGCTTGCGGCCATCCGGCGACCAGGCCGGCGAGAGAATCGGCTCCCGCGAGCTCAGCACCTCCTGGCTGTTGTGGCCATCGGCGTCCGCGACGTAGAGGGCGAATTGCATGTCATTGCCGGCACCCCGGGCCGTGACATAGGCGATCCGTGTGGCGAAGGCACCACGAATTCCGGTAATGGACTCGAAGATCTGATCGCTGATGTAGTGCGCTCCGCCGCGCAATTCGCTGCCGCTGGCGGTTACGCTTTCACCCAGCATTCGGCGGGATCCGCTGACATCCAACAGCTCGTAGCGAATTCGATAGCCATTGCCTTCGCGACTGACCCGCCCTACCACCATGTAGCGCACGTCAAGACCGCGCCATTGTCCGAACTGAACCTCGTCGCTGGTGCTGGGCCTGTCGTACATTGCCTGGCGATCAAGCGGCTCGAAGTAACCGCTTCGCTGCAAATTATCGCTGATAATCTGGGCGACATCCTCGGGCAGGTTTTCACCATCGGCAGCGAATGGAACCACTGCGATGGGAGTGGCACGGTCGCTACCACGTGTGATCTCAATGGTCAGGTTGGCCTGTGCCAGCGTGCTGAACATCAATAGCAAGGCGCTCAGCCAGGTCGTTATAAGGACTTTCATCAGCGTACATCTCCCGGTCGAAACCGCAGATTGAATTGGCGGAAATCACGCTGCGCCATAGCGGGCAATTGGCGCAGTTCACCGAACGGTGCGGCAGCTTCCACTGCCTGTATGGCAGAGCGGTCGAAGCTGCTATCACCGCTAGTCTGGTTAATAGTAGCGCCAAACAGCTCGCCAGAGGGTCCCAGTTGGACCTGAACAGTGGCTTCAAGGTTTCCCGATGCTCCCGGAGGAATCACCCAGGCCTGCTCCACTGCTCGTCGTACCAGATTAATGAAGCTGTTGGCCGCCTCCTGGGCCTGACGCGCATCGGCCACGGCTTCGCTTTCGCCTTCGATGGCACGATCCAGGCCCTGGCTGGCCTGTTCCGCGGCTCGGCGGGCCTCCTCTTCTGCTCGGCGCTGCTCCTCGGCCTCCTGCTGGCGGCGGGCCTCCTCTTCTGCTCGGCGCTGCTCCTCGGCCTCCTGCTGGCGGCGGGCCTCCTCTTCTGCTCGGC